>NZ_FOPM01000010.1 GCF_900113485.1 Methylobacterium gossipiicola
CGAGGAGATGGACCTCTCGGCGCTGCCCTACATCGTCATCGTGGTCGACGAGATGGCCGACCTCATGATGGTGGCGGGCAAGGACATCGAGGGGGCGATCCAGCGCCTCGCCCAGATGGCGCGGGCCGCCGGCATCCACCTCATCATGGCGACGCAGCGCCCGTCGGTGGACGTCATCACCGGCACCATCAAGGCGAACTTCCCGACCCGGATCTCCTTCCAGGTGACCTCGAAGATCGATTCGCGCACGATTCTGGGCGAGATGGGCGCCGAGCAGCTGCTGGGCCAGGGCGACATGCTGTTCATGGCCGGGGGTGGGCGCACCACCCGCGTGCACGGGCCGTTCTGCTCGGATTCGGAGGTCGAGAGCGTGGTGGCGCACCTCAAGCGACAGGGCCGTCCGTCCTACCTCGAAGCCGTCACGGCCGACGAGGGGGAGGGCGGCAAGGCGGGCTCGGACGAGGTCGAGATGGACGGCGCCGTGTTCGATCAGGGCAGCTTCGGCGAGACCGGCGGCGACCTCTACGCCCAGGCCATGCAGGTGGTGCTGCGGGACAAGAAAGCCTCCACCTCCTACATCCAGCGCCGCCTGCAGATCGGCTACAACCGCGCCGCCTCCCTCATGGAGCGCATGGAGATCGAGGGCATCGTCGGACCGGCCAACCACGCCGGCAAGCGCGAGATCCTGGTGGAGGCGGACGGCCGCGAGGGCTGATCGGCCTCACGATCGCAGCGCGATTCAGCGGGTCTGTCGCGAACCCGCCCCCTCGGCTGCTGGCGTTCAGGCGCGGGGGCCGTAGAGGATCACGCCGGCGCCCGCGAGGCAGAGGGCCGCCCCCGCGAGGTCGAAGCGGTCGGGTCGCTGCCCCTCCGCCGCCCACATCCACAGGAGCGAGGCTCCGATATAGAGGCCGCCATAGGCAGCAAAGGCCCGCCCCGCCACCTCCGTCTCGACGCGGGTGAGGAGCCAGGCAAAGAGCGCGAGGGCCACGGCCCCCGGCGCCAGCCACCACGCCGAGCGCCCGAGCCGCAGCCAGGCCCAGACCGAGAAGCAGCCGGCGATCTCGAACAGGGCGGCGGCGGCGTAGACGAGCACCGTCATGGAACCGTGAACCGGTAGGTGGTGAGGGCGGCGAAGCGCTCGCCTGGCCGCAGGGTGGTGCTCGGAAAATCCGGCTGGTTCGGCGCGTCGGGAAACCCCTGCGCCTCGAAGCACACGGCATCCCCGGCCCGGTAGAGGCCGCCGCCGGAGCCCGTCACCGTGCCGTCGAGCATGTTGGCGGTGTAGAGTTGGAGGCCGGGCTGGGTGGTGGCGACGGTGAGGTGCCGACCGCTCACCGGATCGTAGGCGGTGGCCGCCATGCGCAGGACACCGGGCGCGCCCAGCACGAAGGTGTGGTCGTAGCCCTTGGCCCGGATCAATTGCGGGTCGGCCGCGCGGATGCGGGCGCCGAGGGCCGTGGGATGCCGAAAATCCAACGGGGTGCCGGCGACGGGGCGCCGCTCGCCCGTCGGAATTTGCGCGTCGTCCACGGCGAGGAACGCGTCGGCCGCGACCGTCACGCGATGGTCGAGGACGCTTCCGGCGCCTTCGCCCGCGAGGTTGAAATAGCTGTGGTTCGTGAGGTTCAGGACCGTCGGCCGGTCGGTCTCGGCCGCGTAGGCGATGGCGAGGGTCTCGTCGTCGGTGAGACTGTAGGTCACCCGCACGTCGAGGGTGCCGGGAAAACCCTCATCCCCATCGGGGGAGCGCAGCGCCAGGGTCAGGCTCGTGTCCGTCACCCCTTCGACCCGCCAGACCCTGCGGTCGAAGCCCTGCGGCCCGCCATGCATCGTGTTCCGCCCCGCGTTACGGGGAAGATCGTAGACGTGTCCGTCGAGGTGGAAGCGACCGCCCGCGATGCGGTTGGCGAACCGCCCGATGAGCGCGCCGAAATGCGCGTCGCTCGCCTCGTAGCCGGCGAGATCGGCGGCGCCCAGGACCACGTTGGCGATGGCCCCCGTGCGGTCCGGAACCGCGATCCGGGTCACCACCCCGCCGTAATCGAGGACCTGCACGGTGAGATCGCCCCGCGCCAGGGTGTAGCGGGTGACGGCGTGCCCGTCCTCAGTGTGGCCGTAGGACTCTGATTTCATCCGAACTCCGCGCCTGCGCTTCGTCCGAGAAGACCCGCGACGGACCGCGGGCGTTCCCCCTCTTCATGCTTGCGGGGAGAGGCGACCCGCACGTGGTCAGCGAGAAAGCCGCCCCCTCACGGCGCCAGGGTTTCGGCGGCGGCGTCGCCCGAGAGCTGCATGCGGTGGAGTCGGGCATAGGCGCCGCCGCGTGCCATGAGGGCGTCGTGGGTGCCGGTCTCGGCGACGCGCCCGGCCTCCATCACCACGATGAGGTCGGCGTCGCGCACCGTCGAGAGGCGGTGGGCGATGACCAGGGTGGTGCGGCCCCGCATCAGCCGCAGGAGCGCGGCCTGGACGAGGCGCTCGGATTCGGAATCCAGCGCGCTCGTGGCCTCGTCGAGGAGCAGGATCGGCGCGTCCCGCAGGAAGGCGCGGGCGAGGGAGATGCGCTGGCGCTCGCCCCCCGAGAGTCGCCCCCCGGCGGGACCGACGCGGAAATCGTAGCCCTCGGGCAGGCGCGAGACGAAGCCGTGGGCGGCCGCCGCCTCCGCCGCCGCCTCGATCTCGTCCCGCGTCGCGCCGGGGCGGCCGAAGCCGATATTGGCCGCGACCGTATCGTCGAACAGCACCACCTCCTGGGACACCACCGCGACGGCCCGGCGCAGGGAGTCGAAGGTCACGCCCCGGATGTCCTGCCCGTCGATGGAGACGACGCCCGAATCGACGTCGTAGAGGCGCGGCACGAGGTTGAGGAGCGAGGATTTGCCCGATCCGGAGCGCCCCACCAGGGCCACGGTGGCGCCGGCCGGAACGAAGAGATCGATGCCCTCCAGGGCGGGGGCGTCGGCGCGATACCGGAAGCGCACGTCCTGGAAGCGGATGGCGCCCCCCGAGACGGCGAGCGGCGCCGCATCCGCCGCCTCGCGGATCACGGGGGCCTCGTCCATGAGGGCGAAGTAGCGTTGCAGGGCCGCCCCCGCCTCCTGCAGGATGGCGTTGAGGGTGCCGAGCGCCCGGGCCGGTTGGGCGGCCAGCAGCAGGGCGGCGACGTAGCCGGTGAAATCCCCCACCGTGCGCTCGCCCGACATCACCCGCTGTCCCACGAGCACCAGCACGGCGGCCACGGCGAAGCCGCCGCCGATCTCGAGGAGCGGATCGAGGCGCCCACGGGCGTTGGCGGCCTTCATCTTGAGGCGGCGGACCTCGTCGAAGGCATGGTCCGCCCGGCCCTTGAGGTAGCCTTCGAGGGCGTAGGTCTTGGCGATGCGCGCGCCCTGCAGGCTCTCGGAGATGAGGCTCGCGGTGAGCCCCATCTGCTCCTGCGTCGTTGTCGAGACCCGGCGCAGCTTCTTGCCGACCCGGCCGATGGGTCCGGCGACGAACGGCACGGTGATGCCGGCGACGAGCGTCAGGAGCGGGTCCATCCAGATCAGCGCCGCCACCAGGGCGATCAGCATGGCGATGTCGCGCAGGAGCACCGTGGAGATGCGGGTCAGCGCCTCCTTGATGAACGCAAAATCCGTGGTGAAGCGCTGGGTGAAGGCCGCCGGGCTCTCGCGACCGAGCTGGGCCAGATCCGAATCGATGAGGTGGGCATAGAGGGCCGCCTGCATGTCGGCCTCGACCCGCGTCACCACCCGGTTGGTCAGCACCGTCTGGCCGAACAGGGCGAAGCCCCGGATCGACGTGATGGCGATGACCACGAGGGGGCCATAGGCCAGGGCCGCCGTGTCCTTGCGGTCGAACGCATCGAACGCACCCTTGATCAGGGCCGGATAGAACCCCGTCGCCGCGCCCACGATGGCGATGAGCACGAGCACCACGGCCAACGTCGCCCGGTGGGGCCTGAGCCAGTCGCGCCAGACGCGGGCCAGGAGGGGGAGGGTGTCACCCCGGAGGAGCGGCCGACGCGCCATGTTTCTTGTGACTTTCTCAACGCCCCGCCCAATCGCATGAGGCGGTGTTTGCGACCGTGGGATCGAGAGATCAAGTCGAGGGCCAAACTTGGCAATGTGATAATGTTGCATTACAAGCTCGGCCGATCATGAGTTCAGGATTTGGATCGATGCCGCGTTGGCGCTTCTCAACCGCTTGGCCGCTGGCCTTCGCCCTGCTTCTCGCGCTTCTCGGAAGCGCGGCGCGGGCCGATGCCGAGAAGTTACGGGTGGTGGCGACCTTCTCGATCCTGGGCGATCTCGCGAGTCAGGTCGGCGGCGACCGCGTCGCCGTCACCACTCTGGTGAAGCCCGATGCCGATGCCCACGGCTACGCGCCGGCGCCGAGCGACGCCAAGACTCTCGCGGCGGCGGATCTCGTGGTGGTCAACGGCCTCGGCCTGGAGGGCTGGATCGACCGCCTGATCAAGGCGTCGGGCACCAAGGCCCCGGTGGTTGTGGCCTCCAAGGGAATCAAGCCCATCGAGGAGCCCGAAGAGTCCGGACATGGGCACGGCCATGGTCACGATCACCACGCCGACCCCCATGCCTGGCAGAGCATCGCCAACGCCAAGGTCTACGTCGCCAACATCCGCGACGGTCTGGTGAAGCGCGATCCCGCCCATGCGGCGGTGTACGAGGCCCGCGCCAAAGCCTATCTCGGCGAACTCGACGCCCTGGAGGGCGAGGTCCGCGCGACAATCGCGAACATTCCGCCCGCGCGGCGACGGATCATCACCACGCACGACGCCTTCGGCTACTTCACCGCCGCCTACGGCCTCACCTTCATCGCGCCGCAGGGCGTCTCCATGGACAGCGAGGCGAGCCCGCGCGACGTGGCGCGCATCGTCCGACAGATCAAGGCGGAGAAGATCCCGGCGGTGTTCCTGGAGACCATCGCCGACCCGCGCCTCATGGAGCAGATCGCCCGCGAGAGCGGCGCGACTGTCGGCGGCAAGGTCTATTCCGACGCCCTGTCGGGACCCGATGGTCCGGCCCCGACCTACGTGGGGATGATGCGCCACAACCTCGCGGCGTTCGCGAAGGCGCTGGGACAGCCCTGATCGCTCAGCGTCGCGATTCCGCGGCCATGCGCAGGGCGAGGCCGGCCAGCACCGTCCCCATGAGCCAGCGCTGTATCAGCTGCCAGACCGGACGATCGGTGAGGAACGCAGAGACCGACCCGGCCCCGTAGGCGATGGCCGCGTTGATGCTGACGCTGATGACGATCTGGACGCTGCCGAGGATCAGGGCCTGAGCCAGGACGCTGCCCCGCTCGGGATCGACGAATTGCGGCAGCAACGACAGGTACATCACCGCGATCTTCGGATTGAGCAGGTTGGTCACGAAGCCCATGGTGAACAGCCGACGCGGGCCGTCATGGGGCAGGGCGCGCGCCGCGAACGGGCTGCGTCCGCCCGGCCGTACGGCCTGCCAGGCGAGGTAGAGCAGGTAGGCCGCCCCGGCCCCGCGCAGGGCATCGTAGGCGAACGGCACGGCGAGCAGCAGGGCGGTGATGCCGAGGGCCGCGCACAGCATGTAGACGAGAAAGCCCAGGGCCACGCCACCCAGCGAGATCAGCCCGGCCCGTGGACCCTGCGCGATGGAGCGCGACACGAGGTAGATCATGTTCGGCCCCGGCGTCAGCACCATGCCGAGGGAGATGAGGGCGAAGGCGAGGACGGTGGACGATTCGGGCATTCCCCGAGGTTAAACCCCATCTTTCTCGAGACCAACGACAGTCCTTGGCGATGCCATCGGGCATTCAGGACCGCCGCAGGCTTGTCGCGAGCTGTGCGACGAGGGCGGTCGTCGGGAGAATTTCAAGGGTGACGGGCAGGACCGCGACCCGCCCGGAAAAGTCCGGCGGCAGGCGGACATGATCCTTGGCCGTGGTGACGAGATCGGCGCCGAGGCGCGCCGCCTCCGCCGCCAGGGCGTCGAGGTCGGTTCGGCGATAGGGATGGTGATCGGGAAACGCCCACGTGCCGGCGACATCGGCGCCCGCCGCCCGTAGCGTCGCGAACATCTTTTCCGGCCGGCCGATTCCCGCGAAGGCGAGGACCCGGCGCCCATCCCAGTCGCCGCCCGGCACGAGGCGGGCGCGGTGGACGGGCAGGCCGCGCCGCGCGGCATCCTCGGCCACAGCCTCGCCCGGCGCACCGTCGCCGACGAGGACGATTCCGTGGACATGCGGCCATTGCCGGGCGAGCGAAACCCGCAGGGGGCCGGCGGGAAACACCCGGCCGTTCCCGAGGCCCGCCCCGGCATCGACCACCGCGAGGGCGAGATCCTTGGCGAGCGCCGGATTCTGCAGGCCGTCATCCATGACGATGACGTCGGCGCCCAGGGCGACGCATTGGCGGGCGCCGGCCACGCGGTCGCGCGCCACCACCGTGGGGGCGTGGCGCGCCAGCAGCAGGGGCTCGTCGCCGGTCTCGGCCGCGCCGTGCCGGTCGGGCTCGACCCGGACGGGGCCGGTGAGGCACCCGCCATAGCCGCGCGTCAGGAAGGCCGGAGCGGCGCCAAGATCGCGCAGCATCGTGGCGAGCGCCAGGGCCGTGGGGGTCTTGCCGGCGCCCCCGAGGGTGAAGTTGCCGACACAGATCACGGGGCAGGGGGCGTGTACCCCCGGCCGGTCCATCCGGACGACGCTGCGCCAGCCGTAAAGGGCGGCGAGCGGTGCCAGGGCCCGCGCGGCGGGGTGCCCCGGTGCCGCGTTCCAGAAGGCCGGCGGGCGCATCAGGGTGCGGCCGAGGCCAGTTCGGCGAGCTGCATCTGCGCGATGAACGGATCGAGCACCGCCAGAGTGCGGTCGACGGCGCCCTCGAACGGCGCGAGGGCAGCGGCGCCCGCGCGGGCCATGGCGTCGATGCGGGCCGGATCGGCGAGGAGCTCGTCGAGGGCCACCGCGAGGTCGGCGCCGTCGGCGACGCAGCGGGCACCGCCGGCGGCGTCGAGGGCGCCATAGACTTGCGAGAAATTGAAGATGTGCGGCCCGTGCAGCACGGCCGCTCCGAGGCGCGTCGGCTCGATGGGGTTCTGGCCGCCCCGCTCCACGAGGGAGCCGCCGAGATACACCACAGTGGCCAGACGATAGAACAGTCCGAGTTCGCCCAGGGTGTCGGCGACGTAGAGGGCGATCTCCCCGTGTGGGCGCTCGCCCTGCGAGCGGCGCGCGCTGCGCAAACCCTCCGCCGCCGCCCGGGCGGCGACATCGCCGCCACGATGCGGATGGCGCGGCACCACGATGGTGAGGAGGCTGGGCCAGCGCCGCTTCAGGGCCGCGTGGACGCCCGCCACCACGGCGTCCTCCCCCGGATGGGTGCTCGCCGCGACCCAGACCGGGCGGTCGCCGATGCAGTCGCGCAGATGCGCGTGCTCCTGCGCGTCCACGGGGGGCACCTCGGAATCGTATTTGAGATTGCCGGCGACGCTGACGCGGGGGGCGCCGAGGCGGGCGAAGCGGGCCGCATCCGCCTCCGTCTGGGCGAGGCAGACGGAGATGCGCGACAGGAGCGCCCTGGCCGTGCGCGGCGTGCGGCTCCAGCCCCGGAACGAACGCTCGGATATCCGGCCGTTGACGAGGAGGAGGGGGATCGCGCGGGTGTGCAGCCCCACGATGGTGCTCGGCCAGATCTCGGATTCCGCCACGAGGGCGAGGTCCGGCCGCCAATGGTCGAGGAAGCGGGCGACCCAGCGGGGCGCGTCGAGGGGAACGTACTGGTGCAGGGCGCCCGGCGGGAGGCGCGGGCCGATGAGGTCGGCGGCGCTGCGGGTTCCCGTGGTGACGAGGACCGAGAAGCCCCGCGCGATCATGCCGTCGACGAGGCCGACGAGGGACAGGATCTCGCCGACACTGGCCCCGTGCATCCACACGAGGGGGCCGGGGGGCCGAGCCCGGCCCGGCAGGCCCCGGCGCTCGGAGAGGCGGCCCGGATCCTCCTTGCCGCGGCGGGCGCGCCACGCGAGCAGGCCGGCGACGGCGGGCTCGCCGAACACGAGGCCGGAGCGGTAGACCCGCAGGAGCGCCGTGAGGGGCGGCGCCTCCGGGGGCGTCGTCACGCGGGGTTCCCCACCCGGTCGAGCCGGCCGACGAGGGTGTAGGCGCGGTCGTGGACGCGGTTCATCTCGGCCTCGACCGCGACCCGCAGGGCCTCGAATTCCTGCGGTTCGACCTCGCGGGGGATGGAGATCGGCGTTCCGAACACCATGGCCCCCCGGCCGAAGGGGAGACCGAAACAGGCCCGGTCCCAGCTCTTGAGGCGCAGATGCCGGCTCGTCACCACGGCGACGGGCACGATGGGGCGCCCGGAGAAGCGCGCGAGGGTGAGGATGCCGGCGTCGCAGCGCCGCGACACCTTCGGGACGTCGGCGCTGAAGGCAACGGATTCGCCGTTCTTGAGGGCGCGCAGCATGGCGCGCAACCCCTCCGCCCCGCCCTTGGCCTTCACGTCGCGCACGGCCCGGCCGCGCGCCCCAGAGGCGCGGATCACCCGCACCCCCATGCGCTCAAGCGCGATGGTGTTGATGTTGCCGTCGGGCGAGCGTGAGATGATCGTGGCGATGCGGTCGTGCGGCCGTCGCATGAACGAGATCATCGTGTGCTGGCCGTGCCACATGCCGGCGATGAACGGGGAAAGATCGTCGAGCCACGGATCGGGGGTCGCCGGCTCCACCACGAAGCGGTTGGTGGCGCGGACGAAGCGCAGGTAGCCGCCCGCGAAGCGGCCGAGGGCCTGCTGGACCGGCGGAGCGCGGCCGATGCGCTTGAGGAGACTCATGAACCTGCCTTCGCGCGACGACTCACGGCCTGCCCGGTCGTGAACGCCGGATCGAGGGGCCTTGGCCGATGCCGGGCGGTGTCTAACGCCGTTGCGCGCGGCGACGCAACGGCGCCCGTGCCGCCGGATCGTACGGCGCAGGGGCGAAATCCCACCCGAAGGCGCCGAGACCCCCTTGCCTGGAATCATTCCAATCTCTAGTTTATAATAATTCCAAGATGGAGATCGCCGCCATGATCGCCGAGGCCGCCACCCCGATTTCGCCCGGCATGTCCGCCGACGAGGACCGCCGGGCCTTCGTCCTGCGCTATGTCCAGCCGGGGCTGGCCGGCCTCATCGACGGCTCGGTCTCGACCCTGGCGCCGATCTTCGCAGCCGCCTTCGCCACCCACAGCAACGCCGCGACCTTCCTGGTCGGTCTGGCGGCTTCCATCGGGGCCGGGATCAGCATGGGATTCACGGAGGCTTTGTCGGATGACGGCTCGATCACCGGACGCGGCTCGCCGGGGATGCGCGGCCTCGTCTGCGGGGTGATGACGACGCTGGGCGGCCTCGGTCACACCCTGCCGTATCTGGTGCCCGACCGCTGGCCGAACGCCTTTGCGTGGGCGACGGGCCTCGCCGCGTTCGTGGTCGCCGTCGAACTCGTGCTCATCGCCGGCATCCGCACGCGCTACATGGCCACACCCTTCTGGCGGGCAGCCCTTCAGGTGGTGCTGGGCGGCGCCCTGGTGCTCGCCACCGGCATCGCCATCGGCAGCGCCTGACAGGGCCTTCCGCGAAAAACACGCCGGTTGACCCCGGCGCCCGCAATGGCGATGCGGGGGGACGCCTCCTGCCGAAACGGACGCCCATGTTCCGCCTCGCCCACATCACCGATCCGCATGTCGGGCCGCTGCCGCGCCCGCGCCTGCGCCAACTCTTCAGCAAGCGCGCCACGGGCTACGTGAACTGGCGGCGCGGGCGCAAGAACGCCCACGACATGGACCTGCTGGCCGCCCTGGTGGCCGATCTCCAGGCGCAGCCGCACGACCACATCGCCTGCACGGGCGACCTCTGCAACATCGGCCTGCCGAGCGAGTGGGCGACCTCGCGGGTGTTCCTCGAAGCCCTGGGCAGCCCCGACACCGTGAGCTTCGTGCCGGGCAACCACGACGCCTATGTGCGCGGCTCCCTCGACGGGCTGCTCGCCGCCTGCGGGGCCTGGACCACGGACGACGACGGCACGGCGGGGGTGTTTCCCTACCTGCGCCGACGCGGACCCGTGGCCCTGATCGGCCTCTCGTCGGCGATTCCCACGAAGCCGTTCGCGGCCACCGGACGCCTCGGTGCGCCGCAGATCACGGCGGCGCGAGGGATGCTGGAGCGCCTTGGCACCGAAGCCGAGCCGCCATGCCGGGTGGTGATGATCCACCATCCGCCCCATCCGGGGGGGGCTTCGTCGGGGCGGGAACTCAAGGATGCGGAAGCCTTCATGGCGATGATCGCCGAGGCCGGGGCCGATCTCATCCTGCACGGCCACAATCATCTCGGCAGCGTGCATTTCGCGGCGGGGCCGGGTGGAAAGCCGATCCCGGTGGTGGGCTGCACCTCGGCCTCGGCCCGCGAGGGCGGCCCGAACCGGCGAGCGAGCTACTACCTCTACAGCATCACCCGGACCGAAGCGGGCTACGACATCCAGGGGCGGGAGCGGGGCCTCACGGAGGCGGGGCTCATCGACGAGCGCGGCCCCCTGCGGCTGCGTCCGGAGTGACGACCGGGCGCGCGCCGCCCGCGTGCGGGCGACGCGATCTCGTCGTCAGACGAGCACCCATCGGTTCCGCCGGCATGGCGGAGTTCGGCTTGGCTCCGACGGATGCGGGATCAGACCGTGAGACCGTGGGGCGGATTCGCGGCGACGAGGGATGCGAGAAGAGCGAGATCGGCCTCGTAACGTTCGGCCTGTGGGCGGGTGAGGCCGCTCACCAGCACTTCGGTGCCACGATAGACAGTATAGGTGCCGTCGTGAGTCGGCTTGACGCGAATGGTCTGGGACATAGCGAACACCTTGCCTCGAGTGACAGCCATCGAATGCGGTGACAAATCCGATGGTAACTCAATCTTAACGCGGAGCAAGGGCAGGTGCGGCGCCCGCAGGGGACTTTCGATGCGGCACCGCAAAAGAGCCGACTCAATAAAAATGAATAAAACCTGGATTCCTGCATAAGCGCCCAAGACTTGGATCGCCTCGCGACGCATCAACGACGATCGCGATAGGCCACCCCAAGATCAACGGGCAATAAACTGGAAGCTCGACATTTCACATCGCATACGAATGAAAAATGGAGCATGGTGGATTGGCGCGCCCACGGGGAATCGAACCCCGGTCTGATCCGTGAGAGGGACCTGTCCTAACCGCTAGACGATGGGCGCGGTCTTCAATCCAACGCCGCCTCCTTCCGGAGACCGACGCCGCTTCCCGAGAGTTCCGATCCCGTCGGGACCGTCCGGCGGGAGGAAGCTTCCCGGCGGCGTGGGGTTCGTATAGCGACGGTCCGGCGGGGGAGCAAGTGCCTTCCCGTGAGTTTTTGCAGACGGGTTTTGCGTCGCCCCGGGGGTGACGTGTTCGAGGCGGAGGGACGTTCGTTGCAGCAACCAGAGGACCGTCGGACGACCTTGCCCGACGATGCGATTCCGGAACGCCTGGACCGGGCCCTGGCGCGGGCTTTCCCCGACGTCTCGCGGGCGCGGCTGCAGGATCTCATCCGGAGCGGCCAGGTGCGGCGCGACGGCGCCGTGGTCCTCGACCTTTCGGTGAAGGTCGGTCCGGGCGCCGATCTCAGCGTCACCATTCCGGAGGCGGCGCCGCCCACCCCGAAGGCCGAAACCCTGGACCTCGTCGTGGTCTACGAGGACGGCGACCTCATCGTCATCGACAAGCCGGCGGGCCTCGTGGTGCATCCGGCGCCGGGCCACGAATCCGGCACCCTGGTCAACGGACTCATCGCCCATTGCGGCGACAGCCTGTCGGGGATCGGCGGCGTGCGGCGGCCCGGCATCGTCCACCGCCTCGACAAGGATACGAGCGGCCTTCTCGTCGTCGCCAAGAACGACCGCGCCCACAAGGGCCTGACGGAGCAGTTCGCCGATCACGGTCGCACCGGCCCCCTGGAGCGGGTCTATCGCGCCCTGGTCTGGGGCGTGCCGGAGCCGCGCGTCGGCACCATCGAGGCCGCCCTGGCCCGCAGCCAGCGCAACCGCGAGAAGATCGCCGTGGTGCGGGACGAATCCGGGCGCGAGGCCATCACCCATTACCATGTCGAGGAGGTGCTCGATCCGGCGGGGCTCGTCGCCCTGGTCCGTTGCGAACTCGAAACGGGGCGCACGCACCAGATCCGCGTGCACATGAGCCATCGCGGCCATCCGCTGCTGGGCGACGCCGTCTATGGCAGCGCCTTCAAGACGAAGGCGAGCCGCCTGGACGAGGAGGCGCGCGCGGCCCTTCAGGCCCTCGGGCGTCAGGCCCTCCACGCCTGTGTGCTTGGCTTCGCCCATCCGCGCACAGGGGAGGAGCTGTATTTCGAAAGCCCGCTGCCGCCCGAGATGACGGCCCTGATGGACAGCCTGCGCCGTTGAGGCAAGCCGCCCCGTTCGGCGGCCGATCCGCCACGGTCAAGCCCCGATGGGGCGGACGAGGGTGCGGAACGGCACCGCCGCACGCGGCGTTTCGTGTCACCCATGAGCCAACGACGACATCGCGCGTTGACCGCGATGTTCGCTCGACCGAACCGCCTTCCGGGGCTCCGCGTTTCCCGGTAGATATGGAGACGCGAACCATCGGCTCAAGGGAGCGGCGGTTCGGATCGGGTCCGCCCCCTGGGGGACCATGGAAGGAGATGACACATGGCCGGCGCATTGCCCGTGCTCGCCACCGAGGGTGGCCTGTCGCGCTACCTCGATGAGATTCGCAAGTTCCCGATGCTGGAACCGAACGAGGAATTCACCCTCGCGAAGGACTGGCGTGAGAAGGGGGACCGCAACGCGGCCCACCGCCTCGTCACCTCGCACCTTCGCCTCGTCGCCAAGATCGCCATGGGTTATCGCGGCTACGGCCTGCCCATCGGCGAGGTCGTCTCCGAAGGCAATGTCGGCCTGATGCAGGCGGTCAAGCGCTTCGAGCCCGACAAAGGCTTTCGCCTCGCCACCTACGCCATGTGGTGGATCAAGGCCGCGATCCAGGAATACATCCTGCGTTCGTGGTCGCTGGTGAAGATGGGCACCACGGCCAATCAGAAGAAGCTGTTCTTCAACCTGCGCAAGGCCAAGGGCCGCATTTCGGCCCTCGAGGACGGTGACCTCAAGCCGGATCAGGTGGCGCAGATCGCCGTCAAGCTCGGCGTGCCCGAGCAGGAGGTGATCGACATGAACCGTCGCCTCTCGGGCGACACCTCCCTCAACGCCCCCTTGCGCGAGGAAGGCGAGGGCGAGTGGCAGGATTGGCTCGTCGACAACAGCCCGAGCCAGGAGACGGTGCTCGCCCGCGAGGAAGAGGGCAACAACCGGCTCTCGGCCCTGCGCGACGCCCTGTCGGTGCTCAATGCCCGCGAGCGCCGCATCTTCGAGGCCCGCCGCCTCGCCGACGATCCCATCACCCTGGAGGATCTCTCGGGCGAGTTCGGCGTCTCCCGCGAGCGCGTACGCCAGATCGAGGTTCGGGCCTTCGAGAAGATCCAGGAGGCGGTGAAGCGCAACCTCGCCTCCCGCGAGGCGCCCCGCACCGCCGCCCACGCCTAATCCGGACGCCGCTTGAGGCCCTCGGGATAGCGCCGCGCCGGCTTCCTCCGTCAGGCGACCGCTTTCATCGAGCGGGCGCCTTATGCGCCGCCACCGGCAGCCCCCGCGGGGGCCGCCGAGGCCGTCACTGCCACTGGGCGAAAGCCTTCTCCATCACCTGCGCGCCGGCGGTCCCTTTCTCGAGGTTGATGATCGCGCGCGAACCGGTGTTGAACTTGATCGCCAGTTCGAGCCAATTCCGGTGCAGCAGCAGGTCGGTGTTCCGCTCGATGTCGTTGCGCAGCGACGACAGACCGATGAGGAACAGGTTCTCGCGCACCCGTACGGGCAGGCCGGAGACCGGCGAGCCCCGGGCGTTCTCCTCCTCCTTGGCCTGAAGCAGGCCGATATCCTGCACCGCCCGCTTCGGGCCGCCGGCGAGGCCGTCCGTGGTGAAGGCGAGCTCGATGGTGTGCGACGCCGGCAGCGTCGTGTCGCGGTTGCGGTTGATCGTCATCGTCAGGGTGATCCCGGCGTCCGGGAAATCCGCGTTCGCCCGCACGACGGTTTCGAGGGGCTGGCCGCGCTCGCCGTTCACGGTCTCCAGGCGCCATTGGACGCGCCCCTGCACCACCGTCGGCGGGGCGTTGGCGGCGGAGGTGTTCTCCTCGTAGAACACCGCCCGCTGCGCCACGGTGAGATCGGCCGGCGCGGCACTCGGAGTTGCCGTGCTCGGCTGGGCGGAACTCGGCGTTGAGACGTTCGGCTGAGGCGCCCGGGGCAGCGGGGCGGCGGGGTCGCCGCCGATCCGGTCGGCGTACTTGCTTTCGGCCCCGGACGGCGCCGTCTCCGGCTGTTCGGCCGCGATGGGATGCAGGTCCGCCGGCTTGTCGCGCAGCAGGAAGGCCGCGACGGCGATGAGGCCGATCACGGTGAAGAGCACCGCCCCCACGACGATGTTGCGCACGAGGCGGGAGCGGCCGGCCGGTGGGGCCACCACGTCGATGCGCGGCCGTTGACGTCCACCGCCGGCCTCGGACGTGGTCTCGTCCGCGCCCGGCTCCGAGGGCGCCGGCTCGGGCGGCATCAGCAACGCATCGGCCGGATCGACGAACGGCGTCTCCTCGCGGCCCTTGCGCGCCTGGATCGGAATGAGCGGCGCGGCCACCGGAGCCTCCGGCGGCAGGAGGGGCGTCGGCCCGAGATCGGGCGGCGGCGCCGGCGGCAGGAAGGGCTCCGGCGCGCGGGGCGGAATGCGCAGGGGCTCCGGCTCGGGGGCGCCCGGAACCGATTCCGGCAGGTCCTGCCAGGAATCCACGGGCGCTGGCTCGGGGATCGGCTCCGGAGGGGCACGCTCGGCCTCCAGGCGGACGATGGCGGCCTCGAGGGCGCGGGCCTCCAGATCGATGTCTGCGTCCGAGAGGGGCGGATCGAGGGAGCGCAGCTGGCTGATCAGGGCGCTGCGCGCACGCTCGTAGACGGCCTTGCGCAGGGCCGGTGAGCGGTCCGGCATCGCCTCGAGGGCGCGCGCCAGCAGGGGGTAGTAGTCGGCCATCGTGCCTCGGGTCCGCTCAACTCAAGGAGCGGGGCGTCGCCCCGCCCGGAAGCGGCGCCCCGCCCGGGAGCGAACGCGCCGCCCGTCCCCTCGCGAGGCTCAATCCTCGAAGGGGCTGTGCATCAGGATCGTGTCGTCGCGCTCCGGCGAGGTCGAGAGCAGCGCCACCGGGGCACCGATGAGTTCCTCGATGCGGCGCACGTATTTGATCGCCTGGGCCGGCAGGTCGGCCCAGGAGCGGGCGCCGGCCGTGGTGCCCGACCAGCCCTCGATGGTCTCGTAGATCGGCTCGACCTTGGCCTGGGCCGCCTGATTGGCCGGCAGGTGGTCGATCACCTGTCCGTCGAGGCGGTAGCCGGTGCAGACCTTGATGGTCTCGAACCCGTCGAGGATGTCGAGCTTGGTGAGCGCGATGCCGTCGATGCCGGAGGTCCGCACGGTCTGGCGCACCAGCACGGCATCGAACCAGCCGCAGCGGCGCTTGCGCCCGGTGTTGACGCCGAACTCGCGGCCCTTGGCGCCGATGGTCTCGCCGATCTCGTCGAACAGCTCCGTGGGGAACGGACCCTCACCGACACGAGTGGTGTAGGCCTTGGCGATGCCGAGCACGTAGCCGATGGCCGACGGGCCCATGCCAGACCCCGTAGCCGCCTGAGCCGCCACGATGTTGGACGAGGTCACGAACGGATAGGTACCGTGATCGACGTCGAGGAGCGCGCCTTGCGCGCCCTCGAACAGGATGCGCTTGCCGGCCCGGCGCTCCTCGTCGAGGAGTTTCCACACGGTGTCGGCATAGGGCAGGATGGTGGGCGCGATGGCCTTGAGTTCGGCCAGAAGCGCACCGGCATCGACCTCGGCGATCCCGAGCCCGCGCCGCAGGGCGTTGTGGTGGGTGAGCACCCGCTCGATCTTGGCGGCCAGCGTGCTCTCGTCGGCGAGATCGACGACCCGGATGGCGCGGCGGCCGACCTTGTCCTCGTAGGCCGGGCCGATGCCGCGCTTCGTCGTGCCGATCTTGAGACCGGCATTGGAGGTCTCGCGAAAATGATCGAGTTCGCGGTGAAGCGGCAGGATCAGCGTCGCGTTGTCGGCGATCCGCAGGGTTTTCGGCGAAATCTCGACGCCCTGGGCCTGGAGGCGGGCGATCTCGTCGACGAGGTGCCAGGGATCGACCACGACGCCGTTGCCGATCACCGAGAGCTTGCCGCCCCGCACCACGCCCGAGGGCAAAAGGGCGAGCTTGTAGGTCACGCCGTTGACGACCAGGGTGTGGCCGGCATTGTGCCCGCCCTGGAAGCGGACCACCACGTCGGCCTGCTCGGAGAGCCAATCGACGATCTTGCCCTTGCCTTCGTCACCCCACTGGGCGCCCACGACGACGACGTTTGTCATTCACAAAAGACCTGTCCGGAGGACCCGCGCGCCAGCGACCCGGCCCAAGGGCCGAGCCTACGCATTCTCCGGGTCTTTCCGCGATCCGTCGCCGGAAATCAAGCAAGGGGTGCGTTCGGCCCCGAATCACCGGGGGACGAGGATCTACTTCGCCTCCGTGCCGGGCTGGCGGCCGGGGAGGTCGCCGGGCTTGATCACCGGCATGGAGCCGGGGTTCGGATCGGGCGGGCGTACCACGAGGCCGGGCGCGGTGTTGGCCGGGGGCTTGATGACGCCGTCGTTCTTTTCCAGCCTGTCGCTGAGGGTGCCGCCCGTGCCCGGCGGCCCGGCATCGGGCTGAATCTTGTCGGGCACGGTGCTGTTCGGCGCGGGCGCCTGGGCGAAGGCGGCGGTCGCCAGCAGGCTCAAACCCGCGGCGAGGGGCCAAATCGGACGCATCGTTTCACCTCTTCGGATGCGGGAATTGTCCCGGACAAACCGATGCGAGGGCGATGCGTTCCTGTTTTCATCCGGGTCTCCCCGTCTCGTGAAGCGCCCTCAAGCGCCTGCGCGCGCCATCTCCAGGTAGAGTTCGCGCAACCGTACCGTGTGCGGGCCGGGCGTACCGGCGCCGATGGGCTTCCCGTCCAGTTCCACCACCGGCATCACGAAGGCCGAGGCGCTGGTGTAGAATGCTTCCTCAGCCGCATGGGCCTCCGCCACGGAGAACAGGCGCTCCTCGAGGGTGAGGCCGGCCTCGGCGGCGAGACGGAGCACCGCCTGCCGGGTGATGCCGGGCAAGAGGGCGGTCGAGAGCGGCCGGGTCACGAGGGTGCCGCCCTTCGTCACGATGAAGGCCGTCGAGGAGGAGCCTTCCGTCACGGCGTCGTCCTCGACCATCCAGGCTTCCGCGACCCCGGCGGCGGCGGCCTGCTGCTTGGCCAGCACCTGGGCGAGCAGGGCGACGGACTTGATGTCCCGGCGCTTCCAGCGAAGATCCGGCACGGTGATGACACGGGCGCCCTTGGCGGCGAGGGGATTGGCCGCCACGCTTTTCGCCTGCGTGAACATCATCACGGTGGGCGGGGTGCCGGCCGGCGGATAGGCGAAGTCGCGTTCGTACACGCCGCGCGTCACCTGCATGTAGACGAGCCCCTCCGCGACGCCGTTGCGGGCGACGAGCTCCGTCTGCAGGGCCACCCACTCGGCCAGGGTGTGCGGGTTGGCGATGTCGATCTCGCCCAGCGACCGGTCGAGGCGGGCGAGATGGGCCTCGTTGTCGACGAGGCGGCCATCGAGCACCGCCGAGACCTCGTAGATCCCGTCGGCGAACAGGAAGCCGCGGTCCATGATCGGCACCCGCGCCGCGTCGAAGGGCAGGAATTCGCCGTTGAGGTAGACGATGCGGGGGTTCGACACGGCGGGACCTTATCGCTGGAGTGAAACGTGCGACGCAGGACTTATGCGACGGCCTTCAGGCCGCCCCGAAGACGCGCGAGAAAATCGTGTCGACGTGCTTGAAGTGGTAACCGAGGTCGAAGCAATCCTCGATCTCGGCGGGCGTCAACGCGGCGGTGACGTCGGAATCGGCTTTCAGCAGGGTGAGGAAGTCGCCCTCGCCGCGCCAAACCGGCATGGCGTTGCGCTGGACCAGGCGGTAGGCGTCCTCGCGGGACACGCCGGCCTGGGTCAGCGCCAGGAGCACCCGCTGCGAGTGGACGAGGCCGCCGAGCTTGTCGAGGTTGCGCTGCATCTGCTCGGGATAGATCAGCAGCTTGTCGATGACACCGGTGAGGCGGCCGAGCGCGAAGTCGAGGGTCACGGTGGCGTCGGGGCCGATCATCCGCTCCACGGAGGAGTGCGAGATGTCGCGCTCGTGCCAGAGAGCCACGTTCTCCATGGCGGGCAGGGCGTAGGACCGCACCATGCGGGCGAGGCCCGTGAGGTTCTCGGTGAGCACGGGGTTGCGCTTGTGCGGCATGGCCGAGGAGCCCTTCTGCCCCTCCGAGAAGAACTCTTCCGCTTCCAGCACTTCCGTGCGCTGGAGGTGACGCACCTCGATGGAGAGGCGTTCCACCGAACTCGCCACGACGCCCAACGTCGCGAAGAACATGGCGTGGCGGTCGCGCGGAATCACCTGGGTCGAGACCGGCTCAGACGACAGCCCCATGGCCTTGGCGACGTATTCTTCCACGCGCGGGTCGATGTTGGCGAAGGTGCCCACCGCCCCCGAGATGGCACAGGTGGCGACCTCCTCGCGGGCCGCCACGAGGCGGGCGCGGTTGCGCTCGAACTCGGCATAGGCCTGGGCGAGCTTCAGCCCGAAGGTGACGGGCTCGGCATGGATGCCGTGCGAACGGCCGATGGTCGGCGTCATCTTGTGCTCGAAGGCCCGGCGCTTGAGGGCGGCGAGCAAGGCGTCGACATCCTTGATGAGGAGGTCGGCGGCGCGCACGAGCTGCACGTTGAGGCAGGTGTCCAGCACGTCCGACGAGGTCATGCCCTGGTGGACGAAGCGGGCCTCGGGGCCGACGATCTCGGCGAGATGCGTGAGGAAGGCGATGACGTCGTGCTTCGTCACGGCCTCGATGGCGTCGATGCGCGCGACGTCGAACACCGCGTCGCGGCCCTTCTCCCAGATGGTGTCGGCGGCGGCCTTGGGCACGACGCCGAGATCGGCCAACGCCGTGGTGGCGTGGGCCTCGATCTCGAACCAGATCTTGAACCGGGTCTCGGGCGACCAGATCGCGGTCATCTCGGGGCGGCTGTAACGGGGGATCATGGGCGCCTCGGACTCTTTTTGCGATGCGGGCTTCTCTGAGCGGCGCCTAGCATGCGGGAGGGGGCGGCCTCAACCGCGCTCCTCCCGCTTGGCACATGCCCGCTTCACGCCGCTGCGAGAGGGCCGAGCCAGGCTTCAACCGCCGTCACGTCGGCCTGGGACAGGCCGTGCCCGGTGGGCAGCACCGTGTGGGTAACGCGGGCGCCGGCCGCGCGGAACGTCTCGGCCAAGCCACGGGCATTCGCCTCCGGCACGATGGGGTCGAGGGCACCCGACAGCATCAGGACGGGGGTCTCCGTCAGATCCGGCCCCGGCGGATCGGCCAGGGGCCGCATCGGGCGCAGGAGCGCGGCGCCGGCCAGGACGCCCGGATGCAGCAGGAGCAGGGCGGCGGCGATGTTGGCGCCGTTGGAGAAGCCGAGGGCCACGGGGGCGGGGAGTCCGTAGGCCGCCCGCGCGTCGCCCACGAAGCGCGCCAGATCGGCGGCGCGGCGGCGCAGGTCGTCCTCGTCGAACACGCCCTCGGCGAGGCGACGGAAGAAGCGCGGCATCCCGTTTTCGAGGACGCCGCCGCGCGGCGACAGCAGGGCCGCCCCCGGCGCCACGGTGCGGCCGAGGGGCAGGAGATCGGATTCGTCGCCGCCGGTGCCGTGGAGGAGGAGCAGGGGCGGGTGGTTCGAGGCCGTCGCCGGCTCGAGGCGGTGGACGAAGGCGAGGGCGGTCATGACGCTTCTCCGGGTAACGCGGTCAAGGGCGCCCGGCCGGAAGCCGGCCGAGGCGAAGGAACGGGACAGTTTGGTCGCGACGGATCGGAAGGCCGCGACCGTACTCCGACACCTCTCAGGAGAGGGGACCCGCGATGTACGTCCCCTGCCGCCAGAGCGACGGACATCGCGACGTGATCGGACGGCATTCACCTCACGCGAGGGCCGGCAGCGTCGCCTCGATCCGCGCGCGGTGCGGCTCCAGGCCGGCGGGGAGCTTCAGACTGGCACCGAGATCGGCCTCGTCCACGGAAAAGCCGGGACCATCGGTGGCGATCTCGAACAGGACGCCGCCGGGCTCGCGAAAGTAGACCGAGCGGAAATAGGCCCGGTCGCGCTGCTCGGTGACGGCGAGGCCGTGCCGCGCGGTGAGCGCCTCGACCATCGCCGCCTGCGCCCCGTCGTCCGCCGCCCGGAAGGCGATGTGATGGACGGAGCCCGCCCCCTGGCGGCCCTGCGGAACCTCGCCGACCGCCCGCAGGGTCACGAATCCGCCCTCGGTCGCGCCGCTCGCGTAGCGAACCTTGTTGCCCTCCCGCGCCACCTCGGTGAAGCCGAGGACGTCCGTGAGGATAGCGGCCGTGGGCTCCGCCTCGCCCAGCACCAGGGTGACGCCGTGCAGACCCCGGATGGCGTGCTCGGCCGGCACGTCGCCGCCCGTCCGGGCCGGGGCCTCGCCGGCCTCGGCGACGCCCACGAGGGCGAGGAGCGTCCCGTCGGGATCGCGCAGGCGGAGCGTGGGCTCGCCCATCACCGCGACGGGGGCGTCGTGGGCGATACCGGCCTCGACGAGGCGCTGCACCCACCAGCCGATGGCGGCGCGGGGCACCCGGAACGCCGTCTCGCCCGTCTCGCCGACGCCGACCCGGCCGGGGGCGGCATGGGGGATGGGGAAGAACGTCAGGATGGTGCCGGGCCGCCCGGTCTCGTCGCCGTAATAGAGGTGGTAGGTGCCCGGATCGTCGAAATTGACGGTCTTCTTCACCAGCCGCAGGCCGAGGATGCGGGTGTAGAAATCGCGGTTGCGCGCAGCCGAACCGGAAAAGGCGGTGACGTGATGCAGGCCGTGCCGCGTGGTGCTTTGCTGAGCCATGGCGGTGTCTCCTTCTGTTGACGCCAACATGGCCCTTGCCGACGCGCCAGAAAACGGAAACGATGGAAAGACATCGTTTCCGGAATGCACATGAAGCTCCCCGATTTCGAGGCTTGGGGCGTGTTCGCCAAGGTGGCCGAGTCCGGTTCGTTCGGGCAGGCGGCGCGGGATCTCGCGGTCTCGCCCGGCACGGTCTCGAAGGCCGTGGCGCGGCTCGAGGCCCGCATCGGCGCCCGCCTGTTCCACCGCACCTCGCGCCGGCTGGCCCTGACGGAAGCCGGCCTCGCCGCCCGGGACGCGGCGGCGCGGTTGCTCGCGGAGGGCGAGGCGGCGGAGACGCAAGCCAGCGCCGGCGCGGCGGCCCCGCGCGGCCGGGTGCGCCTCGCCGCCCCGATGTCGTTCGGGGTGATGCATGTCGCGCCCCTGCTGCCGGATTTCCTCGCCGCGCATCCGGGCCTAACCATCGACCTGCATCTGAGCGACGCGGTGATCGACCTCATCGGCGGCGGGTTCGATCTCGGCCTGCGCATCGCGGCCCTGCCGGATTCGTCCTTACGCGCCCGGCGCCTCTGCACCGTCCACCGCTCCCTCGTCGCCGCGCCCGCCTACCTCGCCGCCCATGGCCGGCCGGCGCACCCGCGCGACCTCGCCCATCACGCCTGCCTCGGCTACGCCTACCTGCCGAGCCCCGACCGCTGGCGCTTCCTCGCCCCGGACGGCACCGAGGCCGTGGCGGTTCCCGGCGGGCCGCTGCGGGCGAACAACGCCGACGCCCTGGCGCCGGCGCTGCGCGCCGGGCTCGGCCTCGCCGTGCAGCCGGACTTCATGCTGTGGGACGACCTCGCCATGGGACGCCTGGAGCGGGTGCTGCCGGGCTGGTCGCCGCCACCCATCGCCCTCCACCTCGTGACGCCGCCGGGCGACCCGCGCCCCGCCCGCGTCACGGCACTGGCGGAGTATCTCGCCCGCGCGCTCTCGGCCGCACCCTGGGCGCAGTGAGGGGCCTCGACAACGCGAAACACCTTGGCGTGAGCCACGCCGTCCCTCGCAAGCGCGGGTCCTTTCGCCCGGACGGAGAGGGAGCCGGTCGCGCCACGTCGATCCGGAGCGATCGATCGAAACTCGCCAAAGACTCACTCCACCGCGATACGCGGCGCGCCCCCCATCGGGGCGTTGGGGGAGGGCGGGGGCAGGGCCTGTCCCACGGCCACGGGGCGGCGGCGAAGATCCGAAAGAGGTGTCGCGCGCGCCTGAGCGGTCGGGTCCGTGGTTCGTCGAGCGCCCCGACCGTCGATCGCGCGCGGGCGGCGTCGAGGGGTGCCGCGCGAGACCGGCCTCTTCAAGGCGTTGCTCAACGTTTCACGGCGCCATAGCGCAACTTCGGCCGGGCCGGTGCGTTCAATTGTCAACCGATCCTTCACGCCTGGATGACCCCGATGAGCATCTTCCAGATCAAGCAGAAGACCAACGGCGCGGTCCTGTGGACCGGCAGCGCCACCGACGCCGTCTCGGCCCTCGACGCCATGGCGCGCGAGGCCGGCTACGCCGATTTCGCGGCCCTGCCCGAAACCATCCGCGCCACCAGCCCCGAGGCCTCCCGCCTCGACTGATTGTTTTCGCAATCGACGACCCGACCGGCGCCGTGGCTCCTCGCCATCGGCGCCGTTGTCGTTTCAGGGCGCCGTGATGGCCTCCGTGAACGGAAATTCGAGGACGATCTCCCCGTCCGCATCGGTGACGACCACCACGGCCCGCATCAGCCGCCGATCCCCGCTCGCCGCCCAGATGTCTTGGGCAAGCCGCTTGGCTTCGTCATAGGCCGCGTCCGCGTCGCGTAAGGAGCGGAACGCGGGGTCATGCGGAGTCTGGTCGTCGATGGGGATGGTGAAGCAGTAGAGGGGCATAGGGCTCAACGGGTTTCAAGGGAAAAACGGTCTGCGCGCCGATCCACTCCCATCGCAATGAGAGCGCGATCCAGCGTCGCTCGCGGTGTCGAGTGCTCTGACGAGGTGCTGTTGGCCTACGGCAGCCACGAGATGGGCTGGCACCCGCAAGCGGACGTACCAGCGACCCCGGCGGCATTGCAGACACTCGGCACGGCGCACCGTTAGCTTCGCTCCCAGGAGCCACGGTGACACAATGTCAGCACGTGGATTGGGATCGAGCGCAAAAACTTTTATCAAAAGGAATTTATAGGTCTCTGGCGGAGGGAGCGGGATTCGAACCCGCGATACCGTTTCCGGTATACACACTTTCCAGGCGTGCGCCTTCAACCACTCGGCCACCCCTCCGGGCCCGCATCGCGACCGACGGCGTGCCGGGTGGTTGATCCCGGGGGCCTTTCGTGTCGCCGCGATCAGCGCGGGTGGCACGCTGTACAAGGGGCCCGGGCGGGGTGCAAGGCGTGATCGCGCGGTTCGTCGCGGGAATGTCACGATTTCCGTCGTGACCCGCCCCCTGTCACCCGGGAACCACGGTGCCCGGCCCGGGCGGGGCGACATCCTCAGATTCGCCGCTTTCGGGCGGCAGGGGTCCGAGGCCCGGCGCGTGCTCCGGGCCTGGAGCCGCATCCCGACCGTGATCCGCTTCGACAACGTCACCAAGATCTACCGGACGGACGGCCACCGCCGCACGATCCTCGAACGCGTGTCGTTCACGCTGAAACCCAACGTGAGCTACGGCATCCTGGGCATCAACGGGGCCGGCAAGTCGACGATGATGCGCCTCATCGCCGGCACGGAGGCGCCGTCGCGGGGGCGCGTCCAGCGGACCATGCGGGTGTCGTGGCCCCTCGGCTTCGGCGGCGGCTTCCACCCGCAGATGACCGGGCGGGACAACGTCATCTTCGTCGCCCGCATCTACGGCGAGGACCCGAAGAAGGTGCTCGAATTCGTCGAGGATTTTTCGGAGCTCGGCAGCTACCTCGACGTGCCGATCCGAACCTACTCGTCCGGCATGGGCTCGCGCCTCGCCTTCGGCATGAGCATGGCGATCCCGTTCGACACCTACCTCATCGACGAGGTGACGGCGGTGGGCGACGCCCGTTTCCAGAAGCGCTGCGAGGACGCCTTCGCGGCCCGGCGGGTCAATTCCAACGTCATCATGGTCTCGCACGGCATGGAGACGATCCGCACCTGGTGCCAGCAGGGCATCGTGCTCATCAACGGGCGCGCTATCCTGTACGAGGACGTCAACGACGCCATCGAGGTCTATCGCCGCCTCAACGCCTGACGGCGGGGTCGGACATGCTTTCGCCGTTCCGGTGTCGGATGGGGCTAAGGACGGCGGATGGCGGCCGCCCGAACGGAACCAGTGGCTGAAGGCTCATGAGCGTCGAGATCCGCAATCCCACCGGCCAGCCCATCACCACGGCCGACCGCTCGAACGCCGTCGCGGAATCCCTGCGCCAGGTCGCCCGCGTCTCCCGCTTCGCCGACCGCAAGAAGGGCATCCGCTCCTACCAGAGCCACGTGAAGTCGGATCCGGTGATCCCGATCCTGTTCGTGCTCTGCTTCGTGCTGCCGACCTTGCTGGGCGGCCTCTATTACGGCCTCATCGCGTCGGACCGCTACGTCACCGAGACGCGCTTCGCCCTCCGGCCGGCGCTCGGTGCCGCGGAGAAGGCCTCGTCGGATCAGGTCGGCACCACCAAGGGCGTCGTCAACCAGATGGTGGCCCAGGACAGTCTGGTGACGGTGAATTACATCCACAGCCGGCCCCTCATCGAAACCCTGGAGAAGGAACTGCCCCTTCGCGACATGTTCTCGCGCGACGGGATCGACTACCTCTCCCGCTTCGATCGCGACAAGCCCATCGAGCGCTTCGTGCGCTACTGGCACGAGCGGGTGGCCACGAAGATCGAGAGCGGGTCCGGCATCATCACCCTCACGGTCGACGCGTTCGATCCGGCGGAATCCCTGGCCATCACCCAGGCGATCCTGAAGGAGAGCGAGCGCATGGTGAATTCCATCAGCAACCGCGCCCGCGAGGACGCCGTGGCCGAGAGCGCCCGTGAATTGAAGCTCGCCGAGGAGCGGATGACGAAGATCCGCCTCGCCATGGCGACCCTGCGCAACCGCGAGGGCGTGCTCGATGCGAAGAAGACCAACGACGCGAACCTGAAGGTGATCGGTGAATTGCGCACAGCCCGCATCAATCTCGCGGTCCAGCTCAACCTCGGCCAGCGCGACCTCGGCCCCGAATCCCGCCGCATCATCGACCTGAAATCACAGATCAAGGACCTCGACGACGCCATCGCGCGCATCGAGAACCAGTCGGCCAGCCAGGACCCGGAGCAGCGCCGGGTGCTGGCCGATGCCCTGACCAAGTTCGAAGCCCTGGAGGAAGAGCGCGACGAAGCCGAGAAATACTTCGCCAAGGTGCTCTCGGCCTATGAGCGCGCCCGCATCATCGCCGCCCGCCAGGTGGAGTTCTTCAGCATGATCGTCCCGCCCGTGAAGGCGGAATCCGCTCAGCAGCCCCGCCGCCTCCTCATGATCAGCCTCATCGCGGCGGGCGCCGCCCTGCTGTTCGCCGGCGCCGTGGTCGCCCGCAAGCAGACCTCGTGATCCCGGGTCGCGGCGAACCCGGAACTGCGGCATAAGCGGCCCCTGATTCCGTCCGAGGACCCGCCGTGACCGTCACCCAGATCACCCACCACGACCTCGACGGCTACGGCGCCTCGACCATCGTCGGGCGCTTCGTGCCCGTCTCCCGCATCATCCACGTGCCGCGCTACAGCGATGTCGGCCCCGTGGTCGAGGTCGAGCTGAAGCGCCTCGGCCGCACCCGCAAGCCCGAGACCCTGATCCTCACGGATCTCGGGCTCGAACCCGTAGCGGTCACCTTCATCCGCAACTTCGCCACGATGAACCGGGGCCGGGCCGTTGAGGAGCGTCACCGCCTCATCGTCCTCGACCACCACGCCTCCTCCATCGACCGCCTGCGCGAGCAGAACCTCGAGCCGGTGGCCGAGGCCGACGACCCGAGCGTGTCGCGCTTCGACCTCGACGACCCAGCCATCACCGTCCTCATCGACGAGGGCCGTTGCGCCACGAAGCTCGCCTATCACCGCCGGGCCCTCTACGCCTCGGACGCCACGGAGGGCGACGCCGACCTGCTGGCCCTGGTGGAGGCGGTGGACGCCGTCGACCTCTGGCGCAAGGACCGGCCGACTTTTGCAGGCGGCCACGCCCTCGACGAGGTGTTCTGGGACAACGTCTCGAACCTCGTTCCCATCGGCCACGCGTGGCACGACCGCTTCGTGAGCGACCTCCTAGTCGCCCTGGCGGGGCGCCTGCGCGAGGGCGCCTCGCCCGCCGAACTCGAAGCCGGGGTGGGGGGCATCCGCACCGCCATCGTGAACCGCTATCTCGCCGACGACGCGACGGACGATCCCCGCCTCACCACCCGGATGCGCTTGGCCCGGGTGCTCGCCCGCTCGGACCTGTTCCAGCCGCTCTCGGACGGCACCTATCTGTCCTTCGGCCTCGATTCCGGCACGTTCCAGCGGGTGTCGGACCTCATCATGGATGCGGGCAAGGCCAAACGCGTCCTCAACGTCCAGCGCACGGGCAACATGTCGTTCCGCTCCAACGACGAGACCGCCCTGGAGGGCGCCCGCAAGTTCCGGGGCGGCGGCCACAAGGACGCAGCCGGCGGCAAGCTGCCCACGGGCTCGGCCTTCTCGCTGGCCGATGCCATCGCCCAGGTGGAGCCGATCCTCAACCCGCCCGCGCCCGATCCGTCGAGCAGCCCCTTCGCCGCCCTGAAGGGGTGGAAGGGCTGATCTTTCGATCGAAGAATGCTGGTCCCCCTCCCGAAGGAGAGGGGGATCGCTTCCCCCATCCCCACTCACGGTCGCGGCAGCATCCGGTCGCTGACGATGCGGCGCTGGATCTCGCTCGTGCCCTCGAAGATCGTGGTGAGGCGGGCGTCGCGCCAGTAGCGCTCGACCCGGCGCTCCGTGGTGTAGCCGTTGCCGCCGTGGAGCTGCATCGCCTGGTTCGTCACCCGCACGGCCATCTCGGTGGCGAGCAGCTTGACCATGGCGGATTCGCTCTCGGCCGCCGCGCCGTCATCGAGGAGATGCGCGGTCTGCTGCCAGAACGCGCGGGCCTGCGTCACCTCGGCGGCCATGTCGGCGAGCGCGAAACGCAGGGCCTGGAAATCACCGATGGGGTGGCCGAACTGCTCGCGCTCCTGAAGGTAGAGCTGGCAATCCTCCACCGCCGCCCGGGCGACGCCCACCGCACGGGCCGCCGTGTGGACGCGGGCGATGTTGAGGCCGCGCTGCACAGACGCGAAGCCACCGGCATCGGCATCCGCCCCCTGGTCGCCGTAGAGCCCCGTCAGCCGGTCGCTTTCGGGCACGCGCACACCATCGAGGGCGAGCTCGAAGGTGAGGAAGCCGTGGTAACCGATCTTGTCGATGACCGTGCCGGTCATGCCCTCCGGGAAGGTGCCGGGCTCCTTGACCACGAGGAACGGCTCCAGTCCGGCGGAGCGGGATTCGCCGGGCTCCGGGTCGCGGGTGCGGGCCAGGACCTCGATGAAGTCGGCTCCTTGAGCGAAGCCCGCCCAGCGCTTGGTGCCCGTGAGCACCCAGGTGTCGCCCTCGCGCACCGCACGCGTCTGGACCCCCGCGAGGTCGGAGCCGGCCGTGGGCTCCGACAGCGCGATACTGCCGATCCATTCGCCTCGGGCCGAACGGGCCAGTAAGTCGGCCCGGCGGTCGTCGTCGAGCACCTGGGTGCCGAGGCCCTGGCCCCGCGCCAGGATGCTGGCGACGGAGAGCCACGCCCGCGCCAGCTCCTCCGAGACGAGGCAATATTCGAACACCCCGAGGCCGAGGCCGCCATGCTCCTTCGGAATGGTGATGCCGAACCAGCCCTTCTTCGCCATGGCGTCGATGAGGCTGCGCGGCATCTCGGCCTTCTGCCGGTCGAGTTCGTCGGCGATGGGCATCACCACGTCGCGGGCGAAGGCGCGGGCCTCCGCCTGGAGGGCGGCGCGGGCCTCCGTTCGCCACGGCGTGACGAGTTCGGGCGGGCGGGGCGCGATGGGCTCGGGGCGGGACTCGCGATGATCCGGCGTCGACATGGGCTCCCCCGTGATGGTTGTCCTCGGGGCCCGATGGCCCCGGTTGCGTCGGCACGCGGTCGACGATCGGATAAGCTAAAGCGTGGCGCGGCGAGTGGTTGCCTGGTCTGCCCATCTCCCGCGCCATCCCGCCCGAAACCGCGGTCTCGGTTGACACGGAGCGTAGGGATGGGCTGACCTCCCGCCGTGCTGTTCACCCGCCTCTCCGACGACCTGTTCCGGCCCCTGGCCTCCCCGAGCCGCGCCTTCAACGCGGTGCTGCTGCTGCACCTGCACACCCGGGTGTTCGGCGACACGGCCGAGCCCCTGCGCAAGACCGAGCTGCTGGCCGCCATCGGCGATTTCTCCGCTGATTTCGCGCAAGGCGAGATCGCCGACGACGAGACCACGCCCGTCGATCCCATCGAGCGCCGCTCGGCCGTCTACCGCCGCCTCCTCGATGCCGGCTGGCTGGTGGAGCGGCGCGAGCGCTACGTGCCGGTGGTGGATTTCGATCCCGAAGCCCGCATCCTCATCGAAGAACTCGCCCGCCTCGACCGGGGCGAGACCCGCTCGTACGGCGGCGCGGTGCTCGACGTCCTCGGCAGCCTGGAAAGCGCCATCGCCAACCCGGCCGACCGGTCGGAGGCCCTGGTCAACGCCGCCAAATCCTCGCGGGCCTTCCTCAGCCATCTCAGGACGCTGGCCGGCTCCATGCGCAAGATCGAGGCGCGCATCCTGGCCCAGGAGGACCAGCGCGCCGCCTTCCGGCTCTATTTCGACGAGTTCGTGGCCCGCCACATCGTCAGCGACTACCGCACGCTGCACACCCGCCTCAATCCGTTCCGCTTCCGCTCCGGCATCGTCCGCGAGGCGGGGCGGGCCTTGCGCGATCCCTTGACCCTGCGGGCGCTTGCCGAAGCCGGCCTGCGCGAGGGCCGGGCGCCCGACGTCGAGGCCGCCGAGCGGGCCGTGCGTGCCGATCTCGCCGAGATCCTGGCGATCTTCGAGGGACTCGACCGCCATCTCGATGCCGTCGCCGACATCGTCGCCCGTCTGGAGCGGCGGATCGCGGCGGCCTTGCGCTACATGGATCACCGCGATTCCGACCGCATCGAGCGGACGGCGGCGGCCCTGCGCGCCGTCGCGGGCGCCGACGACGCCCTCGAAGACATGCCGGCGCCCGGCGTCTCGCTCCTGCGCCCGCCCATCGGCCCGGCGCAACTCTACGCGCCGCGCTTCAAGCGGCCACCGATGGATTTCGAGCCCCTGCCGGAAATCTTCCTCGACCCGGTGATCGAGGCCTTCATCGCCGCCAAGGACGCGTTCCGCCACCGGGTCGCCGTCACCCCCGACCGGATGTCGGATTTCGTCGAGGAACGGCTCGGCCGCAAGGGCACCTTGCGGGGCTCGCAGATCCCGATCACCGATGTCGACGCCTTCGTGGTGTTCCAGCGCCTGCGCGAGATCGACGTGCTGTTCGACGGCAGCCTCGGGAGCCGCTACCGCCTCGCCCGCGTCGAGGGCCGGGTCGCCAATGGCTGGCTCGATTGCCCGGATTTTCTCATCGAGCGCGTTCGCTGATTGCTGCAACGCAATATTCGATGCGCTTTGGACGGTCGTCTGCTTTGTGAAGACTGCACTTGGCAGCGTGGACAACAGGGCTCATCCTGAGATCGACCCGCCCGAGAGGAAGAGCGGCGGCGTCGGGAGGTTCGCCATGGTGTCCGGCAAGTGTCTGATCAAATCCGCCTGGGTCGCCGTCGAGGTCGGGCGTGAGCGCAGCGAGCGCGTCCTCGTGGTGGAGACCTACATCGCCGTGAGTCCCCTGGAGCCGAACTACGATGCCGAGCGCTACGACAGCATCGTGGCCGAGGTCCGCCGGGTGCTCGCCGCCAACCCGTCCCTCGACCGGGCGTCGATCCTGAGCATGCACCGGGACACCAAGTGTCTGTCCCTGTTCCGGGCGGAGACGGCGAGCGCCGCCTGAATCGGGCTCCGGCAGGACTCCATCGGTCGGCGTGAAGCGCACCGGTCCCCCCTCTCCTCCCAGGAGAGGGGACCTGCGCTACAAGCGAGACGGGAGGCGATTCCCGAATCCGGTTGGCGCCCCGGCGCCCGGACGGCTAGACACCGCGCTTCGTTCGCGTCCCGGAACCCGTCATGCTCGAACCCTTCCGCGCCATCGTCGACGGCGACGAGCCGCCGCCGCCCGGTGCCCGCGCGCCCTCGGAGGAGGAGCTGACCCGCGCCCTGCAGGTGCTGCTCAAGAACCAGTGCGTCTATTCCGCCACCCCCGGCATCGGCCGCACCTACGACCTCGCCCGGCATTACGCTCCGTTCTTCCAGGGTTACTTCGCCTGCCTCGGCTATGCCTTCGAGGTGTCGCACCGCGATCAGATGGTGTTCCTGAAAGTGCCCCCCGACGGGGTGCGCCACGATGCGCAGGCCGAGCGCCTGCGCAAGGACGAGACCCTGGTGCTGCTCGCCCTGCGCCTCGCCTACGAGGAAGGTCTGCGGGATCACCGGGTGACTACGGACGGGGTGGTGGAATGCACCACGGACGATCTCGCCGAATCGATCCGCACCGCGACCCGCAGCGATCCGCCGGAGGAGACCCGCCTGCTGGAGATCCTGCGGCTGTTTTCGCGCAAAGGGGCCGTGCGTTTGGGCGAGCGCGACAAGACCGAAAAGCTCACCCCCCTGATGGTGCTGCCTGGCATCGCCGTGCTGTCGCCGGACGCCTGGATGGAGCATGTCCGCGCCTGGGCCTCGGCCGGGGATGACGCCGACTGACCGGGCCGCACGGCTTGCCTCGCGGCCCCCGCCCATGCGAGCGAGGACCCAACGACCCCTCACAGCGTGACAGAACCGCCAAGCTTTCGTGTATCGCCTCACCGACATCGTCCTCTCGAACTGGTACCTGATCCGGCGCGAACAGATTCGCATTCGCGGCGCGACGGCCCTCGTCGGGCCGACGGGTGCGGGCAAATCGACGATCTTCGATGCCGTCGGCACGGTGCTGGCCGGCAACAACGCCAGCCGGCTGGCCCTGAACGCCTCGGCCTCGGGCCGCTCCGCCCGCACGGTGCGCGACTATTGCCTCGGCTGGATCAGCGACCCGGCCGAAGGCGGGCGCCCGACCCGCGAGGCCTGCGAGACCCTCATCGTCCTGGTGTTCGAGAACGAGGTCTCGGGCCGGGTCGTCTCCGTGGGGCTGGCGCTTAGCGCCCGGGCCGAGGACAGCCGCGAGACCACCCTGTCGCGCTTCGTCTGCACCGGCCACCGCTTCGAGATCGCCGATTACGTGCGCGAGACCCCGGAAGGCAGCTTCGTCGCGCCCTGGGCCGAGATCGCCAAGGATCTGCGCATCCGCTCCGAGACCTTCGAGGAGTTCCGCGCCTCGGGCGAGCGCTTCACGGCCGAAGTGCTCGGGCTCCTGCGCGAGGGCGCGCCCGTACCCGAACCCCGCCACTTCCTGCGCACCTTCGCCAACGCCGTGGCGTTCAAGCCGATCTTCGATTCCTCCGCCTTCGTGCGCTCCTTCGTGCTCGAACCCGAGCCCCTGGATGTCGCCCGCATCCGCCAATCCGTGGAGAACTGGCGCCGGCTCCTGGAGACCATCGAGGAACTGGAGCGGCGGCTCGGCCATCTCGGCCGGATCCTCGCCCGCTACGAAGCCTGGGCGGAGGCCAGCCTGTCGGCCGCCCTCGACGAGTTGCGGGCGGCGAGCGCGGATCTGCGCCGCCGCATCGTCGAGTACACGGGCGCCCGCACGGGCCTCGCCGATGTGGCCGAACGCCTGCGCATCGCCCGCGAGAGTGTCGCGACCAGCCAGGGCTTCGTGCGCGACATCGACGGTGAGATCGCCGAAAAGAAGGCCCTCATGGCCGGCACCGCGGCCCAGGGGCGGCTCGCCGCCTCCGATGCCGGGCTCGCCATGCTCAACCGCGACCGGCGCGACCTGACCCTGCGCGTCACCGGCCTCGTCGGCCTGATCCTCGACGTCGCCCGCCTCTCCGCCGTCATCGGCGAGATCCGCCGCATCGATCCGGCCGCCGCCCGTTTCGTCGAGGCCTGTGCCCGCGCCGGCCTGCGCCGCGAGGCGCCGCCCGAGGAGGTTTTGCGCCCCGATGGTCCCCTCGCGGCCCTGGTGTCGGGCCTGCAGAACCTGCCCGACATCGCCGGCCCCCTCGACACCGCGGCCGAGGACATGGCCCTGCGGGCACGGGCCGCCGAGACCGAGGCGCAGGCCCTGTCGGCGCCCTTCGCCGGGAGCGGGGCCGTCAAGGGGCCGCGCCTGTCGTCCGACGTCGCGGCGTTCCGTGACGAACTCGCCCGCCTCGACATCGAGGCCGTGCCGATCTGCGAACTCGCCGAGATCGTCGAGCCGAAATGGGGCCTCGCCCTGGAAGGTCTGCTGGGCGCCGCCCGCGAGGCCCTTGTGGTGCAGCCCGACCAGCTGAACCAGGCCTTCGCCCATCTCGAAGCCCGCAAGGCGCAGTTCTACCGCTGCCTCCTCGTGAAGACGACCGACACGGCGCGGCGCCGGGGCGGCGGACGCTACGACGACGGGCCGCTGGCCATGATCGAGACCCGCGATCCCCATGCCGAGGCGTTCCTCGCCGCGCGGCTGGGCGGCTACGACCTCGCGCCCGACGATGCCGCCCTGTCCCGCATGAGCCGCGCCGTGGCGCCGAGCGGCCGCTCGACCTCCGGCATGGCCTATTCGGTGGTGCGGCCCGTCCAACTCATGATGACCCGGGGCAGCCGTGGTCCGACCCAAGAGGGCCGCGAGGCCATGGAGCGGGCCGTGGCCGAAGCCCGGCGCCTGCGCGGCGAGGCCGGAGTGCTACGCGAGGCCGCCCGCATCGCCGCCGGGCTCAAGGGTCGCATCGCGGACGCGGCCATCGACCTCCCCGGTCTGCGGGCCGAGTGCGACGGCCTGGAGGGCCGCCGCCGCTCCCTCGCCACCGAGCGGGAAACCGTCGAAAAGGCCGATACCGGCGCCATCGAGGCCGAACTGAAGGAACTCGCCAAGGAACGCTCGGCCTACCTCACCGAACTCGTGCAGGTGTTGGAACCCAAACGCGACGCCCTGCTGGGCGAGGAAGCCGGCCTGAAGGCCAAGGTGGCGTCGTCCCGCGAGGCGGCCCGCGCCGCCCTGGCCGCGCGCCGCACCGCCCATGCCCGCTGGGTCGGCGGCGACACCGTCCGCATCCGGCTGGTGCGCCCGGAAGGGTTCGACCCGCGCGCCGTGGCGAAAGCCCGGGCCGACCTCGCCGGCCTCGACGCCAAGGCCCTCGCCGCCGCCGCGAGTGCGGCCCGCGGCGCCGCCCGCGAGGCGAGCGAGACCGCACGGACGCAGGGGCGCACCGCCGAGCGCGACCTCGCCGAGTATTGCGTGCAGTGGCGGATCGACAATCCCCTCGGGCGCGGCGACGCCCCGGCCTCGTTCGGCTACGGCTGGACCCGCCGCGCCTACGACGAGGTGGCGGGCCACGAATTGCGCCGCTACCGCGACCAGGCCGTGCGGGCCGAGGGCGAGATGCGCCGCCTCATGACCGAGGATCTGCTCACCCGCCTCGCCGACAAGTTCGAGCGGGTCCGCGCCCGCCTCGACGCCCTCAACGAGCGCCTGTCGAGCCAGACCTTCACGGGCCAGACCTATGCGTTCGAGGCCGCCGTGGACCGCCGCTACGCCGCCGTGCATGCCCTGGCCACGGAAGTGGCGCGCTCGCCCGACGCGGCGCAGGCGGTGCTGCCGGAGCAGGGCGCGACGGCGGAGGGGCCGCTCGCCGCCGCCATCGAGGAGATCTCGGCCCTCATCGCCGGGGAGGAGAGCGCGGCGCGGCTCGCCGATTATCGCAACTACTTCGTCTACGAGATCGGCATGCGCGATGCCTCGGGCAACCGCACCACCATGTCGAACCGGGCCCTGCGCGGGTCGGGCGGCGAGGCGCAGGCGCCGTTCTACGTCGCCATCGCGGCCTCCCTGGCCTCGGCCTATTATCCCGGCGACCGCCCCGGCGACGAGAATCCGGGCCTCGGCCTCTGCCTCCTCGACGAGGCGTTCTCGAAGCTCGACGTGCGCAACTCCCAGGCCCTCGTCGATCTCTACCAGGCGTGGGGCCTGCAACTCCTCATCGCCGCGCCGGAGGACAAGCGCACGACGCTCACCGAGGTGATGGACACCATCGTCACCGTCTACAAGAGCCCGGACCTGAAGGGCGTCCGCATCGAATCCGAGCACCCCCTGGAGGCGGCCAAACGGGCGCTGGCCGCCATCAATCCGGAGCGCCAGGGGATCGAGGGCTTTCGCCTGCCCGATGCGGCGGCATGAGCGCGGACCTGCGCGAAGCCCGCTCCGAGCGCCCGTAGAACGGATCGTGGCGCGGGAGATCATCACGCCGGCGCGCATTCCTCGCCCCGCCTGCGGGGAGAGGGGCCCGCGCTGATCCGATTTTCGTCCATCCAAACGAAAACGGCCCGAACCAGGGGTTCGGGCCGTCCACGCGGATCGAAACGATCGAAGGCGTCAGGCGCGCTCGGCGAGGCGGCTGGCGCCGTAGCAGAGGCCGCCGGCCAGGATGAACAGCACCACGAAGGTCTTCACGGTGGCGTAGAACAGGGCCGGCTCGATGCCCGCATCCGTGTAGAGCAGCAGGCCGATGGCGGAGATCGGCAGGAGCAGCAGGGTCAGGAGGGGGATCAGCGGGTTCATGCACTCAGCCTCAAGTCGGGGCGCACCGGCCCGTGGAATGGTGATCCGCCTCCATAGCACTCCCGACGGCGCCCCGCCAAGGTCGTGATCAGGCCGGAATCCGCACCGTGGCGCGCACGCCCCCGAGGGGCGAATCGTGCAGGCTGACATCGCCGCCATGCGCCCGGGCGATGTCGCGGGCGATGGCGAGGCCGAGACCCGAGCCGCCCGCATCCTGTCGGGCGTCGTCGAGGCGCACGAACGGCTTGAACACCTCCTCGCGCTGGTCGGCCGGGATGCCCGGTCCGTCATCGTCGATGGAGACCAGGAAGGCGCGGGCCTCGCGGCGCCCCACCACCGCGACGGTGTCGCCGTAGCGGGCGGCGTTGGCCGCGAGGTTGAACAGGCAGCGGCGGATGGCGTCGGGCCGCAGGGTCACGCGCGCCTCGCCGTCGATTTCGACGGCCTCGACATGGGCGCCGAGGCGTTCGACATCGGTGCGCAGGTCCTCCAGGAGGGCGCGCATGTCGGTGGGCACCGCCACCTCACCGGAATCGCCCCGCGCGAAGGCGAGGTAGGCTTCCAGCATCCGGCTCATCTCGTCGACGTCGCGCTGCAGGTCTTCCGCGTCCGCCGTCTGGTCGATGAGCGCCAGGGTGAGCTTGAACCGGGTGATGATGGTGCGCAGATCGTGGCTCACCCCGTTGAGCATGGTGGTGCGCTGTTCCATCGCCCGCTCGATGCGGCGCTTCATCTCGATGAAGGCATGGCCGGCCTGGCGGACCTCGCGGGCGCCGCGCGGCCGAAACTCGATCTCGCGGCCCTTGCCGAAGCTCTCGGCGACGGCGGCCAGCCGCAGGATCGGCTTGATCTGGTTGCGCAGGAACAGGATCGCGACACCGAGCAGCACCAGGGACGAACCGCTCATCCAGAGCAGGAAGATGTGCGAGTTCGAGGCGTAGGCCATGCTGCGCCGCGCCGTCACCCGCATCACCCCGTCGGGAATCGCGACCCGGATCTCGATGAGGCTGGACCGGCCCACCGTGTCGATCCAGTACGGCCGACCGATCTGGCGCTTGATCTCGTCCGACAGGGCCTCGTCGAGGATCGAGAAGAACGGGCGCGGACCGGCGGCGGGGAGGGTGGCGCCCTTCAGGATGTCGAGGTCGAGATTGAGCCGGGTGCCGGCGATGCGCGTGAGGGTCTCGGCGTCCTTGTCCTGGGGGTAGCTCTCGTAGATGTCGATGAGGGCGGCGACGTCCGCCGTGACGGCGGCAGACAGGCGCCGGGTGACGAGCTGCCAGTGCCGCTCCATGAAGGTGTAGGCGATGACCGATTGCAGCAGCACCACCGGGGCGATGATGATGATGAGCGAGCGCGCGTAGAGGCCCTTCGGCAGCACGTCGCCGATGGCGCGGCTGAGGAGCCGCCACAGGCGGCGCGGCGGCGGCAGGCGCGCCAAGGCCGCGAGCAGGCGCTGGGGGCGGGACGCCTTCGGCACACCGGTCAATCGACGGCGAGGCGGTACCCGACGCCCCGCACGGTCTGCAGGAACAGGGGGTTGGCCGGATCGACCTCGGTCTTGCGGCGCAGGCGGTTGATCTGGACGTCGATGCTGCGCTCGGCCGCCAGGCCCCCGGCGCCCGCCAGCGCCTCGCGCTCGACATTGGCGCCGCCCGCCTGGGCGAGAACCGTGAGGATCTCGCGCTCGCGCTCAGTGATGCGGATGGTCTCGTCGGCCCGGCGCAATTCACCCCGGTCGATCCGGAAGGAGAACGGCCCGAAGGTCACGGTCTCGAGGCCGGGCTCGCGCGGGGACGCGCCCTCGTTGCGCCGCTTGATGATGTTGTTGAGGCGTAAGATGAGTTCGCGCGGCTCGAAGGGTTTGGGCAGGTAGTCGTCGGCGCCGATTTCGAGGCCCATCACCCGGTCGTTGGGATTGGAGCGGGCGGTGAGCATGAGGATCGGCACCCGCGAGGTCTCGCGGACCTGCCGGGCGTAATCGAACCCACTCTCGCCCGGCATCATCACGTCGAGGACCAGGGCGTCGAACACGAAGCACTGGGCCTTCGCGCGCGCCTCGGCGACGTTGGCGGCGGCGGTGACGCGGAACCCCTGCTCGTAGAGGAAACGGGTGAGGAGTTCGCGCACCCGCCGGTCGTCGTCGACCACGAGGACATGGGGGGCGTGGTCGGGCAGTTCGACGCTCGCCTTGAGGCCGGGCAGGGACATCAGGCGGCACTCCGGGCGCGGCGGGCCATGAGGCGGCGCACGGCCGCGCGCTCCTCGGGCTCGATCATGGCCAGGAGGAAGTTCTGGGCCGAGATGGCGCCGCCATCCGGGTTGCCGTCCGGGGATTCGGCGGCCGGATCGGCGAGCGCCCGCCGCACCCGGTGGGTCTGCACGCGGATGAGGTCGCCGGCCAGGGCCGTGCCCCGGTCGGTGCAGAACAGCAGCCGCTGGCGCCGGTCGCTCGTACCGGTCTTCTGCACGATGTAATCCTGCTCGATGAGGTCCTTGAGCACCCGATTCAGGCTCTGCTTCGTGATCCGCAGGATATCGAGGAGTTCGGCGATGGTGAGGCCCGGATAGCGATCGACGAAATGCAGCACCCGGTGGTGCGCCCGGCCGAACCCGTATTGCGCCAGGATGCGGTCCGGATCGCCGACGAAATCGCGATAGGCGAAGAAGAGGAGTTCGATGAGGTCGTCGCCCGGGTTCTGGCCGGAGGGGCCGGGGGTCTGCCCCGGAACGGATGCGCCGCCGGCCGTCTGGGTCGCGGGGAAGGTCACGCTGGAACCGGCCTCGTTTATGTCAGTGTTGTTGACATATTTCAGGCGCGTTGCTACCCGTCAAGCCTTCCGGTAGGGCCTCACGCCGCGTGGCGCGCCCCGCCGCACCATCTCCCACACCCATGACGCCGGCTTCGAGGGCAAGCCCGCGTGTCGAGGAAGCCCGCCATGTCCCTGATTCCGTTCGACGCGCGCGAGGGCACCATCTGGTACGACGGCGTGATGGTGCCGTGGAAGGACGCCAAGATCCACGTTCTCTCGCACGGGCTGCATTACGGCTCGTCGGTGTTCGAGGGCGAGCGGGCCTATGGCGGTCGCATCTTCAAGAGCCGCGAACATGCCGAGCGGCTGCTGCGCTCGGCCGAACTCCTGGATTTCAAGATCCCCTACACGGCGGACGAGATCGAGGCCGCCAAGGAACTCGTCCTCAGAACCAGCGGACTCACCGACGCCTATCTGCGCCCCGTGGCGTGGCGCGGTTCGGAGATGATGGGCGTGGCGGCGCAGGGCAACACGATTCACCTGGCCATCGCCGCCTGGGAATGGCCGAGCTATTTCGATCCCGAGACCAAGATGAAGGGCATCCGTCTCGACATCGCCGATTACCGCCGTCCCGATCCGCGCACCGCCCCCTCCACCTCCAAGGCGGCGGGCCTGTACATGATCTGCACCATCTCGAAGCACCGGGCCGAGAACAAGGGCTACGCCGACGCCCTCATGCTCGACTGGGAGGACAACGTCGCCGAATGCACGGGCGCCAACGTGTTCTTCGTGAAGGACGGCGCCATCCATACGCCCCTGGCCGACCGCTTCCTCAACGGCATCACCCGCCAGACGGTGATCGAGCTCGCCAAGCGTCGCGGCATCGCCGTGACGGAGCGGCGCATCCTGCCGGCCGAGATGGAGGGCTTCTCGGAGTGCTTCATCACCGGCTCCGCCGCCGAGGTGACGCCGGTGTCGGAGATCGGCCCCTACCGGTTCGTGCCCGCCGCCCTGACCAAGACCCTCATGGACGACTACACCGCCGAAGTTCAGCCCAAGGCCGTGGCCGCCTGATCCGATCCCCCGCCCGGTCGTCTCGACCGGGCGGAACCGGGAGCGTTTCCTCGCGTTCATAAGAACAATCCATGAACACGAGGCCATCATGACCAAGGCTGCCGCGAAGGCCCAAGAAAACAGTCCAAAAGAGACCCATTCAAAAGAGACCAATCCGAAGATCGATCCGAAGGACACCTCGAATCAGATCAAGGACCCGAGCGAGTGGACCACGGGCGGCGAGCCCATGACCGGCGCCCAGGCCTCCTACCTCAAGACCCTGTCCGAACAGGCCAAGGACCCCGAGGCGTTCTCGCCCGACCTCGACAAGGCGGAAGCCTCCCAGCGCATCGACGCCCTGCGCAAGGAAGCCGGGCGGGACTGAGCGTTTTCCAAGCGTCGAGGCCCGTGTCGCGGGCATTTGGCCGCTGGCCTTAAGCTCCGATAAAGCGCCCCCGGATAACGTCACCTCGCCACGCTGCGGGCGGGGGGAGTTCACGGACCATGGCGGGAGACACGAACGAGGGGCGAGATCACGACGTTCGCTCCACCGCCCGGAGCCTGGGCCGGCGTCTCCGGCTCTTCCTCAGGGCCGAGGAGGGCTCCACGGCCATCGAGTACGGGCTCATCGTCACCTTCGTCGCCCTGATGCTCGTCGGGTTCCTCGCCAGCTTCGGCGACAAGCTGAGCGGCTTCTTCCTGTCCCTGGCCAGCGGGATCCGAACCTCCTGACCCGCTGGGCCGGGCGGCCGCGCCGTCCCGCCCGGTGCCGTCACCGCGCGGCCTTGGTCCCCGTGGAGGCTCCGGGCGCGGCACCGGCCTCGTCCTGCCAGAACGTGTCGAACAGGCGCTGCATCGCCTTGGCGTTCTCCTGCTGCACGTCGAGGCCCGACTGGAACATCTGCTGAAACAGTTCGAACGGCGCGGCGTCGGCGGCCGGGGCCGTGGGGCCGGTCGCCGGCTTGCCCGGTGCGGTTCGGCCGCCGCCCGCCAGGGGCTTCAGCCGGCTGGCCGCGCGCGGCGGAGGAGCCTTCGGGGGCGTCGGCGCCAGCCCGCTGGCCGCCAGGAAGTTGTTCATCATCTCGGTCCAGGCGGGGTGAGGCGCGAAGCCGAACGGGTTCGCGGCCGGGGCCGGGGCGGCCTGCTGCGGTTGGTTGATCATCACGTGGACGATGCCGGCCACGATCATCCCCGCCATGATCGGCAGCATCTGCTTCAGGATCGGCATGGCGATGCCGCTGGCGCCGGCCGCCTGCTGCAGCACGGCCTGGCTCAGGTTCGGCGAACCGAACAACTGGCGCACCAGCATGTCCATTTGCGGCGTGGCGGCGGGCTGCGCCGCCGGGGTGCCGGCGAGGCTGAACAGCTGAGCGAAGCCCATGGGATCGTTGGCGGCGTTGCGTTGGAGGCCCATGGTGAAGGCGGGCAGGAGCACTTCCATGGCCCGCCGGGTCTGGTCCTGCGACAGGCCGAACTGCTGCCCGAAGCCCTGCGCGCCCGGACCGGCCTGCGCCTGGAGAATCTCGAACAGGTTGAACATGACCGGCCTCGTGTACGGATGGACGAGGCCGATCCGCATTCCCTGATACGCGTCCGTGAAGTCTGTCGTATCGGCGGTTGACTTACCAGCCCGGCAATGACGATGCCCCCGACCGCAACCGGGAATACCGCCCCGGACCGTCGTTTTCTTCGCGATCTTCGCCCCATCCTCTCGCAAGGCGGCCCATGCGTTTCCCCGCGCCCCTCATCCCCGCGCGCCTCGTGCGCCGCTACAAGCGCTTCCTCGCCGACATGGAGCTGGAAGACGGGCGCCTCGTCACGGCGCATTGCGCCAATCCCGGAGCGATGCTCGGCCTGCTGGCGCCGGGCGCGCGCGCACTCCTCTCCGCCTCCACCAACCCGGCGCGAAAGCTCGGCTTCTCGTGGGAGCTGGTGGAGGCCGATCTGCCGGGCGGCCCGCAATGGGTCGGCATCGATACCCAGCGGCCGAATGCCCTCGTGGCCGAAGCCTTCGCGGCGGGAACCCTGCCCATGCTCACGCCGTACACGCGCCTGAGACCCGAAATCCGCTACGCCAAGGCGAGCCGGGTCGATTTCCTGGCCGAGGGGGAGGGCCTGGTTCCGTGCCACGTCGAGGTGAAGAACTGCCACCTCATGCGGCAGCCCGGCCTCGCGGAGTTTCCCGATTGCAAGGCGGCCCGCAGCGCCCGCCACATGGCCGACCTCGCCGAGGTGGTGGCGCAGGGCGGCCGGGCGATGCTCATCGTCGTGGTGCAGATGCGGGCCGACCGCTTCGACGTCGCCCGCGACCTCGATCCGGCCTTCGACGCCGCCTATGGGGCCGCCCGCGCGGCCGGCGTCGCGGTCCACGCCCACCGGTGCCGGATCGACCCGGAGGGCGTCACCCTGGCGGAGGCGATTCCCGTGGTGTGATGCGGTTTCCGTGTGATGGCCTCGGACTGACCATGCGCAACAGACTCTTTCCCCTGAAAGGAGAGGGGACCCGTGCTGATCCGGAAACCGGATGGATCAACCGGAAGCGGGGGGAGACGCCCGCAAACCGTGTTTTCGAAGGGATCATCCCTCCGGCAGGTGTCGAGCTTAAGAGTGCCTCACGAAACTCCCGCCCCGGGACGGTTCTCGCCCCGAAGACGACGGTGCGGCGGGAGTTTTGTGAGAGACACTAAGCCCGCCTGCGCTTCAGGCCGCCCGTTCGAAGACGAGGTTGAGGCGGGTGCGGGCGAGGAGGCGGTAGCCTTGGCTGTCGAGCAGGGCCGGGAGATCGATCTGCCACTGGGCGGTGCCGTTCTCCACCAGCAGCAGGCGTGGGTGGAGGGCGGCGGGGGCGTTCCGGAAGAACGGTTCGAGGATGAGATCCTCGGCGCCCTCGACGTCGAGCTTGATCGCGTCGATGCGGGTGATGCCCTCGCTCCGGGCGAGATCCAGCAGGGTGACGGCCGGCACCCGGATCTGCCCGCCCTCGTTGGTGCCGACGATCTTCAGGCTCGATTCGCCCCGGTTGCGCGGATCCACGAACAGGGTGAGCTCGCCGGCCTTGTCGGCCACGGCGCAGGCCACGGCCTTGACGGTGCCGAACGGGTTCTGGGCGATGTTGTAGGTCAGCCGGTCGAACACGTCTGGCTGCGGCTCGACGGCGAGGATGCGGGCGCGGGGGCCGGCGAAGGCCGCGACGAACAGCGCGTAAGCGCCGATATTGGCGCCGATGTCGAGGAAGGTGCAGCCGGGTTCGAGACGGGCGCGCAGGAGGTCGCGCTCCTCCGGATCGAAGAATTGCGGCGTGAACAGCACCTTCTTCTCGCAATTGTTGTTGTACGGGTAGAGCCGCATCCGGGCGCCGTAGCGCTCCACGTCGAGGGGGCGCCCGCGCAGGAGACCGATGCCGATCCGGCGCAGGAACAGGGCGAGGCGCCGGGCGGCCCAATTTCGGTATGGGAGCCGGCTCGTGCGTGCGGTGATGCGCGCGACGAGGCCGGTGGGGGCGTAGGCGCCGTAGGGCTGGATGTCCTTCATCACCCGGGGTGATGCCAGCCCGCCCCCGCCGGGGCAAGCATCCGGCTGAAATCGAGGGCTTTCCTCCCTCGGCGGCCCGGACCACAAGGGCGTACGCCCCGTCCGATGCGAACTCCCGAGCGCCCCATGCAGACCTTCCTTTCCGACGGCATCAACATCGCCTACCTCGACACGCCCGCCGAGACCGGCGCCGGCGATCCGATCCTGCTGATCCACGGGTTCGCCTCGAACCATGCGGTGAACTGGGTCAACACCCAATGGGTGAAGACCCTGGCGAAGGCCGGGCGCCGGGTGATCGCCCTCGACAATCGCGGCCACGGCCAGAGCCAGAAGCTCTACGATCCGGAGGCCTACGGCTCGGACCTCATGGCCCGCGATGCGGCGCGCCTCCTCGACCATCTCGGCATCGGCCAAGCCGACGTCATGGGCTATTCCATGGGTGCGCGCATCGCAGCCTTCCTCGCCCTCGACGAACCGGCCCGCGTGCGCTCCCTGCTGCTCGGCGGCCTCGGCCTGCACCTCGTGGAGGGCAGGGGCCTGCCGGACGGCATCGCCGAAGCCTTGGAGGCCGAGCCCGGCGCCCCGGCCCCGAACCCGACGGCGGCCGCCTTCCGCACCTTCGCCGAGCAGACGAAGAGCGATCTCCGGGCGCTCGCCGCCTGCATGCGCGGCTCGCGCCAGACCCTGTCCCGGGCCGAGGTGTCGCAGATCGATGTCCCGACCCTCGTCACCGTCGGAACCCTCGACACGGTCTCGGGTCCCGGCCCGGCCCTGGCGGCGCTGATGCCCAACGCCCAATCCCTGGAATTGCCCAACCGCGACCACAGCACGGCGGTGGGCGACCGGGGCCACCGCGCCGGCGTGCTGGCCTTCCTCGACGCGCGGCCTTGATCGCCCGTCAAGCGAAACGTCCGAACGCGGACGTTTCGCGAGACCATCAGCTCTTGAGGCGGTAGCCCGTCCGGAAGATCCAGGTGACGCCGGCGAGGCACAGCACGAGGAAGACGAGGGACATGGCGACACTCACGCCGATGCCCACGTCCGAATGGCCGAAGAACGCCCAGCGGAAGCCGCTGATGAGATAGACCACGGGGTTGGCGAGGCTCAGCGTCCGCCAAACCGGCGGCAGCATGTCGATGGAATAGAAGCTGCCGCCCAGGAAGGTGAGGGGGGTGATGACGAGGAGTGGCACCAGTTGCAGGCGCTCGAACCCGTCCGCCCACAGGCCGATGAGGAAGCCGAACAGGCTGAACGTCACCGCCGTGAGAACGAGGAAGCCCACCATCGCGAACGGATGCGCGATGGTGATCGGCACGAACAGCGTCGCGGTGGCGAGGATAATGAGCGCGATGAGGATCGCCTTCGAGGCCGCGGCTCCGACGTAACCCAGCACGATCTCCAGGGGCGAAACCGGGGCCGACAGGATCTCGTAGATCGTGCCGGCGAAGCGCGGGAAGTAGATGCCGAACGAGGCGTTGGCGATGCTTTGCGTCAGCAGCGACAGCATCATCAGGCCCGGCACGATGAAGGCGCCGTAGGGCACGCCCTCGACGGCGGTCATGCGCGCGCCGATGGCGGCGCCGAAGACCACGAAATACAACGACGTGGCGATGACCGGCGCGACGATGCTCTGCAGGGCCGTGCGCCAGAAGCGGGCCATCTCGAAGCGGTAGAGGGCGCGGACCGCGTACCAGTTCATGCCCGCTCCTTCACGAGATCGACGAAGATGTCTTCCAGGGACGATTGGCTGGTGTGGAGGTCGCGAAAGCCGATCCCGGCGGCCGCGAGGTCGGCCAGAAGCCCGGTCAGGCCGGCATCGCCCGTGGTGTCGTAGGTGTAGACGAGGTCGCGCCCGCCCTGCGCCAGTTCGAGGTTGTGGCCCGCGAGGGCAGGGGGCAGGCCGGCCAGGGGTGACGCGAGGTGCAGGGTGAGCTGTTTCTTGCCGAGTTTGCGCATGAGCTCGGCCTTGTCTTCCACGAGGATGATCTCGCCGTTGCGGATCACCCCCACGCGGTCGGCCATCTCCTCGGCCTCGTCGATGTAGTGGGTGGTGAGGATGATGGTCACGCCCTGATCGCGCAGGCGGCGCACGAGGCGCCACATGTCCTGGCGCAGGGCCACGTCGACGCCGGCGGTCGGCTCGTCGAGGAACAGGATGCGGGGCTCGTGGGCCAGCGCCTTGGCGATGAGCACCCGCCGCTTCATGCCCCCCGACAGGGTCATGATCCGGCTGTCGCGCTTGTCCCAGAGGGAGAGGTCGCGCAAGGTCCGCTCGAGATGGGCGGGGTCGGGGGGAAGCCCGAACAGGCCCCGGCTGAACGCCGTGGTGGCCCACACGGTCTCGAACGCATCGGTGGTGAGCTCCTGGGGTACGAGCCCGATGGCTTTGCGCGCGGCCTTGTAGTCCCGCACGATACATTGACCGTCGACACGGACGCTGCCGGCGCTCGCCGTGACGATGCCGCACACGATGGAGATCAGCGTCGTCTTGCCGGCGCCGTTGGGGCCGAGGAGCGCGAAGATCTCCCCCTTGGCGATGTCGAGGGAGATGTCCTTCAGGGCGTTGTGCCCCGAAGCGTAGACCTTGGACAAATTGGCGATCGAGAGGATCGGCGGCATCGGATCTCCGCTGCGGGCGCTTGGGACGGGTATCGGGCTCGCGATTCCACCGGGACGGGGAAATCGCGAGCCGAAAATGCGAAAAGCCGCCTCGCGGCGGCTCTTCTGTCGATGGGTGAGGGCGTGATCAGGCCTGGAGCCGGGTCCGGACTTCGCCGAGGCTGCGACGGACGAGGTCCTGGGCCGCCTCGCCCTGCATCCGCTCGCGCAGGATAATTTCCGAGACCTTCACGGCGGCGTCGGCGGCGGCGGCCCGAACCTGGGCGGTGGCCTGAACCTCAGCCTGGGCGATCTTGGTCTCGGCCGACTTGGTACGGCGGGCGATGAACTCGTTCAGGCGGGCATGGCCCTCGTCGGCGATGCGCTGGGCCTCGGCGCGGGCACCGGACACGATGGCCTCGGCCTCGGCTTCGGCGGCGGAGCGACGCTTCTTGTAATCAGCGAGCACGCCGGCGGCTTCCTCACGCAGGCGGCGGGCCTCGTCGAGTTCGGCGCGCACGCGCTTGGCGCGGTGATCGAGCCCGCCGGTGATCTGCTTGAAGCCACCGACCTTCCAGACCACGGCCATGAACAGCACGAAGGCGACTGCGACCCAGAATTCGGCTTCCAACAACATTGCTCGCTGTCCCGTTCGATGGCGCCCGGTACGAAGGCCCTCACTCGGAAGTCCCGCTCGGGCGGAGCCGGCGTCGCCTCGTCGAGGAGCCGCCGGCCGCTAAGGGTATGGTTGTGCGAACCCGCTCAGTGCGGGAGCGCGACGCTGTCGAGGGCCTTGGTCAAGGCGGCCTCGTCGGGGCCGCGGCCCGTCAGGCGCTCGACGATGGCGGCGGCGGTCTCGCCGGCAATGCCGCGGACGTTGCCCATGGCCTCGGCGGTGCGGCTCCGGATCGTGGCTTCGGAGGCGGCGATCTTCGCGTTGAGCTCGGCTTCGAGGGCCATGCGCTTGGCGTCGGCCTCCTGCGACAGGGCCGTGCGGGTCTCGAGGGCGATGGCCTGGGCCTTGGCCTGGGCGTCGCTGAGGGATTTCTCGTAAGCCGCGCCGGCGGCATCGGCCTCGGCCTTGAGGCGCTGGGCCTCGTCGAGGTCCGTGGACAGGCGGGCGGCGCGATCGTTCAGGATGGACTGGATGCGCGGCAGGGCGATCTTGTCCATGAGGTAATAGAGCAGCCCGAAGGCGAGGGCGAGCCAGATGAGCTGGGACGCGAAGGTATGGCTCTCGAAGGGCGGAAAGCCGCCACCATGCTCGGAAGCAGGCGTCGCGGCGAAGCCTTCATGCGTTGCGGTCGGATGGGCCGGCTGAGCCATGACGTCCTTCGGTCATAGTGGGAGACTTGCGGTCCGACCGCGGGCATCGCGATCGTGTTCATGAGCGGGTGGGCCGGACGCGCCCTGCATCCCCTCGGAGATGCGGCGTCCGGCCCACGCGCGGTTCGTTGTCGCTTAGACGGCGAACAGGAGCAGCAGCGCGACGAGCAGCGAGAAGATGCCGAGCGCTTCCGTCAGGGCGAAGCCGAGGAGCAGGTTGCCGCGCTGGCCGTCGGCGGCCGAGGGGTTGCGCAGGGCGCCGGCGTAGAACTGGCCGAAGAGGTTGCCGAGGCCGATGGCGGCGCCCGCCATGCCGAGACAGGCGAGGCCGGCACCGATGTACTTGGCAGCTAAGGGATCCATCAAAATGCTCCTAGGGTCAGTTCGGTCGTGTGGGGAGAGAAATCCGGACCGCCAGGGCGAACCGGGGACGGAAGGGGGCGGGTCCCGACCTGGGCCGGGACGACCCGGCCTAGTGGCCGGGATGCAGCGCGTCGCTGAGGTAGATCGAAGCGAGCGTGGCGAAGACGTAGGCCTGCAGACCGGCCACGAGGAACTCGAGGGCCGTGACGGCGACGCTGAGCGCCAGCGGCAGGGGCGAGATCGCGCCCCAGGCTCCGGCGGCGAGGAGCGCCGGAACGAAGCCCGCGAAGATCTTCAGGGCGATGTGGCCGGCGAGCACGTTGGCGAAGAGACGCACCGCGAGGCTGATGGGGCGCGAGATGAACGACACGATCTCGATGGCGACGATCATCGGCATCAGCCACCCGGGCACGCCCGACGGGACGAACACCTTCAGGAACTTCGTGCCGTGGGCCATGAAGCCGTACACGATCACGGTGCCGATCACGAGGAGCGCCAGGGCGAAGGTGACGATGATGTGGCTCGTCACCGCGAAGGCATACGGGATCATGCCGAGCATGTTCAGCACGAGCACGAACATGAACAGCGAGAAGATCAGCGGCATGAACCGCTCGGAGCCGTGCCCCGCGGACTGGCGCAGGGTCGAACCGATGAACTCGTAGAAGATCTCGGCCAGGGACTGCATCCGGCCCGGCACCACCGAGCGCTGCGCCGTCGCCACCACGGTGATCAGTGCGATGATCCCGACGGCGGCGAACATGTACAGGGCCGATTGCGTGAACGCGATCTCCTGATTGCCGATATGCCCGAACGAGACGAGCGGCTTAAGCTCGAACTGGTGGATCGGATCCATCTTTACGGCCATTGCCGCTCCCGTCCTTCTAGAAACCCCGGACCCGCGGGGTCCGCCACCAAATCCGCGCGAGCGGCATGTCTTCAGGACCGTTTGCGGTCCCGTTCCTGCGTCGGTGCCTTCGGGAGAGCCCCCGAGACACGCATGACGTTGTAGACCCCGGTGAGGAAGCCCAGCATCAGCAGGACGATCAGGCCCCAGGGTTTCGTCCCCAGGAAATGATCGGCCATCCAGCCGAGAATGCCCCCCGCCAGGACGCCGGCGATGAACTCCGTCGAGAGTCGCATCGCCTGGCCGAGAGGAGAGGGCCCGGTCGAAGAACCGGAACGCGGCGCCGAACCGGACGGGGCACTGGGCCGCTTCCGTTCGATCTGCGTCTCGAGACGTTTGAGCCTCTGGGAGAGGTCATCGTCCCGCGCTTGCTCCCCACCGTTTCCGCGCCCGTCCCCTGTGCCGTTGCCGCTCATGATCGCGAAAACTCACATTGGCGAGAGCGAGGGAACCGGTCGGGACGCCTCCTTCAAGCGGGCGGCAACATAGTTTCGCCCACCTTGAGTGTCAAGGCGACCCCGATACCGCCTAACCCCTTGCTCTCACTCGAAAAATCAACGTTTCGCCCGCATATCGCAAAAGCGATGCGTCAGGTGCCGAGAATCGGCTTGATGACCTTCTCCATGCCCTCGATGGACATCTCGCCGGTGTAGCGTTCGCCGTTGATGAAGAAGGTCGGGGTGGAATCGACCTTGAAGGTCTCCATGCCCTTCTGCTTCACGGCGTTGATCGCCGAGTAGAGCTTCTGGTCCTTCAGGCAGCTCTCGAACTTGTCCTTCGAGTAGCCGGCCTGGCGCAGCATCTGCTCCAGGGCATCCACGGGCGATTGCGGCTTCTGCACGTAGGCCCAGGCAGCCTGCTGGTCGAACAGCAGATCGGTGATGGGATAATATTTCGCGTCCCCATCGCAGCGCGCCAGCATGAACGCGGCGGTAGCCAGGGGATCGAGGGGAAATTCGCGCAGGGTGAAGCGCACCTTGCCGGTGTCGATGTAGCGCTCCTTGAGGAGCGGATACGTCGTGCGGTGGAAGGCGGCGCAGTGCGAACAGGTCATCGAGGCGTACTCGATGATCGTGACCTTGGCGTCCTTCGGCCCGAGCCAGACGTCGCCCAGGGGGCCGGGCTCCATGAGGGTCGAGAGGTTCGCCGATCCTTGGGCGAGGGCCTCCAGGGTGAACCGGGGCAGGAGGGCCGCCGCGCCGAGGGCGAGGCCGGTGGCTTTGATGGCGTCGCGCCGGGTGATCATGGCTGTGACAGACTCCGCTTGCGGACCGACGTAGCGTCTGGCGCCTGCGGTAGATTTTCCGACGCCTCCTGACAAGGCGGGTGGGCGTTCCGTCGGCCTCAATCGCCGGCGCTCGCCTCCGCGAGTTTAGGCTTTCGCTTCGCTCGATGTCTTTCAGGACCCGGTCCTGAAAGACCCGGTTCGCGCGGCGCTCTTCGCGCCGCGAAGCCGATCAATCGGCTTCGAAACCATGGCATTAACGCCTTGGCGCGGCCTTCGGCACCGTGGCGACCACCGCCGTGCCGAGGCGGTCGAGGGCCTCGCGCAGGCCCTCGTCGCCGATGGCCCGCACGGCGAGCGCCACTTCGCCGCGGCGAACGGGGTCGACCACGGGCGGCGCCGCTTTCCGGCCGATGCGGTCGACCCGGCCCTGGCGCAGAACGATCTTGGCGACGCAGGCCCAGCCGTAATGGGCGTTGATGCGCTGGATCACCACGGGGGCGAGGTGCTGGAGTTCGAGGGCGAACACGCCCTCCACCCGCACCACCAGGGTGCCGGGATCGGGCCGGCCCTCCTCTTCGCGCCGGCGCCGGCGCGGCCATTCGAGCTTGGACGGCTGGCAATAGCGGGCGAGGCGCTCGCCGACGATCTCCGGCCAGGCGGCGAGGATGTCCGTCGAGGCGAAGCCCTGCGCGGCGAAGGCCGGCCCGATGCAGGCATCGAGGAGTTCGGCCAGGGGCTTCACCCGCGCCATGCGCAACCGTCCCCAATCCTCGAAAAAAACCGATCCGTCCCGTATCGCCCGCGAATGGTTAGCACGGCGTTGCGCGCGGGAGGGAGCCCCCGGTTGGACGCGTCCGCCCGGCGGGGTAAGGACGGGGCTTCCTCGCCAGTGCCGAGCCCCGTGACCGACGCACCTCTCCCGAGCCCCCGGGCGGACGATCTGCTGGCCTGGTACGACCGGCACCGCCGGGTCCTGCCCTGGCGCGCCCTGCCGGGCGAGGTGCCCGATCCGTACCGGGTCTGGCTCTCCGAGGTGATGCTGCAGCAGACCACCATCGCGGCGGTCAAACCCTATTTTCACAAGTTCCTTGAGCGATTCCCGAGCGTCGAGGCCCTGGCGGCGGCGCCGGAAGAGGCGGTGATGGCGGCCTGGGCCGGGCTCGGCTATTATTCCCGCGCCCGCAATCTGCACGCCTGCGCCAAGGCCGTGGCGGCCATGGGCGCGTTTCCCGACACCCTCGTGGGCTTGCGCAAGCTGCCGGGGGTCGGTGCCTACACGGCCGGCGCCATCGCGGCCATCGCGTTCGATCGCCCCGAGGCGGCCGTCGACGGCAATGTCGAGCGGGTGATGACCCGGCTCCATGCCATCGAGACCCTGATGCCCGCCGCCCGTGCCGAGGTCCGGGTGGTGACGCAGGATCTGGTGCCCCGCGACCGGCCCGGCGACTTCGCGCAGGCCGTGATGGATCTCGGCGCCACGATCTGCACGCCGAAGCGCCCGGCCTGCGCCCTGTGCCCGTGGCTGGCCCCGTGCCGCGCCCGCGCCGCCGGCACCCAGGAGACGTTTCCGCGCAAGCTGAAGGCCGTGAAGGGAACGCTGCGCAAGGGCGCGGCCTTCGTCGCCGTGCGGGCCGGCGACGAGGCGATTCTCCTGCGCACCCGCCCGCCCGAGGGCCTACTCGGCGCCATGGCGGAGCCGCCCATGAGCCCGTGGGAGCCGGATTACGACCCCGCCCAGGCCCTCCTCGACGCGCCGTTCGACGCGCGCTGGAAACGCCTGCCGGGCCTCGTCCGCCACGGCTTCACGCATTTCCCCCTGGAACTGACGGTGTTTTTCGCCCGCGTGGCCCTGAGTACGTCAGCTCCAACCGGCATGCGGTTCACGCCGAAGCGGGATCTCGACAACGAACCCCTGCCGGGGGTGATGAAGAAGGTCCTGGCCCATGCCTTCGACCCGAAGCCCGAGCCGGTGAAGCGCGGCCGCCCGAAGGCCCTGCGGGCGATTCCCGACACGCCCCTCTTCGCCGAACCCGAGGAGGAGGCCCCGCCACCCCCGCCGAGCTTTCGCCCCGTGCCGAAGCCGGCCCCGCGCGTGGCCGCGCCGCCGCCAACGGACGACGGGGAGGGGTTCTTCGGGGAGATGGAGGAGACGGCCCCGCCGGAGGCACCGCGCAAGCGCGGGCGACCGAAGACGCGAAGATAGAAGAGATGATCCCCGCTCCGGGCGGGACCATCGCGAATCGTGCGCGAGTCCTCGCCCCGCTTGCGGGAAGAGGGTTCGGGCGCGGACGGACGGCTTAGCCTTCGGGGCCGTCCGGCTCGGCCGGCGGTGAGCTTAGTGTCTCTCACAAAACTCCCGTAGCGCCGTCGAGCCCAAGGCAAGAGCCGACCGTGATCGGGAGTTTTGTGAGGCACTCTTAAAAACTCAGGCCGCCGAGCCCATGGCCGCGCGCATCAGCCCGCGAAACACGTCGATCACCACGGGCTTGCCGTCCCGCGTCGCGTGCCAGAAATCCCAGCCGTTGCAGGCGGGAAGCCCCTGAACCAGGGCACCGATCTTGTGGATCGAGCCGGATGCCGGCCCGACCATGAGGGTGCCGTCGGGGCGGACCACGGCCGAATGCCGGCCGCGCGCATCCGTGAGGATCTCGCCGGCCCGGATGTGCCCGGCCTCCAGCACGCTCAGGAAGGCGACGCGGGGCTCGGCGCGCTTCGTCGGCGCCACCATGAGAGCGGCTTGCGACAGGGGTTCGATCGAATCGATGCGGGCCCGCGCCGCGTCGGCATAGACCGTCTCGCGCTCGATGCCGATGAAACGGCGGCCCAGGCGCTTGGCCACCGCCCCGGTGGTGCCGGTGCCGAAGAACGGATCGAGGATCACGTCGCCGGGATTCGTCGCCGACAGGATCGTGCGGGCGAGCAGGGCCTCGGGCTTCTGGGTCGGGTGTACCTTCTGGCCGTCGGCGCCCTTCAGGCGCTCATCGCCGGTGCAGAGGGGAATGAACCAGTCCGAGCGCATCTGCACGTCGTCGTTGCCGCCCTTCAGCGCCTCGTAGTGAAAGGTGTAGCCCTTCGATTCCGCCGAGCGCGAGGCCCAGATCAGGGTCTCGTGGGCGTTGGTGAAGCGCTTGCCCCGGAAGTTCGGCATCGGGTTGGCTTTCCGCCACACGATGTCGTTGAGGATCCAGAACCCGAGGTCCTGCAGCGCTCCGCCAACGCGAAAGATGTTGTGGTAGGAGCCGATCACCCACAGGGTCGCGTTCGGCTTCATCACCCGGCGGGCGGCGGTGAGCCAGGCGCGGGTGAAGGCGTCGTATTGAGCGAAACTCGAGAACTGGTCCCAGGCATCGTCGACGGCATCGACACGGCTCTGGTCGGGACGCAGGAGCGAGCCCTCGCCGAGCTGGAGGTTGTAGGGCGGATCGGCGAACACGCAATCGACGCTGCCGGCCGGCAGGGCGTTCATGGCGTCGATGCAATCCCCGACGAGAATCTCGTCGAGGGGAAGACGGGAAGCGGCGGGTACGAGACCCATCCGCGGCGCCGACACGGGCCGCCCGGGACGCGAGACACTTTTCCGGGCGGCGGTGCCGGCAACCGCGGTACGCAGGGAAGCCATGGCAAACACCGGTTACGCGACTGACAAGGCGGACCATGGAGCCGTTAACGTAAAGGCCGGGTTGCCGGGTTGGGAGCAATGTGTCTCAAATTGGGGCTGCAGTTTTTGCCGAGCGCCGTATCGCTTCCTGCCGAGGCGATATCTTCCGACTAGGCAAGACGTTCTTACCGCTCACCTTGGTTTGACCCGACACAAGACTAAGGACGGGCTGCTCCGCTCCCACGGACCGCAATGGCCCCCTTCGGCTCGAAGCGAAACCCTGTCGGGTCGCGGTAGGAAAATTCTTCCTTTTTCCCCTCGTTCGGCTTTGAACATGCCTGGGCTTCGCGAGACGCAGGGCGGTTTTCTTCTCCCGAGGCACGCCCGGCCGGACATCTTCCGAAATCAGTATTCGCGACCGCGCGGCAAAGTTTCACGAACCACCGGCTACCACGCAAATACATCTCAAGACCAAATTTACGATTTTGTCGGCTTTAGCCTTAAATGAGGCAACATTCGCCTCATTTCATCCGGTCTCATTTTGGCCCCGTTCCGCTTCATTTTGCCGGCCGTCCGAAACAACCGAGCAAGATCGAATGAATATCAAGCCTGTTCGTGTGGCCGCCCTCCTCGTTGGAACCGTCGTGACCCTCGCCAGCCTGCCCGCCGCCGCCCAGAGCGGCGCGGCCTCCTGGTACGGAAGCGGTCGCAAGACGGCCAACGGCGAGCGGTTCAACCCGAACGGAATGACGGCGGCCCATCGCAGCTTGCCCTTCGGCACCCGGGTGCGGGTGGAGAACAAGCGCAACGGCCGCTCCGTGGTGGTGCGGATCAATGATCGGGGCCCGTTCGTGCGCGGCCGGATCATCGATCTCGCCCGGGGCCCGGCCCGGGCCATCGGCCTCGGCGGCGTGACCCGCGTGGCCCTCAGCGTGGTCCACTGACGCGATCCTGAAAAGAAGCCGATCCACGGCCGCCGGCGTTGTCTCGCCGGCGGCTATCCCCATTTCCAACGTCGGACCAACCCCGCGCAGGACCCCGATGCCCAAGCCCCTCATCGTCGAAATCCCGCATGAACTCGGCCTCGCCGAGGCCCGCCGGCGCATCGCCGACGGTCTCGAACAGGCTCAGGGCATGCTCGGCAAGACCGGCATCGCCGTCGACCGGATGACCTGGACCGACGACCGCCTCGACTTCGCCATGGCGGCCATGGGCCAGAAGGTCGACGGGCAGGTGGACGTGGGTCCCCAGACCGTGCGGGTCGAGGTGCGGCTCCCCCTGCTGCTGGCCCTGTTCGCCGAGCGCATCCAGAAGAAGGTCGGCCAGGAGGGCAATCTGCTCCTCACGAAGAAGTAGGGTTTCGTCCGAGGCGAAGGAGGCCCGGTGCGGCAGCGGACGGAACCGTTGCGTCGGGCACCCGTTGCCAAGCCCCGACCTTTCGCGAGGCCCCATGTCGAATCCCGGCTCCCCGATCCCCGAAGCGCCCGTGCCCGAGACGCCCTATGAGGCGCCGCAGACGCCGCCGCCCGGCCCCGATCTGCCCGAGCCGGAATTTCCGGGCCGCTCCCCAACGGAGGCCCCCGACGTGACGCCGGCCGAGATTCCGGTGAACGATCCGGGCATCGGCCCCGATGTCGGTCCGGCTCCGACGGGACCGGCCAATCCCGTGATGTGAGCCGCACGCCCCGGCGCCCGGAACCATTTGTTCGCGGGCGCCGGCACTGCCATAAGCCCGGCCATGGCCGCTCCTCCGCTCCTCACCCTTCAAGACGTCGCCCTCACGTTCGGCGGCACGCCGCTCATCGAGCGGGCCGAGCTCGCGATCTCGCCGGGCGAACGCACCTGCCTCGTCGGCCGCAACGGCTCGGGCAAATCGACCCTGATGAAGATCGCCGCCGGTCTGGTGGAGCCCGACAAGGGCGTGCGCTTCGTCCAGCCCGGCACCACCATCCGGTATCTCGCCCAGGAGCCGGATTTTTCGGGGTTCGACACCACCCTCGCATTCGTCGAGGCCGGTCTCACCCACGGCGACGACGCCTACCGCGCCCGCTACCTGCTGGAGAGCCTCGGGATGACCGGGGCGGAGGACCCGACGCGGCTGTCGGGCGGCGAGGGGCGGCGCGTGGCCCTCGCCCAGGCGCTCGCGCCCGAGCCCGACGTGCTGCTCCTCGACGAGCCCACCAACCACCTCGACCTGCCGGCCATCGAGTGGCTGGAATCCGAGCTGAAGAGCGTGCGCGGCGCCCTCGTGCTCATCTCCCACGACCGGCGCTTCCTCTCGGCCCTGTCGAAGACGACCGTGTGGCTCGACCGCGGCATCACCCGGCGGATCGAGCAGGGGTTCTCCACCTTCGAGGCGTGGCGCGACGCGTTCTTCGAGGAGGAGGAGCGCGACCGGCACAAGCTGGAGCGCAAGATCGCCGACGAGGAGCATTGGCTGCGCTACGGCGTGACGGCGCGGCGCAAGCGCAACGTCCGGCGCCTCGGCAATCTCCAGCAATTGCGCAAGGACCGGCGCGAGGACCGCCGGCCCGTGGGCACCGCCACCATGAGCTCGACGGAGGCCGACCCGTCCGGCGCCCTCGTGGTTGAGGCCAAGGGCGCCACGAAGGCCTACGGGACCCGCACCATCGTGGACGACCTGTCGATCCGGGTGATGCGCGGCGACCGCCTCGGCATCGTCGGGCCGAACGGCGCGGGCAAGACCACCCTCATCAACCTCCTGACCGGCCAGCAGCCACCGGATGCCGGCACCATCGCGCTCGGCACCAACCTCAAGATGATGCTCCTCGATCAGACCCGCGCGGTGCTGGAACCGTCGATGACCGTGCGGGACGTGCTCACGGGCGGCAGCGGCGATTCCGTGATCGTGGGCGGCGTGAGCCGCCACGTCATCGGCTACATGAAGGACTTCCTGTTCACGCCCGAGCAGGCCCGCACCCCCGTGAGCGTGCTCTCGGGCGGCGAGCGCAACCGCCTGCTCATCGCTCGGGCGCTCGCGCAGCCCGCCAACCTCCTCGTCCTCGACGAGCCGACCAACGACCTCGACCTCGAGACCCTCGACCTGCTGCAGGAGATGCTCACCGACTATTCCGGCACCCTGATCCTCGTGAGCCACGACCGCGACTTCCTCGACCGGGTGGTGGGCAGCGTGCTGGTGAGCGAGGGCGAGGGCGTCTGGGTCGAGTATGCGGGCGGCTACACCGACATGATCGCCCAGCGCGGCCAGGGCGTTCAGGCCCGCACCGTCGCGTCCGCCTCCCGCGCCGCGCCGCGCAAGGCCGAGGGGGCAAAGGAGGCGGCCAGGCCCGAGGCGAGCAAGCCCGAGCCCGCAAAGGGCAAGCTCGGGTTCAAGGACCAGCACGAGCTCAAAACCTTGCCGGATCGGATGAAGAAGCTCGAATCCGACATCGCCAAGCTGCGCGAGGTGCTCGCCGACCCGCAGCTCTACGCCCGTGACCCGGCCCGCTTCGCCAAGGCCTCGGCCCTCCTGGGCGAAGCCGAGACCCAGCTCGCCGCCGCCGAGGACCGCTGGCTCGAACTCGAGATGCTGCGCGACGCCTGACGCCTTCATGATGCCGTGATGGCCGTGTGCTGTCCTTCGGATCACACGATCGGGGACGCGGCGACCGCTGGGGCGCCGGGCTCCCTCTCCTGAAGCGGGAGGGGGCCCGCGCTCACCATGAGAACGGTCAGTCGGGGTGCCTGCGAGGCGCGGTGATCCACGTCGGGTGCCGCCCCCTCATCCACAACCTCCACCACCGGGAGCCGATCTGCCCTTGATCCACGCGCTCTCCTCCGCCCTCCGCCGCTTCGGCTGGATCGTCGGCCTGCCGGGCGTCGCCGTGCTGGTCGGCGTTGCCGTGCCCCTCGTCACGCCGCCCCTCGAAGCGCATCTCGACGCCGAGGCCGACCGGGTGGCGCGGGAGACGGCGCCGGCGGGGGCCGAGCCCTGGCTGCGGGCGACGGCGCGGGGCCGCGACCTTGCGGTCTCGGGCGAGGCGCCCGATGCCGCCGCGCGGGACGCCGCCCTCGCGCGCCTCGCCGCCCTGCCGGGCCTGCGCCGGATCGACGGCACCCTAAGCCTCGTCGAGACCGCCGCGCCCTTCGTCTGGACGGCGACGCGCACACGGGCCGACCGCATCGACCTCACGGGCCACCGTCCGGCCGAGATCGGCCCGCGCGCCCTGACGCAAGCCCTGACCGCGATCCTCCCCCCCGGCACCCGCATCGTCGATGGCACCCATGCCGCCTACGGCGCCCCGGCGGACTTCAAGGAGGCCGCGACGGACGCGGTCCTGGCGCTCCGTGCCCTTCAGCCGGGGGCGCGGGCCGAGCTCGCCGACACGAAGCTGTCCGTCCGGGGCGAGGCGGCCTCGACGGCGGAGGAAGCGGCCCTGCGCACGGCGCTCGCGACGCCGCCGACGGGGTTCACCCTCGGCACCATCGAGATCCTGCCGGCACGGGTCCCGGATTTCAGCTTCGCCATCCTGCGGGCGCCCGGCGGCGGCATCGGCCTCACCGGCTACGTCGCGTCGGAAAGCGCCCGCGCGGCGCTCAAGGCCGGTGCCACCGAGATCGCCGAGGGCGCCGGGTTCCTCGACGAGACCCGCACGGCGCGGGGCCTCGACCCGCGGATCGATCCGGCCGGGCTCGGCGCCTTCATGCTTCGTCTCGCCGCCCTGATCCAGGACGGGCGGGTCGCCTTCGCGCAGGGCGCCGTGACGGTGATGGGCGTCGCCCTCGACGGACAGGCGCCGGGGGAGATCGCCGCCCTTCTGCGGGACGCCCGTCCCGCCGGGGTCGAGGCCGGTCCGGTGCGGATCGAGACACGGCCGCTCTCGCCCTACCGCGTCCAGCTGCGGCGCGAGGCCGACAGCGTCACCCTCGGCGGACACCTGCCCGACGCCGCCACCCGCGACCGCATCCTCGCGACCCTGCGGCCCAGATTCTTCCACGAGCGGATCGTCGACCGCACGCGTCTCGCCGAGGGCGCGCCCGCCGGCCTGACGGAGGCCCTGGAGGCGGGCGCCGAGGCCCTGTCGGTGATGGCGCGCGGCGAGGTCAGGGTCGCCGACCGCAGCCTCACGCTGACCGGCGACAGCCTCTATCCGGAAGCCGCGCGGCGTCTGGAAGGAAGCCTGCCCCGCGCGCTGCCGGCCGGCTGGCAGGCCACGGCGGCCGTCGCCGTGCCGGGCGTCGCCGTGCCTCCGAGCGAGGCGGAATGCCGGGCGCGGTTCGCCGCCCTCGAACCGCCGAAAGCCCTGGCGTTTTCCCCCGGCAGCGCCACGGTGACGGCCCCGCTCTATCCGCTCCTCGACGGTGTGGCGGCCTGGGCCAAGGCGTGCCCTTTGGGCCGCGTCGCCGTGGCGGGGCACCTTGACCCGGCCGCGACCGCCCCCGCCCCGAAACCCACCGTCGACACCGCCGTGGACAGCACGGCCTCCGTCGAGAAGGCGCCCGAAGCCAAGGCGACCGCGACGAAGCCCTCGGAGGCCAAGGCCAAGCCAGGTCAAACGAAGCCCGGCCCGACAAAGCCAAGTCAAGGGAAGCCCGGCCCCGCCGCCAAGCCCGAGAAGCCGGCGGCCGAAGCACCACCCGAACCCGAGCCCGATCTGCCGCGCCAACGTGCCCTGGCCCTGGCCGAGTACCTGCTCGAGGCCGGCCTCCCGCCCGACCGGATCGCCACCGATCCGGCCGCCCGCGCCCCCGCCGAGGGCATCGGTCTGGCGCTCCGCCCATGAGGAACGCCGCGTGATCGCCTTGCTGACGCTGATCGGGTCGGCCCTGGTGCTCGGCCTCCTGCTGGGGGTGGCGGTGGGTCGCCTCGCCGGCCTTCCACGAACGCGTCTGGCGGCCGCGTCCGCCTTCGCCCTGGTCCTCGCGGTGGCCGTCGCCGGCGGGCTGAGTGTCGCCGGTCTCGTGCCGGGCCAGCCGGGCCTGTGGATCGAGATCACCGCCCTGGTGCTGGGCGCCTACCTCATCGGCGCCGGCTTTGGGGCCATGTCCGTCCGGTGACGGACGTCGGGGGAAAGGTCCGTCCGGTGACGGACAGGCGCCCGAAGGCGAGACGCCTGCTCCCGTCCGACACCGAGCCACACCCGTTGCGATTCCATGCGGATCGGTCCGATCCCCGCGACCGATCGTGTCACCGAAGAGAAATTATACATCATTCGAACGAAACGATGGGACGAAGGCCCTGCTCCCGGTCGTGATGGCTTCCGGGGATCGGCGACGAAAGATAATCCACACCCATGCCAATCCGGTCGTCCAGCCGCCGTCATCGAACAGAATCGACAGGACGTTCCGTTGGCTTTTTCCGCGCGCGGGGCGGCGCCACGGCCGTCGAATTCGCCCTCGTGGTCTTTCCGTTCCTGATTCTCGTAACGGGCATCCTCGACACGGCGATGCTGTTCTGGGCAAGCCAGACTCTGGACGACGCCCTCGCGGACGCCGCGCGGACGGTCCAGACCGGGCAATTCCAGGGGGCGAATGCGGGCGAGACCGATCCCGCGCGCGCCCTGACCAATCTGCGCAACGAACTGTGCCGGTCCAACGGCGCCGAGCGCTGGACGCTGTTCACCTGCTCGGACGTCAAGCTGGAGCTGCGGGTCTACGACAGCATCGCGGCCGGCAAGACGATGACGCCCCTCGATCCGCAGACAAGGAACTGGTCGCCAGATTTCGGCAAAAGCTACACCAATGCCCAGGCCAGCACCATCGTGGTCATTCAGGCAGCGGTGAAGTATCCGAGTTTCAGCTTCACCTTTCCGATGACGACGTCCTTCGCGGACGGATCGCGCCTGCTCCAATCCGTCCAAGTCTTTCGCACCGAGCCGTTCTGATAAGGGCTGGAGGTCACACGACCCATGCGTTCTGTTGCAGCCCCCCCGTCGCCGCGCCGTCTCGGGCGGTTCAGACGGGCGCAAGGCGGCGTCGCCGCCGTCGAGTTCGCCCTCATCGCCCCAGTGCTCGTGCTCATCTACGTGGGCGGTTCGGAACTGGCGCGGGCGGCGATGGCGCAGCGGCGCACCACCTTGTTGAGCCGAACCGTGGCCGACCTGACCTCCCGCGGCGACACCGTCTCGCCGATGGCGCAGGCGACCATGACGGATATCCTGGCGGCGGCGAAGCTCGTCTACCAGCCGTTCGACGCGACAAACGCCGTGATCCGCGTCGCCGCCATCGGCATCTACATGCGGGGCAATTCCCGCACCGTGCGCGTCTGCTCCAGCGACGGCACGGCCGGCGCCGCGAAATGGGCCGTCGGCCCGGCTCCGGCGGATCTTCCCATTCCGGCTGTCTACAACCGGCATGGCATGCGCCTCATCGTCGCCGACGTGACGATGCCCTACGCCCCGATTTTCGGCACCACCTACGCGACCCTCCTGGGCGTGGGGACGGGAGCGTTCCCGCTCTCCAGGACCACGATCTGGCCGACCCGCCAGGGAAAGGGGTTCACCGCCGACGCCGACGACGAGGTCGTGCTGCCGGCCGGAAAAGCCTGCCCGGCGACGGCGGATTAGGCTTCGGGAGAGGTCGGACCTGCGTCCGGCCGCGACGGCGTTCCGTCGGGTCCCCGGATCACGAATGCCGCGTCATTGCCTCGTGCTGTGACGCAATCACTTCGTTCATGCGCCAGAGCACGAGGCTTTTGTCTTTGCATCAAGTTTCCCAGACACGGCTGAAGCCTCCGTCTGGATCGATGCACTAGAGCATCGGCCCGAAAGCTGGGAACCGGCTTTCGGACAAAAGCCGATGCGGTCCAATAGGTTTAGAGCGTCGTCCTGGATCTGATATCCAGGACGACGCTCTAGGTAAAGCGCCCCTTCTTCCACCGAACCGGCCCCCCCCTTCGGCGGCATGGGTCGAAGCGTCAGTGAATGATCCGCAGCTTGCCGATGCTCTGGGCGATGTCGTCGAAGGCCGCGATGAGCGCCGTCGATGAGTTCGCCACATAGGCTTGGCTCGGCGTCGACGCGCAGTCCCGCAGGAGGGCGATCCCGTCCTGATCGATGGGATCGTTCGGAACGTTGAAGCCGATGGTGAAGACGGTGATGTTGCGGGCCTTGGCATTGATGCAAGCCTCGCGGGTCAGGGCATCGAGGGCGGCACGGGCCTTGGCGTCGGACGTGGGCTGGGCCGTGCCGCTCACGAGTCGGCCGGCGAGCGCCGGCGTGCCCGCAACCTTGGTGCCGTCGCCATTGGTGAGGTAGCCCATGGCCCCGAACAGCGAGTCGTTGATGTTCATGCCGGCGTTGGTGTTCCACGAATTGAAGCCATCCGTCATCAGAACGATGACTTTGCGCACGGAGGTGTCGCGATAGGGCACGCCCTGCGCGAAGACGCTCAGGGGCGAGATCGTCCTCCACGCCCACATGAAGCCGTCGAAGATGTTGGTGCTGCCCGAGGGCGAGAGACTATCGATCAGGGATTTGAGTCGCGCGGTGTCTTTCGTCAGGGTCTGCAGCGGCTTGCTCGTGCAGCCGAAATTCGGCCCGTTGGGAACTCCGAGATCCATCGACGACTGATACTCCACTGGCTTGAAGTACTTGCACGCGCGCGTCTCCGCCTCCGGCGCCGTCATGTACTTCGTACCACAATCCGGAAGGGGCGTATGATCCGTCAAGTAGCTGTTGTAGTACGCCTGCCTCGAGGGACTGAGATTCTTATAAGCGTCACCTGTTTGGACATCATTTGGCCTGCTCTCATAAATGTACCCACCACTTCTTCTTGCGATTCCAGGCTCATCCGGCGCGAACATGGGAACGAAGTAGCTGTTGGGGTTCTCCTGGGTCGGGGCGGCGTCCTGCACATTCAGAGGATAGGGCAGGGTCTCGAGGCAGCCGGCCCAACTCCAGGCTGGATCGAGCCACTTGAGCTGATCGAAGATATCGAACCGGCTCTTGATCGTTTTCTTGACGAGCTCGCTGGCCGCGGAAAAATCGACGTTGTTCCAGTGGTAGGCAGATCTCGCACTTCCATCGATCCAGCTCGTGGACGGGCCATAGGCTTTCGGGTCGACGGCGACGCCGCTGGCGAAGGGCACGACGGAGATCCGTGTCTGCGGGCTGAAGATCGGCTTCGAAGCGACGTAATCGATGAACTTCTTCGCGGCGTCCTGAGCGGCGGCCATCTTCGTGCCCGAGCCGCCGGCATTCTTCATGGAGCCCGTGGTATCGAGGGCGAGGGCGATCTCGAAGGTCTGGGCCATGGGCGTCGCGCATTGCGAGGACGCGCCGACTTCGACGGTGTTGATCCGCATGATGCTGACGAACGCGGTCTGGTAGACCGCGCTTCCCTTCACGGTGATCGTGCGCGGATCGGTGCCGATGTTCAAAGGTCTCTCGAGGGTCGCCCCCTCGGGCATGTACGATGTCAGAAGCTTCGCGGCCTGGGCTTCGAGATCGGCGTTGGAGGTTTGCGGGCTCATCTGACAGAGGCTCAGGGCGATTCCATCGACGCTGTTTTGCAGTTGAGCCCGCAAGGTCGACGCCCGCCCATAATCGACGGTGGCGCCAAGCAAGAAGATCAGCGGCATCAACACAAGGGCAAACAGTATCGCGATGTTTCCCCGCCGATCGTCCCGAAAACGGCGCAGCATCTTCATCACCTACTCCCGGCACCAAGGAGCGAGCCTAGCCCAGCTTCGTTAACGCCCCCTCTTGCAAGAGGCGGAACAACTCAGGCATGCCGGGTTCGACGATCAAGTTTTCGTGTTGGGACAACGACAGGCCCGGAAGCTGGCAGTGCCCCGATGGTCGCGATCCAGCGCGTGTTCGACGCCGAGAGCGGCTGTAAACACTGGCGGAACCTTGGGCGGGATCGCGCGGCCCGCCCCCTGGACGGCCGAACGCTTCGGTGGCGGGAAGACCCGCGCGATCCGGTGGCCTGGATGCTTCGGGCGCGCGGCGCTCTCGTGTCCAATGTCCGCCGATGGGGATGGCCTCTCGAACCCCGGGCACCGGGGCCGACGCGCATCTGGCCGTCCTGTCCCGAGCAGGGATCGGCGTCCGCCCCCACACCGGCCGCGACGCCCGTTCAGCGCGCCCCGCGTTGAAGATCGCCCTCGATGAGCAGCGCGCTCTTGGTGTCGAGGCGGGTGCGGTAGATCTGGAGGTTCTCCATCACCCGCTGGACGTAGTTGCGCGTCTCCGTGAACGGGATGCGCTCGACCCAATCGATGGGGTCGACACCGGGCTTGCGCGGATCGCCGTAGGCGTCGATCCATTTCTTCACGTTGCCGCCGCCGGCATTGTAGGACGCGAAGGCGAGGATGTAGGAGCCGCGCCAATCGTCCATGAGCTCGCCGAGATGGGCTTGGCCGAGGCGGGCATTGTAGGCGGGGTCGCTGGTGAGGCGGTCCTGGTCGAAGGCGGCGCTCACCCGGCGGGCCGTGCGCTGGGCGGTGGCCGGCATCATCTGCATGAGGCCCCGCGCGCCGACGCTCGATTGGGCGAGGGGATCGAACTGGCTCTCCTGCCGGGCGATGGCGAACACCATGGCCTTCTCGACGAGGGGCACGGCGGCCGAGGCTTCGTAGGCCGGGATGCCGATGGTCGGGTAGGCGTGGAGGTCGAGCGGCAGGCCGCGCTGCACGGCGATCTTGCCGATGGCCACCAAGGCGCGCGCGTTGCGGACCTCCGTGGCGATGGTGCCCAGCGCATCGAGTTCGGCCGGGTCGGTGAGCTTCGTCGCCGCGTCGATATAGAGCGGCAGGGCGAGGTCGCGGAGCGAAGCGGCTTCCAGGAGGCGCAGGGCCCGCATGGGCAGGCGCTCCATGAAGGCGGCGCGGGCGGGGGCGTCGAGTTCGGGCAGGGCCCGAAGCGCCAGGCTGGCGCGGCCGAGCTTCGCCCGGGCGAGTTGGCCGTAATACGCGATGGGCTGGAGGGCGGCGCGCTCGTAGGCCGCCTTTGCGTCCTCGGTCTTGCCCAAAGCCTCGGCGGCCCGGCCCTGCCAATAGGCGGCCCGCGCCAGGGAAATCGGCGTCTCGGCGATGGCGGCGGCGGCCTCGAAATGGCGCGCCGCGGTGCCGGCATCGTCGAGGAAGCGCAGGGCGATCCAGCCGGCGTGGAACTCCGCCTCGATGCGTTTCTCCACCGTGCGGGCGCTGTGCCGGCCGGCGACCACGTAGGCGGTGCGGGCATCGCCGAGATCCACGAGCTTGCGCGCGACGATGCGGCGCTCGACCCACCATTCGTCGCCGTCGACGAGGACGTCCGGATTGGTCGGGGCCACGGACAGGAGGGCGGCGGCCTCCGCGTACCGGTCCGTGCGGCGCAGGTACTGCGCCCGCGACAGGATGTAGGAAGAATCACCCCGGAGCGACGGCGGCACGGCGTTGAGGGCGGCGGGCGCCGACGCACTCTTGTCCTCCACGGCGCGGCGCGCCCGGACCAGGGTGGCGTAGCTCGCCCCCGCATAGGAAGCCGCGCGGCCGGCGGTGTCGTAGTCTTCCTTCAGGAGGGCCCGCTCCATGCGGAAGCGGTGGTCGATCCGGGTCAGCACGCCCGGAAACGCATCCATCACCCGGGTTTCGAGGCCGCGCCCGAAGCTGTCGGAGCGCCACAGGTCCCGCACCAGGGCGGCGGCGTCGCCGTCGAGGCCCTCTGAGCGGAAGGCCAGGGCCAGGGCGAACTTGCCGGGCGGGCTCGCGGGTTTCGTGGTGGCGAAATAGGCCCGCACGATCGCGGGAGATTTCCGCTCGATGAGCAGAGCCTCTTCCGCGCGGCGACGCAGCAGCGGTCCCGCGGGCCAATCGGGATAATTGCGCGTGAACGCGACGGTGCGCTCGAAGCCGATGCCGGCCCCGGCCCGGATGGCGACCCATTCGAGGAGCGCCCGGGCGGCGGGGTCCGAGAACGCCTCGCGCAGGCGGTCACCCTCCGCCACCTTGCCCTTGCGATAGGTGTCGATGGCCGCGCGCAGGGCGGGCAAGTCGATGTCCGGCGCCACCAGCACGGCGCGGCGCGGATCGGGCACATCCGGCACCGGGGCCACGGGCGACACCGCCGCGTCGGGCAGAGGAAAGGCGATGCCGGCTTCGGGGTCGGCCGAGGCATAGGCTTTCGCGGTGGCGGGGAGGGCGGAAGCCGGAGGCGCGACGGCCGGCGTCTCGGCGGTGCGACCCTCGATCTTCAGGGCATCGGCCGCCACGGGATCGGGGGTCCTGGTGTCCGTGAGGGCGCTCGAAGGCGCGGCGGCGTCGCTCGCCGGAACGGCCTCGCCCGTGGATGCGGACAGCGGCGCCGGCAGCGTATCGGGCGAAGGCCCCGTCTCGGCTCCCGCCGCGAACACGCGGGACCCCGGCCCCGTGACGGCGATGAGCGATCCGGCCAGCAAGGTCCCGGACACGGCCAGCGCCAGCGTGGCGCGATGCGAACACCTCCGGAACACCATGATTTCGCGAATCCCTGTGTGTACGGGCGACGTTCAAGCTCACTCAGAGGGCATTAAGAAGGCATTAACCGCGCGAACACGGCGTTTGCGCCCGTGCGGCCAAGGCTTTATGTCTCGCCGCCTGACGCGGGGCCGGTCCTGGCTCCGCCGCGAGACGAGCCCCGAAGGGCCGGGAACGCCAGGATGACCGACACCTCCACCCGGCGCCTCAAGGGCGCGATGACCGCCCTGGTGACGCCGTTCCGCGACGGCGCCCTCGACGAGGACGCCTTCCGCAAGCTCGTGACCTGGCAGATCGAAGAGGGCATTCACGGTCTCGTTCCCGTCGGCACCACGGGCGAGACCCCGACGGTGACGCCGGCCGAGCACGACCGCGTGGTGGCGATCTGCGTCGAAATGGCCGGGGGCCGCGTGCCGGTGATCGCCGGCGCCGGCTCGAACTCCACGGCCGAGGCGGTGGAGCGGGCGCGCCACGCGGAAAAGGCCGGCGCCGACGCCGTGCTGGTGGTGACGCCGTACTACAACAAGCCGTCGCAGGATGGGCTCTACGCCCACTTCAAGGCGATCAACGACGCCATCGGCATCCCGATCATCCTCTACAACATTCCCGGCCGCTCCATCGTCGACATGAGCGTCGAGACCATGGCGCGCCTGTACGCGCTCAAGAACATCGTCGGGGTGAAGGACGCCACGGCGAAGCTCGACCGTGTCAGCCTCCAGCGCCAGGCCATGGGGCCGGACTTCATCCAGCTCTCCGGCGAGGACGCGACGGCGCTCGGCTTCAACGCCCATGGCGGTCGCGGCTGCATCTCCGTGGTGTCGAACGTCGCCCCGCGCCTCTGCGCCGAGCTGCAGGAGGCGACGCTCGCCGGCGACTACGCCAAGGCGCTCGCCCTGCAGGACCGTCTGCTGCCGCTGCACACGGCGATGTTCGTGGAGCCGAACCCGGCACCGGCGAAGTACGCCCTCGCGCGCCTCGGCCACATCCGCGAGGAGCTGCGCCTGCCGCTGCTCCCCGTCACCGAGGCCGGGCGGGCGACCATCGACGCCGCCCTGCGCCATGCCGGCCTGCTCGACTGATTTCGACTGGCGGACCCGCCTCGAACCGACCATATCTCCAGAAAACCCGGCCGCATTCCGGCGGCCGGCCTGAACCGACGATGTGATGGCACCCAAACCCGCTTCCGACCGCCGCGTCGTCGCCGACAACCGCGCCGCCCGCTACCATTACGAGATCACCGACACCATCGAGGCCGGGCTCGCGCTCACGGGCACCGAGGTCAAATCCCTGCGCAAGGGCAAGGCCACCATCGGCGAGGCCTATGCCGGGCCGTCGGGCACCGACCTGATGCTGTTCAACGCCTACATCCCCGAATACGTCGAGGCGAACCGCTTCAACCACGAGACCAAGCGGCCGCGGCAGCTGCTGCTGCACCGCAAGCAGATCAACAAGCTCATCGGCGCCACCCAGCGCGAGGGCTTCACCGTGGTGCCCTTGAAGATCTACTTCAACGAGCGCGGCCGGGCGAAGATCGAACTGGGGCTCGGCCGGGGCAAGAAGCTCCACGACAAGCGCGAGGCTTCGAAGGAGCGCGACTGGCAGCGCGACCGCGCCCGGATCATGCGCGACAAGGGCTGATTTTTTGAGGGCGGGTCTTCGTGCGCGGGCTTAGGCTGGCGGTCCGTGCCCCCCGGAGCGCCGCGCATGACCCCCGATTTCAACGCACTCCCCACCGACCTGCCCGTGCCGGAGGACGACGGCGCCGCGCGCCACCTCGCCGGAACCCGCGTGCCCGACATCTCCCTGGAGGCGACCGACGGGTCGCGGGTGTCCCTGGCCCGCCTCGCGGGCCGCAGCGTGGTCTATGCCTATCCCCGCACGGGCGAGCCGGGCCAGCCCAACCTCGTGGACGACTGGGACGCGATTCCGGGCGCGCGTGGCTGTACCCCGCAGGCCTGCGAATTTCGCGATCACCACGCGGAACTCGTCCGGCGCGGCGTCGCCCATGTCCACGGGCTCTCGACGCAGACGAGCGCGTATCAGCGCGGGGTGGCGACGCGCCTGCACCTGCCGTTCAGCCTCATCGCCGATCCGCACGGGGCGCTGACGCAGGCGATGCGGCTGCCCACCTTCGCGGCCGGGGGCCTCACGCTGCTGCGCCGCCTCACCCTCGTGCTCGACGACCGGCGGGTGACCCAGGTGTTCTATCCGGTCTTCCCGCCCGACCAGAGCGCCCGGCAGGTTCTGGATTGGCTCGACGGGACGGGGTGAGGGGACCCGCGTCAACCGTCAATCGCGTGGATGAGTCGCACGCTTACCCCTCGGGGGTCTCGTCACCCTGGCGGATGCCGTAGCGGGTCTCGAGGGCCGGGCTCGGGCGCGCGGAACGCTCGGGGGTCTCGCCGCGCGAGCGGGTGCCGGTGTCGCCCGCCATCGAGCGGTCGGGCAGGGAGCGGACGTTGCGCTCGCCGGGGTCGCGCCCGATGCGGGGGATGAGGTGCACGAGATCGAGGAACTCGTCGGCCTGCCGGCGCAGGTCGTCGGCCACCATGGCGGGCTGGGTCTGGATCGTCGAGACCACGGTCACGCGCACGCCCTTGCGCTGCATCGCTTCCACGAGGGAGCGCAAATCTCCGTCGCCGGAGAACAGTACCATGTGGTCGATGCGGGGGGCGAGTTCGAGGGCATCGATGGCGAGTTCGATGTCCATGTTGCCTTTGATCTTCCGGCGGCCCGCCGAATCGACGAATTCCTTGGCTGGCTTGGTCACGACCCGGTAGCCGTTATAGTCGAGCCAATCGATCAACGGGCGGATCGAGGAGTATTCCTGATCCTCGACCATGGCGGTGTAGTAGAACGCCCGGAGGAGATTGTCCCGCCCCTGAAACTCCTTCAGCAGCCGACGATAGTCGATGTCGAAGCCGAGGGCCTTGGTGGCGGCATAGAGGTTGGCGCCATCGATGAAGATGGCACTGCGCTGTTGTGCGCTCATGAAACGATCCGTTGTTCGATACAATGAGAAAAAGCCTACGCCAATTCCCTCGTCATCCACCCAATCCTTGGGAGATACTGGATTCAGAGGCAATTTCCATCGAGATCGAGGTCGATGACGTCCACGAAAAGCCGGCGGCGTGACGATGTGCGAAGGAATATACAAAAAAATACGTCGTCGTGGCAACCGATGTCAAGCGGAACAAGTATTGCGTGCAGATTCCCCAGGCATTCTAGGTCCAGTTTCGCGGTCAAATCGGAAACAAAGTTCAGACTTTCCGGACACGATGTGCCATTTCGGGACGCGGGCGGCGATTACACGTCCCGCGCCCATGGGTGCTTCACGCCTTCATCACCCGGCTGCCGGGCTTGACCGCCGGCAGGGCCGCGAGTTCGGGCGGCAGGGCATCGGCGGGGTAGGCCGGGATGTCGAGGGTCACGAGGGTCACGAGCGGCAGGCCGATCTCGCCGCGCCCGCCAGAGCGGTCGATGAGGCAGGCCGCGCCCACGATCTCGCCGGCCTCGCCCGACAGGGACGCGAGGCATTCGCGGGCCGAAAGCCCGGTTGTGACGATGTCCTCGACGATGACGGCGCGGGTGCCGGCCGGAATGCTGAAGCCGCGCCGCAGGGTGAACGGCCCGCCGGGCTCGCGCTCCACGAAGATCGCCCGGGCGCCGAGGTGGCGGGCCGTCTCGTAGCCCGGCACGATGCCGCCGATGGCGGGGGAGACCACGATGTCGATGGGGCCGAACCGCTCGGTGATCGTCGCCGCCAGCGCCTTGCACAGGCGCTCCGTGCGCACGGGATCGGAGAAGATCGCCATCTTCTGGAGGAACACTCCGGAATGCAGGCCGGAACTGAGGACGAAATGGCCTTCGAGGAGGGCCTGCGCGTCGCGGAATTCGGCGAGCACCTGCTCAGGGGTCATGATCGGCTCCGGTTCGTAGGGGTCCGATCGTGTGTAGGCAGGGGCGGGGCACGGGTGCAAGCATTCCCGACGCCCCCCGTCGTTCTCGGCGCGATGCCCCTCAGAACTGGAAGTAGATGAAGGCGTAGTTCGCATCCTCGCCGAGGCGCAGGAGGAGCACGACGAACAGGAGGCCGAGCCCCACGGCGACGGATGGGCGTGGGCCGACCCGGCCCGCGATGACGAGGGCGGTTGGGCCGAGGCAGGCGATGGCGGCGGCCGGCGCCAGGGTCCGCCAGGAAAAGCCGGTCCCGAGGGGTGCCCCGCCCGCCAGGGCCTCGCCGAGGCGCAGGGCCGTGGACAGGTCGGGGGCCCGGAACAGCACCCAGGTCGCGACCACGAAGGCGAAGGTGAGGAGCCAGCCGACGGCGGCGGGCAGGACGAAGCCGGCCCGGCGCCACACCAGGCCGAGACCGAGGCCAAGGCCGTGGGCGAGCCCCCAGGCGACGAAGGTGAAACCGGCTCCGTGCCAGAGGCCGCCGAGGGTCATGGTGGCGAGGAGCGCCAAGACCTGGCGGCGCGGCCCGTGGCGGTTGCCCCCCAAGGGAACGTAGAGATAATCGCGCAGGAAGCGCGACAGGGTCATGTGCCAACGCCGCCAGAAGTCCTGGAGCGATGTCGCCCGGTAGGGCACGTCGAAGTTCGGGGGCAGGACGACGCCGAGCATCAGGCCGAGGCCGAGCGCCATGTCGGTGTAGCCGGAAAAGTCGAAGTAGATCTGAAACGTGAAGCCGAGGGCCGCCTGCCATGCCTGCGCCACGGTCACGGTCCCGCCCGCGGCCGCGAGGTCGAACACCGGATTGACGAGGACCGCCAGGGGATCGCCGAGGAAGACTTTCTTCGACAGGCCGAGGCCGAGGAGGATCAATCCCCGGCCGAAGGCGGCAGGGGCCACCGGCGCGGTCTCGGCGAACTGGTGCATCACCTCGCGCCAGCGCACGAGGGGGCCGGCGAGCACCTGTGGGAAGAAGGCGATGTAGAGGGCGTAGTCCCGCAGGCCGAAGGCCGGCGCCCGCCCGGCCCGGAGGTCGGCGAGGTACATGCAGTGGTGGAAGGTGAAGAACGAGATACCGAGCGGCAGGGCGAGGCCGACGGGGCCGATCTCGAGGCCGGGAATCCAGGCGACGAGGCCGGCGAGGAAATCGAGGTACTTGAACAGCCCCAGGGTCGCGAGGTTGCCCGCGATGGCAAGCGGGATCAGCCAGCGCGCCCCGGTGGCGCGGTGGGCCCGGGCGACGCACCAGTTCGCCCCGATGGAGAGGCCGAGCAGCGGCACGAAGCGCGGGTCCCACCAGCCGTAGAACACGAAGGAGAGGAGGAGGAGGGCTTCGCGGCGCCGGGCCGGATACAGGCGCAGCACCAGGCCGTGGAGCCCGAGGGCGACGGGCAGGAAGCCCAGCAGGAAGGCAAGCGAATTAAAGAGCATGACGCCCACGGATGCGGCGGAGCGCGGCCCGTCCGAAGTCCGGGGGCGTGAACGCCCCGGTTTGTCGGGGATCGCCGCGGGGGCGTCAATGCCGGTTTCCTCGGCCGGACCGATCCCCAGGCGGTGACCTCATCGAGGTCCGGCATGGCCGGGCGAGGCCCCTCAGGCGGCGGCGCGCACCTCGATCTCGCGGGCCTGGAGCTTGGCCAGCTCCACGGCCGCGCGCAGTTCGATCTCGGCCATCAGGGCGTCGAGGCGAGGATCGCCGCTCTCGCAACGCTGGGCGAGGCGCGAAGCGATGGCCTTGAGGTCAGAGGCCGAGACCCGGCCCATCAGGAGGGAGACCTTGAGCCGATCGAGGCTGTCGAGGAGGTCGTAGCCTCGGCGCGTCGTGCGCCGGCGGCGCTCCTCCGGCGAGTCCGGTCGGGCCTGGAGTGCCAGGATCGCGTCGAGGCCGGCCAGCGACGCGGCCGGGGTGGCGGCGGCACTCGCATTCAGGGTTGGAGCCCGGTCGAGGGTGAACAACGCGCCACCGTCGAGGCGGCGGGAGGTCACGCTCCCCGGGGCGGAGGCGGCGTAATGGGTATCGATACGCATGTGCGACGCTGTTCCGGCTCCGCGCGGTCCTCGTCCACCACCCCGAACCCGCGCGGTTCCGGGATGTGGCCGATTCGGTTCCCCGACGGGGCACCAAATCGGCTGCGAGGCGGCAGAATCCGTCCTGTATGGTTAAGTGCCGGTAAACACCCCGGCAGAACCTGCCGGGTCGCGCCGGCGGGAGGGGGCGAAAACCATGCGCCGGACGGGGACACCCAGAAAAAGTACCTCTGTATCAACCACTTGAGAAAACGCGGCCGCTTGGCACGCTCCTGGCAGATCGAAGGGCGAAGAGTGCCTCACGTGGGCCCCCAAACGCCGATCCTCCTCATCGGAGCCATCCGGCGCCCCGGGTCTCACCGAAGGACGCTCCGCCCTCCATCGAAGCGCGCCATGCGAATGCAGACGTCCCGTCAGACCCTCGGGTCCACCCGCCGCTCCTCCTGGAGCCTCGCCCGGCGCCTCACGGCCCTGGCCTTCCTCGTCCTCGCAGCCGCGCCGGGCGGCGCCTTCGCCATGTCGCGGGTGAAGGACATGGCGAGCATCGAGGGCGTTCGCTCGAACCAGCTCGTCGGCTACGGCATCGTGGTGGGCCTCAACGGCACCGGCGACACCCTCAACAACATCCCGTTCACGAAGCAGTCGCTCCAGGCCATGCTGGAACGCCTCGGCGTCAACACCCGCGGCGCCACCATGCGCACCCAGAACCTCGCCGCCGTGATGGTGACGGCGAACCTGCCGGCCTTCGCCACGCAGGGCAACCGCATGGACATCACCGTGTCGTCGCTCGGTGACGCCAAGTCGCTCCAGGGCGGCACCCTGCTGGTGACACCGCTGCTCGGCGCCGACGGCGAGGTCTACGCCCTGGCCCAAGGGTCGGTGGCCATCGCGGGCTTCTCGGCCGAGGGCGACGCCGCCAAGATCACCCGGGGCGTGCCCACCAACGGACGGGTGCCGAACGGCGCGATGATCGAGCGCGAGATGGCGTTCAAGATGAACGACATGCGGTCCCTGCGCCTCTCCCTGCGCAACCCCGACTTCACCACCTCGAAGCGCATCGCCGCCGCCATCAACGACTTCATGGGGGCCGACACCGCCGAGCCCACGGACCCCGCCACCGTCACCCTCCAGATCCCGCCGAAATACAACGGCAACATGATCCGCCTCGTCACGGAGATCGAACAGCTCAAGGTCGAGCCCGATCAGACGGCACGGGTGATCGTCGACGAGCGCTCCGGCATCATCGTCATGGGCCGCGACGTCCGGGTGTCCACCGTCGCCATCGCGCAGGGCAACCTCACGGTCAGCATCACCGAGACCCCGCAGGTGAGCCAGCCCGCGCCCTTCTCCAACGGCGAGACCGTGGTGGTGCCGCGCACCGGGGTGAAGGTCGATACCGGCGAAGGCAACAAGCTCGCCCTCGTCAAGGAAGGCGTGACCCTGCGCGAACTCGTCGACGGCCTCAACGCCCTCGGTGTCGGCCCCCGCGACCTCATCTCGATCCTGCAGGCCATCAAGGCCGCCGGCGCCCTCCAGGCCGACATCGACGTGATGTGACGGCGCCCCCTCAAGCCCCTCCAGCCCGAAAGGTCGACCCATGTTGCTCGCTCCCCTCGCCATGAACGCCGCCATGGGCGTCGGCAAAGCCATCCTCGGCGATATCGCCCAGTCGGTGTCGGGGGTCTCCCGGACCGCCGAGGAGGCCGCCAAGGCCGCCTCGAAGACCGCGGCCGGTGCCGTCAGGGGCGCGACGGCGGGGACGCCCAGGACCGACGCGGAGATCAGGGCCCGCAAGGCTTCGACGGAGTTCGAAACGATGTTCCTCGAACAGACCCTCGACCGGCTGACCCAGTCGGAGGGCACCGACGGGCCGCTCGGCGACAACGGCACGGGCGGCGGCATCTACCGCTCGATGCTCGCCAAGGAATATGCCGGCCAGATCGTGAAGAGCGGCGGCGTCGGCATCAGCGATCAGGTCTACCGCGAGATGATGAAGATGCAGGAGGGCTCCCATGTCGGCGTCAACTGAGTCGCCGCTTCGAATCGTCGACGAGGCCGGCGCCGTCGCCCTCGTCGGCCGGGTGATGGAGACCCTGCGGGCCCTGGAGGACGTGCTCGCCCGGGAGAGCGACCATATCCGGGTCGGGCGCCTCCATCAGGGATTGGCGGAAACGCCGGGGAAGACCGGCCTGTCGGCGGCCTACCTCCAGGGGCTGGAGACGATCAAGGCCAACGCCACCGCCCTCATGCGGTTCGCGCCCGAGGGCCTCGCCGCCCTGAGGGACGCGCACCAGCGCTTCACCGAGGCCGCCGCCTCCAATCAGGCGGTGCTCGCCACGGCCCACACCGTCGCCGAAGGGTTGGTGAAGTCCCTGTCGCAGGAGTTGAACCGCACCCGCACGGCGACGGTCTACGGCCAGTCGGCGCGCGGCCCGTCGCCCTATCTCCGGCCCGGCATGGAGGGCAGCCAGCCCCTGGTGCTCTCGGTCAATCTCTGATCCGGCGCGCCATCCGGGCAAAGCCGAACGCCGCCCCACCGCCGGAATCGAACGGCGTTCGTCCGAGCCGGATTCCGGGCACAGCCCTCAGTCGAACGGCCCGCTCCGGCGCTGCCCCGCGCCCAGGCGCACGAAGGCGCGGACCGGGCCGGCCTCGGTGGCGGTCCGCGCATCGATGGACAGGCGGCCCTCGGCGCCGGTTCCGGCGCCGGATCCGGCCGGCTGGTGCCGGCCCACCGTCGCGCCGGCGGCGACCCGCCCCGACAGTCGCAGGCAGGTATCGCTGCCCGGCACCGCGACGAAGCCTGGCCCGGAGGGACACGCCGCCTTCGCGCTCCCCATGGCGGTCAGAACGCCGAGGCACACGAAGCCGGCGATCACGCTGCCCCGTCTTAGAAAACTCTGCATCGACCGTTCCCCACAGGCATGTGCGTCCGCTCCAGCGTGTCTTTACACTCCGTTATCGCTCGGGTGGCTAGCGTGTCATGCTAGTTGAACGAGTCAAAACGATGCGCCCGAACAAGCGGACGAGCCTCCTCCATCTCATCTACTTTTCGCGGCTGAACCTCCCGGCCGAGATTCCCGCGCGCAACCGCGCCATCGAGGATATCGCCCGTCACGCCCAGAAGAAGAACGAATTCTCGGTCATCACCAGCTTCCTCATGGTGGATCAGAATTTCGCCGTTCAGATCCTCGAGGGCGAGCGGACGTCGGTGACCGATACGTTCAACCGCATCGTGCGCGATTCCCGCCATCGCGACGTTCACATCGTCGAGTGGCGGGAGATCGCCAAGCGGGACTTCGTTCATTCCTTCACCACGAGCGTGCGCGGACCGGCCAGCGAAGCGGTGTTCGCGAAGGCGAACCTCCTGCCGAGCTTCCAGCGCGGCACGCCGAAGGGCAGCGCCATCCTCGCCCTCGCCCAACAGTTGCAAGCCGAATCGATGACGAAGCAGGGCATCGAACACTTGTTCGTCTGAGAGCCCCCGGATCCACCCCACCGAGTCCAAGGTTTCGAGTTGCAAAAACCATGAACGAGACCCCGCCTATCCTCATTGTCGACGATCAGGACAAACTCCTGCGGTTGATCATCTTGCTGATGAACCGGCTCGGTTTCCCCGAGGTCGAAGGCGTGAACGATGCCGCCACGGCCCTGCAGCGTCTCCGGTCGCGCAAATACGCTCTGGTGATCTCCGATCTCGATATGACACCCATGGACGGCATCGCGCTCCTGCGCGAGATCCGCTCGGACGAAGATCTGATGAACATCCCGTTCATCCTCACGGAATCGTCGTTCGATTTCGACGACATCAACATCGCTCACCATGCCGGGGCGGATGCGTTCATCCTCAAGCCGTTCGACATGTCGGTGCTGAACACGAAGCTGAAGCAGGTCATCAACCGCAAGCCGCGCAGGCGCGAGGCACCGATGCCCCTCGATTCGGCGTTCAACATCAACTTCCCCATGCTGGGGAAATACTGACCCGAGACAGGGTCGCCCTCGGGCTTGAACGCCTGTCGGTTCCAAGCCCGTCGCCCGTCAAGGCGGCGGGCCTTTCGTCGTTGGGCTGGCCGCGACGGTTCGACACCGCCTCGCCCGCGCTCCGGAACCGACGCCCCTCCGCGATCGGGAGGTCCGCGCGGCGCCCATCCTTTTCGCGTCGGATCGGACGAACTCCGTGCGGTTGTCCTCGGGCGCCGCGCGGGCGCGCCGATCCGGCGACCGCTCTCATCGAGCGGACGCCGGATCAGCCGTTCACGCGATTCACGCGGGCCACGGTGCGCTTGCCGCGCAGCTCCGCCACGATGGCGTTGAGGTGCTTCAGGTCCCACACGGCGAGGTCGATGACGATCTCGGTGAAGTCCTGGGTCTTCCGCTTCATCGACAGGTTGTCGATGTTGCCGTCGTGGTCGGCGATCACCTGGGCGATGGAGGCGAGGACGCCCGGCTCGTTGATGGATTGCAGGGCCAGCCGCGCCGGGAAACGCTCGCTCGCCCCCGCTTCCACGTCCCAGCGCACGTCGAGCCAGCGGTCGGGCTCGTTGTCGAAGGCGGCGAGCGCCGCCGACTGGATCGGATAGATGGTGACGCCGATGCCGGGGGTGAGGATGCCGACGATGCGGTCGCCCGGCACGGCGCCGCCGTTGGGCGCGAAGCTCACGGGCAGGTCGGTGTCGAGGCCCCGGATGGGAATGGCGTCGGGCCGCCCGGCCTCGGCCGATCCTTCGGGGAAGGTCAGCCGCATGGTCTGATCCTTGGAGAGGCTCAGGCGCCCGGCGCCGCCGGCGGCCGGCTGCTGCAGGGGCGCGGCGCCCGTGCGGCGCTCGTCCTTGTGGTCGGGATAGACCGCCCGCACCACGTCGCCCGAAAACATCTCGCCCCGGCCCACGGCCGCGAACACGTCCTCCGTCGAGGTGCGGGCGAGGCGGGGCAGGGCGCCGCGCAGCTTGTCCTCCGAGAAGCTGCGCGCCGCGCGCTCGAAGGCCCGGTCGAGGATCTGGCGCCCGAGGCCGGCATATTGCCGGCGCACGGCCGAGCGCGTCGCCCGGCGGATCGCCGAGCGGGCCTTGCCGGTGACCACGAGGGATTCCCACGCCGCCGGGGGCGATTGCCCGTCGGCACGGGCGATCTCGACCTCGTCGCCGTTGACGAGTTCGTGCAGGAGCGGCGCCATGCGGCCGTTGATCTTGGCGCCGACGGCGGAATTGCCGACATCGGTGTGCACCGCGTAGGCGAAATCGATGGGGGTGGCGCCCCGGGGCAGGGCGATGAGCCGCCCCTTGGGGGTGAAGCAGAACACCTGATCCTGGAACAGTTCGAGCTTCGTGTGCTCCAGGAACTCTTCCGGGCTGTCGCCCTCGGCCAGGAGTTCGATGGTGCGGCGCAGCCATTGGTAGGCGCCGCTCTCGGTGGCGAGGTGGGGCGGAACGCCGGTCTCCTCACGCCCACGCGCGTCCCTGCCGGCCTTGTCCTTGTAGAGCGCGTGGGCCGCGATGCCGTATTCGGCGATCTCGTCCATGGCGGCGGTGCGGATCTGCAGCTCGACGCGCTGGCTCTTCGGACCGATCACCGTGGTGTGGATCGAACGGTAATCGTTCTGCTTCGGGGTCGAGATGTAGTCCTTGTAGCGCCCCGGCACCATCGGCCAGGTGGTGTGGACGACCCCGAGGGTGGCGTAGCAATCGGCCAGGGTCTGGACGATGACGCGAAAGCCGAAGATGTCCGACAATTGCTCGAAGGCGACGGACTTGCGCTCCATCTTGGCCGAGATCGAGTAGGGCCGCTTCTGCCGCCCCGTCACCTCGGCGACGATGCCCTGGGCGGCGAGGCGGGTGGTGAGATCCCGTTCGATGCTCTCGACGAGGCGCTCGGACTTCGCCGTGAGGTCGGCGAGGCGCTGCTCGATGGTGGCGTAGATCTCGGGCTTGAGGTTGCGCAGGGCCAGGTCTTCGAGCTCCTCGCGCAACTCCTGCATCCCCATGCGGCCGGCGAGCGGCGCGTAGATGTCCAGGGTCTCCTGGGCGATGCGCTCGCGCTTGTCGACGCGCATGTGGTGGAGGGTGCGCATGTTGTGCAGGCGGTCGGCGAGCTTGACCAGCAGCACCCGCACGTCGGCGGCCACCGCCAGGAGCAACTTGCGGAAGTTCTCGCCCTGCGCCGCGCGCTTGGAGACGAGGTCGAGGCGCTTCAGCTTGGTCAGGCCGTCGACCAGGGCCCCGATCTCAGGACCGAACAGCTCGGAGATCTCGTCGAGGGTCGCGGTGGTGTCCTCCACCGTGTCGTGCAGCACGGCGGCCACGATGGTGGCGTCGTCGAGGCGCAGATCCGTGAGGATGCCCGCCACCTCCAGGGGGTGGGCGAAGAACGGGTCGCCCGACGCCCGTTTCTGGGTGCCGTGGGCGCGCATGGCATAGACGTAGGCGCGGTTGAGCAGGTTCTCGTCCGTCGCGGGATTGTAGCGTCGCACCCGCTCGACAAGCTCGTATTGACGCATCATCCGCGCGACAGACCCTTTTCGGACCGGACATCCCGCACCGCGCGGGTTTGAGAAGAGATGTGTCCCGCATCGCACGCGGCCACGCTAGTCCCCAAGCGCCGCAGGTCGAGTGAAAGGCGCCTCGGGCGCGCAAAGAAAAACCCGGCCGTGGGGCCGGGTTCTCGAAACGTCCGCCGCGGCGGGGCCGATCACTCGGCCTCTTCGTCCGTCTCGGTCGGGGGGGCCAGATTCTCGAGGCCGCGCAGGAGGTCTTCCTCGCTCATGCGGTCGAACTGCACGTCGTCGCTGGTGGATTGCGGCGCGACGGCGGCGGCGGCCGGCGAGCTCGACAGCAGCGGCACGGTCTCGGCCTCGGGCTCGTCGACCTCGACATACTTCTGCATCGAGTGGATGAGCTGTTCCTTGAGGTCGTCGGCCGTGATGGTCTCGTCACCGATCTCGCGCAGGGCGCAGACGGGGTTCTTGTCGCGGTCGCGGTCGATGGTCAGGGGCGCGCCGGCGGCCAGAAGCCGCGCGCGGTGGCTGGCCAGCAGCACGAGCTCGAACCGGTTCTCGACCTTGTCGATGCAGTCTTCAACGGTGACGCGAGCCATGGGGGCGGCTCCTTCCTCGGACGAAGTGTTTCGGAATTGAACCGGCCTCTTACACCCCTTGACGTTTTGCAACAAGGCGGGGTGGGCGCATCCGACGGGGACGGCCACGGAACGCGGCGTCCGGGTGATGCGGCGACAGTGCGCCACGGCGCCGTGATCGGGCCGCGACTGAGGCCCGTTCCATGCCCAGATCAAATACTTGATTAATAAGACCATTATTATACCAAATAGTAAGCTTCTTTAATAAACTCAGAGCAATCGAGAGGAGAAAGTCCAGACCAAGAGGCGATACCGTTATGTTTAAATTCAGCCGTCTGACGGTGCGTCTGCCCGCCATGACGATCGGCCTCGCGCTGTTCAGTGCCGTGGCGATGGGCGGGTTCAGCTGGAATGCGGCGCGCGACAGCCTGATGGAGGCGGCGAGGGCGAGGCTGCAGCTCACCGCCGCCGCCGAACGCAACGGCATCGGGCTCATCGCCGAGCGCCTGCAAGCGGATTTCATGTCGATCGCCGCCCATCCGGTCCTGTCGGCGAACGGGCCCGAGATGATGGACATGCTCGATCTCAGCCGGCCCGACATCCGGGCCATGGTGGCGGCCTTCCAGGCGCCCAAGACCGTCGGGGAGCGCGTCGCCTTCGACGGCCTCTCGACCGGCACCCTGTACGGGCGCCGCAACGCCAAGGTGCAGGAGCTCGCCCGCAAGCTCGTGGCCGAGCCGGGCTATGCCGACCTCCTGATCCTCGATCAGGAGGGGCGCGTGATCTATACGGCGACGAAGGGCAGCGACTTCGCCACGTCCGTCACCGACGACGCCCTGCGCAAGACCGGCCTCGCGCGGATCTACGAGCGCCTGCGCTACGGCGACGACGAAACCACCCACTTCGAGGATTACGCGCCCTATCCCGTGGGGGAAGGTCCCTCGGCCTTCATCGGCCGCGTCCTGACGAAATCCACCAGCATCGCCATGGGCACGGACGACGTGCAGGAGCGGGCGGGCTTCGTCGTCATGCGGGTCGATTCGAAATTGTTCGACCGCACGCTCACGCAGCGCACGGGCCTGGGAGAGACCGGCCAGGCCTTCGCCATCGGCGGCGACGGCGCCCTGCGCAGCAATCCGGCCCTGTCGACCCAGGCCAGGGCGGGCGCCCCGGCGACGCAGCTCGACATCGACCCGAAGAGCCTGACCGACGGCGAGACCATCACGGTCGCGGGCCGGGACGGTCCGCGCCTCGCCGCCGCCGTCGCCGCCACGGTCCTGGGGGCGCCCTGGATGATCGTCGCCGAGCAGAGCGAGGCGGAGGCCGTGGGGCCGGTGCAATCCCTGTCGCGGACCCTCGGCCTGATCGCCCTCGCGGTGCTGGCCGCGACCACCCTGCTGGGCCTCGGCCTCGCCCGCTCCATCGTGCGCCCCCTCGAAGCCCTGACCCGCGCCCTGAAGGCCCTGGCCGGGCGCGAGCCCCTCACGGAGGTTCCGGGCAGCGCCCGCCGCGACGAGATCGGCGATATCGCCCGCGCCGTGGGCACGATCCGCGACATTTCCCTGGAGGAAGCAGCCCAGCAGCTCAAGACCACGGAGGCCGCACGCCTCGTCGAGGAACGGAACCGGCGCGCCCTCCTGCGCGACCTCGCCGGACAGTTCGAGGCCTCCGTCGGCGGCATCGTCGATCAGGTGTCGCGGTCGGTGGACGCCCTCAACGCCGCCTCGGTCGGCATGCAGCGCGCCGTGGCGGACACGTCGCAGCGTTCCGGCAGCGCCGCCGCCGCCGCGCACCAGACCGCCGGCAGCGTCAACGCCGTCGCGGCGGCGGCGGAGGAACTCGGTGCCACCGTGGCGGAGATCGGCCGGCAGATCGAGCAGGCGAGCGACCTGTCCGCCGCGACGGTGGAGGAGGCGACCCGCGCCGAGGCGACGATGGAGAGCCTGACCACCGCCGCCGCCCGCATCGACGATGTGGTCAACCTCGTCTCGACCATCGCGGGCCAGACCAACCTTCTGGCCCTCAACGCCACCATCGAGGCCGCCAGGGCGGGCGAGGCCGGCCGGGGCTTCGCCGTCGTGGCCATGGAGGTGAAGGAGTTGGCGAAGCAGACGACGCAGGCCACGGGCGAGATCGGTCAGCAGGTCGCCTCGATCCAGGCGGCGACGAACGCGGCCCTGCACGTGATCCAGGGCATCCTCAGCCGCATCCGCTCCATGAACGCCGTGACGACGAACATCGCCTCGGCCGTGGAGGAACAGGGCGTCACCACGCAGGAAATCGTGCGCAACATGAACCAGGCCTCGGCCGGCACCGGCGCCGTCACCAGCGACATCACGGAGGTCGCCCGCGCCGCCGACGGGGCGGGCCTCGTCGCCGGATCGGTCCTCACGGCCTCGGAGGATCTCGCCGCCCAGTCCGAACACCTGCGCGCCGAGATCGGCAAGTTCCTCGACAACGTCCGCGCCGCCTGAGCCCGTCCCGCACCAAGCCCCTCATGCGACGCGCGGGACCGTCGCGGACCTCCGCGAAGGGACGACGGGCGGCTCCGGCCCGTCGTCCCTCGAACATATGACCCGACCCCGCGGATAGGCGCGGTCACGCCACGGCGGGCGGGTCGGCGAGGCGCCGGACGAGTTCGTGTTTCGGCATTGGCCGACCGAGGTGGTAGCCCTGGAACAGATCGACGCCGAAGGAGGCGACGAGCTCGACCTGAGCGGCCTCCTCGACGCCTTCCACGATGGTCCGCTGGGCGCAGCTGCCCACCAGATCGATGATGTTCTTCAAGAGCTTCGCGCCCCGCGGCGTATCGCAGCTCTGCACGAAGAACCGATCGATCTTCACCATGTCGAAGCGCAGTTCGCTGAGGCAGGTCAGGCCGGCGAACCCCGTTCCGAAATCGTCGAGCCAGACCCGGATCCCGAGGGCCGACAGCCGCTCAATCAGTCGGGCGACCCGGGGGTTGCCGCTGATCTGGCCGCCCTCGGTGATCTCGAGGGCGAGGCGGGCGGGCGCGATCCCGGCGGCCCGCACGATGGCCTCAATGGTGCCCATGAAGTTCGGGTCGTCGATCTGGCGCGAGGAAATGTTGACGCTCACGATCGGAAGGGCCGGTTCGGCGGCCAGCAGGCCGCAGGCCTCGCGCAGCATCCATTCGCCGAGTTCGACGATGACGCCCGTCCGCTCGGCCACGGGGATGAAGGTTTCCGGCGACACGGGCCGTCCCTCCGCATCCTTGAGGCGCATCAGGGCCTCGGCGCCCCAGATGAGCCCCGTGGTCACGTCGACGATGGGCTGGAACACCGCCGAGATGCGCCGGTCCGCGACGGCCGAACGCAGCATCTTGGCCGTGAGGGTGTCGCCCACGTCGGATTCGAGCATCCGCCGGTCGAACGCCCGGACGCAATTGCGCCCCTCTTCCTTGGCGGCATAGAGGGCGATATCGGCGGCCGTGACCGTCCGCTCGGGCTTGTCCCCGGCGACATCCCCGGAAAACGCCGCGCCGATGCTGACGGTGATGCCGGAGAGGTGATCGCGGCGCGCCGTATGGGCGATCTGCAGCCCCTCGACGGTTTGGCGGATCTCCTCGGCGAACGCGACGACCTGCGCCCGCGAGGCGGCCGGGAAGAGGGCGGCGAACTCCTCGCCCCCGAAGCGACCGAGGGCGTAGCCCCGGATTCCGGCCGCGCCCGCCATGGCGCGGCTGATCGCGGCGAGGCAGTGGTCCCCCTGCTGGTGCCCGTAACGATCGTTGTAGAACTTGAAGTAATCGACATCGATCAGGACGACACCGAACGGCCGGTCCGATCCAGTGGCGTCGAGCCAGAGCTTGCGCAAAACCTCGTCGATGGCCCGGCGGTTCGCCAGCCCGGTCAGGGCATCGGTGGTCGAGAGCCGGATCAGCTCCTCGCCGCGCTTGACGATCTCCCGCTGGCGCAGATCCGCCCGGCTGGCATTGAGATGAACGCGATAGCGTTCACGGTTGTACTTGAAGTTCAGGAACGCCGTCAGCATGAAGCTGAACAGATACAGCGAGCCGAAGCAGATCAGGTAGGTCGTCTCGCCGACGACGACGGCCGCCCAGACCAGGAACGTCGCGGCGATCAACCCCGAGGCCATCAGGGCGAAGGCAAAGCTCAGGTTGAAGAACAGGTTCGCGACCAGCATGAAGATCAGCCCGTACCCGGCATAATACAGCGTCGCCGTCGCCTCTGTGCTCTGCGCCGAGAGGAGGAGCCACGCCACGAAACCGAACACGACCCCGATCGCGCATTGGAATTCGAGACTGCGCGTCCCCACACCCCGGCGAACCTGTATCCCGATCGCCACGGCGTAGCTCACGCCGACGGCCAGCCGGAGCGGCAGGAGGTAGGGCAGCATGTCGGGAATCAGCAGCGCGTCCATGGCTCCGAACGCGACGTAGAGCAGGCCGACGAACTGGCACGCCCGGGCGAGTTCGCTGCGCAGGGCCTTGGCGTGCTGAACCGCGAACGCCGCATCGAGCTGGGGCGAGCGGCGCTCGAACCACCGCTTGCCGAGTTCCCGGTCGAGCAGACTGAGCGTTGCGGTGGTCATCGTTCCGGCGCCTCCCACCTCATGGTAGGCAACGTAGTTCCCGAAAACATGAATGGAATGATTAAAGCGCGCTCGCCGTACCGGATAAGATCGGACATCGGGTAAACCGCAGGACTTCCCTCCGCGCCAACGCGTCCCGCAGCGCGAGAACTGGACGAACCCGGATCTGATCTCCGGCCTGGAGCGAAAAGTCGAAACCGCCCCGCGAAACAACATAGATTTCTTTTGGCCGACTGCTCCACGGCCCCCGCTCGTTCGGACGGCCCCCATCGGAATCGTCCGGGACACCGGAACCTTGGGAAACCTTGCCCATGCCCCTGGACAGGAATTAACGCCTCGTTAACTATAATTTCCGCACCCAGGACTTTTCAGAGCATCGGTGCGTGAGGCGTAAAAGACATGGCCAGCGGCGGACTCTCGCTGTTTCGCGAACACGATCGCCTGAGCAGATTCAAATCACTCGAAGACAGACCGCCACTCCCGATCGGCACCCAAGCCCCGGTTTCGATACCTGACACACTCTATCCCGTCGTCGCCGAAGACGTTCGACGGGCTTTGACCGACATCGCGAACCTCGCGTCGCCCGGAAATTACACCGCCCTGGCAGATACGCTCATCGACCTGCTGGCCCTCCTCAAGGAGACGTTCAGCGACCGGACCTGGCACGGGGCCGTCCTTCCCGCCGCTCGCGCCCATACGGTCGCGCAGCTTGTGCACGAATGCCCGTTTACCTCGCATTCCTTCACCAAACCGCGCGGATACCCTGGAGATGCCGGGCTGATCGACTTTGTCTATCGCCATCCGGCCGCGCGGCCGGCCCAGGAAGCGGCCACGGCGGCCGGGCGCACGGTCATGGCCTTCACCGTCGACGTCACGGCCTGTGAAGCGGTCCGTCGGCGCCGCTCCGTTCTCGCGGCGGCCATCGACGCGGCGGCCGCGCGCCGCGAGCAGCCCGCGATCCTGTCGGTGGCCTGCGGGCACCTGCGCGAGGCCGAATTGAGCCTCGCCCTCACGGCGGGACGGGTCGGACGGCTGCTCGCCGTCGATCAGGATGCGACGAGTCTGGCCGCCGTCGAGGGCTATCGCGGGTCGGTCTCGCCCGCCATCGAGACGCGGCAGGCGACGGTCCGCCAGATCCTGGCGCATCGGACCGACCTCGGGCGGTTCGACCTCGTCTATGCCGCCGGGCTGTACGATTACCTCGATGCCCGGGTGGCGGCGCGCCTGACGCGGGTGCTGTTCGACCACCTTCACCCGGGCGGCCGACTCCTGATCCCGAATTTCCTCTGGGGCGTCCGCGAGGAAGCCTACATGGAAGTCTTCATGGATTGGTACCTGCTCTACCGCACCCGCTCCGAGATCGAGGATTTCGCGCGGGAGATCGACCCGGCCGCGATCCGAAGCACGCTCTATACGGAGGATGCCGCGGGCACGATCGGCTACCTGGAGATCGAGCGGATCTGAGGCGTCGCCCGGGATTCCCGGACCAAAGGGGACCGCCATCCGCTTTCGGGGCGGGCGGGGCCGTTCGCCGAACCGGACGCCCCGAAGGCGGAGGCGGCGCGCCTCGTCGGACCGTCCGGATCGGGCTTCGGGGCGCGGCGGGAGCGCCGCGCGCGGACCGAAATCGGGCCCGCCACGGGCACGGACGGGTAAACATCCGATTGACTTCACCCGCCCGCGATGCGAGTGGCCCGCCCTTTCCGACCTTGCGACGAACGGTAGGGCCATGGCGCGCGCACTCATCTTCCCCGGCCAAGGAAGTCAGGCCGTCGGCATGGGGCGGGCCCTGGCCGAAACCTTTCCGCAGGCCCGCGCCGTGTTCGACGAGGTCGACGCGGCCCTGGGTCAGAACCTCTCGCGCCTGATGTTCGAGGGGCCGGTGGAGGAGCTCACCCTCACGGCCAACGCCCAGCCGGCCCTCATGGCCGCGTCGCTCGCCGCCCTGCGGGTGCTCGAAGCCGAGCGCGGCCTCGACCTCAAGCGCGACATCGCCTGCGTCGCCGGGCATTCGCTGGGCGAATACACGGCGCTCGCCGCCGCCGGCACCTTCTCCATCGCGGATGCGGCGCGCCTCCTGCGGATTCGCGGCGAGGCGATGCAGGCGGCCGTGGCCCCGGGGGCGGGCGCCATGGCGGCCCTCATCGGGGCCGAGATCGAGGTGGCGCACGCCATCGCGGAAGAGGCGGCCGAGGGGGACGTCTGCGACGTCGCCAACGACAATGGCGGCGCCCAGGTGGTGCTGTCCGGCGACAAGGCCGCCGTGGAGCGGGCCGTGGCCCTGGCTCAGGCGAAGGGGATCAAGCGCGCCGTGATGCTCAACGTCTCGGCGCCGTTCCATTGCCGCCTCATGGCGCCGGCGGCCGAGGCCATGCGGACGGCCCTGGCGCAAGTGGCCATGCACACCCCCGTGGTGCCGGTCTTCGCCAACGTGCTCGCCGCTCCCATCACCGACCGCGACGCCATCCGGGACGCCCTGGTGGCGCAGGTCACCGGCACCGTGCGCTGGCGCGAGAGCGTCGCGGCCATGGCGCGTTCCGGCATCGATTTCTTCACCGAGGTCGGCACCGGCAAGGTTCTCACCGGCCTCGTCAAGCGCATCGCGGCGGGGGCTTCGGCCGGCGCCGTCGGCACCCCCGACGACGTCGCCGCGTTCCCCGCGTTTCCAGGATAGGGTCTCCCATGTTCGATCTCACCGGCCGCAAGGCCCTCGTCACCGGCGCCACGGGCGGCCTCGGGGGCGCCATCGCCAGGACGCTGCACGCGCGGGGCGCCACCGTCACGGTCTCGGGCACCCGGCGCCCGGCCCTCGAAGCCCTGGTCGCCGAACTCGGGGGCGAGCGCCTCCACGTCGCCGAATGCGACCTCTCCGACAAGGCCGCCGTCGAGGCCCTGGTGCCGGCGGCGGAAGCCGCGATGGGCGGCCTCGACATCCTCGTGAACAATGCCGGCATCACCCGCGACAACCTTCTCCTGCGGATGAAGGACGACGAGTGGGACGCAGTGATCGCGGTCAACCTCACGGCGGCCTTCCGCCTGTCGCGGGCCGCCGTGAAGGGCATGATGAAGCGCCGCCACGGCCGCATCGTCAACATCGGCTCGGTGGTGGGCACCACGGGCAATCCGGGGCAGGTGAACTACGCCGCCGCCAAGGCCGGGTTGGTGGGCATGACCAAGGCCATGGCGGCCGAGGTGGCCACCCGCAACCTCACGGTCAACTGCATCGCGCCGGGCTTCATCACCTCGCCGATGACGGATGCGCTCAACGACAAGCAGCGCGAGGGCATCCTCACCCGCGTGCCCATGAATCGCCTGGGCACCGGCGAGGAGATCGCGGCCGCCGCCCTCTACCTCGCCTCCGACGAGGCCGGCTACGTCACCGGGCAAACGCTCCACGTCAACGGCGGCATGGCGATGGTCTGACGGGGGCCGGTGCCCGGCGGCCTTGCTGCACCGCACACCCGAAATCATCCCCGGCGGCGCGAAAAAGCCACGGCGATGAATGGGTTGTGAACCGGCCCTCGCCAGCACCGGAACCCTGTGTTAACACCCCGCCTGCCGTGCGAGGGGGGTTGACGGTTCGGCGTGTTGCGGAGATTCCCAAGAACGACGCGGACCCGATGTCACGGACCGCCCGAAACGCGCGCGAGCGATCACACCGGCCGCATCCGGGACCAGGGGTCCCGGACCGGCGGCCACGGCGACACCATCACGACTCTTGAAGAGCTAAGGACCAAGACCGATGAGCGATATCGCTGAGCGCGTGAAGAAGATCGTTGTCGAACACCTCGGCGTCGAGCCGGAGAAGGTGGTCGAGGGCGCGAACTTCATCGATGATCTCGGCGCCGACAGCCTCGACACCGTCGAGCTCGTGATGGCGTTCGAGGAGGAATTCAACGTCGAGATTCCCGACGACGCCGCCGAGACCATCCAGACGGTCGGCGACGCGGTGAAGTTCCTCGAGAAGAACTCCGCTTAATTTCGACGAAACGGGGCGCCGGAAGCGGGGTCGTACGCGACTCCGCCGCGCCCTTCGTTTCAGGACGGGACCGGTTCGGGATAGCGCGATGCGGCGGGTAGTGGTGACGGGTCTGGGTATGGTGACGCCGCTTGCGAGCGGGGTCGAGGCCACCTGGAGCCGGTTGATCGCGGGAGAGTCGGCGGCCAAAGCCGTGACGGCGTTCCCCGTCGACGACCTCGCCTGCCGCATCGCCTGTTCCGTTCCGTTCGGCGACGGCAGCAACGGCACCTTCGATCCCGACGCCTGGATGGAATCGAAGGAGCAGCGCAAGGTCGATCCGTTCATCGTCTACGCCATGGCGGCCGCCGGGCAGGCCCTGGACGACGCCGACTGGCACCCGACCTCCCACGCGGATCAATGCGCCACGGGCGTGATGATCGGATCGGGCATCGGCGGCATCGGCGGCATCTACGACGCGTCCGTGACCCTGCACGACAAGGGTCCGCGCCGGATCTCGCCGTTCTTCATCCCCGGGCGGATCATCAACCTCGCCTCCGGCCAGGTCTCCATCGCGCACGGCCTGAAAGGCCCGAACCATTCCGTGGTCACCGCCTGCTCCACGGGGGCGCATGCCATCGGCGACGCCGCCCGGCTCATCCAGTTCGGCGATGCCGACGTGATGGTGGCGGGCGGGGCCGAATCCCCCGTGAACCGCCTGGCGCTGGCGGGCTTCGCCGCCTGCCGGGCGCTCTCCACCGCCTTCAACGACGACCCGACTCGGGCGTCGCGCCCCTATGACAAGGACCGCGACGGCTTCGTCATGGGCGAGGGCGCCGGCGTGGTGGTGCTCGAAGAGTACGAGCACGCCAAAGCCCGCGGCGCCAAGATCTACGCCGAGGTGGTGGGCTACGGCCTCACGGGCGACGCCTACCACATCACCTCGCCGGCCCCCGACGGCGACGGCGCCTTCCGCTGCATGAGCGCCGCCGTGAAGCGCGCCGGCATCGCCGCGTCCGAGATCGACTACATCAACGCCCATGGCACCTCGACGCCCATGGGCGACGAGCTGGAACTGAAGGCCGTGGAGCGCCTGCTCGGCGACGCGGCGCCGCGCGCCGCCATGTCCTCCACCAAATCCGCCATCGGCCACCTGCTGGGTGCCGCCGGCGCCGTGGAAGCCATCTTTTCCGTGCTCGCCATCCGCGACGGGGTTCTGCCCCCGACTCTCAACCTCGACACCCCCTCGGTGGAGACCGCCATCGACCTCGTGCCGCACGAGGCCAAGCGCAAGCGCGTGGATGTCGTGCTGTCGAATTCGTTCGGGTTCGGCGGGACGAATGCGAGCTTGGTGATGCGGCGGGTGGATTAGTTACAATTAGCTAATACTCCCTCCCTTTTTCCTATAACCAATCACCGCTGAATATTTACTACTCAGAGATTTGAAAAATACAACTCTTTTACACAGAAATGACAGGCTGATTCTATGAGTCAACAACCACAGCCTAAAGCGCCCATAATTCGATCTGTTTCCAGCATAACCTTTTCGATTGGAGGCGAAAATCCTTTCGAGAAAGCTATCCGACTTACTGTCGGATGGATGCAGAAATTAAATCCTGCAATTCCGACAGATGCTACAGATGCTGCAGCATTCGATGTGGGCGGAGGAGGCGATCATCCTGCGAAAGCAGTAAAAATCGAGCATCCAGAGCGCCGAATTTGGTCAGCAACAATTGATAACCCCGATTCAAACTTACTCGGGCGCACCTGGGTAACTGAGATCACAATTGCAGAGCAACAAGGCCAAGTTCATTTTGGAACTCGTCTACTTAATGTCACAAGAAATGCAGATGATCCGTACATACCAAGCATCCCTGGATTTATTCGAGAAATAATAAAACGCTTGCCCTGCACGGCGGATGGAGTCGCTCTATCCGATCTGCCGACATATATTAATTCTTCAGAAGATTTTGATTGGTTCATTAAGCTTCTTGAGCATCCACATAGACGTCTACCCATAGTGGTAATGGCAGAGGCGGTAACCCGTCCACCCTTGATTAATCTTGAGTCATTCTCTCGCCGAGTTTGCGGCGCAGCACATGTGATCGGCATCTCCAATAACCAGACTTGGAGATTAACACGTCTGGCCGGGCGTGATTTGACTGTTTTTGATGGGGCACTACGGCTCTATCGTCCAGGATTTAAGTTGGACGACGCAGATCAGTACGCTCATCCGCTATGGCTTTCCGATCAAGGCCGTCATGGTTTCTGGAGCGCCGTCCCTGTTATCAACCGGGTTCTCTCATCCGGTGTGAGCAAGGGCACAACAGACTACCCTCGCTTCGAAGCTGTCAGGCAAGCTGCCGCGGATTTTGCTCTTAAGGCAAGACGCGTCAATAGCAGTGATGCCGAGATGGTTCGGCTATACGAGGAAGAAAATATAGCATTAAGACAAGAGATTGAAAGCATCCGCAGCGAGCACAATCAATGGCTTGCAGATGCGGAAGCTGAGCGCTCGGCCTCAGAAGCTGAAACATCCGAGTTGAAAGCCGAAAACCACCGATATCGTATTCAAAATGAAATGCTAAGAAGGACACTCGTTAGAGAGGGAAGCACATTAGAACGAGAAGACTTGACTGACTTAAGCAATTTTGGAGAGTGGGCAAGCCGGAATATTAGCCCAAACATTTGGTTTGCGCCAAAGGCGCTGAAGAGCATTGAAAGAAACAATCAGTACTCTCGCCCCGAAGAAATTGGTGAAGCAATTCGACTGCTGGATGAAGTTTATGCGCCGATGCGCCGAGAACCAGACCAGCAATCATATGAAGAATTTACCGAACGATCTTTGAATATTGGAATCACAATATCAGATTGTTTTTCCAGGTCCGGCGACATCCAGCGCTTTCCAGAGTATTCAGTGACTTATCATAGGGAACGCCTATGGTGCGATCAACACCTTAAAAAGGGCGGTGGAACAGACCCTAGGACAATGTTTCGTATATACTTTTGCTGGAATCGAGAGAAAGGCGTCATAGTCATTGGACACCTTCCCACCCATTTGGATAATAATATGACAAACTAATGTCAGAACAACCAAGCGGATTCATAATTACAAACCACGCCTTACAGCAACAAAAACACATATTAGGAGCAGCTTAGTTGGAGGCGATTTTCCAACCAAGCGCTCCGTTGCGATATCCATAATCCCCCATTTCGCCACAAAACCGACTAAGCTCGCGCCCCAAACGGCCCGCCCCGCGCGCCTGCCCGAAGCATCGCGCGAAACAGCCCCGTGCCCTATAAGGGCCGGGGAGGGGGCCTGAAGGCCCGCACAGGATCAGCATGTTCTTCCGCAAGCGCCCGAACCCCGAGCCCGTGCCGGCCGCGTCCGAGGAGCGGGCGCAGCCGCCGCGTCCGTCGCCGCGCAGCCCGAGCGAGGCCCTGAAGCCCACCGCCGCGCCGCCGCCGCCGGACCTGCCGCCGCGCCGCCGGGGCGGGTTCCTGGCCACCGTCTCCGGGCTCCTCACCCTGTCGGTGGTTCTGGCCATCGGGGTGATGATCGGCCTGACGCTGTTCGAGCGGCAGGTGAAGGAGCCGGGGCCGCTGCCCGGCGACAAGGTGGTGGTGATCCCGCCCCGCTCCGGCACCACGGAGATCGCCCAGGCGCTGACCCGCGAGGGCGTCATCGCCCATACGGCCCTGTTCGAATGGGCGGCGCGCTTCAGCGGCAAGGCGCTCAAGGCCGGTGAATACACCTTCAAGGCCCATGCCAGCATTGGTGACGCCATCGACACCCTGGCCTCGGGCCGTCAGGTCCAGCACGCCATCACCTTCCCGGAGGGGCTGACGAGCGAGCAGATCGTCACCCGCCTCAACGAGAACGACATCCTCACGGGCGACATCAACGAGATCCCGGCGGAGGGCTCGCTCCTGCCCGACACCTACAAGTTCGAGCGCGGCGCCACCCGGCAGCAGATCGTCAACCTCATGCGCGCCAAGCAGCGCGAGGTGCTCGCCGACATCTGGAAGCGCCGCTCCGCCGACATTCCGGTGAAGACTCCGGCCGAGATGGTGACCCTCGCCTCCATCGTCGAGAAGGAGACGGGCCGGGCCGACGAGCGCCCCCGCGTCGCCGGCGTGTTCGTCAACCGCCTCAACAAGCGCATGAAGCTGCAATCGGACCCCACCATCGTGTACGGGCTGGTGGGTGGGCGCGGCACCCTCGGGCGCGGCATCCAGCGCGGCGAGATCGAGCGCGCGACGCCCTACAACACCTACGTCATCGAAGGTCTGCCGCCCGGCCCCATCGCCAATCCGGGTCGCGCCGCCCTGGAGGCGGTGGCCAACCCGTCGCGCACGAAGGACCTGTTCTTCGTCGCCGACGGCACCGGCGGCCACGCCTTCGCCGAGACGCTTGAGGGCCATTCCCGCAACGTCGCCCGCTGGCGCCAGGTCGAGCGCGCCCGGCAGGCTCCGACCCCGGACGCCGCCGTGGACAAGGCCGAGCCGGCGCCCGCGCCCACCGCCGCGCCCCCCGCCGATCCGGGCCGGGCCTCCGCCTACGCCCCGGCGGACGGCACCAACTTCGCCCCCGGCACCCCGGCGCCGCGCCCGAAGGCGTTCGACGCCTCCGAGGGCACCCGCCTCGATCCCCTGCGCAACAAGACCTACGATCTCAACTCGGCCAAGACCGTCCCGGTGCTGAAGCAGCCGTGAGGGGGCGGGGGGCCACATCATAGGATGAGAAGAGTCGCCGCCCGCTCGCGACGACAGGATCGCGCAGGGCAGATTGGGACAGACCGCGCTCGCCAAGCGAACCCGGAACCAGAGCGGTCGACAGCATCTGATTGACCCCCTCGGTTTGGGCCAAACGCGGGTCCCCTCTCCTGAAAGGAGAGGGACAGGGTGAGGTGTGTGACTTTTCCGGAGAGCTCGCACACCTCACCCCAGCCCTCTCCTTACAGGAGAGGGAGCCCGTCGCGTCCACTCGATCCGAAGGGCTCAACCGGAAGCCAGATAAGACCCCGCATCACCGATGTTTTTGGCTCCCGAGCGGGGATCGAAATGTTCGATCGCCCCCTACGCCAACTCCGATCGCGTTGCCCGGAAGGAGAGGGGACCCGCGCCGTCTACGCGGTGTGACGGCGGTCACCACCGGCCGGGAAACGGTCTCCCCGTGCGCCTCCCGGTAGCCACCCGGCCAGATGCGGGGCATTGTCCGCGAAATTCGGTCACAAGCGGTCGCAGACGAGCATGATCCTCTCCAGCATGACGGGCTTCGCCCGGGCCACGGGCACCACCGGGCCGGTCCAGTGGGCGTGGGAGGTCCGGTCCGTGAACGGGCGCGGCCTCGAGGTGCGGCTGCGGGTGCCGGGGGGCTTCGACGCCGCCGGGGAGGTCGCCCGCACCGCCCTGCAGAAGACCCTGGCGCGCGGCCAGTGCCAGCTCTCTCTGACCCTGTCCCGCCCCGACACCACGCCGCGCATAAAAATCAACGAGGCGCTGCTCGCCGACCTCGCGGCGGCCGTCGCCCGGGTGCCCCGGCCCGAGGGCGTGGCGCCCGCCACCCTGGACGGGCTCTTGGCCCTGCGCGGCGTCATCGAGGCCGAGGAGGAGGCGGGGGCCGATGCCGAGGCGCTCAACCGCGACCTCGCCGAGGGGGTGGTGCGCCTCGTCACCGACCTCGTGGAGGCGCGCCGCGCCGAGGGGCGCGCGCTGCGCGCCATCATCGAGGGCCAGCTCGCCGAGATGGCCCGCCTGACCAGGGCCGCCGAGGCGTGTCCCGCCCGCCAGCCCGAGGCCGTGCGGGCGCGCCTTTCCGCCACGGTCTCGACCCTCATCGCGGTGGGCACCCTCGATCCCGACCGCCTGCACCAGGAGGCGGTGCTGCTCGCCGCCAAGGCCGATGTCCGCGAGGAGCTCGACCGGCTCACCGCGCATCTTTCCAGCGCGGCCGACCTCCTCGCGGCTGGCGGCCCCATCGGCCGCAAGCTCGATTTCCTCGCCCAGGAGCTCGGCCGCGAGGCCAACACCCTGTGCGCCAAGGCGGGCGACATCACCCTGTCGCGGATCGGACTCGACTTGAAGGCCGTGGTGGAGCAATTCCGCGAGCAGGTTCAGAACGTCGAATAGGTTTCGCAGATGCAGGCCACGGAAATCGGGCGGCGCGGGTTCATCCTCATCCTGTCCTCGCCCTCGGGGGCCGGCAAGACCACGCTCACCCGCGCCGTGGCGGGCGATCCGCGCTGGGGCCTCGACCTGTCGATCTCGGTGACGACGCGCCAGCGCCGGCCCTCCGAGATCGACGGCAAGCACTACAACTTCATCGACCGCGAGGCCTTCGACGCGCTGCGCGCCGCCGACAACCTCCTCGAATGGGCGGAGGTGCACGGCAATTTCTACGGCACCCCGCGCCGGCCGGTCGAGAAGGTGCTGGGCGCCGGCCGGGACATGATCTTCGACATCGACTACCAGGGCACCCGGCAGGTGCGGGCGAAGCTGACCCAGGACGTGGTGACGGTGTTCATCCTGCCGCCGAGCCTCGCCGAGCTGCGCCAGCGCCTGGAGCGCCGGGCCGAGGATTCGTCCGAGACCATCGAGAAGCGCCTCGCCAATGCCCGCGTCGAGATCCAGCGCTGGAGCGAGTACGACTACGTCATCGTTAACGACGACCTCGACGACGCCTTCCGCTCGCTGGAAGGCATCCTCGTCGCCGAGCGCCTGAAGCGCGAGCGCCGCACCGGCCTGACCTCCTTCGTCGAGGGCCTGCTCGCCGAGCCGAATTGAGGCATCGCCCCGAAAGGTGGTCGCCGGATTTCGGAAAAAGGCGATGCCTCGTGCATCGATCCAGACGGAGGCTTCAGCCGTGTCTGGGAAAATTGATGCAAAAACAAAAGCCGAGTGCTCTGGCGCAGGAACGAAGTGATTGCGTCACAGCACTAGACAGGCGGGATCACCGTCGCGCGGCGTGCCTCCAGCATCTGCCACGCGACGAGGGCCGGCACGCCCAGCACCACGTCGGGCACGCGTTTGGCCAGCGACAGGGCGAGCGCCGTTCCGGGATCGAGGCCGAACAGTCCCCCCAGCAGCACGAAGCCGCCCTCCTGCACCCCGAGCCCGCTCGGCACCGGGAACGCCGCCGACTTGATCGCCTGACTCAGCGCCTCGATCACCAGGATCTCGGTCCAGGTCACGCCCGCGATGCCGATGCAGGCCAGCGCGATCCAGATTTCGACGGCCCCCATTCCCCAGGCCAGGAGATGGAGGAAGAACCCGGCCGCGAGATCGCGGCGCCGGCTTGTGGCCCAGATGGCGTCGAGCGCCGCGTAGACGCCGCCCGGCGCGCCGTCCCGCGGCGTCACGGCCGCGCCGGCCCAGCGGCGCATCCGATCCACGGACCGGCGCACGAGGGCACGGGCCGCGCCGCTGCGCTGGACCGCGAAGAACGCCGCCACGATCACGGCCGTTACCGCCAGAGCCCCCGCCGTCCAGGCCGTCAGGGCCTCGGCCGTGCCGCCGCCGACCCGCGTCAGCAGCCCGACACCGAGGAGGGCGAACAAACCTTGAGTTGCAACCTGCATGAGCATGTCGACGAGGATCGAGGCCGCCGCCAGCGCTCCCGCAACACCCCAAAACGTGAGCAGGCGCCCGCCCACCACGTCGCCGCCCACGGAGGCCACGGGCAGCAGCACGTTGATGCCCTCGCGCACAAAGCGCAGGATGAGGAACGCCCCCGCCTCGACCCCAGCGAGTCCCCGCAGGAGCCGGGCCCAGGCGATCCCGCACAGGGCGACGACGATCCCCCGGACGAGGACGATGCCGACGAGCCCGAGGGGGCCGATCCGCCCGAACGCGTCGGCCACCGCCTGGAGATCGTGCGTCACCACGAGCCAGACGCCGAGGGCGAGGCCCAGGACGGTGCCCAGAAGTGGCAGCCGCCGCAGGATCGCCCGGCCGACGGTGTCGCGCGCGCGGGCCTGCCTCATGGGGGCGTTCTCCAACCTCAGGATGCCGTCAGGCCGGGGACGTATCCACCGATCCACCGGGGGGCGTTAGCGTGGCTTTGGGGCCGAAATCGGGGAGGAGGGCATCGAGGATCGCCTGACGGTCGCCGGCCGGATCGACGAGGGCGATGCGGCCCCGGGCGAGGCTCGCCGTCGTCGCCACCGCCACCGCGCGTTTCGGACAGGGGCCGAGGCATCCGACCTCGACGAGGCGCGGCTTGGCGTGCCGGTCCTTTGACGGTCCCGCCCGGACCTTCATGGCCCGCTTGAGGACGCTGCGCAGGGTGCCCTTCGGCAAGCCCTGACGCTTGAGGCATTTGGTGCAGACGAGGACGACGGCGTCGAACTTCGCCCGGGCATAGCGAATCTTTTCCGGTTGCGGCGACAACGCCTGGCGGCGTTTGCCCTTCGAGGACTTGGAAACCTCCGCCGGTGGGCTCGGTGACATGTCGGGTGACTCGGAAGCTGCGTGCGTCAGGTCCATACGGTCTCGTTCCATCGCCCGCGGGCGGGGGTGGGGCCTCCTCGCCGACAGCCGGCCACGCCTTAAAAAGGGCCGAAAAACGGGAGACTCCGGGGGTCAACGGCACGGGGTCGAAAGGGCTCCCCGCCGCGCCACGCGCGGTATGGGGTCGCGTTCGCGCGCCGAGCCTCCGGGAACCCGATGTGATGAATGTCGACGAGGTCAAGCAGTCGGAACGCCTGCGTGGGGTCCTGGACCTCGCCCTGCGGGCGGTCCCCGATCTGCGGCGCAACGCCGAAACCGTGGAACCGATCCCGACCGGTCGGGCCCCGGCTTTCCTGCTTAAGGCGGGCGAACGTCTCGATTGGCGACGCCTGCCGGGGCTGCGGCCGGCCTCGTCCAAGCCCCCGAACCTGATCGCCGACCTCATCCGCAATTTCAGCGTGTTCGTGCTGCTGCCGACCCTGCTGCTGGCGGTCTACTTCTACGGCTTTGCGTCCGACCAGTATATCGCCGAGTCGCAATTCACCGTGCGCGGCAATGTCGAGCCCATGGAAGATGGATCCGTGGGCCAGTTCGCCGATCTGATTCAGAAGCACAACAGCCAGGACAGCTTCATCGTCAAGAACTACATCCAGAGTCAGACCCTCGTCGCCAAGCTCGAGGAGTCGCTGAAAGTCTCGGCGATGTTCTCCCGCAAGGAGGCCGATTTCTGGAGCCGCTACCGGCCGCCGCAGCCCATCGAGGAACTGACGAAGTACTGGCGCCAGCACGTGGCCGCGCGCATCGACGTCATCTCCGGCATCATCACCCTCTCGGTTCGGGCCTTCACGCCGGAGGATGCCCTCGCCATCTCCAAGGAAGTCATCGCCCGGACGGAAGTGCTGATCAACGAGATTTCGCGGGCGGCGCAGGCCGATCTCGTGGCGCATGCGGAGGCCGATGCGGTTCGGGCGCAGACCCGCCTGCGCGAGGCCCACCTCGCCCTTCAGACCTTCCGCAACCGCTGGGGCATCATCGATCCGATCAAGACGGCGGAAGCGACGCTGACCACCCTCGGCAGTCTGCGCAAGGACCAGCTCAAGGCCGAGACGGACCTGCAGGTTCTGCGCGGCTCGAACCTCGACGAGAAGTCCCGCAGCATCCAGACCCTGGTGGCCAACCTCGCGGCGATCCAGCAGCAGATCAAGCGGCTTCAAGAGCAGCTGACCACCGACGGGCTCACGGGCACCGATCCATCGAACAACATGACCCGCGCGCTCCTCGAATACGAGGGACTTCAGGTTGAAAAGACCATCGCGAGCAAGTTGAACGAATCGGCCAACCTCATGGTCGATCGCGCCCGCGTCGCGGCCACCAAGCAGCAGATCTTCCTCGCCACCTTCGTGCCGCCAGATCTGCCCAGCGACTCGCTCTACCCCCACCGGGGCTACGCGGTGTCCGTGGGCTTCTTCTGCTTCCTCGTGGTCTGGAGTTCCATGGCGCTCATCATGGCGGGCCTGAAGGACCAGCGCCTGTAACGGCCCCCGACGGGCCGGATCACCCTCGCATCAGCGGGGGTTCTTCGGGATGGATGGATCACGAAAAATCATCACCGTCTCGATGTCCCGCATTGTCTTTCGTCGGCCCGGCCTCCATGTCGGCGAAAAATGCTCCCCCTCGGAAACCCGTCCCTCGGAAACCCATGTCCGAATTCGCCGACCTCGTCGCCCGCGCCGTCAACCCGTCCATGAGCCGGGACGCGCGGCAAGCCGTCTACGGCGTGGTCAAGGAGGCCGTGCAGCGCCTGCAGGCCCGCGACGGGATGGCGGCGGACGATCCGCGCATCGCCCTGCAGCAACACCTCGTCGAGGAGACGATCCGCGACGTCGAGGCCGATATCGCCCGGTTCATTTCCCTCGAGAAGCTGGAGCGCGCCCACGCGGCACAGGTGGCCGAGGAAGCGGCCCGGAACCGCTGACGGCAGGCGGCGAGGGGCGTTCCCCGAGGCACCGCCCGCCAAGTCCGAAGGCCACCGCGAAGGCCTCGGGTGGTGGCCTCAGCCGTAGGTCGCCGCCGTGCGCACGCTGCCCGGCTCGACCACGTTCATGCCGGCATCGACATACTCGTTGAGCTTGTTGCGCAACGTCCGGATCGAGATGCCGAGGATCTTGGCGGCATGCGTCCGGTTGCCGAGACAATGGTCGAGGGTGTCGAGGATGAGTTCGCACTCCACCTGTGCCACCGTCTGCCCGACGAGACCACGGGTGGTCGCCTCCGCGACCCGCACGGCGCGCTCGGCCGGACCCGCCGCGATCTCGCCGATGCTCTCGCCCTCGGGCGTCAGGATCGCCTCCGGGCCGATTTCCGGCCCCGACGCGAGCAGCACGGCCCGGTGAAGGGTGTTCTCGAGTTCGCGCACGTTGCCGCGCCACGGATTGGCGGAGACGAGGGCCTGCGCCTCTCGACTCAGGGGACGGGCGGGCAGACCGTTCACCTCGGCGTATTTCCGGGCGAAGTGGCCGGCGAGTTCGAGGATGTCGGACGGGCGCTCGCGCAGCGGCGGCAATTTCAGGTGGACGACGTTGAGGCGGTAGTACAGATCCTCGCGGAACGTACCCTTGCGGACCTCGTCCAGGAGGTTGCGGTTCGAGGTCGCGAGGACGCGGATATCCACCTTGACGGGGGCGGAGCCGCCGACCCGGTCGATCACCCGCTCCTGAAGGGCGCGCAGCAGCTTCGATTGCAGCCGCACGTCCATCTCGGAGATTTCGTCGAGGAGGAGCGTGCCGCCGCTGGCTTCCTCGAAGCGACCGATCCGCCGCGCGACGGCGCCGGTGAAGGCCCCTTTCTCGTGGCCGAACAGCTCGGATTCGAGGAGGGCTTCAGGGATCGCCGCGCAGTTGACGCTCACGAACGGCTTAGCCGTCCGGTTCGACTTGCTGTGGACGTGGCGCGCCAGCACTTCCTTACCGGTGCCGCTCTCGCCGGTGATGAGCACGGAGGCTTCGGAGCGCGCGATCTGCTCGGCCATCCGGACCACCCGCTCCATGGAGGCATCGCGCCAGACGAAGGCGCGGCCATCCTCGGAAACCGCCTGCAATACGGCCGCGATGAGCTCGGGGTCCGGCGGCAGGGGAATGTACTCACGGGCACCCGCTTGAATCGCCGCCACCGCGGCCCGCGCGTCCGTGGTGATGCCGCAGGCGATAACGGGGGTGCGGATGCGTTCATCGGTGAGCGCCGTCACAAGGTCACGGATCGGCAGGCCAACATCGATCATAATGAGGTCGGCGCCCTTGGCGCGCAGCACCGCCAGGCCCTGCGCCAGGTTCTCGGCGTTCGTGACCGCCGCGCCCCGGTTCATGGCGATCCGGGAGGCGGTCACGAGTTCGCCGTTGAGACGACCGATGATGAGAAGCCGCATGACTCAAGGTCTCCGTATCGGGGGCCTCGCGCGGGCGCGCGGTGGGCCGGGGAACGTCAGTGGTCGTTCTTGATGATCTCGGTCATCGTCACGCCGAGACGCTCCTCGACGAGCACGACCTCGCCACGGGCGACGAGGCGATTGTTCACGAAGATGTCGATGGCCTCGCCGACCTTGCGGTCGAGTTCGAGGACGGCGCCGGGCTGAAGCCGCAGCAGATCGCCGATGGGCATGCGCGACGAGCCGAGGACGGCCGAGACCACCACCGGCACGTCGAAGACCTGTTCGAGATCGCCGGCGCTCTTCGGGGTGGTCGGCGTCTCACGGATGGATTCGGTGCCGAGGCCGTCGAAGGAGGCATCGGTTCCGTTGAGCTGGGGCAGGGTGAAATCGTCGGACATGGTCAGGCTTTCTGCGGGTCGGTTTCTCTGAAGATCAGGCGGACAGGCCGAGGGCTTCGAGCACGGCGGCTTCGATGCGGGCGCGATCGCGCACCACGCCGCCATCGGCCCATTCGATACGGGCATCGCCGAGGGCGAGGTCGGGTTCGCCCAGCACCACGAGGCGGCCCTCGAAGCCGCGCTCCCGCGCCATGCGCTTCATCAGGGCCTCGGCCTCGTCGATGAGGCTCTCGTGGACACGCACCACGAGGTGGGGCACGCCGCGCAAGTGCTGGAGAGCGGAGCGGGCGGCCTCGCCGATGGCGGTCAGCGGCAGGGCATCGAGGGCTTCTCCCGCGATGCGGCGGCCGAGGGCCACGGAAAAAACCATCGCCTGCTCCTCCCGCTCGAGGTCGCGGGCATCTAGCTGACCGAGCAGTCCGGCGGCGGCGAGGCCGAGGCGCGTGAGGGCATCGGCCATGCGCGCCTGCGTCTGCAGTTCCGCCTGGGCGCGGCCTTCCTGGACACCGCGGGCATGGGCGTCGGCCAGGGCCTCGGCCTGAGCCTGCGCCGCCGCCTGCTCCTCGGCCAGGGCCGCCTCGTCCTTGACCGGGGCGGCGGAGGGACGGGGCCGGAATTCCGTATCGAACAGGAAAGGACGGGCGCTCAATAGACCAGCTCCTCTTCGCCGCTCGCCTTGGCGATCATGATCTCGCCCTTCTCGGCCAGTTCCTTGGCGAGTTCGGTCATCTTGGACTGGGACTCGTCGACATCCTTGAGCCGGATCGGCCCGAGGCCACTCATCTCATCGGTGATGTTCTTAGCGGCGCGCGTGGACATGTTCGCCAGGAAGAAGGCCCGGACCCGGTCGTTGGCGCCCTTCAGGGCCTTGCACAGGGTCTCGGTGTCGGTCTTGCGCAGGAGGGTCTGGACGCTGCCCGGATCGAGCTTGAGCAGATCCTCGAAGGTGAACATGAGTTGGCGGATCTTCTTCGCAGACCCGCGATTGGCTTGGTCGAGGGCGGCGAGGAAGCGGCCTTCGGTCTGCCGGTCGAAGGCGTTGAACACGTCGGCCATGAGTTCGTGGGCGTCGCGGCGCGTGGTCTGCGCGATGGTCGAGACGAACTCGACGCGCAAGGTCTCTTCGATGTGCCGTAGGGCCTCCTTCTGCACCGTCTCCATGCAGAGCATCCGGTTGAGGACGTCGATGGAGAAGTCTTCGGGCAGAATCGTCAGGACTTTGGCGGCATAGTCGGAGCGCACCCGCGAGAGCACCACCGCCACGGTCTGGGGGTACTCGTTGCGCAGGAACGAGGCGAGGATTTCGGGATCGATCTGGGTCAGGCTGGCCCAGACCCGCTTGCCCGAAGCGCCCTTGATCTCCGCCATGATCGAGGAAACCTGGTTCTGCGGGAAGATCTTCAGCAGCAGCGCCTCGGTCCGCTCGAAGTTCGACGACAGGCCGCCCCCGGCCGAGAGACGGGCCACGAAGTCGATCATCAGCTTTTCCACGGTGTCGGCCTCGAGGGAGCCGAGTTGCACCATGGCCTGAGAGACCTTCTTGACCTCCTCCTCCTCGAGCATCTGCCAGATCGGGGCCCCCTCGGTCTCACCGAGAAGCAGGAGGAGGGCGGCGGCGCGCTGGAGGCCGCCCATGGAACTGTAGTTCTGCTCGACGCCCGTGGGGGCGACTTCCGTCGTGAGATTCATACCTGAGGACATGGCCTCGACTCCCTAGGACAAGAACGGTTGAGAACGGGGGTATCGACCGGTCTCAGGGCTCATTGATCCAGTTGCGCAGAACCTCGACGGTCTCGTTGGGGCTGGCGCGGACCATCTCGACCACCCGCTGCACCGCTTCGCTCTGAACCTGACCGTTCATCTTGGCGAAATCGACGAGACGGGCGGCGCTCTCGCGGGGAACCAGTGCCATCGTCGGGTCTACCGCGGCGGGACCAGTGACCAGGGAGACGGCGACGGGCTCGGTGTCGAGCATCTTGCGCAGCAGCGGGCGCACCACGGCCAGCAACACGATGAGGGTGAGCATGGCCAGCACCGTCAGCTCGACGATGCGCATGACGTCTTCCTTGGTCTGCGGCATCAGGGACTGGAGCAGGGTCGGCTCGGCGACCTCCGGCAGGGCCGGGGACTCGGCGAACCTCAGATTGACCACCTCGACCTGATCGCCGCGCGCCTTGTCGAAGCCGATGGCCGTCCGCACCAGGGTGGTGATGCGCTCGACCTCAGCGGCCGGACGCGGCTGGTAGGTCGGCCGTCCGTCGGCGCCCGGCACGTAGGTGCCGTCCACGAGCACCGCCACGGAGAGGCGCTTGACCCGGCCGCCTTCGGCCACCTCGGTGCGGGTCACCCGCGAGATCTCGTAGTTCGTGGTTTCTTCGTTCTTGGCCGTGGTGTCCTTCGGGGCCGGGGCGGCACCGGGCTGGTTGGCGCCCGGCAACTCGTTGCCGACGCTCACCCCACCCTCGGCGGCCGACGTGAGGGAGTTCTCGTTGCGGGTCTGGGTGGAGCGGACGACGCGGCTCTCCGGGTCGAAGCTCTCCGAGCGGCTCTCGATGCGGTTGATGTCGAGTTCGGCACTGACCTGAACGCGGGCCCGTCCGGCCCCGACGATGCCGGCGACGATCTCCTCGATCTGCGAGCGCAGGCGCCGTTCGATGCCGATCTGCTTCTCCTCCATGCCGGCGCCCTTGTCGGCTTCGGCGTCACGGGCACCATCGGCGAGCAGGCGGCCGCGTTCATCGACGATGGAGACGCGATCCGGCTTGAGGCCCTCCACCGCCGACGCGGTGAGGTGGCGGATGGCCCGGACCTGGGACGGATCGAGGTCACCCATGAGTTTGAGGACGATGGCGGCGCTCGGCGCCTCGCGATCGCGTTCGAACAGGCGCCGCTCGGGAATGACGAGGTGGACGCGTGCCGCCTGAACCCGGCCGATGGCCCGGATGGAGCGAGACAGCTCGCCCTCGAGGGCCCGCAGATGATTCACGTTCTGCACGAAATTCGTGGACGAGAAGGCATCGCCCTTGTCGAAGATCTCGTAACCGACACCCGCCTGACTCGGCAGCCCCTTGCCGGCGAGATCCATGCGGAGGCGGGGCAGATCGGCGCGGGGCGCCATGATGGTCTGCCCGGCATCACCCTTGACCTCGTACTTGATGCCACGGGCATCGAGATCGCGGATCACCGCCGCCGAATCCTGCATCGACAGGTCGGCGAACAGCACCCCCATGTCGGGTGTGGAAACCCGCAGAATCACGAAAGCGAAAAAACCAATGAGCGTCATGGTGACCGCCGCCATGGCGGTCAGCCGTGCAGGCCCAAATTTCGTCACCAGTTCCAGAACCGACTTCACGGCGCGACGCCTCCACCCGAGCGAACGTGACGGATAGACCGTCCCCACCCGGCAAGTTTTGCCCAGAGCATGGTTAGCGCCCGGTTAACGGGCGTTAGGACCTCGTCTGAAACCGCAGGGGAAGGGCGCCGAAACGCGAAAAGGCCGCGCCCCGGGGTGGGGCGCGGCCTTTTGGTGTGAGGTGCCGGGTGTCCGTGACGAACCCGCCGGTGCGGGCTCGTCAATGCCGGTAATGCTGAATCCGCGTCGTGCGCAGCCCGGCGAGGCCATGCTGGTCGATGGAGAACTGCCAGCTCAGAAACTCCTCGGTGGTGAGGGTGTAACGCTGGCAGGCTTCCTCCAAACTCAGCAATCCCCCCCGGACGGCCGCGACGACCTCGGCCTTTCGGCGGATGACCCACCGCCGGGTCGTCGTTGGCGGAAGATCTGCTATGGTTAACGGACTACCATCAGGCCCGATGACGTATTTCACTCTCGGGCGGCTCGGTTCGGTCATGATACGCTCTACAACTCGACTGACCTGTCGAATTTGGAAGCTACCCGTGCTCACTTAAAATATCTTGAAGCCAAAGAATCGCATCCGAATCATCCGGTGGCTTATGTGGACAACCCTGATCCGATGCTCTGGACGCTGCTGATCGGCACCCGCGCGGAATCGATGAGAAGCACGGGCGACGTGCCGCTGAGATCCACCCCGGTGACCTTGCCGGTGACCTGGGTGGCGACCGTGACAGGGGTGCCGGTGGCGTCACGGGCATCCACCTGGATGGAATAGGTCCCGTCCGGAGCGGTCATGCCTGAGGTGGAGCGCCCGTCCCACACGAAGGTCTGGGCTCCGGACGACAGGGTCTTGCTCTGGCTCACAACGACGTTGCCCTTGGCGTCCTTGATCGTGATCGTCGCCTGCGTGGCGGCCCTTGAGGGGGTCAGGGTCCAGGTCGCATCCCCACCGGCCAGATCGGCCGTCTTGCCGTCGGACGTGACGGTCTGGCCGATGAACCCCGTGGCCGAGGCCGAGCTCGAAGCCTTGGCGTTGCTCAGGATCGCGTCGAGGCGGTCGTTCGACTTCAACTGCTGCTCGACACCGGCATACTGGACCAGCTGCTGGGTGAACTGGTTGGTGTCCATGGGATCGAGGGGGTTCTGGTTCTTGAGCTGCGTGGTCAGCAGGGTCAGGAACTGCGTGAAGTTGCCGGCGATCTCCTGGGAGGAGGTCTTGGTGGCGGAACTCGCCGAGGTCGTCGCGCCCGCAACGCTGCTGATACCGGATGACATGGTGGGGCTCCTCAGATTCGGATGTCGAGGCCGGTGAGGCCGGTCAGGGTACGCAGGGGAATGGCTTCGAGGGCAGCGCGGCCTTCGGCCTGATGAGAGCCGTTGGCATTGCCGGGCCGACCGTCGGGGCTGCGCCCGTCGGATCCTCGGTTCTCGGCACCCTGCCCATTGGATTGCGCGTCGCTGCGCAGGGACAGGTTGATGTTGGCCTCATTCGCGTCGAGCCCGGCCTGCGACAGGGCCTGCTGTAGGCTCGGGGCGTCCCGCTGGAGCAGGGCGAGGGTTTCGATGCGATCGACGACGAGATGCGCCATGACGGTGCCGCGCTCCTTGTCGATGTCGAGCTTCACGTCGATGCGTCCGAGTTCGCCCGGATCGAGGCGGATTTCGAACTGGTTCGAGCCTTGGAGCGAGCGCAGGCCGATGGTCATCGGCACGGCCCCCAGGGGAACCGGCGGTGAAGCCGGCGGCGGCGTATGGGCCGCCGGGGCGGTGGGTGCCGAGGCTCCGGCCGTGGTCGTGGCGGTGGCCCCGATGTATGCGCCCGCGAGATGCGCGCTGAAGCTGTCCTGGCCCTGATGGGGCGTGACATCGGGCATAGGCAAGGCCGCGACGCTGACCGCCGGCTCCTTGCCCCCGGCCACGTCCTGCACGGCGACGGCGGGATCGGATTTTCCGGCGGATGAGGCTTCGGGGGTGGTTTCGAGGGAGGCTTGGGGGCCGGCCTGGAGCTTACCAACCGTTGCCGAGCCCGACGAAGCGGGGGCGGCCTCCTGCACGGCCGAGCCCGACCCCACACCCTTGGCAGCCTGGCCCACCCCCGCCGTCAATTGGACCGTGCCCTTCGCGGCCACGGACTGGCCCGCCGGCTTCGGTCCGGATTTGGCAGCGTCCGAAAGGACCGGCGCGGCGAGCATGGCTTGGACACCAGCGGCCGGCGGCTCGTCCTTGGGCGACTGGGCCTGGCCCGTCGCCGACACAGTCTGTCCAAGCTGCGACGCATCGGATCCGGCTGCGTTGGACGCGCCGGCTTGCGCGAGAACGGTCGGGGCGCCGGCCAACGTCGCCGCTTCCTTGGAGAGCGAGGCGGTCGATGCGACGGTCGTCATCGAATCCTGAGAGGTCAAGGAGGTCCCGACAGCCGGCTGAGCCGAACTCGTCGCCTGGAGGGCTGAGGCCGCATCGGCTTCGTCAACGGTCGACGCGAAGAACGCGATCTGACCGGCTGCAGCCGACACCGCGCCCGACGACGAGGCGCCCTGATCCTTCGCGGCGGCCTGAGCCGCACCGCCCTGGATCTGACCGGCCGCCTCCTGCTTCGCGGAAGCCGATGCCTGACCGGGCGTCGAAGGCCCGTTGGGGACCATGGGAGGTGGGGGCGTGAGAAGACCGAGGGCGATCAACGAGACATCCGGGTCCCGCACGGACGCCTTGGACACATCGGTCTCGTCCGCCGGCTCATCGGTCCCGGACAGGCTCGCCCCCGCCTGCGCCACTTCGGCAGGCGTCGCCTCGGAGGAGGCCTGAGGTGCGGTCGGAGCGGGCGCGTCCGACCGGTCGCCCCGCGCCGCCCCCGCTGGCATACCGGTGTCGGCCGCATCGGCGCGCGCCGTAACCTTGGCGCCCGCGGCAGGGGCCTCGCCGCGGGATTGCACCGACGTCGCGGGGCGGTCACCCTTGGTTTGGTCGGTCGTGGCTTGGTTGGTCCTATCGGGCTGCGCCGCGTTATCGGGACGGTCGCGCTCGGCGCGTTGCGTCTGGCCGCGGGTGTCCCGCGCCTGCTTCGCCGCATCGGCGGGATCCGGCTTGGGATCGTCGAGGGTAAAAGCGGGACGCGAGGCGGCCTGCGCCGTGTTGCGCACGGGGGCCGGCGCTGCACGCCGCACGAAGAAATCCGTTTCGAGGAACGCTTGTGCCATGGGGTCCGAAGTCTCCTTGCCGAACCATGGAGCAAAGGCCAAGCCAAGCGTGTGAACTTTCCAAACCATTGATGGAGATTGGCTTTTTTCGATCCTTTCAAAAACATTGAGGCTGAATATTCCCTCTACCCGGCAGGATCTGCCGGGCAGGGACGGCTTTGCCGGGCTCAGGTGGGACCGATCCCTGGAACTTGAGGACAAGGAACGCTATAGACTGTGGCCCAGCACCGGACCGGTCCGGTCGGCGAACCCTGGCGCGATGAATTCCCTCGATCTCCCCAAGGCCCCGCACGAGACGCGCGTCGTCGTCGCCATGTCGGGCGGCGTCGATTCCTCCGTCGTGGCCGGCCTGCTGAAGCGCCAGGGCTACGACGTCGTCGGCATCACGCTCCAGCTTTACGATCACGGCGCGGCGACTCATCGCAAAGGCGCCTGCTGCGCCGGCCAGGATATCCACGACGCCCGCCGCGTCGCCGAAACCCTGGGGATCCCCCATTATGTCCTCGACTACGAGGACCGCTTCCGGGAATCGGTGATCGACCGCTTCGCCGAAAGCTATCTCGCGGGCGAGACGCCGATCCCCTGCGTCGAGTGCAATCGCTCCATCAAATTCCGCGACCTCCTCGCGACGGCGCGCGATCTCGATGCGGATACCCTGGCCACGGGCCATTACGTCGCGAGCCGTCCCCTGCCGCAGGGCGGACGCGGCCTCTACCGCGCCCTCGATCCGGCCCGCGATCAGAGCTACTTCCTCTACGCGACGACGGCCGAGCAACTCGCCTTCCTGCGGTTTCCCTTGGGGGAACTGCCCAAGGACGAGACCCGACGCCTCGCCCACGAACTCGGCCTGTCCGTCGCCCAAAAGGCCGACAGCCAGGACATCTGCTTCGTGCCCCAGGGGCGCTACGCCGACGTTATCGCCCGCCTGCGGCCCGACGCGGCTAGGGCCGGCGACATCGTCGACCTGTCGGGACGGGTGCTTGGCCGGCACGACGGCATCGTGCACTACACCGTCGGCCAGCGGCGGGGCCTTCGCCTCGCCATCGGCGAACCCCTCTATGTCGTTCGCCTGGAGGCCGACACGGCCCGCGTCGTGGTCGGCCCGCGCGAGGCCCTGGCGACCAGTCGCATCCGCCTGACGGACGTGAACTGGCTCGCCGGCCCGGTGCAGGCCGATCTTCCCGTGGCCGTGCGGGTGCGCTCGACCCGCGAGCCCCGCGCCGCCCATCTCACCCTCGACGCCGAAGCCGGCACCGCCGAAATCGTGCTGGCGACGCCCGAGGACGGGGTTTCGCCGGGACAGGCCTGCGTGATCTACGCCGATGATGGTCCGCGCGCGCAGGTGCTCGGCGGCGGCACCATTCGGCGCATCGACGCGTTGCAGGCCGGGGCCGCGGAAGCGGCCTGACTGTCCGCCGCCATCAACCTCTCCATAGGACGACGAGATCGACATGCTGAGCGAGCCGCGGGAGGCCGGTCCGAGCACCGCCCTGATGCGCAAGGCCTATGCCCGTTGGGCACCGGTCTACGACGTGGTCTACGACAAGCTGACGGAACCGGCGGCCCGCGACGCCGTCGCGGCGGCCGTGGCCTGCGGCCCGCGCATCCTCGAGGCCGGCGTCGGGACCGGCCTGTCACTCGGCTACTACCCGCGCACGAGCTTCGTCTGCGGCGTCGATCTCTCCGAGGACATGCTGAAGCGCGCCCGCGCCAAGGTGCGCCGGCGCGGCCTCGGCCATGTCCGGGGCCTCCAGGTGATGGACGTGTGTCGCCTCGGCTACGCCGATGCGAGCTTCGACGCCGTGGTGGCACAGTTCCTCATCACCCTGGTGCCCGATCCGGAGGGGGCCCTGTCGGAGTTCCTGCGCGTGGTGCGGCCGGGCGGCGAGATCGTGCTGGCCAATCACTTCGGCCAATCGGACGGCCCCTTGGCCAAGGTCGAGGAGATCGTGGCCCCCCTCTGCACCAAGATCGGCTGGTCGTCGGATTTCAAATCCACCCGGATCGAGGCCTGGGCGCGGGCCAACGCCGTGGAATTCATCGGCGTCGCCCCGACGTTTCCGGGCGGCTTCTTCAAGATCCTGCGGATGCGCAAGCGCGTCTGACCGCGTCCTCAACCCGACCCGAATCCAACGAAGCCCGGGGCGCGTCACGCCCCGGGCTTCGTCGTTTCGAAGGCCAGAATTCCAGACCGACCAGGGCGCAAGCGCGGCTGTGGCGGGGTCGCAACACCGCAAAACCATCCAGACTTTGCCTTGGGAGGCGCCTGCCCCCGCCGCGATCCCGCCATAAACCGGGACCACCTCAGGCTGTGCGGTAAACGATAGTCCCCCCAACGCTTTACCGCAGAGTACCGGGTCATTCCGAGACAGAACCGAAGGGGTTCGCGCACCGCTCGAAAGGGCTGCGCGCCAACGGTTCGGCGGGTGATTTGGCTTCGTGATCGAGCGGACCGGGCCGGGGTGGCGAGAATGACCATGGACGCGCGCAGCACCGACAAGTCCAAGCTCCCGAGCCGTCACGTGACGGAGGGACCCGAGCGCGCGCCGCACCGCTCGTACCTCTACGCCATGGGCCTCACCAAGGAGCAGATCCACCAGCCCCTCGTGGGCGTGGCGTCGTGCTGGAACGAGGCGGCTCCGTGCAACATCTCGCTCATGCGTCAGGCGCAGGCGGTGAAGAAGGGCGTCTCGGCGGCCAACGGCACGCCGCGCGAGTTCTGCACCATCACGGTCACGGACGGCATCGCCATGGGGCACGCGGGCATGCGCGCCTCGCTGCCATCCCGCGAGGTCATCGCCGATTCCGTCGAGCTGACCATGCGCGGCCACGCCTACGACGCCCTCGTGGGGCTGGCGGGCTGCGACAAGTCCCTGCCCGGCATGATGATGGCCATGGTGCGCCTCAACGTGCCGTCGATCTTCATCTACGGCGGCTCGATCCTGCCCGGCTCGTTCCGGGGCCGGCCCGTGACGGTGCAGGACCTGTTCGAGGCCGTGGGCAAGGTCGCGGTGGGCGACATGAGCCTCGACGACCTCGACGAACTCGAGCAGGTCGCCTGTCCCTCGGCGGGCGCCTGTGGCGCGCAGTTCACCGCCAACACCATGGCGACGGTCTCGGAAGCCATCGGCCTTGCGCTGCCCTATTCGGCCGGCGCCCCGGCGCCCTACGAGATCCGCGACAAGTTCTGCATGACGGCGGGCGAGAAGGTGATGGAGCTCATCGCCAAGGGCATCCGTCCGCGTGACATCGTCACCCGCAAGAGCCTGGAGAATGCGGCGGCCGCCGTCGCGGCGTCGGGCGGCTCCACCAACGCGGCGCTCCACCTGCCGGCCATCGCGCATGAATGCGGCATCAAGTTCGACCTGTTCGACGTGGCCGAGGTGTTCAAGCGGACGCCCTACATCGCCGATCTGAAGCCCGGCGGGCGCTACGTCGCCAAGGACATGTTCGAGGTCGGCGGCATCCCGCTCCTGATGAAGACGCTCCTCGACCACGGGTTCATGCACGGTGATTGCATGACCGTGACCGGCCGTACCATCGCGGAGAACATGGAGCGGGTGCACTGGAATCCCGATCAGGACGTGGTTCGCGCCGCCAACACGCCGCTGACCCCCACGGGCGGCGTCGTCGGCCTGCGGGGCAACCTCGCCCCCGAGGGCGCCATCGTGAAGGTGGCGGGCATGCCGGAATCGGCCCAGGTCTTCACCGGCCCGGCCCGGGTGTTCGACGGCGAGGAAGCCTGCTTCGAGGCCGTCCAGACCCGGAACTACCGGGAGGGCGAGGTTCTCGTCATTCGTTACGAGGGTCCGAAGGGTGGCCCCGGCATGCGCGAGATGCTGTCCACCACCGCCGCCCTCTACGGCCAGGGCATGGGCGACAAGGTCGCGCTCATCACCGACGGACGGTTCTCGGGCGCGACGCGCGGGTTCTGCGTCGGCCATGTCGGGCCGGAGGCCGCCGTCGGCGGTCCCATCGGGCTGATCCGGGACGGGGACGTCATCACCCTCGACGCCATCCGCGGCACCCTCGACGTCGCCGTGAGCGACGAGGAGTTCGCCGTGCGCCGCGCCACCTGGACGCCGCGCGCCAACTCGGCGACCTCCGGGTACCTCTGGAAATACATGCAGACCGTCGGCCCCGCCGTGGACGGCGCCGTGACCCATCCGGGCGGCGCCGAGGAGACGCACACCTATGCCGACATCTAGGACCGTCCTCGGCCGCCCCGCGCGGCCGGCTCGGGCCGTTTCGGATCGGCCCGGGCGTGGACGCGCGGCCCTCGCCCTGGCGGCGGGGCTCCTGCTCTTGTGCGGAAATCCCGTCGAAGCCCTCGACGCCGCCGCCCGCACGCCCGTGCCCCCGGCCGGGTACCGCACGGCGCGCGAGGCCCTGCGCTCGGGCGTGCGCGACTACAACGCCGGCGACAAGGAAGGGGCCGCCCGCGCCCTCGAATACGCGGCCGGGCAGGGCCATGCCCTGGCCCTGTGGAAGCTCGGCCGCATGTATGCCGAGGGCGACGGCGTGCCTCACGACGACCTCAAGGCGTTCGAGTTCTTCTCGCGAATCGTCGACGATCCCACCGACGAGGGGCCGGACGCCCAGAATTCGGGTGTGACGGCGAGCGCCTTCACGGCGCTCGGCGCCTATTTCCTCGACGGGATCAAGGGCACCTACGTGCGCCCGAACCCGGAGCGCGCCTACGACATGTTCAACTACGCGGCGTCGTATTTCGGCGACCCGAACGCCCAGTACAACCTCGCCCGGCTCTACCTCGACGGCACAGGTGTCGAGGCCGATCCGCGCCAGGCTGCGCGCTGGTTCAACCTCGCGGCCGAGAAGGGCCACGCTCCGGCCCAGGCGCTGCTGGGGGAACTCCTCATCAACGGCCAGGGCGTGCCGAAGCAGCGCGCCCGTGGCCTGATGTGGCTGTCGCTGGCCCGCGAGGCGGCGCAGGGCCGCAAGGACGACTGGATCGTCGCCCTCTACGACAAGGCCTGGTCGGCTGCGAGCGAGGAGGACCGCATGGCCGCCCTGGCCCAGGCTTCGCAGGCCCAGGCCCAGGTGACGGGATCGGCCAAGCGCCGCCGGTGAACGCGGCGGCGCCCGGCGGTCTTACGGGTTCGTCCGCGCGGCGAGGGCGGTGACGAAGGACGGGCGCGCCAGGGTCTCGGTGACGTAGCGGGCGAGCTTGGGCCAGCGCCCGGCATCGACCTTTTCACCCGCGAGATGCAGGTTGTGGAAGCACGTCGCCACGGAGATGTCGGCGATGCTGAAGGCGTCGCCGACGAGATACGGGCCGTCGATCTGCGACTCGAGGTAATCGTAGATCTTCGGGAAGCCCTCATTCATCGCCTTGGCGACGGCGGCCTCGTCGCCCGGCTGTTTCATCAGCGTCGGCTTCACCATCCGCTCGAAGAACGGCACGATGATCACGGGAAACATCTCGGTGTCGCCGAACTTATCGAACCAGATCGCCCGGCCGCGCGCCTTGGCCTCCGTCGGCACAAGCGCCGGGGTCGGATACTTCGCCTCGATGTAGTGCAGGATCGCGGATGAATCGGCGAGGAGGAAGCCGTCATCGTCGAGGGCGGGAATCTTGCCGAATGGGCTCGCGGCCTGGAAGGCCGGATCGGGATCGTGGAAGAACAGCGGGATGTGCTCGGCGCTCTGCCCCTTCTCGGCCAAGGCCACCAGGACCTTGCGGACGTAAGGGGAATAGCCGGTGCCGTAGAGTTTCACGTGGGATAGCTCCTGTTGTGGGGGGAACGACGTGCCAACCCGCCACGGCCGGCTTGGTTCAGCGACCTTCGCCGTGACGGAGCTCGGGCGTCAGGCGAGCTCCACCGTGACGGGCACGTGGTCGGACGGCTTTTCCAATCCCCGCAGGCGCTTCTGCACGGAGGCCGAGACGAGGCGGTCTGCGGCCTGGGGCGAGAGCAGGAGATGGTCGATGCGGATGCCGGCGTTACGGTTCCAGGCTCCCGCCTGATAGTCCCAGAAGGTGTAGAGGCCGGGCTTCGGGTCGCAGGCGCGCAGGGCCTCGGTGAAGCCCTCGGCGAGGAGTGCCCGGAAGGCCGCGCGGGTCCGGGGCAGGAACAGGGCGTCGGTCTCCCAGGCCGCCGGGTCGGCCGCGTCCTCGGGCTCGGGGATCACGTTGTAGTCACCGGCCAGCACGACGGCTTCCTCGCGAGTCAGCAGATCGCGGGCATGGCGGCGCAGCCGCTCCAGGAAGGCGAGCTTGTAGGGATATTTCGGCCCGTCGACGGGATTGCCGTTGGGCAGGTAGATGGAGGCGACGCGCACGGGCGCCGTGTCCTCGCCCGTGATCAGCCCCTCGATGTAGCGGGCCTGCGCGTCGGTGTCGTCGCCCGGCAGGCCGCGTCGGACCTCGCTCAGGGTGAGGGGCGCGCGGACCAGTAGGGCGACGCCGTTATACGCCTTCTGCCCCAGGGTCTCGACGGCGTAGCCTGCCGCCTCGATCTCGGCGCGGGGGAATGCCTCGTCCTGGCATTTCAGCTCCTGCAGGCAGACCACGTCGGGCTTGTCCGCCGCGAGGAAATCCACGAGATGGCCGACTCGCTGCTTGATGGAATTGACGTTCCAGGTGGCGATCCGCATGGCGCTTGGTGTCCTGACCCCTCGACGGGCTCCGTCATCGGGGCTTCGTGGCCCTGTGGCAAGACGGGTGGGCAGGGACCGCCGAAGCCCCAGCGGAACGGCCGTCGCCCCGGGGCCGCCGCCCCGGTGGCGAGTTTGTTGCACCCCCCGGAAATTCGTTGCAGAAGAGCCCGCCGCTCCCGGCGGGAGCGGACGGACTGACCCGTGGACGGTCGCCCCGTGCGGGCATGTGCCGGACGGGTCATGGAAAATGACGGATTGCGCCCCATGAAACAGAGCCTCCGCCTCGGCGTCGCCGGTCTCGGCACCGTGGGGTCCGCCGTGGTGCGAATGGTCGCCCGCCGGGCCGACGCCCTCGCGGCGGCCGGTGGACGCGACGTGCGGATCACCGCCGTGTCGTCGCGCGACAAGGGCCGCGACCGGGGCCTCGATCTCACGGGCGTCACTTGGTTCGACGATCCCGTGGCCCTGGCCGCCAGCCCGGACATCGACTGCGTCGTCGAACTCATCGGGGGGTCGGAAGGTCCCGCCCGGGCGACGGTGGAGGCGGCCATCGCGGCGGGCAAGCATGTGGTCACGGCCAACAAGGCATTGCTCGCCAAGCACGGCGCGGCGCTGGCGGCGGCGGCGGAAGCCAAGGGGGTGAGCCTCGCCTATGAGGCTTCCGTGGCCGGCGGCATTCCGGTGATCAAGACCCTGCGCGAGGGTCTGGCCGGCAACGCCGTGTCCCGCGTCTACGGAATCATGAACGGCACCTGCAACTACATCCTGTCTCGGATGGAGCGCGAGGGCCTGACCTTCGAAGCCTGCCTCAAGGACGCGCAGGCTCTGGGCTACGCCGAGGCCGACCCGACCTTCGACGTCGAGGGCTTCGACACCGCCCACAAGCTCGCCATCCTGACGAGCCTCGCCTTCGGGGTGGAGATCGACGCCGAGGGTGTGTCCGTGGAAGGAATCTCGGCGATCCAGCCCCTCGACCTCACCATGGCGGAGGAACTGGGCTACCGGATCAAGCTCCTGGGTGTCGCCCAGGTGGCGGCCGGCGGCATCGAGCAGCGGGTCCATCCCACCATGGTGCCGAAATCCTCGGCCATCGCCCAGGTGATGGGCGTCACCAACGCCGTCACAATCGATGCCGATGCCGTGGGCGAACTCACCCTCATCGGCCCCGGAGCCGGGGGCGAGGCCACGGCCTCGGCCGTGGTCTCCGACATCACCGACCTCGCGGCCGGCGTGCAGCGCCCGACCTTCGGCAGACCGAGCACGGCGCTCAGCCCCTCGCAGCGCGTCGCCATGCAGCGCCACGAGGGCGGTTACTACATCCGTCTCACGGTCCACGACAGGCCGGGCGTCGCCGCCGGCGTCGCCACCCGCATGGCCGAGCGGGACATCTCCATCGAGAGCATCCTCCAGCGCCGCTCCGAGAGTGCCGCCAGCAAGGACCCGCACGGCCGCTCGGGCCAGCCCGTCCCCCTGGTCCTCATCACCTACGCGGCGACGGAGGGCAGCATCCGCGCGGCCCTCGACGCCATCGCGGCGGACGGTCTGCTGGCCGAGGCCCCCCAGCTCATCCGCATCGAGCGGGAATAGGCGAAGGATTCCGCACGATAGCGGCGGGGCGGCGAACCGGACGGTGGCGTTTCTCGAACTTTAGTTCATAGAGGGCGCACCAGAGGCGAAGGGTGCGGACAGGTCCATGGCGAACGGCAACACGACAACCGCCGGCTCGGTCGGCCGCACCCTGGCCCTGGAACTGGTGCGGGTCACCGAGCGCGCCGCCATCGCGGCCGCTCATCTGCGCGGCCAGGGCAAGGAACGCGAGGCCGATCAGGCCGCCGTCGATGCCATGCGGGCCGAGTTGAACACCCTGGCCATCGACGGCACCATCGTGATCGGCGAGGGTGAGCGCGACGAAGCGCCGATGCTCTATATCGGCGAGCGCCTCGGCACCGGCATTGGCCCGAAGGTCGATATCGCGGTCGATCCCTTGGAGGGCACGACCCTGTGCGCCAAGGACATGCCCGGCGCCATCGCGGTGATGGCGCTGGCGGAAGCCGGCTCGCTTCTCGCCGCCCCCGACGTCTACATGCAGAAGATCGCCATCGGCCCCGGCTACCCGGCCGGTCTGGTCGATCTCGATGCGAGCCCGGCCGACAACATCGCGGCGCTCGCGCGGCACAAGGGCGTCGATCCGGCCCAGATCACCGCGATCATCCTGGATCGACCGCGCCATATGGGCCTCATCGCCGCCGTGCGGGCGACGGGGGCCGGCATCCGCCTCATCTCGGACGGCGACATCGCGGGCATCATCCACACCACGAGCCCGGACGAGACCGGCGCCGACATCTACCTCGGCACGGGCGCGGCGCCCGAGGGCGTCATCGCCGCCGGGGTGCTCCGTTGCATCGGAGGGCACATGCAGGGCCGGCTCATCCTCGACAGCCACGACAAGCGCGAGCGCGCGGCGCGGATGGGCATCAGCGATCCCAATCGGAAATACGAGCTGCGCGACATGGCGCGCGGCGACGTCATCGTGGCGGCGACGGGCGTCACCGACGGGGCGCTCCTCAAGGGCGTGCGCTTCAAGCCCGATCGCCTGGAGACGGAAACGCTGGTCTATCGCTCGGCCACCGGAACCGTGCGCCGCATCCACAGCGAACGCCACTGGCCACGGGCCGACGCGAGCGGCCAACGGGCCGAACTGCGCGAGTAGCTGCGTCCGCCCCCTGTCGCGTCGTTCCGACGAGGGGGCTTCCTTCGCCGAACCGGCATCCCGATCGGTGAAACACGCCGGAGCGCCCGCCCCGAGGGGCTGGCCGGCGCCTTACTGTCTCGTACAAAACTCCCGCTACACCGTCGTCCTCAGAGCGAGGACCGTCCAGGAGCGGGAGTTCTGTGCGACACTCCTAGTTGAACAGCGAGCCGACGCCGCCCTGCACCCGGCCGAGGCCCTGCTTGGCGATGGGGTTGCCGGGCTCGATCTGCGCGGCACGCTGGTAGCTCTCCATGGCTTCCTTGCGGCGGTTGGACTTCTCGTAGGCGACCCCGCGATAGGCCCAGGACGTGGCGTCCTTGTTGTTGACGTTGAGGGCCGCGTTGTAGTCCTCGATGGCCTTATCGTACTGGTTGGTGGCGATGAGGCTCTGGCCGCGCGCCGCGTAGGGCGCGGCCACGAACGGGTTGCGGTCGATGGCGGCGTCGAAATCCGCGATGGCCTGGATGTTCTGGCCCTGCTTTTGCCGCACGAGGCCGCGCGCATGATACGCCTCGGCCGATTCCGGCGTCAGGCGGATCGCTTGGTTGAGATCGTTGGTGGCGCCGTCGAGGTCGCCCTGCGCCCGCAGGACGTTGGCGCGACCGATATAGGCCGGCCCGTAATTCGGATCGGCCGCGATGGCCTTCGAGAAATCGGCGAGGGCCGCGTCGTTGCGGCCGATCTGGCGGTTGGCGAGCGCCCGATTGTTGTAGGCCGAGGCCGAATTCGGATCGATCTGCACCGCCTTGGTGAAGTCGCCGATGGCATCGTTGAACTGGCCCGAACGGGCATAGGCCGCACCGCGCGTGACGTAGGCGGCGGCGTCGTTGGGGTTGCGCTGGATCACCTCGCTCAAGGAGGCGATGTTGACGTTGCTGGCGCCCGTCGTATCGGTCTCGAGCACGGCGAACTGCTTCTGCGGGGCGGTGGCCGTCCCGTAGGTTTCGCAACCGCCAAGGGCGCCCGCCACGAGGGCGGCCCCGATGAGCCTCGCCTTCGATGCGCGCAGCGTCAGAACCGTCATGAACCCGCTCCCCCCGGACGTCCGTGCCTCCGGCACGGTCCCGCCCCGTCAATCTCGTCCGAATCCGGGCCGCATCGCTTCACGAGCCCCCGCCGCGACGGTCGCGCATCGCGGTGAACGCAAACTTAAGACCGGCGCCGTTCTCGACCCTCAAGCGTTTGCTTGTGGCGAACGTATGGCCCTGTTCGCACGACCGTCTTAAGCGGTCTCGTCGGGGGCGAGGTCACCCGCCACTGTGATATCGGAGCCGCAGTTTCGGGGGCCTCGCTCAGGCTTCCGCCGCCTCGATGGCGCCGCTGAGGTCGAGCCATTCCTCCTCGGCCGCTTCGAGGGCGGCGGCGGCGTCCGCACGCATCTTGGCGAGTTCGCCGGCCTTCGCGGCATTGGCCTGGAAGGCAGTGCCATCGGCGAGCGCCGCGTCGATCTTGGCCATGGCCTCGGCGAGCTTCTTCATGCGCGCCTCAACGGCCTCGATCTTCTTGCGCAGGGGCGCGAGGGCCACTCGCCGCTCGGCGTTGGAGCGCCGCTCCACCGCCTTGACACCGCCGGACGCCTCCGCCGTCTCCTTCTCGGCCGGTCGCTCGGGGCCGGCCAGGACGAGGCGACGGTAATCGTCCATGTCGCCGTCGAACGCCTTCACGCTGCCGTTGGAGACGAGCCAAAGCCGGTCGGCGCAGGCCTCGACGAGGAAGCGGTCGTGCGACACGAGGATGACGGCGCCCTCGTAGTCGTTGATCGCCTCCACCAGGGCCTGCCGGCTCTCGATATCGAGGTGGTTCGTCGGCTCGTCGAGGATGAGGAGGTGAGGGCCGTTGAAGGCCGCGAGCCCCATGAGCAGCCGGGCCTTCTCGCCACCCGAGAGCTGCCCCACGGGGGTCTCGGATTTGGGGCCGGAAAAGCCGAGGCGCGCCGCCGCCGCGCGGGCCTTCGATTCCGGCACGTCCGGCATGAGGTCGCGGACATGGGCGTAGGCGCTCTCGGCGGGGCGCAACTCGTCGAGTTGGTGCTGGGCGAAGTAAGCGACCTCCATTTTGCCGGAGCGCCGCATCTCGCCGCTCAAGGGCGGCAGTCGCCCACCGATGAGCTTGCAGAAGGTGGATTTGCCGTTGCCGTTGGCCCCGAGGAGGGCGACGCGGTCGTCGGGAGCCAGACTCAGGTTGAGTCCCGATAGGACGATCCGGTCGGGATAGCCCGCCTGCACCCGCTCCATGGCGACGATGGGGGGCGATAGGGGCCGTTCCGGACTCGGTAGGCGGAAGGCCGGCACGTCGTCCTCGATCACCGAGGCGATGATCTCCATCTTGGCCAGGCGCTTGACGCGGGACTGGGCCTGGCGCGCCTTCGTGGCCTTGGCCTTGAACCGGTCGACGAAGCTCTGGAGATGGGCGCGCTCGGCGTCCTGCTTCACCTTGGCCTTGGCCTGAAGCGCCCGTTTTTCGGCGACCTGACGGGCGAACGAGGTGTAGCCGCCCCGATAGATGTTCAGCTTGCCCCGGTCGAGGTGGAGGATGTGGTCGACGCACTCGTCCAGAAGGTCCCGGTCGTGCGAGATGATCACCGCGGTGCGCGGATAGCGCTCGAGGTAATCGTAGAGCCAGATGGTGCCCTCGATGTCGAGGTAGTTGGTCGGCTCGTCGAGCAGCAGCAGATCGGGCTCGGAGAACAACACGGCGGCGAGCGCCACGCGCATGCGCCAGCCGCCGGAGAAGTCCGAGCACGGCCGCGCCTGCGCGGCGGCATCGAAGCCGAGGCCGTGCAGGATCGCCGCCGCGCGCGCCGGGGCGGAATGGGCCTCGATGTCCACCAGCCGGGTCTCGATCTCGGCTCGGCGCAAACCGTCGGCATGCTCGGCCTCGGCCATCAGGCGGCTGCGCTCGGTGTCGGCCGCGAGCACGACGGAATGCAGGGTCTCGGGCCCGGCGGGCGCCTCCTGGGCAACGGCGCCGATGCGCATGCCCTTGGGCATCGACACGGTGCCGCCCTCCGTGGGCAATTCGCCCAGAATCGCCTTGAACAGGGTGGTCTTGCCGGCGCCGTTGCGGCCCACCAGCCCCACCCGCGCCCGGTCGGGAATCGAGAAGGTGGCGCCGTCGAGGATCAGGCGCTCGCCGATGCGGTAGGTGAGGTCGTTGACGCGGAGCATGGACGGCGTTCTGGCGCCGTGCCCCCGCCGTGGCAAGCGCCCCGCGACGGTTTCCTCGTCGGACGTCAGACCCGGTCAGACGAGTTCCCAGGCGGTGGGATCGCGCAGCAGCGCCGCGATGAGGGCGTGGTTGAGCCGGTGGCCCGTGTGCCGGGCCGTGACGTGGCCGAGCACCGGATGACCGATGAGGGCGAGGTCGCCGACGAGATCGAGGATACGGTGGCGCACGGGCTCGTTCGCCCCGCGCATGCCACCGATGACGCGGTCGCCGAGGATCGCGGCCGTGGTGCGGAAATTCGCCCCGCGCAGGACCGGGCGACCCGTAACATAGGCATAGAGCTTCAGGGGCACGGCCCATTTCAGGCGGCCGAAGCTGCGCGAGGGGGCAAGCGCCGAAACGAAACTCTCCCGCGTGATCTCGCCCTGCCAGCGCATCGCCCCGAACTTGGCGAGCGCCAGTTCGCCCGCGATACTGAAGCGATCCGACGGCTCGATGTGCAAGCTGCGCTCGCCGTCGCGAACCTCCACGGTTCGGCGGACCGATAGGCGACGGCGCGCCGCCGCGAGGGGGCGCCGGCCCGCCTGCGAAAAGGCCGCGCACCAGAGCAGGGCGCTGCCGTCGAAGATCGGCAGTTCCTCGGCGTCGAGCTCCACCGTGGCGTTGTCGATGCCGAAGGCGCTGAATGTCGCCATCAGGTGCTCCACCGTCCGCACCAGGGTTCCGTCCGGCCCCCGCAGGGCAGTGCAGAGCGGCTGGGTCTCGTAGAGGTGCCAGAGGGCGGGCACGGATGCCGTGCGCCCCTTCCACGCGCGGTGGAAGACGATGCCGGTCCCGGCCTCGGCCGGCGAAACCCGGACCGTCACCGCCCGACCCGTGTGCAGGCCGCGCCCAGACAGGGTGAAAGCCTCATCGAGGGTGGACTGTCCCGCATCCAACCGAATGACGGCGTTCACGGACACGCCCGAACGGGATGGCTCGGGCGGGCAGGCGTCTCGGGTGGGACCGGGAGAGCCCGAATGGGCCGCGGAGTGGTGAAGCATCGCGATCTTCCGCCCCCGAACGGGCGTGGCCGTGCCCATCGGGGATCGGATTCGGCTAACAATCCATGTTAGGATTCGCAAGCAGACGCGCGGTCGCTATCCCCGTTTGTGATGTGCCCCCAGTCGTTCGGGAGACCAAGGCCACGTCCGCCCGGAGCGATCCTATCCACCCCCATCGCGCAGGCGACAGCTTGACCGGTCGGGCCGCCGTCGCCACCATCGGGGCGAGGGGTCGTCGCAGGCGCGACGACCGGCAAACATGGCTCTGTCATAGGATGGTTGGCGCGCCCGAGTCGGCAGCGATCCCCCTAAGGCGCGAGGTCGGGCGCAGGGCGCCACGGGGAGTTTTTCGATGAGTCGGCTGGCGACGATCCCGTTCTTCAAGGAGCCGGGCATCGACTTGTCGTCCTACGAGACGCGCTGTCATTGGCGCCGGTTCGACGAGAACGAAGTCCTGGTCGATTACGACGACATCTCCACCGACGTGTACTTCCTCACGGCAGGGGAGGTCCGCATCCTCAACCGGTCGCAGTCCGGTAAGGAAGTGATCCTGGGTGAGATGCGGGGCGGAGCCTTCTTCGGCGAACTCGCGGCGCTGGACGGCATCGGGCGCTCGGCCAACGTCACCGCCCTCACGCGCGGCGAGGTCTGCGTGGTGCCGGCCGCGATCTTCCGCCAGATGATCTTCGCCTCCGAGGCCATCGCCGACCGGCTGTTCCGCCTGCTGGCGAAGCGGGTGCGCGAACTCAACACCCGGATCATGGAGCACGCCCTCCTCGACCTGCGCCACCGCCTCTATGCCGAATTGCTGCGGCTCTCGGTGCCGCGCGCGGGCGGGGACGGCGCGCGCGTGGTGACGCCGCCGCCCTACCATCACGTGCTCGCCGCCCGCATCGGCTGCCGGCGCGAACAGGTGACCCGCGAATTCACTGTCATGGCGGCCGACGGGCTCATCGACCGCACCCGTGGCGCCCTGGTGATCCGCCGCCCGGATCTTCTGGAAGCCCGCGTCGCCGAGGCCCTTCGCGAAGACAGCTGATCCGGCATCCGCTGGATGACGACCGAACGCGGCCATTCGACCGGAGCGTCGTCCTGGACATCAGATCCAGGACGACGCTCTAAACCATTGGGCTGCATCGGCCTTTGTCCGAAAGCCGGTTCCCACCTTTCGGGCCGATGCTCTAGGAAAACGAACGGCGTTCGTATGGGCGGCGCGACCGTCGTCGATCAGGGCGCGTAGGCGCCCACGGCGGCCGGGAGCGTTGCTTTGCCGGCCGCGGGCATGCGCAGGCTTGCCGGCCCGAGGGCATCGCCCGCATCCAGGAAGACCTTGCGGACCGTGATGGCGCTCCACGGACCCGCGATGGCATAGCTCGGCCCCAGGCGGACGCTTCCATCGCCGGCGGCGCGCGGCATGAGATGCGCCCACGTCTCGATACGACGCTCGGGCAGGACGAGTGTCCCACTCAAGGCCCCCGTGAGGGCGGGTGTCCGGAGGGTGGCATCGACGATCTCCCCGATCCCGTCGACGAGCCGCAGGGTCAGGCCGGCCTGCTCGAAGGCGGTTCGTCCGTTGCGGCGGGCCAGGGCTCCGGCCGCGACGGCTCCGTTGCGGTGCAGGACATCGGACAGGTCGATTCCCACCAGGGCGCCGCCGTTGATCGCGAGCGTGGCGCGTCCGTCGAGGTGGCGCATCAGGGTGTCGGCCGTCGCGCCCACGCCCTCGAACGCGAACTGACCGCGCGCGGCCCCGAACACCCAGCGGTCCCGCCCGAGATCGACCAGGAGCGACCCGAGATCGAGGCCGTCGAAGGCGCCCTGGAGCCTGATCTCGGTCTTCTCCGGATCGGCTGCCACGGGGACGAGGCCGAGTCGTCCCTTCACGAGGCCGCCCCGCAGGGTCGCGCGGCTCAGGGCCGCCTCGACGCCGCCCGGGTGCACCAGCACGCTGGCGGCGAGGTCTTCGACGACGAGGGGACCCATCCGGCCGAGCCCCGCCGAGACGCGCAGGTCAAGGTCGCCCCCCATGAGTGGTCGCAGCGCGAGGCTGCGCCCGCTCCAGTGCGGCGCGTCCGTGTCGTCGTCGTCGAACCGCCGCAGGGTCTCGGCGAGGAGGGGGGCGAGGTTGAGGCTGTCGGCGGCCAGGGTCGCCTGGATGGCCGGGCGCTTGCCCGAGAGGGAGATCGAGCCCGCCCCTTCGAGCCTGTCCTCGCCGAGGTGAACCCGGATGCTCGGCAGGAGAACGGTCCGGTTCCGCACCTCGAAGCGCCCGGCGACGGCGATGGACTCGATCATCGGGGAGAGAGCCACGTCGCTCCCCATCCAGGCCAGGGTCTCGGGCAGGGAGCGGGTGCGCAGGTCGACGGAGCCGGTCAGAGCCAACGGGTCGGAGGAGGGGCCGAAGGAGCCCTCACCCTCGGCCGAGAGGCTGCCCGCCGGCCAGTCCGCCGTCGCCGTGAAGGGACTGGAGCCCCCCCCGGCGAGGTCGGCGATCCGCACACCGGACAGGGTGAAGCGGGTCGGCACCGCGTTCCACACGAACGCACCGGCGATGTCGGCCGCCGCGCTCCAGCCGGGCCAGGACACCGTGAGATCGACGTCCCGAGCCGTCTGGACCCGGCCGTCGCGCGGATCGAGGCCCGTCACCGTGCCCCGGCTGAGGGCGAGGCGACGGGGATGGGCGGCGCCGGGCACGAGCAGGCGGGCCGCCCGCGCCATAGGCTCGGTCCAGCGGTCGTCGCCGTCGCGGGTGGGCAGGTGGATCGTTCCACCTTCGAAGGACGCCGTGTTGACTTCGGTGCGGCCGAGCAGAAGAGCGAAGAGGTTGAGCTGAACCTTGAGGGTGCCGCCCTCGGCCAAGGGCCTGTCGTCCCCCGTCGTCGCGGTGAGGCGCACCCCGCCGAGGCTGAGCCGGGGCAGGGGCAGGAGCGCCACTTCAGCCGGGCCGGAGGCCGTGAGGATGACCCCGTAGGCGCGGGCGACCGAGCGATCGACGAAGGCGGCGGCGCGCTGCGTCGGCACCGTCCAGGGCAAGCATCCCCCCGCGAGGCCGGCGGCCAGGGCACCTAGGCCGAAGAGGGACACGAAACGTGGCAGCGACAGGGCACTCCGCAGGGAGGATCTCGGACCGGGCCGCCCGGAGGATCCGAACGACGATCGACGCAGGCGCCCCCACCCGACGAATGCCGATACTCTTTTTACGCTTTACGCCGTCCGGCGCGGTTTGTCTTCCGATGACAGCGCGTCGTGCACCGATCGATCCCGGAGCGGCCGCCTGCAAGGAATGACAGCCGGGCGAAGCTGTCGGAAAGCCAACCGGAGTCCCGACTGGTCATCGTGAAGTGCTTGGCGTAACCGCAACGACACGCGATGCTCCCGCGGGCGAGACGTCGCGCTGGAATTTCGTCCGGGAACCTCGAGGGGAGGGCGCTCATGAAGAAAGTTCGCACCGATGCGACGGAGGCCCTGGCCGGGCTCCTGACCGATGGCATGACGGTGATGGCCGGCGGCTTCGGCCTGTGCGGCATTCCCGACGAACTCATCGATGCGATCCGCGCATCGGGGGTGAAGGATCTCACGGTGATCTCGAACAATGCCGGCATCGACGGCGTCGGCCTCGGCAAGCTCCTCGAGACCCGTCAGGTTGCCAAGATGATCTCGTCCTATGTCGGCGAGAACAAGGAATTCGCCCGCCAGTATCTCGGCGGCGAACTCGCCATCGAGTTCAATCCGCAGGGCACGCTGGCCGAGCGCATCCGCGCCGGCGGCGCCGGCATCCCGGCCTTCTTCACCAAGACCGGCGTCGGCACCCTCATCGCCGAGGGCAAGGAAGTCCGGGAGTTCGACGGTGAGACCTACGTGATGGAGCGCGGCCTGTTCGCCGATCTCGCCATCGTCCACGCCTGGAAGGGCGATACGGAAGGCAACCTCGTCTATCGGAAGACGGCGCGCAACTTCAATCCGATGATGGCCACGGCCGCCAAGGTCACGGTCGCGCAGGTGGAACACTTGGTGCAGCCGGGCGAGATCGATGGCGACGCGATCCACACGCCGGGCATCTTCATCAAGCGCATCATCCACGTCCCGGTCCGCGAGAAGCGCATCGAGCAGCGCACCACCCGCAAGCGCGGCGAGCCCGCTTCCGTCTGATCAGAGCAGGGAGAGACATCACCATGGCCTGGACCCGCGAACAGATGGCGGAGCGCGCCGCCAAGGAACTGCGCGACGGTTTCTACGTGAACCTCGGCATCGGCATTCCGACGCTGGTGTCGAACTACATCCCCGAAGGCATGTCGGTTCAGCTGCAATCGGAGAACGGCATGCTGGGCATGGGCCCGTTCCCGTACGAGGGCGAAGAGGACCCCGACCTCATCAACGCCGGCAAGCAGACCATCACCGAACTGCCGACCACGAGCTACTTCTCCTCGTCGGACTCCTTCGGGATGGTGCGGGGCGGGCACATCAACCTGTCGATCCTCGGCGCCATGCAGGTGGCCGAGAACGGCGACCTCGCCAACTGGATGATCCCGGGCAAGATGGTGAAGGGCATGGGTGGGGCCATGGACCTCGTGGCGGGCGTCAAGCGCGTCGTCGTGGTGATGGAGCACGTCGCCCGCAACAAGGACGGCTCGGAGAGCCCGAAGCTGCTCTCCGCCTGCGACCTGCCGCTGACCGGCACCCATGTGGTCGACATGGTCATCACCGATCTCGGCGTCTTCACCATCGACAAGAAGGGCGATGGCGGCATGACCCTGATCGAGCTCGCCGACGGCGTCACCGAGGACGAGGTCCGCGCCAAGACGCAAGCGGCCTTCACCACGCAACTCGCCTGACCCGCCTCGTTTCGGGACGCTCACGCGGCGAGCCGCCGCCGCGTGCCTAATCGCCTGTTAAGCCGACCCGTCGAAATGTCGTCGCGGGCAGGGGACCCCGATCCCCGGCCCGCGTTGCGTAAGACAAAGGGTATCGGCCGATGGACAGCGCTCCGGCAAGGATGGACAACGTCGTTCCGTTTCGACGGGCGACCCCGCTTCCGGCTCCGGCCCGGCCCGGCAACGCCGCCCGCGCCGCGACCCCCGCCTCCCGGCGCAGCGACCAGCGCGCGGTGATGGATGCGGTCTACGCCACCGGCACCCTGGCGGTGGCGGCGGGCGACCGCGAGACCAAGCTCATCGCCGCCCGCCTGCAGGTCTACGGCTTCCTCAGCATCGAGGAGATTGACGCCGACGGCACCCTGCGGCGCCTGCGTCCCTCCGAGGCGATCCGCGCCCGGTCCGAGCGTCCCTGGCGGGTCACCAAAGCCTCCTACGGCGCCAGCCTCGCGGTGACGATTCCGGCCATCGACGATTTCCTGTTCGAGCAGCCGGCCTGAAGCGGCTTCCGCTCGATCGAAGCGGAAGCCCGTGTCCACGGCCCGCGCGGCCCTTGAAGACAACCGAACGCCGTCGTCTCGAAGGACCCAAACGGACTTCGTATGACCCGGGCTCATGCGGGATCGGATCGGAACCACCGCTCGTCGAGGTCCGTGGCGTTGCGCTCGGCGATCGGTTGCGTCTCGTCGCCGTGGGCGAAGATCACCACGTCGTCCGGGCCGACATCGCGGGTCGCGTAGAAATCCCAGCGACGGTGGATGACGCGCGGTCCGCCGAACACCCGATAGGCGTTCCAGTAACGGTCGTCCCGGAAGCCGACGTAGTGGACCGCGCGCGGCGGGGACTCGCGGGATGCGTCCATGGGATGCGTCGAAGCCTCGGCCCGGGCACCGGCCTCCCGGCCCCGCTCCTCGGCACATATGGTGCGCCGTGCGACCGGTAAGGTGCCGGCGACCCGCGACCTCTCGTCCCCCGGCGGAACTCACGTCACCGTGATCGGTTGCTCTGAGCCAAGTGCGGGACCGCGAAATCTTTTGCTCGCCAAGTCTTCGTGTATCCGGCCCCGTCGAGTCACGAGTGCGTATGCAACTTCCGAGAGACGATCGCGATCATACCCTGGCCCATGCCTTTCGCGATTTCATTCGCGACCCACCGTTTCCCTGCGTCGGCGCCAAATCAGCTCTTTCTAAAGGACGCATGAAGATCGTCGTTGCGCGTGACATTACGTCAGGCTGGGACGACATGCGGATCTATCCCGCACTGCTCGCCTTCGCGGCGCGCTACAAGCGGGCGCCCGACATGTTCCAGAGCTTCGCCGTGGTGTTCGAAGGGCCGGGGAACCTCGGTGAGGAGCAGTTCGAGCGTCACCTGTGGGCGCGGGCCCAGTCCCTGGCCGACAAGGATTCCTGGCTCGGCCACCCATGGGACCGGCGCGTGGCGGACGATCCCGAAAGCCCGCACTTCTCGTTGAGCTTCGGCGGCGAGGCGTTCTTCATCGTCGGGCTGCACCCGCGCGCGAGCCGGCCCGCCCGGCGCTTCTCCGCGCCGGTTCTCGTCTTCAACCTCCACGCCCAGTTCGAGGCCCTGCGCGCGGCCAACCGCTACGAGAAGCTGCGCGATTCGATCATCGAACGGGACACCGCCTTCGCCGGCTCGACAAACCCCATGCTGGCGCGCCACGGCGAGATATCGGAAGCCCGCCAGTACAGCGGACGGGTGGTGTCCGACGCGTGGCGCTGCCCGTTCCAGGGGCGCAACCAAGCGGGGGAAACACCCGATGTGTGAGGCGCATCCCACGGGGGAAATCCCGCCGCGTTCGGGGGTCGCCTTCACGCTCGACCGGGGGCAGCGCCTGACGGTGATCGACCCGTGCGGTGAGCAGGTGGCCGACCTCCTCGCCTACAACCGACACGACATCGGCGAAGTCCTCTCCTCGGGACGGACCCTCGACTACGCGAGCCGGATCTACCTCACGACGGGCGATCCCCTGTACTCGAACCGCTCCAACGTCCTTCTCACCATCGTGGCGGACACCGTCGGGCGGCACGACTTCCTGCTGACCCCGTGCTCGAAGGACACCTTCCGCATCATCTACGGCGACACCGATCCGCATCGCGGCTGTTTCGGCAATCTCGCGGCGGCCCTCAAACCCTACGGCATCGGCCCCGACCAGATCCCGGTCGCGTTCAACTGCTTCATGAACGTACCCATCGACGCCGCCACGGGGGCGATCACGGTGGCGCCGCCCCTGAGCCGGGCCGGCGACCACATCACCTTCGAGGCGCAGCAGGATCTCGTCATCGGCCTGACGGCCTGCTCGGCGCTGCAATCGAACAACGGCCGCTTCAAGCCGATCCACTACCGGATCGATCCGGCGACCGCCGCGCTCTGACGGCGTGCGGTCGGCCCGATCCGAAAGGCACGTCCCGCCACGGCTCCGCCTGAGGAGTCCCGCGACGCGATTCCATCCCATGCCGGCCCGGAGCACCAACCCATGAAGCACAAACCCCTGCGCGAGCAGACCCTCGTCATCACGGGAGCGTCCTCGGGAATCGGCCTCGCCACCGCCCGCATGGCCGCGAAGGCCGGGGCGCGGGTGGTGCTCGCGGCCCGCAGCGGCGGCGCCCTCGACGCCATCGTGGCGGAGATCGAGGGCAGCAGCGGCCGGGCCATCGCCGTCACGGCCGATGTCGGCGTCCGGGCCGAAGTCGAGGCCATCGCCGAGAAGGCCATCGCGGCGTTCGGGGGCTTCGACACCTGGGTCAACGTCGCCGGCGTGACCATCTACGGCCCCCTGCGGGCCGTCTCCGACGCGGATCACGCCCGGCTGGTGCAGACGAACCTCTGGGGCACGATCTTCGGCTCCCTCGTCGCCGTCGAGCATCTGTCCCGGCGCGGCGGCGCCCTCGTCAACGTCGGCAGCGTCGCTTCCGACCTCGCCTTCCCGTTCCAGGGCATGTACTCGGCGACGAAACACGCGGTGAAGGGCTTCACCGACGCCCTGCGGATGGAGCTGCGCCACGAAGGCGCCCCCGTTTCCGTCAGCCTGATCAAGCCGACCTCCATCGACACGCCCCTGCCGCGCCGCGCCCGCAACTACATGGACCGGGAGCCCATGCTGCCGCCGCCGGTCTACCCGCCGGAAGAGGTCGCCCACGCGATCCTGCACTGCGCGGTCCATCCGCAGCGGGACGTCTTCGTCGGCGGCGCCGGTAAGGCGTTCGCGGCGGGCAAGGAATTCGCCCCCGGGGCGTTCGATCTCCTGGCGCCAGCCATCGTCGCCCTGCAGAAGCGACCCGGCCGGCCGCGCCGCTCGGCGGGAAGCCTCCACGGACCGGAACGGGATGATACCGGCCACACCAAGGGCGATCAGCCGGGCTACGTCATGCGGTCCAGCGCCTATACCCGCGCCAGCCTGCATCCCCTCGCCCTCGTGACCGGCGCCGTCGGATTGGGGCTCGCCGCGACGGCCCTGCTGGCGCCGCGCCCGAGGGGGCGGCGGTCCTGAGATGGGCCTGATCACCTCACGGCAGCCGGCCCTCGATCTGTCCGCCGATTCGGCCGTGCCCCGTCGCACCGTCGACCTGGGGGAGGGCCGTCGTCTGGCCTATGCGGACGTCGGCGACGGGCCGCCCCTCGTGCTCATCCACGGTACGTTGCTCGCGCTGGAAGACATGTGGATTGCCCTCGGCCACAGCCTAGCCCCGCATTATCGGATCATCGTGGTGGATCGCCCGGGGCATGGCCTGAGCACGCGGCGGCGCCTCGTCGATGCTTCGCCCTGGCGTCAGGCGACGCTCATCCACGAGGCCCTGCAGGCCCTCGGGGTCGAGCGCCCCATCCTGGTCGGGCATTCCTTCGGCGGCACCGTCGCCCTGTGCCACGGCCTGCTGTTTCCCGAGCACACGGCGGGGCTCCTCGCCCTCGCGCCCCTGTGCTTTCCCGAAATCCGGGTGGAACAGATCCTGTTCGGCCCGCGCTTTACCCCCGGCCTTGGCGAGGCGGTCGGCTCTTTCCTGGCCGAAACCACCGACCCGGCCCTGCTTCCCTTGCTATGGCGGGCGATCTTCCTGCCGCAGATCATGCCGGAGACGGTGGCGAAGGAATTTCCCTTCGCCCTCGCCAGTGGTCCGGAGCGGATGATCGCCGAGGGCGAGGATGCGTTGAGTGTGTGGACGGCCCTGAGCCGCGCCGCCCTGTCCTACGGGACATGCCGGGTGCCGGTGGGTATCCTTGGCGGGACGGCCGACATCGTGGTCAACAACGCCCTGCATGGGGCCGTCGCCGCGCGGGCGATCCCGCAAGCCAGCTTCGACTGGGTGCCGGGCGCAGGCCACATGCTGCACCATTTTCATCAGGATGCAGTCGTGGACGCCATCGATCGGCTGGCGGGGCGCGCTCGGTAGTGTCCGGCGATCCCGACTGCCCCACCGCCCGATCGAACGGTCCGGCAGGGCAGTCGTGTCACGCAACACGAGCCGGTACGCAACGTGGCTCGCAGAGAGGTCTAACGGGGAGGCGTTAGCGTCGCGGTAAAGGATCGCGCGGCGGCGTTTCCCGAAACGAGAACCGCCGCCGACCGTCGGCGCCGATCCGGTTCAGTGGCTGGCGGTGCCCCCGCCGAGCGTCCGCGCCAAGTAACGCTGCGTCGTCGGCACGACGAGATCGGCAACGGCCTTGGCCATGGTCTCTTCTTCGCGCAGGGATTGGGTGAACGCCGTCGCATGCGCGGTCTGGCCTGCGGCCTCACCGATGGTGAGGAGCGACTTGTAGGCGGCGATCTCGAAGTTCTCGAAGGCTTGGTTCGCGAACGCGTTCTTCAGGATCTCGTCCTGGGCCGGGACGTGGGCCAGGGCCATCATGTTGCCGACGAAGCCGAGGAAACCCTCCTTCAGGGTCGAGGGGGCATCGCCCAAGGACGCGAGGGCCTCTTCCAGCCGGTCGCGTTGGCCATGGGTTTCGGCGATGTGCGCGCGCAGGGCCGCCTCCATCTCCGGGTAGTTTTCCAGGCGCTCGACCTGCCGTTCCATGATCTGCAGCGCCTGCAATTCGAGGGCATGCGTATTCTTGAGCGCCGTCACGTATATCTCTCGCGGATCGGTTATCATAGATTGATTTCCTCGTGATGATCTCTGGTATTGTCAAGTTGTTTCGCCGCGCCACTCTCATGGCCTCGCCGTCGTCTCAACAACTCTCACTGCCACATCCCGTTGCGAAATCTTTCTTTGATACCCCAAAAACGATCCACCAATCGGCCACCCGCCCGGACAAGCCGAAAACGTCTTCCGCGCGATGTCGAACGGGGCGGCGCCGTCTCGCCGCCGAAGGGCCGGAGACACGGTTCCCCGGTTCGGATGGTTCCCCCCCGGCAGGGGGCCGGAACGTGACGGTATGCGGGGCGTTGCGCCCCGTCGTATCGCTCGCGCATCCGGAGATCCCCGTGCCCCACAGACATCCGCTCCGCCTCTGGATCGTTCGCCATGGCGAGAGTGCCGGCAATGTCGCACGGGAGGCGGCGCAGACAGCGGGCGCGGCTCGGATCGACATTCCGGAGCGCGATGTCGACGTGCCCCTGAGCGCCCTCGGTCATCGGCAGGCAGAGGCCCTGGGGCACTGGTTCGCGGCCATGCCCGAGGACGAGCGGCCGAACCTGCTCCTCGCCTCGCCCTATCGCCGTGCGGTCGAGACCGCGCAGGCGATCCGCGCTGCGGGCGGTCTCGCCCCCGACGCGCAGCCGCTGCGTCTCGACGAGCGGCTGCGCGAGAAGGAGTTCGGCATCCTCGACCGCCTGACGCGGGCCGGCATCGAGGAGTTCCACCCCGAGCAGGCGGTCCTGCGCAGCGATCTCGGCAAGTTCTACCACCGCCCCCCCGGCGGCGAGAGCTGGTGCGATGTGATCCTTCGCCTGCGCAGCGCCCTCGATACCATCTCGCTGCACCATGACGGCCAGCGCGTCCTCGTGGTCGCGCATCAGGTGGTGGTCCTGTGCCTGCGCTACCTCCTCGAAGACATGGATGAGGCCCAGATCCTCGGCATCGACGCCGAAGGCGACGTCGCCAATTGCGGGGTAACCGAATACGCCTTCTCGGCCGACGCCGCGCCGGCGAGCGGCCTCGCCCTCGTGCGCTACAACTTCGTCGCACCCCTTGAGGCGCAGGGCACCACCGTTACCTCCGAACCCGACCCCAACGACGCCGCGCAGCCGCTCTCCCACGATCCCGGCCGCGAGAGGGACATCCCATGACCACTGCCACGCCGGTCACCGAGCACCTGCTCCGCGCGATGCCGCTCCCCGCACCGGGCGGCGACAGCAAGGACGGGCGCGGGCGGGTTCTGGTCGTGGCGGGGTGCATCGGCCTGCCGGGCGCCGTCCTGCTCGCCGCCAACGCGGCCCTGCGGGCGGGGGCGGGCAAGCTGCAGATCGCCGTCTGTCGGGAGGTGGCAATCCCCCTCGGGATCGCCGTGCCCGAAGCCCTCGTCATCGGCCTGCCGCAGACCGAGGACGGCAACATCGACGGCAGGAGCGCCGAATCCCTCAGGGAGCGGGCCGGCTGCGTCGATGCGGTCCTGGCCGGCCCCGGCATGATGGAGGATGCGGAGACGCAGGCCGTCGTCGCGGCCCTCATCCGGGGCTCCGAAGGCGGTGGGCTCGTCCTCGATGCCGGCGCCCTGGTGGCCCTGCGGGCCGATCCCGGCCTGACCCGCACGCGCGTCAAACCGGCCCTCATCACCCCGCATGCCGGCGAGATGGCCCGGCTCCTCGACACCGATCGCGAGACCGTCGAGGCCGATCCCCTGGCGGCGGCGTGCCAGGCCTCCGAGCGGTTCGGCACGGTGACGGTCATGAAGGGCGGGCGGACCCATGTCGTCACCCCCGACGGACGCGCCTGGTGCTACGAGGCCGGGCATATCGGCCTCGCGATCTCGGGGTCCGGCGATACCCTCGCGGGCCTCATGGTCGGCCTCCTCGCCCGCGGGGCCGCCCCCGAGACGGCGGCGCTCTGGAGCGTCCACGCCCATGGCGAGGCGGGACGCCGCCTCGGCCGCCGCCACGGCGGGATCGGCTACCTCGCCCGCGAGATTCCGGGCGAGGTTCCCGCCATCCTGGCGGAGGTCGGTGCGTAGGCTTCGCTCACGCCACCGTCGAAGCCGGCGCCTCGTCCCGGGGCATCCCGTCATAGCCCTCCATCCAGGCGGCGCGAGCCTCGCTGGCGGCCGGATACGGACAGGCATCCTTCGGACGTCCGTGAATGCGGGCCTGAACATCCTGCCGGAGGACGGCACGGTGCCGCCCATGCCGGGATGGCGCTGGATCCACGCGCCCGGCCATTCCGTGGGGCAGGTCGCCCTGTGGCGGGAGGCGGAACTGCACGGCCCACCGATGAACTTCACCGTCGATTGGCCGGCGGCCCACGCCTCCGTGAAGGCCCTCGCGGCCCTCGAGCCCGAGCGGGCGATCACCGGCCATGGCCGCCCCCTCGAAGGGGCCGGCCTGCGCGATGCCCTTCACGCCCTCGCGCGGGATTTCGAAGAGGTCGCGGTGCCCAAGCACGGCCGGTATGTCGGCGCACCCGCCACGGCCGAGGACGGCACGGCCTATCCTGCCCCGTGAGCCTGCGCCCGCCGGTTAGACCGCGAGGCCGAGCTGGCGCGGCGCCGCGTCCGCCCCGTGGTGCAGGCTCGAGAGGGACACCCCGATGAGCCGCACGCTGCGCCGCAGGGGAAACACGTCGCGCAGGAGGCCGAGGCTGATCTGCGCGAGGGCGTCGCGGCTGGCGACGGGGGCGGGGAGGGAGCGCGCCCGAGTAATCTGCTCGAAATCCGAGAACTTCACCTTCAGGGTCACGGTGCGGCCGCCGACGCCCTTGCTGGCGCACGCCGCCCAGACCTTGTCGAGGATGGGCTGAAGCCGCTCGACCAGGACGGCGAACTCCGTCGTGTCGTCGGAGAACGTGTTCTCCGCCCCCACCGACTTGCGGATGCGGTGCGCCCGGACGGGACGCTCGTCGATCCCCCGGGACACGGCATAGTAATAACCGGCCGAACTCCCGAAGGCGGCCTGCAATTCGGCGAGGGAGCGGGCCCGCAGGTCGCCGCCCGTCAGGATGCCGAGGCGCTTCATCTTGGCCTCCGTCACCGGGCCGACGCCATGGAAGCGCCCGATGGGCAGGGCCTCGACGAAGGCCGGCCCCATGGCCGGGGTGATGACGAACAGCGCGTCGGGCTTGCGGTAGTCGGAGGCGACCTTGGCCAGGAACTTGTTGTACGACACCCCCGCCGAGGCGACGAGGCCGGTACGGGCCAGGATCTCGGCCCGGATGGCGCGGGCGACTTCCGTGGCGGTGGCGAACCCCTGAAGGTTCTCCGTGACGTCGAGATAGGCCTCGTCGAGGGAGAGCGGCTCGATGATGGGGGTATGCCGGGCGAACACCGCCTGGATCTCGGCCGAGACCGCCTTGTAGACCTCGAAGCGCGGCTTGACGAAGACGAGATCGGGACAGAGCCGCCGGGCCGTCACCGACGGCATGGCCGAGCGCACGCCGAACACCCGCGCCTCGTAGCTCGCCGCCGCGACGACACCGCGCTCGCGCGAGCCGCCGACGGCGAGGGGACGCCCGCGCAGACCGGGATCGTCCCGCTGCTCGACGGAGGCGTAGAATGCATCCATGTCGATATGGATGATCTTGCGCACGGGCGTTGTCGAATCGGGCGTCGCCGGATCGGTCGTGGTGTCGTCGGGCATCCTGGCCTCGCAGCCTTGGCGCGGCGGGTCGTTCGATCTTTGTTCCGTTCTTCGAGATCGCGCCGCCGCGGTCAAGGCCGTCCTTCGGCCGATCCCCCGTCGTGGCCCCACATGGTGGCGATGGACCGGTGACGGAGCGTCATCGCCATGGCGTGGGGAGAGTTCGCGGCCGGATCGGCCGCGACCCCGCACCCCATCGTCATCCAGCCCCGTGCGCCTACGTTGTCGGAACGATTCCCCCACGATGACAGGCCACCGGCTCCCGCGAATGCTTCGCCGCGTCCCGGGGGTCGCCGATGTCCTCCGACAGGCGCCGTGCCCCATGCCCGCATCCCCGTCCGCCGATCCGTCCCGGCTCTGGCGCCCCCGGCGCGTCCTCATCACGCGCGCGGCGCGGGGCTTCGCGCATGGGCGGGCCATGGCCGAGCGCGCGGCGGCGCTGGGCGCCGAGATCGTCGAACTCCCTGGCGACCGCTTGATGCTGCCGAAGCCCCCCGACCCTCGCGCCGCCTACCGCGAGGCCAAGGCGACCCTCGCGGTGGTGGTCTCGCCGCCGAGCAAGCGCCGGCCGCAGCCGATTCCTCCCTCCGCCGACTGGCGCTTCGACCTCGCCGAGGGCTGCCACGCCCATTGCCAATACTGTTATCTCGCCGGCTCCCTCGCGGGGCCGCCGATCACGCGGGCCTACGCGAACGTGAACGAGATCCTCGCCGTCCTGCCCGCGCATCTGGGCAAGGGCGGCGTCACCTCGGCCTCCGCCGAGCGGGCGCACGAGGGCACCACCTTCGAGGGCTCGTGCTACGCCGATCCCTTGGGCATCGAACACGTCACCGGCAGTCTGGCGGAGGCCGTGCGGTTCTTCGGGCGCTGGGACGCGCCGGTGCAACTGCGCTTCACCTCGAAATTCGGCGACGTCTCCTCCTTGATCGGCCTGCCGCACGGCCGACGGGTGCGGGTGCGGATGTCGGTCAACGCGCAAGGCCTGATCCGCTACGAGGGCGGAACCAGCCCACTCCAGGCACGCCTCGACGCCCTCGGACGCTTGGCCCGCGACGGCTACCGGGTCGGGCTCACGGTGGCGCCGATCCAGCCGTTTCCTGGCTGGGCGGCCGGCTACGAGGATCTGTTCGCCCGGGCCGCCACGGCCCTCGCCGACAGTCCCGATCTCGACCTGACGGTGGAACTCATCACCCATCGGTTCACGCCCGGGTCGAAGACCGTGCTGCGGGATTGGTATCCGGGCAGCGACCTCGACCTCGACGAGGCGGCCCGCACCCGAAAGCTCACGAAGTTCGGCGCAACGAAGTTCGTCTATCCCGGCGAGACGATGCGCGACCTGCGCGCGTCGTTGCAGGATCTGCTTCACCGACACCTGCCCGACGCCAGGCTCCTCTACTGGACGTGAGACGGTTTCCGCTCGATTGAAGCGGGGACCGTATTGCCCGAAGCGTGACCGGGCGGATCGTCGCGGTTCGAATGGCGGACAGGGGGAGAGCCCCGCCCTTCTCGACGGGCTTCGGGCGGTGGCGGCGACGTCGTCCACCGTCGCGCGGATCGGAGCCGCTCCGGCCGGCTGCCGACGATGCCCGTGGCCAGATTCGGGGCAGGGCGCGCTCCGGCCGCGCTGGCGCCGGGGGCGCCCATGCCCTAATCCTCCCGCTGGGGCGGCCCCGGGAGAGAGTTCATGAACACTGCGATGCGACGGCTTCCGTTTCTGGCGCTCACCGCGTTCCTGGGAAGCACGTTCCTGGCCGGCGCCGCCGAAGCGGGATGCGGACGGCACGTGTACAATCGGTCGCCCTACACCCTGATGGTCACGCAGACCGATGGATCATCGATCACCGTAAGGCCGCGATCCACCGGATCGATCCGGATGGTCGAACCGGGGCAGGTCGACGTGGCGGCGTTCTGCCCCGGGGCGGGCGCGCCGATCCTGCAACGCTCCTTCTCCTACGAGGCCGTGCAGGATCGTTGTTTCTTCGAAGTCGGGGACCGGTTCTTCGACCGGGAACTCGGCAACGGTTTCCTGCCCCGCCGCTCCGATGCTCCCTTCACCCTCAACAATCCACGGCAAGGCGACCTCGTGCTGTTCTCCAACGGAGACGCATGCCTGCCGCTGCGGTAAGGCAGCCGGAGGATAAGCGGCGCCGGGGCCGGCGGACGCAGAGGACCGCCGTGGTTTCACGGCGTCAGGGGCGAGGGGCGGAAGCGGGGCCCCGCCGGAAGCGAGGCCCCGCCGCCGGCCCCGTCCTCCCGAACCTAATACATCGGCGTCCCTCCGGTAACCGGCACGAGGGCACCGGACATGTAGCTGCCCTCGCGCGAGGCGAGGAGAACATAGGCCGGTGCCAGTTCCGCCGGTTGCCCGGCGCGACCGAGGGGCGTGTCCTCGCCGAGCGTCGCGATCTGCTCCGCCTCCTTCACGATCGGCTGGATCGGCGTCCAGATCGGGCCCGGCGCGACGCAATTCACCCGGATGCCCTTCGGCGCCAGCAGGTTCGACAAAGCGATGGTCAGACTCGCGATGGCTCCCTTCGTGGCGGCGTAGATCAGCATCGTCTTGTCGGCGATCTTGGCCTGCTGACTCGTCGAATTGACGATGGCCGAGCCCGGCTTCATGTGCGGCACCGCCGCCTGACAGAGATAGTACATCGCGAACACGTTGGCCCGGAACGAACCCTCGAGATCCTCGGTCGTGACGTCGTCGAGCCCTTCATTGACCGTCTGGGCGGCGGCGTTGTTGACCAAGATGTCGAGACCGCCCAGCGCCGAGACGGTCTGGGCGACGAGATCGCGGCAATGCGCCGCGTCGCGCAGGTCACCCGGCAGCAACAGGGCGCGGCGTCCCGCCTTCTCGACCCATTGCGCCGTCGCCTCGGCGTCGGATTGCTCGACCGGCAGGTAGGAGATCGCGACGTCGGCCCCTTCGCGGGCGTAGGCGATGGCCACGGCCCGGCCGATCCCACTGTCCCCACCCGTGATCAGCGCCACCTTCCCCGCGAGCAGCCCCTTGCCGACATAGCTCTCCTCGCCGTGATCCGGCGCAGGCGTCATCTTCGACGTCAGACCTGGGCGCTCCTGCTGCTGATCTCCGGGAAACGGTGGGCGGGGGCCGGCGGTGCGGGGATCAGAGGTCATTGTCCGTCTCTCCATTGAAAGCTCGGGCCAACGTGGCAGGGACAGGATCGTGACTGCGACAGAATGGAACCGCCGATGCGCATCCGCCGCAGCCCCGTGCCCCCTTCAGGGAAACCCCGGTCCGCCTCCGGTGCCTCGGGCGATCCCATCGGCAACCGACCCGCGATGCCCAGTCTCTTCCTCGGTCAATGAGTTCCCATCGTGCGGGTGGGTGAGACCGGCGAGCGGGTGATGGCACTGTTGATCCGCCCCCATCGGAGTGGTTCATCGCCGAGTTTGGTGGATCGAGGAGCGAGACAGGGAGGTCTTGGCGTGGTGGGTTCGGCCTCGCAGATCGGGGCATGACCCAGTTCTTCCCTGTGCCCGGCTGCCGCCTCGTCCGTATCGTGCGGGGCGGTCCCACCGCGATCACCCTCGTCGCCGAAGCGAGACGCGACCACGCCCGCTGCCCGACCTGCCGGGCGGTCAGCACCTCGGTCCATAGCCGGTATCGGCGCCGGCCTGCCGATCTGCCAGCCAGCGGCAAGGCCGTCCGGCTACATCTGGAGGTTCGGCGCTTCTACTGCCGCAACCCGGCCTGCCCTCGCAAAACCTTCGCCGAGCGCTTCCCGACGCTGCTCGCCCGCCATGCCCAGCGCACCCGCCGGCTGGCCGAGGCGCAGGCCCGGACCGGTCTCGCACTCGGTGGGCAGCCCGCCGCCCGGTTGCTCGCGCACCTGGCCATGCCGTCCAGTGCCACGACCCTGCTGCGGACGG
>NZ_FOPM01000023.1 GCF_900113485.1 Methylobacterium gossipiicola
GCCAAGATCACCGCCATGGGCGTCGACAGCGTCGCGGATCTGCGCGACCTCGATCCCCGGCCGGTGCGCAAAGCCATGACGGTGGTGGGCGAGCGCATCATCCACGAGTTGCGCGGTGTATCGTGCCTGCCCCTCGAACTGGTGCCGGCCAAGCGCAAGGGCTGCGCCGTGACCCGCTCGTTCTCCTGCCGCGTCGAGGACCGGGCGAACGTGGAGCAGGCGGTGGCCGCCCACGCGACGCGGCTCGGCGAGAAGCTCCGGAGCGAGGGGCTGGGCACCGACCAACTCACGGTCTTCTATCACACCTCGACCCATGACCGGGGCGACCCGATGCGTTCGGTCTCCACCACCGTGACGCTGCCCGAGGCGACGAACGACAGCCTTGTGCTGATCCAGGCGGCGCAGCTCGGGGTCGCCAGGACGTGGCGCGAGGCGCCGGGGGATCGGCCGTGGCGCTACAGCAAAGCCGGCGTCATCACCACGGACCTGATGCCGCTCGCGGCCTCGCCACGCGCCCTGATCGGCCGATTGGACCGTGAGCGCAGCGGCCCGCTGATGGCGGCGATGGACGCATGCAACAGCCGGTTCGGGCGGGGATCGGTTGTGCCGGCACGGGCAGGGCTTACGGAGAAGCGCACGTGGTCGACGAAGTTCGAGATGCGGAGCCCGCGCTACACGACGCAGGTGGCCGAGTTGCCGACGGCGCACGCGTGAAGAAACAGCTTCGGCTCGACAAGGAATCCCATGATGACGCCTCCAATGTCTGCAAGCGCCACGCGTCATCAGCCAGGGGGAGGTTCTCGCTTTTGAAGTCGTCGCGATACGGCACTCGCTTGCGCTGTGTGTCCATTGCGCCGAACCTGCTTCGTGATAGCGCCCGATCCAGCGTCACGCCATGGACACAGGGACCTTTGATTTTATTAGATTTTTTGCCAGAACAATCATTCTCTTAATCTGTAGGTCCTGGGTTCGAGCCCCAGCGCGCTCACCATTCCCGTCGTCGAGCCCGATGCACAGCGAGCGTCCTCGTTGCGGCACGTGGTCTGGACTTTGCACCGGAAACGATGGTTTTACACGGAGCCGTGAGACGGCGTAGGCTGCGTTCGGGCGGACCGGACCGGGGCACGGTGGGGAGGGATCGATGGATCTGGCTTCGATCCAGCAAGCGGCGATCGCCGCTTCCGCCGTCGCGGCGACACTGACGTTCATCTACAAAGTCTTCGACGACAAGCGAAGCCGGGACGCGCGCGATCTGTTCGACCGCCAGAGGATGCTGGAGCATCAGGCTTCGCGCGAGACGCGGGGCGAGCAGGCCGCGCGCGAAGGTCAGGGCAGTTCCCTCCATGCCGGAGGACCGAACGCGGGCAAGACCGCCGTGGACGGGGTGTCGGCGCCGATGGCGGGCCGGAAGATCTCGGTCTCGATCGCGGCGGAACGGATCACCGACGGCAAGACGACGAGCCGATTCCCGCTGCTGAACTTCAGGCGAACCAACGGATTCGTCCTGCGCGACGACGATCCCGCGCCGGAACCGATGGCGGCTCCGGCAGAGTCCCGCCTGTCGCACGACGAACGGATGCGTCACGCCGCCTCGAACGAAACGCAGGAACTGCTGCAGCGGATCGCGGAACTGCGCACGAAATCGGACGGCCAGAAATCCTGAGCCACCGCCGTTCGGCTCGTCCCCGGCCGATGTCCCTCGACGTCACGGAGTGAGCGCGACCCCGCCACGGCGCGTCGCCTCTGCCCGCACGGGTGAACTTGCACGGCAGGCCCCTGGGAGCGGCAGCGGTCGATGGTGGGTTGTCCTCGGGAAGCCCTCGACCCCCCGGCCCATTGAGGTTAACCAACCCTCAAGGCGCACGGCCTAGGTTGAGGCTGAGGGAGACCGGCGGAACGTCGGCCCCATCGGGAAGGGAGACGGTGTGCGTTGGGGGGCTGATCGCTGGCGGTTCTATCGTCTGATCGGCCGCGAGGTCGCGAAGGCGGCCCGCAACCTCTCTGCGGGCGCCACCGGGCGGCCCGACATCCTGGCCGGCGCCCGCGTCACGGGCCTCGTCATCGCGCCCCACGACCTGCGCACCAGCGACGCCACCTTCGCGGACGACATCTATGCCGGGTTGTTCGTGTTCGCCGGGCGCTCCCTCTCGGTGAGCGGGCGCTCGCCGTTCGACTACGCCCCGCCATCGCCGGAATGGGCCGACGCCCTCTACGGGTTCGGCTGGCTGCGCCACCTGCGCGCCGCCGATACGGCGCTCGCCCGCGCCAACGCCCGCGCCTTCGTGGCCGATTTCATGGCCGGGCGCGGCGACGCCGGTCTCGCCAAGCCCACCCCCGTCGCCGCCCGGCGCCTCGTCTCGTTCCTGTGCCAGTCGCCCCTGGTGCTCGAGGGGGCGGACCGCACCTTCTACGGCAACTTCCTCAAGACCATCGGCCGCACGGCCCGCGACCTCGAACGCGACCTGCGGCGCGGGCTCTCGCCCCAGACCCGCCTGCTCGCCGCCGTGGCCCTCTGCTACGCCGGCCTGTGCTGCGAGGGCATCCAGCCGATCCTGCGCCGGGCGACCCGCATCCTCGCCCGCGAACTCGAACGGCAGATCATGCCGGATGGCGGCCACCGCAGCCGCGACCCGCGCTTCACCATGGAATTGCTCCTCGACCTCCTGCCCCTGCGTCAGAGCTTCCTCGGGCGCGGCATCGATCCGCCGCAAGCCCTGCTCCACGCCGTGGACCGGATGCTGCCCCTGCTGAGACTCCTGCGCCACGCCGACGCGTCGCTCAGCCACTTCAACGGCATGGGCGAGACGGCGGCCGACCACCTCGCCACCCTGCTGGCCTATGACGGCGCCCTCGCCCAGCCGCTCATGCACGCGCCGAATTCCGGCTACGAGCGCCTGGAAGCCGGCCGCGTCCTGCTCGTGGCCGATGTCGGCGCGCCGCCGCCCCTGCGGGATTCCATCAATGCCGGGGCGGGCTGCCTCTCGTTCGAGTTCTCGAGCGGCCCCCAGCGGATCGTCATCAATTGCGGCCTGCCGGCGAGCGGGCCGGAACTCCGGCGCCTCGCCCGCAGCACGGCGGCCCATTCCACCGCCACCGTCGCCGACACCTCCTCGTGCCGGTTCCTCGCGGGTGGCGGGGCCTGGCATGAGCGCTGGGCCGTGCGCTGGCTCGCCGCCCGCATCGGGCCCGTGATCCTGCGCGGCCCCCGGGACGTGAAATCCGAGCGCACCCTCGAGCCGGACGGGACGCGGGTGCTGGCCGCCCGCCATGATGGCTACGGACCCGAATTCGGCCTCGTGCACGAACGGCGCTGGCGCCTTTCCGCCGACGGCGCCACCCTGGAGGGGGAGGACGCTTTCGTGCGGACCGGATCGGCCCGTCCGAAGGCCCACGAGGTCGCGATCCGCTTCCACCTTCACCCCGCCATCGCCGCCCGGGGCCGAACGGAGGGCGGCCTCGAACTCGTCTCGCCCATCGGCGAGGTCTGGCAGATGGAGGCCGAGGGCGCGCAGATCGCCATCGAGGAAAGCGTCTACTTCGCCGGGCTCACGGGCGCGCGGCGCACGGACCAGGTTGTGCTCTATCTCACGGTCATGGGCGAGGCGCGGGTGCGCTGGCGCTTCGCCAGGGCCTGACCACCGCTCATGGCCTCCCACCCTTGGCGGGTGGCGGACAGAGCCCGACGCGGTGTCCAGGGCCGGCGTTCCGAAACCCGGATTCCACCGACCCCGATTTTCGTGTTAGGCGCCCGGCAGTTCCATCGCCGTTCGACCGGACGAATCCCATGTCGCATGATCAGGTGCGGTTGACCCGCGCGCTCCTCTCCGTCTCGGACAAGGCGGGGCTCGTCGATTTCGCCAGGGCCCTCGACGCCCGCGGGATCGCCCTCGTCTCCACGGGGGGCACCCACCGCGAGCTCAAGGCCGCCGGCCTGCCGGTGACGGAGGTGGCGGACCTGACGGGCTATCCCGAGATGATGGACGGGCGGGTGAAGACCCTGCACCCGGCGGTGCATGGCGGATTGCTCGCCGTGCGCCAGAATCCGGAGCATCAGGCGGCGCTCGCCGCCCACGGCATCGGCGCCATCGATCTCCTCGTGGTCAACCTCTACCCGTTCGAGGCCACCATCGCGCGCGACGCCTCCTATGACGATTGCGTCGAGAACATCGACGTCGGCGGCCCGGCCATGATTCGCGCGGCGGCCAAGAACCATGCCGACGTCGCCGTGGTGGTGGATGTCTCCGATTACGGCGCCATCCTCGACGAACTCGCGGCCGGGGGCGGGACCCTCTCCGTCGCCACCTGCCGGCGGCTGGCCGGCAAGGCCTTCGCCCGCACGGCCGCCTACGACGCCGCCATCGCCAACTGGATGGCCGCGCAGGCGGAGGCGCAGACGTCGGCGCCCGCGTTCCGCGCGCTCGGGGGCCAGTTGGCCCAAACCCTGCGCTACGGCGAGAACCCCCATCAGACGGCGGCCTTCTACCGGACGCCCGGCGCGACTCGGCCCGGCATCGCCACGGCCCGCCAGCTTCAGGGCAAGGAGCTATCCTACAACAATCTCAACGACACCGACGCGGCCTATGAATGCGTCGCCGAGTTCGATCCCGCCCGCAGCGCGGCGGTCGTCATCGTCAAACACGCCAATCCCTGCGGCGTCGCCGAGGGCGCGACCCTCCTCGATGCCTACGAGCGGGCACTGGCCTGCGACCCGACCTCGGCCTTCGGCGGCATCGTGGCCCTCAACCGAACGCTGGATGCCGAGGCCGCCGCGAAGATCGTGGAGATCTTTACCGAAGTGATCATCGCCCCCGACGCGACGCCCGAGGCCATCGCCCTCGTGGCGGCGAAGAAGAACCTGCGCCTGCTGCTGGCCGGGGGCCTGCCGGACCCGCGTGCCGGGGGCGAAACGGTCAAGACCCTGTCGGGCGGCTTCCTCGTGCAGGGCCGTGACGCGGCGACCGTCGACGACATGACCCTGACGGTGGTGACGAAGCGCGCCCCGACGGAACAGGAATACGCCGATCTGCGCTTTGCCTACCGCATCGCCAAGCACGTGAAGTCGAACGCCATCGTGTACGCGCGGAACGGCGCCACCGTGGGCATCGGCGCCGGGCAGATGTCGCGGGTGGATTCCTCGCGCATCGCCGCCTGGAAGGCCGCCGAGGGTGCGGCCCGCATCGGCGTGCCCGAGAGCCTCGCCAAGGGCGCCGTCGTCGCCTCGGACGCGTTCTTCCCCTTCGCCGATGGCCTGCTGGCCGCAGCCGAAGCCGGGGCCACGGCGGTGATCCAGCCGGGCGGCTCGATGCGCGACGCCGACGTGATCGCGGCGGCCGACGCCGCCGGCCTCGCCATGGTGTTCACCGGGCACCGTCACTTCCGGCATTGAACCCTGCCCCTTGATCCTGCGACCCCGATCCTGCGCTCGGGGTATTCCGAAGGCCGGGTGCGGCGCGGGCCGAACCCGGCTTCCTACCGAGGCTGACGACCATGACCGATTCCGCAACGTCCCTCCGCCGCGCCGAGCGCCGGGCGGCTGGCAAGCGCCTGCGCGAGGCCGTGCCGCGCGAATCCCACGCCGAATGGACACCGGCGCCGGGGCGCGATCCCCTGGCCATCCTGCGCGCCGGCGACCGGGGCCGCCTCCTTGAACTCATTCCCCTGCGCCACGAGCGGATGCGGGCCAACCCGTTCGCGTTCCTGCGCGGCGCCGCCGCCATCATGGCCGCAGACCTCACCGGAGTCCCGGTGCCGGGTCTCCCCGTCCAGGCCTGCGGCGATTGCCACATCGGCAATTTCGGCGTCTATCGCAGCCCCGAGGGGCTGACCCTGTTCGACATCAACGACTTCGACGAGACCCTGTGGAACGTCGACTTCACCGTCGACGTGAAGCGCCTCGCCGCCAGCATCGCCGTCGCGGCCCTGGGCCAGGGCGAGGACAAGGCCCGCAAGGCGGCCCGGGCCGGGGTGCGGGCCTATCGCCAGCACATGCGCGACCTCGCCGATCTCGGCCCCCTGGCGATCTGGCATAGTCGCATCGACCTCGAACGGGAGATCGGGCGGTTCGGCGACGGCAACCTGTGCCGGCATCTCCTGCGCAAGGCCGCCATTGAGACCTCGGACGGCCTCAGCCACGGCGATGCCCCGGACCTCGACCCGGCGACGACGCAGGGCGATCCCGCGAAATGGCGCATCGCCGACAAGGCGCCGACGATCTTCCACGAAGGCGAGAACGGCCTGACCGAAGCGGTACAGGAGGCGGCCGAGGCCCTGCGCGCCTATCCGCGCAGTCTCAGCGCCGAGCGCCACACCCTGGTGCTGCGCTATGCCCAGCGCGACGTCGCGTTCAAGGTGGTGGGGATCGGCTCCGTCGGCACGGTCTGCGCCGTCGGCGTCTATGCCGACGCGGACGGGGCGCCGCTGTTCCTGCAGATTAAGGAGGCCCGCCCCTCCGTCCTCGCGCCCCTGGCCCTGCGCCCGTTCTCCCTCATCTCGGAGGGCCAGCGCGTCATCGACGGGCAGCGGATCATGCAGGCGGCGAGCGACCCGTTCCTCGGCACCGCCCAGTGCGACGCGAGCGGACGGTCGTATTACGTGCGCCAACTCAAGAACAAGAAGCTCTCGGCGGTGGGGGAAATCCTGGCCAAGGGCGGCGCCAAGACCTACGCCCAGCTCTGCGGCACCACGCTGGCCCGCGCCCATGCCCGCTCGGGCGATGCCGCGATGATCACGGGCTATCTCGGCAAGGGCGCGGCCTTCGACGAGGCGGTCGCGGAGTTCGCCCTGCGCTACGCGCATCAGACCGTGGCCGATCACGCCGCCCTCTGCGCCGAGAACGCCTGACGTCCGGGCTCCCGAAGGGGTTACTCCTTCGGCGGGTTCGGGCGGCGCCCGATGTGTGTCCCGGGGCTCTGCCCTGGACCCGCGAAGGGCTTGCCCTTCGAGACCCGAATGTTGGAAGCAAAAAAGGCGCGGGAGGCTGCCTCCCGCGCCTTTCTGTTGTTCGGGGGCGCCGCGGCGCCCCCGTCCGTTCAGTGGGCGTGGGCGCCGTCGGCGCCGATGCCGGTCTCCGAGCGGACGAACTGCGCTTCGAAGGCGGCGCGCTCGCGCTTGCCCCGGGCCGTGTTGTCGAGCTTCGACACGATGAAGATCGTGAGGAAGGCGAGCGGCATCGAGAACAGCGCCGGGTTGTCATAGGGGAAGATCGCCACCGGGTTGCCGAAGGTGGTGACCCAGACGGCCTTCGACAGGACCACCATGCCGACGGCCGCGAACAGGCCGACGAAGCCGCCGATGAGGGCGCCCCAGGTGGTGGTGCCCCGCCACAGGATCGACATGGTGAGGACGGGGAAGTTGCAGCTCGCCGCCACCGAGAAGGCGAGGCCGACCATGAAGGCGACGTTCTGGTTCTCGAAGATGTAGCCGAGGTAGATCGCCACCAGGCCGATCACCACCGCGGAAATCTTCGACAGACGCACCTCGGAGGCTTCGTTGGTGCGGCCACGGGCGATGACGCTGGCGTAGAGATCGTGGCTGACGGCCGAGGCCCCCGCGAGGGTGAGGCCGGCCACCACGGCCAGGATGGTGGCGAAGGCCACCGCCGAGATGAACCCGAGGAAGTACGGGCCGCCGACGGCGTTGGCGAGGTTCACCGCCACCATGTTGGTGCCGCCGATCATGTCCTTCAGCTTGTCGAAGGCGCCGGCCGGGCCGAGCTTGAAGTAGACCGGATCGGACATCAGCAGGGCGATGCCGCCGAAACCGATGATGAAGGTGAGGATGTAGAAGTAACCGATGAGGCCGGTGGCGTAGAACACCGACTTGCGCGCCGCCGTGGCGTCCGACACCGTGAAGAACCGCATCAGGATGTGCGGCAGGCCGGCGGTGCCGAACATCAGGCCCATGCCGAGCGAGATCGCCTCGATCGGGTTGTTGACCAGACCGCCCGGCGCCATGATGGCGTCGCCCTTCGGGTGGGTGGCGACGGCGGCCGAGAACAGCGCCTCGGGGTTGAAGCCGTACTTGAAGAGCACCGCGCCGGCCATGAAGCTGGCGCCGCCGAGCAGCAGGCAGGCCTTGATCACCTGCACCCAGGTGGTGGCCTTCATGCCGCCGAAGGCGACGTAGACGATCATCAGCACGCCGACGATGATCACCGCGTAGAGGTAGGGCAGGCCGAACAGGAGCTGGATCAGCTTCCCGGCGCCGACCATCTGGGCGATGAGGTAGAACGCCACCACCACCAGGGTTCCGATGGCCGAGATGATGCGCACCGACGTTTGGTCGAGGCGGAACGAGGCCACGTCCGCGAAGGTGAACTTGCCGAGGTTGCGCAGTCGCTCTGCGATGAGGAACAGCACGATGGGCCAGCCGACGAGGAAGCCGGTGGAATAGATCAGCCCGTCGAAGCCCGAGGTGTAGACGAGGCCCGAGATACCGAGGAAGGAGGCGGCCGACATGTAGTCGCCGGCAATCGCCAGGGAGTTGGTGCCGGCCGAGATGCCGCCGCCGGCGGCGTAGAAGTCGGCGGCCGACTTCGTCCCCATGGCGGCCTTGTAGGTGATGCCGAGGGTGAAGATCACGAAAAAGCCGAACATGCCGATGGCCGGCCAGTTCGTGGCTTGCTGGCTGACCGCCCCGAGATCGGGGCCGGCCGCGAAGGCGGCGCTGGCGGCCAGGGCCGCCAGGGCGGCGCCCAGGAGAAGGGGATGATTGAAGCGGCTCATCGTCCGAGATCCCGGATGAGTTCGGCCGTCAGATCGTCGAAGCGGCCGTTGGCGCGCTGGACGTAGATGCCCGTGAGGATGAAGGCGAAGACGATGACGGCAACGCCCAGGATGAGGCCGAGCGACGTCGTCGGCGTGCCAATCTTCGTGGCGAGCAGGGCCTTGTCGAAGGCGATGAGGCCGATGAAGCCGAAATAGACCACCAGCATGGCGCCGGTGAGGATCCAGCCGAAGCGGGTGCGTTCGTGCACGAGCTCCTTGAATCGCGGGTTCTGCGCGATCCGCGCAGTCATAGGATCGGTCATGGCGCAACTCTCCCCGAGCCGGCCCCTTCTCGAGGGCGCCTGACTCTTCCGTTATTGATGTGCTTGAAGTGGCCGGTTCGGCGAGCGCCACCGAGGGGCGCCCGCCTTCGTCACCGTCGGACCGCGTTCAGTGGGTCCGGTTCTGGCGATTCTCGATGAGGTCGTCGACCACGGCCGGTTCGGCGAGGGTCGAGGTGTCGCCCAGCGACGAGAACTCGTCCTCGGCGATCTTGCGCAGGATGCGGCGCATGATCTTGCCCGAGCGGGTCTTGGGCAGGCCGGGGGCGAACTGGATCAGGTCCGGCGACGCGATGGGGCCGATATCCTTGCGGACCCAGGCGACCAGTTCCTTGCGCAGCGCCTCGGAGCCCTCCTCGCCCTCCATGAGGGTGACGTAGGCGTAGATGCCCTGACCCTTCATGGAATGGGGATAGCCGACCACGGCCGCTTCCGAGACCTTGGGGTGGGCGACGAGGGAGGATTCGACTTCCGCCGTCCCCATGCGGTGGCCCGAGACGTTGATGACGTCGTCGACGCGCCCGGTGATCCAGTAATACCCGTCGGCGTCGCGGCGGCAGCCGTCACCGGTGAAGTAGGTGCCCGGATAGGTCGAGAAGTAGGTCTGCTCGAAGCGCTCGTGGTCGCCGTAGACCGTGCGCATCTGGCCCGGCCAGGAATCCTTGATGCAGAGGTTGCCCTCGCACGGCCCGTCCAGGGTCTTGCCCTCGGCATCGACGATCATCGGCTGCACGCCGAAGAACGGCCGCGTCGCCGAACCGGGCTTGAGCTTCGTCGCGCCCGGCAGGGGGGTGATGAGGATGCCGCCGGTCTCGGTCTGCCACCAGGTGTCGACGATGGGGCAGCGCGAGTCGCCCACCACCTTGAAGTACCAGTCCCACGCCTCCGGGTTGATCGGCTCACCGACGGAGCCGAGGACCCGCAGGGAGGCGCGGGAGGTGCGCTTCACAGGGCCCTCGCCGCCGCCCATGAGGGAGCGGATGGCGGTGGGCGCCGTGTAGAAGATGTTGACCTTGTGCTTGTCGACCACGTCCCAGAACCGGGAATTCGACGGATAGGTCGGGATGCCCTCGAACATGAGGGTCGTGGCGCCGTTGGCCAGCGGCCCGTACACGATGTAGCTGTGGCCCGTGACCCAGCCGACATCGGCGGTGCACCAGTAGACCTCGCCCTCGCGGTAATCGAACACGTATTGATGCGTCATCGACGCGTAGACGAGGTAGCCGCCGGTGGTGTGGACCACGCCCTTGGGCTGGCCCGTCGAGCCGGAGGTGTAGAGGATGAACAGCGGGTGCTCTGCCTCCACGGCCTCGGCCGGGCATTCGTCGGTGACCTGGGCGGCGGCCTCGTCGTAATAGACGTCGCGGCCCGGCTCCATGGCGACCTCGGAGCCGGTGCGGCGCACAACCACCACGTGATCGACGGCATCCTTGCCGAGGCGGGCGATGGCGGCGTCGACATTGGCTTTCAGCGGCACCTTGCGGCCACCGCGCAGGCCCTCGTCGGCGGTGATGATGAGCTTCGACGCGCAGCCTTCGATGCGGCCGGCGAGGGAATCGGGCGAGAAGCCGCCGAACACGATGGAGTGGATCGCCCCGAGCCGCGCGCAGGCGAGCATGGCGTAGGCGGCTTCCGGGATCATCGGCAGGTAGAGGGTGACACGGTCGCCCTTCGAGACGCCGCGATTGCGCAGCACGTTCGCCATCCGGCAGACTTCGGCGTGAAGCTGACGGTAGGTGATGTGCTTGGACTCGCTCGGATCGTCACCTTCCCAGATGATGGCGACCTGATCGCCGCGCGTCTCGAGATGACGGTCGATGCAGTTGTAGGCGACGTTGGTGCGCCCATCCTCGAACCACTTGATCGAGATGTTGCCCGGCTCGAAACTCGTGTTCTTGACGGTGGTGTAGGGCGTCGACCAATCGATCCGCTTGCCGTGTTCACCCCAGAAAGCGGACGGGTCCTCGACGGAGGCCTGATACATGGCCTGATACTGGGCGTCGTCGACATGAGCCCCCTCGGCCCAAGCCGCGCGGACTTCCACCACCTTCTCGTCCATGACGTCTTCCCTTGCGGTGCCCGATCGTATCGCGATGATCCGCGCAGCCGGGGCTTCCTGAAAATACTCTTAAGCGCAAGGAGATATCGTCGGCAAGCACCTGCGACACTATACTTCTGGACGGGTGTCACGCGGAGCGCGGGCCACCGCGATCAGTTGCAGCCGACACAGATTTGGGTTTCGATCCGACGGTCGAGGACGCGTTCCTTGGCGGACGGCGTGTCCGTTTCCCGGGGCCGTTCGCCGCCGAGGGCACGGCCCGGCGGCTTGGTCACCCCCGTGGCGGTGATGTTGCGGAAGGTCCCGGCGGATTCGATGTTCCGCATGGATTCGGGCGCCACGCCCTGGGCCAGGGCGGCGCCGCCCGCGACGGCGATCAGCCCGGAGGCGAGCAACAGACGCAGCGACCTTGTGCGGGAAACGGTGTGGACGGGCATGGCGGCCTCCTCATTCGGACGGCCAACGCGCGAGTTCCGACCCGGTTCTGCCCTCATCGGCGCGCCGTTCGATCCGTTCGGTATGGCGGCGTTCGGTTTCGCTCAGACGACACGCGGATCAGACGACACGCGGACTTGGCGATACGATCCCCGCCTTCGGCGAACGGAGATCGATCAGGCGCTGCGGCTGGCCTGGGCCGGCGGGAACAGCATCTCCACCAGGGTGCCCTCGTCCTTGCGGCTGGTGATGCGGAACTCGCCCCGGTTGGCTTCCACCAGCGCTTTGGTGATGGGCAGGCCGAGGCCGCTCCCGGTGCCGGGGCGCGGGCCCGGCACCGGCGCGGCGCGGTAGGGCTCCAGCAGGGTGTCGATTTCGGCCGGCGTCAGGCCGATGCCGGTGTCGCGCACCCGCAGGGCCACTTCGCCCCGGTCGGCCATGGTGGTGGAGACGATGACCTGCCCACCGGCCTCGGTGAAGCGGATCGCGTTGGCGATGACGGTGAGCGCCGCCTGCCGCAGGGAGGGCTCGTCGGCCACCAGGGGCGCGAGATCGGTGGAGAAGCTCGTGCGCACGACGATGCGCTCGCGGGCCGCCTCGGGCTGCATCTGGGCGACGCAGCGCGAGACGAGATCGTTGAGGGGAATCTCCGTGAAAGCGAGGTCGAGGCGCCCGGCCTCGATGCGCGCGAGATCGATGAGATCGTCGACGAGGGTCAGGATCTGGGTGCCGGATTGCCGGATGTCGCCGAGATAGGTCCGGTAACGGTCGCTCCCCAGGGCTCCGAACGGCTCCGTGAGCATGAGGTCGGCAAAGCCCAGGATGCCGCTCATGGGCGTCCGGATGGCGTGGCTGACATGGGCGAGGAATTCGGATTTGCGGGCGCTGGCCATCTCGGCGACGCGCAGGGCCTCCGCGGGTGACCCCACCCAATCCGATACGGGTCTGAGGATCGCGCACAGACGGATCTCGGCCGTGCCGGCGACGGCGCGGACGCCGAGGCGGAGGGGAACCGGCCCGTCGGGGCCACGCCCGGTCACGTCCCGCATCTCGACGACGGTGTGACCCGCATCCGAAACGCCGTGGGCCAGGGCCAGGACATCCACGGCGCTCTCGGGCGTGAACAGGCCGAGCAGGCTCTCGCCCACCACCTCGCGCGGGTCCGTGCCGAACAGTGTCGCCGCCCGCCGGTTGAGCCCGAGGATGCGGGCGCTTCCGTCGAGGGTCACGATGCCGTCGTCGAGGATGTCGAGGATGCCGAGAACCTCGTCGGCGCGATGCGCGGCGAAGTCCCGGGCGATCCGCTCGGCCGTGCGGGCGCGGGCCGGCTCGTCCGCCGCCGCGTCGCGGGCGAGGACGAGCTGCGCCGGTCGACCGGCCCAATCGATGACCGAAGTCTGCAGATCGACGCCCCGATGGGCGCCGCTCCGGTCCGTGAGGATCGCGGGGGCGTCGCTCGCCGGGCGCTCGTGGGGTGGCAGGCCGCGAAACAGGCAGGCGAGGCCGCCCGCCGCCACGACGGCGTCGAGGTCGGGAAAGTCCGCGAGATCGAGGAGGTGCCGGTTGGCGAACAGGAGGTCCGCACCCCGGTAGACGAGGACGCCCGTGGGCAGGCGATCGAGGGTCGCGGCCACGGCGGCGTCCGGTGCCGCGGGCAGGGCGGGCGCGGGAAACGGCATCACGTCACCGCTCGGCCCGGCGGCCTCGCGGGCGGGCGCTTCCTCGGCTTCATCCCCGGCGAAGCGCGCGCCGAGGGCGCGGGCGATCTCGCGGAAGGCGGCGTGCTCGTGGACCGTCAGGGACGGTTCCGGCGCGGGGGCCTCGCAAGTCTCCGGCTCCGGCTCCTGCTCCGGTGCGATGACGGGAACGGGAGCCGTCGCCTCGGGAACGACGGTTTCGGGCGGCGGCGGCGCGACGGCCTCGGGGCGGGACGCCGACTCGGGCGGAGGAACGGGGACGGACGGAAGAATGGGCGCAGGCGCGGCTTGAGGCATAGGCGCGGCCTCGACAGACCGCACGAGGCCGAACCCCGCGAAGCCTCGCGGCGCCTGTCCGGACCGGGCGAGGGGAGCGCCCGACAACTCGAATTCGACGCACTCCCCCGAAGCCCGGCGGATGCCGAGGGGAATGGCCCGGAACGTGCGCTGCGCCGCGAGGACGCTGATCAGGCCCTCGCCGTCGCGGACGATGCCGGCACGCGACAGGGCGGGCCAGGACCGGCCGAGGATCGTGCCGCGCAGGAGCGCCCCCGCCGGACCATCGACCCGCACCAGGATCCCGGACGCATCCGTCGCCCAGGTGAAGCGGGGCACCGTACCGGCTGGGGGCATCGCCGCCTCGGTGGGCTCGTCCGAAACAGGCGCGGGGCTGGACGGACCCGCTTGGCTCGGCGCCGCCGCGACGGGCCGCAGGCGGGGCAGCGGCGCCACCGGCACGAGAACGATCACGGCGCGGCCGTCCGCGAGGGCGCGTCGCGCGACGAAACAGGTCGTCGGCACCGCGACGCCACGACGGTCGAACTGGATACGCGTGAGGGTGGGCTCGGCCGTGGCGCGCATTTGCGCGCCGAGCCGCAGGGCCGGCGACACAGCGCCATCCGCCGCGATCGCCCGCGCCAGGGGCGCGGCCGCCGGGGAAGCATGCACCAATCGGGTCCCCGACGCATCGAGGACGAGCAGAACGGCGTCGGGCGCGCATAGAAGCGGCCCGAAGCGCGGATCGCGGTTCAGACCGGCCAGCAGAGCCGCCAGCGCCCCATCGTTGCCCGGGACAGGCCCTTCGATCCCGTTGTCGAACATTCGTACCCAGTTCACGGAACGAGCTTCTGGAAGAGGCGCTCCACCGCGGAGCCCTCCGTGAGGCATCCGAACCCGGCCGATGCCATGGACCGGGTTCGGAGTGAACGCCTCGGGAACGACACTTAACCGCAAGCGAGGCGGAGAGTGGACATCAATCGACAGCGCCACACGTTTACCTGTTGTCAATCTTAATGCGCCCGCCCAGGGTGGCATAGGGCGGACGGTGTGCTATTGTGCAGCGCACAACAAACGAATCAACAAGCCAACGAAAAGGAGAGGATGATGACCAGCACCCCGAATTATGAAGTCCCCGCCGAGATGCGCGATTTCGCGGAGAAGAGTGTCGATCAGGCCCGCAAGGCATTCGATTCGTTCATCAGCGCCGCCCGCCGCACCGCCGACACCGTCCAGGGCTCGGCCGAGACCGCCCGCACCAGCGCCCAGGACGTCTCCGCCCGGGGGTTCGAGTTCGCCGAGCAGAACGTGACGGCCGCCTTCGATCTCGCCCAGAAGCTCGTCCGCTCGCGCGACCTGCAGGAGGCCATGCAGCATCAGGCCGAGTTCGTCCGCAGCCAGTTCGCGGCGATCCAGGCCCAGGCCAAGGAGTTCGGCGGCCTCGCCCAAACGGCGATGCAGCAGAGCGCCGAGAAGGCCAAGGGTGTGATGCAGGAATCCGCCGAACATGCCCGCAAGGCCATGGAGCAGGGCGCCGAGGCCGCTCGCAAGGCCGGCGCCGAGACCGAGCAGGCCCTGCGCAACGCGACCAACACCAACGGCAACTGATCGCACGGCAACGGATCGCGAGGCCGGCTCGGACCGGTCCCGACTGTCAGACGGCCCGTCCCGCCGCGCGCGGGGCGGGCCGTTCGCGTTCCGGCCTTCAACTTTGCGGGAACCGGATTCCCCTCGGCGCGGCGATGCTCTAACGGTTGCGCCCCGCCGGGCGACCCCTGCGCCCGTGGCGGACAGCATGGATCGAGGAGCGCGGAATCGAATGCGATCGGCCCACCGAATCAGCGTGATGGTCGCGGCCCTGGCCGCCGCGCTCGGCGCCCAGGGCGCCAGCGCGCAATATTACGACGACGGCTACGACCGCCCGCCACCGCGCCGGTATTACGAAGACCGGGGGCCGCCGCCGCGCCGGATCTACGACGAGCCCTACGCGCGCCCCGCCCCGCGCCGCGTCGCCACGGGCTATAATTGCGACGCGGTCCAGTCCGGGCTGACGGGCTACAAGCCCTATTCCTGCCCGCTGCCCGGGCCGCGCCCCCTCGGCGTCCGCTGCTTCTGCAACATGCCCATCGCCCCCTTGAGCGGCCCGCAGACCGCCGTCGGCCGGGTGGTGCCGTAAGCGGCATTGCGGAGCGAACACGAGAAGAGCCGCCCCCTCTCTCGAAGGGGCGGCTCTTCTCGTTCACGGCAGTCTAGAAAGTCATGGGTCTCGAACGGCACGCCCTTCCCGGGTCCAGGCAGGAACCCTGAGAAACCGGCCCTGGAAACCGGATCGGTTCAGTTCAGGACCACGACCTTGGCGCCGACCTTCACCCGGTCGTACAGATCGGTGACGTCGTCGTTGGTCATGCGGATGCAGCCCGAGGACACGGCCTGCCCGATGGTGTCCGGCTCGTTGGAGCCGTGGATGCGGTACTCGGTGTTGCCGATATACATGGCGCGGGCCCCGAGGGGGTTCTCGACGCCGCCGGCCATGTAGCGCGGCAGATCGGGACGGCGGGCGAGCATCGCGGCCGGCGGGGTCCACGACGGCCATTCCTTCTTGGCCGTCACGGTCTTGGTGCCCGACCAAGTGAAGCCCGGGCGGCCCACACCAACGCCGTAGCGGATCGCCTCACCGTCGGGCAGCACGAAATAGAGCCGCCGCTCGGAGGTCGAGACCACGATGGTGCCTGGCTTGTAGTCGCCCCGGAAGGCGACGATCTCGCGCGGGATCGGGGCGACCTGCGCCTGGGGCGCCGCCTGCACGCCCTGTCCGACGGTGCCGCCGTAGGATTGCCGGCCGCCATAGGTCCCCTGGTAATTGTAGGGGCTGGTGCCGGTCTGGCCGTAGGCCGGATCGGCATAATAGTCTTCGCCGGTGTCGCCACCGAAGGGATCGTAGGGGTTTGCCAGCACAGGGCCGCTGGCCAGAACACAGACGCCGAGAATGCCAGCGAGGGCGGAAGCCAAGGTCTTCATCGTGGGATGCCTTACCTGGAGCGTAACCTTTGCTATACAAGCGAAAGCGTAGGGAACCGGTTCCATCGGGATCGAAGATTTCGCGGGTGGGCGTTTCTCAGAACACTTCGTCGGTGTGCACGTCGAAGCGGGCGAGGTGCGCGTAGCCGAAGTTGGTGGTGATCGCGACATCGGTGGCATCGCGGCCCCGGGCCATGACGATGCGGCCGATGCGCGGTTTGTTGTGGCGCGCGTCGAACGTGTACCAGCCACCGTCGAGGTAGACCTCGAACCAGGCGGAGAAATCCATCGGATCGGGCACGGGCGGGACGCCGATATCGCCGAGGTACCCGGTGCAGTAGCGCGCCGGAATGTTCATGCAGCGGCAGAACGCGACGGCGAGGTGCGCAAAATCGCGGCAGACGCCCTGGCGCTGCATGAATCCATCCCAGGCCGTCCGGGTGGCGTCGGCGCACATGTAGTCGAAGCGGATCCGGTCGTGGACGTAATCGACGATGGCCTGCACCCGGGCCCATCCCGTGGGGGTGCCGCCGAACAGCGACCACGCGGTCTCGGACAGCTTGTCGGTGTCGCAGTATCGGCTGCCCAGAAGATAGACCAGGACATCGGAGGGCAAGTTCTGCACCTCGATCTGCTGCGCGTGGGGGGCATAGACGTCGGGCAGGCCCGAATCCTGGATAGTGAAATCCGCCGACATGGTGAGGCGCCCCGGCGGCGTGACGATCCGCGTGAGGACGTTGTCGAAGACGTCGCGATACTCCTGCGACGGGATCGGCGGATCGAAGGTGATCGTGTGCGGAGTGAGCAGATCGGGCATCCGCGACGGGTGCACGCTCAGCGCCAGGATCATGGGGGTCGGCTGAACCGACTCGAATGCGATGTCGAACCCGGTCCTAATTTTCATGCCGCTCACCTGATCTCTCGGCCCTGCAAGGCCAGCCCCGGGCCACGATCCGGGTCATGCCTTGAGGATCATGCAGTAATCGGACCGTCAACGCACCGGCGCGGCATTCGGCCCCCTCGGGTCGAAGCCGTTCGGATCGACTTCGTCGACGGCGACGCTCACGGTCATGCCGAGGTCGTCGGCGGGAAACCCGAAGAACGAGCCGTGCAGCGGCACCGCCTGACGCGGATCTCGGGCCACGGCGACGCGGATAAGATCGCGGTTGCCGACGATGCCGTTGGTGGGATCGAACTCGATCCAGCCCGCCCCGGGCAGATAGACCTGAACCCAGGCATGGGTGGAGCCGCCGCCGACATGGCGATCGCGGTCGCCGCGCGGATTGTAGAGGTAGCCCGAGACGAACCGGGCGGCCATGCCCAGCGCCCGGACCGCTTCCATCATCAGCACGGCGAAGTCGCGACAGCTGCCACGCTTCAGCCGCAGGGTGGTGACCGGGTCCTGCACGCCCCGCTCGAAGCGGGCGAGGTAGGCAAAATTTCGCCGGACGCTGCGGGTCATCTCGGCAAGGAGATCCTGCGTCGCGATTCGTCCGTTGGGGGGAATGAAGCCACGTGCCCAGGCATCGATCTCGTTGCGCGGGTCCGGATGCTGCCGCTCGATGGAGCGGCTGAGATCGGCGATGTCGTCGGCGCCGTAACTGAACGGATAGAACGCCGCGTGGGGCGCCAGGGGGAAATCCGGCGTCAATTCGGGCGTGTGGTCGAGGGTGATGGCGCAGTCGAACACCAGGGCGGAGGCCCGCCCCTGGAAGACCGCCACGGCGACGCAATTGCCGAACACGTCGTGGAGCCAGCGCAGGGACGCGGGTTCGGGGGTGATCGTCAGGCTGGCGGCGATGAGGCGCTGGTCGTAGCTGTCCCGCGGCCGGAACATGATCCGGTGTTCACCGAACGCCACGGGTTGGCGGTAGCGGTAGGTGGTGACGTGGCGGACGGACAGGATCGGCACGGATCGGCTCCGCCGCGCCGACCGGCGCGGGCTGGAAGTCCCGGATGCAAGAGACGCGCCCGAACGCCACCCTCATCGCGAGGGTGGGCGCGCGCCCTCAAGGCAACAGGAGGTGGGGGGTGACGCGGGCGCGCTCGACCTCGCCGAGGAGATCCAGGGGGCGCCAGGGCTTGGGAATGAACACCGCCTGGGGGGCGAGGGCGCTCGGGCGCTGCGTGCGCTGACCGGAGGTGACGACGAGTCGGGTCGTCGGCCACAGGAGGGCGATGGCGGAGGCGAGCTGAACACCGTCCATGACGCCGGCGAGATGCACGTCGGCGAACACGAGGGCGACCTCACCACCGCGAGCCCGCATGATGTCGAGGGCGGCTTCGGCGCTGTCGCAACTCAGGACATCGAGTTCCGTCTCGTCGAGGAGAGCGACCGCCATGGCGCGGATGGCGGCGTCGTCCTCGACCACCAGGGCGAGCCGGCCGGGCTTGAGTCCGCAGGCCGCCGGCGCGGGATCGGGCGCGGCGGCTTCGGGCGTTCGCACCTGGCGCACGAGGACGGCGAGATGCTCCGGCACCCCCTCGGCGATGAGGTCGTCGTAGAACGAGGCGAGGGCCTGCCCGATCCGGTCGAGGGATAGGCTCGGACTCAAGGTCTCGACGGCGGGGTCGCGTCCGGCGCCGACGCCGCGTTGCGGAATGCCGTTCGTATCGGCCTCGGGATCGGCCAAGGGAAGCCTCCGACAATGGGTCTCGCGGTGCTCCGGGAGTCGAGCGCACTCACCTTAAAGCCGGGACGGCGCGACGAGTTGCGGAAAAATCCGCGCCCGGACCGCCATCCGCTCATTCGGCGGAGGCGTCGGCGTAGCTCAGCAATCCGGCGACCGCCTTGACATCGCGGTAACGGGCGCCACGGGCGCTCATCATCGCCTCGAACTTCTCGTGGACCTGGGCGACGGACAGGCTCGTCGCCTTGCGGCGGCCGCGCTGGGCGGCGAAGAAGATGGCCTTGTTGGCCCGCGCCGGCCCCGGCAACATCTGCGCGGCGGCGGCTTTCGGCTTGTCGACGACGGTGGCGAGGAACTGCTCGGCGTCGTCCGGTCCAAGGAAGTGGGCGAGGTAGATTTCCCCCAGCGACAGATCGCGGCCGATGCGCAGGGCGATGCGGGCGGCGTCGCGCTTCAGCATCTCGCCGGCCATGAGGGCCGAGAGGTAGGGATCGCGGCGCATCTCGAGGATGCGGATGCGCTCGGCCGGATCGTTGACCGCGGGGCGGCCGTTGTCGCCCGTCACCACCAGGGCGGCATCCTGGGCCAGACCGTATTTGGGGCCGAAATCGCGCACGACGCCGAGCCAGGTCCGCTCGATGAACTGGAACAGGCCCGTGGCCGAGGAGGTCTGCGCCTGCACCTCGGTCTTGAAGCTCGATTCCTTGTCGGCCACCGCCATGAGCAGCACGGGATCGGTCTCCACCTTCTGGGCGGCGGTGACGATCTTCTGCACGAGGTGGCGGCGAATCTTCATCGGGCCGAATTCGAGGATGTCGTTGGGGTCGCCCACGGCACTCTCGGTGATGAGGAAGTCGTAGGACACCCGGTCGACGGCGTTGGAGCCGAGTTCGGTGTCGAGGTCGTGGATCGGCGCGAAGGCGGCCGAGGCGGTCAGGACCCCGGGGGACGTACCCAGGATGGCGGGCTCGGCCGTCCGCAGGCGGGGCGGGGGCATCGCCACGTTGGTCATGGCCTGCGCCGACTGGACGCCGGCGAGGCCCGTCCCGCTCGGGCCCACGCCGTTGAGGAGGGCGACGCTGAGGCCGCCGGCCAGCAGGGTCACGGACAGTACGGAACGGATGAGTGCGGCGCGGCTCCCGTGCTGGTGGCCGACATGTCCGCCGAGGGTGAGGGCATCGGATGTCGTGGCGGATGCCCCGGAGCGCCCCCGCAGGGGTCCTTTGACAGGCCCCTTGAACGGGCCGTTGGCGAGGACAGTCCGTGACGATCCGACCGTGCGACCCTGCATGTGCTCTGTTCTTCCCGCGGCTGGTAACTACGGGGACAGATTACCTTGACAGATGTGGCGACAACACGGCTCCGCTTGTGGCGAAGCCGTGGCAGCCGTGTTTTCCTCAGCCAATCCGGGCCTTGAGGGCAGCCACGACGGCATCGCCCATACCGGCGGTGCCCAGCGCCCGGGTTCCCTCGGGGGCGATGTCGCGGGTGCGGGCGCCACCCGCCAGGGCGTCCGTGATCGCGCCGTCGAGGAGATCGGCCGCCTCGCCGAGGCCGAACGAGTAGCGCAGGGCCATGGCCAGGGACCCGATCATGGCCAGCGGGTTGGCGAGGTCGCGCCCGGCGATGTCCGGGGCCGAGCCGTGCACGGGCTCATACAGGGCCTTGCGCGAGCCCTTGGCGTCGACGGCGCCCAGCGACGCCGACGGCAGCATCCCGAGGGAGCCGGTGAGCATCGCGGCCACGTCGGAGAGCACGTCGCCGAACAGGTTGTCGGTGACGAGGACGTCGTATTGCTTGGGGCGCCGCACGAGCTGCATGGCGCAATTGTCGGCCAGCACGTGCTCCAGGGCGACATCGGCGTATTCGGCGTGCACCTGCGTGACGACCTCCTTCCACAGGACGCCGGACTTCATCACGTTGTGCTTCTCGGCCGAGGCGACGCGGCCCGAACGCTTGCGCGCGAGGTCGAAGGCGACGCGGGCGATGCGGTCGATCTCCCCCGTGGTGTAGACCTGGGTGTCGACGGCGCGCTTCGTGCCGTCGGCCAAGGTCGTGATCTCCTTCGGCTCGCCGAAATAGACGCCGCCCGTGAGCTCGCGCACGATCATGATGTCGAGGCCCTCGACGAGTTCGCGCTTGAGGGCGGAGGCTTCGGCGAGCGCCGGGTAGCAGATGGCCGGGCGCAGGTTGGCGAACAGGCCGAGATCCTTGCGCAGGCGCAGCAGGCCCGCCTCCGGCCGGATCTCGTAGGCGACGTTCGCCCATTTCGGTCCGCCGACGGCGCCGAGCAGGACCGCGTCGGCGGCCTCCGCCCGGGCGAGGGCGGCGTCGGTGAGCGGCACGCCGTGGGCATCGATGGCGCAACCGCCGACGAGGTCGCCCTCCGTCTCGAACGCCGCGATACCGGCCTCGCCGAGGAAGCCGATCACCTTCTCGACCTCGGCCATCACCTCGGGGCCGATGCCGTCGCCGGGCAAGAGGAGGAGCTTGTGGGTGGTCATGGGATCAACTCGCTTGGGTTCGTCGGGCCGGCGGAGCGGGTTCGGTGTTACGAAGGAAGCGCGAGGCTCTCGGGGATCAGACCTTGCGCGCCACGGTGAACCGCGCGGCCTCGCGAAGGATCTGTGCCCGGTCGCCCCAGGCGGAGACGGCGTCCTCGCAGACGCCGACGAGGCGGTCGCACTCGGCGCGGGCGCCGTCGAGGCCGAGGCGGTCGACGAGGGTGGCCTTGCCGGCATCCTTGTCCTTGCCGGTCGCCTTGCCCATGGCTTCGGCGGAGGCTTCGCGGTCGAGGATGTCGTCGGCGATCTGGAAGGCCTGGCCCAGGGCGTGGCCGTAGCGCAGGAGGGCGCGGCGCTCGTCCGGGGTGGCGCCGCCCACGATGGCGCCGGCTTCCACCGAGAAGGCGAGGATCGCGCCGGTCTTCATGGCCTGAAGCTGGAGGGTGTCGTCGACGGTCAGCGAGACCGGGCCGAAGCGGCCCTCCGCCCCGAGGTCGAGGAGTTGGCCGCCGACCATGCCGCCGAGGCCCGACGCCTTGGCGAGGCCGAGGACGAGGTCGGCCCGGATCGCCGGATCGGGCTGCCAGGTGGCATCGGCCAGCACCTCGAAGGCGAGGGTCTGGAGCGCGTCGCCCACCAGGATGGCGGTGGCCTCGTCATAGGCCTTGTGGACGGTGGGCTTGCCGCGGCGCAGGTCGTCGTCGTCCATGGCCGGCATGTCGTCGTGGACGAGGGAATAGCAGTGCACGAGTTCGATGGCCGAACCGGCGGCGAGCGCCCCGGCGGTGTCGGCGCCGAGCATCCGGGCCGTCTCCACGGCGAGGAACGGGCGCAGGCGCTTGCCGCCGCCGAGCACGGCGTGGCGCATGGCCTCCATCAGGCGCACCGGCCGGGTGATCTCGCCGGCCTGGGTCTCGGGGGTGAGGCGGTCGGCGAGCCACGCCTCCACGGCGTCCGCCACCGTGGCAAGCCTGTGGGAAAACGCATCGACCGGGGCATCCGCCTTGACCGAAGCGTGGGATCCTTGCGTTGACGTCATGGTCGGGCGGGCCTTCGGAAGGGTGAACGTGCGGCGAGGGGAGGAAAGTCAGATTCGGGAGGGAGCGGAGAGCGCCGAGCGGCCCCTGCGCCGCCGGCCAACACGGGCGGCGACGGACTCGGCACGGGGCTGGCGCCCGCGCCGGATCGTCGGACTCGTCCTGCTGCTGCCCGCTTTGGCCTTCGGCGTCCTGCTCGTCATGGCGCTCGTCTATAGCGCGGTGCCGCCGCCCTCAACCCTGATGCTCGCGCGGTGGGCAACCCTGCGCTCCGTGGACCGGCAGGCCGTGCCCCTGGCGGCGATCTCACCCCATCTCGTCCAGGCTGTGATCGCCTCCGAGGACCAGAGGTTCTGCCTGCATGACGGCGTCGATTGGGGTGCCCTGCGCGAGGTTGTCGACGACGAGGACGGCCCGAGCCGGGGCGCCTCGACGATCTCCATGCAGACGGTGAAGAACGTGTTCCTGTGGCCGGGCCGTTCGGTGCTGCGCAAGGGCCTCGAGATCCCCCTGGCGCTCGGCGCCGACGCCCTCTGGGGCAAGCGCCGGATGATGGAGATCTACCTCAACGTCGCCGAATGGGGGGAGGGTGTGTTCGGGGCCGAGGCCGCCGCGCGACGCTGGTTCGGCAAGCCCGCCCGCGACCTGACGCGCGGGGAGGCGGCTTTGCTCGCCGCCGTGCTGCCCAACCCGATCCTGCGCAACCCGGCCCTGCCGTCGCGGGGCGTGCGGGCGGCGGCGGCACGGATTCAGGGACGGATGAACGGCGTGGCGGGGCTGATGGGGTGCCTCAAGCGATGAGGCGCCGCATCCGGACGGACCCAGCTCTGCTTGTCTCGCCGATCGGGTCCAGGTGATGTCATAAGTCGCCGGGGTCGCCCAGGCCCCGCCGCCGAATCGCTGTCTCCCGGATTCCCGCCACGATGCTTCAGTCCCGCCGCGTGCCCGTCGCCCTCCTGGCGGCCATTCTCCTCGCGGCGCCCGCCCGAGCCAATGACAGCGCCGCCGAACTCGACGCCGGCGGCCTCGTCCTGGTGAAGGATCCCGAGATCGGTCTCGCGCGCGAGGATCTGCGGATCGGCCTCGACCGCATCACCGTGCGCTACGTATTTCGCAACCGATCGGCGAGCCTGCGCACCGTGCGGGTGGCGTTTCCGTTGCCGCCCATCGACGGGGCCGAACTCGTGACCTCGGCCCAGACCCTACCCGACGAATCGAGCCCCAACTTCGTCGGCTTCACCGTGACGGTGGACGGGGCGCCGCTCACCCCGCAGCTCGAGGAGCGCGCGTTCCTCGGCACCCGCGAGGTCGGCGACCTCCTGCGCAAGCACGGCCTCCCCCTCAACCCCATGCGCCGGGACGCGTTCGAGGCGGCTCTGGCCAAGCTGACGCCGACCGCACGCGCCGAACTCGTGAAGGCCGAGCTGATCACGGACGAGGATGGACCCGGCGGCGGTCTCTGGCGCAGCGAGGCCAAGTTCCACTGGGAGCAGACCTTCCCGGCCGGGCGCGACCTCGTCATCGAGCATGCCTACCGGCCGGTGAAGGGCAGCCTGCTGATCGGGCGTAGCGATCTCACCGACCGGGCCTTCCGCGCCCGCTACTGCCTCGACGATGCGGGCGTGGCCGGCCTGCGCCGGCTCCTCGCCGCGGCGAGCGCGAAGGCGGCGGACAAGGGCGGCGGCGCGGACGCCGTGGTCAGCGCCGTGGTGGTTCCCTACATCGTCACGACGGCGCGCAACTGGGCCGGTACCATCGGCACGTTCGCGCTCACCATCGACAAGGGCGACCCCAAGAACCTCGTGAGCCTGTGCCGGAACGGCATCGCGAAAACCGGACCCACGACCTTCGCCTTCACGGCGGAGAACTACGTGCCCGATTCGGACTTGCGGGTGCTCTACGTGTCGCAAGATGCGCGGTCCCTCGACATCCGATAGAGCAGGCCGGACCGTATCGAGAAAGACCCGCGATGACCGAGCCGACCTTCGAACTCACCCTCGAGCGCATCGCGCTGATCCGCCGGATGGTGGTGGCCTGGAACCGCGACGGGGTGGGGGCGCCCATCGTGCATCCGGATGCGCCCTACGGCAGCACCGACCGGGACGGCGACATCTTCAACGTCACGGGCGACGACGACGGCGCGGACGAGGAACACCGGGCGCTCGGCGACGCCCTGGCGGTGTTCTGCGCCCACGCGGTCCTGAAGCCGGGGCGCTACGCCTATCACAACACCCTGGCCAAGCTGGCTTCGGACGATGTCGGCGACGTGTTTCGCGATGAGACCACGGGCGAGACGCCCGAGCACGTGACCTTCGACGTCGGCGCCGAGCACCTCGCCCTGGTGCGTGCCTTAAGCGTGATCTGGGACGCGGCCCGGGACGTGCCGGCCATCGATCCGGCGCGCCCCTATGGCAAGGCCGAAGCTCCGCCGGCCCTTCATCATGAGATGCAGCCGGCCCTGCAGATCTTCCTGCGCTACGCCGATCTCGGTCCAGGCCTGTTCCGGCGCGGCGAATCGGGCTGGATCGCGGCCTGAGACCCAAATCTCGAGGCGGGCCGACCGCTGAGACAAACCAAAGGTAGGTCGGATGGATGATGACCGCCGACCCGCCCCGGGGTTGAACCCCATCGTCCGTTTGGAAACGGTCGTCGTTCGGGAAACGCCCGCTCACCCTCCGGAGGGAGAAGCGGAGAGAGAGCGGGCGTTTCGCGAAGCCCGTCTTCCGCCTACTTCCGGTTCTGGATCAGAGTGTCGACGTTGCGATTGGCTTCCCTGTTTTCCTTCTGCTGCGCGGTCACTTCGTGCTTGGTGTCCCGTTGGGCCATCTCATCCCGCTTGCCCTGGGGCATCGTGTTGGGCGAGGCGAGGGCTGGAGCAACCATCCAAACACAGGACAGACAAAGAACAGCACCGGTCAACGTCTTAGCCATAATGACTTCTCCATAGACTGGACAAAGCCATAAGTCCGGTGAGCAGGTCTTGTTCCCAGGGCAGATTCACCGATTTGCCTTGATCGACCCAGTTTCGGCCCGTTGCATAGCCAGACCGCTTCCCGCGCAGGATTCGGGTTTTCAGCCAGCCTCCATGGTTCTGAGAAGGGAACCCGCACCCCACCGCGAACGGTCTCCCCGGCGCGGCCCGCACCGGGGAAATGACGCCCTCAGGCGCCGAGCTTCTTCTTGCGCTGCGCCAGGGTGCGCAGGCGCAGGGCGTTGAGCTTGATGAAGCCCGCGGCATCCCGGTGATCGTACGCCACGGCCCCCTCCTCGAAGGTGACGAGATCCTGGTCGTACAGGGAGTTCGGGCTGGTGCGGCCGATGACGTGGACGCCGCCCTTGTAGAGCTTCAGCCGCACCTCGCCGGTCACCATCTCCTGGCTCTTGTCGATGAGAGCCTGGAGCATCTCGCGCTCGGGCGAGAACCAGAAGCCGTTGTAGATCAGCTCCGCGTATTGCGGCATGAGCTGGTCCTTCAGGTGTGCGGCCCCCCGGTCGAGGGTGATCGACTCGATGGCGCGGTGGGCCGGCAGCAGGATGGTGCCGCCCGGCGTCTCGTACATGCCGCGGCTCTTCATGCCGACGAAGCGGTTTTCGACGAGATCGAGGCGCCCGATGCCGTTGTCGTGGCCGAGCTGGTTGAGCTTGGCCAGCAGGGTCGCGGGAGACAGCCGCTCGCCGTCGATGGAAACGGCATCGCCCTTCTCGAACCCGATGGTGATGACCGTCGGCGTGTCGGGGGCCTCCTCCGGCGAGCGGGTCCGGGAAAACACGTAGTCCGGCACCTCGTCGGCGGGGTCCTCCAGCACCTTACCCTCGGAGGAGGCATGCAGGAGGTTGGCGTCCACGGAGAACGGGCTCTCGCCGCGCTTGTCCTTGGCGATGGGAATCTGATGCTGTTCGGCGAAGGCGATGAGCTGCTCGCGGGACTTCAGATCCCACTCGCGCCACGGCGCAATCACGGTCACGTCGGGCTTGAGGGCGTAGTAGCCGAGTTCGAACCGCACCTGATCGTTGCCCTTGCCCGTGGCGCCGTGACAGACGGCGTCGGCGCCGAGGCGCTCGGCAATCTCGATCTGCTTCTTGGCGATGAGCGGCCGGGCGATGGAGGTGCCGAGCAGGTAGACGCCCTCGTAGACGGCGTTGGCGCGGAACATCGGGAACACGTAGTCCCGCACGAATTCCTCGCGCAGATCCTCGATGAAGATGTTCTCGGGCTTGATGCCGAGGAGTTCCGCCTTCTTGCGCGCCGGTTCCAGCTCCTCGCCCTGGCCGAGATCGGCCGTAAAGGTGATGACCTCGCAGCCGTAGGTGGTCTGCAGCCACTTCAGGATGATCGAGGTGTCGAGGCCGCCCGAATAGGCGAGCACCACCTTGTTGACGGGCTTCGAGTTCGGGTCTGACATCGGATTCGCTCGGATTGGAAAAAAGGGGGGCCTGGCGTCTCGCGGCGGCTTAACAGCGGAGCGACGGGCGGTGCAACCGCCATGCCGCCGGATGCGTTCGCCCCATGCCCCACCGAGGGTCCGACCGCCTTGTCCCCGCTCATCCCAGGGACCGGGGTCACGGCTTGCTAACCCTGCCGGCGGCCTTGCCCCCGGGGGGCCGGGCGGCGAAAGTGGCCTCCTCACACGATCCGGAGTTTCGACGTATGCCGCGCCGGCCGACCCTCGAATTCTGGTACGAGTTCGCTTCCACCTACTCCTACCTCGCGGCTATGCGGATCGAAGCCCTGGCGGAAGACGCCGGCGTCGAGGTGCGCTGGCGCCCATTTCTCGTCGGCCCGATCTTCGCGGCGCAGGGCTGGAATTCCTCGCCGTTCAACCTCTATCCGGCCAAGGGCCGGCACATGTGGCGCGACGTGGAGCGCGAGGCCGCCCGCCTCGGGCTGCCGCCGGTGAAGCGGCCCGACCCGTTCCCGCAGAACAGCCTCAGCGCCACCCGCGCGGCCACCTACGGCATGGACCATGACTGGCTCGTGCCCTTCTCGAAAGCTGTGTACGAAGCCGAATTCGCCAAGGGCCAGTCCGTCGCCGAGCCCTCGGCCGTGGTCGGCCTGCTCAATGGCCTCGGCCTCGACGGCACGGTGATCCTGAAACAGGCGGCGGCCGAGACCAACAAGGGTCGCCTGCGGGTCAACGGCGAAGAGGCGCGCTCGCGCGGCATCTTCGGGGCGCCGACCTTCCTCACGGGCGACGGCGAATTGTTCTGGGGCAACGATCGCCTCGAACAGGCCCTGGCCTGGGCCGTCGGCGACCGGCCGGGCGCCATGCGGGAATAGGCGGGCGACCGCGTTCCAGGACAGGCATCGGCGACGGGCGTCGGCGAAAACGGACCTCCGGCCCGGGCCCAATCCCATTTTGGACACGGTGCTGTAGGAGCCGGCCCGATCCGCTCCTCGCTCCTCGGGCTGTCTCCCATGCGTTTCGACCGTCGACACTTCCTCGTCACATCCCTGGGTGCCGGACTCGGCGCCGGCCTCTCCGGGGGGGCCCACGGGCAGGGCTACGGACAGACCTACAAGGTCGACAACGACGAGGGTCGACCCGTCGCCAACATGCGCCTGCCCGGCGAGATCGTGGGGGAAATCCCCGGCCTGAAGGGCGTCACCTATGTCGGCCCGGCCGAGGCCGAGACGACGCTGTACGAGTTCTTCGACTACAATTGCCCGTATTGCCGGAAGGCGGCGGCGGACATGCAGTCCCTCGCCGAGAGCGACCCGACCCTCCGCATCGGCCTCATCAACAACCCGATCCTGTCGCCGCAATCGGCGCAAGCCGCCAAGGTCGTGCTCGCGGTGCAGCGCAAGCTCGGCTCGTCCGCCGCGTGGAGCCTCTACGGTACCCTGCTGGCCGGGCGCGGCACCATCGACGGCCCGGGCGCCCTGAAGGCCGCGGCCAAGCTCGGAGTGCCGGCGGCGGACCTGGAAGCCATCGGCGACAGCGAGGAGGTCCGTCTCGCCCTGAAGGCACAGATGCGCATGGCCGCCGATCTCGGGCTCTCCGCCACCCCGTCCTACGTGCTGGGCAACACCGGCCTCCTCGGCCATCCCGGCGCGAAATCCCTCGCGCGGATGATCGCCGCGACGCGCCGCTGCGATCGAATCACCTGCTGACGCATGTCCGGTCGTTCAAGTCGGATCGGCGAGACGCGCTCGTTCTCCTGTCGGGCGAGGGGCGCGCCCCCGCCGAAGACCGAGTGGATCGTTCGGAACCGGTACGAAGCGTCCCCGCCTCACCTTCGCCACCGTTTGGAGCGACCGAATCTCCCGCAGCGCACAACGGCAGTCGGCCGATTCGACGGTCGCCTCGCCCCCTTCGCGCCTCTCCCGTGCGGGCGCGGCCCATCGTCTTGCGCCCCCACAACCCGCATGCTAGGCCCTCGCCGCGCCGGAAGGGCGGGTTTTGATATGACCCGCGCAGACCGGCAGTTCCCAATCCTGACGGTTTTCGAAGCCGCGCCGCACTCCACGGCACGCGGTGGCGGGAAACCCTAGGGCCGGATTGAAGAGAGAGCGGCGCGTGGCGCAGAACGGTTCCGAGGCGGGTTCCCCGGTTGCAGGTGTGGCGGCGCGTTACGCGTCGGCCCTGTTCGAACTGGCGCGCGACGAGCGCGATATCGATGGTGTCGCGGCGAGCCTCGATCAGTTCGATGCGCTCCTCAAGGAGAGCGCGGATCTGCGCCGTTTCGTGCGTAGCCCCGTCTTCTCCGGCGAGGAGCAGGCCTCCGCCATCGGCGCCCTCCTCGAGAAGGCCGGCATCGGCGGACTCGGCGCGAATTTCATTCGCCTCGCCGCCTCCAACCGCCGCCTGTTCGCCCTGCCCGACATGATCCGCGCCTTCCGGGGCCTCGTGCGGGACTCGAAGGGGATCGTGCGCGCCGAGGTCACCGTCGCCGAGCGTCCGTCCGACGCCGTCGTCGAGGAGATCAAGGCGTCCCTGCGCGACGTCGCCCGGGCTGAGATCGACCTCGACCTCCGGATCGACCCCAGCCTGATCGGCGGCCTCGTGGTCAAGATCGGCAGCCGCATGGTGGATGCGTCCCTGCGGACCAAGCTCAACGGTATTCGCCTTGCCATGCGGGAAGCCCGGTAGGCCGTCACAGGCCCGACCCTTCCCGTTCTTCAAGACCCATTCATTCAATCAACGACAAGAGGCCCGACGATGGACATCCGCGCCGCCGAGATCTCCGCGATCCTGAAGGATCAGATCAAGAATTTCGGCCAGGAAGCCGAAGTCACCGAGGTGGGTCAGGTTCTGTCCGTCGGTGACGGCATCGCCCGCGCCTACGGCCTCGACAGCGTTCAGGCCGGCGAGATGGTCGAGTTCGAGTCGGGCGTGCGCGGCATGGCCCTCAACCTCGAGCAGGACAACGTCGGCATCGTGATCTTCGGGTCCGACCGCGACATCAAGGAAGGCCAGACCGTCAAGCGGACCGGCGCCATCGTGGACGTGCCGGTGGGCAAGGCGCTGCTCGGCCGCGTCGTCGACGCGCTGGGCAACCCCATCGACGGCAAGGGCCCCATCGCCACCACCGAGCGTCGCCGCGTCGACGTGAAGGCCCCCGGCATCATCCCGCGCAAGTCGGTGCACGAGCCGATGGCCACGGGCCTGAAGGCCATCGACGCCCTGATCCCCGTCGGCCGCGGCCAGCGCGAGCTCATCATCGGCGATCGCCAGACCGGCAAGACCGCCATCGCCCTGGACACGATCCTGAACCAGAAGCCCGCTCACGCCGGCACCGACGAGAACGCCAAGCTCTACTGCGTCTACGTCGCCATCGGCCAGAAGCGCTCGACGGTCGCCCAGTTCGTGAAGTCCCTCGAGGACAACGGCGCGCTCGAATACTCCATCGTGATCGCCGCCACCGCCTCCGACGCCGCGCCGATGCAGTTCATCGCACCGTTCGCCGGCTGCGCCATGGGCGAGTACTTCCGCGACAACGGCATGCATGCCGTGATCGTGTATGACGATCTCTCGAAGCAGGCCGTGGCCTACCGCCAGATGTCCCTGCTCCTGCGCCGTCCGCCGGGCCGCGAGGCTTACCCGGGCGACGTGTTCTACCTCCACTCGCGTCTCCTCGAGCGCGCCGCCAAGATGGGCGACGCCGCCGGCAACGGTTCGCTGACCGCGCTTCCGGTCATCGAGACCCAGGCGAACGACGTCTCGGCCTACATCCCCACCAACGTGATCTCGATCACCGACGGCCAGATCTTCCTCGAGACCGATCTGTTCTACCAGGGCATCCGCCCGGCGGTGAACGTCGGCCTCTCGGTCTCCCGCGTGGGCTCCTCGGCCCAGACGAAGGCCATGAAAAAGGTCGCCGGCAAGATCAAGGGTGAGCTCGCCCAGTACCGCGAGATGGCCGCCTTCGCGCAGTTCGGCTCCGACCTCGACGCGTCGACCCAGAAGCTGCTGAACCGCGGCTCGCGCCTGACCGAACTCCTGAAGCAGCCGCAATTCTCGCCGCTGAAGATGGAAGAGCAGGTCGCGGTGATCTACGCCGGCGTCAACGGCTACCTCGACAACCTGCCGGTCTCGAAGGTCCGTCCGTTCGAGGACGCCCTGCTGTCGACCCTGCGCACGAAGCACGCCGATCTGCTCACCAAGATCCGCGACTCGAAGGATCTGTCCGACGACAGCGCCAAGACGCTGAAGAGCGTCGTCGAGGGCGTGGCCAAGTCGCTGGCCTGAGGCCCCCGGCCTGACCAAGTCCTGGCCGGTCCGTCTCGGGACCGGCCCCGTCAGTGAGGCGCCCGGAAGGCCGGGCGCCCCCTCCCGAGCCGTAGCGGATGGATCTGGAAGACACCCATGGCGAGTTTGAAGGATCTGCGTAACCGCATCGCGTCGGTGAAGGGCACGCAGAAGATCACCAAGGCCATGCAGATGGTCGCCGCCGCCAAGCTGCGGCGCGCCCAGATGGCCGCCGAAAGCGCGCGTCCCTACGCCGAGAAGATGTCCCAGGTGCTCGGAAACCTCGCGGCGAACCTCGTCGGCGGCGTGCAGGGCCCCCGGCTGCTCTCCGGCACGGGCTCCGAGAAGACCCACCTCCTCATCGTCTGCACCGCCGATCGCGGCCTGTGCGGCGGCTTCAACTCCTCCATCGTGCGTCTGGCCCGCGAGCACATCCGCCGCCTGACGGCCGAGGGCAAGACGGTCAAGATCGTCACCGTCGGCAAGAAGGGCTACGACCTCCTGCGTCGGCAGTACCGCGATCAGATCATCGAGAACCGGGACCTGCGCGGCAACAAGCCGGTGGATTACGAGTTCGCCGCCGAGATCGCCGACAGCATCATCGCGCGCTTCGACGCCGGTGAGTTCGACGTCGCGACGCTGTTCTACTCGCGGTTCCGCTCGGTCATCGCGCAGGTGCCCACCGCCCAGCGCCTGATCCCGGCCGAGTTGCCCGAGACCGGCGGCACCGCCCCCGACGCCGCCCTGCAGTTCGAGCCGAACGAAGAGGTGATCCTCGACACGCTGCTGCCGCGCAACCTCACGGTGCAGGTGTTCCGGGCGCTCCTCGAGAACGCCGCCTCCGAGCAGGGTGCCCGCACGGGCGCCATGGATTCCGCCACGCGCAACGCCGGCGAGATGATCAAGAAGCAGACGCAGATCTACAACCGCACGCGTCAGGCCATGATCACCAAGGAACTCATCGAGATCATCTCGGGCGCCGAAGCGCTCTAAGCGCTCCCGACGCCCTGACCGCAACATCTCTCAAGGACCGTTAACATGGCGAACACCGCGATCCCCGGCGCCGGCTCGAGCAAGGTCGGCAAGATCACCCAGGTCATCGGCCCCGTCGTCGACGTGGCCTTCGACGGCCACCTTCCCGAGATCCTGAACGCCCTCGAAACCAAGAACAACGGCAACCGCCTCGTTCTCGAAGTCGCCATGCAGCTCGGTGAGAGCACCGTGCGCTGCATCGCCATGGACACCTCCGAGGGTCTGGTCCGCGGCCAGGAGGTCACCGACACGGGCGAGGCCATCAAGGTGCCGGTGGGCTTCAACACCCTCGGCCGCATCATGAACGTCATCGGCGAGCCCATCGACGAGGCCGGCCCGATCCAGTCCGAGACGCTCCGCGCCATCCACCAGCCGGCGCCCGCCTATTCCGAGCAGTCCACCGAGTCGCAGATCCTCGTCACCGGCATCAAGGTGGTGGATCTCCTCGCCCCCTACGCCAAGGGCGGCAAGATCGGCCTGTTCGGCGGCGCCGGCGTCGGCAAGACCGTGCTGATCATGGAGCTCATCAACAACATCGCCAAGGTGCACTCGGGCTACTCGGTGTTCGCCGGCGTGGGTGAGCGCACCCGCGAGGGCAACGATCTCTACCACGAGATGATCGAGTCCAAGGTGAACATGGACCCGAAGGAGCACAACGGCTCGGCCGAAGGCTCCAAGTGCGCCCTCGTGTACGGCCAGATGAACGAGTCCCCCGGCGCCCGCTCGCGCGTGGCGCTCACCGGCCTCACCATCGCGGAAGATTTCCGCGATCAGGGCCAGGACGTGCTGTTCTTCGTGGACAACATCTTCCGCTTCACCCAGGCCGGTTCGGAAGTGTCGGCGCTTCTCGGCCGCATCCCCTCGGCCGTGGGCTACCAGCCGACGCTCGCCACCGACATGGGCGCCCTGCAGGAGCGCATCACCACCACCACCAAGGGCTCGATCACCTCGGTGCAGGCCATCTACGTGCCGGCCGACGATCTGACCGACCCGGCGCCCGCCGCCTCGTTCGCCCACCTCGACGCCACGACGGTGCTGTCGCGCTCCATCGCCGAGAAGGGCATCTACCCGGCCGTGGACCCGCTCGACTCCACCTCGCGCATGCTCAACCCCGCCGTGCTCGGTGACGAGCACTACGAGGTCGCCCGCAAGGTCCAGCAGACCCTGCAGCGCTACAAGGCCCTGCAGGACATCATCGCGATCCTGGGCATGGACGAGCTCTCGGAAGAGGACAAGCTCACCGTGGCCCGCGCCCGCAAGATCGAGCGCTTCTTCTCGCAGCCCTTCTCGGTGGCCGAGATCTTCACCGGCTCGCCCGGCATCCAGGTGCCGCTGGCCGACACGATCAAGGGCTTCAAGGGCCTCGTGAACGGCGACTACGACGACCTGCCGGAGGCGGCGTTCTACATGGTCGGCACCATCGAGGACGCCAAGGAGAAGGCGAAGAAGATCGCCGCGGCGGCCTAAGACTCGAACCGCAGGATCGGCCTCGCGACCGGCGCCACCGCCGGTCGCGACCGGGCCTGACCCCATCCACGGCGCACGGCCCCGGGCCGCGCGCCGTTTCTAAACAGCAGACAACCCGAACCGGGATTCGCGACGATATGGCCACCTTCCAGTTCGATTTCGTCGGCCCCGAGCGCACGGTGTATTCCGGCCCCATCGAGGCGGTGCAGCTGCCCGGCGTCGACGGCGAGATGACCGTCCTGCCCGGCCACGCGCCCGTGCTCACGGCCCTCAAGGTCGGCGTGATCGTGATCAACGAGGCGGGACATGCCGGCAAGCGCGTCCTCGTGCGAGGCGGCTTCGCCGATATCGGACCGACCTCCGTCACCGTCATCGCCGAGCGGGCCACGGCCTTCGAGGAGATCACGCCGGAATCCCTCGACCGCGACATCGCCGCCGTCGAGCTCCTGCGCGACGCCACGACGGACTTCGCCAAGAAGGACGAGCTGAACGGCCAGATCGTCCAGCTCCAGGACGCCAAGGTGGCGTTGGCCCTCTGAGTGTTTCTCACGAAACTCCCGCTCTCCCGTCGTCTTCAGAGCGAGAACCGTCCGGGGACGGGAGTTTCATGGGGCACTCCAAGCCCTGTCGAGGGAAGTGGTTTTCGGGTCGCATGAAGAGCGTGCGACCGTAGCAGGATCGAGGGCGACGTCCGTGATTCGTGAATCGCGGACGTCGCCCTAACCGTTAGGAGAGGGCGCGGACCAGCAGAGTCTCCCGTGCCTCGATCCCCTCCGGGCAGCCGGCTTCGAGCCAGAGCGCCCGCGCGCGGCCGAGGCGCCGTCCGATCTCCCGCCCAGGCGGGATGCCGTGGGCCACGAGATCCGCCCCCGTGAGGGGAAAGACCGGCGCCGCCACCTCGCCCCGTGCCATCCGCCCGAGGAGATCGCCGGCCTCGGCCGTCAGAGTCGGGCGCGATCCGCCCCCCAGGGCCGTGAAGGCCAGTTCGAGGTTCGGCGCCCCGTGGAGCGCCGCCAGACCGCGCAGGCGCGATTCGTCGATCGTTTCCAGGGTTTTCGCGGCCACGAGCGCCCGTGCGTAGGTGGCGAGCCGAACCAGTTCGGCCTTCGAGAGGCGCAACCGCCCGGCCAGCCGTTCGGCATCGTCTTCCGAAAAGACCGCCAGAGCGGCGAGGCGCCCCGCCGCATCGGTGGGCGCCTGCGCAACGCGCGCGAACCGCCGCAGGTCACCGAGTCCGCCGATGAGGCGGCCGAGGAGACCGGTCTCGCTCAAGGTCGTCACCGCCGCGATGCTGCCGGGTGCCATCACCAGTTTCAACAGTTCGGCCCGCACCCGCTCGCGCGACAGGCCGTCGAGGGCGGCGCGGGCGGCGATGCAGGCGGCGAGCCCCTCCGGATCGGGTGGGCCGAGGCCGTAGCGGGCCTGGAACCGAAAGAACCGCAGGATGCGCAAGGCGTCCTCGCGAATGCGGGTCCGGGCGTCGCCGATGAAGCGCACGCGGCCCGCCGCGAGGTCGGCGATCCCGCCCGTGGTGTCCTGGACCGTGCCGGTGACGTCCACCGACAGGGCGTTGATGGTGAAGTCCCGGCGCTCGGCGTCGCGGGCGAAGTCGCGGCCGAACCGCACCACGGCGTGGCGTCCATCGGTCTCGACATCCTCCCGCAGGGTCGTAACCTCGAACGTCTGGACCCCGACGAGCAGCGTCACGGTGCCGTGCTCGATCCCCGTGGGGATGCTGCGCAAGGACGCCGCCGCCGCGCGGGCGATGACGGCCTCCGGCGTCAGGGTTGTGGCCAGATCGATGTCGTCGGACGGGCGGCCGAGGAGGGCATCACGGACGCAGCCACCGACGAGGCGTGTCTCTTCGCCCGCGACCGCCAGGGCGTCCAACACCCGTCCGACACCTGCCATTGCCAGGAGGCGGCGGGGGCCGTTCGAATCGAGGGGTCTCACCGGAACTGCCCCGGCACCACGACGCCGTTCTCCATGTGCGGCGGCACGTAGCCGCCGCGATGGCGCTCGCCGAACAGGCCGGTGGCCACGAGGGCGAGGATGGCCAGGACGAGTCCCGTGAGGGTGAGGCGAAAGACCTTGCCCTCCCAATGGGCCTTGTCGTGAGGATGCCGGCCGCTGAGGGCGAGGTAACCGGCGAACAGCAGGAACGGCAGGAGGAAAAGGGCGACTTCCTCGACGAGTCTGCGGATCATGAAACTCTCGCGCGGTGCGCTGGATCAGGGATACAGGCGCTCGTGAAGGTTGTTCACGATGCCGGCCGTCACGCCCCAGATCCGGTGGGCGCCGTAGGGGATCACATAGGTGCGGCGGGTGCGCCCCCGCCAGTCCGCGCTCTCGATTCGCCGCAGGCTGCGGTTGAGGAGATGGGTGAGGGGTGCCTCGAAGATCGCCGCCACCTCGGCGGGGTTGGGGCGCAGGGGCGCGTCCGGATCGACGAGGCCGAGCACCGGGATCACCAGGAAGCCCGTGGCCGAGAGGTAGGGGTCGAGGTAGCCGAGCGTCCGGACCGCGCCCGCTTCGAGGCCGATCTCCTCCTGGGCCTCGCGCAGGGCGGCGGCGGCGGGGGAGGCGTCACCTGGGTCGATCTTGCCGCCCGGAAACGCGATCTGGCCGGAATGGTCGCGCAGGTGTGCCGAGCGCACGGTGAAGATGACGCCGAGCCCCGCCGGGCGGGGCACCACGGGGACCAGCACCGCCGCGCGGCGATGCGGCCCCTCCGGGACGACCTCGGGGCCGTCGAGGTCGTGGTCGCCGCGGGGATTGGCGGTCGGCTCCCCGGGCCGCGGCGGCTCCGTGTCGAGGCGGGCGGCACGGGCGACGAAATCGGCGACGGCGTCCGCGCTCATGCCCCGGCGGCGGGGGCGATCCGGTGGAACAGGCCCCCGGCGGCGATGCCGAGCCAGCCGTCGCGCTCCTCGGCGAGAGCCACGAGATCGTAGGTGAGGGCCCGCGTCACCAGGGCCCAGAGGCCGCGCCGGACATGGACGTAGGGGCGCAGGCCCCCGGCCGCATCCTCCTCGAACCGTAGGGCATGGTCGGCATCCACCGCCACGAGGTCATCGACGTTGGTGCGGATGGCGATGCGGCGCCCGTCGCCGTCCCCCTCCACGGCCATCTCGACGGCCACGAAGGCCGCGTCCTCCACGGTGATGCCGACGCTCTCCACCGGGGTCACCAGCACCACCCGTCCATCGGGCTCTCGGCGGAGGATCGAGGCGAACAGCTTGACGAGGGCGGGACGCCGGATCGGCGCGCCATCGTGGAACCAGGTCCCGTCGGCGGCGATGCGCATGTCGATGGCGCCGCAATAGGGCGGATTCCATTGCTCGACGGGCGGGGGGCCGCGCCGGGGGAGGTCCCCAAGGGCGGCGCTCAGGCGGTCGATGGTCGGATCGGACGAAGACGTGGTCATGGCCATGAGATAGCGCCCCCCACACCGTTGGGTACAGCCGGACTCCGCCGCGAGCCCGGGCGATTCGCGGCCCGAAAGGCACTGTCAAACGGGCGCTTCGCGCCTGCGGCGTCGCGCCGACCTTGCCAGGGCGAGGCAAACGGCGCCACACTCCGCCACCCTGAACGCCGCCTCGACCCGACACGTCGCGGCTCCCGCGAGGACCGACACCGCATGACGCAAGGCTCCCAGCCGGCCACGGCTCTCGACGACGGCATCGTCGCCACGGCGGAAGCCTGTCTCGAGACGGTGGGCCAAGCGCGCGAGGCGGTCCACCGGGTGATCTTCGGCCAGGAGCAGGTGGTCGATCTCTCGCTCATCACCATCCTGGCGGGCGGCCACGGTCTGCTGGTCGGCCTGCCGGGCCTGGCCAAGACCAAACTCGTCGAGACCCTCGGCACCGTGCTCGGCCTCGATGGCCGGCGCGTCCAGTTCACCCCCGATCTGATGCCGTCCGACATCCTAGGCACCGAGATCTTGGACGAGGACGCCAACCGGCACCGCTCGTTCCGCTTCGTGAAGGGGCCAGTCTTCACCCAACTCCTCATGGCCGACGAGATCAACCGTGCGAGCCCGCGCACCCAATCGGCCCTGCTCCAGGCCATGCAGGAGCATTTCGTCTCCGTGGCGGGCGAGCGCCACGACCTGCCGCGCCCCTTCCACGTGCTGGCGACCCAGAACCCCATCGAGCAGGAGGGCACCTACCCCCTGCCGGAAGCACAGCTCGACCGGTTCCTGCTGGAGATCGACGTCGGCTATCCCGACCGCGCCGCCGAGCGTCGCATTCTCATCGAGACCACGGGCGTCGACGATCACAAGCCGAAGGCGGTGATGGACACCGAGCAGTTGCTGACGGCCCAGCGCCTCGTGCGCCGCCTGCCGGTCGGCGACGCCGTGGTGGACGCGATCCTCGACCTCGTGCGCTCGGCCAGGCCCGAGGGCGGCGATCCGTCCCTCAAGGGCAAGCTCCTGTGGGGACCGGGCCCCCGCGCCAGTCAGGCCCTCACCCTGGCGGTGCGCGCCCGCGCCCTCATCGAGGGCCGCGTCGCCCCCTCCATCGCCGACGTGAAGGCGCTCGCCGAACCCGTCCTCAAGCACCGCATGGCGCTCAGTTTCGCCGCACGGGCCGACGGCGAGACCATTCCGGGTCTCATCGCCGGGCTCGCGGCCAAGCTCTAGGCGATGGCCCTATCTCCCACGCGCGTCTTGCCCGCCGAGGCCCGCACGCCGGGGCGGCGCGAGACCGAGAGCGCGCTTGAGCTCGCCGAGCGGATGCCCCGCCTGATCCTCGAAGCCCGGCGGGTGTCCACCACCCTGGCGCACGGCCTTCACGGGCGCCGCCGGGCGGGACCGGGCGAGAGCTTCTGGCAGTTCCGCCCCTTCGTGGCCGGCGAGGCGGCGGCGCGCATCGACTGGCGCCGCTCAGCCCGCGACGACCGGCTTTACGTGCGCGAGCGCGAATGGGAGGCGGCCCACAACATCTGGTTCTGGGTCGACCGCTCGGCTTCCATGGGATTCGCTTCGCACCTCGCCCAGGCGCCGAAGGTGGAGCGAGCCCTGGTGCTGGCCTTCGCCCTCGCCGATACCCTGGTGGAGGGCGGCGAACGGGTCGGGCTGCTGGGCCTCACCCGCGCCGTCACGTCGCGCCGCATCGTCGAGACCCTGGCCCAGGCCCTCGTGGGCGATGGCGCCGGGCTCACGAACGACGCGCCGCCCCGTGCCACGCCGGGCCGCTTCGACGAGGCGATCCTCGTCAGCGATTTCCTGTCGCCCTTGAGCGAGGTGAAAGCCTCGGTCGACGCCATCGCGGCCCACGGCACCCACGGCCACCTCGTGGCCATTGCCGACCCCGTGGAGGAAACCTTCCCGTTCTCGGGTCAGGCGGTGCTGCACGATCCGGAGACGAACCGCAGCCTCGCCATCGGTGATGCCGGGGCCTGGGGCGACGCCTACCGCGACCGCCTCGCCGCGCACCGCGCCGGTCTCGCCGAGATCGCCCGCGCGCAGGGCTGGACCCTCACCCTCCACCGCACCGACCGACCGGCCAGCGAAGCCGCCCTGCGCCTGCTCACCCTCGTGGCCGCCGCGCGCGGGACCGGCTGAGGACCACGAACCGTGCTCGGATTGCCCCTGACCTTCGCCGCCCCCCTGGCGCTCGCCGCGCTCATCGCCCTGCCGGCCCTGTGGTTCCTGCTGCGGGTGACGCCGCCGCGCCCGCGCCGCATCGACTTCCCGCCCCTGCGGATCATGGCCGACCTGCTGCCGAAGCGCGAGACGCCGGCCCGCACGCCGCCCTGGCTCCTCATCCTGCGCCTGCTCGTGGCCGCCTGCCTCATCCTCGCGGTGTCCGGCCCGGTCTGGAACCCGTCGGGCCTCGGCGGCGCGGCGGGGCGCACGCCCCTCGTGGTGATGATCGACAACGGCTTCTCCGCCGCCCATGACTGGCGCGAGCGCCTCGCCGTCGCCGAGGACACGCTCGAAGCCGCCGCGCGGGACGGGCGCCCCGTCGCCCTGGTGGGCCTCGCCGAACCGCCGGCCGCCCTCGAAGCCCGCAGCCCGGCCGATGCCCTGGAGCGCCTGCGCGCCGTCTCGCCCCGGCCATACCTCGCCGCGCGCGGCCCGCATCTCCCGGCCCTCGCGACCTTCCTCGACCGCAACCCCGGGGCCGCCGCCCTCTGGATCAGCGACGGCGTCGCCGCGCCGGGGGAGGGCGGTTTTTCCAAGAATTTGGCCGACCTCGTCGCGAAGCACGGCACGGCCCTGACCATTTTGCGGGCGGACCGCCCGCCGGCCCTCGCCCTGTCGGGCGCCGAATCCGGCGGGCGCCTGACCGTCCGTGCCCTGCGGGCGGCGGCCAACGGGCGCGACGGCGGCACCGTGCGTGCCCTCGACCAGAAGGGCCTGCCCCTCGCCGAGACCGGCTTCACCTTCGCGGCCGATGCCACCGAGGCGGAGGTCGGCTTCGACCTGCCGGTGGAGCTGCGCAACGGCATCAGCCGCCTCGAAATCCTCGGCGAGCGTTCGGCCGGGGCCGTGACCCTCGTGGACGAGCGCGGCAAGCGCCGCCGGGTCGGCCTCGTCTTCGGCGGCACGAGCGATCAGGCCCAGCCCCTGCTGGCGCCGACGCATTATCTTTCCAAGGCCCTGACGCCGTTCGCCGACGTGCTGGAGCCGCGCGGGGCCAAGGGGGTGGCAGACTCCATCGCCCAGATGCTCGACGGACAGGTCTCCGTCCTCGTGCTCGCCGATGTCGGCGCCCTCGACGCCGCCACCCTGGAGCGGGTCGAATCCTTCGTCGATGCGGGCGGCCTGCTCCTGCGCTTCGCCGGGCCGCGCCTCGCCGCCGGCAACGATCCCCTAGTGCCCGTGCGCCTGCGCCGCGGCGGACGGACGCTCGGCGGGACCCTGTCGTGGGACAGCCCGAAGACGCTCGCCCCCTTCGCCCCCGAGAGCCCGTTCGCCGGTCTCACGCCTCCGGCCGATATCGGCGTGCGCCGCCAGATCCTGGCCGAGCCCGATGGCGACCTGCCGGGCCGGACCTGGGCTTCCCTGCAGGACGGCACCCCCATCGTCACCGCGCAGAAGCGGGGGCAGGGGCTCGTGGTCCTGTTCCACGTCACCGCCGACACCACGTGGTCGAACCTACCCCTGTCGGGCCTGTTCATCGACATGCTGCGCCGGGTGGTGGCGCTCGCCGGCACGGGAGCCAAACCGGCCGGCGAGGCGGCCCGCGCCCCGGCGGCGATTCTCGCCCCGCGCCTGACCCTCGACGGGTTCGGCGCCTTGGGAAGCCCGCCCCCCGGCGCCACCGCCGTGCCGGCGGATTACGCCGAGCGCGGTGCGTTCGAGCATCCGCCCGGCTTCTACGGTCCGCCGGAGGGCGGCATCGCCGTCAACGCCCTGACGCCGAGCGACCGCCTGTCCGCCCTCGACTTCGCGCCCCTTTCCACCGCCCGCACGGGGACCCTGGCCGGCGCCGAAACTCTCGATCTGCGCGCCCCACTCTTCACCCTGGCCCTCATGCTCCTCCTCCTCGACACCCTCGCGGGCCTCTGGCTCGGCGGCTTCCTGCGCCGCGTCGGCGGGCGGGCGGCGACGGCCGCCCTGGTGCTGGCCCTCGCCACACCCGGCATCGTGCCCGATCCGGCCCAGGCCCAAACCCAGAATGCGGGGAAGCCGGGCCACATCGAATCGGCCCTCGTCACCCGCCTCGCCTACGTCATCACCGGTGACGAGGCGGTGGATGCGGCGAGCCGGGCAGGCTTGACCGGCCTGACGCAGGTGCTCGCCAACCGCACCGCCCTGGAACCGGGCGAGCCCATCGGCCTCGATCCGGCCAAGGACGAACTCGCGTTCTATCCCCTGATCTACTGGCCCATCGCCGCCAATCGGCCGCAGCCGAGCGCGGTCGCGATCCGGCGCATCGACGCCTTCATGCGCAACGGCGGCACCGTGTTGTTCGACACCCGCGACGCGCTGACGGCCCGCCCCGGCGGCCCGCCGTCGCCCGAGGCCCTGTACCTGCGCACCATGCTGTCCACCCTCGAAGTCCCCGAGCTGGAGCCGGTGCCGCCCGACCATGTGCTGACCAAGGCGTTCTACCTCGTGGACAGCTTCCCCGGCCGCTACGCCACGGGTCAGACCTGGGTCGAGGCCCTGCCACCCGCCGCCGAGGGCACGGAGCGCCGCCCGGCGCGGGCGGGCGACGGCGTCTCGCCGATCATCATCACGGGCAACGATCTCGCGGCCGCCTGGGCGGTGGGCAAGGGCGGCGAGCCGCTCTACCCCGTCGTCGGCGGCGAGGAGCGTCAGCGCGAGATGGCGTTTCGCGGCGGCGTCAACGTCGTGATCTACACCCTTACGGGTAACTACAAGGCCGATCAGGTCCACGTGCCGGCCCTGTTGGAGCGCCTGGGCCAGTGAGCGGGATTTCGAGCAAGGAAGAGGCCGCGCGCCGATGCTGAGCCTCAGTTTCACCCCCCTGGTGCCGTGGCCGGTGCTCGCCGGCTTCGGCGTCCTCGTTGCGGTCTTCGCCGTCCTGGCAATCCTGGCACGCGGCGGCACCGCGCTTCTCCGCGCCCTCGTGCTGGGTCTCGTCCTCCTGGCCCTCGCCAACCCAGCCCTCGTGCGGGAGGACCGCGAGCCGGTCAAAGACGTCGTCGCCGTGGTGGTGGACCGTTCGGGCTCGCAGACGCTGGGCGACCGGCCGGCCATGACCGACACAGTCCGGGCCGAACTCCAGCGCCGCTTCGGCGCCCTGACGGGGATCGAGCCGCGCTTCATCGACGTGCCCGACGCCAAGGACAGCGACGACGGCACCAAGCTGTTCACCGCCCTCTCGCAGGCGCTGGCCGACGTGCCGCCTGAGCGCCTCGCCGGGGTGGTGATGCTCACGGACGGTGTGGTCCACGACATTCCGGCCTCGGCGGCGGCCCTCGGGATCAAGGGGCCGCTGCACGTCCTCGTCACCGGGCACCCGGACGAGCGCGATCGCCAGATCAAGCTCATCGAGGCACCGCGCTTCGGCATCGTCGGGCGCGATCTCACGATCCGCGCCGAGGTGATGGAGCGCGGCGGCACCGGCAACGCCGTCGTCACCGTGCGCCGCGACGGCGAGGAGGTGGGGCGGCGCAGCTTCCCCACGGGCAAGCCGTTCTCCCTTACCCTGCGGATCGAGCATGGCGGCCCCAACGTCGTCGAGATCGAGGTCGAGCCCTTGGCCGGCGAGCTCACCAACGTGAACAACCGCGCGGTCCTGCCCATCGAGGGAATTCGCGAAAAACTCAGGGTGCTTCTGGTCTCGGGCGAGCCGCACCAGGGCGAGCGGACCTGGCGCAACCTGCTTAAATCCGACGCCAACGTCGATCTCGTGCACTTCACGATTCTCCGCCCCCCGGAGAAGCAGGATGGCACGCCGATCTCGGAACTTTCCCTCATCGCGTTCCCGACGCGGGAGCTGTTCGTCCAGAAGATCAAGGATTTCGACCTGATCATCTTCGACCGTTACGCCAACCAGAGCGTGCTGCCGCAGGCCTATTTCGACAACATCGTCCGCTACGTCCGCGACGGCGGCGCGCTCCTCATCGCGGCGGGGCCGGAATTCGCCGGCCCGGCGAGTCTGGCCCGCACCCGGCTCTCGGCGATCCTGCCGGGCGAGCCCAACGGTCGGGTCGTCGAGCAGCCCTACAAGGCGGCCTTGACCGCCACGGGTACCCGCCATCCCGTCACCCGCGCCCTGCCGGGCTCGGACGCGACGCCCCCGGCCTGGGGCGACTGGCTGCGCATCGTCTCGGCGGGCGTGAAGCCCGGTATCCAGCCGATCCTCCAGGGGCCGAACGCCCTGCCGCTGCTGGCCCTCTCCCGCGAGGAGAAGGGCCGCGTCGCCCTGCTGCTGTCGGACCATGCCTGGCTGTGGGCGCGGGGCTACCAGGAGGGCGGCCCCTATCTCGATCTCCTGCGGCGGCTGGGGCACTGGCTGATGAAGGAGCCGGCCCTGGAGGAGGAGGCCCTGCGGGCGACGACCACGGGGCATGGCCGCGAGATCCGGGTCGAACGCCAGACCATGGCCGACACCGTCGAGCCCGTCACCGTCACGGGGCCGACGGGGGCCGAGCGCAGCCTCACCCTGACTCAGGCCGAACCGGGTCTGTTCGCCACGACCTTCGAGGCCGAGCAACTCGGGCTCCACACCCTGCGCTCGGGCAACCTTGTCGCCTTCGTCAGCGTCGGTCCGCCGAACCCGCGCGAGCTGACGGACGTCTTCAGCGACACCGACCGCCTCAGGGCGCTTGCCGAGGCCACGGGCGGCTCGATTCGCCGGGTGGCGGAAGCCGGCGGGACGGTGGTGCCGCGCCTCCAGACCGTGCGGAGCGGCCGCGCGAGCGGCGCCGATTGGATCGGCTTCCGCCCCAGCGACAGCGCCAACATCCGGGGTGTCGCGGTCTATCCCCTGGCGCTCGGCCTCTGGGCGCTGGCGGCCCTGGCGGCGGCGGTCCTCGCCATGTGGCTCGTGGAGGGACGGCGCGGCCGGGCGGCGTGAGGGATGGGAAACCACGTCCGATGATGGAGCCGCGCCCTTAAGGCTTGGTGAGGTTCCATCGTAACATAAGAGGGCTGCCGTAGCCGCGTTCGAACCGAGCCGCCCGATGCCCCTGTCCCTCGTCGATCCGACCGCCCCCCCCGTCCCGGATGCGGCGAGCAGCATGCGGCTCTCGGAACTCCTGGGGGCCTTGAGCCACGCCCTCGATCTCACCGAGGGCCAGCCGGAGGGGCACTGCGTGCGCGCGTGCTGGATCGGCATCCATATCGGCCGGGCCATGGGACTGCCGGACCTGCAACTCTGGGAACTCTACTACACGATCCTGCTGAAGGACCTCGGCTGCTCCTCGAACGCCGCGCGCATCTGCCAGCTGTACATGGCCGACGATCTCACCTTCAAACACGACTTCAAGACCGTCAGCGACCGCCTTCCCCAGGTTCTCGGTTTCGTCTTCTCGCATACGGGCCTGAAGGCGGGATTGGCGGACCGCTTCCGCGCCATCCTGAACATTCTGCAGAACGGCGGCGAGATCGCCCAGGAACTCATCGAGACCCGCTGCCAGCGCGGGGCCGAGATCGCCCGGCAGATGCGGTTCCCCGAATCCGTCTGCGGCGGTATCCTCGCCCTCGATGAGCACTGGAACGGGCAGGGCAAGCCCCATCGGCTGGCCGGTCCGGCGATTCCCCTCTACGCCCGCATCGCTCTCCTGGCGCAGATCGTGGACGTGTTCCATCGCTCGGCCGGCCGCGCCGCCGCCCTGGCGGAGGTCCGCTCGCGGACGGGGACGTGGTTCGACCCTCAGGTGACGGCGGCCTTCGAAGGCGTCGCCGCCTCGGACGAGTTCTGGGCCGTCCTGGCGTCGGACAACGTCGAGGAAGCCGTGTTCGCCCTCGAACCGGCCCAGCGCCAGATCGTCCTCGATGCCGATTACCTCGACGACATCGCCCGCGCCTTCGCGCAGGTGATCGACTCGAAGAGCCCGTTCACCTCCGGCCATTCCGAACGCGTCGCGGTCTATGCCGATCTGATCGCGGAGGAACTCGGCTTCGAGGCCGAGCGCCGCCGCTGGCTCAAGCGGGCGGCACTCCTGCACGACATTGGCAAGCTCGGAGTCTCGAACACCATCCTCGACAAGAACGGCAAGCTCGACGATTCCGAATGGATCGCCATGCGCAACCATGCCTCTCTGTCCGAGAACATCCTCGGCCGGGTCGAAGCCTTCCGGGAGATGGCCCGCATCGGCGGCGGGCATCACGAACGCCTCGATGGCAAGGGTTATCCCCGGGGCCTGGCGGGCGAGGCGATCTGCCTCGAGACCCGCATCGTCTCGGTGTCCGATGTGTTCGACGCCCTCACGGCCAACCGACCCTATCGGGCGGCAATGCCGATCCCGAAGGCCCTCGGCATCATGCGCGACGAGGTCGGGACCTCGTTCGATCCGGCCTGCTTCGCCGCCCTGGAACGGGCGCTGGCGCGCCTCGAAACGCCGAGGGCGCAAGCAGCCTGACGGCGAACGCCCGTGATACCTCCGAGCGAACCCTTCGGTCTCGGGTGAGCATCGCCCCCAGCCCGAGGATCAGCGCGGGCGCACCGCGCTGACGGTTCCCGACACCGTCTCGGCCGCGCCCGGCACGAGTTCGCAACAGAGGAAGCGGGCGGGGTCGACGGGGCCGGGCGGGACCAGCCGGCCGGGCGGCACGGGGGTGAAGCCGAAGCGGCGGTAATAGGGCGCGTCGCCCACCAGCACGACGAGGCCGTGGCCGGCGCTCCGGGCGGCGTCGAGGGCCGTGTGCATGAGGCTGCTGCCGATGCCGCGTCCCTCGAAACTCGGATCGACGGTCAGGGGTCCCAGCACGAGGAGAGACCCACCGGCCTCGGCTGGCCACAGGCGGACGGAGCCGACGAGATAGGAACCCACGAGGGCCGTAAAGCAGAGTTCCGAGACGGGCGCGCTGCCCTCGCGGAGGCGGTAGGCGGTGCGGGCGAAGCGGCCCGGCCCGAAGGCGCGGGCGTGCAGACGCTCGATGCCGGCCGCGTCCCCGGGATGCTCCGTGCGCAGGATCAGCGGCAGGGCGGTCACGTCGCGCGGGCCGAGAAATCGATGCGCGGGTCGATCCAGGTGTAGATCAGATCCGACAGCAGGTTCACCGCCAGCCCCACGAGGGAGAAGATGTAGAGGGTCGCGAACACCACCGGATAGTCGCGCCCGACGATGGAGGTGAAGGACAGGAGCCCGAGACCGTCCAGGGAGAAGATCGTCTCGATGAGGAGCGAGCCCGTGAAGAAGGCCGAGATGAAGGCCGCCGGAAAGCCCGCGATGACGATGAGCATGGCGTTGCGGAACACGTGCCCGTAGAGCACCCGGCGCTCGGACAGGCCCTTCATCCGCGCGGTCAGGACGTATTGCTTGCGGATCTCGTCGAGGAACGAGTTCTTCGTGAGCAGAGTCGAGGTCGCGAACGCTCCGAGTACCAGGGCGGTGAGCGGCAGGACCATGTGCCAGGCATAGTCCACCACCTTGCCCCACAAGCTCAGGGTCGCGAAGTTCTCGGAGGTGAGGCCGCGTAGGGGAAAGAGCTGGAGGAACGAGCCCCCGGCGAACAGGATGATGAGGGCGATGCCGAACAGGAAGCTCGGGATGGCGTAGCCGATGATGACGACGCCCGAGGTCCAGAGGTCGAAGCGCGAGCCGTCATGCACCGCCTTGCGGATGCCGAGCGGGATCGAGATGGCGTAGGAGATCAGCGTCATCCAGAGGCCCAGGGAGATCGACACCGGCAGGCGCTCGCGGATCAATTGCAGCACCGACACGTCGCGAAAGTAGCTCTTGCCGAAATCGAACCGGGCATAGTCCCAGATCATCTTCAGGAACCGCTCGGGGGCCGGCTTGTCGAAGCCGAATTGCTGTTCGAGCTTCTTGATGAAGGCCGGGTCGAGCCCCTGGGCGCCGCGATAGCGGGCATTGGTCTCAGCCCCACCGGAATTGGCCCGTGCCGCGCCGCCGAGATCGCCGGCCCCGCCGGTGATGCGCGACAGGCTGCCGTCGCCCTGGCCCTGGATCTGCGCCAGCACCCGCTCGACGGGGCCGCCGGGGGCGAATTGCACAATGGCGAAGGTGATGAGCATGATGCCGAGGATCGTCGGCACCATGAGGGCGAGGCGGCGCAGGATGTAGGCGAACACTCTCGAAACCTCAGTTGCGGCCGATGCGCCGGGCCTTTTCCGCGTCGTACCACCACACGCCCGGCACGCCGAGGTCGTAGGCCGGTCCCTTGGCCGGACGGCCGTAGACGTCCCACAGGGCGAGGCGGTGGTCGGCCTTGTACCACATGGGCACCCAGTAACGCCCGGCCCGCAGGGTCCGGTCGAGGGCACGGCAGGCGGTGACGAGATCGGCCCGGGTCCGCGCCTCGGCGACCCGGTCGAGGAGCCGGTCGATGGCCGGATTGCTGATGCCCGCAAGGTTGTTGGAGCCCGGCGTCGCGGCGCTGCGCGATCCGTAGACCTCGCGCAATTCGGCGCCCGGATTCACCCCGCTGGCGTAGCGCCGCGAGGTGACGTCGAAGTCGAAATCCTTCAGGCGCGACTGGTACTGCGAGGCATCGACGAGGCGAAAGCGGGCCTTGATGCCGATGAGGCCGAGGTTGCGGATGAACGGGTGCGTCACCGGCTCGAACACCGGATCGGCGTCGAGGAACTCGATCTCCAGGGGCTTGCCGCCGGGGAGCCGCACGATCCCGCCCTCGCGGGTGCAGCCGGCCTCGCGCAGCAGCGCCACGGCGCGGCTGAGGTTGGCCCGGTCCTGGCCCGAACCGTCGGAATCCGGCGGCGTCCAGGCTTGCCCGAACACCTCCGCGGCCAGGTCGGCACGCAGGGGATCGAGGAGGGCGAGCTCGGCGGCGTCGGGCGTCCCCGTGGCCTTGAGGTCGGAATTTTCGAAGAACGAGGCCGTGCGGAGGTAGCTGCCGTAGAACAGGTTCTTCTTCGACCACGCGAAGTCGAAGCACAGGCCGATGGCCTCGCGCACCCGGGCATCGCGGAACGCCTCGCGGCGGGTGTTGAGGAACCAGCCCTGCGTGCCGGAGGGGCGCGCATCGGGCAACACCTCCCTACGCACCCGGCCTTCGGTGACGGCGGGAAAATCGTAGAGCGTCGCCCAGACGCGGGCGGTGAACTCTTCGCGGAACGTGAAGGCACCGCTCTTGAACGCCTCGAACCCCACCTGACGGTCGCGAAAATACTCGTACCGGATGGCGTCGAAATTGTTCTGGCCGACATTCACGGGCAGATCGGCGGCCCAGTAATCGGCCACCCGCTGCAGCTCGATGAAGCGGCCAGGCTCGAGGCGCCCGACCTGATACGGGCCGGAGCCGAGGGGCGGCTCCAAGGTCGAGGCCTCGAAGTCGCGTTTTTCGTAATAGGCCGCCGAGAACACCGGCAGGGTCGCGACGAACAGCGGTAGGTCGCGGCTGCGGCCGGGCGCGAAGCGGACCGTTACGGTCTCGTCGCCCTCGGCCACCGCCTCGCTCATGTCCCGGATCACCTGGGAAATCTCCGGGTGGCCCTTGTCCTTCAGGAGCATGAGCGAGAAGGCGACATCCCGCGCCGTCAGCCGCGAACCGTCGTGGAACCGCGCCTGGGGCCGCAGGGCGAAACGGTAGGTCAGGCCGTCGTCGGAGATCTCCACCGCGCGGGCGACGAGGCCATAGAGGGCATCGGGTTCGTCGAGCGCCCGCACCATCAGGGAATCGAAGGTGAGGTTCATCCCCGCCGCGCCATCGCCGCGCAGGACGTAGACGTTGAGGGTGTTGAAGGTGTCGCTCGCCTGATTGCCGAAGGTCTGAGTCAGCTGCGCTGAGAACCGGCCGCCGCGCGGGGCCTCCGGATTGACGTAGTCGAAGTTCCGGAAATCGGCCGGGTACTTCAGGTCGCCGAAGCTCGACAGGCCATGGTGGGTGCGTGACTGTGCCCGCGCTGGCAGGGCGGCGGCGGCGGCGATCGCCCCGGCGCCGAACACGAGGGTGCGCCGGGTTGCGCCGCTCAACGGGGCGCTCCCGTCTTGGCCGCGAGCGCCTCGTCGTACCACCACGTGGTCGGGAAGCCCGAGCTGCCGTAGGTCGGCAACACCTTGGGATGGGCGAACCGATTCCACCGGATGGTCCGCGAGACGTTGGAAGCCCATTGCGGCACCACGAAATCGTGGGCGAGGAGCACCCGGTCCAGGGCATGGGTGGCGGCCAGGACCGTGGGCCGGTCCTTGGCGAAGATCACCCGGTCGATGAGGGCGTCGATGCCCGCATCCTTGATGCCGATGAGGTTGCGCGAGCCTTCCTTGCCGGCGGCGGCCGAGCCCCAATATTCGCGCTGCTCATTGCCGGGCGAGAGGGATTCGGGCCAGGACGCCGTGGTGACGTCGAAGTCGAAGGCGCGGATCCGGTTCTGGTACTGCGCCTGATCGATGACCCGCAGGCTGCTCTGGATGCCGATGAGCTTGAGCTGGGCGGCGTAGGGCAGGATCACCCGCTCGAACACGTTCTGGAATTCGAGGAACTCGACGGTCAGCGGCTCGCCGGTCTTGGCGTTGACCATCTGGCCGCCGCGCAATTCGTAACCCGCTTCCTTGAAGAGCCGCACGGCCTCGCGCAGGTTGGCGCGCACGGCGTCGGGCGTGCCGGAGACGGGGTTGGTGTAGGGCGTCGTGAACACGGAGGCCGGGACCTTGTCGCGCACGCTCTCCAGAATCGCCAATTCCTCGCCCTGGGGCAGGCCGGAGGAGGCCAGTTCCGAGCCGTAGAAATACGAGTCGATGCGCTTGTAGAGGCCGTAGAACAGCGCGCGGTTCATCTCCTCGAAATTCATCGCGAGGTTGAAGGCCCGGCGCACGCGCGGATCGGCGAACTTCGCTCGGCGGGTGTTGAAGGCGAAGGCCTGCATGTTGCCGTTGCCGCGATCGGGGAACTCCTCCTTGACGAGGCGGCCCTCCTTCACGGCAGGAAAATCGTCGTAGGCGGTGGCCCAGTTGCGGGCGATGTTCTCGGCGCGGAAGTCGTAGAGATCGCCCTTCAGGGCTTCGATCTGCACGGTGGCGTCGCGGAAATACTCGAACCGCATCGTGCCAAAATTATAGCGACCGACGTTGACCGGTAGATCCTTGCCCCAGTAATCGGCCACGCGCTCGTAGGTGGCGCTGCGGCCAGGCTCGAACTTGGCGAGCCGATAGGGGCCGGAACCGAGGGGGATTTCCAGGGTGGTCTGCGTCACGTCGCGGGGGCGGCCCTGCGCATCCTGACCCGTCCACCAATGTTTCGGCAGCACGCGCAATTGCCCGATCACCTGGGGCAATTCGCGGTTGCCGGCTTCCGCGAAGGTGAAGGTCACCTCGCGCGGCCCCGTCACCTCGGCCTTGGTCACGGTGTGATAGTAGGCGGCGAGCGACGGGCTGTTCTCCTTCTGCACGGTGAAGGACCACACCACGTCCTCGGGCGTGATCGGCTGGCCGTCATGCCAGCGCGCCCCCTCGCGCAGGCGGTAGGTGACGGCGGAGAGGTCGTCCGCGAGGCGCAGCCCCTCGGCGATGAGGCCGTAGGAGGAGAACGGCTCGTCGGCCGACTCGGTCATCAGGGTATCGTAGATCTGCGCGATACCGTTCTCGAGGTCGCCCTTGCGGCCCGCCACGACGATGTTGAAGTTGTCGAAGCCCCCCTGTGCCCCGAGGCGCACGAGGCCGCCCTTGGGTGCGGCCGGGTCGGCATAATCGAAATGCTTGAAATCCGCGCCGTATTTCGGCTCGCCCATGAGGGTGACGGCATGGCGCCAAACGCCGGATGGGACTTTTTCGGGAGCGGTCTGGCTTGCCGGATCGGGCGCGGCCTGGGCTGCGGGCGTCAGGGCTCCGAAGGCCAGGGAAGCGGCCAGGAGGCGTCCGATCAGGGCGTGTCGCATCACGATGGGGCGATCTTTCCGTTTGGTCCAGGGCCTCCCGCGTGCCGTCCGCGCGACGACAGCAGGGGGCTGTTCTAGGACGGACGGAGGGGCGGCGCCAAGGGCGCGCATCCGCGCAACGGCAAGAGTACGCACCAGCGCGCGCAGAACGAAGAAGGCCGGGCTTGGGCCCGGCCTTCCGTCTCATCGAGACCTGTCGCTTCCTACTCGCCCTGCTTCGGAGCCGGAGGCGTCGGCGGGGTGCCCGCCGGCTTTACCGCATCTGCGGGTTTCGCCTCGGCCGGCTTCGCATCCGCAGGCTTGACGTCCGCAGGCTTGGCCTCGGCCTTCTTCTCCGCCGCCGGCAGGGGCGCGGGGCTGTCCGACAGGGTGCGCAGGTAGGCGATGACGTCGGCGCGCTCCGTGGGCGAGGCGATGCCGGCGAAGGCCATCTTGGTGCCGGCGACGTAGCCCTTCGGATTGGTCAGGAAGTGGTCGAGTTCGTCGTAGGTCCAGGTGCCGCCCTTCTCCTTGAGGGCGGCGGAATATTCGAACCCGCTCTCATGCGCCTTCTGCCGGTCGACGACGCCCCAGAGGTGCGGGCCGACCTTGTTCGGACCGCCCTTGTCGAAGCTGTGGCACGAGGCGCACTTCTTGGCGGCCGATTGGCCCTTGTCGGCGCTGGCGCTGGCGAGCCGGATCGGAAGGGGCTCGGCCTTCACCTCGGGGGCGGCGCCGGCGGCCTTGGCCTGCGGCTCGGGCAGGGCGTAGCCGGCGGCCCCGGCGGGCTTCGGGTGATAGATCAACTCGGCGACGAACCCGGACCCCACGGCGAACAGGAGTGCGCCGAGCGCAGCACCCGCGACCTTGTTCAGCTCGAAAGAGTCCATTCTCGACAACTCCGGTGCGTCCGTTCGGGCGCGCTAGGACGGGTCCGGACGCGGGGCGCATCGGACTTTGGAAACGGTCGAGAGTGCTTAGCCGCTGCGGCCCGATCTTGACAATGGCGCGGGGGGACGCCGCGTAGTCGCAGAGGCCGATCCGTAACTCGTCCGCTCCGAACCGCCCCGTCGGCCCCGCCATGACAAGGCGCGCCACCGCTGCTAAGCGCAGGCACGAGATTTCCTCGACCGCCGAAGGCTCCCCGGAGCCCGGGGCGGCCGGCCCGCCGGAGCGTGTCGAGACATGTCCGATCCCCTCATCCTCATCCCCGCGCGCCTCGCCGCGACCCGCCTGCCGGGCAAGCCGCTCCTCGACCTCGACGGCGCGCCGATGATCGTCCACGTCTGGCGCCGGGCCGTCGAGGCCGGGATCGGTCCCGTGGTGGTGGCCACCGACGCCCCCGCCATCCGGGACGTCATCGAGGCGCAGGGCGGCATCGCCGTGATGACGCGGGCCGACCACCCGTCCGGCTCCGACCGCCTCGCCGAAGCCCTGGAGATCGTCGATCCGCAGGGCAACCACGACGTCGTCGTCAACGTGCAGGGCGACCTGCCGACCATCGATCCGGCCATCATCGGCGCCGCGATCCTGCCGCTCACCGACAAGGCCGTGGACATCGCCACCCTGTGCGCGGTCATCACCCACGAGGCGGAGCGCGACGACCCGAACGTCGTCAAGCTCGTGGGCCATCCCTTGAGTCCGCACCGCCTGCGGGCCCTCTACTTCACCCGCGCCCGGGCGCCATGGGGGGAGGGGCCGCATTACCACCATATCGGCCTCTACGCGTATCGCCGCCGGGCGCTCGCCAAATTCATGGCCCTGCCGCCCGGCACCCTGGAGACCCGCGAAAAGCTCGAACAGCTGCGGGCCCTCGAAGCCGGGATGCGCATCGACGCCATCATCGTCGACGACCTGCCGCTCGGCGTCGACACCCCGGCCGACCTCGAACGCGCCCGGGCCGTCGTCTCCGCCCGGCGCCTGAACTGATCCTCGACACCCGGACCCTTCGATGCCCCACCGCACCATTTCCTACCAGGGCGAGCCCGGCGCCAACTCGCACATCCTCTGCGCCCAGGCCTATCCGGACTGGACGCCGCTGCCCTGCGCGACCTTCGAAGACGCCTTCGCGGCGGTGAACGAGGGCCGGGCCGCCCGGGCGATGATCCCCATCGAGAACTCCATCGCCGGCCGCGTCGCCGACATCCATCACCTCATCCCGACGGCGCGCCTACACATCGTCGCCGAACACTTCCTGCCGATCCATTTCCAACTGATGGTGCTGCCGGGGACGAAGGCGGAGGCGCTCAAGACCGTGCACAGCCACGTCCATGCGCTGGGGCAGTGCCGCAAGATCATCCGGCGCCTGGGGCTCCGCGCCGTGGTGGCGGGCGACACGGCGGGCGCCGCCCGCGAGGTGGCGCAGGCCGGCGACCCGACCCGCGGCGCCCTGGCCCCGGCGCTCGCGGCGGAGGTCTATGGCCTGGAGATCGTGGCTCGGAACGTCGAGGACGAGAGCCACAACACCACGCGCTTCGTCGTCTTCGCCCCCGAACCCGAGGTGCCGGAGCCGAACGCCGCGCCTTCCGTCACGAGCTTCGTCTTCCGGGTGCGCAACATCCCGGCGGCCCTCTACAAGGCGCTCGGCGGGTTCGCCACCAACGGCGTCAACATGTCGAAGCTCGAGAGCTACATGGTCGAGGGCCAGTTCTCCGCGACCCAGTTCTACGCCGAGGTCGACGGCCACCCCGAGGAGCCGGGCCTCGCCCGGGCGCTGGAGGAACTTGGCTACTTTTCGCGGGAAGTGCGGATCATCGGCACTTATCCGGCCGATCCCTATCGCGAGGTCAGCCGGCTCGCGGCGGAGTAGGGGCGCCGCGCCTCAGCCGCCCTGGCTCGTCATGGCGAGGCCGGCGGTCCGACAGATGTCCTTGGCGGGTTCGTTGAGGATGGTCTGGGCCGCCGGCACGTCACGCTCGGCCATGCGGCTCTGGATCGGGGAGGGGGTGGCCGCCGGGGCGTACGCCATGGCGGTGGTGGGCTGGCTCGGCATCATGAGCTCGTGGGAACCGGGCTTGCGCTTCTCGTAGAAGACGTTGCCGCCCGCCGCCGCCACGTAGTGCATGTTGTTGTAGGGGAAGCGCAGGCCGGCCGTGTGGAAGTGCATGGCCCGGCCGACCTTCGGGTGGCGCTGCCCGTCGAGGATCGCGTCGGCGACCTCGGCCACCTTCGGCAGATCCCGGGCCGCCATGGCCCTGGTCAGCACCCCGGGGGCGAATTGCCGGGGCTGGCCGACCACGGAGCAGATGCTGCTGCCGGGCGGGGCCGCCTGCACCCGGTTCATCACCACGGTGCCCACGGCCAGCAACCCGTCGCGGTCGCTGCGGTTCGATTCGAAGTACATGGCGCGGCCGAGGCAGTCGCGCTCCTCGTCGGTGACGGCGATGGGGCGGGCGGCCAGGGAGCCGGTGGTCTGGACGGCGGAGGTGGAGGATTGGCAGGCGCCGAGGACCGGAAGCGTCAGGATCAAGCCGAAGGCCGACCCCGCCGTCTTCGTCCAGGATTTCTGCGCCCCCCGTTTCCGCGCCCAGGATCCCCGCATGCCGTCTCGCTCCACGTGATGGGTGTCGCCCGGACGTTGGCCCGAGCCGATCGGTCACGGCCACGCTTGGCCGCAATGATGGTCATTTTCGGGCAGGACCCGGTTCAACAAGGCCCGGTTCAGGCGGCCTTCGCCGGGCCGACCAGGACGGCGGGGGGCAGCGCCTCCGCCGCCGGGGTCGCCGGGGTGAATTCGAGGACGCGCAGGGCCGGGGCGGCGGGCTCGGCCGGAACCGGCACGACGGAAACCGCCTCGACGACGGGGGCCGGCTCGGGCGCGGCTTCCGCGACCGGCGCGGGGCGCGACTGCTCGAACAGGGCGGCGCCCGCCTTCGGCCCGGCGGCCTTCACGAGGGTCGCCTCGCCGCAGGTGCCGGCCATGCGCAGGCCGAGGTCGAGGAGACGCTCGCGCTCGACGCAATACGCCGCGACCCGGGCGCGGGCATATTCGGTCATGCCGGCGATGAGGGCGTCGAGCTCGGCCCCCTGCGCACGGTAGAGCGTGGTGATGAGCTCGACGGGGATCGGGTACTTCGCCAGGGTCGGCGTGGTGGGCCGGAGGGGAGAGGATGCCATCGCGGGTCCAGTCACTGTGCGGAAGCATCAGTTCGACCCGGTTTGGTTAACAAACCCTTACCGGCCCTCGGTTCGGCTATTCCCGCTTGATCACCCGGTCGACGACGAGATCCGACCAGAAGCCGGGCCGGAAGTCGCGCTTGAGCGCCTCCGGATCGTAGACGGTCTCGACCCAGGTGAGGAAATCGAGGCCGCGCGCCTCGCCTTCGCGCAGGTAGCGTTCGAAGAACGCATCGAGGATGCCGGTCTTGGCGAAGCGGAAATGGCCGTAGCGGGCCGAGAGCTGGCCCATGGCCTCGGAGACGGGCCGGCCTTCGTGCAGGACGAGGTAGAGCACCGCCCCCATGCCGGCCCGGTCGGCGCCGGACTTGCAGTGCATCATCGCCGGGTATTCGACGCTGGCGAAGAAATCCTTGGCGGCCAGGATCGTCTCGCGGGACGGGGCCTCGCGCGAGCGCAGGACGAACTCCACCAGGGTGAGCCCCTCCCGCGCGCAGGCTTCGCGCTGGAGCGGCCAGGAGCCGTGCTCGCGCCCGCCCCGCAGGGAGATGACGGTGCGCACCCCCTGTCGCTTGAACCACGCGAGTTGGTGCGGCGTCGGCTGGGCCGAGCGCCACAGCTTGCCCTGGCCCACCCGGTGGCGGTTGAGATAGGCGAGGCGGAACACGCCGTGATCGACGAGCAGCATGTTCGCCCAGGCCTTCGCCCGCGAGACCGGGCCGGCGATGGGCCGCTCGAACCGGGCGATGCGGGCCATGCGGCGCGCATAGCGGGTCTCGGGCTTCAGGAAGCGTTTGAACACGGGGCGGGCGGTCGCGGCTCTGCGGGGGAGCCCGGCATCTATCAGGCGCGCCCCGGCCGGGCAAACCGCCACGGCATCGACCTTGCCTCGTCTCGCCCTGCCCAATCCCGTCTCAACTTGGCCGGGATCGTCAGCTTCGATGCGGTGTCCGGGGGCAGGACGGCACGCGCGGGGACCCGCCATGAGCACGAGCACCACCAGTATCCGCCGCGCCCGCCCCCTGGATGCCGACCGCCTGTCGGAGGTGTTCGACGAAACTTGGCGCGAGGCTTATCGCGGTCTCATTCCGGGCGTGTCCCTGGAGCGGATGATCGCCCGGCGCGGCGCGCCGTGGTGGCTCGGGGCGGCCCAGCGCCGCCGCCCCCTGGTGGTGGTGGAGACGGGGGAGGGCGTCGTGGGCTACGCCGTCTACGGGCCGGCCCGGGGGCCCGCCCTCGGCACGGCGGCGGAGATCGACGAACTCTACATCCTGCCCACTCACCAGGGTCTCGGCCTCGGGCGCCGTCTGTTCCGCGCCGTGCGCAACGACCTGCACGACCAGGGCCTGCACACCCTCGGGGTCTGGGCGCTGGCCGGCAACGACCGGGCGGAGGCGTTCTATCTCGGCCTCGGCGCCACGGTGGCGGGACAGGCGCGCGACAGCATCGCGGGCGCCGTGCTCCCCAAGATCGGCTACCGCTTCGACTGACGGTCGCCTCGCCAAAGCGGCGGGGCGTGCCCATCTCCTGCAGGTGAGGCAGCCGGAGGAGAGCCGATGACCATCGAGGCGCAGCAAACCGTCACGGCGAGAGACTGGGACGACCGCGTCGCCCGCCTCACGCGCAAGATGCCGGACAGCCTCGCCCGCGCCCTCGACTGGCTGCGCGAGCCGTCGCGGCGGGTGGTGCGGATCGTGGCGGCGATCCTGTTCATCCTCGGCGGCATCTTCTCGATCCTGCCGGTGCTCGGCCTGTGGATGCTGCCCGTCGGACTCGCGCTCCTCAGCGAGGATATTCCCGGCCTCAAGGTGCCCCTGGAACGCAGCGCCCGCTGGATCGTGGCGACCTGGGAGCGGGTGAAGGCGCGGTTCCGGCGGTGAAGGGCCGATGATAATCCCCGCCAAACGTAGCCGTATGGCCAAACCGCCGATTTCCTTGGTGGACCAACGGCCCTAAGAGACGGCGGGAGAGGCCCCTGAGCCCGGAACGCGGGAGAAACAGCCCATGATCATCGACAATGTCTCGATCGGCAAGAATGCCCCCGACGACGTGAACGTCATCATCGAGGTTCCCATCGGCGGCGACCCGATCAAGTACGAGATGGACAAGGAATCCGGCGCCCTCGTGGTCGATCGGTTTCTCTACACGGCGATGCATTACCCGGGCAATTACGGCTTCATCCCGCACACCCTCTCGGGGGATGGCGACCCGTGCGACGTGCTCGTCGCCAACACCCGCGCCATCGCGCCGGGCGCCGTCATGAGCGTGCGCCCCGTCGGCGTGCTGGTGATGGAGGACAATGCCGGCGAGGACGAGAAGATCATCGCCGTCCCGTCGCGCCACCTCACCATGCGGTACGACCGGGTCGAGAACTACACCGATCTGCCCGACATCACGATCCACCAGATCCAGCACTTCTTCGAGCACTACAAGGATCTCGAGCCCGGCAAGTGGGTGAAGATCGTGCGCTGGGGCGACAAGGCCGAAGCCCACCGCCTCATTCAAGAGGGCATCGACCGCGCCAAGGCGCGCAAGGCCTGAATCCGGGTCTCGAAGGGCGAGCCCTTCGCGGGTCCAGGGCAGAGCCCTGGAGGCCCCGCCTGAGACCGAGGCGCGGGCGGCTTAAAGGGCCTGCCCGCGCAGCAGGCGCGGTCCGTCGCCGCGCCGGGCGGCGGCCTGCCCGATGAACAGGCGCTTGAGGCCCGGCAGACGATCGACGAGGCCGAGGCCGAGGTCGCGGGCGAGGCGAACCGGCAGGGCGTCCGTGGAGAACAGGCGGTTGAGACCGTCCGTCATCGCCCCCATGGCGAGGGTGTCGAACCGGCGATCCCGCTCGTAGGCCCGCAGCACGTCGGGCGCGCCCGGATCGAGGCCGAGGCGCAGGGCGTCGGTGACGGCTTGCGCCAGGGACGCCGCCCCCGCGAGGCCAAGGTTCAGGCCCTGGCCGGCGATGGGGTGGATGACGTGGGCGGCGTCGCCCAGCAGCGCGAGCCGCTCGGCCCGGAACCGGCGCGCGATTCCGAAGGCGAGGGGATGGGCGCTCGGGCCCGCCTCCAGCACGATGCGGCCGAAGCCATGGCCGAACCGCCGCTCGATCTCCGCCAGGGTCTCGTCCGAACCGCCACCCAGCAGGGCTGCGACGTCCGCTTTCCGCTCGGTCCAGACGATGGACGAGCGATGACCGAGTTCGCCGCCCGCGACGAGGGGCAGGATGGCGAAGGGACCGCTCGGCAGGAAGTGCTCGTAGGCGCGGCCGCCATGGGGGCGCTCGTGCCCGATGGTCGCGACGATTCCGCTCTGGGGATACCCCCAGCCGACCCAGCCGATGCCGGCGGCCTCGCGCAGGCGCGAGCGAGCCCCGTCCGCCGCTACGAGGAGGCTCGCGGTCTCCTGAGTGCCGTCGCTCCGCGTGAGGGCGATGGCCTCCCCCGCCGGATCGGCGGCGACGATGCCGACCGGATCGAGGGCGACGCCCGCCGCCGCGCAGGCGGCGAGAAGGGCCTCGACGAGGGGTTCGGCCTCGACCATGTGGGCGAAGGGTTCGCCGGGGGCGACATCCGCATCCTGCGCGAAGGTGAGGAAGACCGGGCGGACGGGGTCGGTCAGCCGGCTGTCGCTCACCGCCATGTCGCGGATCGGCTCGGCGGCCTTGGCCACGGCGTCCCAGATTCCGAGGCGCTCGAACATCCGCCGGCCACCGGCCGCCACGGCGTAGGCCCGGCCGCGATGGCGCGCCGTACCGGAGGCCAACCCCGGATCGCAGATCGTGACGGCGAGGGCCGGCCCGTGGGCCTGCTTCAAGGCCAGTGCGAGGCTGAGCCCCGGAATCCCGGCCCCCGCCACCACCACCCTGCGCTGCCCCGATCCGCCCATCTCAGCTCCCCGTGCCGACTTGGTTTTTCCAGTGCCACTCCAGGCGCCCGAGGGCAACGCGCGGGAACGGGGCGCGGCATCGTCGCCCGTCCGGCCTACACGGGCGCACCGCATGGATCGGCGCAGCGAGGCTTGCTAAAGCCGGGGCCTCCTTCCCCATCGCGACCGAGGCCGCCGCATGACAGGCATCGTCACCGAACTCCTCGACATCCTCGACCTCGCGCCCTCGGGCGAAGACCGGTTCACGGGGACTAGCCTGCAGACGGGGTGGTTCCGGGTCTTCGGTGGCCAGGTGGTGGCCCAGGCCCTCGTCGCCGCCTCCCGCACGGTCCCGGAGACGCGCCCGCCCCATTCCCTGCACGCCTACTTCCTCCTCGGCGGCGACCCGGCGGCGCCCATCGACTACGCCGTCGAGCGCATCCGCGACGGCGGCAGCTTCGCGACCCGCCGGGTGGTGGCGCACCAGCACGACCGGCCGATCTTCGCCATGTCGGTGTCCTATCACGATGCCCAGGCGGGCGTGTCGCACCAGGCGACCATGCCGGACGTGCCGCCCCCCGAAGCCGTGGCGGAAGCGCCTGCTGCGGCGGCGCAGGCGGCCCGGGACGGCGCCGCGATCCCGGCGCCGATCCTCTCCTATTTCGGCCGCAAGCGCCCCATCGAACTGCGCCCCGTCGAGATCGAGCGCTATCTGCGCCGCGCCCCGCGCGAGCCGCGCTTCCACGTCTGGATGCGGGCCGTCGACCGCCTGCCCGACGATCCCGCCATCCACCGGGCGGTGCTGGCCTACGCCTCCGACATGACGCTCCTCGACGCCACCCTGATCCCGCACGGGCAGACGGTGTTCGACGGCGAGATCCAGTCGGCGAGCCTCGACCATGCCCTGTGGCTGCACCGCCCGTTCCGGGCCGACGAATGGCTGCTCTACGCCCAGGACAGCCCGAGCGCCGACGGCGCCCGGGGCTTCGCCCGGGGCCAGATTTTTTCGCGCGACGGGACCCTCGTCGCCTCCGTCGCCCAGGAGGGCATGATCCGGCCGCGCCGGACCGAGGCATAGGAAAGGGCGGCTTCCGAATGGGCGGAAGGCGCCGAACGGCGCGCTTTCTGCCCATCGAAACGCCATGTCGCCCTTTTCTCAGGCAAGCTTGGCCGAAGTTTCGCCTGGATCGGGGTCAGGCTCCGGACAGTTTCTGGGCATTTGCGGAACCCGGCAAAAAGTTCCCAGCTGGCATAGTCCTTGAATGATGGCGCCCAAGCGTCTGGGTCATTCCGATCCGCGCGAACAGCCTGACCGGACGGATCGCGACGCGAGAGCGCGCCGGACGGACACCAACTCGGGACAAGGGGGCGCCGCCCATGAAAATCGTGATGGCTATCATCAAGCCGTTCAAGCTCGAGGAGGTCCGGGACGCCCTGACCGGCATCGGCGTGCACGGCCTCACCGTCACCGAGGTGAAGGGCTACGGGCGCCAGAAGGGCCATACCGAGATCTATCGCGGCGCCGAATACGCCGTGAGCTTCCTGCCCAAGCTGAAGATCGAGGTGGCGGTGGCCTCCGAGCTCGTCGGCAGCGTCATCGACGCCATCGCGGCGGCCGCCCGCACGGGCCAGATCGGCGACGGCAAGATCTTCGTGCTGCCCCTCGAGAAGGCCGTGCGCATCCGCACCGGCGAGACCGACGTCGACGCCCTCTAGGCCGACGGCACCGCGTCCGGCCCGTTCCCGGGCCTGGGGAGAGCCGGGCCGCCGCCCCCGCCCCTGATCCTCCAACTCAAGCTTCGTACAGCGACCGGGAGTCCTGTTTCCATGAAACTTCGCAATGCCCTGGCCCTCGGGATGGGAGGCGCCGCCCTGGCCCTCCTGTTCGCCGAGCCATCCCTCGCGCAATCGCCGACCCTGGAGGCCACGACGGCCGCCGCGAGCGCCGCGCCGGTTCCGAACAAGGGCGACACGGCCTGGATGCTCGTCTCCAGCGCCCTCGTGCTGTTGATGGTCGTGCCCGGCCTCGCCCTGTTCTACGGCGGCCTCGTGCGCACCAAGAACATGCTCTCGGTGCTGACGCAGGTCTTCGCCATCGCATGCATCTCGTCGCTCCTGTTCGTGATCTTCGGCTACTCCCTCGCCTTCACCAATGGCGGTGGCCTCAACGACTTCGTCGGCGGCTTCTCCAAAGCCTTCCTCAAGGGCATCGACGCGAACTCCACCGTCGCCACCTTCTCGAACGGCGTCGTGATCCCCGAATACGTCTACATCTGCTTCCAGATGACGTTCGCCATGATCACCCCGGCCCTCATCGTCGGCGCCTTCGCCGAGCGGATGAAGTTCTCGGCGCTGGTGGTGTTCATGATCCTCTGGACCACGCTCATCTATTTCCCGATGGCCCACATGGTCTGGTACTGGGGCGGCCCGGATGCCGTCGGCAACGCCGCCAAGGCGCTGGCCGCCGCCACCGACGACGCCTCGAAGGCGACCGCCCAGGCGGCCCTCGACGCCGTGAACGCCGATGCCGGCCTGCTGTTCAAGTGGGGCGCCCTCGACTTCGCCGGCGGCACCGTGGTGCACATCAACGCGGGCATCGCGGGCTTCGTCGGCTGCCTCATGCTGGGCAAGCGCATCGGCTACGGCCGTGACCTGCTGGCTCCGCACTCCCTGACCATGACCGCCATCGGCGCCTCGCTCCTCTGGGTCGGCTGGTTCGGCTTCAACGCCGGCTCGAATCTCGAGTCCAACGGCACCGCCGCCATGGCCATGCTCAACACCTTCGTGGCCACCGCCGCCGCCGCCCTCTCGTGGCTGTTCGTCGAGTGGATGCTGAAGGGCAAGCCGTCGCTGCTGGGCATGCTGTCGGGCGCCATCGCGGGCCTCGTCGCCGTCACCCCGGCCGCCGGTTTCGCCGGCCCCATGGGCTCCATCGTCCTCGGCCTCGCGGCCGGCGCCGTGTGCTTCATCATGTGCTCCACGGTGAAGAACGCGCTCGGCTACGACGACTCGCTGGACGTGTTCGGCGTCCACTGCATCGGCGGCATCCTCGGCGCCATCGCGACGGGCATCCTGGTGAACCCGGCCTTCGGCGGCGTCGGCCTGCCGGACTACGCCTCGAAGCCCGGTGAACTCGCCGTCGCCCCCTACGAGATGGCCACCGCCGTCCTGAGCCAGCTCAAGGCGGTCGGTTTCACCATCGTGTGGTCGGCGGTCGGCTCCGCGGTCCTGTACAAGCTCGTCGACCTCACCATCGGTCTGCGCGTCACCCAGGACGAGGAGCGCGAGGGCCTCGACATCGCCGATCACGGCGAGCGCGCCTACAACTACTAGGATCGATCGTCCCCGGCTTGGCCGGGGGCGTTGGGACCGAGGCCCCGGATCGTTCGATCCGGGGCCTTTTTCGTGCCACGGCTCCATCAGTGGCGGACGGAGCCGCCGAACGGAGGCAGGCTTAAACAGCCATTAACTTCGCGGCCGTTAGCGTTACCGGATCGTTCCCCCATCGCGTCTGGTTCAGCATGCGCTCGCTTCGCCGTTCCGCATCGCCCTACGACACGTTCGTCGACAGCTTTCGCCCGTTCCTGGCCAAGCGGATGACGGAGTTGGGCGGACTCATCCTGTTCATCGGCGCGACGGCCCTCACCGTCGCCCTGGCGACGTGGTCCATCGACGATCCGAGCCTGAACCACGCCACGGACCACGCCGCCCACAACGTCCTGGGCACGAGCGGGGCGGTGATGTCCGACCTCGCCATGCAGCTCCTCGGGCTCGGCTCCCTCGCCTTCGTGCTGCCGCCGGCCCTGTGGGGGGTGCAGCTCATGCGCTCCCGGGCCCTGCCGCGCGGGGGCCTGCGCATCACCCTGTGGATCATCGGCTTCTTCTCGGCGAGCGCGGTGGCCAGCGCCCTTCCGTCGACGGCGCGCTGGCCCCTGCCCACGGGGCTCGGCGGCGTCGCGGGCGATTCGCTCATCCACGCCGCCCGCACCATCGTGGGCGTCGTCGCCTCGCCCGCCGTCGCCCTGGTCGGGTTCGTGTTCGCCGGCCTCGCCATCCTCAGCATCACGGGCGCCTGCCGCGTCGGCGACGCGTTGGAGGAGGAGGACGAGCCCCTGCACCCCGTCCGCCCCGTGGCGCGCACCCGCGCCGACGGCCGCTACGAGGAGGACGAACCGAGCCTCGGAATCGTGTCCCTCGGCGCCCTGGCGCAGGTGCTCATGGGCGGCCGCGCCGCGCTCGCCAACCGCATCGAGACCTGGCGCGAGGGACGCGCCGCCGGGGCGGTACCGGCGCATGACGTGGCGTCGCCCGCCCTCGCGGCGCGGCGCGCCTTCTCGGACGAGCCGCAGCCCTGGGAGGCGCACACGCCGCAGGGCGCCCGCCGCGAGCCGGTGTTCGACGGCGCCGCCCCGCCCGCCAAGCGGGAGGCCGCGCCCAGGCGCGCCGCCCCCGTCCTGCACGACGACGAGCCCGACGACGGCGGCGAGGCGTTCTTCACCGAGGAACCGCCGGCGGCACCGGATACCCGTTCGCGCGTCGCGGCCCCGCCGGCGCCCCCCGTGCCGCAGCGCAGGCCGGCGCCGGCCCCGGTCAATCCCGGCACCTACGCGCTTCCGCCCCTCGGTCTCCTGGCCGAGCCGCCCCTGGTCTCGCCCTCCGCCCAGGTCTCGTCGGAAGCCCTCGAACAGAACGCCACCCTGCTCGAAGCGACGCTGGGCGATTTCGGCGTGCGGGGCGACATCCTCGCCGTGCGGCCCGGCCCCGTCGTGACCCTGTACGAGTTGGAGCCGGCCCCCGGCACCAAGTCGAGCCGCGTCATTTCCCTGGCCGACGACATCGCCCGGTCCATGTCCGCCGTCTCGGCCCGCGTCGCCGTGGTGCCCGGCCGCAACGCCATCGGCATCGAATTGCCGAATGCCAGGCGCGAGACCGTGTACCTGCGCGAACTCCTCGCCTCCGTCGATTTCGCCGAGACGAAGCAGAGTCTCGCCCTGTGTCTGGGCAAGAATATCGGCGGTGAGCCGATCATCGCCGATCTTGCCCGGATGCCGCACCTGCTGGTGGCCGGTACCACCGGCTCGGGCAAGTCCGTGGCCATCAACACCATGATCCTGTCGCTGCTCTACCGGATGACCCCGGAGGAGTGCCGCCTGATCATGGTCGATCCGAAGATGCTCGAACTCTCCGTCTACGACGGCATCCCGCACCTGCTCTCGCCCGTCGTCACCGACCCGAAGAAGGCGGTCATCGCCCTCAAATGGGCCGTGCGCGAGATGGAGGAGCGCTACAAGAAGATGTCCAAGGTCGGTGTGCGCAACATCGACGGGTTCAACGCCCGCCTCGCCGAGGCGCGGGCGCGCGGCGAGATCCTGACCCGAACCGTCCAGACCGGGTTCGACCGCGAGACCGGCGAGGCCGTCTACGAGAACGAGGAGATGGACCTCTCGGCGCTGCCCTACATCGTCATCGTGGTCGACGAGATGGCCGACCTCATGATGGTGGCGGGCAAGGACATCGAGGGGGCGATCCAGCGCCTCGCCCAGATGGCGCGGGCCGCCGGCATCCACCTCATCATGGCGACGCAGCGCCCGTCGGTGGACGTCATCACCGGCACCATCAAGGCGAACTTCCCGACCCGGATCTCCTTCCAGGTGACCTCGAAGATCGATTCGCGCACGATTCTGGGCGAGATGGGCGCCGAGCAGCTGCTGGGCCAGGGCGACATGCTGTTCATGGCCGGGGGTGGGCGCACCACCCGCGTGCACGGGCCGTTCTGCTCGGATTCGGAGGTCGAGAGCGTGGTGGCGCACCTCAAGCGACAGGGCCGTCCGTCCTACCTCGAAGCCGT
>NZ_FOPM01000057.1 GCF_900113485.1 Methylobacterium gossipiicola
CTGTCTCGCTCCTCGATCCACCAAACTCGGCGATGAACCACCCCGTGGGGGCCGATCAACCTTCACTCCTCACCGCCGTGGCATTCCATACCCGGCGGGGCCGTCGAGCAGTTGATCACGCAAGTCTGATTCGCACGGCAATACCATTGGACGGAGCCTCGGCTGATGCACGAGGCCGTGCAGTGCCGATGAGGCACGCCCACGGGTTCGATGAAGGACAAGGGAGGGTCCTTCCGCACGCGCGGAGGTTCCGCCGCGACCGGCGCGATCGACGTTCCGAGGGCGAGGATCGCGAAGATCCATGATCGTAGCGGGCGAGGATGAGACAGCATCATGTCGACACCTCATCGCGAAATACACATTAGAACAATTCTTAAAATAGTATTCATTTCCCCAGGGCGCCCTTGACGCCGACCGGGGCGTGCTGCGGCTCACGAGGCGGCGTCCCGCGCCGGCCATCCTCTCGTGGGACCGCACGCTACGGCATCGTCATTCCGCCGGATGCGTTCGCTGTTCCATCACCGAGCATCCCATCTCGAACCGGCATCCCCCGGCGCGACCATCCCCCACCACCAGCGAAAAACCATGCAGCTTGGCGATGGCGGCGACGAGGCCGAGGCCGAGGCCATTGCCCGGCGTCTGCCGGGCGCGTTCCACGCGATAGAAGCGCTTGAAGATCCGGTCCCGCTCGCCAGCGGCGATCCCAGGCCCCGTATCCTCGACGGACATGACGGCCGCGCCGTCGCGTCGGGCGAGACCGACCGTGACGCGGCCCCCGGCCGGGGTGAACTTGATCGCGTTGTCGAGGAGATTGGAGACGGCCTCGAAGACCAGGCTGCGGTCCCCCTCGATGGGCGGGACATCGCCATCGAGGGCGCGTTCGAGGCCGATCCCCTTTTCCTCGGCCAGGGGCTCGAAGAATTCCACCGCCTCGCTCACCACGAGCCCGAGGTCGACCGGGCCGAAGGCGGCGCAACGACGGCCATGCTCGATCTCGCCAATCCGCAGGACCGCCGTCACCATCTCCAGGGTCTGGTCGATCCAGACCAGCCCCTGATCGACCGCTTCGCGCAGTTCCTCGATGTCGCGCGCCTGTTCGCGTCCGCGCTCCAGGCGAAGCCGCAGGCGCGTCAGGGGTGTCCGAAGGTCGTGGGCCACGGCGTCGCCGACGCCACGCACCTCCGGTGCGCCTCGTCGTTGATCACGACGAGGTTTTTGATCGGCAGCAGCTCCCGGCAAACGCGCTGGAGCATTGCGCCCTCGGACTCGATCGTGTCAATCGGCGCATGGCGGCCCTGGAGCAGCGAGCGTCCGACCTTCGAGATCTCCAGCGTCTCGCGACGCTTGAACGCATGGTAGTTCGTCAGCACGATCTTCGCCTGCCCCAGGTCGTGGAGCATGTCGGTCGGCACGAGTTCGCGCTTGCTGTAATAGGCGTCGGGGTCACCGGGCATCAGCACCCGCAGACGGTCCCGAATCGTGATGCCGGGCGTCACGAGCAGGAAGCCGCGGGTGAAGTGCTTCGCGTTCGGACTGCGCACGGCGTTGATGGTCTGCCATGCGATGAGCATCGCCATGACGGTCGTCTTGCCGGCTCCCGTTGCCATCTTCAGGGCGAGTCGCGGCAGGCCAGGGTTCGCGCCCTCGTTGGCGCCCTCGATGTGGCGAAGGATGTGCGCATACTGGCGCTGCCGTCCGGCCACCTCAGTGAGCCAGATCGCGGTTTCGACCGCTTCAACCTGGCAGAAGAACGGGCGGGGGCCGTGCCAGCCCTGATCGCGGCGCCAGTGCTGGAGAAGTCGCTGGGTAGTGGGCGTGACGCCCCAATCGGCGGGATTGGGTAACGAGCGCCAGGATGCCACGTGCCCGCGAATTTCGTTGATGATCGGCGTCGGGTTGTAGGCCTGCTCCGCGGTGGACAGGTCGGTGCCGTCGCCGAGCCCCAGGACGGTCTGTCTGCCCCTACCTCTTTGCTTCTTGGACTTCGGGACAGGCGTGATCAGGGAGGAGCGTCGGCGGCCTTGTGCCGGCTCTTGGTCGAGCGGCTGCCCGTCACTGTCCAACGCATGGTGCCGCGTGGGGATATTGTAGGGCGAATTGAGGATCGGTCGTTCGAAGAACGGCGTCGCCATTCGGCCCTCCCGGCAAGCAGCCTTAAAATTATTGTGAGATAGGATAACGACCGCCATCTCCCCGTGCGAGCGCGTAGCACGCTACAATCCGCCGATCGGTGGGACCGTGATTATTCTGCAACTCCTCAGTGCGGTCGTGTTGGACGGTCTGAAGCGGGATGGCGACGCGAGGCCAAATCGACTTCATCGATCTCGTTGTCGATCACCAGACCGCGCAGAGCTGGGCCTGCTTTGCGAAAGCCCCTTCACGGACGTGGCGCTTCAGGGTCCAGAGCAGGTGCTCAGAGACGCAGAGACAATCCAACCGTTCGAGGTGATCGAAGCGCCGAATGAGAGCGTGGTGGCGTAGCTGTCTCGTCTTGGGTTTGGTTCCAGAAGTCGATGACCTCGCCTCCGTCCCGAGCTGGCGCGCAGCACTCGCTAGGCCTCGTTCTTTGCAGCCTCACAGCCCGGGGTGAGCAGATAAGGCCAAAGGAAAGAGGGAAACATCACTTTGGATCAGTTTACAACATACAGCTTCTAGGACACAGAAAAATTATTTTTCATCAAAGATAAAGTAAAAAATTTATTTCAAGTTTTCTTCGTAAATCCCGTGACCAGATCGCTATAGACGATTCACCAGCCAGCGACACCAAACCATCGGAATAAGATAATGGCCGCCGAACACAAGATTACAATCAACAATCTCTACATAAAGATTGCCGAACTCGTGGTTTTCACTCGCAAATGGAAGGTTGAAATTGGCCTGCCCCCATTCGGTGGCCCAGGTTCGAAGTTAGTGCATCGTCGGTCGCGTGGCGATGGCGGGGTGAGCGAGCGGCCCTGAGCCGCCTGGTTCCGTTAGCCAGATGACGACCTCCGGTGCGGGTGGCTGGTAGCCGAGCGACGAGTGCGGCCGGATGCTGTTGTAGTGCCTCCGCCATTGCTCGATCACGACGCTGGCCTCCTTGAGGGTGTAGAACACCTCGCC
>NZ_FOPM01000019.1 GCF_900113485.1 Methylobacterium gossipiicola
ATCGCCGAGGACCTCATCCGCGCCCTCGACGCCCAACCGGATTCGGGCATCCGCATCGTCGGCGTGTTCGACGATCGCGGCGACCAGCGCTCCGACGCCGTGGTGGCCGGATACCCCAAGCTCGGAACCGTCGACGACCTCGTCGCCTATGCCCGGGCCACGCGCCTCGACCTCATCGTGTTCACCATTCCCGTCACCGCCGAGGATCGCATCCTCCAGATGCTCGCCAAGCTCTGGGTGCTGCCCATCGACATCCGCCTCTCGGCCCAGGCCTCGAAGCTGCGCCTGCGCCCGCGCGCCTATTCCTACCTCGGCTCCGTGCCGGTGCTCGACGTGTTCGACCGCCCCATGGCCGACTGGGACATCATCGCCAAAAGCGTGTTCGACCGCATCGTCGGCCTCGCCATGCTGGTGGCCCTGGCGCCCGTGATGCTCGTGATCGCGGCGGCCGTGGGCCTCACCTCCAAGGGACCGATCCTGTTCCGGCAGAAGCGCTACGGCTTCAACAACGAGATGATTGAGGTCTACAAGTTCCGCTCGATGTATGTCGATCAGGGCGACCCCACCGCCTCCAAGCTCGTAACCCGGAGCGATCCGCGCGTGACGCCGGTGGGCCGCTTCATCCGCCGCACCTCCCTCGACGAGTTGCCGCAGCTGTTCAACGTCATCAAGGGCGAGCTGTCCCTCGTCGGTCCCCGGCCACACGCCCTACAGGCCAAGGCCGCCAACACCCTCTACGATCAGGTGGTGGACGGCTACTTCGCCCGCCACAAAGTCAAGCCCGGCATCACCGGGTGGGCGCAGGTGAACGGTTGGCGCGGCGAGACCGACACCAGCGACAAGATCCAGCGCCGCGTCGAGCACGACCTGCACTACATCGAGAATTGGTCCGTGCTGTTCGACATTCGGATCATGCTCGCCACCCCTCTGTCCCTCATCCGGACGACGAACGCCTATTGATCGCCGTGCCCGGATCGACGACGCCCGCCCACGCGCGGATGACCCGACTCAGGGAAGCGACGGCATGACGACGAACGCGGGCACGGCCCGGCAACTCACGGCCCTGGCACGTGGCGATCTCCAGGGCACGTGTGAACTGCGCCTGGCGGGTGGGCTGACGGAATTTCCGCGCGATGTCTTCGGCCTCGCCGACAGCCTTGAGATCCTCGACCTCGGTGCCGGCTCCCTCACCCGCCTGCCCGAGGATCTCGGACGCCTACGCAAGCTGCGGGTGCTGTTCTGCTCCGGCAATCCGTTCGAGCGATTGCCACCGGCGCTGGGCGACTGCCTGGCCTTGAGCCAGATCGGCTTTCGTGGCTGCGGCCTAACAGAGGTCCCGGCCGAGGCCCTGCCTCCCTCCTTGCGCTGGCTCACCCTGACGGACAACCGGATCTCAACCCTGCCGGACGCCCTCGGGCATCGCCCGTTTCTGCAGAAGCTCATGCTGTCGGGCAACCGCCTCACCGCTCTCCCCAACGGCCTCGCGGGGGCAGGACGCCTCGAACTGCTCAGGCTTTCGGCCAACCGATTCGAAGCCCTTCCCGCTTGGCTCAACGCCCTGCCGGCCCTGGCTTGGCCGACCTGGGCGGGCAATCCCCTGGAGGGCCCCCCCCCGCCGACGCGCGAGCGATCGATACCCTGGTCCGATCTCGTCCTCAACGAGCGCCTCGGGGAAGGTGCGTCGGGCGAGGTGTTCGCGGCCCAGTGGCGTCGGGACGACGCGGACACGGCCGTCGCCGTGAAGCTGTTCAAGGGTGCCATGACCAGCGACGGCCTCCCCGAGCGCGAGATGGAGGCCTGTCTTTCGGCCGGCACGCACCCGAACCTCGCGGGCGGCCTCGGTCGCCTCACCGATCACCCGGGGGGCACACAGGGCCTCGTCATGCCGCGCCTGCCCGACGACTGGCGAGTGCTCGCCGCGCCGCCGAGTTTGGAGAGCTGCAGTCGCGATGTCTATGCACCAGACCTTCGCCTCCCTGTGGGGGTGGTCCGCCGCATCGCCCGTCAGATCGCGACGGCCGTCGTGCATCTGCACGGACGGGGTCTGCTGCACGGCGATCTCTACGCCCACAATATCCTATGGGATGGCACCACCGGCGCGGCGACCTTGAGCGATTTCGGCGCGGCCTGCCGCCTGCCACCGGGAGAGGCCGGAAGGAATCTTCAGCGCCTCGAAGTCCGGGCCTGGGGGATTCTGCTCGGCGAACTGCTCGCCCACTGCCGCGAGCCCCTGCCGGATCTCGCGACCCTGGAACGGGCCTGCACCCAGCCCGAGACGGCGCGCCGCCCGCTCATGGCCGATCTCCTCGCCGCCCTGTCCTGAGCGTGCCCCGAACGCAAACGAGGGCCGTCTCCCGGGAAGAGACGGCCCTCGCGGACATTGGTCGAAAAGAAGGGGCTACGGCAGGGCGCCGGCCTTTTCCTTGGCCTGGGTCATGGTGTCTTCACAGGCCTTGGTGTCCCCGGCCTTGTCCTGCGCCCGCGCCTTCTCGATCAGTGCGCGCGCCTCGGAGACGCCCCCGGCGGTCGGCTTGGCCGACGGATCGGTGGGCTTGACCGCCGGCGGCTTATCGAGGGCCTTGGCCGAGTTCGACGACGTCGGGCCGCCCGGCGGCTCCTTGCCGGTGACCTTTTCCGCCCCGGCACTGTCGAGGCGACGCTCGATGGTGGCGATCTGTTCGGTACAGGAAGAGGCGAACACGGGCCCGGTGGCACCGAGCATCACGAGGGCGGCCGGGAGAACGATGCGGAATCGCATATGGGCTTCCTTTAGGACGACCGCCCCGTTGGGGACGGCTTACTGCATCAACGCAGCGAGAGAAGCGCCGGCGGGGGACGCGAGTTCCTTGGCATCGATGGTGCCCTCGGCATCCGGATCTGCGGCCTTAAAGCGCGCCGCGACGATGGCGAGGTATTCCTTCTTGTCGAGGGTGCCGTCGTTGTCCGGATCGGCGGCCTTCAGCTCAGCGGCGGTCAGGCGGCCGTTCAGCTCCTTGGCGTCGAGAGTGCCATCCTTGTCGGGGTCGAGCATGTCGAACTGCTTCGCGGCGGCGGCCTGGGCCTCCTTGAGATCGATGGTGCCGTCCTTGTCCGGATCGAACGCCGCGACGGTGGCGGGGGCAGCGAAGGCGGGGGCGGCGACGCCGAGAGCGAGGGTGGCGGCCAGCAGGACGGCAGCAGTCGGACGGAAAGCCATAAGAAATCTCCCAGGATCGAAATGGAGAACGAGACCGTTCTCCGAGGCGGAGGGCGAGCCGGGCTCGGAAGCAGGATGCGTCCCGAGCCGATCACGCCGTCTCGTCGAATTGCCTAATCAACCCGGGAGAGTCTGGCAAGAGCGATTGCGAATATTTCTAGTCGCGTTTTAGCCCTATGCCATACAGTTCTGAGTTGCCCCCTTCGCGCGCCCCTCCGAACGCAATGCGGCGCGCCCCGGGGAACGCGCCGCATGATCGTTTGCGTGGAAGGGATCGTTGCGTCAGAGACGAGCCTGGATTCGGCGAGCAATTTCCCCGAGGCGTTGCTCCAACAGCGTGGGCACTTCGCAGACATAGGTCAGGGACTGGCTGCGCTCTTGGAAGATGCGCCGGTCCCATGCGAACTTCGTTTCCAGTTCGGAGGCTTCCTTCGGCATCTCGCGGGCGTCCTGCGCGCTCGGACCGTCCTTGGTGGCGCTGATCTTGTCGGCCTCGTCGCGGATGCGCTCGGCCATGCGGCGCTGGCCTTGGGCATAGCGCCCGATGCCGGCGACGACCTTGTTGCGCTCGCCGTTGAGTACCTCGAAAACGCCGGCGAACACCCGCGTCAGCCGCTTGTCCTTCTCGGGTCCGGCACTCTGCGCGAAGGCATCGAGGAGTGGGTCGACCTCGTTGAGGGGGGTGCGACGCGAGGCGATCTTCTGAGCAAGCTGCGCCGCCTCGAAATCGTCACCCCAGGAGCCGGCCTCGGCGAGATCAGGCCCGGTCCAGACGGTGCCGGGACTCAGGGTCGAAACCTTGCGCTGGACGCAGGGCCAGTCGGGATCGCCCTTGGGCTGGGATAGGGCGGGACCGGCCAGCAGGCCAACGGCCACAAGGGTCAGGGTGGGCAAGCGGATCATGCGGAGTCTCCGGCCGGGCCGCCACGGCGGGCCATGATGCCCCGGCCGGGATCGTAGGCGACGACGGCGAGGGTGAAGAAGGCGACGGTGGTGCCGACCACGACGGCGCAGGCGAGCGGCGCGAACTGCCCGTAGAGGGCGAAGCGCACGAGTTGCACCGCATGCGTGAACGGGTTGGCCATGCAGATGAGATAGAGCGTCTCGGACGATTCGCGGATGCGCCAGAGCGGATAGAGCGCCGAGGACGCGAAGAACATCGGGAAGATCACGAAGTTCATGACGCTGGCGAAGTTCTCAAGCTGCTTGACCATGGAGGACAGCAGCAGACCGATGGAGCCGAGCATGAGGCCGGCGGCGATGAAGGCCGGCAGGGCCGCGACGTAACCGATGGCCGGAATGTCGAGTTCCCAGAACCACGCGATGGCCAGGAACGCGTAGGCCTGCACCACCGAGACCGTCACCCCGGCGATGAGCTTGGCGAGCAGCAGCAGCCAGCGGGGATACGGGCTCGTCAGCAGCACCTTCATGGAGCCGACCTCGCGGTCATAGACCATCGAGAGGGACGATTGCATGCCGTTGAACAGCTGGATCATCACGGCGAGGCCCGGCACCACGTAGACCTCGTAGAGAACGTAGGTCTGGTAGGGCGGCTCGATGGAGACGCCCAGCGTGTTGCGAAAGCCCGCCGCGAAGATGAACAGCCACACCAGGGGCCGCACCAGGGCGGAGAAGAACCGCTCCTTCTGATTGAAGAAGCGCAGCAATTCACGCCGGACGATACCGCCGAGACAGATGAGATAGCCGACCGCATCGAGGCGGCCGAGATGGGTCACCGGCTTGTCGCCGGGGGCCGGGGCGAGGGGCTTGCTCTCGAAGGAATCGCTCATGCGGCCTGCTTGGCGGGTTCGGCGACGAGGCGGCGGAAAGCGGCTTCCAGGGTCTCGCTGCCCTGCGCGATGGAGCCGGCGGTGCCGCGCGCGACGATGCGGCCCCGGTGCAGGACGACGGCCGCGTCCCCCGCCTCGATCTCCTCGAAGATATGGGTCGCCCACAGGACCGACAGCCCCTCCTCCCGCACCAGGGCGCGGACGATGGCGACGATGTCGGCGCGCGATTCGAGGTCGAGGCCGACGGTGGGTTCGTCGAGGAGCAGAAGGCGGGGTCCATGGATGAGGGACCGGGCGATCTCGATACGGCGGGACTGGCCACCCGACAGAGTGCGGACCTTGTCGTCGCGCCGGTCCATGAGGCCGACGCGGGTGAGCAGCGTCGCGATCCGCGCCTTGGCCGCCCGGCGGGTCATGCCGTGGAGACTGGCGTGGTAGAGGAGGTTCTGCGCCACGGTCAGATCGGTATCGAGGGTGCGGGCCTGGAACACCACCCCGAGGCGAGCCAGCGCTCGGCTCGGCTCCCGGTCGAGGGCATGGCCGAGGATCGAAACTCGGCCTTCCTGGTTGGCGTAAAGCCGGGTGATCACCGAGAACAGCGTCGTCTTGCCGGCGCCGTTGGGGCCGAGCAGGGCCGTGAAGGTGCCGCGCGCGACGCTGAGGGAGACGTCCGACAGGGCCGCCCGCGTGCCGAAGCGGTGACTGACATGGGCGACGTCGAGGGCGACATCGCTCACGACTTCAACGCCCGTTGCGCATCGCCCACGGCGTCGAGGCACTCGTCGAACTCGCCCTCCCCCTGCTCGCGCTCGGCGACGCGAAGCGCCTTCTGGAGCTTTCCGAGGAGGGGTTCGGCCGGGTTCTTGGCAAGCTCCATCCGGATCATGCCGATGCCGTCCGCGCAGGCGCTCTTGTCGTCGGCGAGCGCCGGAGTGGCCATGAGGAACACCGCGAGGGCTGAGAGGGGGACGCGCATCCGAACCTGCCTACTTCACGATGAACTTGCCGGTCATGCCCTTGGCCTCGAGGCCGTGGATGGACCAGGGATACTCGCCCGGCTTGATCGAGACGAACTCGATGGCGATCTCGCCCGGATCGTCAAATTCGAGGTGGTCCGGCGGACCGCTGCCGTGGATCTCGAGGTGCTGGATGACGATCTGGTTGAACCAGATGTTACGGAAGAATTCGGTGGCGTAGAACTTGTACTCCTGCCGGCCCTTGGCGACGATGCGCAGGCGGTAGGCCTTGCCGGCTTCGAGCTCGATGTCGCGGTTCTCGACCACGAAATCGTTACCCTCCTCGTTGCCCAGCACGAGGTCGGGCAGGTTCGTCCGCTTCTTGGTGAGGTCGAGGGCCGAGGCCGGGCCGGCCATGGCCAGGACGGCGAGCCCGAGGGCCGCCGCGCGCATCGTTCGCTCCATCACGTCCGCCAATCCTTCCGCTGGCCGCCCCGAAATCGTCGCCCCCACGAGAGGGCGATCCACCGAAAAATCAGTTCGGCGACACCGCCACGCCCCAGGGCAACAGCCCCACCGGGATGCTTTTGACCACCTTCTCGGCCGCGACGTCGACCACCGAGATGTCGTTGGACGAGCCGTTGGTGGAGAACAGCAGCTTCTGGTCCGGCGTGAACGCGAGTTGCCAGACGCGCTGCCCCACGGGCAGGTACTTCTCGACCGCGTAGGTCTTCGCGTCGATGACGGCGATGCGGTTGGCGGGCCCCAGAGCCACGAACGCCTTCGCGCCGTCCTTGGTGATGCGGATGCCCACGGGCTGGATCGCCTCGTCGTTGACGCTCGGGATCTTGAAGGTGATCTTCTTCACCACCCGGCGCGCGGCGACGTCGATGACGCTCACCGTGCCGCCGACCTCTGCCGACACCCAGAGGAACTTGCCGTCGGCCGTGAACTCGGCGAAGCGGGGGCGGGCATCCACCAGCACGTTGTCGATCACCTGAAACGTCGTGGTGTCGATGAAGTGGGCCATGTTGGTGGTCTCGGAGGTGTTGACGAGAACCTTCCCGTCCGGCGACAGGCCCATCCCCTCCGGCTCGACCCCGACCGGAACCTCGGCCATGACCTTGTTCTTCTCGACGTCGATGACCGTGACCTGACTGTCGTCCTCGTTGGCAACGTAAAGTAGCTTGCCGTCGGGGCCGAGGATGAACTGCTCCGGATCGGGTCCGGAGCGGAGCGAGCGCACGACCTTGCCGGTGGCGGTGTCGAGGACATCGATCCGGTCGTCGTCGCTGGCGCAGACGAAGAGTTCCTTACCGTCCTTGCTCGTGGTGACGCCGCGCGGGCGGCGACCGACCTTCCAGGTGCCGGTGACGGCAAAAGTCTCCGTGTCGATGACGCTGACGGAATTGCCCTTCTCGTTGGTCACGTAGACCGTGTAGGCCCTCGCCGATCCGGTGCCGGCCAGGGTCGCGGCGGCGAGGAGCGCCAGGGCCGCAACCGATCCCGACACGTTCGCCCTGAAGCCTCGGCTCATCCTGTGTCCTCCTCGGGCCCACCGCTGTCTCGCGCGCGGTTGGGCTGTCCCGTCATCGTCGTGGCGCGTTATATAGTGCAGCCCCGTCCCACGGGGAGCACCGGATCGCAAGCCGTCCGGTCGCGCGCTGCCGCAGCCCCCCGGCAAAGGTCGGAAGGTCCCTGGCGAATCAGGGAAATTTGCAGACGGTCTCAGGCAGATCGATCCCAAGGGTGTCGAGCGGCGTGCGCTGGTGCGTGAAGCCCTGCTCGGGAGCGACGGAGACCATGGCTTTCGGCTGCACCACGATCACCGGTTGGCGTAACTGGTGGTCCCACGGGCGGTAGGTGAGGGACACGCCCTTGTAGGCCGGCAGGCTGAAGGCCGGATCAGCGAAATAGGGCGCCAGCACCGCGGGGTCGGCGGTCTTCTTCTGCGTCGCCGCCTCGCCGACGGAGCGCACGGCCGCCCACGCCTGATAATCCAGGGGTCGCATGAGGCGGCCGGCCTGGCGCCGAAACCGGTTCTGCGCTTGGGCGGCGCCCCAGGTCTCCAGGGTCGGGTGCCAAGTGGTGGCGATGAGCCCTTGTGTTCCAGCCACGGGGCGCGGATCGACGGTGCGGAACGGAACGTAGTCGCCCCAGTCGTTGGCCTCGTCGGCCACAATGGCGAGGTCGTAATCGACGCCCCGGGTGAACACCATCGCCTCCGATCGCGTCGGGGTGTCGCCGCGCGCCTTGGCAAGGGGGCCGAAGGTCCAGGGCTTCTCGGCCGTGATCTTGAGGTTGAACTTGCGGGCGGAGTTCTTGAACGCCTCGGCGTAGAGCCGGTCCCCGTCCTGGGGGCCGGTGATGAGGAACATCTTGCGCCAGCGCATGAGGGTGAAGAACTGCGCTAGGGCATCCGTCTGCATCGCCCGGCTGGGAATGACGTGGAACACGTTCGCCCGGCAATCGGCCCCGCGCAAACGGTCGTCGGGGGCGGCGACGTTGAAGACCGTGACGCCCTCCCCCTTCACCGCGTCGGCGACCGCCAGGACCGCGTCGGCGGGCAGCGCCAGGACGAGGAACTTGAGGCCGCGGCCCACCAGATCGCGGGCCGCCTCGACGGCGGCCGTCGTTCCATCCTTGGTCCCGTCGAGGGCGATCTCGTCGAGGGCATAGGTCTGCTTGGTGAAGCGGCCCGTCGTGTTGTTGTCCTTGATCGCCATGCGGGCGCCGGCGACGCCCTCGTCCTCGGGCGCCGCCTCAGCATCGTAGGACGAGGGGGCGGACTCGGGCCGATAGATGAACCCGATGCGAGTCTCCGTCGCGCCGGTGGCGGCGGGTTCGGGTGCCGCGTCCTGCGCCGAGCGCGCTGGTTCCTGCGCGGCAACCGGGCGGGACCACGGGATGCCCAGAGTGACAAGGAGGGCGAGGAGAGGGGGGAAGCGTGTCGAAACTTGCATGCGGGTGACACGCTAGCAACATTGACCCGCCCGGCTCAATCGACGTTTGATAAGGATATCATAAGCTCCCGCCTTCGCGCGGCGGGCCGTGCTCCCGGCGGGGTGCCGCAGGAGTCGGGATCGCCCCGCCTTCCCCGGCGTTGCCTGACAGCGGTCCGGACCTCATGCTGCCGAGGGCGCCGGGATCGACCCGACCCGAGACGAGCGAGTTCATGACGCCAGCGATCCCCCTCCCCCGCGCCGGACACGTTTGCGCGAGCTTCGCCCTCCTCCTCGTCCTTGGGGTGCCGGCGCGGGCCGCCCCCGAGACGGCGGCGATCTTCGGGATCGAGCTGTTCGATCCCGGCGTGGTCGGAGGCCGCAAGGCCCGGCCGGACGAGACGAGGCGCCTCGGCCTCGTCACCGACGAGTTGCGCAAGGCCCTGGGCGAGGCGGTCACGCCCGTCGACGTCGCGCCGCAGGCCGCCGAGATCGCCAAGCAGGCGCCCCTCTACAAGTGCGACGGCTGCGCCGCCGCCATCGCCAAGACCCTCGGGGCTGACCTTGCCGTCAGCGGCTACGTCGAGAAGGGCTCCAACCAGATCTTCAACCTCACGGTCACCATCACGGAGGCCACCACCGGCAAGATCGTGCGTGGGGGCCGGGTGGTGATCCGCGCCGATACCGACGACACCTGGGCGCATGCCATGCGTTGGGTGGTGAAGAACCGCCTTCTCGCCGAGCCTCTACCGAACCGCTCGTGACGCGCCCGGTTTTTTGGTAGGGCCACGTTTGGATGGGCCATCGGGTCCGACCCCATCCGGCGCGGGACACCGTCCGGTGTCGGCGCCTCACCAGTGTGCGAGCCAGTGCAAGAAATCGTCGTGTCGACGCCTCTCCCCTTCGATCCTGCCTCCGCCGGGGCCGCGCCGCGCCTCCTCGTGAGCGTGCGCGACGCCGAGGAAGCCCTGGCGGTCGCCCTGGCGGGCGCCGACCTCGTCGACGCCAAGGACCCGGAGCGCGGGGCGCTGGGCGCCCTCCCCGTCGCGACCGTGCGGAGTCTCGTGGTCCGAGTCGGCGGCCGCGCCGTCACCAGCGCGGTGGCGGGTGAACCCGCGAACGGGGCTGACCTGAGCCCGTGCGTCGCCGCCATGGCGGCGACGGGCGTGGATTACGTCAAGGTCGCGGTGCGGGCGGGCTTTTCCGACGCGGCCCTGGCCGAGGCGGCGGCGGCGGCCCCCGGCCGGCTCATCGCCGTGCTGTTCGCCGAACATCCACCGGCCCCCGATCTCGTAGCACGCTTGAGGGGGGCGGGGTTCGTCGGCGCCATGATCGACACGGCGACGAAGGACGGCCGCCGCCTGCCCGACCTCCTCTCCGCCGCGCCCCTCGCGGCCTTCACCCAGGCGTGCCGCGACCACGGCCTCGTCTCGGGCCTCGCCGGCTCGCTGGCGCTGACCGACATCGAGCCCCTCGCCGCCCTCGGGGCGCATTACCTCGGTTTCCGGGGTGGCCTGTGCCGTGGCAGCGACCGGACCCACGGCCTCGATCCGGCCCGTGTGGCGGAAGCCGTCGAGACCCTGCGTTCCTGCACCCGGCGGAACGCCGCATGACCTCTCATCTCACGGTGGTGAAGATCGGCGGCAGCCTCGTATCGGATGCCGATCGCCTGCGGGCCGTCCTCTCCGGCCTCGCTGCGGGCAAGGACGGCCCCTGTGTCGTGGTTCCGGGCGGCGGCGCCTTCGCCGACGCGGTCCGCGCTTCTCAAACCGCCCTCGGCTTCGACGACGCCCTCGCCCACCGCCTCGCCCTCGACGCCATGGGGCGCATGGCCGAGGTTTTCCGCGCCCTCGAACCACGCCTGCACCGCGCGGCAACGTGGGAAGACGCCGCGGCGATCCTCGCCCGGGGCGGAACTCCGGTTTGGGACCCCGTCGCCCTCAAGGCCGGCTCACCCGACATTCCCGAGACCTGGGCCGTGACCTCCGACAGCCTCGCCGTGTGGCTCGCGACGCAATGGGGCGCGCCGCGCTGCGTCCTCGTCAAATCCACCGACCGACCGCCCGGCGCCACCTTGCCGGATCTCGCGCGTCTCGGCCTCGTCGATGCGGCTTGTCCCGATTTCGCCGGACGCTATCCCGGCACCATTGAGATCCGGGGACCAGGCGGATCCGGCACCGGCTTGGCCGGCACGAGGAACGCCGCATGAGCGCGCCCGAGCACCTCGTCTTCATCACCGGCCGCATGGCCAAGGCGCGCCTCGAGAAGGTCGCCGCGACCCTGCCGCCCGAGCGCTTCACCTGGAGCATCGCCGATGCCGGCGTGAAGGTCGCCGCGCTGATGACGGAGGAGATCATCCGCCGCCGGGTGACGATGCCGGAGGGCGCCACCCGCATCGTCCTGCCGGGCCGCTGCCGCGCGAACCCCGAGGCCCTGGCCCAACATTTCGGTCTGCCCGTGGAGCGCGGCCCCGACGAGATCGTCGATCTGCCGGCCTATCTCGGGCTGGCGGGCCGCACCGTGGACCTGTCGCGCCATGATCTGCGGATCTTCTCCGAGATCGTCGACGCCTCGAAGATGACGCCCGAGCAGATCCTGACCAAGGGCCTCGACCTCGCCCGGCGCGGCGCCGACGTCATCGACCTCGGCGGCCTGCCCGACACGGATTTCCCACACCTCGAAGATTGCGTGCGCCTCCTCAAGGGGGCCGGCCTTAAGGTCAGCGTGGATTCGTTCTCCCTGAATGAACTCACGCGCGGCGCGAAGGCGGGGGCCGACTATCTCCTCAGCCTCAACGAAGACACCCTCGACCTCGCCTTCGAAACCGACGCCGTGCCGATCCTCGTACCCGTGCGGCCCGACGACCTCGCCTCCCTCGATCGCGCCATCGAACGCATGGAGAAGGCCGGCAAGCCGTACATGGCAGACCCGATCCTGGAGCCGATCCATTTCGGCTTCGTCGCGTCCATCACCCGTTATCACGAGACGCGGCGACGCTGGCCGGGAATCGAGATGATGATGGGCACCGGCAACCTCACCGAACTGACGGAGGCCGACAGCCTCGGGGTCACGGCCCTGCTCGTCGGGATGTGCTCGGAACTGGCCATCCGCAACGTCCTCATCGTGCAGGTCTCGAACCACACCCGCCGCACGGTGGAGGAGCACGACGCGGCGCGCCGGGTGATGTATGCGGCCAAAGCCGATTCGGCTCTCCCCAAGGGATATGGCCGGTCCCTCCTGGCGCTCCACGACAAGCGCCCCTATGTGCAGACCCCGGACGAGATCGCGGCCCAGGCGGCCGAGGTGAAGGACCCGAACTACCGCATCGCGGTCGCCGAGGACGGCATCCACGTGTTCAACCGTGACATCCATACCGTGGGCACCGACGCCATGGCGTTCTTCCCCCGCCTCGACGTGGCGGCGGACGGTGCCCACGCCTTCTACCTCGGCGGCGAACTCACCAAGGCCGAGACCGCCTGGCGCCTCGGCAAGCGCTACGTCCAGGACGAAGCCCTGGCCTGGGGGGCCGCCGCCGACGCCGAAATCGAGGACACCACGGCGTTCAAGAAAGCCGGACACACCAAGCATTCCGGCCCGGACGGAACTCGGCAGGACCGCACGCCGCCGGAGGCCGAGGCCGAGCGTCCCGAGATCGTGGAACCAGGGGAGACGCAGGAGAGCGGCACTGTGGCGGAGACGCCCACGGATACGGGCGCCAGCATCGTCTGCGGCAAGCTCGTCCCGGCGGGGAAAGTCTGATCCCGTGCCGCTGATCTTAGAGACCATCGTCACCACGACGTCGCCGGACGGCGACCTGCACCTCGTGCCGTTCGGCTTGATCCAGGATGGAGCCGACTGGGTGCTGGCCCCGTTCCGGCCCTCACCGACCATCCTCAACCTCGAAGCCAATCCGGTCTTCGCCGCGTCGAGCCCGAGCGACATCCGGGTCATCGCCGGGGCCGTCACCGGCCGGCGCGACTGGGGAACCGTGCCCTGCGACCGCATCTCCGGGCGCCGCCTCGCCGACAGCTTCGGCCATGCCGAATTCGAGGTGACGGCGGTGGAGCCGGACGAGACCCGCCCGCGCTATCGCGGGCGCATGGTCCATTCGGCCGCCCACATGCCGTTCTTCGGCTACAACCGGGCGCAGGCGGCGGTGCTGGAAGCGGCGATCCTGTCGACGCGCCTCCATATGCTGCCCCCCGAGAAGATTCTGACCGAGATGCGCTATCACGCCATCGCGATCATCAAGACCGCCGGGCCCGCCGAGCGCGAGGCCTGGGACTGGATCGAGGACAAGGTCGCGACCGCCCTGGGGCGGAGCGATCGCATTCTCGATGAGCCCGCCGCAGCACAGTAGAAGCGTGCGTTCCTGAGGAGACCATCATCCCAATGAAGTTCTTGGCACTCACCACGGCGGCGGCCTTCGCCCTCGTCTCCTTCGGCGCCCAGGCGCATGGCCCGACCCGCAAGAAGATCGAGGAGACCGTCGAGGTCAACGCCGCCCCCGACAAGGTCTGGGCCGTGATCGGCAACTTCCAGGACATGAGCTGGCTTCCCCCGGTCGCGAAGACCGAGGGCAAGGGCGGCAACGAGGTCAAGGCCACCCGCACCCTGACGCTCAAGGACGGCGCCACGGTGGACGAGGAGCTGTACAAGTACTCCGCCGAGAAGATGAGCTACTCGTACCGGATCACCAAGGTCGACGTGAAGACCCTGCCGGTGAACGACTACTCCTCGACCCTGAAGGTCGAGGATGCCGGCAACGGCAAGTCCAAGATCGTGTGGGACGGCGCGTTCTATCGCGGCTACATGAACAACGATCCGCCGCCCGAGCTGAACGACGAGGCCTCGCAGAAGGCTGTCCGCGGCCTCTACCGTACGGGCCTCGACGCCCTGAAGGCGAAGTTCGAGAAGAGCGGTTCTTGAGCGGTCTTCGCTCCCCTTATGCCTTACGGAAGGGCCGGCTTCGCGCCGGCCCTCTCCTCCTCGCCTTCGCGCTGACCGTCGTCCCGGCCCGCGCCCAAGAAAGCCGCCTCGAAGAAGCCCGCCCGGAGGTCGCCCTGATCACCGCCCAGGGCGCCAATGCCCTGGCCATCGTGGATCTCGACGCAGGCGCCGTGGTGGGCCAAGTTGCCATCGATGGCGCACCGGCCGGCATCGCCCTCTCGCCCGACCGCAAGACCGCCTATGTCACCCGTCCGGATGGGCCGGGCCTCGCCGTGGTGGATCTCGCCGCCCGCGCGGTCACCGCCACCCTCGCCCTGCCGGGCGGACCGCTCGGCATCGCCGTCAACCCGAAGACCGGCCTCGTCTACGTGGCCGACTGGTACGGGAGCCGGGTGTTCGTGGTCCCGGCCGACGGCTCGCGCCTGGAGACGGAATTCCAGGTCGGCGCCTCGCCGTCGGGCATCGCCGTGACGCCGGACGGCGCCACCATCCTGGTGGCCAACCGTGAGGGTGACTCGGTCTCGGTAGTCGACGCCGCCACCCTGGCGGTGAGCCGTACGGTCCCGGTGGGGCGCCACCCGTTCGGGATCACCCTCGATGCGACGGGGACCCGCGCCTACACCGCCAACGTCACCTCAAACGACGTCTCGGTGATCGATGTCGCCGCGGGCTCGGAGGTCGGCCGGGTGACAACGGGGGAACGGCCCTACGTGGTGGCCCTCGCAGGCTCACGCGGCTTCGTCACCGACCAGTACGGCGGCACGGTCAGCGTGTTCAACCTCCAGACCCTCACGAGCGTCGCCACGGTCGAGGTCGGCGACCACCCCGAGGGCATCGCCGCCACCCGTGACGGCAACATCCTCGTCGTGGCGAACTGGGGTTCGAACACCCTCAGCCTCCTCGACGCCACCACTCTCAAGGTCACGAAGGAGATTCCCGTCCCCGACGGCCCCCGCGCCTTCGGCGATTTTTTAAGGTGAATTCCATCGTCTCAACGAAGAACGGCGGCCCCTTCCAGGAGCCGCCGTTCTTCGTTTCCGGGTTCTGCGTCGGTCGATCAGTTGCTCGCGAGGTGCGGCATCGGATCGACGGGGGTGGCGCCCTTGCGGATCTCGAAGTGGAGCTGGGGCGAGGTCACGTTGCCCGAGGCGCCCGACTTGGCGATGGTCTGGCCGCGCTTGACCTTCTCGCCGGGGCGCACGTCGAGTTCGCCGTTATGGGCGTAAGCCGAGACGTAGCCGTTGGCGTGGCGCACGAGGACGAGCTTGCCGTAGCCCTTCACGTCGGAGCCGGCATACGCCACCGTGCCGTCCTCGGCCGCCTTCACCGCCGTGCCCTCGGGCACCGAGATGTTGATGCCCTCGTTGCCAGAGGAGCCGTAGCCCGAGATCACCCGGCCCTTGGCGGGCCAGCGGAACGAGGTGTCGGGCGCCACCGAGCCGGTGCTGGCGGGCTCGGCCTTCGGCGCCTCGACGGCGGCGACCTTCACGGGCGCCTTGGCGGCCTCCGCGGCCTGCTTGGCGGCGGCCTCCGCGGCCTTGGCCTCGGCGACCTGTTTGGCGGCGGCCTTCGCGGCTTCGAGCTTGGCGGCCTTGGCCTCGGCCTCGGCGGCCTTCTTCTCGGCGAGCTTGGCCGCCTCGGCCTTCAGCTTGGCGGGATCCGGCTTCGCCTCGGCCTTGGTCTCCGCCTTGGCTTCCTTGATCTCGATCTTGCGGACGGGCTTGTCCTCGGCCTTGGCGACGGCTTGGCCGGGGCGCGGATGCCCCTTCTTGGCGTCGGCGAGCTTGGCCTCGGCCGCAGCCTTCGCGGCCTCCGCCCTGCGGCTCTCGACGAGCTTCTTCGCCTCGACGAGCTTACGCGCCTCCATGGCCTTCGCTTCGGCCTTGGCCTCGGCGGCCTTCTTCTCGGCGGCCTTGCTGGCTTCGACGAGGCGGCGGGCCTCGGCGAGTTTCTCCGCCTCCGCCTCCTTGCGCGCCGCTTCGGCCTCCTTGCGGGCCGCGAGGGCCGCAGCCTCGGCGGCCTTGCGCTCGGCGGCGCGATCGATCTTCGGCACCGGAGCGGCCGGTACGCTGCGGGTGGTCATGGCCCGGCCGGCATCGGGATTCATGCCCGACACCATGCCGGAGACCGGCTCCATGGAGGCGACGCGGCTCGTCTGCACGGGCGTCGCCGGCGGCGCGGCGGCCATGGGGCGGGGCGACATCGCCACGCCGGGCGCGCCGAGCGCCTGGGACTGGATGCGGCTCGTCCGCACCACCGGAGCCGGGGTGAGCTCCCCGGTCGAAATGCTTCCCGTGGAGGTGGGCTCGTTCGCCATGTTGGAGGCGAACGGATTGCCGAAGGGGTCGCCGAGGCGCGACGCATCCGACGAACAGGCGGCCGCGCCGCCTCCGATGACGCCGATGAGCGCGAAGCGCGACAGCGTCCTCAACCCCCGACCAGTCCCGCGAACCCGCATCGACGCACCTGTCTGACCTGACGCAACTTGATGCCGTCATTCAAACGGGATTCAGGTTAAACAACCGTTCCGATTCACCACGTTGACGACGACCGGGAACCCTTTCCATCGTCCCGTTACAGGACGCGGGCCCGGCCAGGCGTCAACGGTCCGAGGCGCAGGCGCTCGCCGAGGCACTCTTCGAGCATCCCGTCCGCGTCGCGAAATACGGCCACGCGGTGGGTCGCCTCGCGTGTGCCCAATGCCCCGACGAGGCGACCGCCCGGTGCCAACACGCCGGCCAGATGCGGCGGCAAGGCCGCAACGGCGCCGTTGAGGAGGATGCGGTCGAATCGCCCCTCGGGCAGGCTGCCGGCGTCGAGACCGTCGCCGACCGCGAGGGTCGCTCGGACGCGATCATCCGGCAGCAGGGCCGCCCGGGCATCCTCCGCCAGGAGGGCGTAGCGCTCGATACTGTGCACGTGGGCGGCGCCGAGGCGCAACAACAGGGTGGTGACGTAGCCCGAGCCGGTGCCGATCTCGAGGATGCGCATGCCGGGGCGAGCCCCCAGGGCCGTCAGCATGGCGGCGACGGCGCTCGGCGCCGTCATGGTCTGTCCGCAGGAAAGCGGCAGGGCGAGGTCGCGCCGGGCGAGGTCGCGGTAGGGACCGGGGGCGAATCGCTCGCGCGGCACCCGCTCCAGGGCGCGCAGGGTATCGGTGTCGCGCACCCCCCGCCCGCGCAGGGCCATGACGAAGGCCGCCGCCTCGATGGAGCCGTCCGTCGTCATGGGGCGAGCCTCAGGCGGAGAAGCCTTGCGCGAAGCGCGTCAGGCTCGGCTCGTCCGTGAGGTCGAGGCGCAGGGGCGTCACCGAGATGCGCCGGCCCGCGATGGCTTCGAGGTCGGTGCCGCTGCCCGGCTGGAAGGTCGCCTTGGCGAAGGCGAGCCAGAAATACGGGTTACCGCGCCCGTCCTGACGCGCATCGATGGCGAGGAGGGCCTGATTGCGGAAGCCCTGCGCCGTCACCGTGGTGCCCTGGACCTCGCCCGGCTCGCAATCCGGGAAGTTGACGTTGACGACGATGCCGGGCTCGATCCCGATCTCGAGAATTTTTCGGACGACGCCCGGGCCGTGCTCGGCGGCGGTGTGCCACTTGATGGCACCGCGCCCGCCGGCGCCGTAGGCCTGGCTCAGGGCGATGGAGCGCACGTTGAGGATCGTGCCCTCCATGGCGGCCGCGATGGTGCCCGAATAGGTAACGTCCTCGGCGACGTTCTGGCCGCGGTTGACCCCCGACAGGACGAGGTCCGGCCCGTGGTCCTTGAGGATGTGGCGCACCCCCATGATCACGCAATCGGACGGCGTGCCCTTCACGGCGAAGCGCTTCTCGGCCACCTGACGCAGGCGCAGGGGATCGTTGAGCGACAGCGAGTGCGACACGCCCGACTGGTCGGTCTCGGGCGCCACGACCCAGACGTCGTCGGAGAGCGAGCGGGCGATGCCCTCCAGGGTCTCGAGACCCGGGGCGTGGATGCCGTCGTCGTTGGTGACGAGAATGCGCATCAGATGGTGTGTCCCTCGATCCGGTCGATCCCGCCCATATAGGCCTTCAAGGCCGAGGGCACCGTGACGCTGCCGTCGGGATTCTGGTAATTTTCCATGACGGCGATGAGGGCGCGGCCCACCGCCACGCCCGACCCGTTGAGGGTGTGGACGAAGTTCACTTGCTTACCGTCCTTGACCCGGAACCGGGCATTCATCCGGCGGGCCTGAAAATCGCCGCAGACGGAGCAGGACGAGATCTCCCGGAACGTCTCCTGGCCGGGCATCCAGACCTCGATGTCGTAGGTCTTTTGGCTCGCGAAGCCCATGTCGCCGGTGCACAGCGTCATGATCCGGTACGGCAGATCGAGCTTCTTCAGCACGGCCTCCGCCGAGCCCAGCATGCGCTCGTGCTCGTCCGCCGACTGCTCCGGCGTGGTGATGGAGACGAGCTCGACCTTGTTGAACTGGTGCTGGCGCAGCATGCCGCGGGTGTCGCGGCCCGCCGAACCGGCTTCGGCCCGGAAGCAGGGGGTGAGCGCAGTCAGACGCAAGGGAAGTTCCTCCTCGCGCAGGATCGATTCACGCACGAGGTTGGTCAGGGGCACCTCGGCCGTGGGAATCAGCCAGTGCTCGCGCACGGCGAACTGGTCGTCCCGGAACTTCGGCAGTTGCGCCGTGCCGAACATCGCCTCGTCGCGCACCATCAGGGGCGGCGCCACCTCCGTATAGCCGTGCTCGCCCGTGTGAAGGTCGAGCATGAACTGGCCGAGCGCCCGCTCGAGCCGGGCGAGTTGCCCCTTCAGCACCACGAAACGCGCGCCCGACATCCGGGCGGCCGCCTCGAAATCCATCAGCCCCGAGGCTTCGCCGATCTCGAAATGCTGTTTGCCCGTGGCGAGCCGGGGGCGCTGGGCGTCGAAGCGGCGATATTCGACGTTGCCGTGCTCGTCGGCCCCCTCGGGCACCTCGGGATTGGGGCGATTCGGGATCGCCGCGAGCTTCTCGTCGAGGAGCGCACCGGCCTGCGTCTGCGCCGCATCCAGCCCCGGCGCCTCGTCCTTCAGGCGCGCGACCTCTTCCATGAGTTCGGCGGCCCGGGCCTCGTCCTTGGCCTTCTTGGCGCCGCCGATCTCCTTGGCGAGGGCATTGCGGCGCTCCTGATTCGCCTGCGCCGCCGAGGTCGCGCCCTTGCGGGCGTCGTCGAGGGCGATGAGCTCGGCCGCCAGCGGAGCGAGTCCCCGGCGACGCAGGGCATCGTCGAAGGCGTCCGGATTCTCGCGGATGGCGCGGATGTCGTGCATGGGGTCGCTCGGAACAGGCTTCTCAACAGACGACGAGGCTTTGCAGCATCGACGCCGGCCCGACAAGGGTGGCGACCCGAACCGGCCGGCGGCCCTCCCCCTACGGCTCCAGCCCCTCGGCCTTGCGCTGTGCCGCGCGACGGCGTTCGACGCGGCCCACCGAAAAGATCGAGGCCTCGTAGAGGAGGATCATCGGGATCGCCAGGGAGAGCTGGGAGATGACGTCCGGAGGGGTCAGCACCGCCGCCACCACGAAGACGAGGACGATGGCGTAGCGGCGCTTCTCGCGCAGGAACGCGGTGTCGATGACGCCGATCTGTCCCAGCAGCGTGAGGATCACCGGCAGCTGGAACGCGATCCCGAAGGCGAAGATCAGCGTCATGATGAGCGAGAGGTACTCGTCCACCTTCGGCAGGAGAGCGATGGTCGCCTCCCCCGGCTGCCCGATCTGCTGCAGCGAGACCGAGAACTGGATCAGCAGCGGCATCGCCAGGAAGAACACCACCAGGGCGCCGAGGATGAAGAAGATCGGCGTCGCGACGAGATAGGGCAGGAAGGCCTGTCGCTCGTTGCGGTAGAGGCCCGGCGCCACGAAAGCGTAGATCTGGGTCGCGATCACCGGAAACGCCAGGAAGCCGGCACCGAACACGCTGAGCTTGATGTTGGTGAACACCTGCTCGAGGAAGTGCGTAGCGATGAGCTTGGCGTTTTCGGCCCCCACCACGGAGACGTAGGGCCAGACCAGGATGTTGTAGATGTGCCGCGAGACGAAGAAGCACGCGAAGAACATCACCACGAAGGCGGCGAGCGACTTGATGAGCCGGGACCGCAATTCGATGAGATGGTCGAGGAGCGGGGCCCGCGACGCCTCGATGTCGGCGTCATCCGTCGCGTTGGTCATCGGGCGGGATCGTGCTGCGTGTTGGCCGGGGCCGGAGAATTCGGCGTCGCGGCGGGGGGGGAGGACACCAGCGGATCGGCGACGGACACGGCCGGCGCCGGCTCGACCGGGGGCACCGGGTCCTTCTCGGCGAGTTGCGCCGCGACGTTCGCTAGGGGCTGGGTCGGCGAGGGCGTGGTCCGGGTGTGACCGTCCACCGCACCCTTGATCTCGTCACGGATGGTCTGAACCGGATTGAAGACCGGCCCCATGGTGCCGGCGGATTTGCGGACGCCATCGACTTCGCGACGGATCTCATCGAACTCCGCCTCGCGGACCGCCTCGTTGAACTGGGCCTGGAACTCGCCAGCCATGCGGCGCATCCGGCTCGTCACCTGCCCGACCGTGCGCAGGGCCTTGGGCAGATCCTTCGGACCGATGACGATGAGGGCGACGCCGCCGATCAGCATCACCTCGCCCCAACTCATGTCGAACATAGGCTGATTGTCCCGCGGTCGCGCGATGCCCGTGGCAGCGGGTGCCTATCGCAGGTCGGGCGCGGCTGCGCCAGACCTTGCACGGCCCCCTCGATGCTCCCGACGACCTTGGCGTCAGACGACCTTGCGGTCGGCGGCGACGGGATTGGCCGTGGCCGGCTCGTTCTGGTGCGGCAAGGTCCGGACGGGCTCACCGGCGCTGGGCGGCGGCACGGCCGTCGGCGCGTCGTCCTCGGCCATGCCCTTCTTGAACGCCTTGATGCCTTTGGCGACGTCGCCCATCAGGTCGGAGATCTTGCCGCGCCCGAACAGCAGCATCACGATGCCGGCGACGATGATCCAGTGCCAGATACTCATGCTGCCCATGGCAACCTCCCGCGCCGCGGAGGCCCAACGCCCGGCGGCCCCCGCATGTGTCCAGTTAGCGCGAACCTAAGGATCGCACTGCGGCAACACAAGAAGCGCGTGGGATTCGCGCGCCCATGGGACCCGGAGCCTGTGCGGCGCGCGAGGAGACCGGCTGGGTGGTGCGACGATCGGCGACGCGTCAGGCGGCCAGGGACAGGGCGGCTTCGAACCGGGCGCGGGCCTCGCGCACGTCGAAGGCCGGCGCCGCATCGGCGAGGCGCGCGAGGGCGTTGTCCGCCCGACGTAGGGCCGGACCGGCGAGGGCCGGGGCCCCCTCGACGACGCCGCGCATCTCGGCGAGGTCGCCGTTGCAATGCAGGCCGACATCGATCCCCGCCGCGAACGCCGCCTCGGTGCGACCGCGAAAGCTGCCCTGGAGGGCGTGCATCGACAGGTCGTCCGTCATCAGCAACCCGTCGAAACCGATGAAGCCGCGAACCACGCGCTCGATGACGGCGGCCGACTGGGTGGCCGGACGGTCGGGGTCGAGGGCGGTGAAGACCACGTGGGCGCTCATGGCGAGGGGCAGGTCGGCGAGCGCCCGGAACGGCGCGAAATCCTGCGCCGTCAGGGTCGCGAGGTCGGTCTCGACCACGGGCAGACCCTTGTGGCTGTCGCATCCCGCGCGACCGTGGCCGGGAATGTGTTTCATCACCGGCAGGACGCCGCCCTGCATCAGTCCGGACGCGACGGCGCGGCCGATCTCGGCGACCCGCTCGGGGGTGGTGCCGTAGGCCCGGTCGCCGATCACGTCATGGGCGCCGGCCACGGGTACGTCGAGCACGGGCGCGCAATCGACGTTGATGCCCACACTCGCGAGATCGTGCGCCATGAGCCGGGCGCCGAGTTCGGCCATGGCGGCGGCCGAGCCGTCGAGGCGGCCGAAGCGCTCGCCGGCCGGGTAGGCCGGCCAATGCGGTGGCCCCATGCGCTGCACCCGGCCTCCCTCCTGATCGATGAGGATCGGCGCGTCGGCGCGGCCCACGGTGTCGCGCAGGGCTTGGGTCAGGGCCCGCACCTCGTCGGGCGTGCCGATGTTGCGCTTGAACAGGATGAAGCCCCAGGGCGCCACGTCGCGGAAGAACGCGGTTTCCTCCGCCGACAGGGTCTTGCCGGCGCAACCGAGGATGAGGGCACGGGTGGTCATGAAGGGTGCGTCCTTGGGGACTTCGGTCACGCAGGAGGGGCTGCTTCAGACGACGCTCAGTTCTTCGCCACGAAGCACTGGCCGCCCGATGCCTGGAGCTGGCTGCACAGGCTCGTCGCCTCGCTCTTGCCGAGGGGTCCGACGCGGACGCGGTAGAGGGACTTCCCGTTGACCTCGGCCTGCCGGATCAGGGCCGGCTTGCCGGCGAGCACGGCATACTTGCCCTGCATCTCCCGGAAGGCGGCCTGGGCGTCGCTCGCACTGCCCCGCACGCCGAGCTGGACCGCGAAGGAGCCGGAAGCGGGCGCGGGAGACTCCGCCACCGTGGCGGGCGGCGGGGCCACGGCGGCGGTGGTTTCGGGGGCCGCGGCCGCGACGCGCTGAGGCGCCTTGGCGCGGGGGGCGGGGGTGACCGGCGCGGGGGTCGGCGCCTCGGCCACGGGCGTCGCCGTCGGGGTGGTGAGGGGCGCGCTCACCCGCGCACCGCGCGGGCGCAGAGACGCCGGGGCCGTGGCACCGTCGCTGGCGGTACCCGGCAGGGTCATGGTCGGGATCACGGAAGCCGGCGGAGGCTCGGCCGCCTCGGGCTGCGGCGGCAGGGGCGGCGTCTCCGGCTTGACCGAGACGGTGCGAACCCGGCGCGGTTCACCGAGGGATTCCGTCAGGGTGCCGGTCTGCGGCGCGCTCGCATTGCCCGTGGCGCTGCCGGGGGTGGCACCGCCCTCGCTCGTTCCTTGCGCGGTGCGAGCGGCCTGGGCCACGTCGAGGGGCTGCTCCTCGCGGTTGACGATGCGGATCTGCCCGTCCTTGGCGGTACGGTCGTAGATCTGCTTGTTCTGATCGGGAATCTCGACGCCGTCGGCCTTCTGGGGAGCGACCTTGAGGGGCGCGGTATCGGCCAGGATGGTGGGGACCCCGCCATTGCTCGAACCGCCGCCCGAATGCAGGCCGCGCCAAGCGAGGCCGGCCGTGATGCAGACGGCGACGACGCCGAGGCCGGCCCCAACGGAGACGAGGCGGCTGCGCTGGCGCGGGCGGTTCAGGGGCGTACGGTCGCCGGCATCGAAGGCATCCTGCTCGGCCTGGGGCGCCTCCGCGCCCTGGATCGGATAGGGGGCCTGCTCCACGGAGGCGAGGTACTGGTCGAAGGCATCCGTCGGCGAGGCGGCGGGCGATCGGTAGGCGGAGGCCGGCTGCACCGGGGGAGCGTCGATGAAGCTCGGCTCGACGCGCCGGCCCGGAACCGCATCGACTCGCGGGTCGCGGGCCGCCAGGATGGCCCGGAACGGGTCGTCCTGGCCGACGATGCGGGCGAGTTCGGCCAGCGGATCGGCCTTGGCGGTCCCTTGCGGCTCCACGGCTCCCTGGGGGGGCGTGGTCTGGGGCTGCTGCAGATCCCGCGCGAAGGCATCGAAATCGACCGGCGCGCGCGAAGCGTTCGTCGTCATGGCAGCCATCCCTTATGTACGCCGCAATCACCTCACCGCATTTCGGCCGGCGCGGTGACGCCCAACACCGCGAGGCCGGAGGCGATCACGCCCCGCAATGCCTCGACGAGGGCCAATCGTGCCCGTGTCGAGTTTCGGTCGGTTGGATTAACAAACCGTAATTGCGGCAAGTCTTTGCCCTTGTTCCAGAAACCATGCAGCGACGAAGCCAGCTCGTAGAGGTAGAACGCCACGCGGTGCGGCTCGTGGGCAGCGGCGGCCGCCTCGATCACCCGGGGATACTGGGCGATGAGGCGCAGGATCTCGGCTTCGCCCGAATCGGTGAGGAGGGACAGGTCGGCGTCGCGCAGCAGGCCGTCCGTGGAAAAGTCCTCGGCCGGCATCGCCTCGCGGGCCTGACGGAACACCGAGACGCAGCGGGCATGAGCGTACTGGACGTAGAAGACCGGGTTGTCCTTGGACTGCTCCACCACCTTGGCGAGGTCGAAATCCAGGGTCGCGTCGTTCTTGCGATAGAGCATCATGAAGCGGATCGCGTCGCGCCCGACCTCGTCCACCACCTCCGCGAGGGTGATAAACTCGCCGGCCCGCTTCGACATCTTCACGGGTTCGCCCGCGCGCAACAGCCGTACGAGCTGGCAGAGCTTGACGTCGAGGGTGGCCTTGCCGTCGCTCACCGCCTTCACGGCGGCCTGCATGCGCTTGACGTAGCCGCCATGGTCGGCGCCGAGTACGTCGATGAGGTCCGTGGCGCCGCGGGCGATCTTGTCGCGGTGATAGGCGATGTCGGACGCGAAGTAGGTGAACGAGCCGTCGGACTTCAGGAGCGGCCGGTCGACATCGTCGCCGAACTCGACGGTGCGGAACAGGGTCTGCTCGCGGTCCTCCCAATCCTCGGCCAGCTGGCCCTTCGGCGGCGGCAGGCGGCCCTCGTAGACGAGGCCCTTTTCGCGCAGCTCGGCCAGCAGGACGGGCACCGCCTCCTTCAGGGTGGCTTCGGAGAAGAACACGTCGTGGTGGATGCCGAGGCGCGCGAGGTCGCCTCGGATCAAGTCCATCATCGCCGCGATGGCGAAGGCCCGCACGGTGGGGAGCCACTCGGCCTCGGGCTGCTCCAGAAGGGTGCGGCCGTAGGTCTCGGCCAGCGCACGCCCGACGGGGACGAGGTAGTCGCCGGGATACAGCCCGTCCGGCACCGGCCCGACCGCCTCGCCGAGGGCCTCGCGATAGCGAAGATGCGCGGAGCGGGCCAGCACGTCCACCTGCGCGCCGGCATCGTTGATGTAGTATTCGCGCGTCACGTCGCGGCCCGAGGCCGCGAGGAGGTTGGCGAGGGCATCGCCGAACACCGCGCCGCGCCCATGGCCGACATGCATCGGCCCCGTCGGGTTGGCCGAGACGTACTCGATGTTCACCTTGCCCTTGGCGTCTCCCTCCCCCGGCCTGCCGCGCCCGTAGGCGTCGCCCTGCGCCAGGGCCGCCCGCACCACAGCGTGGAACAGGTTTGGTGCCAGCCGCAGGTTGATGAAGCCGGGGCCGGCGACGCCAGCCTCGACCACGTCCGGGTCGCGCCGCAGCTCCGCCGCCAGGGCTTCGCCCAGCGCCTTCGGGTTGGTCTTCGCCTCCTTCGCCAGCACCAGGGCGGCGTTGGTGGCGAGGTCGCCATGGCTCGCGTCGCGGGGCGGCTCCACCACCACGCGCGACAGGTCGAGCCCCTCGGGCAGTTGCCCGGCCCGGACAAGACCCTGCACGGCGGCGCGCACGCGCGCCTCGAAGGTGGCGAAGATGTTCATCGGTGATCGGTTTCCGCTCGCGACGGCCGCCTCGTCACGACGGCCCACGTCTCAAGAAGTCGGCATATCAACCGGGGACACGGGTGTCACGGTCGCCCCCCCCTCACGGCTCGGCCAGCGGCAGCCCCCGGCTTTCCGGGCTCCAATGCAGATCGGGCGTGGAGGCGAACAGGCGCTTGTGGGCGAGCACGGCGTAGGTGTCGGTCATCCCGGCGATGTAGTCGGCGACCCGGCGGGCGACGCGGTCCTCCTCCGCCCCAGCAAGGCCGGCCGACCATTCCTCCGGCATCGCCGCCGGCTCGGTGGTGAAGCGGGCGAACAGGTCGGCGACGATGATGTCGGCCCGGGCCCGCACGGCCAGCACGCCGGGATGGCGGTACATGCGGGCGAACAGGAAGGTCTTGATCGCCCGGTCCGCCGCCGCGATGGCCGGCGAGAACGCGATGACGGGGGCGGACGCGGATCGAACGGCGGCAACGTTGTCCGGGGCCAGGGCGGCGATGCGGCGCCCGCTCTCGGCGATCACGTCCTCGACGAAGCGGGTGATCACCCGCCGCGCCAGTTCGTGGATTTTTCGCGATGGGTCGAGGTTGGGATGGAGTTCGTCGATCTCCGCCAGGATGTCGGCGAGGAACGGCACAGCGTCGAGGTCGGCGAGGTCGAACAGGCCGGCCCGCAGGCCGTCGTCGAGGTCGTGGCTGTCATAGGCGATGTCGTCGGCCAGCGCCGCCGCCTGCGCCTCCGGCCCGGCGAAGCGGGCGAGTTCGAGGTCGTTCAGGGCGTTGTATTCGAGGATCGCCACCGGGATGCCGCGCGCCGCCCAGCGCGGGGTCGGCGTGCCGTCGGCCTCCAGCAGGGGGCCGTTGTGCTTGACCAGCCCCTCCAGGGTCTCCCAGGCGAGGTTCAGCCCGTCGAAGCCGGCATAGCGCCGCTCCAGGCGGGTGACGATGCGCAGGGCCTGTGCGTTGTGGTCGAACCCGCCATGGGCCTGCATCAGGGCATCGAGGGCGTCCTCGCCCGTATGGCCGAAGCAGGTGTGACCGAGATCGTGGCTGAGGGCGAGGGCCTCGGCCAGATCCTCGTCGAGGCCGAGCGCCCGCGCCAGCGCCCGGGCGATCTGGCTCACCTCCAGGGTATGGGTGAGGCGGGTGCGGTAATGGTCGCCCTCGTGGTGCACGAAGACCTGGGTCTTGTGCTTCAGGCGGCGAAACGCGGACGAGTGGATGATGCGGTCGCGGTCGCGCTGGAAATCGCTGCGCGTCGGCGAGGACGCCTCGGCGATGAGGCGCCCGCGCGTGGCGGTCGGATTCGTCGCGTAGGGCGCCCGCCAGCGCTCACCGTTCTGCCGCACATCGTCCCCCGGTTGCGCCGCGTTGCGGCAGGTGCCCGCCACGCCTATCTTGTGTCCCCGAGCGCTTCTGGCAATCGACGAGACCCGAGCATCACGATGGCCGACATCACCCTGACCCCACGCGCGGCGAAGCGCATCAACGAGATCATGGGAGCCGAGCCGCCCGGCGCGAGCCTGCGGATCAGCGTGAACGGCGGTGGCTGCTCGGGCTTCTCCTACGCCTTCGACATCGAGCGGGCACGGGCCGCCGACGACATCGCCATCGAGCGCGACGGCGCCACGGTCCTCGTCGACCCGATGTCGCTCGAATACATGAACGGGGCGGTCATCGATTTCGTGAACGACCTCATCGGCCAGTCGTTCAAGATCGAGAACCCCTTGGCCACCGCCTCCTGCGGCTGCGGCACATCGTTCTCCCTGTAACGGCCAAGCCCAAGACACCCCCAAGACGCCCCCAAGACGACGCGCCCGCGATTGCAACGGGCGCGAAAACGCGGCACGGATGCGCCCTCCCCTCTGAAGCGCCGTTCGCCAGCGATCCGGAAAACCCCCCCATGATCCCCTCGAAAGGTCGCCCCCTCCTGCGTTGGGCGACGGGCGCTTCGGCCTGCGTGCTCGTTCTCCTCGGTGCCGGTCTGCCCGAACGGTCAGGCGTCGCTTGGGCGCAGGAGGCGGCCTCCGCCGTCCAGGACGTGACCCTCACGGATGTGAGCCTGCCGCTTGGCGACACGGTGCTGAAAGCCCCGCGGGTCACGGTGAGCGGGACGCGCCTGTCGAAGGACGATCTCCTCGCCCTGCTCCGGCCCGGCCCCGAGCCCGTGGCGGCCCGCCTCGCCCGGCTCGATGCCGCGAGCCTCGTGATCCCGGAGTTGCGCTTCGAAGGCGCAGTCAAGGGAACGCGCGACAGCGTGACCTACAGCAACGTGATCGCCAAGGACGTGCGTGCCGGCCGGATCGCCGACCTCACCGCCACGGGGGCGATTCTCACCGTGGAGGGGGAGCGCAAGGGTGCCGGCTCCTACGGTCCGCTCCAGGCCACCGACCTCGACCTCACGGCGCTTGCCCGCCTCTACGCCGAATCGGGCGACGGCAAGGGTGCCCTGCAGCGGATCTACGGCGCCTTCTCCCTGTCGGATCTCGCCTTTGTCGACACGAACGGCACGGCGGTGAAGTTCGCCCGCATCCAGGGGCGCGACCTCAGCGCGCGCCCGGTTCCCGGCGGCTGGGCCGGCGCCCTCGCGACTCTCACAGCACCCGGCCTCGCCGAAGCGCCGCCGGCCACCCGCGCCAAGGCTTCGGCCACGGCGGCGGACCTCGCCGAAGCCGTGACGCTCGGCAGCTTCGAGGCCACGGGCCTCAGCGTGCAGCACACCAAGGGGCCGTCCCCCCTCGACCTTGGCATCGCCCGCATCCGTAGCGGGGGATCGGAGGCGAGCCTCGAGGACATCACCCTCACGAGCGGCGGCGTCACCGCGAAGGTGGCGCGCCTGTCCCTCAACGGCTTCTCCCTCGCCCCCACCATCGCGGCCCTGCGCACCTTCGCGGCGAAGCCCGACGCCACGGACGACGACCTGCGCCTGCTGACCCCGACGATCGGCACCTTGAGCCTGTCGGATCTCAGCCTCGACCTGCCCCGCGATCCGGCCGTGCCCGATCCGCTGGTGCAAAATCCCGCAGGGAAAACCGCGCCGATGCATATCGGCCTGCGCACGGCCGCGATGAATTTCGGCCCGCCCCGCGACGGCGTTCCCACCGCCGGGCGGATCGACCTCACGGGCCTGACCCTGCCGGCTTCCGCCGTTGCCGGCATCCCGGGCCTCGGCTCGCTGGGCCTCTACGGCTACGGCGACCTCGACCTCACGGCGGTGGCGGACACCAGCTGGGACGCGGCCACCAAGGAGCTGAAGTTCGGGGAAATCTCGATTTCCGGCAAGGACATGGGCACGGTGCGGATCAACGGCCTGCTCGGCGGCATCGGCCCGGAGGTGTTCGACACCGATCCCGGCGTCTCGGGCTTCGCCATGTTGTCGGCCACCGCCAAGGCCCTCGACGTGACGATCGAGAATACCGGCCTGTTCGAGCGCTTCATCGCAGCGCAGTCGAAGGTGCTCAGCCTCAAGCCCGAAGAGCTGAAGCAGGAATACGCCACGGCGAGCCTCTACGGCGTCCCGGCGATCCTCGGCAACGCGGCGGGCGCCAAGGCCATTGGCACGGCCATGAGCCAGTTCGTGGCCAAGCCCGGAAGCCTGTCGCTGCACATCCGCCCCAAGAACGGCACCGGGATCGGCATGCTCGAATTCAGCGCGGCCCCGACCCCGGCGGCGGTCCTCGACCGCCTCACCGTCGACGCCAAGGCGAACTGATCCAGCGTCCGCTGGATCGGCAAGCCCGCGCGGCACCTGAGCGAAGCCGCACTCCGCCATTCCGAAGGAATCAAACGGAGTTCGCATGAAAGCGGCTACGCGGCGAGGCGCGCGGGTGTGCCCGCGACGCAGGCTTCCGCAAGGGCCTGGGTCGCATCGAGGAGGGCGACTCCGAACGCTTCGTCCGATGCCGGGAGAGCGAGGGGAATCTCCGTGCAGGCGAGCACCACCTGCCGGCATCCCGCCGCGATCAGCCCGCGCGCCTGATCGCGCAAGGTGGCGCCGGCCTCCGCCACCCCGCCGGCCTTCACGAGGCGGATCGCCCGCATCACCGCCGCCTGATCGACGGGAGCCACGCAGGTGAAGCCGTGGCGGGCGAGGCGCCCGGTATAGATGCCGGCTTGCAAAGTCCCGGTCGTCGCCAGAACCCCGATTGGACCGCCGCGATATCCCCTGTCGAGCAGCTTTCCAGCAACCGCATCCACGATGTGGAGGATCGGGAGAGCCGTGCGGGCCTGGAGCGCGCCGTGCCAATGGTGGGCGGTGTTGCAGGGAATCGCGATGCGCGTGGCGCCGGCCGCCTCCAGCCGGCGCAGGCCCGCCAGCATGGCCGGCAGGGGATCGGGGCCGCCGTCGAGGATCGCCCGCGTCCGGTCGGGGATGTCGGAGGCCTGCAGCACCAGGGCGCCGGGATGGTCCTGGTCGCGCCCGGCCGGGGTCGCTTCCACGAGCTTGCGCATGAAGTCCACCGTGGCCATCGGCCCCATGCCGCCCAGGATCCCCAGCATCGCGTCCCCTCCGCTCCGTCGCGGCGCCAGACATGACGCGGCCTGCGCTTCAGGGCCAATGCCGTGTCGGAACGCCTTATGCGGAGGCCGCATAAGGTTCGGCGGCCGCCCACACCGCCTCGACGGCGGCGCGGGTCCGGGCGCGGTTGCGGTAGAGTCGGATCTCCAGGGGCACGTCCGCCCCCGTCGCCACCAGCCGGCCGTCGGTGAGGTCGCGGCTGACGAGGCTGCGCGGAACCCGGGCGAGGCCGTGCCCCTCCAGCGCCATGGCCTTCAGGGCCTCCGCCATGGCGTTGACGTGGGCGACACGCCCCGACGGACCCTCGCCCTTCGCCTCCGCGAACAGGCTCACGCGCCCGAGGAAGGTATCGGGCGCGTAGGCCAGGCGCGGCATCGGTGCGTCCGGGCAAGCCGGACTGTGCACGGCCACCAGGGCGTCACACCCGATCACGCGATGGGGATAGAGGTCCGGATCGAGGAGGATCGGCACGCTCGGGTGGTGGAAGGTGAGGAGGAAATCGTAGGCGCCCTCGGCCAGCGCCTGGAGGCAATCGTGAAAATCCCCCGCCAGCAAGCGCGTCCCGAGGGGGCCGGTGCGGGCTTCGATGCCCCGGAACCAAGCGGGAAAGAACGCGAGCGACAGGGTGTGCAGGGCGGCGACGCTCACCACGGCCCCGCCGGTTCCAGTGCCGGCGCGCAGGTCGAAGCGGCTCGCGTGCAGCATCCGCACGGTCTCCTCCGCGGTCTCGCGGAAGCGCCGGCCCGCCGGCGTCAGGTTAGTCGGATAGGTGCTGCGGTCGATGAGGCCGACGCCGAGCCAAAGCTCCAGGGCCTGGATGCGGCGGCTGAAGGCCGATTGCGTGACGTGGCGCGCCTCGGCCGAGCGGGAGAAGCTGCGGGTCTCGGCGAGGCTGAGGAAATCCTCCAGCCATTTCAGCTCCACCGCGTGCTCCCCGGCGGCTCTTAATTCAGTTCGCGGACTACGACCCGGCCACGCTCGGCCGAGAGGGCGAGGCGGCCGGCCTTGAGGGCCAGCGCCTTCTCGCCGAATATAGCCCGGCGCCAGCCGTGCAACACCGGTACGTCCGCCGCGTCGTCGTCCGCGATGGCTTCGAGGTCGTCCACGGAGGCGATGATCTTCGGGGCGACGCCTTCGGTCTCGCACACGGCTTTCAGCAGCACCTTGAGGAGTTCGACGAGCGCCCCGTTGCCGCCGCGGCCGCGGCTGCGCTCCGGCAAGGCGATGTCGGCGAGATCGCGGGCGAAGCCCCGCTCCACCGCCGCCAGGATGTCGGTGCCCGTGCGAGAGCGCTCGAAGCCGGCGGGAATCGAGCGCAGGCGCCCCAGGGCCTCGACGCTGCGGGGGGCGGCGGTGGCGACGTCGATCACCGCCTCGTCCTTAAGGATGCGCCCGCGCGGCACGTTGCGGCTCTGGGCCTCGCGCTCGCGCCAGGCGGCGACCTCGATGAGCACGGCGATCTCGCGGGGCTTGCGCATCCGACCGGCGAGGCGCCGCCAGGCCGAGGACGGATCGGCCCGGTAGGTCTCGGGCGAGGTGAGCACGCTCATCTCCTCGTCGAGCCACTCGCCCCGGTCGGTGGAGAGGAGCTGGCCCGCCAGCACTTCGTAGACCTTCACGAGGTGGGTGACGTCGGACAGGGCGTAGGAGAGCTGCGCGTCGGAGAGCGGCCGGCGCGACCAGTCGGTGAAGCGCGAGGACTTGTCGATCTTGGCCTTGGCGACGTCGTTGACGAGTTGTTCGTAGGAGACCGAATCACCGTAGCCGCACACCATGGCGGCCACCTGTGTGTCGAAGAACGGCTGCGGCAGCAGGCCACCGAGCAGCCAGATGATCTCGAGATCCTGCCGCGCGGAGTGGAACACCTTCACCACGCCCTCGTCGGCCATCAGGGCGAAGAACGGCGCCAGATCGAGGCCGGGGGCCAGGGGATCGACGAGCGCACCCGATCCGTCCGGTCCCGCCATCTGGATGAGGCAGAGCTTGGGATAATAGGTCGTCTCGCGCATGAACTCCGTGTCGACGGTGACGAAGGGTTGCGCGGCGAAACGGGCGCAGGCATCGGCCAGCGCCGGCGTGGTCGAGATCAGGTCCATGAAAATCGGCTATATCGGAGGTTGACGCCGCGCGCGAGATCGGAACACCGAAACGAAGTGGATGCCGCGCGGGCTGCAGGCGACCCGCCGTATGCGCGTTCGCCTTGACTTCGCTCCCCCCGCGTGAATGGTGCGGCGCTCAATCCCAAGAGCCCGTGATGCAACAGCCCGCCATGCACCGTTACCGGACCCACACCTGCGGGGCGCTGCGCCCCTCGGACGTCGGCCAGACCGTCCGCCTCTCGGGCTGGTGCCACCGCATCCGCGACCATGGCGGCGTGCTGTTCATCGACCTGCGCGATCATTACGGCCGCACCCAGTGCGTGGTGGATTCGGACTCGAAGGCCTTCCAGGCCGCGAACCTCGCCCGCTCCGAGTGGGTGATCCGCATCGACGGCCGCGTGCGCACCCGGCCCGCCGGCACCGAGAACGCGGACCTGCCCACCGGCACCGTCGAGGTCTACATCGACGAGATCGAGGTGCTGGGTCCGGCCGGTGAGTTGCCGGTGCCGGTGTTCGGCGACCAAGAATATCCCGAGGAGACGCGGCTGAAGTACCGCTTCCTGGATCTCCGCCGCGACAAGCTGCACGCCAACATCATGAAGCGCGGCGCGATCATCGATTCGCTCCGCCGCCGCATGCGCGAGGGCGGGTTCTTCGAGTTCCAGACCCCGATCCTCACGGCGTCCTCTCCGGAGGGCGCGCGCGACTACCTCGTGCCGTCCCGCGTCCACCCGGGTAAGTTCTACGCCCTGCCGCAGGCGCCGCAGCAGTTCAAGCAGCTGACGATGATCGCCGGCTTCGACCGCTACTTCCAGATCGCGCCATGTTTTCGCGATGAGGATGCCCGCGCCGACCGGAGCCCGGGCGAGTTCTACCAGCTCGATATCGAGATGAGCTTCGTCACGCAGGAAGACGTATTCCAGTCCGTCGAGCCGGTGCTGCGCAGCGTCTTCGAGGAATTCGCCGACGGCAAGCGCGTCACGCAAGAGTTCCCGCGCATCCCCTACGCCGAGGCGATGCTGAAATACGGCGTCGACAAGCCGGACCTGCGCAACCCCCTGATCATCGCCGACGTGACCGATGCGTTCGCCCGCGAGGACGTGGCGTTCAAGGCGTTCAAGGGCGTGATCGCGTCGGGCGGCGTGGTGCGGGCGATCCCCGCCACGGGCGCCGCCACGCAGCCGCGCTCGTTCTTCGACAAGCTCAACGACTTCGCCCGCTCCGAAGGCGCCCCCGGCCTCGGCTACATCGTGTTCGAGGATGTCGACGGCGTGCTGACCGGCAAGGGTCCCATCGCCAAGTTCATCCCGGCCGAGGTGCAGGCGCTCATCGCCGAGACCACGGGCACGAAGGCGGGCGACGCGGTGTTCTTCTCCGCCGGCACCGAGGCCAAAGCGGCGGCCCTGGCCGGCAAGGCCCGCAACCGCATCGCCGACGAACTGAACCTCTCCGACAAGGATCAGTTCGCGTTCTGCTGGATCACCGACTTCCCGATGTACGAGTGGAACGAGGACGACAAGAAGATCGACTTCTCCCACAACCCGTTCTCGATGCCGAACTTCGACCGCGAGGCGTTCCTTGCCCTCGACCCGGCGGACGAGACGACGATTCTCGGCATCAAGGCGTTCCAGTACGACATCGTCTGCAACGGCACCGAACTGTCGTCGGGCGCCATCCGCAACCATCGCCCCGAGGTGATGGAGAAGGCCTTCGGTCTGGCCGGCTACGGCCAGGAGGTGCTGGAGGAGAAGTTCGGCGGCATGCTCAACGCCCTGAAGCTCGGCGCCCCCCCGCACGGCGGCATCGCTCCGGGTATCGACCGCATCGTCATGCTGCTCTGCGGCGAGCAGAACCTGCGCGAGGTGGTGCTATTTCCCATGAACCAGCGCGCCGAGGATCTGATGATGGGCGCCCCCGCCGAGGCGACCCCGAAGCAGCTGCGCGAACTTCACATCCGCCTGAACCTGCCCGAGAAGAACGCCTGAGGGCAGACTCTTCTCGCCTCCTGTCCGACGGGAGGCGGGGAAGAACATTCCAGGCAGGGCCTCGTCCTGAGGTGCTCAAAGCGCGGCGGATGCCCGAGACACCGCCGCGCTCCCTGGAACCTCCTTCGAGGCCGCACAGGAGACGCCGAGCCGTGCCGAGTCTCGTCGCCATCGTCGTCACCCATGACAGCGCGGAGGCCCTGCCCGGCTGCCTCGCGGCGCTCGCCGCCGAGCACGTACCGGCCCTCGTCGTCGACAATGCCAGCCGGGACACGTCCGTGGCGGTGGCCGAGGCGGCGGGCACGCACGTGGTGCGGATGCCCCGCAACGAGGGCTACGGGCGGGCCAACAACCGGGGCGTCGCCGCCGCATCCCAAGCCGAGCGGGTCCTCATCCTCAACCCCGACGTGACCCTGCGCCCCGGCGCCGTCGATGCCCTGCTCGCCGCCGCCCGCGCCTATCCCGATGCGGGGCTGCTCGCCCCACGCCTCACGGAGCTGGACGGGCGGTTCTTCTACCAGCCGCGCTCGCTCCTCGCCCCCTATCTCACCAACCCGAAGGGCAAGCGCGCCCTGCCCGAGGGCGATGCCTGCGCGCCGTTCCTGTCCGGCGCCTGCCTGATGATCCGCCGCGACCTGTTCCTGGCGCTCGGCGGCTTCGACCCGAACCTGTTCCTGTTCTACGAGGACGACGACCTCTGCCGGCGGGTGGCGGATGCGGGCCACGCCCTCGTGCATGTCCACGGGGCGGAAGCCTTGCACGGGCGCGGGCGCTCGTCGACGCCGGAACCCGGCCGGGTGTTCCGCACCCGCTGGCATCAGGCCTGGTCGCGGGCCTACGTCGCGCGGAAATACGGCCTGCCCGATCCGAGTCCCGGCATGCTCGCCGTGAACATGCCGAAGGCGGCGCTGGCGCGCCTCATCCGCCATCGCCCCCTGTGGGAGCGCTACGGCGGTTCGGCCGCAGGGGCCCTCGCCGCCCTGCGTGGCCACACGGCTTTGGCCCGCGAGGGCTTGGCCCGCGAGGGGCGGCCGTGAGCGCGCCGACCTTCGGGCAGGCCCTCGACCGGCCTCACAACGGCTTCTCCGCCCTGCGCCTCGTCCTGGCGGTGGCGGTGGTGGTCTCGCATGCCTTCAGCGTCGGCAGCGGCGATCGCCTCAATGAACCCCTGGCGCGAGCGACGGGCTATTCCCTCGGAGCCCACGCGGTGAACGGGTTCTTCGCGGTCTCGGGCTTCCTCGTCGTCATGAGCCTGGAGCGGCGCGGCCCCCGCGCCTATGCCGTCGCCCGCGCCCTTCGCATCCTACCGGGCGTCTTCGTGGCGACCCTGATGATCGCCCTCGTCCTTGGCCCCGCCCTCACTCGCCTACCCGTCGGAGCCTATTTCGCCGATCCCGGCCCGTGGCGATTCATCGGCGAAACGCTCACCCGCTTCAAGAGCAACATCCCGCTGCCGGGGGTGTTCGCCGACAACCCCTACCGCATGCCGCTCGGCACAGTCTGGACCCTGAAATACGAGGTGCTGTGCTATCTCGGTCTGCTCGTCGTCGGTCTCGCGGGCCTGCTGCGGCCCGGCCCGGCCCTTGCTCTCGTGGCGGCCCTCGCCCTCGGCTTCGCCCTGGCGGGCTTCCTCTATCCCGACCTATCCGAAGGCGCGCAGACGCGCGTTCGTCTGGCCCTGCTGTTCACCTCCGGCGCGGCCCTCTATCTCTGGCGCGACCGCCTGCGACACCGGGTCTGGCCGCTGGCCGTCCTGGCCCTCGCCGCAGCCCTGTTTCAGGGGACGCCCCCGTATCGACCGCTCCTCTGCCTCGCCGAGGCCTACGGAGCGATCTGGCTGGCCCTGAGCCCGGCCCTCGCCCGCCCAGCCTTCGAGCCCCGCGCCGATCTCTCCTACGGCATCTACCTCTACGGTTGGCCGATTCAGCAGAGCCTGCAATCCGGACTGCCGGGGGCCTCGCCCTGGCTGCTCCTGCCCATCGCCCTGGCCCTCACGGGCTTCGTGGCGCTGGTGTCCTGGATCGCCGTCGAGCGGCCGGCCCTGCGACTCAAGGCGCGGATGCCGCGCGCGCGGCAGCGTCGGGTGGCCCCATCGTGAGCGCCCTCTCCCCACAGGCAGCCCTGGCCCAGGCGGTAGCCCGCATCGTCGCACACGGCTTCACGGTGATCGCCAGCAACACCCGGGGCGACAGCCACTACCTCAGGCCCGAGGGCTGCGCCTTTGCCCTGCGCGTCTCCAACCACGCCCGCACGCCGAAGCAGCGCAAGAACCACCCCGACGCCATCGTGAGCCTGGTTATCCGCATGCCGCAGACGGAGCGCAGCGTGGATGCCCTTGTGGAACAGGCCCTGCGGAATTTCGCCGGAGCACGGCGAACCCGCGAGGCAGGCGACTAGCCCGCCCGGGCACCCTCAGCCCTCGGCCGGCTCATCGCGAAAATACGGCTCGACCGGGCCCTTCAGCTTCACCGTCATGGGGTTGCCGGCCCGGTCCAGGGTCTTGCCGGCGGAGAGGCGCACCCAGCCCTCGCTGACGCAGTATTCCTCGACGTTGGTCTTCTCGACGCCCTTGAAGCGGATGCCGATGCCGCGTTCGAGGAGCTTCTCGTCGTAGAACGGGCTGTTCGGGTTCACGGCGAGGCGGTCGGGAAGCGTGTCGGACATCGTCGGTCGGCCCTGTCGATGGGTTCGAAGGGGAAAGCGGTTAAGGGATTCAGGCGCCGCCCGCAACGTCGAGGGCCCGTAGCGCCGCGATCAGGTCGTCCGTGCGCCCGCTCTGGAGCAGGGGCACGAGGCCCGCCACCGTTGCGTGCGGCCGGTCCCACCACGCGGTGTCGAGGAGCGCTGCCACGGTTTCGGGGTCGAAGCGGTGGCGGACCACCCGGGCGGGGTTACCGGCCACCACGGTATAGGCCGGCACGTCCCGGCTCACCACCGCGTGGGCCGCCACCACGGCGCCGTGGCCGATGGTGACACCCGACAGGATGAGACACCCCGACCCGAGCCAAACATCGGAGCCGATGACGACGTCGCCGCGCGAGGCGTGGTAATCGCCCGGCGCGTCGACCCCGGGCCACAGGCCCGGCAGGGCGGCGAACGGATAGGTCGAAACCCAGTCGAGGCGGTGGCCACCGCCGAGCAGGATCTCGACCTTGTCGGCGATGGAACAAAACCGCCCGATCGTCAGCCGTCGCCCGGATTCGGGAAACCGCACCTTCGGACGTCCATAAGAGTAAGCGCCGATGGAGAATCCGTGTTTTCGCGCCTGCCGGGCAAGGTGAATCCGGGTCTCGTTGCTCGGGTTGCGCCCACTCCGCAGGCGGTGCAACAGAGCTTTCAACCGAGGCACCCCGGCTCCCACCGGAACGGTGCTGCAACGCGCGAGCGGCGCGACTTCCAGGGAGTGAGGCCCATGGGCGACAACATGTCCGACGATCTCAAGTCCGGGGCACTCGTCTACCACCGCCTGCCACGCCCCGGAAAGCTCGAGATCCAGGCCACCAAGCCGCTCGGCAACCAGCGCGACCTCGCCCTGGCCTATTCCCCCGGCGTCGCCGCCGCCTGCGAGGCCATCGCGGCCGATCCGCAGGAAGCCGCCACCCTCACCATCCGCCAGAACCTCGTCGCCGTCCTCACCAACGGCACGGCGGTGCTGGGCCTCGGCAACATCGGCCCCCTGGCCTCGAAGCCCGTGATGGAGGGCAAGGCGGTCCTGTTCAAGAAGTTCGCCGGCATCGACGTGTTCGACATCGAAGTCGATCAGAACGACGTGAGCAAGCTCGTCGACGTGGTCTGTGCCCTGGAGCCGACCTTCGGCGGCATCAACCTCGAGGACATCAAGGCTCCCGAGTGCTTCGAGGTCGAGGAGCAGTGCCGGGCGCGGATGAACATCCCGGTCTTCCATGACGACCAGCACGGCACCGCCATCATCGTGGCGGCGGCCGTCCTCAACGCCCTCGAACTCTCCGGCAAGCAGCTCGCAGACGTCCGCATCGTCACGTCGGGCGCGGGTGCGGCGGCGCTCGCCTGCCTCAACCTCCTCGTCTCCCTCGGCGCGAAGGTCGAGAACATCACCGTCACCGACATCAAGGGCGTGGTCTACAAGGGCCGCGCCGAGCTCATGGACCGGTGGAAGGACGTCTACGCGAAGGAGACGGAGGCCCGTACCCTCGCGGAGGTCATTCCGGGGGCCGACGTGTTCATCGGCCTCTCGGCCGGCGGGGTGCTCAAGCCCGAATACCTCGAGAAGATGGCCCCCAATCCGCTTATCATGGCGCTGGCCAACCCCTACCCCGAGATCATGCCCGATCTCGCCCAGGAGAAACGCCCCGACGCGATGATCTGCACCGGGCGCTCGGACTTCCCCAACCAGGTCAACAACGTCCTGTGCTTCCCCTACATCTTCCGGGGAGCGCTCGATGTCGGCGCCACCTCGATCAACGAGGAGATGAAGCAGGCCGCCGTGAAGGCCATCGCGGCGCTGGCCCGCGAGACGCCCTCGGACGTGGTGGCCCGCGCCTATGGCGGCGAGGCCCGGCCGTTCGGCCCGCGCTCCCTGATCCCGAGCCCGTTCGATCCGCGCCTGATCCTGCGCATCGCCCCAGCGGTGGCCCAGGCCGCCATGGACTCGGGCGTGGCCGGCCGGCCCCTGGAGAACCTCCAGGCCTATGCCGACAGCCTCGACCGGTTCGTGCACCGCTCCGGCTTCATCATGAAGCCGATCTTCTCCAAGGCGAAGGAGTGCCCGAAGCGCGTCATCTACTCCGAAGGTGAGGACGAGCGCGTCCTGCGCGCCGCCCAGGCTCTCACAGAGGACCGGGTGGCCCGGCCGATCCTGGTGGGCCGCCCCCGCGTCATCGAGACCCGGATCAAGCGCTTCGGCCTCACCCTGCGCCAGGGCGAGCACTTCGACCTCATCGATCCCGAGGACGATCCGCGCTACCGCGACTACGTCGCCACCTACCTCGACGTCGCGGGCCGGCGCGGCATCACCCCCGATGCCGCCCGCACCCTGGTGCGGACCAACACCACGGTGATCGGCGCCATCGCCGTGCGCCGGGGCGAGGCCGATGCCCTGATCTGCGGCCTGGAGGGCCGGTTCGAGACCCGCCTGCGGGTGATCCGCGACGTGATCGGCATGGCGCCGGGCGTCCTCGATTTCGCCGCCATGAGCCTCATCGTCACGAAGAAGGGCGCCTACTTCCTCGCCGACACCCACGTGCGGCCCGATCCCTCGGCGGAAGAGATCGCCGACGTGGCGGTGGCCTGCGCCGAGCACGTGCGTCGCTTCGGCCTCACCCCGAAGATCGCCCTGCTCAGCCACTCGGATTTCGGCCAGTCGGATTCGCGCTCGTCCCTCAAGATGCGCTCGGCGCTGGGCCTCATCCGGACCCGCGCCCCGGACCTGCAGGTCGACGGCGAGATGCAGGCCGACACGGCCCTGTCCGAGCTCATCCGCGACCGGGTGATGCCGAGTTCCTACCTCAAGGGCTCGGCCAATGTGCTGATCCTGCCGAACCTCGATGCGGCCAACATCGCGTTCCAGTTCGCCAAGGTGCTGGCCGACGCCCTGCCGGTGGGGCCGCTGCTCATCGGCCCGGCCAAGCCCGCCCACATCCTGTCGCCTTCGGTGACGGCGCGCGGCATCGTCAACATCACCGCCGCCGCCGTGGTCGAGGCCCAGGCCGGCGATGTCGCCACGACGACGGCCCTGGCCGAGCCCGGCGCCGCACCGGTGGCGGAGTAACGACCCGCTCGCCACGGCGAAGCCCCCCAAACAAGGAAGGCCCCCGGAGCGATCCGGGGGCCTTCTTTCGTTCCGGTATCGCCGCCGGCCAAAACCGACGGGTGGTGGGATCAGTCGCGGCGCAGGCCGTCGACCCGGGCCGGCGAGACGGCTCCGAAGCGGCCGCCGAGGAAGGCCGCGAGGGCGCCGAGGACGAGGGCGAGGGCGCCGTAGAGCGCACCCTGCGCGGCCGCCTTGCGGGCGGTCTCGGCGGCGGCGGTGGCCTTCTGCTTAGCCTCGGCGGCGGTCTGCTCATACTGCTTGCGATAGTTCTGAACCTGGGCCTTGGCCTCCTCGGGGGAGATGTTCTGCGCCTTGGCGAGGGCCTCCGTGGCGCGGGCCTCGGCCTCGGCCTGCTGGGCCGCGTCACCCGAGAGGTAGGCGCGCACGGCCTGAGCGGCGGTGTCGCGCAAGGCGGCCGGGTCCTGGCCGTTGGAGGTCTGTCGCACCTGCTTCTCGATACCGTCGAGGGGATTCGTCACCTTGGTGAGGGACGGCGCGGCGGTCTGGGCCGCCGTCTGGGCGGCACCGCCGAGGGCCGAACCCGCACCACCGATCACGCTCGACAGGCCGCCGAAGGCGCCACCGACGAGGCTGCCGGCCGCCGAGGTGAGCAGATAGACAATGACCAGGGTGGTGACCGCCCAGGAGACGAGGCCGTGATAGGCGCTGGTTCCGCCAGCCGGCTTGCCCGACAGGCGCCCGGCGAGGAAGCCGCCGACGAGCGAGGCGACGATGCCCGAGCCGACCCACCACAGACCGGCGCCCGTGGACAGGCCGGCAAGGGACGGCGTGTCGTTGCCCGTGGTGTCGAGGGTCGCCATGCCGATACCGAGGCCGACCATGTTGAGGATCATCTGCGCCACGAGGGCGAGGATGGCCCCGGCGAAGATCGCGCCCCAGGAAACCTGATTCAGCAGGACGGTGCTGTGGGGCTCGATGCTGGTGGCGACGGGCGTGCGTACGGGTGTGACGGCCAAGGGGAACTCCTGGGAAAACGGTCGTGAACGTGAGCCTGGATACGCCCGGCCCTGGGGATGGGCGCGGCATCCGGGACGCGAAGGCTGAGACGATGGAACGGATGACATAAAAGCGGGCACACCCTGCCCGATCGCGCGTCACCGCCCGGCCCTGCCCTCCCAACGTGCGGTTCCGCAAATTGTTCGCGACGTTTTGCCGTTCTTCAGCCCGGACGGGGATTTTCGACAGGCCGGGGCTATGGCGCCGCAGCAGCGGCGGATAAAGTCCCAAACGCAAAAACGGCCCGTAAGGACCGTTCAAACGAGATACAGATTTCTTAAAAAGAATGGAGCGGGCGAAGGGATTCGAACCCTCGACCCCAACCTTGGCAAGGTTGTGCTCTACCCCTGAGCTACACCCGCTCACACCACGATGGTAGCCTGGGGCTGCCTCGTGTTATTCTCTCCTGTAATGTCCCGACCTCAAGAGCCGCGACCTCGCTTCGTCTCGGTTCAACTGGAGCGGGCGAAGGGATTCGAACCCTCGACCCCAACCTTGGCAAGGTTGTGCTCTACCCCTGAGCTACACCCGCTCACAACCGCGCCGCTGGTGGAGAGAACCGCCGGCGGCCCCGGACGGCGTCTCTAAACACCATTCCGCGGAGCGTTGCAAGTGCCCCTGCGACGATTCCATAGCCGGCGCGCCGGCCGACCCGTTACCACCGCGCGGCGGGCGGCGTGCCGTCGCGGATTTCGGTGAGGCGGGCCTGGGTGGCTCTCGTCGTCCCGGCCGGCAGGGCGTCGAGGGGGAAGAAGCCACATTCGGCGATTTCCCGGTCCGCCGGCTTCGGTCCCGCCACCCGGAAGGCGGTCGCCACGTAGAGCGCGACGTGGTCGCGACCGGCCGCCGCCTCGTTGTGGTAGAACCCATGCAGGCGCAGGCCCTGCCCCGAATCGACCAGACCCCGCCCAGGACCGACGATAATCTCGGCCTCCTCGCGGAACTCACGGAGCATCGCCGCCACGGCGCTTTCCCCCACCTCGACGCCGCCGCCGGGCAGGTGCCAGCCGGGCACGTAGGTGTGGCGCACGAGGCAGACGCGGCCCTGCGCATCGATGGCGGCGCCCCGCACCCCCAGGGTCATCCCGCGCGTCGCGAGGGCACCGAGGTGGAACAGCCGCCGCAGGAGGGGCCGGTCGAGCAGCATCCTCACACCACCCGGAGTTCGATGGCGCCGAGTCCGTCGATGGCCGCCCGCATGGACTGACCCCGCGCCACGGCGCCGACCCCCGAGGGCGTGCCAGTGAAGATGAGGTCGCCCGGATGCAGGGTGAAATAAGCCGACAGGTAGGCGATCTGCTCAGGGATAGTCCACAGCATGTCCGAGAGATCGCCGCGCTGGCGCTCCGTACCGTCGACGTCGAGGGTGATGGCGCCGCGGGCCGGGTGCCCGATGGAGGAGGCCGGATGCAGGGGTCCGATGGGCGCGGAGGCATCGGCCGCCTTGGCCAGATCCCAGGGCCGGGCGAGGCGCTTGGCTTCGTCCTGAACATCGCGGCGGGTCATGTCGAGGCCGACGGCGTAGCCGTAGACGTGGTTGAGGGCGGCGGCGGGCGCGATGTCGGCGCCCCCCACCGACAGGGCCGCCACCATCTCGACCTCGAAATGGTAATTCTCCGTCCGCGGCGGATAGGGATGGTCGATCGCCTCCGGGCCGGTCACGATCTGGAGGGCATCGGCGGGTTTCATGAAGAAGAACGGCGGCTCGCGCTCGGGGTCCTTGCCCATCTCGCGGGCATGCGCCGCATAGTTGCGCCCGACGCAGTAGACGCGCCGCACGGGAAACAAGTCCGCGCTGCCGACGATGGGCAGGGCGATACGCGGCGGATTGGGAATCACGGACAGCATCGCCTGGGGACCTCCGGTTCTGACGGCGCTCCACCCTGCACGGAGGCCTTTCGCCCCCTATCATAGGAGGAGCACCCGGCCGTGCCATCCCGGATGCGCCTCGAGACCGTCTCGCGAGATCACCCGTGCCCGCCTCCCCCGACCTCCTCGCCGCCCTGACCGACCGCCTCGGGGCGGCCCACGTGCTCACGGCGCCGGACGAGACGGAGCCCTACCTCGTCGAGACGCGCGGGCTGCATCGCGGCCGCGCTCTGGCCGTTGCGCGCCCGGCCGATACGGCGGAGGTCGCCGCCGTGGTGGCGCTGTGCGCCGAGGCCGGGGTGCCGGTGGTGGCGCAGGGTGGCAACACCGGCCTCGTCAGCGGCGGCGTGCCCCAGGGCGGCCTCGTCCTGTCGCTCGCCCGCCTCGACAGGGTGCGAGCCATCGATGCCACGAACGCCACCATCACGGTGGAGGCGGGCGTTCCCCTGGCGGAGGTCCAGGCGGCGGCGGACCGGGCCGGCATGCTGTTTCCCCTGTCGCTCGCCTCAGAGGGCTCGTGCCGCATCGGCGGCAATCTCGCGACCAATGCGGGCGGCACGGCGGTGCTGGCCTACGGCAACGCCCGCGACCTCGTCCTCGGCCTCGAAGTCGTGCTGGCCGACGGCAGGGTCTGGAACGGCCTCAAGGCCCTGCGCAAGGACAATGCCGGCTACGACCTCAAACACCTCTTCGTCGGTTCGGAGGGGACGCTCGGGATCATCACGGCGGCGGTCCTGAAGCTGTTCCCGAAACCCGCGAGCCGGGGCGTCGGCTTCGTCGGCCTCGCCGATCCGACCGCCGCGCTGGCCCTGTTCGAACGCTTGCGCGACCGGGCCGGGCACGATCTCACCGCCTTCGAGGTGATCCCGCCCTTCGGCCTCGAGATCGTGCTACGCCACACGCCCGGCGCGACGGCGCCGCTCTCCGGCCCGCACGGCACCTATGCCCTCGTGGAATTCTCCTCGACGCGGGTCGACGCCCCGGCCGGCGAGGCCCTCGCGGCGGCCCTCCAAGAGGCCCTGGAGGCCGGTCTCGTGGAGGATGCGGCCCTCGGGGCCAGCGAGGCTCAGAACCAGGCCCTGTGGGCGTTGCGTGAAAACCTCTCCGAGGTGCAGCGGCGCGAGGGGGGCTCGATCAAACACGATGTCTCGGTGCCGCTGTCGCGCCTGCCCGAATTCCTCGCCACCGCGACCCGAGCCTGCGAAGCGGCGATGCCGGGTCTGCGGGTCTGCGCCTTCGGGCATTTCGGCGACGGCAACATCCACTTCAACCTGAGCCAGCCCGTCGGCATGGACCGCGCGGCCTTCCTCGGGGAATGGAGCCGCTTCAACCGCATCGTGCACGACGTGGTCCATGCCTTGGGCGGCTCCATCGCGGCCGAGCATGGCATCGGCCTGATCAAGCGCGACGAACTCGTCCGCTACGCCGACCCCGTCGCCCTCGACCTCATGCGCCGCCTCAAGACGGCCTTGGATCCGCATGGCCTCCTCAATCCGGGCAAGGTGGTGGTGCCGGAGGGCGACGCCGGACCACCACCCTTGCCATCCGGCTGACACGGACGATGTTTTGCCGGAACCGGAACACCCCTTGCAAACTTATCATTGTGCGTCGCACCAAATCCGGCCAGATTGTTTTTCGCGACGCGCCATGAATTGGACGCCAATGGCGCCAAGGATGTGTGCGGATGGTGGTTTTGCGGACGGTGCGGTGCGGCAGGTTACCCAGCCTTAACCCCTGCACCGCTTCAATCACCCCAAGGATCTGACCGCGCTGCGACGCGATATCGCCCCGGTGGGGGCACGAAGGAGACTCTGACGATGCCGATTTCCCAGGCGCGCGTTCCCACGGCCGAAGCGAGCCGCTACCTCAAACAGCTCTGCCGGCACTGGAGCCACAAATTCCCCGTTGAGGCCACGGAGGCCGCCGGCCGCGTGCCGTTCGGCGACGACCGGGTCTGCACCTTCGAGGCCGAGGCCGATGCCCTGCTGATGAAGGTCGCGACCCCCGATCCGGCGGCCCTGACGCGCCTCGAGAACGTGGTCTCGGACCACCTCCTGCGTTTCGCCTTCCGCGAGAACCTCGGCGAGATCACCTGGTCGCGCGCCGCTTGACCTGCGCTTCCGAGACCTGATTTTGGGGAGACCGAAGTCGGGCGAAGGAGACGCGGCATGGACACACACGGACAGACCGGCGGAACGGGTACGGCCCCGACGGTCCATGCGGAGCGTCTGGAGCGCCTCGCGGAAGTCGCCGTGAAGGTCGGTCTCGGGCTGCGGCCCGGCCAGGAACTCGTGATCACGGCGCCCCTGGAGACCGTCCCCCTCGTGCGGGCGATCACAGAGCAGGCCTACCGGGCCGGCGCCTCCCTCGTCACGACGTTCTATTCCGACGATGCCGCCACCCTGGCGCGGTTCGCCCACGCGCCGGAGGAGGCCTTCGACACCGCCGCCGGCTGGCTTTATGCCGGCATGGCGGAGGCCTACCGCAACGGCGCCGCGCGCCTCGCGGTGGCCGGCGACGACCCGTCGCTCCTCGCCGGCCAGGACACGGCCCGGGTGTCGCGCGCCAACCGGGCGCGCTCGAAAGCCTACGTGCCGGCCCTCGAACTCATCGCCAACTTCGCCACGAACTGGACCATCGTCTCGGCCGCGACCACGCCCTGGGCCCGCACGGTGTTCCCGGATCTCCCCGAAGAGGCCGCCGTGGCCCGCCTGTGGGACGCGATCTTCGCCGCCTCGCGGGTCGACGGTCCCGACCCCATCGCCGCCTGGGACGCGCACAACGCCGCCCTCCACGCGCGCATGGGCGCCCTCAACGCCCATCGCTTCGCAGCCCTGCGCTTCACCGGTCCCGGCACCGACCTCACCGTGGGGCTCGCCGACGACCACGAATGGTGCGGCGGCGCCTCGGTCTCGCGCAACGGCATCACCTGCAACGCCAATATCCCCACCGAGGAGGTGTTCACCACGCCTCACAAGGACCGGGTGGACGGCGTCGTCACCAGCACCAAGCCCCTGTCCTACCAGGGCACGCTCATCGACGGCATCACGGTGCGGTTCGAGGGCGGACGCATCGTCGAGGCCGAGGCCCGCACGGGCGGCGATGTCCTGGCCAAGGTGCTGGAGACCGATGAGGGCGCCCGCCGCCTCGGCGAAGTCGCCCTGGTGCCGGCCTCTTCCGCCATCTCGGCCTCGGGGCTGCTGTTCTACAACACCCTGTACGACGAGAACGCCGCGAGCCACATCGCGCTCGGCCAAGCCTACAGCAAGTGCTTCATCAACGGCGGCGCGGACTTCAGCGAGGACGATCTCGCGGCGCGCGGCGCCAACCGCAGCCTCATCCATATCGACTGGATGATCGGCTCGGCCGAGATCGACGTCGACGGCCTCACGGCGGAAGGCCGGGCGATTCCGGTCATGCGCGCCGGCGAGTGGATCGACTGAGTCTTGGTCCTGGGATTCCAAAGGGCAAGCCCTTTGGCGGGTGTCGGGCAGAGCCCGACGAAGACTCCAGGGCCAGTGTCTCAAGATACTTGCCTGAACCCGCGAAGGGCTTGGCGCTTCGAACACCGGATCAAGCGGCCGGGGCCTTGGGCTTCGGCAGCATGGACGGGCGCCAGCGGCGGTGCATCCACAGCCACTGGCCGGGATTCTCGCGGATCCAGTCCTCGACCACGCGGGTCATGGCCTGCATGGCGCCCTGGACGTCGATGGCGCCGGTGGCGTCGCGCGGCAGCTCGAGGGGCGGGGTGAGTTCGAGGGAAAAGCGCGCGCCCTCGCCCCGCACCACCCGGACGCCGTGGACCGGGCATTCGTAGTGCCGGGCGAGCTTGCCGAGCAGCGGATTGACGAGGACGGGGCGGCCGAAGAACTCGACCACGACGCCCCGGGTGAAATGCTGGTCGATGAGCTGGCCGAGGTGGCCGCCGCGCTCCACCACGCCCTGCATGGCGAAGACGGCGCCCTGCCCCGCCGCCGCGAGACCGCCCATGGTCTGGCGACGCACCTCCTGAACGAGGCGGGCCGAGGCCGCGTCGTTGGGCGGGCGGAAGATCGCCGTGGCGTCGAGGCCGTAGCGGGCGGCGCAGATCGCCGGCAACTCCCAGTTGGCGAGGTGTGCCGAGAAGATGAGCCCCGGCTTGCCGTCGTCGCGCAGATCCGCGAAGTGGCCCTCCCCCGAGACCTGCATGCGCTGGCTCGCCGGATCGCTCTCGTCGAAATCAAACAGGGTGTGCAGGTGGGCGTATTCGGCGCCCGTGCGCCCGAGATTGTCCCAGGCCTGCGCCGCGAGCGCCCGACGCGCCGCCGGATCGAGGTCCGGAAACGCGAGGGCGAGGTTGGCCATGGCCGTGCGATGGGCCGGCAGGAACGGGCCGATGATGCGGACGAGGCGCCCGCCGACCCGGCTCGCCCGATCGGTTCCGAGGCGGCGTGCCAACCAGAACAGGGTTCGGATCAGGGGGATCATCGCCAGCCCGGCGAGGCGTGGAAGGTGACGTTTCAAGACCAGGGCGAGACGAAGCAAGGCGGTTCCCGTGCGGGGGAGCGCTCCGGACGACGCTCCACCCTCCCCGCTTAGATCATTTTTTCGCGGCGGTGCACCCTTACGGCTCTTTGTCGTCCGTCGACCTTACAGGGTGACGAGAATCTTGCCGAAGACCTGGCGTGATTCGAGGCGCTCCAGCCCTCGCGCGAAATCCGCCAGCGGCAGCACCGTATCGACGACGGGGGTGAGGCCCTCGGCCATCTTGGCGAGCGATTGGCGGATGTTGGCGATCGAGCAGCCGAACGAGCCGGTGATGCGGTATTGCTGCTGGAACAGCTGCATCAAATTCATGGTGGTGGAGACGCCCGAGGTCGAGCCGCAGGTGACGAGGCGCCCGCCGCGCTTGAGGCACAGGAGCGAGCCGTTCCAGGTGTCGGGGCCGACATGCTCGAACACCACATCGACGCCCTTGCGCTTGGTCAGGCGGCGAACCTCGCCCTCGAAGCGTTCCTCCCGGTAGTTGATGACGTGGTCGGCCCCCAAGACCCGTGCCTTCTCGCCCTTCGCGTCGTCGCCCACCGTGGTGAACACCGTGCAGCCGATGGCTTTCGCCATCTTGATCGCCGCCGTGCCGATGCCGGAGCCGCCGGCATGCACGAGGACGCTCTCGCCGGGTTCGAGCTTGGCGTTGTCGAACAGCATATGCTGCACGGTGCCGAAGGCGATGGGTGCGCAGGCGGCATCCGTGAAGCTCACGCCGTCCGGGATCGGCACCACGAGGCGGGCCGGCATGGTGACCCGTTCGCGGGCGAAACCGTCGATGTGGAAGCCCATGACACCGGCGACGTCCTCGCAGAGGTTGTCGCGCCCCTCGCGGCAAGCCCGGCAATGACCGCAGGTCTGGGCGCCATAGAGAGCCACGCGGTCGCCCACGCGCAGATCCGTGACGCCCTCGCCGACACAGGCGATCTCGCCCGCCGCTTCCGCTCCCACGGTGAGGGGCAGCTTGCGCTTGGCGAAGGCCATGCCGCGAAAGCCCCAGACGTCGATGAAGTTGAGGCCGACGGCGCGCACCCGGACCTGGACCTCGCCGGGGCCGGGCGCCGCCGGAGCCTCGATGTCGGTCACGCGCAGGTCGCGGTCGCCGAAGAGTTGGAGGGCTTGCATGGGTCTCGATCCGGACAATCAGGCGACCGCGAGGCGACCGTCGAGGCCGATGACGCGGCCGACGCCGCGCACGCGGCCGAGGATACGGTCGCCCGCCAGGGCCTCGCGATTGGCCGGCAGGGTGAGGACGACGCGGCCATCCGCGATCTCGATGGGCAAACTGCTCAAGGTCCCTTCCATCCCGGCCGTCAGCGGGAAGGCGAGGCGCAGGAGGGCGCCGAGCAGGCGGGCGCGGTCGAACAGCCGGGCTCCGGCGAGGCCGCGCAGCATCGGGCTCGCCTTCTCCGGTGCGACGCCCTCGTGACGGAAGTAGACCGCGAGCGCCAGATAGGCCCGCCCCGGATGGTCGATGCCGACGAAGGCCGCATGGGTGATGACGTTGACGCTCTGCTCGCCGCGATAGTCGGGATGTGCCCGCCAGCCGATATCCGAGAGCAGGCAGGCCGCGTGGCGCAGGCGGCGCTCGTCCGCCGTCTCCGGCCCGTCGAGGGTGGCGATGAACCGGTCGGTCCAGGCGATGAGGTCGGCGGCATGGCCCGGCGAGCGGGCGCGCTGGACGTTGAGTTCCGCCGCCGCCACCAGCAGGGGGTCGGCCAGGCGCGCATCGCGGTCGAGGCGCTCGTAGAGCAGGCCCTCGCGCACCCCGGCGGCCGAGACCGCGAGTTCGCGTGGTCGCCCGACCCGGAGGATTTCCTCCAACACCACGGCACCGTAGGCGAGGAGCGGCCGGCGCGCCTCGGAGACGCTCTCGACGTCCTGGAGCAGGGCCGCGTCCGTGCGCTCCACCACTTCGAGGAAGTTCAGCTCGTCCGAGGGCTCGACGCTGTAGCCGTGCATGACATGGAGTGGGTAGCCGCGCGCGGCCTGATGCAGGCGCGCCAGGGCTCGCCAGGTGCCGCCGACGGCGTAGAAGCTGCGCCCCCGCAGGGTCTCGAGTTGCGGGGCGGCCTTCTTCAGGTGCTCGCGGACGATCTTGATGGCCTTCTTGGGCGAATTGCCCGAGAGGTCCTGCAGGGCGAGGCCGCCGAGGGGCATCGTCACGCCCATGCCGACGGTGGCGCCGCGCACGTCCACGAGTTCGAGGGAGCCGCCGCCCATGTCACCGACGACACCGTCCGGCGCATGGAAGCTCGACACGACGCCGAGGGCCGACAATTCGGCCTCGCGCCGCCCCGACAGGAGTTCGATGGGGTGTCCGCAGGCGGCTTCCGCCGCCGCGAGGAATTCCGGTCCGTTGGCGGCATCGCGCGCCGCGGCGGTGGCCAGCACGAACACCCGCGTCACGTGCATGATCTGGCACATGATCCGGAAGCGGGCCAGCGCCACGAGGGCGCGTTGGACCGCCTCTTCGTTGAGGCGGCCCGTGGTGAGCACATTGCGGCCCAGCCCGCACAGCACCTTCTCGTTGTAGAGAGGCGTCGGCGCCCGGGTCAGCCCGTCATAGGCGACGAGCCGCACGGAGTTCGAGCCGATGTCGATGATGGCCACGGGCTCGCGCCGAACCAGGGTCGAGACGGACTCGACGCCGGTATCGACAGGGGCGGGGCCGGCATGGTGGAGAGCCATGCGAGTTCCTTCGGAAGCGGTCGTCAGGCGCGTTGAGCCCGGCGGCTCAAGGCACGGGGACTCGATTTCTTCGAGGACTTGCCGCGCCCGGACAGGCTCGGATTCGTCATGAAGTACTTGTGCGCGTTGAACGGCTCCTCGCCCTCGGCCGGCTGGATCCGCTCACTCGCACCGGAGGCCAGTACACGCCAGCTCTGCCGGTTGTCGAGGAGGTTGGCCAGCATGATCTGATCCAGCACCTGCTGATGCACCGTCGGGTTGGTGATCGGCAACAGGGCTTCGACCCGGCGGTCGAGGTTGCGGCTCATGAGGTCGGCCGACGAAATGTAGACCGTGGCCTTCGGGTGGGGCAGGCCGACGCCGTTGCCGAAGGCGTAGATCCGCCCGTGTTCGAGGAAGCGCCCGACGATGGATTTCACCCGGATCGTCTCCGACAGGCCGGGGATGCCGGGCCGCAGGCAGCAGATGCCCCGCACGACGCAGTCGATCTGCACGCCGGCGGCGCTGGCATCGTAGAGGGCGTCGATGATCTGCGGATCGACCAGCGAGTTGCACTTGATCCAGATCGCCGCCGGGCGCCCGGCCTTGGCGTGGGCGATCTCGGCCTCGATGTTCTCCAGCAGGCGCGGCTTCAGGGTCAGGGGCGAGACCGCCATGCGCTCGAGCCCGGCGGGCTCGGCGTAGCCGGTGATGTAGTTGAAGATGCGCGAGACGTCGCGGGCCACCACCGGGTCGGCGGTGAAGAACGACAGGTCGGTGTAGATGCGCGCCGTGATCGGGTGATAATTGCCCGTCCCCACGTGGCAGTAGCTCACGAGCTTGTCGCCCTCGCGACGCACCACCATCGACAGCTTGGCGTGGGTCTTGAGTTCGACGAAGCCGAACACAACTTGGGCGCCGGCCTTTTCGAGGTTGCGCGCCCAGCGGATGTTGGCCTCCTCGTCGAAGCGGGCCTTCAGTTCGACGAGGGCGGTCACCGACTTGCCGAGTTCGGCGGCTTCCGCCAGCGCCGCTACGATGGGGGAGTTCGAGGAGGTGCGGTAGAGGGTCTGCTTGATCGCCACCACGTTGGGGTCGCGGGCGGCTTGGGCGAGGAACTGCACCACCGCGTCGAACGACTCGTAGGGGTGGTGGACGATGAAATCTTTCTGCCGGATGGCGGCGAACACGTCGCCGCCGCTCTCGCGGATGCGCTCGGGAAAGCGCGGATTGTAGGCCTTGAACTTCAATTCCGGCCGGTCGATTCCGACGATTTGCGACAGCTCGTTCAGGGCCAGCATCCCCTCCGTGAGGAACACGGCATCGGGGCCGATCTCGAGCTCGTCGGTCACGAAGGCGCGCAGATCCTCCGACATGCCGGCTTCGACCTCGAGGCGGATGACGACGCCGCGCCGGCGCTGCTTCAGGGCCGTTTCGAAATGCAGGACGAGGTCTTCCGCCTCCTCCTCGATTTCGAGATCGGAATCGCGGATCACCCGGAACGCCCCGTGCCCGCGTAGGACATAGCCGGGGAACAGCCGCCCGGTGAACAGGACGATGACCTGCTCGATGGCGATGAATCGCGCCGTGGGGTCGCCCTCGGAATCGGGCAGGCGCACGAAGCGGTCGACCAGGGCCGGCAGGCGAATCAGGGCGCGCAGCACCCGGCCGTCGCGCGGACGCATGAGCATCAGGGCGATGGTGGAGCCGAGATTCGGGATGAACGGGAACGGGTGGGCCGGATCGATGGCGAGCGGCGTCAGCACGGGTAGGACGTGGCTGAGGAAATACTCCTCCAGCCAGACCTTGTGCTCGGGGGTGAGGCCGAGGGGCTCCACGAGTTCGATGCCAACGCCGAGGAGTTCGCCGCGCAATTCGCGCCAGCGCTGCTGCTGGTCGAGGGCGAGGCGCGACACGTCGGTGCCGACGCGGGCGAGCTGCTCGGCCGGGCTCAGACCGTCCTGCGAGGGCGCGACGAGGCCGGACCGGACCTGATCGTGCAGGCCGGCGACACGCACCATGAAGAATTCGTCGAGGTTGTTGGCCGAGATCGAGAGGAAGCGCAGCTGTTCGAGCAGCGGATGGTTGGGGTTGGACGCCTCCTCCAGCACCCGGCGGTTGAACTGCAACCAGGACAGTTCGCGGTTGACGAATCGCTCGGGGGAATGACGAAGGGCCAAGCCGGCCTCGCGCACGGTGCCGCGGGCATCCGCCTCGGCGGGACGCGCGGGCTCCGGCTCGGCCACGGGCGCCTCCGCCAGGGGCAGATCGACATCGGGGGCCGCATCCACCGGGATGTCGGAGGCGGCGGCCCTGTCCCGGGCGACGCGCTTCGGCGCCGGCCGCGCGGACCGGGGCCGGGCCGTCGTCGGCACGCCCTCACCCGCGTTGGGGCCGATTTCCGATGCGGGCGCGTCCGTTTCCATATCCGCCAAGGGACTTCTCCTGAAGGCTGCGGGGCGGCTCCCTAGCACGGGAGGCGCCATGATTCTTGACGGTTCGACGACAGTCCTGGGTATTCAGTGGGGATGGGCTGCCGCCGCCCCGCCTAATCGTCCTCGCTCTCGTCCGCCTCGTCGCCGCCGTCGAGGCCGAGGCGGGCCAGCACGGCGAGGGCCAGGGGTCGGGTGATCCGCCGGCCACGTCCGAGGGCATCGCGGTCGAGTTCGGCGACCACGCGCCGGGCGAGGCCGAACGAGCGGTCGATGCGCAGGGCCAGGGCCTCGACCACGGCGAGGTCGACCACGAGCTGACGATCCACGAACAGCTTGACGAGGAGCGCCCGCAACAGGGCGTCGTCGGGAGCCAGGATGCTGGCACCGGGCGCGAGACGCAGGCGCGAACGCAGGTCGGCGGTGGCGAGCCCCATGGCCTCCACGGGCTGCGCGGCCGTGACGAGGACGGGCCGACCGCGCTCGCGGGCGAGGTTGAGAAGATGGAACAGGGCCGCCTCGTCGCGCCCCTCAGGCCGGTCGATATCCTCGATCACGAGGGCGCCGTTGGAGACGAGGCGGGGCACCGAAGCCGCCTGGACCTCGGCACAGGTGACGGTCCAGGCATGCGCCCGCGTCGCCCAGATCGAGGCGAGGTGACTCTTGCCGCTGCCGGGCGGCCCGACGAGGAGGCAGACCGTGTCGGGCCAAGCCGGCCAAGCCTCGACGAGGCCGTAGGCCGCCGCGTTGGCGGGGCCGACGAGGAAGTCCTCGCGACCGTAGCGGGGGTCGGCCGGCAGGTCGAAGGCGAGCTGTTTCGGCGGCGCGTTTTCGCGGGGGGCCATCAGATCTCACGGTTGGGCAGTAGGACCGGGGAGTCCGCGTGATAGAGCGGACTCTGCAGGTAGCGGCTCAGGGCGAAGCGCACCACCACGCCGATGGAGGCGGCCACGGGCACGGCGAGGAGCAGGCCGAGGAAGCCGAACAGCGTTCCGAAGGCCAGGAGGGCGAACATGAGCCAGACGGGGTGGAGACCGACGGATTCGCCGACGAGCTTGGGCGAGATGATGTTGCCCTCGAGGAACTGCCCGATGGCGAACACCGCGACGGTGAGACCGATATGCAGCCAGTCGGAGCCCGGCCAGAACTGCGCCAGGGCGACGCCGACGGAGAGCAGGAAGCCCGTCAGCGTGCCGACATACGGAATGAAGGTGAGGAAACCGGCGATGAGGCCGATGAGCACGCCGAAGTTCAGTCCGACGCAGAACAGGCCCACGGCGTAGAAGGTGCCGAGGATGAGGCAGACAAGGGTCTGGCCGCGCACGAAGCCGGTCACGGCACCGTCGATCTCGTGGGCGAGGCGCCGCACCACGGCGCGGTGGCGCGGCGGCACCCAGCTGTCCAGGGCCGCGATCATCCGGTCCCAATCGACGAGGAGGTAGAACGCCACCACGGGCGTGACCACGAAGAGCGAGGCGATGGAGATCAGCGCCTGACTGCCCGACCACAGGGACTTGAGGAAGGCCAGGAACCACGTGCCGCCCTGCCCCACCAGGGTGCCGACGGAGGATTGCAGGTCGTTCAGCACGTCGGCGCCGCCGACGCGCCGGAGCAGTGGGCCGGCCTGGTCCGTCAGGATGCCCTGCAGCCGCGCCACCATGCCGGGCAGGGTCGCGACGAGGGCCGCGGTCTGGCTGGCGGCGAGGGGCACGACGAGGAGAAGCGCCACCACGAGGACGACGACGAACATCGCCAAAATGAAGAGCGAGGCCGTCAGCCGCCCAAGTCCGAGGCGCTCCAGACGGTCGGCGATGGGATCGAGGAGGTAGGCCAGGGCGAGGCCGGCCACGAACGGCAGCATCACGTCGGCCAGGAGATAGAGGAGCAGGGCGATCCCGCCCAACACCAGACACCCGATCACCGCCCTGCCGCGCATCGGCCGTCCCCCGTCCTGTATTCTCCAGAGAGTGGGAAGCCGGTGCGGTGCGGTCAAGGCTCGGTGCCTGCCGTCCCTGCCGAAGGCATCGACGATAGACCCGATCGCGCGCCGCGAATGTTTCGGTCTCCTTCGGAAGGGACTTGTCCAGATGCCCCCCGGGTGGTCCACACGCCGCCAGATGCCCGTTCTTTCATCATTTTGCCGAACAGTTAACCACTCTCTCGTAGGCAGATCCCACTAACTAGGGGCTGATCAATGAGTTTATCCCGCAAGTTTGTCGGCCTCGTCATGGCTATGCTGGTCTCTAGCCTGCTCCTGGCGGGGTCCATCCTCCTTTATGGTCGATCCGTCGCTCAAGTGAGCGCAGCGCACGAGACGCGACAGAAATCGATCCTCCTCGCCGACGAAATCCGGCAGAGCTCGGACGACCTCACTCGCCTCGGCCGCACCTACGTCGTGACCGGCAAGGCGACCTATAAGCAGCAGTACCAGCGCATCCTCGACATTCGCGCCGGCCATGCGCCGCGCCCCGAGGAATACCATCGCATCTACTGGGACTTCGTCGCGGCCGGCGTGGCGAAGCCGCGCCCGGACGGCGAGACCGTCTCGATGCTCGACCTCATGAAGCGCCTCGGCTTCTCGCAAAAGGAATACGACATGCTGGCCGAGTCGGTCCGCAATTCGGACGGATTGGTCCAGCTCGAAGTCGAGGCGATGAATCTCGTCGAGGGCAAGGACAAGGCGGGTCGGCCCCTGACCCAGCCGGACGCAGTCCGGGACCGCAACCGGGCGATCGACCTCGTTCATTCCGACACCTATCACGCCTTCAAGGCGCAGATCATGAAGCCCCTCGACGCGTTCTACGGGCTGATGCAGGCACGGACCGACGCCGCCGTGGCGACGGACGAAGCCCGGGCGAACGTTTACTTCGCCGTCGTGGTGGCCATGCTGACGGCCACCGTCGCGAGCTTCCTGGCCCTCGGCTGGTTCGCCTACGAGGCGCTGGTGCGCGGCTACGGCTCGGTCGGCGAAGCCATGGACCGTATCGCCCGTGGCGATTACGCCTCGACGGTCCCCGGCCAAGAGCGCCGTGACGAGGTCGGCGACCTCGCCCGCGGCCTCGAAGCCTTCAAGTCCAACCTCGCCCGGGACGTGTCGGAGCGTCATGCCGAGGAAACCCGGCTGCACGAAGCCGCCCGCCGTGGCCAAACCGAGGTCCTGGCGAAATCCTTCGAGGCGACGTTCAGCGGAATCGTCCGGACCGTGGCGACATCCGTGGGCGAACTGCAGGACACTGCCCGCACCATGTCGCGGATGGCCGGCGACACCGCCGACCGCTCGGGCGCCGTGATCCGGGCCGCGGAGGAGGCGTCGACCAACGTCGCCGCCGTGGCGGCGGCGGCGGAGGAACTCAGCGCCTCGGTATCGGAGGTCGGCCGTCAGGTCGACAACGCGGCGGCGCTGACGCGGGCGAGCGCGGCGGAAGCCGGACGCACCGCCGAATTGGTGCGGGATCTGAGTCAGGCGGCGGCCCGGGTCGGCGACGTGGTGGCGATGATCAACGGCATCGCGGGCCAGACCAACCTGCTGGCCCTCAACGCCACCATCGAGGCGGCCCGGGCCGGCGAGGCCGGACGCGGCTTCGCCGTGGTCGCGGCCGAGGTCAAGGAACTCGCCAACCAGACCGCCAAGGCCACGGAAGAGATCGCCTCGCAGATCGGCGGAATCCAGGCGGCGACCGGCGAGGCCGTGACGGCCATCGGCGCCATCGCGGGGCGCATCGGCGACCTGAGCGGCATCTCGAACGCCATCGCGGCCGCGGTGGAGGAACAGGGCGCCGCCACCCGGGAGATCGTGCGCAACATCCATCAGACCGCCGCCGGCACCGGTGAGGTCACGTCCCATATCGGGGGGGTCGCCGACGCAGCCCAGAAGGCCGGCGGCGAGGCCGGGCGGGTGCTCTCCGTCGCCACGTCCGTCTCCCACGACGCCGAACACCTCGACGCCGAGGTGCACCGCTTCCTGGCGCAACTCCGGGCCGCCTGACGGAGCACTACGCATCGATCCCGTGCCGCTCTCGCGGGCGGCACGGGGCCCGCCGCATCCCGGGCGAACGGCGGCGCCGGAGCGAGGCCGCCGAGGCTGGATGCCGAAGTCGCGCGCAACCCCTCGCCGAGACCGTCACGACCCGTTAGAGCAGTCCGAACAGGACGTTGAGACGAGGTGCCGATGACGGCCGAACACACGGGAATGACCTACGCGGAAGCCGGCGTCGACATCGATGCCGGCAACGCCATGGTCGAGACGATCAAGCCGCTGGTACGGGCCACGCGCCGGCCGGGGGCGGATGCGGAGATCGGCGGGTTCGGCGGGTTGTTCGACCTCAAGGCGGCGGGGTTCCGCGACCCGATCCTGGTGGCGGCCAACGATGGCGTCGGCACCAAGGTGAAGATCGCCATCGAGACGAACCGCCACGACACCATCGGGGTCGATCTCGTGGCCATGTGCGTCAACGACATCATCGTGCAGGGCGCCGAGCCGCTGTTCTTCCTCGATTACTACGCCACCGCCAAGCTCGTGCCGGGCGTCGGCACCGACATCGTGCGCGGCATCGCGGCGGGCTGCCGGCTCGCCGGCTGCGCCCTCATCGGCGGCGAGACCGCCGAGATGCCGGGCCTCTACGACGGGGCGGATTACGACCTCGCCGGCTTCAGCGTCGGTGCCGCCGAGCGCGGAACCCTGCTGCCGCGCGGCAACATCGTGCCGGGCGACGTGGTCCTCGGCCTGCCCTCCTCCGGGGTCCATTCGAACGGTTTCTCGCTGGTCCGCCGCATCGTCGCGCGCAGTGGCCTGTCCTACGACGACCCCGCTCCGTTCGAGCCCCTGCGGAGCCTGGGCGAAGCCCTGCTGGAGCCGACCCGCATCTACGTGAAGCCCCTGCTGGCGGCCCTCAAGACCACGGACGGCATCAAGGCGCTGGCCCACATCACCGGCGGCGGATTCCCCGACAACCTGCCCCGCGTGCTGCCCGACGGCGTCGGCATCGCCATCGACCTCGACGCGATCATGCCGCCCCCGGTGTTCGGCTGGCTCGCCGAGGTCGGCGGCGTCGCCGAGTCCGAGATGCTGCGCACCTTCAACTGCGGCATCGGCATGGTGGTGGTGGTCTCGCCCGAGAGCGTCGGCGCGGTGTCGAAGGCCCTCGACCTCGGCGGGGCATCGCCCGTGGTCCTCGGCCGGATCACGCCGCGCGGCCCGGAGGCCGTGACCTTCGAAGGCCGGCTCACGTTCTGATGGCGACCGCGAAGAAGACCCGGGTCGCGATCCTGATCTCGGGGCGCGGCTCGAACATGGCCTCGCTCATCGCGGCGGCGGTCGAGCCGGAGTTCCCCGCCGAGATCGTGCTGGTGGCCTCGAACCGGCCCGAGGCCGGGGGCCTCGCCACGGCGGCGGCCGCCGGTATCCCGACCCTCGCCCTCGACCACAAGACCTATCCAAGCCGGGCCGCCTTCGACGAGGCGCTCCACGCCGAACTCGTGGCCGCCGACATCGACCTCGTGTGTCTGGCCGGTTTCATGCGGATCTTCTCCGCCGGCTTCGTCGAGGCCTGGGCCGGGCGGATGATCAACATCCACCCCTCCCTGCTGCCCCTGTTCAAGGGCGTGCACACCCACGAACAGGCGCTGGCCGCCGGGGTGCGCCTCCACGGCTGCACGGTGCATTACGTGGTGCCGGAACTCGATGCCGGGCCCATCGTCGCCCAGGCCGCCGTGCCGGTCCTGCCGGGCGACGATGCCGATGCGCTCGCCGCCCGCATCCTGGTGCAGGAGCACCGGCTCTACCCGGCGGCCCTGGCGCTGATCGCCTCGGGCCGCGCCCGCCTCAACGGCGACCGGGTGGTGTTCGGGAACGACGTGAGCCGGGCCGAGGGGGCTCTGCTCAGTCTTTCCTGAAAAGGCGGACCCGGTCGGGTCCGCCTTTGGGCCGATCAGGCCGGTCGCGGCAACTGGCAGCTGTCGAGGGCGCCGAGCGCCTTGGCGCGGGCCGAATCGTTGAAATAGCCGGTGGTGCGGTAGGCGGCGAGCTCGGACTGGTCGAGGCTCGCCAGGGTGCGCTGGGCATAGCAGCCGCACGGACGGGCGAGGGACACCTCGGAGACGCCCTGGAGCTTGGCCTGGGTCACGGTGCAGGCGTGGCGCACGCGGCCGGTCAGGTTGCTCGTGGAGGCGGTCTTGAGGGCCGGGTCGGGCGTGTACCCGGCGAGATCCGCCGTGGGGCCGGCCTTGTTGGCATTGCAGGCCGCGACGGTGGCGAGGAGGCCGGCGGCGAGCAGAAACCGGCCGGTGCGCGGAGCGAGGAAGCGCATGGTGCGATGGGTCCGTGAAAGCGATTCGGGAGAGAGCCCGGTTTCACGGAGCCTCCGGGGCCGCGCAAGGGCAGCGCGGCCACAGCCCGGCGACAAATGTCGCGCCGCCCGGGTGCTGGGCGACGCGACGGTCCCGGCTCAGCCGGCGATGTCGGAATCCTGGAAGAACTGCGCGATCTCGATCTTGGCGTTCTCGGCGCTGTCGGACCCGTGGACGGTGTTCTCGCCCACCGACTCGGAGAAGGTCTTGCGGATGGTGCCCTCGTCGGCATTGGCCGGGTTCGTGGCGCCCATCACCTCGCGATAGCGGGCGATGGCGTTCTCGCCTTCGAGCACCTGCACCACCACGGGGCCGGAAATCATGAACTCCACGAGCTCGCCGAAGAACGGACGCTCCTTGTGGACCTCGTAGAACTTCTCGGCCTGGGCGCGGCTCATCTGGATGCGGCGCTGGCCGACGATGCGCAGGCCGGCCTTCTCGATCACGGCGTTCACGGCACCGGTCAGGTTCCGCTTCGTCGCGTCGGGCTTGAGGATGGAGAAGGTGCGCTCGATGGCCATGATTCGTCCGGTTCTGATGCTGGGGCCGAAACGAGGCTTCGGCGCCGGGCTTATAGCGGGGGCGTCCCCGCCCCTCAACCCGAGGACGGACAGCCCCGAATCCGGGGCAAACGACCTTGCCCGACACGTCCGGCCATGGCTTGGGCGCAACAGTGCCGGAAAATCGCCCGATTGCGTGGGCTTTCTGTGTTCAACGACACCGCCTCTTACGGAGCTCAGCCCATGCGCACCGCCCTGACGGCCCTCCTTGTCCTCTCCGGCACCGCCGTGACCGAGATCGCGCCCGCCTCCGCCGCCTCGCCCCAGGACCCCTCGGGCACCTGGCTCACGGGCGACGGCCGGGCCAAGGTCCGGATCGACCGCTGCGGTCCGGCCGGCGCCAACATCTGCGGCAAGGTGGTCTGGCTGAAATCTCCCACCACCGAGGACGGTTTGCCCCGCACGGACATCAAGAACCCCGACCCGAAGAAGCGCAACCGCCCGGCGCTCGGCCTCACCCTCCTCGACAACCTCAAGCCCGAGGACACGAAGTTCTCCGGCGAGATCTACAATGCCGACGAGGGCAAGGTGTATCAGGTGAGCCTGGAGCGGGAGAGCGCTCAGGAGCTCTCGGTCTCCGGCTGCCTCCTCAAGGTCCTGTGCGGCTCGCAGACCTGGACCCGGGTGCCGGACGTGAACCAGCAGGCCGCCAACGTGACCGGCGAGGCGCCCGTGGCCGCGCCGGCTCCGAGGGCTCCCGCCAAGGCCGCCCCGAAGCCCGCCGCCAAGGCCGCACCGGCGGAACACTGAACGCAGGCATCGGACACGCACTCCGTTCGTCTCCTTGAGAAGAGCGGAGTTCGGCTGCCCCTGAACGCCGCGCGGGCTTGCTGATCCGGCGATCGCCGCGATCGAGGGGATGCCGGATCAGATCGCCGCGAAGCCGCGCTGCACGGCCGGGCGCGCCAGCATCCGGTCGAGCCAGGCGCGTACATGGGGCAGATCGGCGAGATCGACGCCCTGCTTCTCGTGATACTTCGCCCAAGGCACAATCGCGATATCGGCGATGGAGAGCGAGCCCGCCACGTAGTCACGACCGGCGAGTTGCCCATCCAGCACACGGTAGAGGCGGTTCGCCTCCGTCGTGAACCGCTCGATGGCGTAAGGGATCTTTTCCTCCGCATAGATGCGGAAATGGTGGGCCTGCCCCAGCATCGGCCCGAAGCCCGCCACCTGCCAGATCAGCCATTCCTCCACCTTCACCCGCGCCCGCTCATCGGCGGGGAGGAGGCAGCCGGTCTTGCGGCTGAGGTATTGCAGGATCGCGCCCGACTCGAACACCGTGATCGGCTGGCCGTCCGGCCCGTCCGGATCGACGATGGCCGGAATCTTGTTGTTGGGCGAGAGCGCGAGAAAATCCGGCGCCATCTGGTCACCCCGGCCGATATTCACCGGCACCACCCGGTAGGGCAGACCGCACTCCTCCAGCATGATCGGGATCTTCCAGCCGTTGGGCGTGCTCCAGGTGTGTACGTCGATGGATCGCCCTGTCGCCTGTGCCATACGGATCATCCCGGCCCCGGTTGGACCCTCTTCATGTGCCGGATCAAAGCGGAACGCCAGTCGATGGTTGCAACCGCCGACCGCCGTGGTGGATCACGCGACCTCGAAGCGCAAAGCCCCTTGCCGAACCCCTTGGGTTGTGGGTGTGATGCGCCCCGCCCGCCACGCGTCGGGCCCGTCCGCAATCGAGGATTGTCCCGATGCCGCTCCGCTCCTGTCTCATCGTCTGCCTTGCCGCCCCGCTCCTTCTGGCCCAGCCGGCCCTCGCCAAGGAAAACGACGCGGCGGCCGCCAAGGAGCCGAGCGTGACGCAGAGCGCGGCGCGCTCCCGGCAGAAGGCCTGCGGCGCGGAATGGCGGGCGCTCTCCGTGGCCGACAAGGCCGCCAAGGGACCCAAATGGCCGCAATATTACAGCAAGTGCGTCAAACGCCTGAAGGAACAGAAGGCCTGATACGGTTTCCCCTCGACCGGGGCGGAAGACGCCCGCGCGGTGCTTGAGTGAAGCCGAACTCCGTCATTCCGAAGGTATCAAACGGAGTTCGTCAGATGGCTCGCGCAGTCGGGCGCGCTTGCCCGGCTGCCGCCGGGCGGAAGAGGGGACACGGGACGATGCGGGAACGGCGGGCGCTGCAGCGGATGGTGTCGGTCGTCGCCCTCGTGCCCGTCGTATCGGGCCTTTACGGCGTCCTGACCGGCGTCGGCGGCACGAGCGGCCTCGTCGACGTCTCGGCCGACAGCCATTACCGCTACTTGTCGGGCCTCCACATGGGCATCGGCATCCTGTTCTGGACCTGCGTACCGGGGATCGAGGCCAAGACCGGGCTGTTCCGCTTCCTCACCCTGGTTGTGGTGCTGGGCGGCCTCGCCCGGCTCCTCGGCTTGGCACTGACGGGTCTGCCCTCCCTGACCATGCTGGCGGCCCTGGCGGTGGAACTCGGCGTCACTCCGCTCCTGTGTCTGTGGCAGGCCCGGATCGCGGGCCAGGCCTCGAACGAGCCGCCTTCGGCCGCGCCGGGCCCGGCATGATCGCGGCGGCGGAAGACGCCCCCTCCCCCTTCGACCGGCCCCTCGCCTTCGCCTGACCGATCCGGCGGCGCCCCACGAGGGCCTCCCCGCCGTCGCCGCGCCGTGGTGCGGGGCGATGCGAGTGCCATCGCGGCCCTCCGCCTCCTGGCGACGCCCCCCGCCCCGGCCACGCCGGCCCCGCGCATCCTGTGGATGACCGGGCAACCCGCTGCTTCGTAAGGGCGATTTCCAACAGCTCACCGCCCGCTCCGGACCTGACCGAAAAAGCCGGCAAATAAGGGGTTGACGCCTCGCTCGGACGGGCACAGTCTACACCTGTGCTTCGGAACTGAAGCACAGCCAAAGCAACGAGGTTCCAAACGACCACGTCTATGCTGGATTGTTTTCGACCGAATGGAGGGAGACAAGGATGACTCCACCTCAGCAGGCTGCTGCAACGACGATCCGGGTTTGATTGGACCTGGACCGGAGCAGCGAAGACCGGATCGCCGGACGGATAGCCGATCACAGGGGCGTAGAAGCGGCCTACATGGCACGACTTCGAACACGCGAGAGGCCCCATCTCGATCGCTTCCCTGACCGGGCACCCGATCAAATCTTCATGCAAAGTCGAGACGAAGCATCGATTCGAACGAGGTCAAAAACGACGGCTCTATTTGATCGCTTGTCGTCAACCGAATGGCAGGAGACACGTATGACTCCACCTCAGCAGGTTGCTGCCACGACGATCCGGGCTTGATTCACCCCGGCTCCGAGCAGCGAACACCGAATTCCCGCGCGGCAAGCGGGTCACAGGGGCGTAGAAGCGGCCTGCATGGCACGACTTCGAACACGCGAGAGGCCCCAATTCGACCGCTTCCGCCACGGGATCACCGGTTCGATCTTTCGCATCCCACCGGATGCATCGTTCACGACGAGGCACACCACCCATCTTGACGTTCGCTTGTGTTTCAACCGAAGGACGGGAGACACGGATGACTCCACCCCAGCAGGTTGCTGCCACGACGATCCGGACTTGATGTGACCCGGACCTGAGCAGCGCAAACGCACATCACCGGACGGAAGCGGTCCCAGGGGCGTAGAAGCGGTCTGTCACGACACGTCTTCGAACACGCAAGATGCCCCAATTCGACTGCTTCCGCCGCCAATGGTATGGTCAAGTCTCGCGACTCAGCCGCAAGACCATCAGGATTTCATCGTAGGTCACGTCACCGATCTTCAAGGCACGTGGTTCCAGGCCATATTGCACGAACCCGAGGGCTTCGTAGCGCCGGATTGCCACTGGATTGGCGGCTCCCACGGCCAGACCGACATCGTCCACGCAGGTTTTCGCATGGGCGATCACGCCCGCGATCAACGCCGTGCCGATGCCCCTGCCGCGCGCCTCCGGTCGAACGTAGGCCCCCCACAGCGTGCCCTTATGACGGAGCTTCGGTGCCTCCGGGACGTAAAGTCCCGCGCTTCCGACGAGAGTCCCGTCGTCGCTCCATGCCCCGAAAACGGCCTGGCTCTCCAAGGTGTCGGCGAACCACGCGAGGGGTCGCTCTGATTCGACCTCCCACGACGCGCCGAACGCCTCCGGGTGTCGAGCAAGACCGTCGAGGCGTAGAAGCCGGAACGCCGCCGCGTCGCTTCGGGCCAGACGGCGGATCGGATGGGCGCTCATCGAGCCTGATCCGGCGCTTTCCGACACCACAGCCATTCCTCCGGAATACGTCGCGTCGATCGTCGCTGGCTGGAACGCGCTCACGGGAGCGACGTCCAGACAGCGCTGTCTTGGTTTGCCGCCGACGAGAAAGGGCTCGCCCTACTCGATCCCGAGCTTGGCCTTGAGCAGGCTGTTCACCGCCGCCGGATTGGCCTTGCCGCCCGTGGCCTTCATGGTCTGGCCGACGAACCAGCCGAGCAGGGTCGGCTTCTCGCGGGCCTGGGTCACCTTGTCGGGGTTCTTGGCGATGATGTCGTCGATGGCGGCCTCGATGGCGCCCGTGTCGGTGACCTGTTTCATGCCCCGCGATTCGACGATCTGGCGCGGGTCGCCGCCCTCGGACCAGACAATCTCGAACAGGTCCTTGGCGATTTTGCCCGAGATCGTGCCCTCGCCGATGAGGTCGACCACGGCGCCGAGCTGATCGGCCGAGACCGGGCTCGCCTCGATGGTCTTGCCCTCCTTGTTGAGGCGGCCGAACAGCTCGTTGATCACCCAGTTCGCCGCCGCCTTGCCGTCGCGGCCCTTGGCCACCGCCTCGTAGTAATCGGCGCTCGTCCGCTCGGCGATGAGCACGCCGGCGTCATAGGGGGATAGGCCGTAATCGGCGATGAAGCGCGCCTTCTTGGCGTCGGGCAACTCGGGCAGGCCCTCGGCCAGGGCATCGACATAGGCCTGGTCGAATTCGAGCGGCAGCAGGTCGGGGTCGGGGAAGTAGCGGTAATCGTGCGCCTCTTCCTTCGAGCGCATGGAGCGGGTCTCGCCCTTGCCCGGATCGAACAGGCGGGTCTCCTGGGAGATGGTGCCGCCATCCTCCAGGATCGCGATCTGGCGCCGGGCCTCGACCTCGATGGCCTGGCCGATGAAGCGGATCGAGTTGACGTTCTTAATCTCGCAGCGGGTGCCGAGCGGCTCGCCGGGCTTCCGCACCGACACGTTCACGTCGGCGCGCAAGCTCCCCTTCTCCATGTCGCCGTCGCAGGTGCCGAGGTAGCGTAGAATCGTGCGCAGCTTGGTCACGTAGGCGCGCGCTTCTTCGGAGGAGCGCAGATCCGGCCGCGAGACGATCTCCATCAGGGCGACGCCCGAGCGGTTGAGATCGACGAAGCTCTGGGTCGGGTTCTGGTCGTGCAGGGACTTGCCGGCATCCTGCTCGAGGTGCAGGCGCTCGATGCCCACCGTGATGGACTCGCCGTCCACGAGGTCGACCAGCACCTCGCCCTCACCGACGATGGGGTCCTTGAACTGGGAGATCTGGTAGCCCTGCGGCAGGTCCGGATAGAAGTAGTTCTTCCGGTCGAACACCGAGCGGTGGTTGATCCGCGCCTTGAGGCCCAGCCCCGTGCGCACGGCCTGGGCGACGCATTCCTCGTTGATCACCGGCAGCATGCCCGGCATGGCCGCGTCCACCAGGGAGACGTGATCGTTGGGCTCGGCCCCGAATTCCGTGGAGGCGCCGGAGAACAGCTTCGAGCGGCTGGTGACCTGGGCATGGATCTCCATGCCGATCACGACCTCCCAGTCGTGCAGGCCGCCCTTGATGAGCTTCTTGGGGTTCACGGCAGCGGTCATGCGGGCCCGTCAGGGTTGGAAGCGCGGAGGCGCCATGAGGGTGGAAGCCGTCGCCCGCGCGGTCAAGCGAGGCGGCGATAGATCTGATGGGCGAGGAACCCGAGGGTGCCCCACACGAAGGCGGCCATCCAGCGCACGGGGAAGAAGGTCGGCCCGTCGTGGCTGATGGGCGCCGGCCACGGCACGCCGATGGCGGTCACCGCCCACGACACCAGGACCGAGACGGCGAAGGCCATGAGCGAGACGAGGATGACCTTCACGAACTGGTCGGACTTCCAGCCCATGACCAGCGCGATGCCGATGAGCACCGGATCGAAGGCGGCCCAGATCCAGACCTCGAAGGGATAGACCGGGACGGTCATCGGATCGCCCTCAGGCCCACCACGCCGCCGGCAGCTTCGTGCGCCCGGCCGCCGTCTCGATCACCTGGGCGGCGGCGAACAGGGTCTCCTCGTCGAAGGGCCGGCCGATGAGCTGGAGGCCCAGCGGCAGCCCCTGCGCATCGAGGCCCGCCGGCACCGAAAGACCGGGGAGGCCCGCCATGTTCACCGTGATGGTGAACACGTCCTGCAGGTACATCTCCACGGGGTCCCCCGAGCCCTTCTCGCCCAGCCCGAAGGCGGCGGACGGGGTGGCGGGGGTGAGGATCGCGTCGATGCCCGACGCGTAGGCCGCTTCGAAATCGCGCTTGATCAGGGTGCGGATCTTCTGGGCGCGGACGTAATAGGCATCGTAGTAGCCGGCCGAGAGCACGTAGGTGCCGATCATGATCCGGCGCTTGACCTCGCGGCCGAACCCCGCCGCGCGGGTGTTCTCGTACATCCCGGCAATGTCCTTGCCGGGCACCCGCAGGCCGTAGCGCACGCCGTCGTAGCGGGCGAGGTTCGAGGAGGCCTCGGCCGGGGCGACGATGTAGTAGGCCGGCAGCGCGTAGGGCGTGTGCGGCAGGGAGATCTCCCGCACCGTGGCGCCCGCGTCCTTCAGCATCGCGGCACCGCGATCCCACAGGGCCTGGACCTCGGCGGACATCCCGTCGACGCGGTATTCCTTCGGGATGCCGATGGTGAGGCCCTTGACCCCGCGCGACACCGCCGCCTCGAAATCCGGCACCGGCAGGTCGGCACAGGTGGTGTCCCGGGCATCCGCCCCCGCCATGGAGCCGAGCAGGATGGCGCAGTCGCGGACCGTGCGGGCGATGGGGCCGGCCTGATCGAGGGAGGAGGCATAGGCCACCGTGCCCCAGCGCGAGCAGCGCCCGTAGGTCGGCTTGATGCCCACCGTGCCGGTGAAGGCGGCGGGCTGGCGGATGGAGCCACCCGTATCCGTCGCCGTGGCGCCGAGGCACAGGTGGGCCGCCACCGCCGCCGCCGAACCGCCGGACGAGCCGCCCGGCACGAGCTTGGCGTCGGACAGTTTGCCGTTCTCCTGCCGCCGCCAGGGCGAGATCGTGTCGCCGTAGGCCGAGGTCTCGTTCGACGAGCCCATGGCGAATTCGTCGAGGTTGAGCTTGCCCAGCATCACGGCGCCGTCGCGCCAGAGGTTGTGGGTCACGGCCGATTCGTAGTGCGGCTGGAAGCCCTCCAGGATCTTCGAGCCGGCCGTGGTGGCCACCCCGTGGGTGCAGAACAGGTCCTTGATGCCGAGCGGAATGCCCTCCAGGGGGCGGGCCTCGCCGTGCGCGATCTTCGTATCAGCGACATTCGCCATGGTGAGCGCCCGTTCGGGCGTCTCCAGCACGTAGGCGTTGAGGCCGCGCGCCTTCTCCATGGCGTCGAGGTGCGCCTGGGTGAGTTCGCTGGCGGAGAAATCCTTGGCCTTCAGGCCGTCGCGGGCCTCCGCCAGGGTGAGTTCGTTCAGGGTGGTCATGGGCACTTCCAATCCTCGGGGCCGGCGATCCCGTCGCCGTCATCGGCGCCGAACGATCGGGCGAAATCTGCGACTGCGGCGATCGGGGCTACTCGACCACCTTCGGCACGAGGAAGTAATGATCCTCGGTCTCGGGGGCGTTGGAGACGATGTCGCCCGCGTAGCCGCCATCCGTCACGGCATCGACGCGCTTCTTCATCGCCATGGGGGTGACGGAGGTCATCGGCTCGACGCCCGTGACGTCGACGGCGCCGAGTTGCTCGACGAAGGCCAGGATCGCGTTGAGTTCGCCCTGGAGCGGCGCGACCTCGTCCTCGCCCACCGCGATGCGCGCCAAATGCGCGATACGCCTCACCGTCGTTGCGTCGACCGACATGCTGCCCAGAGCCCTTCACGAGGATCGCCGGGGCCTCGCAGGGCCGCGACGGAACACGGCCGGGCTATAGCACCCGCTTTCGCGGGCTCGCAACGCCGCGGCGGATGGGGGCGGGACGCCTCGGGCGCGGCCGATCCGGTGTGAGGGCTCAGGTGATGACGTGGCCGGACTGGGCGGGCACCTCGATGGCGACGCCCGGGCGGTAAGGCCTGCGCTCCGCCTGCTGGAACCCGACGGCGACGAGTTCGAGGGCAAGGAGCAGCATCAGCTTGTGGCGGACCGGCATCGACCGGCGCGAACCCGCCGGGGATGGAGAACGCGTTCCGAACCGGTTCATGGCAAGCCCCCTCGACGTTAACACTCTGTTAACGGTGCCCTAGACCGGCCGATCCCGGCAAGGCCAGGGTAAGGTTCGATCAAGGTTAATCCGCAGGGAGTTCAGACGATGACGGACGCGACGATGTGGGAGGGGATGTTCGCGGACGGCGTCGCCGGTCCGGTGGCGGGGGAGGCGGATCTCGCACAGGCGGAGGGCGAGCTCGGCTTTCCCCTCCCCGCCTCCTACCGGGCGTTCTGCCGGCATTGGGGCGCCGGGCTCGCCCTCGGGCATGTCCGGGTGCTCACCCCCGGCCCCGAGCCCGAGACCGACCTCGTGACGGGAGCCGAACTCGCGGCCCACAGTATCGGCGCCGTCCTGGCCGACCGGCCGGAGCACCGGTTCGAGGTCGAGGGCGACGACGGAACCGTCGTGGAGCGGGCCTGCTTCTTCGGCCGCACGGAGGCCGGCGAGTTCCTGTTCTGGGACGTGGTCCCCGGACGTCCCGAATACGAGATCTGGGTGCTCGGCGCCGATCTCGAATCCGTCCGCTTCGGCGGCGCCGACCTCGCCGACCTGATGCGGCGACTGCAGGGCCCGGCCGTGCGGGGAATCCTCGGGATGGGAGCCTCCCCCCTGCCCTCCACCTTCGTGGGCGACGCGATTCCCGTCACGCATTGAGCCGCGCGGCCCGGGGGCGCCGATTGCCACCCGGCCTCGGATCGATCAGGACGGGCAATCACGGAAGGACACACAGATGACAGAGGCCGAGATCCGCGCCTTCGCCGAGGCGTCGCGGGGCGGCCCCCGCCTCATCGGGATCGATCTGGGCACCAAGACCATCGGTCTCGCCCTGTCGGATGTCGGCCGCCAGATCGCCTCGCCGCTAGAGACCATCAAGCGGGTGAAGTTCACCCCCGACGTCGCCCGCCTGCGCCAGCTCTGCGAGATCCACGGCGTCGGCGGCCTCGTCATGGGCCTGCCCCTCAACATGGATGGCAGCGAGGGGCCGCGCGTGCAGTCCACGCGCTCGTTCGTTCGCAACCTCAAGCCGCTCCTCGACCTGCCGGTCTTGTTCTGCGACGAGCGCCTGTCCACGGCCGCCGTCACCCGCGCCCTCATCGCCGCCGACGCCTCCCGGGCCAAGCGCGGCGAAGTCGTCGACAAGCTGGCGGCGGCCTACATCCTGCAAGGTTGCCTCGATCAGATGCGGGGCGTGCTGGAGGGGGACGAGGGCGTGGAGACGTGAAAAGCGGCGGAGCCTTCGCCCCGCCGCCCGCATCACGCTTCCAATCGCGGCATCCTCACAAGCCGAGGATGACCTGGGACGTCCCCACGAGGGTGTAGACCAGGCCACCCGCGAAGGCGCCGATCATCGCGTAGGAAAAACCCTTCAGCATCATGCCCGCGCCCACCCCGCCCGGATCAGCAGCGGTTCCCGCCCGAGGTCTGGCCGTACTGCATCACGGGGAAGTTCTGCTGGTTCGCGTTGCCCTCGGCGGCCGAACTCATCGGACAACCGAACGTGGACGGAGCGCGCGGGGCGGCGATCGCCCCCGTCGTCTCGACGTCGGAGGGGGTGAACGCGGTGGTGCGCTCGAAGGCCATGGCAGACGAGATCGGAGCAACGCCAAGCACGAGAGCGGCGGCGATGGCGGCGATACGGGTCTTCATTGTCTGTCTCAAGCTCCTTTTACAGGCCGAACCGGCGATCCGGCTCGTTTCATCTGTCTGAACTCAAGATAGGAACGCGCGGGCCGGCACGACGTGTCGGAGCGCACGCAACCCTTCGGACGGGGGCAGCGGCTTTACCCCACCAGGGACACCGCCCCACTGCCGTGCCGCTCGATGCGCCCGTCGAGTTCGAGTTCGAGGAGCGTGGTCTGCACCACGCGGACGCTGAGACCCGCCGCCCGGGCGAGGTCGTCGGTGCCGATGGGGGTCGGGCTGAGGAGCGCGACGAGGCGGGCGCGGTCGTCCGTCGCTTCCGGGGGTGAAAAATCCTCTGCCGGCATCGGCAGCACGATGCCGTCGACGTCGAGTTCGTCCCAGAAGATCGGTGCCTCGGCGAGATCCGTGCGGTCGAGGGCGAGGGGCTCGGCCCCGAACGCGTCGCGCTCCACCAGGGGCACGAGGGCTTCGAGGACATGGGCAGCCTCCGCCACCAGGGTCGCGCCCTGGCGGATGAGGTCGTTGGTGCCCTCCGCCCGCGGGTCGAGGGGCGAGCCCGGCACGGCGAACACCTCCCGCCCCTGCTCCAGGGCGAAACGCGCGGTGATGAGGGAGCCGGAGCGCCGCGCCGCCTCCACCACTACGGTGCCGAGGCTGAGCCCCGAGATGATGCGGTTGCGCCGGGGAAAATCGCGCCCGCGCGGTTCCCACCCCATCGGCATCTCGGCGACCACGGCCCCGCCCGCCTCCAGGATCGCCTCGACGAGGGCGCCGTGGTTGCTCGGATAGATCCGGTCGTGGCCGCCGGCCAGGACCGCCACGGTGCCGGACAGGAGCGTCGCCTTGTGGGCGCGGGCGTCGATGCCGCGCGCCAGCCCCGAGACCACCACGAGGCCGGCTTCCCCGAGGTCGCGCGACAGGCGCTCCGTGAGGTTCAGGCCGGCGGCCGAGGCGTTGCGTGAGCCGACGATGGCCACGGCCGGGCGGTTCAGAACCGCGGGATCGCCGCGCACGGCCAGGAGCGGCGGGGCCGAATCGGCGGCCTGGAGGAGTTTCGGATACGCGGCCTCACCCAGAGCCACGAAGCGGACCCCGAGGCGGGCGGCGGCGGCGAGTTCGGCTTGCGCCTCGGCGCGGGTCAGCGGCACGACACGGCGACCGGCGCGGTTCGTGAGGGTCGGCAGGGCTTCGAGGGCCGCGCCGGCTCCGCCATAGCGGTTGATCAGGGTGCGGAAGGTGCGCGGGCCGATGCCCTCGGCGCGGATGAGGCGGAGCCAGTCGAGCCGCTGGGCCTCGTTGAGTTGCATCGCCCTGCCCCCCATGGCGGCCGGGCGTTGTTACTAGCCCTTCTGCCCGATGCGCCCTTCCGTGCCGTCGCGGAGCCGGCGAATGTTGGGCGCGTGCTTCCACCATAGCAGGGCCGCGAGCAGGAGGAAGAGCCACGCAACCCCCGGCTGTCCCAGCGCCCACAGGACGATCGGCGTGGCGGCCGAGGCGGCCAGCGCCGCGAGGGACGAGTAGCGGAAGCCGAAGGCGAGGCCGAGCCAGATCGCCGCGAAAGCGAGGAGGCCCACGGGACTGAGCGCCAGGAGCACGCCGAGGAACGTCGCCACCCCCTTGCCCCCCTTGAAGCCGAGCCAGACGGGGAACAGGTGGCCGAGGAAGGCGCCGAGCCCCGCCGCGAGGGCCGGCTCCAGGCCGAAGTGCAGGCCGATGAGCACGGCCACGGTCCCCTTCAAGGCATCGCCCAGGAGAGTGGCGGCAGCCAAGCCCTTGCGGCCCGTGCGCAGGACGTTGGTGGCGCCGATATTGCCCGAGCCGATGGCCCGGACGTCGCCGAGGCCGGCGAGGCGGGTGAAGATGAGCCCGAACGGGATCGACCCAAGAACGTAGCCGCCCGCGAGCCCCGCGAACAGCATCGGCAGGGAGGCCGGCTCCATGGGTGTCACGCGAAACTCCCGTCGCGGAAGACGATGCGGCCATCGACGAGGGTCAGCACGGCGGCCCCCTGCAGCCGGGCCTCGTCGAACGGCGAGTTCTTCGAGCGCGACTTCAGGCTTCGCTTGTCGAGCACGTAGGGCACGTCCGGGTCGATGAGGGTGAGGTCAGCGGGGGCGCCCACCGCGAGGCGCCCGGCCGCGCGGCCGAGGATTTTCGCGGGGTTCGCCGTCAGCGCCGCAAGCAGGCGCGGCAGGGCGATGTCGCCGGTGTGGACGAGGCGCAGGGCGGCGCCCAGCAGGGTCTCGATGCCGAGCGCCCCGTCGGCGGCCTCGGCGAAGGGCAGGCGCTTGGTCTCGACGTCCTGCGGGTTGTGGTCCGACACGACGACGTCGACCACGCCCTCGTTGAGCGCCGCCACCAGGGCGAGGCGGTCGGTCTCGTGGCGCAGGGGCGGCGAGAGCCGGCAGAAGGTGCGGTAATGGCCGATGTCGCCCTCGTTGAGGACGAGGTTGTTCACCGAGGCGCCGCAGGTGACGGGCAGGCCGTCGGCCTTGGCCCGCCGCACGATCTCGACGGAATCGGCACAGGAAATCATCGCCGCGTGGTAGCGGGCGCCCGTGAGGCGCACGAGGCGGATGTCGCGCTCCAGCATCACCGTCTCGGCCTCGCGGGGGATGCCGAGCAGCCCGAGGCGCGAGGCCATCTCGCCCTCGTTCATCACCCCGTCGCCCACGAGATCGGGCTCCTCGACGTGCTGCATGATCAGGGCGTCGAAATCCCGCGCATAGGTCAGGGCGCGACGCAGGACCTGGGCGTTGACGACGGCCTTCAGCCCGTCCGTGAAGGCGACGGCGCCCGCCTCCTGCAGCAGGCCGAACTCCGTCATCTCGCGGCCCGCCAGCCCCTTGGTGACGGCGGCGGCCGGCAGGACGTGGACGCAAGCCGTGTCGCGGGCCCGGCGCAGGACGAAATCGACGATGGCCGGCCCGTCGATGACCGGGTTGGTGTCGGGCATACACACCAGGGTGGTGACGCCGCCCGCCGCCGCCGCCGCACTGGCCGAAGCCAGGGTCTCGCGGTGCTCCGCCCCCGGCTCGCCCACGAAGGCGCGCATGTCGATGAGGCCGGGCGACAGCACGTGCCCGGCGCAATTCACGGTCTCGGCCCCCTCGGGCGCGGCCGGGGCCGTCCCCCAAGCGATGTCGGCGATACGGCCGTCCCGCACGAGGACGTGGCCGGGGGCCTGCCGTCCGGTCGCCGGATCGCACAGGGTGGCGTTGGTGAGGAGAAGGGGGGGATGGGACATCGAACTCACGCGTTCGGCAGGTGCGTCGCCAGGGCTTCGAGCACGGCCATGCGCACGGCGACGCCCATCTCCACCTGCTCGCGGATGAGGGACTGCGCCCCGTCGGCGACGTCGGAGGCGATCTCGACGCCCCGATTCATGGGACCGGGATGCATCACCAGGGCATCGGGGGCGGCGAGGCTCAGCTTGTCGCCGTCGAGGCCGAAATAGCGGAAATACTCCTTCACGCTCGGCACGAAGGAGCCGTTCATTCGCTCGCGCTGGAGGCGCAGCATCATGACGATGTCGGCGCCGGCCAGCGCTTTCCGCATGTCGGTGAACACTTCGACGCCGAAGCGGGCGAGGCCCGTGGGCAGCAGGGTCGAGGGGCCGACGACCCGGACCCGGGCGCCGAGCGCCTGCAGCAGGATGATGTTGGAGCGGGCGACGCGGCTGTGCAGCACGTCGCCGCAGATCGACACGGTCAGGCCCTCGATCCGACCCTTGTTGCGGCGGATGGTGAGGGCGTCGAGGAGCGCCTGGGTCGGATGTTCGTGGGCGCCGTCGCCGGCATTGACCACGGCGCAATCGACCTTGCGGGCGAGCAGATGCACGGCGCCCGCCGCGTGGTGACGCACCACGATGATGTCGGGCCGCATGGCGTTGAGGGTGGCGGCGGTGTCGATGAGGGTCTCGCCCTTCTTCACCGAGGAGGAGGCCACCGACATGTTCATGACGTCGGCGCCCAGCCGCTTGCCGGCGAGCTCGAACGAGGATTGCGTCCGGGTGGAGGGCTCGAAGAACAGGTTGATCTGGGTGCGACCGCGCAGGGTGGTGCGCTTCTTCTCCACCTGCCGGGACAGGGCCACGGCGGCATCGGCCCGCTCCAGCAGGGCCTCGATGTCGGGGCGCGACAGGCCCTCGATGCCGAGGAGATGGCGGTGGGGGAAGCCGGGCGGAGTCGGGGCGCTGCTCATCACGGCGTCCAGCGCTACAGCGCGGGCGCCGTGCCCGCAAGACGCCGCGCCCGCAAGACGAGGCTCGCGCGGACGGGTCGGCAGGAATGGCCGACACAACCGCGAAAGTGTCCCCATTTGACATCGCCCGAGGGTTCACCCACTTCATGCCCCGCGAAAGGCCCCTCCTCCGGGAGGTGGCCCGCCCCATCGCCGACACCGCAGCGCACTTGTGTGCGCAACCGGTCGTTGCGAAAGAAGACCTTCCCGAGAGTCGCGGATCGCTCCATGAAAGTCGTCGTCGTCGAGTCGCCGGCCAAGGCCAAGACGATCAACAAGTACCTCGGGCGCGACTACGAGGTGCTCGCCTCGTTCGGGCATATCCGCGACCTGCCGGCGAAGGACGGCTCCGTCGATCCGGAGGCCGACTTCCATATGCTTTGGGAGCTGGACGACCGTGGCTCGAAGCGTGTGTCCGACATCGTCCGGGCCCTCAAGGGCGCCGACGGCCTGATCCTCGCGACCGATCCGGATCGCGAGGGCGAGGCCATCTCGTGGCACGTGGTCGAGGCCCTGAACGCCCGGCGCGCCCTCAAGGGCATGCCCGTGGAGCGGGTGACCTTCAACGCCATCACCAAGGCGGCGGTCGACACCGCCATGCGCAACCCGCGCCAGATCGACCAAGCCCTCGTCGACGCCTATCTGGCGCGCCGCGCCCTCGACTATCTCGTGGGCTTCAACCTCTCGCCGGTGCTGTGGCGCAAGCTGCCCGGCGCACGCTCGGCCGGGCGCGTCCAGTCCGTGGCCCTGCGCCTCGTCTGCGAGCGCGAGCGCGAGATTGAGGTGTTCAAACCGCGCGAATACTGGTCCCTCGTCGCCACCCTGGCGACGGAGGCCGGCGCGGTCTTCGAGGCCCGGCTCACGGGCGCGGACGGCAAGCGGATCCAGCGCCTCGATGTCGGCACCGGGGAAGAAGCGGCGGCATTCAAGCGCGACCTCGAACTCGCGACGTTTTCCGTCGGAAACGTCGAAGCGAAGCCGGCGAAGCGCCATCCCGCGCCGCCCTTCACGACCTCTACGCTGCAACAGGAGGCCTCGCGAAAACTCGGGATGGCCCCGGCCCAGACCATGCGGGCGGCGCAGAAGCTCTACGAAGGCGTCGAGATCGGCGGCGAGACGGTGGGCCTCATCACCTACATGCGCACCGACGGCGTCGACATGGCGCCGGAAGCCATCGCCGACGCCCGCCGGGTCATCGCCAAGGAATACGGCGACGCCTACCTGCCGGGGGCGCCGCGCCGCTACAGCACCAAGGCCAAGAACGCGCAGGAAGCCCACGAGGCCGTGCGCCCGACGGATATGAGCCGCCTGCCGAAGACCGTGGCCCGCACGGTGGATGCCGAGCAGGCCAAGCTCTATGAACTCATCTGGATCCGCACGGTGGCGAGCCAGATGGAATCAGCCGAACTCGAGCGTACCACCGTCGACATCACCGCATCGGTCGGCCCGCGCCGGCTCGATCTCCGGGCGACGGGGCAAGTCGTCAAATTCGACGGCTTCCTCACCCTCTATCAGGAGGGCAAGGACGACGAGGAGGACGAGGACGGCAAGCGCCTGCCGCCGATGAAGGCCGGCGATCCGCTGACCCGCGAGCGCATCGCCTCGACCCAGCACTTCACCGAGCCGCCGCCGCGCTATTCCGAGGCGAGCCTCGTCAAACGCATGGAAGAACTCGGCATCGGCCGGCCCTCGACCTACGCGGCGATCCTGCAGACCCTGCGCGACCGCGAATACGTCAAGATCGAGAAGAAGCGCTTGGTCGCCGAGGACAAGGGCCGCCTCGTCACCGGCTTCCTCGAGAGCTTCTTCAAACGCTACGTCGAGTACGACTTCACCGCCGACCTCGAAGGCCAACTCGATCGGGTCTCGAATGCCGAGATCGACTGGCGCGAGGTTCTGCGCGATTTCTGGCAGAGCTTCTCCGCCGCCATCGCGGGCACCAAGGAGCTGCGCGTCACGGAGGTACTCGACGCCCTGAACGACCTGCTGGGCGCCCACATCTTCCCCGAGAAGGCCGACGGCTCGAACCCGCGCACCTGCCCGACCTGTGGCGCGGGCCAGCTCTCGCTCAAGCTCGGCAAGTTCGGCGCCTTCGTGGGCTGCTCGAACTACCCCGAGTGCAAGTACACCCGGCAGCTCTCGGCGTCCGGCGTCGAGGGCGACGGCGACGGTTCGTCGGAGAATGGCGGTCAGCCCGGCACGCGCGTGCTCGGCACCGATCCGGTCTCGGGCATGGCGGTGACCTTGCGGGACGGCCGGTTCGGCCCGTTCGTGCAGCTCGGCGAAGCCTCCACGGACAAGGAGGCGCCGAAGCCCAAGCGCTCGTCGATCCCGAAGGGCCTCAGCCCCTCGGCCGTGGACCTGGAGAAGGCCCTGAAACTCCTGTCGCTGCCGCGCGAGGTCGCCAAGCATCCCGAGACCGGCGAGCCGATCCTGGCCAATCTCGGCCGGTTCGGACCCTACGTGCAGCACGGCAAGATGTACGCGAATCTCGGGCGCGACGACGACGTGCTGGAGATCGGGGCCAACCGCGCCATCGACCTCATCGTGGCCAAGGAACAGGGCGGCGGCCGGCGCGGTCCCGCCGCCGATCCCGGCCGGGCGCTCGGCACCCATCCGGAGACGGGCAAGCCCATCGTGGTGAAATCCGGGCGCTACGGCCCCTACGTCACCGACGGCACCACCAACGCGACGCTGCCGAAGACTCAGGCGGCGGAGGACATCGACCTTCCGCAGGCCCTGGAACTCATCGCCGCCCGCGAGGCCGCCGGGGGCGGCAAGAAGCGCGCGCCGGCGCGTAAGGCAGCGGCGAAATCGACCACGGCCAAGAAGGCGCCGGCCAAGAAGGCCGCCGCGAAAAAGGCGGATGACGACGCGGGCGAGGCACCGGTGAAGAAGGCCGCCCCGCGCAAGGCGCCCGCGAAGAAGGCCGACGCCGAAGCCCCGGCCAAGAAGCCCGCCGCCCCGCGCAAGGCGGCGGCCAAGAAGGCCTGATCCGGGTTTCCGAAGGGATCATCCGCTCAGTGGGTGTCGGGCAGAGCCCGACATCTTCCCAGGGCTCTGCCCTGGACCCGCGAAGGGCATAGCCCTTCGAGACCCGGACGTCAGATATCCAGTTCCGCGCCATCGGCGAAGGCGGCGCGCTCGGAGATGAAGGCGAAGCGGGCTTCGGGCTTGTTGCCCATGAGCCGGTCCACGGCGTCGCCCGTGGAGCTGCGGGCCTCTTCCAGAACCTCGACGCGCAGGAGCGTGCGCTTCTTCGGGTCCATGGTGGTCTCTTTCAGCTGCGCCGGCATCATCTCGCCGAGGCCCTTGAAGCGGCCGATCTCGACCTTGGCCCCCTTGAACACCGTCTTGATCACCCGCTCCCGATCGGCGTCGTCGCGGGCATAGGCCGTCTTGGCTCCGTGGGTCAGGCGGTAGAGGGGCGGGATCGCGAGGTAGAGGTGCCCCCGGTCGATGAGTTTGGGCATCTGCCGGTAGAAGAAGGTGATGAGCAGCGAGGCGATGTGGGCGCCGTCGACGTCGGCGTCGGTCATGATGATGACCTTCTCGTAGCGAAGGTCTTCCAGGCGGAACGCGTTGCCGGTGCCGCAGCCGAGGGCCTGGGTCAGGTCGGAGATGAGCTGGTTGGCGCCGAGCTTGTCGCGGCTGGCCGAGGCGACGTTGAGGATCTTGCCGCGCAAGGGCAGGATCGCCTGACTGGCGCGGTCGCGCGCCTGCTTGGCCGATCCACCGGCCGAATCGCCCTCGACGATGAAGATCTCGGAGCCGGCCATGCCGGCCTTTGAGCAATCGGCGAGCTTGCCCGGAAGCCGCAGCTTGCGGGTGGCGGATTTGCGCGCGACTTCCTTCTCCTGGCGGCGGCGCAGGCGCTCTTCCGCCCGGTCGATCACCCAGTCGAGGAGCTTGTTGGCCTGGGCCGGCGAGGCGGCGAGCCAATGATCGAAGGCATCGCGGATCGCCGTCTCGACGATGCGCGAGGCCTCCACGGTGGCGAGCTTGTCCTTGGTCTGGCCCTGGAATTCAGGCTCGCGGATGAACACCGACAGCATGGAGGCGCAGGTCGCCATGACGTCGTCGGTGGTCACGGCCGTCATGCGCTTGGCCTGATTCACACGCTCGGCGTGCTCACGCAGGGCCCGGAGCAGGGCGACGCGCAGGCCGCTCTCGTGGGTGCCGCCCTCGGCCGTCGGAATCGTGTTGCAGTAGGAGGCCGAGACACCGTCCTCGGTGACCATCCAGGCCACGGCCCATTCGAGCGACCCGTGGCCGCCCGGCTTGGTGATCTTGCCCGAGAAAATCGCGTCGGTGACGAGTTCCTTGCCTTCGAGATCGCGGGCCAGATAATCGCGCAGCCCCCCTGGGAAGCGGTGCACGGTCTCGGCCGGCACGTCGTCGATGCCCTCCAGAAGGGACGGCGCGCAACGCCAGCGGATCTCGACGCCGCCGAACAGGTAGGCTTTGGAGCGCGCCATCCTGAACAGGCGACGGGGATCGAACTTCAGCGGCCCGAAAATCTGCGCGTCGGGGTGGAAGCGCACCCGGGTGCCGCGCCGGTTCTGCACCCGGCCCACCGTCTCCAGCGGACCCTGAACATGCCCCCGTGAAAAGCTCTGGCGGTAGAGGGTCTGGCTGCGGGCGACCTCGACCTCGAGTTCGTCCGACAGGGCGTTGACCACGGAGATGCCCACACCGTGCAGGCCGCCGGAGGTCTCGTAGACCTTGGAGTCGAATTTCCCGCCCGCGTGCAGGACGGTCATGATGACTTCGAGGGCGGATTTCGTCGGGTATTTCGGGTGCGGGTCCACGGGGATGCCGCGCCCGTTGTCGGTCACCACGAGGTGGCCGGTCTCTTCCAGCTCCACCTCGATGAAGCTGGCATGGCCCGCCACGGCCTCGTCCATGGAATTGTCGATCACCTCGGCGAAGAGGTGGTGCAGCGCCCGCTCATCGGTGCCGCCGATATACATGCCGGGGCGGCGGCGCACGGGCTCCAGCCCCTCCAACACCTCGATGGCGGAGGCGTCGTAGCCGGCTTCCGCCGAGGTGATGGGGGCGGGCACGGGAGCGGAGGACGCCGCGACCTTGCGACGCTCATTGGGCTTCGCCTGGGGGGCCTCGCCGCCGACGAAGAGGTCGCGCGCGGGGTCGCTCACCGGTGTCCCTCGTGCGAGGGACGGCCCGGCGTCAGGTTTCGCGGAGCGGATCGCGGAGGGTGACCGTGCAGCATTCGCCTTCATCCTCTGACCATACCGGAACAAACCGGAAACAGAAAGGGGTTCCCACCCCGGTAGGTCGGGCGCCGCGCCCACACCGTGCGGGGCGACGCCGTTCCATGCCATGGGGCAGGCTTGGTTAAGAAGGGCTGACGGCCTTGGAAAGGTCTTTTCGCGGCGGGGCGGTCAGGTCCCGACGCGGCCGCCCCCGCGCTTCGTGATCGCCACCACGGCCGGGCGGGGCGGCATGGCCGAGTCGAAATCCGGCCAGCGGGTGGACGGGGCCTCGAAGGTGGCGGGCGCGGCCTTCGGATCGTCCTCGTCGGCCTCGCCCGGATGCTGGACGGCGACGAAGAAGGTGGTGTCGTCGGGGGTGAAGTACGGTCCGCACATCTCGGCTCCGCACGGCACCCGGAAGAAGTGTTTTCCGGTGCCGCGCCCCTGCCCCTCCGTCTCCATGGCCCAGATGCCGTCGGCCCGACCGGTGCGCGAGGCGGAATTGCCGTCCGTGGCGACCCAGAGGCGGCCCTGCCCGTCGACGGCGCAATTGTCCGGCATGCCGAACCAGCCGTCCTTGGTGGTGGCCGACGAGAAGGTCGCGCCGACCGCCGCGATGGCGGGATCGCCGCACCGGACGAGGATCTCCCACGAAAAGCCCGTGGCGGCGTGGTCGCCGTCGTCGGGGGTGAGTTCGACGATGTGGCCGAAGCGGTTGTCGGCACGCGGATTTACGGCATCGGTCTGATCGGCCTTCCGCTTCCCGTTGTTGGTCAGCATCACGTAGACCTTGCCGGTCTTGGGGTTCGCCTCGACGTCCTCGGGCCGATCCATCTTGGTGGCGCCGAGGCGGTCGGCGGCGAGACGCGCGCCGATGAGCACGTCGGCTTGGGTCTGGAAGCCGTTCTCTGGCGTCAACGGTCCCTGCCCGAACACCAGGGGCATCCAGGTGCCGCGCCCGTCGGCGTCGAACCGGGCGACGTGCAGCGTGCCGGAATCGAGGAGATCGCGGTCACCGCTATCGACCCGGCCGGTGGTGACGAACTTGTAGACGTAGTCGAAGCGCTCGTCGTCGCCCTGATAGACGACGTACTGACCGGTCTTGGCGACGATGCCGGCGGCGCCCTCGTGCTTGAACCGGCCCATGGCGGTACGCTTCTTCGGGACGCTCGTGGGATCGAATGGGTCGATCTCCACCACCCAGCCGAAGCGGTTGGGCTCGTTCGGGGTCTTTCCGATGTCGAAGCGCTCGTGGAACCGGCCCCAGGCATAGGCGGAATTCGGTAGGTTGAAGCGGGCGTGGTTCTTCGCTTCGCCCGAGTCCGCCGGCAGGGTCCCGGAGAAGTAGTAGTTGATGTTCTCCTCGCAGGTGAGCCACGTGCCCCATGGGGTCGTGCCGCCGGCGCAGTTGTTGATCATGCCGTGGACGGACCGCCCGGTCGGGTCGGCGGCGGTGACGAGGCGCGCGGAACCGGCGGCGGGGCCGGTGAGCACCATCGGCGTCTCGGCGGTGATGCGGCGGGCGTATTTCGAATCCGGCACCACGGCCCATTGGCCGTCCGTGCGGCGGATCTCGAGGACCGAGCCGCCATGGGCCGCCATCTCGATATCGACGAGAGTCTTCGTCATGCCCGCGAAGGCGACGGACTTGAGGTCCTGGCGCCCGAGGCCGGGGAACATGAGCTCCTCGTTCGTGTATTCGTGGTTGACCACCAGCAGGCCGTGGGCGGCCGGATCGGCGGCGCCCGGCATGGGGAAATAGCCGACGAAGTCGTTGTTGTAGCCGAACTGCTTCGCCTGCGCGGCGGCGGATTGGTGATGCGGATCGAAGGCCGGGGCGCCGGGCAGGACGGGATCGCCCCAGCGGATGAGGATCTCGGCGTCGTGTCCCGCCGCCACGTGGTGATGGGTGTCCGAGCCGGCTTCGACCTCCGCGAAGGGGAAGCGCGTCGGGGCGGTCTCGGCCGGAACGGCGGCGGCTGGAGCGGCCTCGGCCGCCGCAGCGGCTTCAGTCGCCGCGAGGGCGCGGGGCGTCACCACGGCAGCGATGGCGCCGACGCCGAGGAGGCCGCGCAGGAGGTCGCGCCGATCGAAGCGCGCCGCGACCACATCGCCGAAGGTGGCGTTGGCGCTCGGGTTGGAGCCGGCATCCTCGGCCGCCTCGGCCGCCTGCGAGCGGGTTCGCGTCGGCTCGGTCATCCATCGGCTCCGTGAAGGGAAAGCCGTCCTCTAGGCGCCCCCCATGGCAAGCACATGACGGTCGCCACAATGCGAAAAAGCCCGGCCTTTCGGCCGGGCTTTTCCGTGGATCGGGTCTGGAGGGCGTCCCGGAGGACGCGGGCCAAATCCTAGTAGGAGCCGAACTTGTAGTTCAGGCCGGCGCGGACGACGGCGAACTCGGTGTCGCGGATCTGACGGCCGCCGGAGACGAGGGCGACGCCGGGGCTGTTGGTGGTGATGACGGTGCCGACGTTGTTGACCGCGAAGGCGCCGTTGTTGCGGTTGCCCTGGTCGAGGTTGACGTACAGACCTTCGACCTTGAACGTCACGGCCGAGGACTTGAAGAAGTTGAAGAACGAGTCCGTCGGGAGAGCGTACTCGATGCCACCGCCGGCGGCCCAGCCGGTCTGGAAGCTGTCGCGGCTGGCGTTGGTCAGACCGAAGTCACG
>NZ_FOPM01000024.1 GCF_900113485.1 Methylobacterium gossipiicola
CGTGCCATCGCCTTCCGGCTGGCGCCCGGTCAGGCCCATGAGCTGCCCCATGCGGTTCCGTTGCTCGATGGGCTGCCCGGCGTGCCCAAGTGGGTCGTGGGCGACCGTGGCTACACCAGCCACGCCTTTCGCGACCACATCTGGACCATGGGCGCACGGCCTGCGATCCCGCCCCAGCGCCATGAGGCGCCCGTCGCCTGCCCGGACTGGATCTACAATAACCGCAACCAAGTCGAGCGCCTATGGGCCAGGCTCAAGGACTGGCGGGCCATCGCCACGCGCTACGAAAAGACCGCCGCCAGCTTCACCGGCGTCCTCTGCCTCGCAGCCGCCCTCGATTGGCTCAAGCAATGACACGCCCTAGACGGATTCAAAAAATCGACAGACGCGGCGGACTAAAACCGCCGCCCATCCGTCACCATATGAGTGACCGGCGATTCCGCCGGACTCTAGTTTCGTATCAGGGGCGAATCCATGCTCACCTCCCCCACGCGCCGCAGGCGCGCGGCCACCATTCTCTCGCTCACCGCCGTCCTGGCGTTGGGGGCGACCATGGCCGAGGCGCGTCCGGGCGGCGGCAGCGGCGGCATGGGGTCCCGTGGCTCACGCACCTATGCGCCTCCGGCCGCCACCACGACGGCCCCCAGCACGGCGGCGCCGATCCAGCGTTCGCAGACCCAGCCCGGCATGAACAATCCCGGCATGAACCCGGCGGCGGCGCAGCGTCCACGCTTCGGCGGCGGCTTCATGGCCGGGCTCCTCGGCGCGGGCCTCCTCGGCGCCCTCCTGGGCGGCGGCTTCTTCGGCGGCCTCGGCGGCATCGCTTCGTTCATCGGGCTGATGCTGCAGGTCGGCCTCCTGGTGCTCCTCGTCGCCTTCGCCGTGCGCTGGTTCCGTCGCCGCCAGGGCACCCCGGCGGCGGCCGGGCACGCCCGCTCGACGCTGGACGGCAATGGCCCGGGCGGCAGCATGAATCTCGGCGGGGGCGGCGCTCCCCTCGGCGGTATGGGTCGCGGTCCCGCCGCCGTGCAGCCGGTTCAGGCCCGTCCGGTCCAGATCGGCCCCGGCGACTTCCAGAGCTTCGAGATCGCCCTCAACGGCGTCCAGGAAGCTTATGGCCGTGAGGACGTGGCGAGCCTGCGCAACCTCGCGACGCCGGAGATGGCCGGCTACTTCATCGAAGAATTGCGTGCCAACGAGGCCAAGGGCGTCGTCAACCGCATCTCGGACGTAAAGCTCCTGCAGGGCGACTTGTCGGAATCCTGGGGCGAGGGCAACGCCGAATACGCCACCGTGGCTATGCGCTACGCCATCAAGGACGTGACCCTCGACCGCCGCACCAACCGGGTCGTCGAGACCGGCGAACCGGAGGCCGTGGAGCTGTGGACGTTCGTGCGCGAGCGCGGCGGCCGCTGGATCCTCTCGGCAATCCAGCAGGGTCGCTGAGCCCTTCGCATCCGTGGACCAGACGGGCCGCCCGAGCAATCGGGCGGCCTTTTTCGTCCGGGGACCCTCATCGGGAGACACCCTCACCACGCCCACAAAAGTCGGGTCCGCACCGCTTCGCGCCCCTCCAATGAACGCTGCCCTTCACAGGGAATCGCCCAACGTTCTTATGAAACGCTCCTGAGTGTCTCCCTCGAAACTCCCACTGCACCGCCATCCCCACGGCGAGAACCGTTCAGGGGCAAGAAGTTTTGTGAGCACTTTTAACCATTATCTCCGTCGCCCCTCCTGGGATCGGGGCTCGAAGCGATCTTGAAACATTTTTCCTGACTAGTGAGGGACGAACACCCGGGATTTTTGTGAGTCATCCGATGACGAGGGCCGTAGACTGTACGACGATGGAGTACCGATACGGCTTCATCACGTTGTCTGTCGTCATCTGTTTCTTGGTATGCTTCGTCGTCACGACAGCGATTTCGCAGGAAGAGCGATCGACAAATCGTTCGAACGCCCGATCGGATCTTCCTCTATTCCGTTGGGTATACATTTCCAGCGCGATCTTCGGATGCTGCGTCTGGTCACTGCACTTCGTCGCCCTGCTGGCATTCCACAGGGCAACTTACGTCGCCTATGACCTGATCATGGCGCTCGGGTCGATCCTCGTCACCGTGTTCGGCATCATGGCGACGTTCGCCCTGCGCGATCGCCTTCCCCGCACCCGCACAGCCTCCGTTCTGCCTGGGATACTGCTCGGCCTCAGTATCGTCGCCATGCACTACCAGGGCTTGAGTGCGATGTACGCCTGGAGCCACATCACGTTCGATACGATCTCCGTGACGGCATCGGTCGGGCTGACCCTCGGTTTTGCGATTGCGGCTCTGATCCGGGGCCGCACGCTCATCGGGTTGATCCGCCGCATCGAAGTCGCGGCGTGGCTCGCCCTGGCGCTTTGCGGTCTGCACTTCACGGCGACCATCGACGAAGCCGCCCCAACCCCTGTCCCCGTGGACGACGCGGCGACGATCGTCGCATCGACCCAACTCGGCCTCGCCTTCGGCTCCGTCAGCCTCCTCGTGCTCTGCGCGGGTCTGATGACGCTGTTTCTGCAGCGCCACCTTTCGCAACGAAGCTTGATCGAGATGGACAGGATGCGCCTTCTCGGCGATCTCGCCCACGAGGTGCTGCTCATCCACCGCGATGGTCAGGTGCTCGAGGTCAACAGCGCTGGAAGCCGCCTGTTCGGCAGGCCCATCGAGGACATCATCGGACGGCCGATCCTCGATCTGTTTTCCGAGGCGGGTGCGCCAGCCCTGACCCGGCGCGCCCATCAGCGCTCGGAGGATCTGCAGCCGGAGGAATTCGAGGCCCAAACGGCGACCGGTCTCCTTGTCCCCGTCGAGCTGTCGTGCCGTCGCATCGAATTCGGTGGCGAGCCGGCCACGGCGGTCGCCCTTCGAGATCTGTCGGCCCTCCGGCGCGACGAGGCACGGATTCGGCACCTCGCCTTGCACGATGCCTTGACCGACCTCCCCAACCGCTACCTCATGGAGCAACGGATCGGCCACGCCCTCGACGTCGCGACCGCATCGGGCGAGACCATCGCCATCATCTACCTCGACCTGGATCGCTTCAAACCCATCAACGATCTCCATGGCCATGCGACGGGCGACGCGCTCCTGGTCCAGGTCGCCAAGCGCCTGCTGTCCGAGTTGCGCGCCAGCGACACCCTGGCGCGGATCGGCGGGGATGAATTCGTCGTCGTCTTGAGCCCGGTGCCGTCGCCGGCCCATGTCTCGGAGGTCACCGGGCGCCTCATCGCCGGCCTCGCCCGGCCCTTCCACCTCGATCTCCAGATCGTCACGATCGGTGCCTCGGCCGGGATCGCGTTGTATCCGCAGGACGGGCGCACGGTGGAAAGCCTGCTGCGTGCGGCGGACACGGCGCTCTACCGCGTGAAGGACGAAGGGCGCGGGGGATTGCGGTTCTTCGAGGCGTCGATGAACGCCCAGCTTCACGCCCGCCGACAGCTCGAACAGGAACTGAGCGGCGCCATCGACCGCGACGAATTGCAACTGTTCTACCAACCCATCGTGAATGCGAAGACCGGCGAGATCGAGACCTTCGAGGCCCTGATCCGTTGGCGACACCCCGTCCGGGGCCTCGTCTCGCCCGTCGAGTTCATTCCCCTCGCCGAGCAGGCCGACCTCATCGCGGCCATCGGTCAGTGGGTGATCGACACCGCCTGCGCCGCGGCGGCGACCTGGCCAAAGCCCTGGCGCGTCTCGGTCAACGTGTCGCCGAGCCAGTTCCGGCAATCGGACGTCCCGGCCCTCGCCGCCGCCGCCCTCGCCCGCAACGCCCTCGATGCGAACCGGCTGGTGATCGAGATCACCGAGAGCGTGTTCATCCAGGATGCCGCCAACGCCGTGGACGTGCTCTCGCGCCTGCGGCGGCAGGGCGTCCATCTGGCGCTCGACGATTTCGGCTCCGGGTATTCGAGCTTGAGCTACCTGCAGCGGTTCAAGTTCGACAAGATCAAGATCGACCAGTCCTTCGTGCGCCGCCTCGGCCAGAGCAGCGACACGCTCACGATCATCCATGCCATCGCGAATCTCGGACACAACCTCGGCCTCCATGTCACCGTCGAGGGGGTCGAGACCGCCGAGCAGCTGGCGATCCTGAAGGAAATCGGCTTCGACCAGATGCAGGGCTACCTGTTCGGAAAGCCGGCGCCGACCCTCACGGTCACGGATTTCGAGCAGGCTCGGCTGCGGGCGATGTTCCAGGAGCCGGATCTGCGGGCATGGGCCTGATCGAGGGTCGTCGTCGTGACGATGTTTCAGGCCCGCGACACCAGAGCCTGTGCCATGGCGACGAAGCCCGCCACCGGCACCTCCTCGGCCCGGGCGGTCTCGGGGATGCCGGCGGCCTCCAACAGGCGTGTGGGATCGGGTGTCGCTGCCTTCAGGCTCTGGCGCAGCATCTTCCGACGCTGGCCGAAGGCCGCGCGGGTGATTTGCTCAAGGGCGTCCACCGCGCAGGGCAGGGGCTCGGATCGGGGCGTCAGGCGTACCACGCTCGACGTCACCTTCGGCGGCGGCACGAAGGCGGACGGGGCGACGTCGAACAGGATATCGGCCTGCGTGCGCCAGCCGCACAGAACCCCGAGACGGCCGTAATTCGCCCGGTCGGCCTCGTCCGCCACGATCCGCTCGGCGACCTCGCGCTGAAACATCAGGGTCAGGGAATCCCACCATGGCGGCCAAGCCGCGGTGGTGAGCCAGCCCGTCAGCAGGGGTGTCCCGATGTTATAGGGGAGGTTGGCGACGATGCGGACGGGGCCGGTGCCGACGAGGGGCACGGGGTCGAACTGGAGGGCGTCGGCGTCGATGACGTCGAGGCGGCCGGGATAATGGGCCGCGATCTCGGCGAGCGCCGGCAGGGCGCGGGGATCGCGTTCCACGGCGACCACCCGGGCGGCTCCGGCACTGAGGAGCGCGCGGGTGAGGCCGCCGGGTCCGGGGCCGACCTCCACCACGGTGACGCCGTCGAGGGGCCCGGCCGAGCGGGCGATTCGACCCGTGAGGTTGAGGTCGAACAGGAAGTTCTGGCCCAGCGCCTTCTTGGGTTCGAGGCCGTGCCGGCGCACCACGTCGCGCAGGGGCGGCAGGCCGTCATCGGCGAGGGTGTCGATGTCACTCATGCCGAATGGCCAGCGAGGCGGGCCGCGAGGCGCAGGGCCGCCATCAGGCTGTCGGGGCGGGCGACGCCCTTGCCGGCGATATCGAAGGCAGTGCCGTGGTCGGGCGATGTCCGGATGAAGGGCAGTCCGAGGGTCACGTTTACGCCGTCGTCGAACGCGATGGTCTTGATGGGGATCAGGGCCTGATCGTGGGTCGGGGTCAGGGCGACGTCGTAGGTCGCCCGCGCCCGGGGATGGAACAGGGTATCGGCGGGGAGCGGCCCGCGAATGTCGATGCCCTCCGCCTGAAGCTGCGCCACCGCCGGCTCCAGCACGTCCCGGTCCTCAAGCCCCATGGTGGCGTTCTCGCCCGCGTGCGGATTGAGCCCGGAGAGGACGAGGCGCGGCCGGGCGAGGCCGAACCGCTGGCGCAGATCCCGCGCGACGATCCGGGCGGTGGCGACGACGCGGTCCTGCGTCAGGAGATCGGGCACGCTGCGCAACGGCACATGGATGGTCACCGGCACCACGGCCAGGGTCTCGCTCCACAGCATCATCACGGGGAGGGGCGGCGCCTCGCCGGGCGCGACACTGAGGGCGGCGAGGAACTCCGTGTGACCCGGATGCGCGAACCCGACCTGGGTCAGCACGTATTTGGCGATGGGATTGGTCACCAGGGCGGCGGCGGCTCCGTCCCGCACCAGGGCGACACCCGTGGTGATGGATTCGAGGGTGGCCCCCGCATTGAGGGGATCGGGCTGCCCGGCCACGGCGCCGACGCGCATGCCGCTCGGCAGGGGCATCACCGGAAGGGCGCGGGGAAACACCTCCGTCGCGGTGTCCGGGCCGACTTCCGCCACGGGAATCAGGAACCCGAGCTCGCTCGCCCGCCGCTCGATGAAATCCGGATCACCGATGAGGAAGAACGGCGGCAGGCCGGGACCCGTGTCGCGGTCCCGCCACGCCATCAGGGCGAGTTCTGGCCCGATCCCGGCGGGATCGCCGAGGGTGAGGGCGATCGGTGTGTGCTCGGTCACGCGGTTGGCCGTCCTTCCTCTGTCACCCCGTTCCGGTCGCAGGTCGCGGACGCGATGGCAAGGCTGACGGGAGAGAGGTGGATCACCGGACGGCGGCGATGCCGTCCGAGGTCGTGAGGGTGCCGACGTTCTGGCGCAGATCCGCCTCGCCGAGGGTCTTCAGCTCGACGCGCAGCAGCACCGTGCGGTTGCGTTCCGCAGTGCCGAGGGCCGTGGCGATGGGCGACACGATGTAGTTCAGGGACACCGTGGTGCACTCGTCCTGATAACCCGCCCCGAGGCTGATGCCGGACAGATACGACTTGCCTGGATTCACGTAGATCGGCGACGGGCCGACGGGGTTGGCGAGATAGGCGGTGTAGGCATCGGCGAAGTTGTCGCGCACATCGAGGTAGTGGCTGAGATCGACCAGCGCCGAGCCGGTGACGAACCAGTTCGGGGTGATGTGATAGGTGGCGGACGCGGTGACGCCCTCGCGGCGATGCACGAAACCCAGCGCCGGCTGCGCGTCGTAGTAGGAATAGAACACCGACAGATCCAACGGCATGAACGGCGCGAACCGCGCCGTCACGCCCGTCTCGAACCGGTTGACGGCGAAATCGCGCTGGTCGAACCGCGCCCGCGAGATGAAGCTGATGTTCTGGTTCGGCGACAGCTGGAAGCGCCCGACGAAATCAGAGCGGCGATTCTCGAGCCCCGAATCGAGGCCGACATTGGCGATATCGCCGCGCCGGAACGAGTTGACGCCCGCGATCTGAATCGACTCACCGAACAGGACGTTCGCGTACCAGCCGGCCGGGGTCACGACGGAGTATTGGCCACCGAGATTGGCCCGCACGCCGCCCTCGACACGGTCGTAGCCCGAGAACTTGTCCCATTCGAACAGGGAGGTGTCGTCGAACACGAGGCTCTGGGCGTCCTCGTTGGGCAGGCGGCCGATGCGGGTCTCGCTCGGCCGGGCGATCACCTGGGCGATGGGCTCCAGGGTGTGGACGCCCAGCGGCCCGAAATTCGAGACGAACGGATAACGGTAGTCGAGGCCGATGGCCGGCATCACCCGACCGGACAGGTCGGAATCCTGCGCCGTGAGGTTCTGCGCCAGGGCGTTCTGGTAGCCGGAATTGCGCGGGTCGACGAAGAACGCGTCGGTGCGCAGGTAGGCGAATGGCGTCAGAACCTGGCCGATGTCGTCGATGAAGGTCCGGCGCCAGGAGACCTGGGCCGAGGCGCGGGTGTTCGCGCCCGCCAGCCCCCGGATGAGACAGGTGGCGCGGGTGAAGGTGAGACAGGTCTCGTAGAGCGGATAGCTGACGCCGTTGGCGCTCGGGCTCAGGAGATACGCGCCCGTGCGCGGCACGCCCTGGAAGTCCGTGGCCTCGCGGGTCAGGCTCGTGATGTTGGCCTCGAACCGGACTTCGCCGCCGAGCGGCGCCGGGCCGTTGATGCGCTTGTCGTAGTCGATCACCGGCAGGACGAGGGGCTGCTCCTTCTGCCAGTCGAAGCTCGACAGGCCCTTGAAGTAGTAGCCGCGCGCCTCGAACCACGAGCGGTCACCCTGTCCGATCAGGTAGGCCGTCGAGACGGCCTCACGGAAATAATCGGTGGTGATGCTCTGGTTGCGGATGCGGTAATTGTCGAGGAACCATTTGTCGGTCACCCCGACGAGGTCCCAGCCCGTGCGCCAGCGGTCGTTGATGTAGAACTGGCCCTTCGATTCGACGGAGCCCCGGAAATCGCGGTCGCCGGCCCCGAGGGGGCCGGGCAGGAACGCGCTCGGCGTCGTCTGGAAGATGCCCGACAGGCGGATGTTGTAGAAGCCCGAATCGACGCGCTGCCGGAATTCGGCCTGGCCGAGCACGCCCTGATTGCTCAGGAAGGCCGGCGACAGGGTGAGATCGTAATCCGGCGCGAGGTTGAAGAAGTACGGCGTGGCGATGCCGCTGCCGAGCGCCGTGGAGGTGAGAAAGCGGGGCGTGAGGAAGCCGGATTTCCGCTTCACGCTCGGATCGGCCGTCTCGAAATACGGCATGTAGGCCAGCGGAATGCCGCCGATCTCGAGGGTCGATTCCTCGAACGCGATGGTGTGCGTCTCGTTGTTGTGGATGATCTTAGTGGCGCGGATCTGCCAGAGGGGCGGCGTCTCCGGATTGTTCTTGCACGGCTCGCAGGCAGTGTAGGTGCCGTATTCGAAACTGGTGCGGTCGCCGCCGATGCGCTCGGCGCGAGGCGCGGAGAACCGGGTGCGGACGGGCTGCCCCTTCACCTCGATGGTCTGCTGGATGCGCAGGGCGTCGATGAAGCCGTTCTTGAAATCGTCCGTCAGCTCCATCTTGGCGCCGGTCAGGACCGCGCCGGTCTCGTCGGTGAGGCGGACATTGCCCTCGGCGAAGACCCGGCTGGTGTTGCGGTCATAGAGAACGCGGTCGGCCTGAAGGGTACGCGGGCCGTAATGGAGTTCGGCGTTGCCGCGCGCCGTGACGGTATTCTTGTCGTTGTCGTAGACGAGTTCCGCCGCCTCGACGAGAAGGCGCTCGGCCGACTTGGTCGAAGCGGGCTTTCCGTTCGCATCCGCCTGCGCGGCCGGGCGCGATTCCGCCGCCGTGGGAACCACGGCCGGAGCCAACGCCAGCACGGTGGCGGCGAACACGATGTCGGCGACCTTACGCAACGCGAGTCCCAACTCCTGCCACGGCCCCGTTCCGTTTCCCGATCCGGCAGACCGACATCAGCCGTCCTCCTGATAGAGAAGCGTGAGCGTACCGAGAAGACTACCTACCACAGCCGGGAACCACGCCGCCACCGCCGGCGTGACGATCCCGGACGCACCCAACCCTTCGAGGAGCTGCCGCGCGACGTAGAGCGCGAACCCCGCGGCAACGCCGCCGAGCACGAGCTTTCCCACGCCACCAAAGCGGAAGAACCTTAAGGAAACGCTGGCCGCCACGAGCACCATGGCGACGAAGAGAACCGGCCGCGCCATGAGGACATCATACTGGAGTCGGTAACGCGTGGCATCCAACCCCGCCCGCTCGTTGCGCGCGATGGTCTCGGGAAGTTGCCAGAAAGGCACAGATTCAGGAGGGGTGAAGCGCTGGCGCACTTGGCCGGGGTCGAGAGTCGAGGCGATGAGATATGTGGAAAAGCTCTCGGGCGGCGCATCCGGCTTGAGGAGGCGGGCCTCCTGCAACTCCCAATAGCCATCGTGGAGGATGGCCCGGGCGGCGTCGACCTCGGAGACGAAGGCGCCCGCCGCATCGAAGATGTAGGCCGAGACACCCGCGAGCGTCGTGGTCCCCTCGATGGCGGTCTCGGCCCGCAGGATCGCTTGGCCATCGAGGCTGCGCTGCCGGATCCAGATGTCCTTGCCCGAACTGGCCTTGGTGGATTTGGCGAAGATCTTCGCCTCGATCTGCGTGGAGCGCTGCTTCAGTTGAGCCGAAACCGGGTTGTAGACTCCCACCGTGAAGGCCCCGATGGCCAGCGCCACGAACAGGCCGGGCTGGAGGAATTGCCAAGCCGAGATGCCGGCGGCCCGCGCAACCACAAGTTCGAGCTTGCGCGAAAGCTGGAGCAGGGAGGCCATGGACCCGAACAGGATCGCGAAGGGCAGCACACCCTCGGCTACGGCCGGGGTCCGGAACAGGGCGAGCTGGGCCATCAATCCGGCCGAGGCGCCCTCGGCGTCGCCGGCCCGGCGCAGGAGTTCGACGAAATCGAGGGTGTAGACGAGGGTGAAGACCGTGAGGAACACCCCCAGGATCGTGCGCAGGAAGCGCGCCGCGAAGTAACGCCCGAGGGTGAAGCCGATGAGGCCGCTCATGCGCTCAGGCCCGGCCGAGGCGCGGACGGCGCAACAAGCCACCGAGGCCGCGCATGGCCCTGGCGTTCCAGGCTCGCACCCTCGGCCCGTGGAAAATGAGGATGCTCGACCACGCGATGGCGACGAGGGGCACGGCGTAGATCGCCACCACGGCGCCCTGGCTGCGGGTGGCGGCCGAGGTGGCCGCGAACCCCGCGATTCGCAGGACCACCACGGCGAGCACCGCCCCGGCGACGGCGACGCCCCGGCCCTGGCGGGTGGTCCGGGGATCGCCCAAAGCCGCGAAGGCGATGAAGGTCAGCGCTAGGGGATAAAGCCAGGATGACAGGCGGTCGTGGAGTTCCGAACGGAAGCGGCCCTTCTGCAACTGATAGTAGCCTTCCGAGCGATCGGGGAAGAACAGCTGCGTCGTCGAACGCTCGCGCGGCTTATAGGTCACCTCGCCGTCCGGGGGCGTGAAGGCGGCGAGATCCACGGTGTAGCGCTCGAAGGTGATGATCGAGGAATCGCGCGAATCCTTCTGCTGGCGGTGCACGCTGCCCTTTTCCAGGGCGAGGTAGCTCTGGCCGCCATACTCCACGGCCTGACCGCGCTCGGCGAGGTAGACCACGGTCTTGCCCGGCTCGCGCTTGTCCTGAATGAAAAGGCCGAGCAGGGAGCCGCCGGGTCCGCGCTCGCGGAAATGGAAGGTGATGCCGCTGTCGAGCTGCGTGAACTGACCCTCCTTGACCACGTTGGCGATGAAGTCACCGCGCACGCGGGTGAGGACGTCGCGCAGCTCCTGGAACGACGACGGCATCACCTGGATGGTCAGGAACGCCACGGCGAAGCTCACGGCGAGGCCGAGGGTGAGGAACGGGCGCAGGATACGGCGCGGCTTCATGCCCGCCGCCGACATGACGATGAGCTCGGAATCGCCGTTGAGCTTGTTCAGGGCGTAGATCACGGCGATGAACAGGGCCACGGGCGAGATCACGGTGATCAGGGTCGGCAGGGACAGGCCGGTGATGAGGAAGAAGATCACCAGGGTCTGCCCCTTGGCCGTGATGAGGTCGAGTTCCCGCAGGGCCTGCGTCACCCAGATCGTGCCCGTGAGGCCGACGAGGCAGGCCAGGAAGGCTCCGAACGCGATTCGGAAGATGTAGCGCTCGATCTGCGTCATCGATTCTCGCGGCGGAATCGCCGGCCGGGCTCGGCGCGACGATCCGGCCGATGTAGCGCGGGCGCGCGGGGCGCGTCGAGCCTCGCCCTGTCGCGGGAGCGCCGGCCTCGCGTTGCGTTCCACGGCTCAACGGGTACACAGGAAGCCGATACGGGGCGCCCTGCGACGGGCCGCGCCGAGAACGGCTTCACGCACGATTCTGGAAAGCTGCAGGTATGGCGGACGATATCACGATCGCATTCGGCCCCCTCGGCCCGGTGGGCCGGGGCGACCTCGTCGTTTTCGTCGGGGACGATCTGGCGCTCGCTCCCGAGGTGGCCCAGGCCGTCGGGCGCGGGGCCACCGATCTCCTGGCGCGGGCGGCGGCGAGCGAGCGGTTCAAGGGCAAATCCCAATCGGCTTTGGTGCTGCCGGCCCCGGCCGGTCTCGAGGTCGACCGCCTCGTGGTGATCGGCCTCGGCTCCGAGAAGGATCGGGCCAAGATCGATTGGACGACGCTCGGCGGCTTCACCGCCGGCAAGGTCACGGGCCGCACGGCGAGCCTCGCCCTGATCCTGCCGGGCGTCGCCGCCACGGGTGCCAACGCCGCCGAGTTCGCCCTCGGCGCGCGCCTGCGCCACTACAGCTTCGACCGCTACAAGACGAAGAAGAAGCCCGAGGGTGAAGAGGCGCGCGGCACCGCCCTGACCGTGATGGTGGCCGATCCCGCCACCGCCGAGGCCGCCTTCCCGGCGACGGAGGCGGTGGCCGAGGGCGTCATCCTCGCCCGCGAGCTCGTCAACGAGCCGCCGAACGTCCTCTTTCCCGAGGAATTCGCCCGCCGGGCCGAGGCGCTGACGAAGCTCGGCGTCGAGGTCGAGGTGCTCGGCCCGGCCAAGCTCGCCGCCCTCGGCATGGGCGCGCTCCTCGCCGTGGCCCGGGGCTCGGTGAAGGAGCCCCGCGTCGTGGTCATGCGCTGGAACGGCGGCGCCGCGGGCGAGGCCCCCATCGCCCTCATCGGCAAGGGTGTGTGCTTCGATTCCGGCGGCATCTCCATCAAGGGCGCGGCCGGCATGGAGGACATGAAGGGCGACATGGGCGGAGCGGCCTGCGTCGTCGGCACCCTGCACGCCCTGGCGTCGCGCAAGGCGAAGGTGAACGTGGTCGGCGCCATCGGCATCGTCGAGAACATGCCCGACGGCGACGCCTACCGCCCCGGCGACATCGTCACCTCCATGTCGGGCCAGACCATCGAGGTCATCAACACCGACGCGGAAGGACGCCTCGTCCTCGCCGACGTGATCTGGCACGTCCAGGGCGCCTACAAGCCGAAATTCATGATCGATCTCGCCACCCTCACGGGTGCGATCATCGTGGCGCTCGGCCAGGACGTCGCCGGCCTGTTCTCCAACGACGACGCGCTGGCCGCCAAGATCACCGCCGCCGGCGAGGCGACGGGCGAGGCCGTGTGGCGGATGCCGCTGATCCCGGCCTACGACAAGGCCATCGATTCGAAATTCGCCGACATGAAGAACACCGGCGGGCGCCACGGCGGTGCCGCCACGGCGGCCGCCTTCCTCAAGCGTTACACCAACGACGTGCCGTGGGCGCATCTCGACATCGCCGGTGTGGCCATGTCGTCCTCCTCCTCGGAGATCAACCGCAGCTGGGGCGCCGGCTGGGGTGTGCGCCTCCTCGACCGTCTCGTGCGCGACACCTGCGAAGCGTGAGCCCTTTCCCCGCCGCCATCCGGGCTTTCGGCCCGGTGGCGGTCACGGTCCTGGCCGTCGGGCTGGCCTGGCTCACGGGCCTCAGCCAACGCACGGTGCTGCCGGCGGCGATCGAGGCGCGCTTCTACGGCTTCTTCCTCGACCGCTACCCGCTATTCTGCGCCGCCCTCGTGTACGGAGTCGCGCGCCTTCTCCTCGGCGCGGCGCGGCCCGGCCCGGCCGGTCCCGTGCGGCGCCTGGTCGGGAGCGCCATCGCCATCGTTCTGCTTCTTGCCGTCTGCCTCTATCCCACCTTCGGGGGAGGGGTCCTGCGGGCCGGCTTCGCCACGGGCGGCATGGCCTTCCTCACCGGCCAGACCATGCCGATCGCCTACGGCCTCGGCGCGGCCGCCGTCGCCCTGGTGTTCGGCCTCGCCCTCGGACTCGGCGGCCTCCTCGCCATCGGCGCCCCGCGCGGGAACGCCCGATGGGCACGACGCCTGCGCCTCGGCGTGGGACGGATGCTGACGCGGACGCTGGCGCTGTGGTTCGCCTTCGGGATACTCGGCCTCGCCACGGCGACCGGACTCGGCCCCTGGCCCCGTCGTCCGCTCTCGGCCGGCGAAGCGGGCCTCGCCGTCGCCCTGGTTCTCCTCGCCTTCCTGCCCCACGCCAGCCTCGACTGGCTCGACAGCCGGGCGGCGCCTCAGTCACATGGACGGACACAGCTTGATCCCGGCCCCTGAATCCGGGAAGATAGTTTAGATGTGAACGAAAGCGGCACCAAGCCGCTGCGCCACATCACAGGGAGGTTCCAATGGCCCGACTCCGTGGCGCCGAGCACCCGTGGTTGTCCGCCTATCCGCCGGGCGTTCCGGCCGAGATCGATGTCGCGGGCCTCGGGACCCTCGTCGATCTGTTCGAGGACTCCCTGCGGAGCCATTCCGACCGGCCGGCCCTGCAATGTTTCGGCTCCCGCATCACTTACGGGGCGCTCGGCGAATCAGCCCGGGCCGTGGCGGCGTGGCTCGCGAACCAAGGCTTCGCCAAGGGCGATCGCATCGCCCTGATGATGCCGAACGTGCCGGCCTATCCGGCGGCGATCCTCGGCGTGCTGCTCGCCGGCTGCACCGTGGTCAACGTCAATCCGCTCTACACCCCACGCGAACTGACGGCGCAACTCGTCGATTCCGGCGCTCGCGCCCTGTTCGTCCTCGAAAACTTCGCCCACACGGTCCAGGCGTCCCTCGCCGAGATGAGCCTGGAGCGCATCGTCGTTGTGGGGCCGGGCGACGGCCTCGGCCTCAAGGGGCGGGCCATCGGTTGGGCCAGCCGCCACCTGAAGAAGGCCGTACCCCCCTATGCCCTGCCGGCGGACCGGACGGTTCGGTTCGAGCAGGTGCAGCGCCTCGGCCGGACCCTGCCGCGTCCCGCCGTCACCGTCGCGCCCGACGACCTCGCTTTCCTGCAATACACCGGCGGCACCACGGGCATCGCGAAGGCCGCGATGCTGACCCATCGCAACATCTTCGCCAACGTCGTCCAGTCGCAGACATGGTTCAATATCGACAAGACGGACGCCAGCGGGCGGGTGATGATCACGGCACTGCCCCTCTATCACATCTTCGCCCTGACCTGCTGCTTCTTCCTGTTCTTGAAACTCGGCGGCTGCTGCCTGCTGATCCCGAACCCGCGCGACGCCGATGGGTTCATCAAGACCCTGAAGGCCAACCGCTTCACCCACCTGTCCGGGGTCAACACCCTGTTCAACCTGCTGGTGAATCATCCGGGTATCGGCGACGTGGATTTCAGCCACATCGATTTCATCATCGCCGGCGGCATGGCGGTGCAATCACCCGTGGCGGCGAAGTGGAAGACGGTCACCGGCACCACCATCGTGGAGGGCTACGGCCTGTCAGAAACCTCGCCCGTGGTCTGCGTGAACCCGCCGGGACTGACCGAATGGTCCGGCACCATCGGGTTTCCCCTGCCGTCGACGGACGTCGCCATCCGCCTCGCGGACGGGCGGGACGCCGCCCCCGGCGAGGCCGGCGAACTCTGCGTGCGCGGCCCCCAGGTGATGGCCGGCTATTGGGGACGCCCAGACGAGACCGCCCGCGCCACGACGACGGACGGATACTTCAAGACGGGCGACGTCGCGGTGTTCGAGCCCGACGGGCAGGTCCGCATCGTCGACCGGATGAAGGACATGATCCTCGTCTCCGGCTTCAACGTCTATCCCAACGAGATCGAGGAGGTGCTGGCCGGGCATCCCGGCGTCGTCGAATGCGCCGTGGTCGGCGCGCGCAACGACGAGACCGGCGAGATGGTGGTGGCGCACGTGGTCCGGCGCTCGGGCGAGACCACGCCCGAGGATCTCAGGGCCTTCGCCCGCACCCAACTCACGGGCTACAAGGTGCCGCGCCGGGTGGTGTTCCACGACACTCTACCGAAGACCAATGTGGGCAAGGTTCTAAGGCGAGCCCTGCGCGACGATCCGCCGGCATCGTGACGCAGGCCGGCTTGTAACCAACCGGCCGTCCGCTCCGTATGGTACGGCATGGGCTGACCGGTGCGCGCACCGGCGGCCTTCGCGGAGGGACCCCGACATGCACATCAAGCGCCCGCGCGGCTGGGAAATTCCCGAGAGCCACGCCACTCCCGAAAGCATCTTCCTCAACCGCCGCGCCCTCATCGGCGCCGGGGCGGGCCTCGCGGCCGCCTCGCTCCTCGCCCCCCGGATCGCCCACGCGGCCCCGGGGGCACGACTGTACCCGGCCCAGCGCAATGCGGCCTATACCCTCGACCGCGCCGTGACGCCCGAAAAATACAGTGGTGACTACAACAACTTCTATGAATTCGGCATGTCCAAGACGGTCCTGCCGGCTGCCAACGCCCTCAAGACCGATCCCTGGACCATCGCGGTCGACGGCTTGGTCGAGAAGCCGTTTCAGATCGGCTTCGAGGATCTCGTCCGCAAGGTCGAGCTCGAAGAGCGGCTCTATCGCCACCGCTGCGTCGAGGCATGGTCCATGGCGGTGCCGTGGACGGGCTTTCCCCTGTCGAAGCTCGTGGCGCTGGCCAAGCCCACCTCAGGGGCGAAGTACATCCGGATGGAGACGTTCAACGATCCGGCGATGGCACCGGGTCAGCGCTCGTTCCTGTATCCGTGGCCCTACGTCGAGGGGCTGACGATGGCGGAGGCGAACAACGATCTCGCCTTCGTGGTCACGGGCGTCTACGGCAAGCCCCTGCCGAAGCAATTCGGTGCGCCGATCCGCCTGGCGGTGCCATGGAAGTACGGCTTCAAGTCGGTGAAATCGATCACGAAGGTCTCGTTCGTCGCCGAGCGGCCGAAAACCTTCTGGGAGGGCCTGCAGTCGGCCGAATACGGCTTCTGGGCCAACGTGAACCCCGCCGTGCCGCATCCGCGCTGGAGCCAGGCGACGGAGCGGGTGCTCGGGACCGAACAGCGGGTGCCGACCCTGATCTACAACGGCTACGGCGAGCAGGTGGCCGGGCTCTACAAGGGGTTGGAGAAGGAGCGCCTGTTCGTGTGATCGACCCTCAAGGCGCAGTGCTCAGTAGGTCCAGCGCTGCGCCTTGGCGACCAGGAAGTCCCGGAACGCCTGGACGCGGGCCACCGTCCGCATCTCCTCGGCATAGACGAGGTAGCTCTCCATGTGCGGCATCTCGCTGTCGCGCATGACCTGGACGAGGCCGGTGCCGCTCTCCACGGCGTAGTCGGGCAGGATGCCGATACCGGCGCTCGTCTCCATGGCCTGCTGCAGGGCCGAGATGTTGTTGACGGTGAAGTGAATTGTCCGGCGCTCCTGGCCCTCGCGCCCCACCGTGGCGAGCCAGTGGGTGGCCAGGAGATAGGACGGCTCGTTGCCGCCGAACGAGATCAGGCGATGATTGTCGAGGTCGGCGATGCTTTTCGGCTCGCCGAAACGCTTGACGTAATCCTCGGACGCGTAGGCGTGGTAATGCACCGTGAACAGCCGACGCTGAATGAGATCCGGCTGGGCCGGGCGGCGCATGCGGATGGCGACATCGGCCTCGCGCATGGCGAGATCGAGTTCCTCGTTGGTGAGGATCATCTCGACGCGCACATCCGGATAGAGATCGAGGAATTCGGCGACGCGCTGGGCGAGCCACGAGGTGCCGAGGCCCACCGTCGTCGTCACCTTGAGGTCGCCGGAGGGGCGTTCGCTCGTCTCCACGAGGCGGGCGCGGGTGTTCTCCAGCCGCTGTTTCATGTCGCGGGCGGCCCGGAACAGGAGATCGCCCTGCTCCGTGAGAATGAGCCCGCGGGCGTGGCGATGGAACAGGGGGGCCTTCAGCTCGCGTTCGAGGGCGCTGATCTGACGGCTCACGGCCGATTGGCTCAGGCCGATATCGTCACCGGCCCGCGTGAAGCTGCCCGCCTCCGCGACGTTGAGGAAGATGCGGATCTTGTCCCAGTCCAAGGCGTCCACTCCCGTACGCACCCAGGACGGATCCCGCCAAGCCGTTCCCGGCCCGGAACCCGCCACGCGCCGCACGGGAGGCGCGGCGACGTAGCCACGATACCGTCCTCCCATGCAAGAAGCGCCGACGACTCATGCCGTCAGCGCTCAGGTTAGGACTTCGATCTTGCGATTGTGTTGCCGCTCCGCGCAAGTCGCGGTGGACAAAAAACCGCTATTCGGCCGCAGCTTGCTGTGGGGTTTCGCCGACCTCGAGGGCGGCGAGGAACTTTTCGGCGTCGAGGGCCGCCATGCAGCCCATGCCGGCCGCCGTGATCGCCTGACGATAGACGTCGTCGGTGACGTCGCCGGCCGCATAGACGCCCGGGATCGCCGTGTGCGTGGTGCCGGGCTTCGTTTCGATATAGCCGCCCTCGCGCAGGGCGAGCTGGCCCTCGAAGATCGCGGTGGCGGGCTGGTGTCCGATGGCGACGAATACCCCGTCGGCCTTGCGCTCGACGATCTCGCCGGAGCGCACGTCCTTGAGGCGCAGGTGCGTCACCGATGGCGGGTTCTGCGTGCCGCAGACCTCCTCGACGGCGTGGTGCCACAGCACCTCGACGTTCGGGTGCTTGAAAAGGCGCTCCTGCAGGATGCGCTCGGCCCTGAACTCGCCCCGGCGGTGAACCACCGTGACCTTGGCGGCGAGGTTGGCGAGGTAGAGCGCTTCCTCCACGGCGGTGTTGCCGCCGCCGACCACCACGACCTCCTTGCCCCGGAAGAAGAAGCCGTCGCAGGTGGCGCAGGCCGAGACGCCGAAGCCCTGGAACGCCGCTTCCGAGGGCAGGCCAAGCCATTTCGCCTGGGCGCCCGTCGCGATGATGAGGGCATCGCAGGAATAGGTCTCGCCGGAATCGGCTTCGAGCCGGAACGGACGCACCTGAAGATCGGCCTTGGTGATGTATTCGGACACGATTCTGGTGCCGACATGCTCGGCCTGGGCCCGCATCTGCTCCATGAGCCACGGTCCCTGGATCGCCTCGGCGAAGCCCGGATAGTTCTCGACGTCGGTGGTGATCATGAGCTGGCCGCCGGGCTGGAAGCCGGAGATCATCAGGGGCTCGACCATGGCGCGGGCGGCGTAGATGGCGGCGGTGTAGCCGGCCGGCCCCGAGCCGACGATGACGAGCTTGGAATGCGTATGTGCCATGCTGTCTTCCTTATGGTTGGCCCGGGGCCTCGGCGGTGAACTGCGCCATATGGACCGCGTAAGCCCGCGCCATCGCGTTGGCGATGGACGGCGTCGCGTCGATGGGTTGGTAATTCAGGGTCTCCAAACGCCCGATGAAAGGCTTCAGAGCCCCCGCCATGGCGAGGCCGGCGAACATCCGCCGATGCCGGATATAGGTCTTCGGCAGATCGAACAGGAGGACGGGGGCGCCGGTGCTCACCGCCTCGCCGACCATATTGGCCGAATCCGAGGTGACGACGATGGATTCGGCGAGCGCCAGCATGGCGACGTAGGGGTTCTCGCCGGTTCCATCCCAGAAGAAACCGCCCTTGGCCGCCACCAGGCGCTCCAGGGCATCGCGCAGGGCCGGCGGCGTCCGGCGTGACACCGTCAGCATCAGCGAGCATCCGCCCTCTGCGAGCTTGGTGAGGTCGCGCACGAGACGACGCATATCTGCATTGCGATAGCTGAGGTGACGGCTGTCGCCACCGACGAGCACGGCGATGCGCGGCCAGGGCAGGCGGGCGAGGCGCGGATCGGGCGCGGCCCGGGCGGCGGCGAGGCGCGCGGCCGAGACCTGATGCGGTGCGGTCAGCGTGGTGAAGACGTTCGGTCCGCGCAGGTCGTCGTAATCCGGAACCCAGACGAAGTTGGCCGTCTCCGGCCCCGTGCGCGGGTCCTTCAGGAACGCCGTGAAGGTCCGTCCGCCCGAGGCATCGCGCACGGCCCGCAGGTAGGGTACGGCGCGGCGGCCCGAGGCGATCAGCAGGTCGGGGAGGGGGCCCGACAGAATACCACGGGCGCGACCGGGCCGGTCGCCGGGGTCCACCGGCCCCCAGGGGGCCATCCAGCCGAAGGGCGGTCGCGGCGCGATGCGGCGAACTTCGAACGGAAGGCCAAGGACCTCGGCGAGGCCAAGGCACTGGTTCTCGTCCCCGGCCTTGCCGTCGGTGACGATCCAGGTCCGGGCACGGGTGAGGTCGGGGAGGGGGGCGGACACCGGACGGTCGGGCATTGCGGTCATGGCGCAGGCTTTCGCCATCGGCGCCGCCACGTCAATGCACGGACGTTCAGTTCGACGGCAGGGCGCGGCGCAGCCAGCCGGCATAATGCGCCGCGATGGCCGTCACGCGACGACGCTCCGAGTCCGCATCGTACCAGGCGCCGCCGGAACTCGCCGGCACCACGGAGAGCTGCGGGTGCCGGGCCAGAACTTCGCCGCGCCGCCCGATCAGCAGGGCTTCACCGTCGAGGTAATCGGAATCCATGCTGCCGCCGAAACCGCCGCGTCCCTGATTGCCGACGTAAGGATTCATGGAGAGGCTGCGCAGGCGCACCACCAGGGTGGGGCCGCGCCCCCCCAGGACATCGGCGAACTCCGACCGCAGGGCCTTGGTGAGATCGGCCTGGAGCGCCTGCGCCCGGGGACCGTCGCCCTGCGCCACGAGGCCCCCGACCTCGACACGGATGCCGGACAGGCGCTCGCCGTGAAGGCTCGGCAAGCCCTCGGCCGAGACAGTGAAGGAGAGCAGGCCGATGAGACCCGCTCCCACGATCCGGCGCAGCAGACGGCGCATCCCGGTTTCAGGCGCCGTACTGGACGGCAACGACCTCGTAGGACTTGCCGCCGCCAGGCGTCGTGACCTCGACGGTGTCGCCGACGCCCTTGCCGATGAGGGCACGGGCGATGGGCGAAGTGATGGAGACCAACCCGGAGCGGACGTCGGCCTCCGGCTCGCCGACGAGCTGATAGGTCTTCTCCTCCTCGGTGTCCTCGTCGACGAGCTTCACCGTGGCGCCGAACTTGATCTTGGTACCCGAGAGCTTCGTGACGTCGATGACCTCGGCGCGCGCGATCATGCTCTCCAACTCCATGACGCGGCCCTCGTTGTGGGACTGCGCCTCCTTGGCGGCATGGTACTCGGCATTCTCGGAAAGATCGCCCAGGGCCCGCGCCTCGGAGATCGCCTGGATGATGCGCTGACGCTCCACCTGCTGGCGATGCTTCAACTCCTCCTCCAGCGCCGCGTATCCGCGCACGGTCATCGGAACCTTGTCTATGCTCATCGTCTCGCGCCACAATGAAGAGGCCCGAAGAGAGCGAAACCGCTCCCCCCGGGCCAGAATAAGATCGTCTGGAACCTAAGGCGCCGTGGCCGTGACACAAGTCACGCGCACGGCGGAGATTCAGGCCGCGAAGTATTCCTGCAACGCGCGAACTTGGAGATCGCCTTCGAGATAGGCCTTGATCCCCTCGGCCGCCGCCATCGCGCCCGCGAGAGTGGTGTAATAAGGCACTTTATGCAAGAGGGCCGCCCGGCGCAGGGACCGCGAGTCCGAGAGGGCGCCCGCGCCCTCGGTGGTGTTGAACACGAGCTGGATGTCGCCGTTCTTGATGGAATCGACCACGTGCGGCCGACCCTCCAGAACCTTGTTGACCCGCTCCGTCACCACGCCCTCGTCCGCGAGGTAGCGCTGCGTACCACCCGTCGCCACGATGGTGAATCCAAGCTCCACCAGGAGCCGGATGGAGGGCAGGATGCGGGCCTTGTCGGCATCCCGCACCGAGACGAACACCGCGCCCCCCTTCGGCACCTGGGTGCCGGAGCCGAGCTGGCTCTTGGCGAAGGCGACGCCGAAGCTCGAATCGAGGCCGATGACCTCGCCGGTGGACCGCATCTCGGGTCCGAGGAGCACGTCCACGCCCGGGAAGCGCGCGAACGGGAACACCGCCTCCTTGACGGCGACGTGGTCGAGGGACTTCGGCACGAGGCCGAAGCCAGACAGCGGCTCGCCGGCCATGATCCGGGCGGCGATCTTGGCGATGGGCTCGCCGATGACCTTGGCGACGAACGGCACCGTGCGGGAGGCGCGGGGGTTCACCTCCAGCACGTAGATCGTGCCGTCCTTGATGGCGTATTGCACGTTCATCAGGCCGCCGACCTTTAGCGCCAGGGCCATGGCCTTCGTCTGCCGCTCCAACTCCGCGACAATCTCGGGCGAGAGCGAGCGGGTTGGCAGCGAGCAGGCGGAATCGCCCGAATGGATGCCCGCCTCCTCGATGTGCTCCATGATACCGGCGATGAACACATCCTTGCCGTCACACAGGGCGTCGACGTCGATCTCGATGGCGTCCGAGAGGTAGCGGTCGAACAGGAGCGGATTCTTGCCCAGCACCGTGTTGATCTGCCCCGTCTTGTCGTTGGGGTAACGGGCCTTGACGTCGGACGGGATCAGGCTCGGGAGGGTGTCGAGGAGGTAATCGGCGAACTGCGCCTCGTCGCGGATGATCGCCATGGCGCGGCCGCCGAGCACGTAGCTCGGGCGCACCACGAAGGGTAGGCCGAGATCGGCGGCGACGAGGCGGCTCTGCTCGACGGAATAGGCGATGCCGTTCTTCGGCTGCTTCATCCCGAGCTTGTCGAGGAGACGCTTGAACTGGTCGCGATCCTCGGCGAGGTCGATGGCGTCGGGCGCGGTGCCGAGGATCGGCACACCGGCGGCCTCAAGGGCGCGGGCGAGCTTCAGGGGCGTCTGGCCGCCGAACTGCACGATGACGCCGTGGAGGGTGCCGGCCTGCCGCTCCGTCTCGATGATCTCGAGGACGTCTTCCTCGGTGAGGGGCTCGAAGTAGAGACGATCGGAGGTGTCGTAGTCGGTGGAGACCGTCTCGGGGTTGCAGTTGACCATGATGGTCTCGTAGCCGGCTTCCGTCAGGGCGAAGCAGGCGTGACAGCAGCAATAGTCGAACTCGATGCCCTGGCCGATGCGGTTCGGACCGCCGCCGAGGATCACCACCTTCTTCGCTTCCGTCGGCCGGGCCTCGTCCACGACGGTGCCGGCGAAGGGCGCGACGTAGGTCGAGTACATATAGGCGGTGGGCGCCTTGAACTCGGCCGCGCAGGTATCGATGCGCTTGTAGACGGGGCGCACACCCGCGCTGCGACGCAGCGCCCGAACGGAGGCTTCGTCGGTCTTCGCCAGCACGGCGAGGCGGGCATCGGAGAAGCCGGCGGCCTTGAGCTGGCGCAGCGCCCCCGGCGTCGTCGGCAGGCCGTGGGCCTTCACGCGGTTCTCGAGGTCGATGATGGCCTGAAGCTGCTCCAGGAACCACGGGTCGATCTTGCACGAGGCGTGAACCTCCTCGTGGCTGATGCCGAGACGAAGGGCTTGGCCCACCTTGAGGAGGCGGTCGGGCGTCGGGGTACCGAGCGCCGCCTTGATGGCGTTGTGGTCGTCCCCCTTACCGAGGCCCTCGATCTCGATGTCATCGAGGCCGGTCAACCCCGTTTCCAGGGAACGCAGGGCCTTCTGCAGCGATTCGGCAAAGCAGCGGCCGATGGCCATGGCCTCGCCGACGGACTTCATGGCCGTGGTCAGGGTCGGCTCGGCGCCGGGGAACTTCTCGAACGCGAAGCGCGGAATCTTGGTGACGACGTAGTCGATGGTCGGCTCGAACGAGGCCGGGGTGGCGCCGCCGGTGATGTCGTTGGCGATCTCGTCCAGGGTGTAGCCGACGGCGAGCTTGGCCGCGACCTTGGCGATGGGGAAGCCCGTCGCCTTGGAGGCGAGGGCCGAGGAGCGCGAGACGCGCGGGTTCATCTCGATGACGATCATCCGGCCAGTGGCCGGATCGATGGCGAATTGCACGTTCGAGCCGCCGGTCTCGACGCCGATCTCGCGGAGCACCGCGAGGGATGCGTCGCGCATCACCTGATATTCTTTGTCGGTGAGGGTGAGCGCCGGCGCGACGGTGATGGAATCGCCCGTGTGGACGCCCATGGGGTCGATGTTCTCGATGGAACAGACGATGATGCAGTTGTCGTTCTTATCGCGAACGACCTCCATCTCGTATTCCTTCCAACCGAGGACCGATTCCTCGATCAGCACCTCGTTGGTCGGAGAGGCGTCGATGCCCCGCTCGACGATGTCGAGGAATTCCTCGCGGTTGTAGGCGATGCCGCCGCCGGTCCCACCCATGGTGAAGCTCGGTCGAATGATCGCCGGCAGGCCGACTTCGGCGAGCGCGATGAGGGCCTGGCCGAGGGCGTGCTCGCCGTAGCGCTTGCGCCGGTCGGACTCGCCCCGGTGCCAGCTCTTCTCGAAGGCGGCCAGCGCGGCCTTGCGGCTCTCGCCGGGATTGGCGGCCTCGATCCGGGCGATCTCGGCGAGGTACTTCTCGCGGTCCACCTTCTTGGCGGCGGAGGCGTTGGCGACGGCCGATTTCGGCGTCTCCAGGCCGATTTTGGTCATGGCATCGCGAAACAGCTGCCGGTCCTCGGCCTTATCGATGGCCTCGGCCGTGGCGCCGATCATCTGGACATCGAACTTCTCGAGGATCCCGAGGCGCTTCAGGGACAGGGCGCAATTCAGCGCCGTCTGTCCGCCCATGGTCGGCAGCAGGGCGAAGCCGCCCGGCACCGCATGGCGCTCCTTCTCGATGATCTTGGCGACGACCTCCGGGGTGATCGGCTCGACATAGGTGGCATCGGCCATGTCCGGGTCGGTCATGATCGTGGCCGGGTTCGAGTTGACCAGCACGATCCGGTAGCCCTCCTCACGCAGCGCCTTGCAGGCCTGCGTTCCGGAATAATCGAACTCACACGCCTGTCCGATGACGATCGGCCCCGCACCGATGATGAGGATCGTGGAGAGGTCGGTGCGTTTCGGCATCGGGCGCCTTGGCTTGCGGGCGCGCGCCCAGGCGAACACGGCGTCCCATCGGGGCTGCCATGAGCGGGCGCGAGCGGCGTGGATTGTCGTTAGGCTTCGCGTCTACACGCCGCCGTTCGGTTTTGGAAGGGCGCAGCGTCGGCCCTGGGGACGCCCAGGCATGAACCGTGCCCGGACGGACGAAAGTTCCCTGTGAACATCGTGTCCCCGGTCCGAGCGTCGCTTTTCCCGCTCACATCCCGGCGTAGAGCGCGGCCACGGCCCGGTCGATGGAAAGTGTGAACACCCCGAAGGCCACGACGGCCGCGGCGGCGAACTCGAGGGTCGCGTTGGGGAGGGTCTGGCTGCGGCGCAGGATTTCACGGCCGAAGAACAGGCTCACCCATGCAACGGTGAGGAGGACGGGCAGGACAAACAGGAACGACAACGTGCTCTCGATCCGGTCGAGGCCGGCGGCGGGATCGATGAGCGGACGGATATTGCGCACCCACGGGGCGTAGCAGGCCGCGGTGAGCGTCGTCATCCAAGACAGGCCGACGGCGACACCGAAGTGAAAGGTGAACAGGCGGTGCAGGCGCGAGAAATCGTCGCGCGCGTCGTCGAACGTCATGTGGATATCCCCGAAAGCATCCTTGAGGGGCGCCGGAACGCCGTCCCGAACGCGCCGCCAACGGGCTTGGGGATGCCGGGAAATGCCGGACTTTTTGTGACCCGCCCCGGCCCCAATCGGGGCGGGGACGGGGCGAAAGCGCGGAGACCGCGCCGGGTTTCCCGCTGTCAGTCGAGAACGGCGTGGATCGTCTCGGGCTTGCCGGCGCGCATGAGGGCGACGAAGCGCTCGAACAGGTAGTGGCTGTCGCGCGGCCCCGGCGAAGCCTCGGGGTGGTGCTGAACGGAGAAGGCCGGGCGGTCCGTGAGCGTCAGGCCGCAATTCGAACCGTCGAACAGGGAGATGTGGGTCTCCACCGCCGTCTCGGGCAGGCTCGCCGGATCGACGGCGAAGCCGTGGTTCATCGACACGATCTCGACCTTGCCGGTGGTCTTGTCCTTCACCGGATGGTTGGCGCCGTGGTGGCCCTGCGCCATCTTCACCGTGCGGCCGCCGAGGGCCAGGCCCATGAGCTGGTGCCCGAGGCAGATGCCGAAGGTCGGCACCTTCTCGGCGAGCAGCTCGCGAATCACCGGCACAGCGTATTCCCCCGTGGCCGCCGGATCGCCGGGACCGTTGGAAAGGAAGACGCCGTCGGGCTTCATCGCCATGATCTCGGCCGCGCTCGTGGTGGCCGGCACCACGGTGACGTCGCAGCCGGCTTCCGCGAGCAGGCGCAGGATGTTGCGCTTCACACCGTAATCGATGGCCACCACCCGCAGCCCCTCGCCGGCGGGGCGGTTGCCGTAGCCGGTCTTGACGCCCCACGTCGTCTCGGACCACGCCGACTGCGTCCGGCTGGTCACCGGCGGCACGAGGTCGAGCCCCTCCATCGGGGCGAGCGCCGCGGCGCGGGCCTTGAGGGCATCGCGATCGAACGTACCGTCCGGGCTGTGAGCGATGACGGCGTTGGGCATGCCGTGGTCGCGGATGAGGGCGGTGAGCGCCCGCGTGTCGACCCCGGTGATGCCCACGATGCCGCGCGCCTCGAGCCAGGCGTCGAGGTGGCTCGACGAGCGCCAGGACGACGGGTTCGTGACCGCCGAGGCGATGACGGCGCCACGCACGCCCGAGGCCGGAGCGGCGTCGAGGCTTTCGAGATCCTCGTCGTTGGTGCCGGTGTTGCCGATATGTGGGAACGTGAAGGTGACGATCTGGCCGGCATAGGACGGATCGGTGAGGATTTCCTGATACCCCGTCATCGCCGTGTTGAAACAGACCTCGCCGTCGGCCGCGCCAGTCCGGCCGATGCCGAAGCCTTCGAGGATGGTGCCGTCGGCGAGCACCAGCAGGGCGGTGGCGACGGGCTCGGCCCAAGGAGCAGGGTGCGGGGCGGACTGGCTCGCGGGGCGGGCGGCGCGCGCGCGGGCGCCTTCATCTTGCAGCATCGGCGTGATCTCGCTTATGTCCGGCCGAACCCGGCGCCGCGACACGGCGATGCCGTGCGACACGGCGCACGCGGGTGGCTTGTCGTGCGGCGCTCATACCGAGCGGGCGGCGATGGGGTCAATGTGGCTCCGGCGCCCGTCCGGCTCAAGACGCGCGACCCACTCAGCAATTCACAGACCAGTCTTCAGGAGAGTCCCATGCTGCGCGCCCGCCTCACCACCGAGATGAAAGAGGCCATGAAGGCCGGCGACAAGGCCAAGCTCGCCACCGTGCGGATGATCCAGGCCGCCTTGAAGGACAAGGACATCGAGGCGCGCGGCCTCGGCAAGGAGCAGCTGTCCGAGGAGGACATCCTCGCCCTCCTTCAGAAGATGATCAAGCAACGCAACGAATCGGCCGGTGTCTACGACCAGGGCGGCCGCCCCGAACTCGCCGAGAACGAGCGCGCCGAAGCGACCATCATCGCCGGCTACCTGCCGCAGCAGATGGACGAGGCCGAGACCCGCGCGGCCATCGAAGCCGCCGTCGCGGAAACCGGTGCCGCCGGCCCGAAGGATATGGGCAAGGTCATCGCCGCCCTGAAGGCCGCGTATGCGGGCCGGATGGATTTCGGCAAGGCGAGCGGCTTGGTTAAGGATGTGCTCAACGCCAAGGCATAATGCCGCCCGACACACCGCGCGCGAACGGCATCGTCGGACGCGCGCGGTGTTCGGCGCCCGCCCCACCGATCACGACACCCGGTCGTCACGGGAACGAGAATAAGCATTCCCTATAAGACGCTTGAAGCCCGATCGAGCCTCCCCCTCGGCAAGCTCTTGATATATCTTACTTCACCAATACCATTTCACATGTTTGGAACGCGAAAATCATCGCACAAGAAGACCGACACACGCCGCACACATCAAATGGGGAACGACCGATTGATCATAAAATATTAATAGATTTTAATGTCCTGAGACAAGAAATATTAACGTATTTTTAGGCGCACATTCAGCATCGTCCGCCACAATTCTCTGACAGTGCGGTCGATATCCATGAAATTTGGCATCCGGTCCCGTCTCTACGGTGGCTTTGCGACCCTCATGGTGCTGGGGGGACTGCTCGGCGGGTTCTCGAACCTGCAACTCGGTCAATTGAGCGAGCAGAACGATCTGAAGAACCGGATCCAGCACAATGCCCTCAACCTCTACAGCTTCAATGGCCTGACCGAACGCTTCATCGCCCAGAGCGGCGCGTTCCGCGCGAACCCGACGCCGGAGGCCACCTCGGGCATGCAGGCCAGCCTCACCGAGATGCGGGCACTGGCGGCGGAACTCCATGATTCGGCCGTCAATCCGGAGCGCCGCGCCCTCTACGGTGAGCTTCTCGCGCAAACCGACGCCCTGTCGGCGCAGGTGCCGGTCATGATCGAACTCGGCACGCGCATCCGCGAGAACAAGGCCGGGGTGTTCACGGGCGGCGACGCCCTGACCAAGGCGGCCGCGACCCTCGCGACCCTGCTTCGCTCCGGCGACGAGGCCGCCGCCCTCGCGCCGGCGGCGGCGGAAGTCGAGCGGACCGTCCTCCTGTTCCGCGTCATGAACTGGCGCTTCCTCGCCACCCGCGATCCGAAGGGACGGGCCCTTTCGGCGACGGCGTTCACGAATGCCGAGGCCGCCGTCAACGCCCTCAAGACCGCCGACCTGACCGCCGCGCAGCGCCAGGGCCTGAAGGCCGTCGAGGAAACCATGAAGACCCTCAACGTGAGCTTCAAGGGGGCTTCGAGCGCCATCATCGAGGGTGAGGACCTGTTCGAGCAGTCCCTCAAGGGCAGGGCGAACGCCATCCATCAGACCGGCCTGCAGGCTCGAAGCCAGCTGACGGCCGCCGTCGACGCGATGACCGCCGAGAGCCGAAGCACCATGGGCGTGGCGCGGACCGTGCAATCGAGCCTGCTCGTCCTGCTTCTCGCCGTCGGCGCCGCCGCAGCCCTCCTCATCGCCCGCAGCATCATCGGCCAGATCGAGGGCATGACCCGGGCCATGACGCGCCTCGCGGCGGGCGAGACGGCCCTGACGGTTCCGTCGCAGGACGCCGCCGACGAGATGGGCGAGATGGCCAAGGCCGTCGAGGTGTTTCGGCAGAACGCCGTAGCGCGCGATGCCCTGGAGGCGGATCAGGTGGCCCAGCAGAGCGCCCGCCAACGCCGCGCCGACCGCGTCGACCAACTGGTACGAAGCTTCCAGCAGAACGTCGCCGGCTCCCTCGACATCGTGTCGTCCGCCACGGCGGAACTCGATGCCACGGCCCGGTCCATGAGCCAGGTCGCCGGCGAAACCAACAGTCAGGCCGTGGCATCGAGCGCCGCCGCCGAGGAAACTTCCGCCAACGTCCAGACCGTCGCGGCGGCGGCGGAGGAGATGGTGTCGTCGCTCCAGGAGATCGAGCGTCAGGTGATCCATTCCCGCGAGGTGGCCACGGGTGCGGCCCGCGAGGCGGAGGCGACCAACACGGCGATGGCGAGCTTGGGGACCGCCGCCAACCAGATCGGCGCGGCCGTCACCACGATCGCGGCCATCGCCAGTCAGACGAATCTCCTGGCGCTCAACGCCACCATCGAGGCGGCGCGGGCCGGGGAGGCGGGCCGCGGCTTCGCCGTCGTCGCCGCCGAGGTGAAGGAACTGGCGAATCAGACCGGCCGGGCCACGGAGGAGATCAGCGGACAGATCGTCGCGATCCAGGCCGGAACCGAGCGGGCCAGCGCCGCCATCCGGCAGATCGCCGACACCATCGCGACCATGAACGACATCAGCAGCATGATCGCCGAAACGGTGGTGCAGCAGACCGCCGCCACGAGCGAAATCTCGCGCAACGCCAGCGAGGCCGCCCACGGCACCCAGGACGTCTCCGCCAACGTCGCCCGGGTCCTGAACTCGGCCGACCAGACCGGCCTCGCCGCCACGCAGGTCCTGGCCGTGGCCAGCGAGGTGGCGGCCCAGTCGCGCAACGTCAAACGGGATGTCGACAGCTTCCTCGGCGAGATCCGGGCGGCGTGATCGCGTCGCGGGGACCGGAGACCGAGCCGGGCTGCGACGCGCCCGGTTCGGGACTCCTTAAGCCTCCTGCGCTAGACTGGGCGGCCGCGGAGGTCCCATGCGCTACCCGCCCCATATTCTCGAAGAGATCCGTGCCCGCCTGCCCGCCTCGGACGTGGTCGGGCGGCGCGTCCGGCTGAAGAAAGCCGGGCGCGAATGGCGCGGCCTGTCGCCGTTCAACGCCGAGAAGTCGCCGTCCTTCTACGTCAACGATCAGAAGCAGTTCTATCACTGCTTCTCGTCGGGCAAGCACGGCGACGTGTTCACCTTCCTGATGGAAACGGAGGGGTTGAGCTTTCCCGAGGCCGTCGAACGGCTGGCCTCGGAGGCGGGGGTCAGCCTGCCGACCCCGAGCGCCGACACGCGCGAAATGGAGACGAAGCGCGCCGGCGCCCTCGAGGTGATGGAGATGGCCGCCACCTTCTACGAGGCGCAGCTGACGGGCAAAGCCGGCCTCGAAGCCCGCGCCTATCTCGACCGACGCCAACTCGGCCTCGACATCCGGGCCCGCTTCCGCCTCGGCTATGCACCGAACGACCGTTACGCCCTGCGCGATCACCTCGCCGCCAAGGACGTCTCCAAGGAGATGATGGCCGAACTCGGCCTGCTGGTGACGGGCGACGACATCAGGGTGCCGTACGACAAGTTCCGCGACCGGGTGATGTTTCCCATCACGGATTCGCGCGGACGGGTCATCGCCTTCGGCGGCCGGGCGATGCAGAAGGATGCCAAGGCGAAGTACATGAATTCGCCCGAAACGCCGCTCTTCCACAAGGGGCAGCTGGTCTACAACCTCCACGGCGCCCGCAAGGCCGCCCATGATCGCGGCACGATCATCGCGGTGGAGGGCTATGTCGACGTCATCGCCATGACGCTCGCCGGGCACCCCAACGCCGTGGCGGGCCTCGGCACGGCGCTGACCGAGGAGCAGATCGCCCTTCTCTGGCGCCACGGCGACGAGCCGATCCTATGCTTCGACGGCGACGGCGCCGGACAACGCGCCGCGTTCCGGGCCCTCGACGTCGCCCTGCCGGGGTTGACCCCGGGCAAGTCCCTACGCTTCGCCATGCTGCCCGAGGGTCAGGACCCGGACGATCTTCTGCGCTCGGAGGGCAAGGCCGCCATCGACCGGGTGCTCGACGGCGCCCGCCCCCTCGTCGAGGTGCTGTGGTCGCGGGCCACCGAGGGCGCGCCCCTGGATACGCCGGAGCGCCGGGCGGGCCTCGCCAAGACCCTGCGCGAACTCGTGGGCGGCATCCGCGACGAGACAGTGCGGGGGTTTTACCGCGACGAGATCGAAGCGCGCCTGCGCGCCCTGTCACCCCAGGGGAGCCAGGGCCGACGCGGGCCGTGGGAACCGCGCCAGGGTGGCGCCGGTGGCGCCGGTCGCCCGCCCTTCCAGCGCACGCCGCGCCCCGGCGACCCGCCGCCCTCGCCGGTGTTTCACGGCAAGGCCAGCAATCACCTGGCGCAATCGGCCGGGTTCACCGGCGCCGAGGCCCTGCGAGAGGGGATGATCGTCGGCACGCTCCTCACGCATCCCGCCCTCCTCGACGACTGGGCGGACCCCTTCTCGGAACTCGACTTCGAGACCGAGGACGCACGGGCGATCCAGGCGTTTCTCCTCGACACCGTGGCGGAAACGTCACCCGTCGACGCGGCGGTCTTGAGCGCGCGCCTGGAGCGGGCCAGATTGACCGAGGCGGCGGAACGCGTCCGGGCCCTCGGACGCCGAAAAGACCCGAAAGCCCTTGACGTGCATGCCGATCCTATGCGTCTCGAAGACGCGTTGCGTCAGGCCGTGATCTTGCACCGGAAGTCGGGCGCGCTAAATAGCGAACTCCGCCTCGCCGAGCGGGCGCTCGCCGAGGATTTCACCGAGGCGAACTTCGCGTGGCTGTGCGACGTGAAGCAACGCATGGCCGTGGTCGCGGGCGCGGAGGAGGACGAACCGGCTGCCGAAGAGGCTGCGGGCTAGTGGCCAGGGGCGAGGCCCGAGCCGCGCGGATCGCGAGGCCACGACATTCGCGCGCCGAAAGCGGCGCATGGTTAACATTCGGTCAAGCGTCTCGCTTGCATACCGAAATCTGAGATCGACGCGGGCGCCTTCTGGCGCTCCGCACACCATATGATTTGCAGCGTCGGCGACGCGGCGTGAGCCCCACGCTCCCCGCGCGACACGGCTACGACAACCATAGGCGGACCATGGCGACGAAGGCAACGGAACGGGACGAGACCGATGCTGCCCCCGAGGCACAGACGGACGGGCCGCTCCTCGATCTGACGGATGCCTCCGTCAAGCGGATGGTGAAGCTCGCCAAGAAGCGTGGCTATATCACCTACGAAGAGATCAACGAGGTCCTGCCCGACGGCCAGTCCGACCCCGACCAGATCGAGGACGTCCTGTCCCAGCTCTCCGAGATGGGCATCAACGTCGTCGAGGCCGAGGAGACCGAGGAGACGACGGAGGCCAAGGCCAACGGCGAAGCCGGCGACGACGAGGACGCCGCCGAGGGCAGCGAGGTCGCCGAGATCGCGCCGACCAAGGCCCCGGCCGTGCGCGAGACCACGGCCAAGGAGCCCACCGACCGCACGGACGATCCCGTGCGCATGTACCTGCGCGAGATGGGCTCCGTGGAGCTCCTGTCGCGTGAGGGCGAAATCGCCATCGCCAAGCGCATCGAGGCGGGCCGCGAGGCGATGATCGCCGGCCTGTGCGAGAGCCCGCTCACCTTCCAGGCCATCATCATTTGGCGCGACGAACTCGTCGACGGCCGGGTGCTCCTGCGCGAGATCATCGACTTGGAGGCCACCTATGCCGGCCCCGACGCGAAGAATGCGATGCAGATCGCGGAGGGCGCGGAGGAGTCCGAGGACGGCGAGGGCGATGCGCCGACGCCGCCCGAGGGCGACGACGAGGACGACATGGAGAACAACGTCTCCCTGGCGGCCATGGAGACCGAGATCAAGCCGCGCGTCCTCGAGACGTTTGACAACATTGCCAACAACTACAAGAAGCTGCGCAAGATTCAGGCCGAGCACGCCGAGGTGAAGGCGGCGGGCGGGACGCTCACCGACGCCCAGAGCGCCAAGCGCGATGAGCTGAAGGACATCGTCGTCACCGACGTGAAGTCCCTCTCGCTCAATTCCAACCGTATCGAAGCCCTCGTGGAGCAGCTCTACGACATCAACAAGCGCCTCATCTCCCACGAGGGTCGCCTGATGCGCTACGCCGAGACCCACGGCGTCGCCCGTGACGAGTTCCTGCGCCATTACCAGGGCTGGGAGCTCGATCCGAACTGGATGGAGCGCGTCGGCAAGCTCGGCGGGCGTGGTTGGAAGAACCTCGTCGAGAAGGGCCAGAAGGAGGTCGTGCGCCTGCGCGAGCAGATCCTGACGCTGGCTTCCGAGACCGGCCTGGAGATCGGCGAATATCGCAAGATCGTCAACATGGTCCAGAAGGGCGAGCGCGAAGCCCGTCAGGCCAAGAAGGAGATGATCGAGGCCAACCTCCGCCTCGTGATCTCCATCGCCAAGAAGTACACCAACCGCGGCCTGCAGTTCTTGGATCTCATCCAGGAGGGCAACATCGGCCTGATGAAGGCGGTGGACAAGTTCGAGTACCGCCGCGGCTACAAGTTCTCGACCTACGCCACGTGGTGGATCCGTCAGGCGATCACCCGCTCCATCGCCGATCAGGCCCGCACCATCCGCATCCCGGTGCACATGATCGAGACGATCAACAAGATCGTTCGCACCTCGCGCCAGATGCTGCACGAGATTGGCCGCGAGCCGACGCCGGAGGAACTGGCCGAGAAATTGGCCATGCCCTTGGAGAAAGTGCGAAAAGTTCTGAAGATCGCCAAGGAGCCGATCTCCCTCGAAACCCCCATTGGTGACGAGGAGGATTCGCATCTCGGCGACTTCATCGAGGACAAGAACGTCGTTCTGCCCATCGACGCGGCGATCCAGTCGAACCTGCGCGAGACCACGACCCGCGTGCTCGCTTCGCTGACCCCGCGCGAAGAACGCGTCCTGCGCATGCGCTTCGGCATCGGCATGAACACCGACCACACCCTCGAAGAGGTCGGCCAGCAATTCTCGGTGACCCGCGAGCGCATCCGCCAAATCGAGGCGAAAGCCCTGCGCAAGCTCAAGCACCCGAGCCGTTCGCGCAAACTCCGGAGCTTCCTCGACAACTGAAGCATTCACCACCACCGGTCGCGACTTCACGGGGTCGCGACCGGCTCGCGGACGATGCCGAATACACGGCTGCCGATCCTGCGCTCAACCGAGGCTTCATGCTCGATCGCGGCCCGCCCCAGTCTGCGCCCACCGCCGAAGCCGACGGCTCCGAGGCCAACGCCGTGCCGTTCGGCGCCCTGCAGCAATGCGTGGCCCTGCGAGACTGGCTGCTGAGCGAGGGTGCGCGGATGCCCAATGCCGAGGACCTGCTGTCGGGCCTCGCTGAGCGGCTCATCGACCTCGGCGTTCCGGTGGACCGGGCCACCACGGCCATCGATGCCCTGCATTCGGAGTATTCCGGCGTCGGCCGGTTCTGGACCCGCGAGACCGGCTCCACGGTGCGGCTGTTTCCCCATGGGGAAGCCTCCGACAAGGCCTATCGCGAGAGCCCGTTCCAGGCGGTCCACGAGACCGGTGAGTGGCTGATTCTCGACCTGTCCGAGACACCCGACCACGCCTTCGCGGTGATCCCGGACCTCAAGGCCGAGGGCTACCGCCACTACATCGTGGCGCCGCTGTTCTTCACCAACGGCACCCGCAACGGCATCACCTTCGCCACCCGGTCCGAGGAGGGATTTCGCGACGAGGACGTGGCGATCCTTCGCTTCGTCATCCCGACGCTCGCAGCCGTGATGGAGATGCGCAGCATCAACAAGCAGCTCGACCACGTGCTGCGGATCTATGTCGGCGACGAGCCGCACAAGGCGATCCTGGCGGGCTCGATCCGGCGCGGCCATGTCCAGCGCATCCGCTCGGCGATCCTGTTCGCCGACATGCGCGACTACACCAGCATCTCCGCCGAGATGACGCCGGAAGAGGCCGTGGACCTCCTCAACATCTTCTTCGACTGCCTCGTGCCCGCCATCGAGCGCGAGGGCGGCGAGGTGCTGAAGTACCTCGGTGACGGTCTCCTGGCGATTTTTCGCGAGCGCGGCGACGACCTCGGCGGGGCGGCCAAGGGGGCGCTCACGGCGGCCCAGAGCGCACTCGCGGCCCTCGACGAGGCCAACGATCTCAGGCGCTTCGCCCAGCCCGTGGCGGCCGGCATCGCGCTCCATCACGGCGAGGCCGCCTACGGCAATGTCGGCTCCGGGGCGCGCCTCGACTTCACCGTGATCGGCCGCGACGTGAACCTGGCGAGCCGGCTCGCGCGGCTGAACCGCACGCTGGGCGAGCCGCTCCTCATGTCGAAGCCCTTCGTGGACTTTCTCTGGGGCGATCCGGTCTCCCTCGGGCAGCACACCCTCGACGGGTTCACCGAGCCCATGGGCGTGTTCCGCCCCGGCCGCCCGCCCGCGGCGGCGTGAACTTGTGAGCCGGGTGTTGACCCCGGCGTGATCCCGGCCCACATCGGAGGTGTTCAAGGGAGATCCCCGGCAAGGGGCTGAGAAACCGATGAGTCGCCCGAGGCCGGGCGGCGGCGCGGAAATCCTTCGAACCTGACCCGGTTCATACCGGCGTAGGGATTGGACCGCCGCGTTCCGCGAGGAGCCGGCACGCTGCGTGACCGGACGCGCACTGGCCCGCCAACCCCGAGCGCCCTGTCGCGGAGGTTGCCTTGGCCCCGAGCCCCACCCGTCCCATCGATCTCCGGCGATCCCCCGCCGCCCCACGGGCGCCCGTTGCCCCGCCGGCCCGCTGCGACGTCGCCATCGTGGGCGGCGGCCTCATCGGCCTGTCCATCGCGTGGCTGCTCGCGCAGACGGGCCGCGCCGTCACGGTGGTGGAGCGCGAGACGTTCGGCGCCGGAGCGAGCCTGGCCGCCACCGGCATGCTGGCCCCCACCGCCGAGCACGAACCCGGCTCCGATCCGCTCCTGCCCCTGGCGCTCACGAGCCTCGCCCGCTGGCCGAGCTTTCGCGATGCCCTCCAGGCGGCGTCCGGCCTCGACATCGACTACCGGGAGGAAGGTACCCTGGTCCTGGCCATCGGCCGCGACGAGGTCGAGCGCCTGCGCTTCCGCCACGATCTCCAGATCCGCTCCGGCCTCGCGGCGACGTGGCTCAGCGGGCCGCAGGTGCGCGCCCGCGAGCCGGCCCTGCGCCCCTCCGTCACCGCCGGCCTGTTCTGTGCAGCCGACCACCAGGTCGATCCGGCCCGCGTCATGGCCGCCCTGGTGCGGGCCTGCGAGGGAGTGGGCGTCACCCTGGTCGAAGCCTGTCCCGTCGATGCCCTTGATTGGCAGGCCGGCCGGGTCATCGGCCTCACGACCGGACAGGGCCGGATCGCGGCCGAGACCGTGGTTCTCGCCGCCGGAGCCTGGAGCGGGCAAGCGGGGCTCCTACCCGACCATCTCAGCCTGCCGGTGCGGCCCCTGCGCGGTCAGTCCGTGGCCCTGCGCACCACGGCCCGCACGGGCACGCTCAATCACATGGTCTGGACCGAGCAAGTCCACATGGCGCCGAAAAGCGACGGACACCTCATCGTCGGCGCAACGGTGGAGGATTGCGGCTTCACCCCCGGCGTCACGGCGGGCGGCCTCTATGCCCTGTTGGAAGGGGCGCGGCGCGTCCTGCCGGGCATCGAGGAGATGGCCTTCGAGGCGGTGTGGAGCGGCTACCGCCCGACCTCCGACGACGACGCGCCGATCCTCGACACCCTGGCCCCCGGCCTCGTCGTGGCGACGGGCCACCACCGCAACGGCTACCTTTTGGCCCCGGCGACGGCCGACGCCGTGGCGGCGCTGCTGACCGACGGCGCCCTGCCGGACTACGCCCGGGCCTTCGGCCACGCCCGCTTCACCCCCCCGCCCCAGAGGGCAACCGCATGAAGCTCACCGTCAACGGGCGCCCGCACGAGAGCGACGCCCCCGACCTCGACACCCTGTTCCGCCGTGAGGCCGAGGAAACCGGGATCGACAGTCCGCAGGGCATCGCCATCGCGGTCAACGGTGCCGTGGTGCGCCGCCGGGACTGGGCGGCGACGCCCCTCGCGGAAGGCGACCGCGTCGAGATCGTCCGCGCCATGCAGGGAGGCTGACACCATGACCCAATTTCCCGACGATCGGCACGACGACCCCCTCGTCATCGCCGGTATCTCCCTCGGCTCGCGCCTGTTCATCGGCACCGCCGGCTACCCGACGCAGGCCATCATGGCCGAGGCCGTGGCGGCGTCGGGGGCCGAGGTGGTCACGGCCTCGATCCGCCGGGTTTCGCTCCAGGGCCACGGCTCCGACACGGTGCAGAAGCTCAAGGGCTATCGCTTCCTGCCCAACACCGCCGGCTGCGAGACGGCGCGCGACGCGATCATGACCGCCGAACTCGCCCGCGAGGCCCTCGACACCACTTGGATCAAGGTCGAGGTCATTGGCGACCGCGAGACCCTCTATCCCGATGTCGCCGAACTCCTGGAGGCCTGCCGCCACCTCGTGGAAGAGGGGTTCACGGTGCTGCCCTATTGCAACGACGATCCGGTGGTGTGCCAGCGCCTGGCCGATCTCGGCTGCGCCGCCGTGATGCCCATGGGGTCGCTCATCGGTTCGGGCATGGGCATCGCCAACCCGGCCAACCTCGAACTCATCTGCCGACGCTCGCCCGTGCCGGTCATCGTCGATGCGGGCATCGGCACGGCCTCGGACGCGGTGATCGCCATGGAGCTGGGTGCTGCGGGCTGCCTCCTCAACACGGCGGTGGCGAAAGCTGACGATCCCATCCGCATGGCTCGTGCCATGGGCCACGCCGTCGCGGCGGGCCGCCTCGCGCAGCGGGCCGGGCGCATCCCCCGGCGCGGCCGGGCCGAACCGTCGAGCCCGCAACTCGGCCTCGTCGGCTCGTGAGGCCGCTGCCGTCGCGCGTGCTGGTGGTGACGGATCGGGTGTCCGTCCGGCTGCGCGGTTCGGTCGATATGGTGCGTGGGCTTCCCCACACGAGGCACGACCGTCTCATATCATCACACGAGTATCGCTGGTCCGCTCTCCTGGGAGGAGAGGGACAGGGTGAGGTGTGTGACCTCTCCGGAGATGGACCACACCTCACCCCAACCCTCTCCTTCCAGGAGAGGGAGCCTGTTTCAGCTTGTTCGACGATCGATTGCGCCACTGAAGAGTTCGCCCTCCTCGCCCGTATCGACACCCTGCTGGCGGGAGGCGCCCGCTGGGTCTGGTTCCGCGAGCGTGACATGGCGTCGGGGCCGCGCGAGATCCTGGCCCGAACGACGATGGAACGGGTCCGCGCCGGGGGGGGCACCTTCAGCCTCGGGGGCGACGCCAGTCTGGCCGCTCGCCTCGGCGCCGATGGGGTGCACCTGCCCGGTGGGACGACGCTGGAAGAGATCGGCCAAGCGCGTCGGCTCCTGCCGAACGGCCTCATCGGCGTCTCGACCCATTCCGTGGCGGAGGTGGAAACCGCGGCCCGGCACGGCGCCGATTACGCGACCCTAAGCCCGATCTTTGCCACAGTGAGCAAGCCGGGCTACGGCCCTGCCCTCGGGCCGGAAGCCATCGCGGCGGCGCATGTCCACGGCCTGCCGGTCCTCGCCCTCGGGGGCATCACCCCCGAGACGGCCCACGCCTGCTGCGAGGCGGGGGCCGCCGGAATCGCCGTCATGGGCGACCTCATGCGCGGCTCCGATCCCGGACCGACCTTGCGTGCCCTCTTGTCGGTCTAAAAAAACTATTTCGGCTCGGCGGGGCCGTAGGGCGGGCGCGGGATCGCCCGGTGGGCGGCGCGCAGGGCCGCCGACCAACGCTCGCGCAGATCGTGGAAGTAGCTCTCGCCGGCCTCGATGCGGTGGTTCACTTCCAGGACCAGGGCATTGCGGCGCGCCACCGCGAGATCGATGGGCAGGCCGACGCCGAGGTTGGAACGCATGGTCGAATCCATCGACACGAGGCCGACCTTGAGGGCGTCGTAGAGGTCGGTCTCGTATTTCACCGCCCTGTCGAGGATCGGCTTGCCGTATTTGTGCTCGCCGATCTGCAGGAACGGCGCGTCGCCGCTGCACTCGATGAAATTGCCGGCGGAGTAGATGAGATAGAGCTTCATCGGCTCCGTGCCGATCTGGCCGCCGAACAGCAGCGACACGGAGAAGCGGAGATTCGCCGCCTCGAAGCCGGCCTTCTCGATCTCGCGGACCCGGCGGATGGCGCGGCCGACGAGCTGCGCCGCCTGGAACATGGTCGGCGCCTCGACGAGGCGCATCTTCGGCTCGCCGGCCTCGCCCTCGACGCCTTCGGAGAGCAGGCTGAGCACCGACTGGGTGATGGAGAGGTTGCCGGCCGAAGCCAGCATCATCACGCGCTCGCCCGGCACGTTGAAGTGGTGGAGCTTGCGGTAGGTGGAGATGTCGTCGAGGCCCGCGTTGGTGCGGGTATCGGCGATCATCACCAAGCCGTCCTCGACCAGGACACCGACGCAGTAGGTCATCGTCTCAAGCTTTCCTCGCGTCCGAGCCCCCGGGGAATCAGGACTGGACCGTCGCCTGTGCTTGCTCGACGCGGAGCGTCACGTCGAGGGTTTCCGTGCCTCCACCCAAGCGGCTGCCACGGATCGGAGCAGCCCCAAGATAGTCGAGGCCGATGGCGACCCGGATATGCGCCTCCGTGGTGGCGATGCCGTGAGCCGGATCGAACCCGACCCAGCCGAGATTCGGCACCAGGGCTTCGACCCACGCATGACCGGCCTCCTGGCCGGTGATCCCGTCGGCGTGGTGATAATACCCCGACACGTAGCGGGCCGGAATTTCGAGGTGGCGGGCGGCGGCGATGAAGACGTGCGCCACGTCCTGACAGACACCGGTCCCGGCCTCGAAGGCCCTGGGCGCCGTGGTGCTGGCGCTCGTCGGCCCCGGCTCGAACACGACCCGCTCGTGCACTGCTGCGAGGAGTCGGTGCAGGCAGGGCAGGGGCGTGGGATCGCCGGCCGACCTGACCTCGTGGGCGAAGGTTTGGATCGCCTCGCTCGCCAGGGCGAGGTCGGAATCCCGTAGGTAGAACTCGTCGGGCAGGCGCTCGACGGTGCCGCGCACGACGCCGTGCATTTCGTTGGTGTCGACCTCGCCGGTGACCCGGATGGTCAAGGCTTCAGCCGGCTCGTCGGCGGTGAACCAATGCACCACGTTGCCGAACCCGTCCTCGCGCTCACTGATGCGGCCGTCGACGGACGGCTCGATGCGCCAACGCCGAACATATTGCCCGTCATGGTCGCGGGGGCGCAGACGTAGGACCTGGATCAGGTTCCGGGCGGGCTGCTCGTAGGTGTAGTTGGTCTCGTGAAAGACGCGGATTCGCATGCGGCGACCTTTTCGCGGGTTCCGGCCGGAAAGCCCCTACACCAGATATTGCTCGATGACCGCTGCCCCGAGGCGATTGTTCTCGGCGATGAACGCCGTGACGAACTCGTGCAGGCCGGAGGTGAAGATCCGATCGATGTTCTCGCCCTCCAGCCGCGCCAGGGTGTTGCTGGCGAAACGCTGGCTCGCGCCACGTCTGCCATAGGCGTCGGCGATGAGGTCGAGGTTCTCGACGAGCATGCTGTAGCAATTGGTCAGCGACCGCGGCATCTGCCGGTTGAGGATGAGGAGATCAGCCACCAGCAGGGGCTTCACGCTCTCGCGGTAGACCCAGTGATAGGCGTTGAAGGCCGAGACCTCGCGCAGGATCGTGGTCCACTGGAAGTAATCGAGGCTGCCCCCCACGCGCTCGTTGGCGGGCAGGAGGATGCGGTACTTCACGTCGAGGATGCGGGCGGTGTTGTCGGCCCGCTCAATGGCCGTGCCCAGCCGGGTGAACCAGTAGGCGTCGTTACGCAGCATCGTCCGGTAGGCCGAGCCGTCGAAGGCCAGGGAGACGCCCTTCACCCATTCGAGGAAACGCGAGAACTCGTCTCGGTTGAGATCGCGCCCCTCGTAGTTGCGCAGTTCCAGCCACGCGCCGTTGATGGCGTCCCACATCTCCGTAGTCAGGGCCGTGCGAACGCTGCGGGCATTCTCGCGGGCGGTCTCGATGCACGAGCGGATCGAAGAGGGGTTGTGCCGGCTGAAGGCAAGGAAATCGCAGACGGTCGCTTCCGTCACCCCGTTGTACAGGGGCTTGAACACCTCCGGGTCCCCGGCGGAAGCGAGCGCCGAGGCCCATTCGTTGGTCTCACCGCCGCCGTAGCTCGACGGCAGGGCCGCGAGCCGATGCGCCGCATCGAGGATGCGAGCGACGAACTCGGCCCGTTCGACGTAGCGGGAGAGCCAGTAGAGGTTGTCTGCGGTCCGGGACAGCATGGGCTTCCGTTGAGACGCCGGACACCCGCGCGACGCGACGGGGCCGTTGGGCTGAGGGGAGGGACTATGCGAAGGGGGAAACGGGTTGGAAAGCGGACCCGGACCGGCCCGCTATCGAAACGGTCGCGCTGTCAGGCGTCGAGGACCCAGGTGTCCTTGGTGCCGCCGCCCTGGCTCGAATTGACCACGAGCGAACCCTCCTTCAGGGCGACGCGGGTGAGGCCGCCCGGCACGATGCGGATCTCGTCGGAGCCGCACAACACGAAGGGGCGCAGGTCCACGTGCCGGGGTGCGACGCCGGAGGCGACGAAGGTCGGGCAGGTGGAGAGGGCCAGGGTCGGCTGGGCGATGAAGCCGTCGGGCGCGTGGCGCAGCTTGCGTCCGAACTCCTCGATCTCGCGCTTCGTCGCGTGCGGCCCCACCAACATGCCGTAGCCGCCCGAGCCGTTGACCTCCTTCACCACGAGATCGGCGAGGTTGTCCATGACGTAGGCGAACGCCTCCTTCTCGCGGCAGCGATAGGTCGGCACGTTGTGCAGGATCGGCTCCTCGCCGGTGAAGAACCGCACGATTTCCGGCATGTAGCTGTAGACCGCCTTGTCGTCGGCGATGCCGGTGCCCACCGCGTTGGCGAGGGTCACGGTGCCGCGCTCGTAGGCGTTCATGAGGCCGGGCACGCCGAGCACCGAATCGGGGCGGAACACAAGGGGATCGAGGAAGTCGTCGTCGAGGCGGCGATACAGAACGTCGACCCGGCGCGGCCCCTCCGTGGTGCGCATGTAGACCACGTCGTCCTTGGTGAAGAGGTCGGAGGCCTCCACGAGATCGACGCCGAGCTTGTCCGCCAAGAACGAGTGTTCGTAGAACGCCGAGTTGTAGCGACCGGGCGTCAGCAGGGCGACGGTGGGGTCGCGGGTCGCCGTCGAGGGGGCGAGCGACCGCAGGGTCGCCAGGAGCGCGTCGGGATAGTTCTCCACCGGCGCCACGCGGTGCCGCGAAAACAGTTCGGGGAACAGCCGCAGCATCACCTCGCGGTTCTCAAGCATATAGGAGACGCCCGACGGGGTGCGGGCATTGTCCTCCAGCACGAAGAAATCGTTCTCGCCGGTACGGACGATGTCGATACCGGCGATGTGGACGTAGAGGTCGTGCGGCACCCGGAAGGCGCGCATCTCCATCCTGTAATGCGGGTTGCGATAGACGAGATCGGCCGGGATGATGCCGGCCTTGATGCAGTCCTGCGCCCCGTAGATGTCCTTCAGAAAGGCGTTGATGGCGGTGACGCGCTGCTTCAGGCCCCGCTCGAGGAAGCCCCATTCGGGCTTGGTGATGACGCGGGGGATGATGTCGAAGGGAATCAGCCGCTCGGTGGATTCGTTGGCGCCGTAGACCGCGAAGGTGATGCCGATGCGGCGGAACAGCATCTCCGCCTGGCTGCGGCGGGTGTTGAAATGCTCCGGCGGCGTGGTGTCGAGCCAGGTTTTCAGGCTGCCATAGGCCTCGCGCACGGAGGCATCGTCGAGCGCCCCCTGGGGCAAACCCGTCATCTCGTCGAACGCAGCGAGCGCCATCCGCGCCTCCCTTAAACGCCAGGCTTCAGGCAAGAGGCGCGCCAGGGGCGGGCGACCGGCCGTGCGGGATCTCGATCGGACCCCTTGGACCCACGCTAACACGCCCGGCGCGAGGGGACATCGGATCTCTCCGAAAACGCGCGGCTCGCGCGGGCAACGTCTTCGTGTGCGGTTGTGCGCCCGAACGTTAAGTCCCACTGAACGGCGCGAAGGGCGGTCAGATCAGCTTCAGGCCCTTGAGACTCGCATGGCCCTCGCGCCCGAGGATCACGTGGTCGTGGACGACGACGCCGAGGGGATCGAGAACGCCGACGATCTCGCGGGTCATGCGGATATCGGCCGCCGAGGGCGTCGGGTCGCCGGAGGGATGGTTGTGGGCCAGGATGATGGCCGTGGCCGACAATTCGAGGGCCCGGCGCGCCACCTCGCGCGGATAGACCGGGGTGTGATCGACGGTGCCGCGCCCCTGGATCTCGTCGGCGATGAGGTGGTTGCGCCGGTCGAGGAACAGCACCCGGAACTGCTCGCGGGCAGCAAACGCCATGGTGGCGCGGCAATAGTCGAGCACCGCGCTCCAGGAGGACAGTAGCGGCCGGTCGGCGATGGCGCCCCGGGCGAGGCGCTGACCTGCCGCTTCCATGAGCTTCAAATCGGCGATGACGGCGGCACCGATGCCTTCGATTTCAGCAAGTCGCGCCGGTTCGGCCGAGATCACCTCGGCGAAACTTCCGAATCGGCGGATCAGTGCCTTCGCGAGAGGCTTCACGTCGCGCCGGGGAATGGCGCGAAACAAGGCAAGCTCGAGGAGTTCGTAATCCGGCAGGGCGTCGGCGCCGCCTTGCGCGAAGCGCGCCCGCAGGCGGTCGCGATGGCCGAGATAATGCGGCTCGGTCTCCGTCGGCCCAGGTGCCTCGCCGGCCAACAGGGAAGGGTCGGGAGGTCGGCGGGCGCCCATGGCGGCGGTCTCAGGCGGCCGGATTGACCGGCTGATGCAAGCCCTTGGGTGAGAACGTGAAGATTTCCACCCCCGTCTCCGTCACCCCCACGGTGTGCTCGAACTGAGCCGAGAGCGACCGGTCCCGCGTCACCGCCGTCCAGCCGTCGGACAACACCTTCACGGCGGGGCGGCCGAGGTTGATCATCGGCTCCACGGTGAAGAACTGGCCGGGCTTGAACACAACGTCGTAGCTCGGCTCGGCGTAGTGCAGGATGGTGGGGGCGTCGTGATAGGTCCGCCCGAGGCCGTGGCCGCAGAAATCGCGCACCACGGAGCAGCGCTCGGCTTCGGCGTAGGCCTGGATCGCCCGGCCGATATCCGTGGTCGAGCCGCCGGGCTTGATCGCCGCGATGCCACGCATGAGGCATTCGTGAGTGATCTCGCACAGGCGCTGGGCCTTGCGCGGCACCTCGCCGACATAGGCCATGCGGCTCGAATCGCCGTGCCAGCCATCGACGATGAGGCAGATGTCGAGGTTGACGATATCGCCCTCGCGCAGGGGCTTGTCGTTGGGGATGCCGTGGCAGACAACGTGATTGATGGAGGTGCAGATCGATTTCGGATAGCCGCGATACAGCAGCGAGGCCGGGTACGCGCCGTGGTCCATGGCGAAGGTGTAAGCGAGGTTGTCGAGGTACTCGGTGGTCACGCCCGGGGCGGTCGCTTCCATCAGCACGTCGAGGGCCTCGGCCGTGAGGCGTCCGGCCTTGCGCATGCCCTCGAAGCCCTCCGGCCCGTGGATGGGCGGCTCGGGCGAGCGGCGCCCGCTGTCGGAGACGGCCTGATCGTTCTGGGTCATGGGCGGGCGTTTCGTGGCTGGCCGGGAAAGGCCCTCTGTACGACCCCACGCGCGGGAGGCCAACCCTGCGCGGAGGCCGGCCGGACCTGGTTCACCCCTAGGCGCCGGGGCGGGGAGGGGTTAGACAGCACTTCGATGAACGCCCGCGCGGGTTGCGACGGGCCGGCAGGCAGGACGGGACGATGGCTGACAAGGCGGTGCCGCACTTCCATAACGATGCGGGCGTGGCGGTGATCCATGTCGGATCGCGGGAATTCATGTGCATCGGCGCCCGGCCGCCCTTCGATCATCCGCATGTGTTCCTCGACATGGGTTCGGACGACGAAATCATCTGCCAATATTGCTCGACGCTCTACCGCTACCGGCCGAGCCTGAAGGCCGGGACCGCCGATCCGGCGGCCTGCATCTGGGACGACCGGACCCCAGCGGCCGCCTGAGCCTCCGCTTGGCCCCCGCGCAGCCTTCCCCGATGGTCCACCACGTCGCCATCGTGGGTGCCGGAATCGGCGGCCTCGCGGCGGCGTTGGCCCTGGATGCCGCCGGGCACACCGTCACCCTCATCGAGCGCCGCACCGGGTTCAGCGAGGTCGGGGCGGGGCTGCAGCTCTCCCCGAACGCCAGCCGGGTCCTCATCGGCCTCGGCCTCGGCGCCGCCCTACGCCGGGCCGCGAGCGAACCGCCGGGCGTGACCGTGCGCGCCCTCGGCACCGGACGGACGCTCGGGACGGTTCCCCTTGGGGCGACCCATCGCGAAGCGTTCGGCGCGCCCTATTACGTGATCCACCGGGCCGACCTGCAGACCCTGCTCCTCGACGCCGTGCGGAGCCGGACCGGTATCCGCCTCCTCATGGGTCGTGACGTCGTCGGCCTCGCCGAGACGACCGAGGGCGTCGACCTCACCTTGGAGAGCCACGACGGCGCCCGCTCCGAGACCTTCGCGGCCGACCTCGCTGTGGGCGCCGACGGTGTACGCTCGCGCCTGCGCGGCCACCTCGACACCGCGCCCCTGCGCCCCTGGAAGGCGGCGGCGTGGCGGGCTCTGGTGCCGCGCGAGGCGCTGCCACCGGAATTCGATTTCGACGTCACGGGCCTGTGGCTCGGCCGCGACCGCCATGTGGTGCATTATCCGATCCGGGGGGGTAGCCACCTCAACGTCGTCGCCGTGGTGCCGGAGCGGGCCGGCACCGACGACTGGGGCCAGCTCGGTGAGACGGCGGTCCTGCGCGCGCGCTTCCCCGATGCGGCGCCTCCCTTGGCTGCGGTCCTGAGCCAGCCCGATTCCTGGCTGGTCTGGTCCCTCGTCGACCGCCCCGCCGCCGATCCCCTGGCCCGTGGCCGCCTCGCCCTCCTGGGCGACGCCGGCCATCCGATCCTGCCCTTCCTGGCCCAGGGCGCGGCGCTCGCCATCGAGGACGCGGCGGTTCTCGCGCAGGTCCTGGGCACCGCCCCCGTACCGGCGGCACTCGCGGCCTACGCCGAAGCCCGTCGAAGCCGCGTCCGAAAGGTCCGCGCCGCCGCCCGCGCCAACGGCCGCAGCTACCACGCCGGCCCCCTCGTCGGCGGCGTCCGCGACGTCGTGATGCGCCGCCTCGGCCCCGCCGGCATGACCCGCCGCTATCGCTGGCTCTATGGCTGGATGCCTTGATCTCAGAGCCCGCGCCCGCTACCGCAGATCCCGGAATGCGGACGTGGCGAAATCGGTAGACGCACGAGACTTAAAATCTTGCGGCCTTTGGCTGTGCGGGTTCGAGTCCCGCCGTCCGCACCAAACTGCCGATCCAGGCTAAGCCCCTGCTCTCGATGATCTTTCTTAGCCATATCGGTACGGTTCATCGCTGTCGCCTACCGGCTCGGTAGCGGCAGTCTGGCGATCTCGTGTCCGTTTTTGTGCCACGCGTTCGATCTCTTCGTGGAGGTCGTCAGTTCGGAGGTGACCGTAGCGGGCTGTCATTTGCAGTGTTGCGTGGCCAAGAATGCGACTCAACCGGTAGAGGTCGCCGCCGTCCTGCACCCACCAGGAGGCGAAGGTGTGCCGCAGATCATGCCATCTGAAGTCTTTGATCTTCGCGCGTTCACAGGCGCCCTCGAATGCCTTGCGTGGATCGCCGACACGACGGCCGTCCGATCTGCACAAGAGGTACGGCGACCGTGGGCGTGAACGTTGCTCCAGCATCTCTCGAATCACGACGAGCGCCGCCCGCGATAGAGGCACCAGTCTCGGACGGCCCGACTTGGTCACCTCCAGATGCAGTTCGCGGCGTCGCAAGTCGATACTCGTCATCGTGAGGCTGAGCAGTTCCTCCTTACGCAAGCCAGTCTCGACGGCTAGCACTAGGATCGGCTTCAGGCTGGCGGACGCGGCATCGTGCAGGCGGACGAACTCGTCACGCGTCAGATAGCGAGTACGCGGGCGGCTTTCCTTCAGGGCTTTCTTGACCGCCTTCGTGACCGGTGATGTGACCACCCATCCCCAGCGTTCAGCCATCGTGAACACCGACCCCAAAAATGCGAGGTCCCTGCGGATGGTCGCGTCGGCAACCTCTGTACGTTTGCGGATCGTCACGAACTCGGCGATCACCCGCCGGTCGATCTCGTCGAGGTGCAACGGGCCAAGAATGCGAGTCAGGGTCCTGGCGTTATAGCGGTACGTCTCGATCGTCCCTGTTTTGAGCCGAACTTCCTCAAAGAAACGCTCTATGGCCTCAGTCAGTAGGTGCCGGGGCAACACCTCGCCACGAGCGGCCTGGGCGTGCTCCTCCATCAACTTCGCCAGGAGGGCTTGGGCCTCGCTCTTCTTCGAGGTTTTGGCCGACCGCCGGATGTGAGCGCCGCCCATGCGGAAGCGCACCCACCAGACATCACCACGTCGGTAGACCGTCGCCATTCCACCCTCACCGAGATCATCGTCGAGGACGGACCCCAGCACGATCCCGGAATCCCGCAAGCGAATGGTGGGGCCAAGGCTGGGTGCCGATCGCCGGTCAGGCTCGGCAGCACTGCATCGCGGCGTCAAAGCTCGTTCAAACTGCGGAAACGGCACAGCAAGCTGTCAATAAATCTTTTGCTAAAAATCTAGCAAAAAAATAGTGAGGTCTCATCAGACGGGATTTATGTTGATCATATCAGCCGCTGTGGCCGATTTTGATTTGTAGGACTATAATTTTACATGGCAAATAATTACACTTACATTGTTCATTCCAATGATAAGCAGTCTCTGGAAGAGCATATCTATTTTGCTCGCGTGTGGATGGATGTGGCAGATATTATCACGAAGGGTCAGGATAATCGCTGGACATTCAAGACCGATTGCAAAGACCTTGAGTTCGCGTTCAAGAACAAGCTTCATCGCGACCGCTTCGCCAAGCGCGTCAATGATATCCACATGGCGATCCGTAAAAAAAATCATGCATTCGCCTGCGCGCTGCTCCCACCAAAGGCATACAGCCGCTCCTGAACTGGCTAGCCTGCCAGCCTCGACGGACAGGCAACAGGGTCGTTCCGGGCAACAGGTCTGGAGCGGCCCGGCTCCTTATCACCACGTGGCGAACGCTATCGGTTTTGAGTGTCGCCGCCAGTCGGTGTGCCAGCGAACGGCAAGCGTTCAAGTTGATGATGCCGAAGGCGCTGGAGAAGAAAAACGTCCGGCGCCGGACGTTCGATATGAGCGTGCTGGTCGGGAGGGGCGCTAGTAGGAACGATCGCAGCACGATCGACGCCAGACCCGACGTCAGGCTGCCTCGACGATCTCGCCTTGTCCCTGCGCGGCCAGCATGGCGGTCCTGATCCGCTGCACGGTGGCCGTCCCTGCGCCCGTCCGGCGGGCCGTCTCCCGAACGCCAGTGCCTGCGATCAGCAGTGCGCGGATCGCCTCGACCTTGGCAGCATCCATCGGCGGGCGGCCCAGGCGAGTGCCCTTAGCCTTCGTGCGCTCAAGCCCAGCCAGGACCCTGTCGCGGATCATAGCTCTCTCAAACTCCGAGAACACTGCGATCATACCGAACAGCGCTCTGCCCGAAGGGGTCGTCGAGTCGAGCGCCTGCGTGTGGCAGTAGATGCCAACGCCCCGAGCTTGCACCTCCGCCAGAAAGCCGACGAGGTCCTGGAGCGAGCGCCCAAGGCGGCAGATCGACCAGACCGCAACGAGATCGAACTCTCGACGTGCGATCCCTCGCAGCACCGCGTCAAAGCCAGGACGTCGGTCGCGCCCCTTGGTGCCTGAAACGCCCTCGTCGGTGTGAACCGCCACGATGGTCCACCCGAGCCGCAGCCCCACTTCGTTCAACTGCCGCAGTTGGTTCTCGACCGTCTGGTTCTTCTCGGTCGATGTCCGGGCGTAGATCGCCACGCGCATCATGGACGGTCGTCCAAACCGAGGGTGGTCAGGAGGACAAGACCTGTCGCGGTGATCCGGAACCGCACAAGGCGATCGTCTTCCAACACAGGAGCGAGATAGGCGTGCCGCAAGCCCTGCTTGATGATGTCCTTGTCCGGCCTACCCCAGCCATCTCGGAAGGCGAACTCGACCGGGAACTCGTCGTGTGGGAGCGGCTCAACAGCATGCTGTGCGAGATCGCGGTAGGTCGCCAGGGCAGCAGCATCGCGCCGTCCGCGCCATCCTCGGTCGCCTCTACCCCCGCGATCCGACCGCCACCATGCCTCAGAAGCTGTGTTCTCGACTGCCGACCGACTCACGGTCAGCACGTCACTGTCGCCGTCATAGCGTCCATGGGCCAGCGACATCGCCTGCCGGAGTTCAAGAGTGATCTGCATGCCCTCAGGCTCTCACGTCCCGAAGAACCGTCAAGCCAATCCTGTCCCACAAACAGATGGTTCTGGATCAGCCGGATTTGGGCGACCGCTCGAAGGGAAATCGGGGCGAATGACGGAAGGGTTTTTGGGACAGGGCGAGTGGCGGTCGCCGATACCCCTGCCACCCGCAACCCTCATCCTGATCGTCGATCAGAATCAGCGAAGCACGGACTGGAGAAGGCGCAAACGAATGGTGGGTTTGGATCGGAGAACTTCACGCGGGATGGTCGAGGCGAAGGGCGAGCCGGAACGTCACGAGAAGGTCCTGCCTGATCTTCGACAAGGCAGCTTGAAGGCGTTTGACTCAGTATCTCGGTGGCCCCCGGAGCCTGCGCATGGTCGAGCCCTGACTCAAGGTCTACGCGGTCATCTCCGATGATGGACGCCTCGTCACCGCTGCGCGGCGACAAGGACACCACCGTCGATGAAGGTTCGGCGTGATAGTGGCGACCGTTGGCCGACGAGACTGATGGATCACTGACTGTCACCAACGACCCCCGCTCGTTCGCCTGCTTCTGGGTCAAACGTCCTCTCCAACGCATCACTCACCCCTAAGTCCGATGGGTGTGTGAATGAAGGTGTCGCGTCTCATTCCCCCTCTACCCCCCGATCCGCTTTCGCTTCGCCAAAAAACGGGACAAATTTCATCCTTTCATCATCGATGTTGACTCAAACGCAGCGCTGTGCGAGTTAATGGTCATGGCGCTGGGACGCCTTTTGTCACGGGGATTGAAATGGACGCGGATTACAAGGCACGCCAAGAGGAATACGGCGCAGGGTACGAGGGCGGTGAGCCCCGAGAAATGAACGATCTCATCGTCGCGACGGGCGAATGGTTGGAGAAGCTCGTCTGGTCGCCCACCGCCGCCGATGCCGCGATGAAGGCGCTCTATGCCGAGATCGTTGGCTCGGAGGACATCGACGCCGATCCGAGCGCCTCCTGGCGTGATCTCTGGCGCGATGGGGTCGAGCGGCATTGGGACAGCGTCACCCTACAGGTGGTGATCGAGCTTCACGCATTCGCCTTCTGGGGCCTGCGGCCGGACCTGAACTTTCTTGAAGTGCAAGAGAGCGACAGCCTCGCCGCCTCCATCGAGCGGACAATCGCGAAGCTGCGCGCGCTCCTCGACGCGGCGCCGCCCGGATGGGCGAACCTCGCGGAGATCGAGCGGACGGTCGCGGCGGCGGAAGCGCGCATTCGCCTTGATACGGGCCATGACGTGACCCTGGAACAACTCGCGGCCCTGGCGGAGGTTAGCGTCAAGAGCATGAAGAACCTCCTCGCCCCCAAGGGAGGGTCCGGCGACCTCAAGCTCGATGCCAAGGACGAGATCGCACGCTCGGCGGCCCTTCACTGGCTGGGTCAGCGTCCGAAGTTCAAAAGCTCGCTCTGGAATGCGGCGGGAGACCTCCCCGATACGTCATCGGCGTCCGAGGAGCCCCTCGACGAGGTGGTCTTCGTGCCCGTGGCCAAGGATGGCTCGTGCTTCGATCCCGCAACCTGCCGGACGTCGCGCGGCTACACGATCGGCGCCAAGGGGGCCGAAATTCACGTCAGCGACTATCGCGAGGCGCTCGACCAACTCGCCCGGATGAAGACGCCGCGCTGGCGGCGGCTCAACGCGGCGGGCGGCTGGGGGCTCGTGACCGGAACGACATGGCAGCGCCGGGAGCTTCGCGAGCTTGCGCTCCTCAAGTCCCCCTACGCCGGGAGCGCGTCCGCATGATCGCGAGCACCTTGACCCTGCACGCCGAGGCCCGCCTCCAGCAGCGGGCGATCCCGCTCTACGTGGTCGAGCTTCTGGAGCAATTCGGATCGGTCGCGCGCTGCGGTCAGGCCGAGCGTCTGACCTTCGACAAGCAGGCCAGGAAACGCCTCGCGCGTCATCTGGGCGGCCCGAGGAGTCTCCGCGTGATCGACCGCTGGCTCGACGTCTACGCCGTGATTGGCGACAGCGGTCATCTCATCACCACCGCGCATCGCACCGGTCGGTTCCACCGGCCCTGACACCGGCAACGCCGGTTCGGTCCTCCCTCCGTTCATCTTCCAAAAAATCGAGGCATCAAAACCAATGGACACTCAGTCCACGCTTCCGCACGCCCCATTCCCGGCTCACGGCCCCATCGCCTGCCGGAAGTGCTTCACCAACGCCGCGCCAGAACAAGACTTCGGCCCCTGGCGCGCCGTCAACGATCCCGGCGCCTGGGGCGCGGCCTCGCCCGAAGTCCTGGTCCTGGGATTTTCCAAGGGGTTCACCCAGGCACAGGCCGTCCAAAGCGGTCCCTTCGAGGCCATTCCGTTCAAGCGAATGCGTCCGCGCCTCTCGGAGGTCCTTCAGGTGCTTGGTGTTCTCGAAGAGGATCAGCAGGTCGATACCCGGATGGTCGCGGAAGAGCGGACCATCGCGTTCGGCTCGCTGGTACGATGCAGCCTTTCCCGGTTCGACGCCAAGGCTGGGAAGCACGCCTGCACCGGGCCGATCATGGCCAAAGCGTTCACGGAGGCGGGCGCGGCGCCAATTGTGAAGCGCTGCGCCGAGACCTACCTCAATCATCTGCCGCGTAGCGTGAAGCTAGTGGTCATGCTCGGGACGGGCGACAACTACATTCAGGGCTGTCGAGAAACGGTTCGACGCCTGCATGGGATGAGCTTCGGGTCCATCAACACCGTCGCCTATCGAACAGGCGAGGTAACTTGGGTCCATGCCAGTCACCCCTCTGGGATCAATGTCTCCCATCATAAAGTTTGGATGGCCGGTGATCCAGCTACAAAGCAGGGGCGGAAGCGTCTTCTCGCCATGGACGCGGCTCGCGGCGCTGGGTTTTAGTCCTGCGTGTCGAAACTCTGAACAGGCCCACCCGCTACGTCCCTAGCCGGAACGTCGATGGCATGTATTCACGCCCGCAACATCACCGACTGCCTGCAAGCGTATCATCACCAAAATCTCAACGCGTTGAGAAAATGCGAAGGAGATCGTTGCTTGGGGAGGGAAGAGTTAACGTTTAGGTTTGTACGCCAACATCACTCTTAATGCGATGTGGAATATGCGCAAACCCGGTTCGGTCAGTAGCCTAGAAACCCTCGGTCGGGTCCGGCTATCGAAAAACTTCTTCATGCGTGATTTTCTCTACTCAGAGATCGCGAACCTTCACGGCATCCCAAATATTCCTGACGATCCAGACCTTGCTGTCAAATCCGGCAAGCAACTCTGTGAACAAATCCTCGAGCCGCTTCAGGCGACGTTCGGACGGATCGGAATACGTTCGGCCTACCGTTCGCCAGAGGTGAATGAGTACGGCAATCAGCATGGCTACAACTGTGCTTCAAACGCTGCGAATGCCGCTAGTCACATCTGGGACGCACTCGACAAGAACGGATGCATGGGGGCAACTGCTTGCGTTGTCGTGCCCTGGTTTGCCGATTGCTACACGGGCGAAGGTGACTGGACGCGAATGGCATGGTGGATTCACGACCATCTACCCTATTCGACGATGTGCTACTTCCCGACACTTAGTGCGTTCAATCTCTCGTGGCACGAGCGCCCCGAACGCACCATATCCAGCTACGTTAAGCCGAAGGGCTACTTGACGAGGCCAGGAATGGCGAACCACGAGGACGATCATAGCGCCGAGTACGAAGGATTTCCCACGCTATTTCGTGAAGGTTGAAGACCAATGGCAAAGGCCATTACCGGTCGAAGCACTCTTCATCCAGCTTCTGGATCGTCAAATTTGGTTCAATTCACCATACAACGCGATGCCAGATCATCGTCTATAATAGATCGAACCATTTCTTGAATGGAGTCCATTCAGTAATGGTCGCAAATTTCCTGGCGTCGAATGTGGGAACGCTCAATGTAACGGGCGCCACCTTTTCCATGTCGAAGTAGGAAAATTTGACAGCAGAACTGTCCGTGAGCTTTATCCAAACAAGCACACCCGGTAAAGGAAGCTTGTCTTTGATAAGGCTCGTTTCGAACTTTCTACCAGTTCGCAGGTGTTCAATCTCATGGCGGAACGACTTCGTTCTCAGAATTCGAAAAATCTTCCAGCCACCTTTTTCATCAGGTAGCTTTGGCTTCGCCTTAGCTTCGTACTTCGTTCGAAACTCATCCATGCGCAGTTGATTATAGAACGTGGATGTCGTTTTTGCTCGATCCGTGCAACGATGTTTGGGCCATGGCGGGCCAATATCATCGAAGAAGACACGGCTGCCAAACGAATTCGAGTAAAAATACACTTTGACACCGCAAACAGGACAGTTTGCATTTGGTGTCATGAAGGACGTAGACACCTCGGGAGAGAAAACATACTCGTTTTTCGATGGAGCAGAGGCAACGTAAGTTCTATTATTTTTGGTTGAACCCCATGCAGTGTTTCCGTGCCACTTTCCTCCCCAGCCGCAATCACAGCCAAAAGAGTGATTACTGGCATTACAAGGCATGACACAAACCTAAGCAGACGCAATCTTAGATGAGGTAGCGCGCGCCCATTCTCCGCGTAAATGCCCTAATCGCGTGCGCGCGATTGAACGCGGCTTTGGACGAGCTTTGGTGTGGATAGGCAGACACCCCGTGCTGCTTCGTGAAGTCGGCCGTCGTGCCATTCGACCCAGCCGTGCCCTCAACCTGCTCATCGGGGCCGTCCTGCACAGAGCGGAACGCCTAAAACTCTGGGAACCGCGTCAGGTACTTGATGTCGATGCGATCGGGCGGCTGAGCCAGGACCTCGCGCCCACGTGCGGTGATCCGGAAGTGTGCCCTACGAGTGAGTTCGACGATTCCAGCCTTCCCCAGATAGCTCTTGGCCCAATGGACGCGATTGGCGAAGGTGGTCTGGCGTCCGGATGGCAGGAGGTGCGAGCGCTCCTCGGAGGTGAGGTGGAAGTTGTTTGTGAGACGCTCGACAACATCCCCGATTCTTACCTCGTCCGCTGCGGCCTCTCGCAAAACCGGCAGCATCAAAGTCTGGACGTCCCGGATTGCCATCGTGTTGGTCTCTTGATCCGGCAAAAATGCGGGCGCTTCACGTTGCCTTATCTACAGGCTGCTTTGAGGTGAAAACCTCAGCATCCAAGCTGCTCTGATTACGATCAAGCCAGTTTTTGGATCGCGCGTAATCTGGCATCAACGTCGCCATAAGTGCCCAGAATTCCGCCCCGTGCGATCGGATAGAAAGGTGAGCTAATTCGTGGGCGACGACGTATTCCATCACCGCCTTTGGGGCGAACACGAGCCTCCAGTTGATCAGGATCGAACCGGTCGGGCCACAGGCGCCCCAGCCGGTCTTCATGTCGGCGACGCGGATCGTGCGGGGCTTCAAGGCGAAGCGACGCTGGTAGGTGCGGGCAAACGCTATGACGTCGCGTCGGACCCGCCGCTTCAGCCAAAGCTTGATCTCGGCTGCAACAACGCCGTCCTGATCCTTCTCGCGTACCCATGACGGTAGGTCCACGAGGAAGCCGTTCTGGTAGCTGATGTCGATGTGCGGCCCATCATGGCGGCGCACGGTGAGCCGAGCCATCCGGCCGCGATAGGGAATTTTAGAGCCCGTCATGAACCGGGGCACGACGGCGCGCTTGGCGGTCGCGGTCTCAAGCTCGCGCAGTGCATTGAACAGCCACTGCCGTTTGCGATTCAGAAAGTTATCGATTTTGGCGTCGTCGTCCGTCGTGAGAGCCAGTACCTCCACAAGGCCCGGCGTGACCGTAATCCGTCGTTCGGACGCGGCGGCAGACCGCCGAAGCTCGTAGACGACCTCGGTCTGGCCGATGCGAACGACGCCCATCAATGCGCCTCGGCGTAGGCGTGAACGGCGTAGTCTTCGATCTCGTCGCGGACGACGTTGGCGTCGTCGAGGTCGAGCGGGCGCAGCAACTTGCGGACCTCCCGTCGAAGCTCTTTCTTGTAGCCGTCCATAAAGAACCACGACGGCTGGTTGGCCTGCGCCCTGGCGTAGAGACAGCCCACCTCAATGGCGACACCTTGAAGGACTGTGTGGTCCGCATCCGACACGTGCGGCTCCATGATCCGAAGGATCGCGAAGGCACGCTCGTCCATGCCTAGTTTGTCGTGGGCGCCCGCCTCCGCCTCGATGCCGCCGGTTAGGTCCTCCAGGTCCTTCAGCCCCTCGGCGGCGGCGATCTGGCCCTGCTCGAAGCGGCGGATAATTTCTAGGACCCGCTCGGAGAAACGACCGTACTGGGCTGGGTTCTTATCAACCGCTTCGCGGGTCACACGCTTCAATTCGGCGGCTTTTCGAACGAACGCCTCGTGAAGCTCCTCCTCCGACTTCCCCTCGGTTTGGAAGTCGTCCTTGAAGTCCGGGTCGGTGATGTTGCGAAGGCGGACGGTCGTGGTCAGGCCGGTTGCGCGAACGTGGACCTCCAGCATGTCCCTGATCTTGCCGGAGTAGGTCAGGTGATCAAGGCTTTCGTCCTTGGTGATTGCCTGCTGGGCTAGCCGAAGGAACGTGGCGGTCCATTTCATGTCCACGGTGAAGTCGAGTATCGCTGGATCGGGGGACAGGTCGCTATAGGTTCGCACGAAGTGACGACCCAGCCGCTGAAGCTCAAACCAGTCGTCCTCCCGGCCATCAGACACCAATTTCTCCACAGCGTAGGCAGCGCCCTTCTCGTCCATGCCGCCGAGACCCATCAACCGACGCTGGCGCGTGAAGCGGGCATGGGTCTCGCGCAGGTCGCGGCGCAGCAGGTCGAGGTCGCGAAGTGCATTCTGGACGTCTTCGGCACGATAGGATGACAGGGCGTCATCCAGGTGCTGAGTGACGCCGATGTAGTCCACGATCCGGCCGTGCGGTTTATCGACGTTCGTGCCGTCTGACTGCTTGATCGAGCAAGTGCGGTTGGTACGAGCTATAGCCTGGAGCAAGCCATGCTCACGCAGCGGTTTGTCCAAATACATGACATGCTCATTCGGCGCGTCGAAGCCGGTGAGCAGCTTGTCGCAGACAATTAGGAAGCTCGGTTCATCGATGTTACCCTTGAAGGCTTTCTTGACGTCCTTCTCTTCTTGGTCGTCGAGGAAGTGGGCGTTCAACTGCTGACGCACGCTTTCCACTGCCGGGTCTTCGGAAGGATAGCTATCCGTCTGAGCCTTGGAGAAAACGCAGGCAATCAAGCGCTCGGCCTTCGCCATCGCGTCTACCTCGGCAATGCCGTTCTTGGTCAGATCAGCAGCGATCACATCGGCTAATGCCGCGCGATAGAGAACGATAGACTCGCGGTCGATGGCAACGATCTGAGCCTTGAAGCCATCCGGGCGGCAGGTCTGTTTGAAGTGCTCCCAGATATCGCGGGCAATCAGCCGGATGCGCTCAGGGTGTTTGGCGATCAATGCGAGACTGACGCCTTTCTGCTTTAGCTTCTCGCGCTTTTCATCGGACAGATCGACAAACCAGCGGTCGAACAGGATGTCGATCTCGGCTTCGTTGATCGACCATTCGGTTTTCCGGCCTTCGTAGAGGATCGGCACGGTAGCGCCATCGCGCACCGCATCATCAATCCCGTACTTGTCGAGGTAGGTCTCCCCCGGCTCGCTAAAGCGGGCGTAGGTATCTTTATCGCTCTTCTTGATCGGTGTTCCAGTGAAACCAAAGTAGCGCGCAGCGGGCAGTGTCGCCCGAAGGAAGCCGCCGAGGTCTTTATCCTGCGTGCGGTGGCATTCGTCCACTAGCACAATCCAATTCCCCGAGTTCGGGATGGGCTTCTTCGAGCCTTGAAATCTGAAAATAGTCGAGAGCAGAATTCGGCCCGAACCGGCTCGCGCTACTTCCGCGCGGAGTTCAGCGACCGTTGCGGCTTGCTTAGGATTGGGCAGGCCGCAGGCAACGAAGGTCTTGGAAATTTGTTCGTCTAAGTCGATGCGATCGGTAAGGACGAGGATGTTGGGATTCTGAAGCGTTGGAGCGTCCAGCGTCAGATGAGTCTTCAGCTTCAGGGCGAGGAAAACCATCGTCAGGCTCTTGCCGGAGCCTTGCGTGTGCCAGATCAGGCCCTTCTTCTTGGTCCCCTCGGCGACCCGGTCCACCGCCTTGTTGACGGCCCGGAACTGCTGATAGCGGCAGACCTTCTTAATCCGCCGCCCGCTGTCGGGATCGGTCTCGAAGACAATGAAATGTGCCAACAGGTCCAGCAGCCGCGACGGCTCCAGCAGGCACCAGAGGTCTTTGGTCAGGTCGTCGCCGAACCTATCGCGGGAGCGAGGCCACGGATCGGGCCACGGCGCATAGAACTTCGACGGGGCACCAGTCGCGCCATACAGCGTCGCCATGCCGTCCGTGACGATGCTGAAGGCGTTGGGATAGAACAGGCGCGGGATGTCGCGTTCATATTGCTTGATCTGCTCAAACGCCTGACCAGAACGATCCGCAGCCTTCAGCGGGCATTTGGCCTCGATCACGACCAGCGGGATGCCGTTCACGAACACAACGATATCGGCGATGCGCGACCTTTGCGCCTCGACCCTGACCTGACGCACGACGTGGTAACGGTTCCGATCGGGATGCTTGAAGTCGATCAGCGCGACCGGCCTATCCTTGGCCCCGCCCTTCAGCCGCCGGGAATAGGCGCCACGTAGGCGCCGCTGCCATTTCTCGTTGTCCGATAGAGTGGAGAGGTCGTTGTAGATCGCCTCGGCGTCTTCGATGCCCAGCCCCGCGTTCAGAGCCCGAAGAGCCTCGATCAGGACCGACTTCAACAGAACGCGATTCGCCTCCTGGCGCATCGCCATCGCCGCCTCTGGATGAAGCGCGGTGTAGCCCATGGCCGTCAGAATATCGAGCGCGGGCTGCTCAGCGAGGCGATACTCACTCATTCCCGCACCCTGACCCGGCCTGAAAGGAGGTCCGAGGCAACGGATGTCTTAAGGGCAGCCGTTTGCGCTAACGACGCGCAAGCGTGATCGAGCGCAACATCAATTTCCGCAAGAGTGTTCGCCACAACGTGCTGAGTAGCCAAATCGGGACAAGGTATCGGCAGTCGGCGTATATCCCCTACGCGAACGTGTCCGACCGTTGAGCCGCCTCCGAGGTTCCGCAGATAGCTTTGAACTGGCTCGCTCTGAAGAGCGTAGAGTAGGAACGAACTGTCAATTATGTCTGACTTGGGGCGGTAGAGCATCATTCTTTGGCCCAAGCAAACTGGCTCATCGTCTGGAACTGCGCACACTTCCCCGATTGGCGCCTCACGCGTGATAAGTACATCACCTGCTCTGGGACGTCCGCGCCGGGTCCATTCCTCAAATGAATTAGCGTCTGTTCGTACCAAGTTTTTTCGCACGAAACGTCCGTTACGAACGTTGGGCGTTCTGACAACGGCAAAGCCAGTATCTGAGATCGGGGGCGTTCGATTCTTGCAATCGATGACAGCCTCACAAACATCCTCTGCCGGAGACACAGTCCATCCAGAAGGTAAGGACCCAAGAATTGTGTCTTCCACCTCGTCTCCTTCCTGAGGAGCGAACAAGTCTCGGAGTGCGAGCTTGCGAAGAAGGCGCAGATTCGTGATTAAGAGATCGCTCAAACGACGAGCCTCGTCTATTGATCGCAGCACCTCAGCAATTCGACGTTGCTCATCTAATGGCGGGAGTAGGGTTGGCAGCGCGCCTAGATTTGAACGTGAGATGCGGCTCCTAGTCGTGCCAGACGCCGCGCCGAGGGCTAGTTCACGAAAGCTGTGGTCCGATATAGCGTAGCTTAAAAAAGACTGATCGACGCCCTTCCGAGCACGAGCGATTGCTATATCCACCACGGTAGCGGCGGGTTGATCCAAGCCCGGAAAGAGACAGCAGCGCGCGATAGGATCGGCCATGCGTGCAATTAGTAGATCGCCCGGCTGTAGTAGTGAGCATCTTAGGTCGCGCGCCTTCTGAGTTGTCAGAAAACGGTTGGATTTGTTCAGAAATGCGCCGTCGCCAATGTCTGCAAGTTGGATCAAACGTACTTCACCGTCCGGGTTTTGGTCCTTACTTTCTACCCAATCGCCATCAGTAAAAAATTCGCAGGATGCGGCGAGCGTAGTTGACTCCCAAGCGTCTGGCGCCTCATTCGACATAGCCAAGCCTCCTGAGGTGACCGAACATCACGGCCTCGGCCTCGTCCCGCTGAGCGATCAGGTCTTGAAGCTTGGCGGCTTCGGCGGCGACATCCATCGCCTCGGCTTCTGTGCCGGTTTGGACGTAGCGACTGATGCTCAGATTAAAGTTGTTGCCTGCGATCTCTTCAAGCGGCACGACGCGAGCCAGCCGGTCTATGCTGGCAAAGCCGTGGAAAGCGTCCGATAGGGTCTGTACATTTGTTTCGGTCAGAGTGTTTTGGGCTTTACCTGGGGTAAAGGTGGCATCACCGTTGATGACGAGAACTTTGCCTTCGCGCTCGATGGGTTTCCCTTTGCAGATAATGAGGATCGCCGCCGGGATACCTGCTCCATAGAAGAGATTAGGTGCCAGCCCGATTACCGCCTCAATGATGTCCGCCTTCAGCATGGACTCTCGGATTCGACCTTCAGCGCCGCCTCGGAACAGCACGCCATGCGGCACGACCACGCCCAGCATGCCGTCGTCCTTAAGGGACGCGATCATGTGCTGGACGAAGGCCAAATCGCCATAGCCCTTTGGCGGCACACCATAGACGTCGCGTCCGAATGGATCGCCGTTAGTCCACACCTCGTGCCCCCACTCTTTTGCCGAGAAAGGCGGGTTTGCCATCACACGGTCATAGGCCCCGACGCCGGGGATGAACTCCTGCGCACGCGGGTCATAGCGCTTGGGGTCGAGGATGGTGTCACCCTTGGCGATGAAGGCATCGTCGATATCATGCAGAAACAGGTTGATCTGGGCGATGGCCCAGGTGTCCAGTTCCTTCTCCTGTCCGTGGAGCGAAACGCTGCGCGGGTCCTGGCTGTGGGCCTTCAGGTGCTGGACCGCTTCCAGCAGCATGCCGCCCGAGCCACAGGTAGGGTCGTAAACAGACATGCCCGGCTCGGGATCGAGGCACGCGACAATCAGCTTTACGACCTGTCGTGGCGTATAGAATTCACCTCCCTTCTTGCCCGCGCCCTCGGCGAACTGCTCGATCAGATACATGTAGGCGTCGCCCAGCATGTCTGGCGGCACGTCGCTATTACGCAGACGGTGCTTCTCGAAGTGAGCGAGCAACCGCTCCAGTCGGGCGTCAGGGAACCGTTCCTGGTTGGCGAAGTCCACATCGCCGAACACGCCGCGTAGACGCAGGTTGGCGTCTTCGATGGCCGCGAAGGCGTTGTTCAGATGCTGGCCGATCTGGGTCGCGTGCTTCCGAACAGCCCTCCAATGGTGCTGAGGCGGCACATGGAAACGGTGCTCATCAGGTTCAGCCGCCTCCTTGCGGTCGCCCGTTTCGGCCAGCAGAACCTCGAACTCCTCGTCCCACACGTCGCAGAGGCGTCGGTAGAACAACAGGGCGAAGATGTAGTCCTTGAACTTCCCTGCATCGACGTGACCCCGCAGGATGTCCGCTGCTTGCCAGAGATGGCGTTCGAGTTCCGACTGAGTGAGGGTCGGCTTGCGGCGAACTTCTGCCGGAGTGCTCATATCCATCGTCGCGCCTCGGTCAAAATGTCTGCCAAGGTTCTAGCGGCGGAGGCGTTCGCGGACTGTTGTTGGTTCGCATCGGCAAGGGGGAATCTCATCCAGCCAAAAAGGCTACGCGCAACCAACATGGGCATGCCCAGCATGCGGGTCATCGACCCTGGCAACCCTCGGCTCGTTTTGCCCATCTGGTTTTGCTTGCGCGATTTCAAGTCTGTGTGACTCTGTTGGCCAGTGATCATGGATCAAGGATCGCAGCGTGGCGTATGGACCGATCAGTGAGTACCTCCAGTGGGAGGTGCGGTGATGGAAAACCGGCTCGAAGCTCGGATCGCGGCAGGGAAAGCGATCGATAGAACCCTGCATAACAACCATCCGATCACTGGCTGGCCCCTCGCCGTCCTGGCATGGCTCGACCGCAATGGTGCGCGTGGGCTGCTTGCGGACCTCGCGGTCGCTGGACCGCTGACCCGGCAAGCGGCGTACATCGTGGTCGCCGACGCCGATGTCGATGCGCCACGCAGGTTTCTTGACCGTCTTGGCATCCAGGCAAACGGCGCCGAGGGGATCGGGATCGCGCTCCGGACCCGGCACGCCAGGGACCTGATCGCGGCGACCTACGAGGCTCACCCTCGGGACGTGCCCTCGGGCCTCCTGCGAGCCCTGGCTCGGGTCCAGGAAGGTGCCTCCGAAGTTCCCGGCTTCGATCCGCTCGATCGCTGCGAGAGCTATCGTCAGCTTTTCGATATCTTCGTGGGTGATCGCGATGGCCGTCGTTCGAACGCGCTTCGCTACTCGGGTAAGATGCGGTCCAGCTTCATCTGCGCCGTGAATGAACTCGACCCGGTCCTGGTCTGGCCCGAGGTTGTCCGCCGAATGGGGACGGTAGAGCACATCGAACGCGCCAATGGATTGCTGCGCCTGATGCGCGAGATCGCGACGCAGACGTCGGATCAGGATTTGGTGGCGGCGATGCGGCAGTCCCTGGCCTCGGGCAATCCGCTCGATGCGTTCGCCCGCAAGGTGATCGGCCGGGCCGACCACCTCCCCGTTCCGAAGCTTCCTCAGGTCGAGGGGGTTCGTGTGCTGTCTACGGCTGAGGCGTACCGCCAGCATGGGGTTTCGATGCAAAACTGTGCCGTCACCCGGTTGCCTGAAGCGGTTCTCGGCCTCATCGCCATCCTGGAGGTGACGCATCGGGAGGAGGACGGGAGCCAGACTATCGTGGCGGTCGCCCTAACCCCAATGACGAGCGGCGTTTGGGCAGTTTCGTCGATCACGGGCGTGGCAAACGCGCGCCCGAGTGGGGCTGCGCTCAGAACGACATTGCAGAGGCTTCTCGCCTTGGGCGTGCAGATACCGGGGCCGTCCGCCGACTTTCGCCACCGCACGGTCTTGGCGACCATGCTGGGCGTCATTCGCTACGATGTTTTCGACGATTTCATCCGCGAGACCGGCGATCCCTATTCGGAAGCTCTGGCGGAACTTGAGGATGCGCTCGGGCAGGCGGCGTGATGGATGCCGTCACCATCCTTTTGGAAGCGCCCTCTCACGAGGTCCTTAGAGATAAACGGGGGGTCGTCGTTGGACGGATCGAGCAACAGAGGCTTACCGGCAAATCGGTGGCCCGTGATGCCCGAGGACGTGTGGTTGGGGTGTATAATCCCCGCGAAGGGCTGACGCGGGATGCCTCCGGCAAGGTCGTCGCCCGAGGCAACCTCCTGATCGGACTGCTCCGGCCGTGGTGATCGAAATCGACGACCTCGATTTTTCCGCCTTCTCGCCCGAGCATATCGCGAGGGTCCGGCCCATGATGGAGGAGCTTGCGGTGAAAACCCGCCGCAATTTGCGCCTGCTCGACAGCATCCTCGGAATCCAGACCGAGGCGCCCAACCTTGCTCACGAGCACGATTGCCTGTGTCTCGACCTGCACGAGGCCAACACGCTGACCGCCGCCCTGAAGGACGATCTCACCCTTGCCCATCGACGGATCAAGGTTCTTGAAGACCGTCTCGCGGCCTTAGAGGACACAGAGGTAGAGGCTGCGGTCTACCGCTCCGTAGGACTGGCCTCCACGGCCCACGCCGTGGTTGTCAGTGCGGCCCGACGCGCCCTCCTCCACCACCTCCACCCGGATCGCACGCCGCCTGCTCAACGCGCAGAGGCGACGCGGCGATTTCAGATAGCGAGTGCGGCGTTCGACAGGATCGTGGAGCTTCGGCGATGACGAGCCTCCTGATGCTGATCGTGCTGGTCTGGTGCTGCCGCAGAGCACTCCTGTGGATCACCGTGAGGTTGGCCATCTTCGCCGCTGGCTTCCGGATCGGCTGGAAGCTCCTGGACCGATGCTAGGGCGTGTCATCGCTTGAGCCAATCGAGGGCGGCTGCGAGGCAGAGGACGCCGGTGAAGCTGGCGGCGGTCTTTTCGTAGCGCGTGGCGATGGCCCGCCACTCCTTGAGCCTGGCCCAGAGGCGCTCGACCTGGTTGCGGTTATTGTAGATCCAGTCCGGGCAGGCGACGGGCGCCTCATGGCGCTGGGGCGGGATCGCAGGCCGTGCGCCCATGGTCCAGATGTGGTCGCGAAAGGCGTGGCTGGTGTAGCCACGGTCGCCCACGACCCACTTGGGCACGCCGGGCAGCCCATCGAGCAACGGAACCGCATGGGGCAGCTCATGGGCCT
>NZ_FOPM01000030.1 GCF_900113485.1 Methylobacterium gossipiicola
CAAACGGTCGAAACAACAAAAGACCCCGCGACAGCTACGGCTGTCGGTCCGCTTGCCGAACACCCCGATGTGCTGCGCCGGTCTGGTGGTTTGAGCGGTGTGCCCAAAACCCGATCCCATCTCGAACTCGGCCGTTAAACGCACCAGCGCCCATGGTACTGTGTCTCAAGACACGGGAGAGTCGGTCGCCGCCAGACCTGCACAGCACATCACAACAGTCCCTCCAAACGATCCGCCTTTGCCAAAACGGCAAACACCCTGGCGCGGGGTGGAGCAGCCCGGTAGCTCGTCAGGCTCATAACCTGAAGGTCACAGGTTCAAATCCTGTCCCCGCAACCAAACAAAACCAAAGCCCTCGACCCAAAAGGTCGAGGGCTTTGCGCGTTCGGGAAAGCCGTCACGATGTCCGAGCCGCAGCCCGTCCTCATCCCGAGACCGCATCAGGTGGAGGCCGCCCGAGCGATCCTGGCGGCACGGGCGGCGGGGAAACCAGGCTTCCTCCTCGGCGACATGACCGGTCTGGGAAAGACGTTATCGGTCTGGAGCGCCCTGACGCGCATGCCGGAAGCGGATGTCCTCATCGTCTGCCCCAAGGGGGCCATGCCGCAATGGCGACGGACCATCGCGCGATCCGGCTTGGCCGGGAAATCCGTCACCCTGATCAATTACGAGCGAACCAAATCGCTCATGGCCCCGTCGCCAGCGATCAAGCGGCGCTCGGCCCGCGCGAAGAACAACGCCCTGGCCAAACATGGCGCATTGAAGCGGAGTTGGGCGCTGGTCGCGTTCGACGAGAGCCATCGCCTACGCAATCCCACCGCGCAACAGAGCCTGATCTGTCGCCATCTCGCCGAGGCCGCCCGGTTCACGGTCTATCTCAGTGCAACGGCGGGCCAGGCGCCGCACGAACTGTCCTATCTCGGCCGTCTCCTCGGGGCCGCCGCCGGAGCGCCCTGCGAGACCGTCGCGGAGTTTCGCGATCTGCTGCGGCGGCTCGGGATCGGCGGGGCGAAGGGGCGATGGGCCAACTGGCGCTGGGAGGCCAACGCCCGCGACTGTGCCGTGATGGCCGATCTCCTCTATGCCGGGCCGAACGCCATCGGCCTGCGTCGGCGCCCGAGCGACATCGCGGGTTGGCCGGAGGTGCAGCGCGAACTCGCCGCAACCGCCCTCGATCCCGCTTCGCGCAAGCTCTACGTGGCGAACTGGCGTGCCTTCCGCCAGAGTTGGGGCCTGCTCGGCGGCAGCGCCCGCCGCCCGGCCGGGTGGGCCGCCGATCTGCGGTTCCGGCAGAAGGCGAGCTTGCTGCGCGTCGACGGCACGGTGGATTTCGTCGAGACCCTCCTCGACTCCGGACAGGCCGTGGCCATCTCCGTCGCCTTCCTCGAAACGGGAGCGGCCCTCGCCGAGACCCTGACCCGGCGGGGTTGGCGAACGGGCAGCATCGACGGAACGCGGGACGCGGCCGTCAACGAATCCGAGCGGTTGGCCTTCCAGAGTGGCGGGCGCGACGTGATGATCTTCACCGTAACGGAGTCGATTTCGCTTCATCGCAATGAGATGCCGGGGGGCGACGCCGTGCGGGCCTTGGTGATCCACGACATGCGCCACAGTGCGATTCAACTGGCGCAGATCGAAGGCCGCTGCCATCGCGACGGCGAACAGGCGACGATCTACTATGCCTTCGCGGAAGGCACGGTGGAGGAAGCCATCACCGCGACGGTGCTGCGCCGGATGAGGGCCATGGAGGCGATGGCGGGGGAGGATACGGCGCTCCTCGACGCCATCGCGGCCCTCATCGAGGCGACGCCGGAAGAGACGTCGGACTTCGCTGCCGAATCGCCGATCCCCCTCGCGAAAACCGCCGCGATACCGTTTCCCGAGATCGGATGAGCCAAGGACGATCAGGGTCCCTTCATATGTCGAGCCTACGGTTCTGTCTCGACGATTCGGGAAAAAGCGCCGGGAGACGGTCGTAAAGGCCCGCATGCTCTGCGACTTGATCGGAAATCGGATTTCACTCGCGCGGATGATGCCGTAAGGCGAAGCCATGTCAGACTTGGAAACTCTTCTCGATCGCCTGAAGAAGGCTCAGCGCGATCTCATCCTGGACGCCGCGAAGGTCGCGATGCTGCCCCCCGACAGTATGCTTCGCCGGATCGCCGACCTCGAGAATACCATCGCGGCCGTCGAGGCGCTCATCGATGAACAGCGCCACGCCCGCCCCTGATCGCCGGGTCCTGGAAACACCGGACGGCCGCTACATCGTGGTGAAAGGGCGCCTCTGGCGACGGGCGCGACCGGATCTTCCCACCCCTGAGCGAGACCGGCTGGTTCATGACCTCATGGATGCCCGCCGTGGGGTGAAGGCCGGCCGGAAAGCCGGCGACGATGGCGCCATCGCGACGGCACGGGCCGCCGTCGACCGGGCGAAGCAGGGGCTGGGCGAGCGCGGCCCGGTCTGGTGGACGGATGGGGCACCGGATCTCAACCGACGCCTCGCCCGCAACACGCCCTACGCCGAGTGGTATGCGTGCCAGGCGGACCCGAACTGATCCCCGGCCCCGGAAACGCAGTTTCGAGGTCGCCCGCACTGGACCCCGGGCAGGGCGTCGCCTATATTGGGAATGCGGTTGATGACCGATTCGTAATAACGTTTCAGGACCCGGAGGGCAGTACTCCGGCGCCTCCACCAAAAACGCATTCGGCGACCCATTGCGGGGTGCGTTTCTGATGGGGGCGAAATAGGATCGACTGGGCGGTAAAGGGATCGCGAGTTCAGTTTCACTTCGGTGAAATACGATGCGACTGTCGGTAAGGTTTCGACCGGTTTGGCGTAGGCAACCCCTATTCCAGGCATCTGACCAAAACTCTAAATGCCAACGATAACGTTGTCATGGATGCCCGCCTCGCGGCGTAAGCATCTTGCGGTAGGGTAACCGTCGAAACAGAACCCGGGGCCTCGGCTCCGGGACCCATCTCTTCCCATTTTTCGAGACATCGGCCGGATCGCGGACACCGCGAAGATCCGGCTTTTGTCGTGAACTGGATAGCAGAAAGCCCCGTGGCGGATCGCGGGGCTCGTCGATGATTTGCGCTCCGACGCGGCCTCCACGAAGTCCGTGGAGGCCGGGCCGTTTTAGACGGACGTCGTCGGATAGGAGCGAACCCGGGTGCGTCCCTCGGCGGGATTGGCATAGGCCGGCGGATGCGGGGCGGCGGCGACCTGGGGGGCCGTCCAGCCCTCTGCGCGCCAGCCCTCGGCGCGCTCGTCGAGGTCGATGGAGCCGTGCTCTTCGAGGATGTCCATCACCGAACCGGCGCGGGTCTCATCGGCGCGGACCGTGACCAGGGTACCGCCGCGACGGACGCCTTCGGAATAGGTATGCGCGTCCGTCTCACTCAGTCCCGCTCCGGTGAGACCGCCGGCGAGTCCGCCCGCCGCCGCGCCGATGCCGGCCCCCGTGAGGGTGGCGACGAGCCATCCGGCCGCGACCACGGGTCCGACACCCGGGATTGCCATGAGTCCGAGGCCCGTGAGGAGGCCGGCGGCACCACCCAACACGGTCCCAACGGTGGCACCGGTGCCGGCGCCCGTCGCGGCGCTCTCAGTGGTGTCGGTCCGGTCGGCGTTGGACGTCGGCGCCGTGACCCGTCCCGCGTGACGGTCGCCCTCGTTGCTACCGACGATGCTGATATCGCTGTGGGGAATACCCAGGGCCTCGATCTTCGCGACGGCAGCGCTGGCATCGTCGTAATCGTCGTAGAGGGCCGTGATGGTCTGCTGTGCCATGGTGGACTCCTGTTCGGATCCGAAACGAATGGATGGCGACGCGCTTACGGCTGCGCGGCGACGTTGCCCTTGAAATCGACGCCGACCTTCACGGGCTTGCCGTTGAGCAGGGCGTCGGCGCGCCAGATGCCCTTGTCGTCCTTCATGAGACCCTTGACGTCCTTGTAGCCGGCCTCGGTGAGACGGTGGTGGGTCTGCGCCTCGGTGAAGCTGTTGGCCCCCTCTTCGAGCTTGGCACCCGTGGCGGCGTGGGTCGTGCCGGGCTTGGTCATGTCGGGCTTGTCGGTGTTCGGGCGCGTCACCGCCTCCTGCCCGCCGGACGTGGCACTGGACTTCGCGTCGGGTGCAGGCGTTCCCGTCACGGTGGTCTGAGCCAGGGCCGGGCCGGCGCCGAGGACCGCTAGGAACGCGAGGGTTTGCAGAGTCCGGTTCACGGTCTTCTCCTTGTCTTGAAGACCCATTCAATCATCGAGACCGCAGGATCGTTCCGCTTTTGAAAGGGCCGCCCGTCTCGTGCACTCGCTGGCGCCGAGACGTGTTTGAATGACGCCCCTCCTCGAAGGGCAAGCTCTACGCAACACGTCGCGGGAAGATCCGCTGCGTCGTCTTGAAGACGGCCCTCACCAAACATTTCCATTCGGCGCGACAGGGCGTATGCGCCGCTTCGATCATGCGAATTCTTGTCAGCCTACGCCATCGGCGGACTCGGTGTCCGGTGGGGTCCGCTCCTCGACGAGCCGATCCTCTGGAGGATCGACGGGTGGAAACAATTGCGACAGCCCTCGGGCAACCCCGTGCAACACGGGAGCGAGGGCGATGGCGCCGGAATACAGGACGGAGTTGGTTTCGTTCACGGACCCATGCTTTCCCGAATACCTCTCCGCTGGCGACGCGCGACTGCGTCGAACCATGAAGATGCCTGGCAGGGACGTTCAAGTCGTCAGACAGCGATGGTTTCCATCGCATCGATAAAAAGTCCCCCGTCGGCGGCAACGATCTTGCCCCAGCGGAATGAAAGCCGCGCCTTTTCCAAGCGAATCGGTGCGCGCGAAGCGGCGATATCTAAGCCATTTCATGCCGGCCACGGAGGCGGGCCGATCGGTTACACAACCCCTCGGACGACGGGGCGTCGGCGGTCTTTCACCATCCGCGACGAACTGTGAATTCATGTGGGAACTGTTCAGATTGAGGATCCGTTAACGGCTCATCCCAGCGTGCGGCGGGGATCGAGAGCGAGCGCCGATTTTTCCATGACCCGAGCCCGACCTTTCGTGCGCAGTGGCATCGCCGCCGCGCTTCTGCTCCTTCCCATTCTCCCAGGCACGGCCATGGCCGCGGATGACGGTTTGGGTGGGCTGTTCCAGCGCCTGTTTCAGCCGGATCCGCCGGTGGCGATGCAGCCGGCGCCCATGCCGGTTGTCGCGGCCCCGTCCCCACGGCGGTTGGATGTCCGCCGGGCCGCCCGAGCCTTGAATACGCGGCACCGCTCCATCCGCTACGCCGCCCTGCCCAAGGCCGAGCCCCTCAAGATCCGCATCACCGACCGGCAGACGCCCATCGACATGAAGGACGGTGCCGCCGCCGCTTTCCTGAAGGACCCGACCCTGCGCCCCGGCGACATCGTGGTGATGAACGACGGCGCGAAGGTGTTCACCGGGAACCCCGACAAGCCTCACGCCGCCCGCGATTTCGAGAGCATCGGGCGCTCGGCGTTCATCGACCGGCACACCCGCAGCCAACTCTCTGCCATGGTCATGCCCGTGGGTGCCATTCCGGCGGCGGAAGCGCGGCGGATCGCGGCCCGCGCGCGCAAGGTTCCGCTCATCACCACGCTGTCGGCGCCCGTCGAGACCGCAGCCATGCGGATTATCGCGCCCTGGACAGTGGCGGCCTCGAAATAGACTTCCGTTCCAATCGGCCGTCTCGGATCAGCGAGACGCGATAGCCTCCCTTGTCCGATGTGGTTCCGCTTGATGGAACGGGTCGCCGGACCAGCCAGTCCGCGCGGCGTTTGAAGACAACCGAACGCCGCCTTTCCGAGGGAAAGAACGGCGTTCGGAGGAGGGACAGGGCGATTTCAATTGCCCCCGCTCATCGTTCCGGGCCGCCGAGAGCGCCCTCTGCCCCGAAGGAACGCGCCGGGGGCACGATCCAGAGCTCCGGCCCGGCAAGGTCTCGCACCATCAGCACTTTCCGAATTCCGGCCCCCGCTGCGCAGCCGCGGGAAGAGGCCGGATACGGTTTCCGATCGACGGCTTCGGATTGGCGGGGTGACAGAGGCTCCTTCCCCTGAAGGGAGAAGGAGCCCGCACCGGCCAAAGACCGAATGGATCATCCGAAAAACAGTCTGACATCCGATGCGATCCCCCCGTAAAGGGGGGAGGGCGCCGGCAGGCTTGCTAATACACGTCAGCCTGATACCGCCCGGTCTTCTTCAGATGGGCCAGGTACGCCACCGCCTCGTCGGGATTCTTGCCGCCGTATTGGCTGGCGACGTCGATGATGGCCCGCTCCACGTCCTTGGCCATGCGCTTGGCGTCACCGCAGACGTAGAAATGCGCGCCGCCTTCGAGCCACTTCCAAAGCTCGGCGCCGTTCTCGCGCATCCGGTCCTGGACGTAGGTCTTCTCTCCGCCGTCGCGGGACCAGGCGAGCGACAGGCGCGTGAGCACCTTCTTGTCCTTCAGGCCGTTCAGCTCATCCTTGTAGAAGAAGTCGGACGCCTGTTTCTGGTGGCCGTAGAACAGCCAGTTGCGGCCCGGCGCCTGCGTGGCATCGCGTTCGCGCAGGAAGGCGCGGAACGGCGCGATGCCGGTGCCGGGGCCGACCATGATAACGTCCTTCGACAGATCCTCCGGCAGGGCGAACCCGTGCGCCTTCTGCAGGTAGACCCGGACCTTCATGCCCTCGGGCAAGCGCTCGCCGAGATGGGTCGAGGCGACGCCCAGCCGCAGGCGCGAGCGGTGGCTGTAGCGAACGGCGTCCACCGTGAGGGAGACCCGGCCCGGATCGGCCTTCGGCGAGGACGAGATGGAGTAGAGCCGGGGCTGCAACTCGTCGAGGGCCTCCAGGAACACCTCCGCGTCGGGGCGCGCCCCGGGGAACTTGTGCAGCGCGCCCAGCACATCGAGATGGGCGGCATCGCCGTCCGGGTCCTCGCCGGCGGCCAGCGCCTGCGCCTTCTTGCGGGCTTCGCCCGAGGTGAGGAGCGAGAGGAGCTGGTAGAGCCCGTCCGGCGCCCCACCGAGGGCGTACTCGGTCAGCAGGCGGTCGCGCAGGGTCTTGTCGCCGATCTTGCGCTCGGGGCGGGCGCCGAGTTCGGCGATGACGGCATCGACCAGGGCCGGGGCGTTGGCGGGGAACAGCCCGAGGGAATCACCGACCACGTAGTCGATGGGCGTACCGGTGAGATCGATCTCGATGTGCCAGGTCTCCTTCTCGCCGCCCGGCGCGTTGAGGCGCAGGCGCGAGAGGAAGGTCGCCTCGACAGGGTTTTCGCGGCACAGGCCGAGGGGCCCGAGGGTCGGCTCGGCCTTCGGCACGGCCGGGTCGGCGGCCTTGGGGGCAGCCCCGCCGCCGGCGCCGAATTCCTCGTCGAGCTTCTTCAGCATCCGGAGCGTGTCCTTGCCGCCGGGCTGGCAGAGGTTCAGGCGCTCCTCGCTCTTGAGGAAGATGGCGTTGGCGTAGTCGGCGCAGTTGTAGCCGCACTGGCCGCAATCCTGCTGCGCCATGGCGGCCATGAGCTTCTGCGCCTCGGACCGATCCTTGGCGAGATCCATCCGATCGGGCAGCGGCATCGAGGGGTCGTGCCACGGCGCGTCGTCGTTGTCGGCGAGTTTGGGTCCGCCGGGGGCGTCGCCCGGAGCCAGGGCCGTGGCGCCCTCGACGGCGGGGCCCAGGAGGGCGGCGAAGTAGCCCGACAGCCACGCGCGCTGGTCGGGATTGAACGGGGCGTTCTCCGGGATGAGAACGAGCGGGGGGGCGACGTGCTCGCTCATGCGGCTGCCTTCAGGACGGGTTGCTCTTCGGCGCTGTCGCGCAGGGAATCGGGGCCGGTGCGCAGGGTGAAGGCCTGGAAGCTCTCCTCCGGACCCTGGCGGTTGCCGAGGTAGCTGCGCAGGAGCGCCTCGATCCGGGCCGGGCAATCCTCGGCCTTCACGGCCTTCCAGATCTCGGTGCCGATCTTCGGGCTATCCCCGAAGCCGCCCCCGACCACGATGTCGTAGCCCTCCACCGTGTCGCCCTCCTCCGAGACGACTACTTTCGCGCCGATGAGCCCGATATCGCCGATGTAGTGCTGGGCGCAGGAATGGTGGCAGCCGGTGAGGTGCACGTTCACCGGCACATCGAGCTCCTTGAGATTGGCCTCGATGTAGTCGGCGATGGCGAGGGCGTGACCCTTGGTGTCGGAGGCGGCGAACTTGCAGCCGCGGCTGCCGGTGCAGGCGACGAGGCCGGCGCGGATGCTGGACGCCTGCGTCGTGAGTCCCAGGGCCGCGACGCGGCCCTCGACCTCGGCGACCTTGGCGTCGGGCACGCCGGAAAACAGAAAGTTCTGCCACACGGTCATGCGGATGGCACCGTCGCCGCACTCGGCGGCGATCTTGGCGAGCGCCCGCATCTGGTCCGTGGTGAGCTTGCCCACCGGCAGGATCACCCCGATCCAGTTGAGGCCGGGCTGAACTTGGCTGTGCACGCCGACATGGGCGAAGCGGTCCATGGGGCCGCGCGGGGCGACATGGGCGGGATCGACCCGGTCGAGCGTGTAGCCGAGCTCGGCCTCGACGGCGGCGAGGTACTTGTCGAAGCCCCAGGCGTCGAGGACGTACTTCATCCGGCTCTTGTTGCGGTTGGTGCGATCCCCGTTCTTGATGAACACCCGCAGGATCGCGTCCGCGACCTTGTTGCAATCCGCCGGCTTCAGGACCACGCCGGTGTCGCGGGCGAGATCCCGGTGGCCCGAAATGCCGCCGAGCACGAGGCGCATCCACACGCCCGGGGCGACGGCTGCGCCGTCGAGCACCCGCACGGCCTGGAAGCCGATGTCGTTGGTCTCCTCGAGGACCGGCATGACGCCGCCGCCGTCGAAGGCGACGTTGAACTTGCGCGGCAGACCGAACAGCGAACGGTCGTTGAGGATGTGGTTGTGCCAGGATTTGGCGAGCGGCCGCGTGTCGAGGAGTTCCTGCGCGTCGATGCCGGCCACCGGCGAGCCGGTGACGTTGCGGATGTTGTCGGCACCGGCCCCGCGCGCCGTGAGGCCGAGATCGACGAGGCCGTCGAGGAACGGCTGCCCGTGCTCCGGCGCGATCTCGCGGACTTGGAGGTTGGCGCGGGTGGTGACGTGGCTGTAGCCGCCGCCATGGGCATCGGCGAGATCGGCGATGCCGGCGAACTGCCAGTGCTGCAGGATACCGTTGGGGATGCGCAGGCGGCACATGTAGGAATTCTGGGCTGGCGCCACCCAGAACAGGCCGTGATAGCGCCAGCGGAAATTGTCCTCGGGCTTCGGCGCCTTGCCCGTGGCCGCCTCGGCGATGAGCCGGTTGTGGCCGTCGAACGGGTTCTCGGCGCGCTTCCACTTCTCTTGGTCGCAGAGCTTGCCGCCGGCCTTCACCGTGGCGTCCTGGGCCTTGATGTGGATCGCGTCCGGCCCCGTGGGTTCGGCCGGCGGGGTCGCCGCTTGCCCGAGGGCGAGGCCGCCCGTGAGGCGGGCCGCGGAGATGCCGGAGGCGAAACCTTCGAGGTAGCGCTTCTGCTCGGCGTTGAAATCGTCAGCCATGAAAGCCTCCGTCACGCTGCGAGGGGTTGAGGGGCAGGGGGAGAAGGGGTTTGACGCCCGAACATGAGGTCGTCGCGGTGCCCCGCGATGGGGGCGCCGCCGCGGATGAGCTCCTTGCACCAACCCTGTTCGGCGATGTCGCCGACGAAGACCGCGCCGATGAGCCGGTCGTCGGCGATGATGAGCTTGCGATAGAGGCCGAGGCCCGGATCGCTCAGGACGATGGTCTCGGCGCCCTCCGGCGCCTCGATGGCGCCGGCCGAGAACACCGGCAGCCCCGAGACCTTGAGGCTGGTGGCGAGCGACGTGCCCGGATAGGCCGCCGCCTCGCCGACGAGGTGGCGGCTTAAGGTCTCGGCCTGTTCGTAGGCCGGCTCGACGAGGCCGTAGACCACGCCCCGGTGCTCGGCGCATTCGCCCAGAGCGTAGATGCGGGTATCGGAGGTCTGCATCCGATCGTCGACGGTGATGCCGCGCGCCGTGGCGAGACCCGCGGCCTGCGCCAGGGCGACGTTGGGGCGGACGCCCACCGACAGGACGACGAGGTCGGCCGGCAGCACGGACCCGTCCGACAGGACCAAGCGTTCGACCCGGCCGTCGCCCTCCACCGAAGCGGTGTCGGCCCGGAGCAGCACGCGCACGCCGCGCGCCTCCATGGCACGCTTCACGAGGCCGGCGGCGGCGTGATCGAGCTGGCGCTCCATCAGCCGGTCCATGACGTGGAGGAGCGTGGTGTCGATGCCGAGCCGCGCGAGACCGACGGCGGCTTCGAGCCCGAGCAACCCGCCGCCGATCACGATGGCCTTGGCGTGAGCGACGGCGGCCTCGCGGATGGCGGCGACGTCCGCGAGATCGCGGAAGGTCAGCACACCGGGCAGGTCCATGCCCGCCTTGGGCAGGCGGATCGGCACGGAGCCGACGGCCAGCACGAGCTTGTCGAAGGGCAGGACGTGGGTCTCGCCCACCACCACAAGGGCGTTCTCGCGGTCGATCTGCGTCACCGGCGCGCCCGTGATGAGGCGGATGCCGTGCGCCTCGTACCAGTCGAGCCCCCGGAAGGCGCAAGCCGCCTCGTCGACCTCGCCGCCCAGCAGCGACGAAAGCAGGACGCGGTTATAAGCCGCCCGAGGCTCGGCGCCGACGACGGTGACGTCGTACCGGCCCGGCGCCCGCTCGGTGAGGCGCTCGAGAAACCGCAACGACGCCATGCCATTGCCGATGATGACGAGTCTTTCCTTCATCGCGCGCGATCGGATCCTCAGGCCGCGAGGGACAAGGGCGATGCCCCCCCGTTCAGGGCGCGAACTCGGTGATCGAGAAAACCATCACGCATCGAAACCGACATCCTCGCAGGGCTGCAGAGCGCCAAAACAGAAAGCCGCCGACCAAGCACATCCATCGAGCGCGCTCACACGCCCAGGGGGAGTCTCGGGTCAGCGGCTCTGCCGACGGATAAGGCCCGTCGCCTTTGACGAGCGTGAATGTCCAAGCAGGAGCCGTGCCAACGGGCGGATCGCAGTGCGGAAAGCCCTATCGGACGTGTCGGAGAACCGCTTGACGGTTCGCGCGGAGTTTCGACGGGCGCGTCGAAGGCGGTCTTTCGGAACCGGAGACGTCTTTCGGATTCTGGCGCCCGCCCTGCACAATCGAAAGGCACGATGGCGATGGCGCGGGCATATCCCTTCAGGGGGAGACGGTGCCTTCGCCCCAGGCGGCGTCGTACAGGTCCGGTCGGTAGAGGGCGCGGGCGCGCTCGGTCAGGGCCGGCGTGAGGATGATCTGGGCCGCCGCCGCCATCCGGTCGAGCAGCCAGTCGACATGGCTCGGCCTCGGCCGCTCGATATCCGCGCCGAAGGTCACGAAGTTCGCGGCATCCCGCCGCGTACCGTCGGAATCGACCGCCACCGTGCCGGCCAGGGCGCCGCGGACGAGGCCGGGCGCGATGTCGAGATGGTCCGGACCCGCGAGCAGGCGGGCGAGTTCGTCGTGATTGCGGGGGTCGGCGCACCAGCGCCCCGCCAGGCTCACGGCCCGCACCAGGGCGCCGCTCGCCGCCGCCGCGTAGGGCGGCAGGGCGAGCACCTTCTCCGGACAGTCCGGCGCGAGTTCGCAACCGAAGGCGGCGATGCGGCCGTAACCTTCGTCCACCGCGAGGCTGTTCCAGGGCGTTCCGGCGCAGAAGCCGTCGATGTGTCCGGCCTGCAGGGCCTCGGCGATGCGGGGCGGCGGGATCACCACCATCCGGATCGCGGCATCGAGGTCGAGCCCCCCGCGGGCGGCGAACAACCGGAGTTGGTAGGTGTGGCTCGAGAACGGATGCACGGTGCCGAGGGTCAGCGGACGTTCCCGTTGCGCCCGCTCCCGCGCCACCCGCCCGAAGGCGGACGCCACGGCGTCGAGATCTTCGTCCCCCGGGGCCATCTCGGCCCAGAGGTCGCGGGATACCGTGATGGCATTGCCGTTGAGATTGAGGGCCAGGGGCACGGCGAGCCGGGTCTCGGGGCCGCTGATGCCGAGGACGCTGGCGATGGCGAGGGGCGCCAGCATGTGGGCGCCATCGAGGAGGCCGAGGGCCAGCTTGTCCCGCAGGGTCGCCCAGGAGGATTCGCGCACGAGGTCGACGCACAAGCCCTCGGCGGCGGCGAACCCACCCTCTACAGCGACGACGAGGGGGGCCGCATCGACGAGCGGAACGTATCCGAGGGCGAGTCTCATGGGTTGCGTTTCATCCGAGAAGGTCCGCCGCCGTCACGATGGCGCGGGCGATGTCGGCGATCTTGCGCTTCTCGTTCATGGCCTTGCGCCGCATCATCCGGTAGGCCTCCTCCTCGGGCATGCCCTTGGCGGTCATGAGGATGCCCTTGGCCCGCTCGATGAGCTTGCGGTCGGCGAGCTCGCCCCGCGCCTCCAGCAATTCCCGTTGCAGCCGCGCGAAGGCGTTGAAGCGCAGGATCGCGATGTCGAGGATGGAGCGGATGCGCTGCGGCTGCAGGCCGTCGACGACGTAGGCCGAGATGCCCGCATCCACCGCCGCCTGCATCATCGGCACGTCCGAGCGGTCGACGAACATGGCGACGGGCCGCTCCACGTGACGCGACAGGCCGGACATCTGCTCCAAGATGTCCCGGCTCGGGCTCTCGACATGGATCACCACCACGTCCGGGTTGAGGGCGGCGACGCGGGCCGGCAGGTCGGCGGTGTCGGGCAGGATCACGACGCGGGCGATGCCGGCGGCCGCCAGACCTTCTTCCAAGATCGCGGCACGGGCCGGGCTCGGGTCGATCACGGCCACGGTGAGGGAGGGCTCGGTCATCGGAGTCCGACAGGAAGGCTGCCGTCCGCTGATCGCACGCCCCCCCGATTTTCGGCAAGAGCGCGTGTCGGGCAGGGTGACATTATAGGCCGTGCCAGCGAGGGGACGCGCCCGTGGGGATGGCCGACCGCGAATCGGGGACCGGTTACGCGCGCGAAAGAAAATAGCCCAGCTTCCGCCGCAAACCGCCCCGCTTATGGGCGTGGGGATGGCGAACGATTGCGGGGATGCCGGGATGACGGTGCGACACCACTGCGGGTCCGTCGACGAGGGGCTCAGCCTGGAGGCCACCTCCGGCGTGACACCGCCCCTTCTCCCGACCCTGGTCGTCGCCCTCGTGCTCGGCGCCGCCTCGCTCCTCTGCCGCGAGCCCGATGCCCCCACGTCGACGGCCCCGACGACGGCCATCAGCACCACCCTGGCGCCGCGCAGCGTCGCGGAGCCGCGCAGCGTCGTGGAGCCGGTCACCACGGGATCGATCGCCGAGACCTTCGTGCCCGCCACCCTCGCTTTCCCGCGTCAGTTCCCCCTCGTCCTCACGGCGCAGGCCGTCGCTCCGCCGCAGGCATCGGCCCGTCGGCCCGCCGCTCCCCGCGTGGCGACCCTGCGCCGGACGCCCCCCGCCAAGCCTCCGGTCCCGGCCGAGGCCGTGCGCGGGGAGGCGGCGCCGGCGGACCCGATCGCGGGTATCGACACCGCCAGCCGCGGCGCGTCGGACGATTCGATGCCAAACTGGTCCCTGCCCGACTTGGCCCTGCCCTTCGCCCCGGCGATCGAGACGGCGGGCCGGGTGCGCGATTTCGTCGGCGGTCAGGGGGCGATGGCCCGCACGCAGGCCACGGCCCTGAGTGTCGCCGTGGTGGAGGTCGTCGAAGCCCTGCGCTGAGCGCATCGCGGTTTCGCGCCGGTTTCCTGTGCCGTCGCCGGTCAATCGCCTGGCCTACCCTGGACCCTGCCCCCTCGGCGGACTAGGTGGACGCCATCGACGATGCATCGCCGCGAGACGGGACGCATCGGGGGGCGGACGAGGGCCGGAATGGCAGGACGGATCGAGGATTACGCGCTTGTCGGCGACGGCCGCACCGCCGCCCTGATCGGGCGCGACGGCAGCGTCGATTGGCTGTGCTGGCCTCGTTTCGATTCCGCCGCCTGCTTCGCCGCCCTCCTGGGCACCGAGGAGCACGGGTTCTGGAAGCTCGGCCCCACCGATCCGACAGCGAAAACCTCGCGGCAGTACCGGCAAGGCAGCCTCGTCCTCGAAACCCAGCACGAGACCGGAACCGGCTGCGTCCGGGTGACGGATTACATGCCGGCCAATGACGGCTCGCACCTCGTGCGCATCGTCGAGGGGCTGTCGGGCGAGGTCGCCATGCACATGCGCCTCGCCGTGCGCTTCGATTACGGTCTGGCCGTCCCCTGGGTGTCGCACAACGAACTCGGGGACCTGCGCGCCATCTCGGGGCCGCACAAGGTGGTGCTGCGGACCCTCGTGCCCCTGCACGGCGAGAACCAGACCACGGTGGCCGATTTCACCGTGTCGGCGGGCGAGAGCGTCGCCTTCACCTTGAGTTACGGCCCGTCGCACGAGGACGATCCGCCGCCAATCCAGCCGCGCAAGGTGCTGTTCGAGACCGACCGCCACTGGCGCGACTGGTCGAGCCGCGCCGCCCATGGCACCCCGTGGGACGCGATCCTGCAGCGATCGCTCCTCACCCTGAAGGCGCTTATCTACCATCCCACCGGCGGCATCGTGGCCGCGCCCACCACCTCCCTGCCGGAGGAGATCGGCGGGGTGCGCAACTGGGATTACCGGTTCTGCTGGCTGCGCGATTCCACTTTCACCCTCATCGCCATGATGGATGGCGGCTACCTCGACGAGGCCCGCGCCTGGCGCGACTGGCTGGTGCGGGCGGTGGCGGGCAATCCGGAGCAGGCCCACATCCTCTACGGCATCGCCGGCGAACGCATGCTGCCGGAAATTGAACTCGACTGGCTGCCCGGCTACGAGAATTCGAAGCCCGTCCGCATCGGCAACGCCGCCGTGGAGCAGTTCCAGCTCGACGTCTACGGCGAGATCTTCGACGCCCTGTATCAGGCGCGCCAGCGCGGGCTGCTCGGCGATGCCGATGGCTGGCGCGTCGGCAAGGCGCTCCTGCGCCACCTCGAAAACGTCTGGAACACCCCCGACGAGGGCATCTGGGAGGTGCGCGGCGGGCGCCGCCACTTCGTCCATTCCAAGGTGATGGCCTGGGTCGCCTTCGACCGGGCGATCCGCTCCTACGAGGAGGGCGAGCCCTACGACGCCCCCGTGGATCGCTGGCGCACGATCCGCGACCAGATCCACGCCGAGGTCTGCGAGAAGGGATTCGACACGGAACTCAACAGCTTCGTGCAATCCTACGGTTCGAAGCGCCTCGACGCGAGTCTGCTCCTCATCGCCCATATGGGCTTCCTGCCCCAGGACGATCCGCGCGTGGTGGGCACCGTCGAGGCCATCGGCCGGACCTTGAGCCGCGACGGCTTCATCCTGCGCTACGACACCGAGGACCAGACCACGGACGGCCTGCCGGGCGACGAGGGCGCCTTCCTGCCGTGCAGTTTCTGGTACGCCGACAACCTCATCGGTCTCGGCCGCTGCGAGGAGGCGCGTGCCCTCATCGAGAAGCTCATCGGCGTCTGCAACGATGTCGGCCTCGTGTCGGAGGAGTATGACGTCAAGGGCAAGCGCCTCGTGGGCAACTTCCCGCAGGCGTTCAGCCACGTCACCCTAGTGAACACCATCCTGAACTACAGTCGGGCCAACGGGCCGGCGAAGGAACGGGGCGCCCACGCCCCGGAGGAGGTGCACGAAGGTGCCTGCCTCCGGGCGGATCGGGCGGCGGGCCGCGCGACCGTGCCGGCCTGACCCGGGCGACACGACGGGACATCGAGACGGGCGGAGCCGGCATCAGGCCGACCCGCCCCACGGGACGAGGGCCGATCCGCGCGGCGGGCGGTCCCAGACGAGAGTTAAGGAAGGCAGGACCATGAGCGGAGCCGACACCAAGCCGAGCGAGGCCCTCAGCGCCATCGACAAGCTCAGCATCGACACCCTGCGGACGCTGGCCATCGACGCGGTGCAGAAGGCCAATTCCGGCCATGCCGGTGCCCCGATGGCCCTGGCGCCCGTGGCCTATACCCTATGGAACCGCTACCTGCGCTACGATCCGGCCCATCCGCATTGGCCGAACCGCGACCGTTTCGTGCTCTCGGCCGGTCATGCCTCGATGCTGCTCTACGGCCTGCTGCATCTCGCGGGCGTCGCCCAGACGGATGGCGGCAACGAGCCGGCCGTGTCCCTCGACGACATCAAGAACTTCCGCCAGCTCGACAGCAAGACGCCGGGGCACCCGGAATACCACTTCACCACCGGCGTCGAGACCACCACGGGGCCGCTCGGCCAGGGCGTCGCCAACTCCGTCGGCATGGCCATGGGCGGCCGCTTCCTCGGCGAGACCCTGAACCGGCCCGACCTGCCGCTGTTCGACTTCAACGTCTACGCCATCTGCTCGGACGGCGACCTCATGGAGGGTGTGGCGGCCGAAGCCGCCTCCATCGCCGGGCACCTGCGCCTGTCGAACCTGTGCTGGATCTACGACAACAACACCATCACGATCGAGGGGCATACCGAGCTCGCTTTCTCCGAGGAGGTGGCGACGCGCTTCCTCGGCTATGGCTGGCAGGTGCTGCGGGTGGCCGACGCCAACGACGTCCACGCCATCTCGGGCGCCCTCGAGACCTTCCTGCAATCGAACGATCGCCCGACCCTCATCATCGTCAACTCGATCATCGGGTTCGGCGCGCCGAAGAAGCAAAACACCTCCAAGGCGCATTCGGACGCGCTCGGCGAAGAGGAAGTGAAGGGCGCCAAGCGCGCCTATGGCTGGCCCGAGGACGCGCAGTTCCTCGTTCCCGACGGGGTGCGTGAGAACTTCCAGGCCGGCATCGGCGAGCGCGGCGCCGCCCTGTTCGCCGATTGGGAGCGGTTCGTGGGGCAGGCCAAGGCCGACGATCCGGCGCTCGCGCAGGAGATCGACGCCCTTCTTTCCGGCCGCCTGCCCGAGGGCTGGGACAGGGACATCCCGGTCTTCCCAGCCGACGCCAAGGGCCTGGCGACGCGCGAATCGTCCGGCAAGGTGCTCAACGCCATCGCCAAGCATGTGCCGCATCTGCTCGGCGGCTCGGCCGATCTCGCCCCGTCGAACAAGACCAAGCTCGAATTCGAGGGCGCCGGCACCCTGTCGCCGTTCGAGCCCGGCGGCCGCAACATCCATTTCGGCGTGCGCGAGCATGCCATGGGGTCGATCGTGAACGGCCTCGGCCTCGTGGGCCTGCGCGCCTACGGCGCCACCTTCCTGGTGTTCGCCGACTACATGCGCCCGCCCATCCGCCTCGCGGCCCTCATGGAGCTGCCGGTCTTCCACGTCTTCACCCACGATTCCATCGGGGTCGGCGAGGACGGACCGACCCACCAGCCGGTGGAGCAGCTGCTCTCCCTGCGGGCGATCCCCGGCCTCGTCACCCTGCGCCCGGCCGACGCCAACGAGGTCGCGGAAGCCTACCGCGTCATCATGGGCCTCAAGAACCAGCCGGCGGTGCTGGCCCTCTCGCGCCAGCCCCTGCCGACCCTCGACCGTTCGACCTATGCCAGCGCCGCGGGCGTCGCCAAGGGCGGCTACGTGCTGGCCGACAGCGACGGCACGCCGGACGTCATCCTCATCGGCACGGGTTCCGAGGTGCAGCTCTGCGTCAGCGCCTATGAGGCCCTGAAGGCCGAGGGCGTGAAGGCCCGCGTGGTCTCGATGCCGTCCTGGGAGCTGTTCGAGTTCCAGGACGAAGCTTACCGCAATTCGGTGCTCATCCCCGAGGTGCTGGCCCGCGTCGCCGTCGAGCAGGGTTCGGTCATCGGCTGGGACCGCTACGCCGGTTCGGCGGGCACGATCATCGGCATGCACACCTTCGGCTCCTCGGCGCCGATCAAGGACCTTCAGACGAAGTTCGGCTTCACCCCCGAGAAGGTGCTCCAGGCGGCTCGCGACCAGATCGCCCGACACAAGAAGTAGAACGGGGCCGGGGGGCGGAACTCCCGCCCGCCCTTCGACCCTTCGCATGAACTTCGAGACATCGCGCGTCTCCCATGCGGGCACCGGCCCCTGGGATCGGGCATTGAACCAACGCTACGATCTCCGCCGCGCATCGGTGCGGCGGATCGAGACGACGGACGACCGAGGAGTTTTCGCATGAATCCGCTCAAGGCGCTCTTCCCCGAACAGGGCCAGGCCGTGTGGCTCGACTTCGTCGCCCGTGGTTTCGTCCTCGACGGCAAGCTCAAGGCCCTGGTGGACGAGGACGGCCTGCGCGGCGTGACCTCGAACCCGTCGATCTTCGAGAAGGCCATCGGCGGCTCGGCGGAATACGACGCCGCCCTGAAATCCGTGATGGACGAAGGCGACGCGCGGGTCATCGACCTCTACGAGGGCTGCGCCATCGCCGACATTCAGGCGGCGGCCGACGTGCTGCGCCCGGTCTACGAGGCGAGCGACGGGGCCGACGGCTACGTCAGCCTCGAAGTCTCGCCCTACCTCGCCCTGAACACCGGGGAAACGCTCGAAGAGGCGCGGCGCCTGCACAAGGCGGTGGCCCGCGACAACCTCATGGTGAAGGTGCCGGCGACGCGCGAGGGTATTCCGGCGATCCGGGCGCTGACGGCCGACGGCATCAGCATCAACGTCACCCTGCTGTTCTCCGTGGAGACCTACGAGGCCGTGGCCCGGGCCTTCATCGAGGGACTGGAGGAATTCGGCGCCAAGGGCGGCGACGTTTCGAAGGTGGCGAGCGTCGCGAGCTTCTTCATCAGCCGCATCGACGTCACCGTCGACAAGGCCCTCGATGAGCGGATCGCTGCCACGGAGGACGCCGACGAGAAGGCGGCCCTGGAGGCCCTCAAGGGCAAGACGGCCATCGCCAACGCCAAGCTGGCTTACCAGCGCTACAAGGCGGTGTTCGCCGAGAGCCGGTGGCAGGCCCTGGCTGCGAAGGGCGCGAAGGCGCAGCGCCTCCTGTGGGCCTCTACGGGCACCAAGAACAAGGCCTATTCCGACGTGCTCTACGTCGAGGAGCTCATCGGCCCCGATACCGTCAACACCATGCCGCCCGCCACCATGGACGCGTTCCGCGACCACGGCACGGTCAAGGCCGCCATCGAGACCGACCTCGACGGCGCCCGCGTGGTGATGGACGGGATCGCCCGCGCCGGGATCGACATCGAGCAGGTCGGCGATCAGTTGGTCGACGAGGGCGTGCAGCTCTTCATCGACGCCGCCGACAAGCTTCTCGGGGCGGTCGCGGGCAAGCGCATCGACTTCCTGGGTCCCAAGCTCGACGGCCAGACCCTGGTCCTGCCCGAACCCATCGCGGCGGAGGCCAGGAAAGCAACGGAAGCTTGGCGCGCATCCGGCGCCATCCGGCGCCTGTGGGCGCACGACAAGACCGTCTGGTCGAATGCCGACGAGGACAGGTGGCTCGGCTGGCTGCGCATCGTCGAGGACGAGCTTACCCACGTCTCGGACTATACCGCCTTCGCGGACGACGTGCGCCAGACCGGCTTCACCGACGTGGTGGTGCTCGGCATGGGCGGGTCGAGCCTCGGCCCCGAGGTCCTGGCCGAGACCTACGGCCACCGCGAGGGCTTTCCGAAGCTGCGCATCCTCGATTCCACCGATCCCGATCAGGTCCGCGAGACGGAAGCCGCGATCACCCTGGAGACGACGCTGTTCATCGTCGCCTCGAAATCCGGCTCGACCCTCGAGCCCAACGTGTTCCGCGATTATTTCCTCGGCCGGATGAAGGCGACCGTGGGCGAGCGTGCCGGCGCGCATTTCGTCGCCGTCACCGATCCGGGCTCGGCCATGGAGGCGGCGGCCAAGGCCGACAACTTCCGGAAGATCTTCTACGGGGTGAAGCAGATCGGCGGGCGCTACTCGGTGCTCTCGGCCTTCGGCCTCGTGCCGGCGGCGGCCTCCGGCATCGACGTCGAAGCGTTCCTGAACACCGCCCGCACCATGGTCCGCTCCTGTGGGCCTGCCGTTCCGCCGGCCCAGAACCCCGGCGTGCTGCTCGGCACGGCGCTGGGGGCGGCCGCCCTTCAGGCCGGCCGCGACAAGGTCACGTTCATCGCCTCGCCCGGTATCGATACGTTCGGCGCCTGGGCCGAGCAGCTCATCGCCGAATCCACCGGCAAGGACGGCAAGGGCCTGATCCCCATCGACGGCGAGCCCGCCGATGTCCCGGCCGTCTACGGCCACGACCGGTTCTTCGTGTACCTGCGCCTCGACAGCCGCGCCGACCCGCGCCAGGACGAGGCCGTGCGCAACCTCGAACGCGAGGGCCATCCCGTGGCCCACATCACCCTCGCCAACCTCGAACAGCTGCCGCAGGAATTCTTCCGCTTCGAGATTGCCACGGCGGTGGCGGGGGCCTTGCTCGGCATCAACCCGTTCGACCAGCCCGACGTGGAAGCGAGCAAGATCGAGACGAAGAAGCTGTTCGACGCGGCCGAGGCGAGCGGCTCGCTGCCCGCCGAGACGCCGCTCTTCTCCGACGACACCCTCGCGCTCTATGCCGACCCGAGGAACGCCGAGGCCCTGCCCGCCGCCGAGGGGATCGACGCGGCCCTCAAAGCTCACCTCGCCCGCGCCAGGACGGGCGATTACGTGGCCCTGCTGGCTTACGTTTCCCGCAACGCCAAGCACCACGCGATCCTGCAGGAGGCCCGCATCCTCCTGCGCGACAAGACCCGCCTCGCCACCTGCCTGGAGTTCGGGCCGCGCTTCCTCCACTCCACGGGGCAGGCCTACAAGGGCGGACCGGACACGGGGGTGTTCCTCCAGATCACCGCCGATCCGTCGGAGGATCTCGCGATCCCCGGCCGTAGCCTCGGTTTCGGCACCGTGGTGGCGGCCCAGGCGCGTGGCGATTTCTCCGTGTTGGCCGAGCGTGGGCGGCGGGCGCTCCGCGTCCACATCAAGGGCGGCGACGTCGAGGCCGGGCTGAAGCGCATCGCGGCCGCGATCAAGGCCGCCGTGGCCGGCTGATCGGAACGCGGCACACGACTCCTGCGAACACCGGGCTTCAGCGAAGGAGATCACCGATGCAACTGGGCATGATCGGCCTCGGCCGGATGGGCGGCAACATCGTCCGCCGCCTCCTGCGCGACGGGCATACGGCCGTGGTGTTCGACCAGAACCCCGAGGCCGTGGCGGCCCTCGTGGCCGAGGGCGCGACGGGGGCGGCGAGCCTCGAAGACTTCGTCGAGAAACTCGATGCCCCCCGCGCCGCCTGGGTGATGCTGCCGGCCGGCGCCATCACGGAGGGTACGGTGGCCAAGCTCGGCGATCTGATGGCCGCCGGGGACGTGATCATCGACGGCGGCAACTCGTTCTACAAGGACGACATCCGCCGCGCCGCCGACCTTGCGCCGAAGGGCCTTCACTACGTCGATGTCGGCACCTCCGGCGGCGTCTGGGGCCTGGAGCGCGGCTACTGCATGATGATCGGCGGCGACACCGAGACCGTCACGCGCCTCGACCCGATCTTCAAGACCCTGGCCCCGGGCGTGGGCACCATCCCGAAGACGCCGGGGCGCGAGGGCCGCGATGCCCGGGCGGAAGCGGGCTACATCCATGCCGGGCCGAGCGGAGCCGGGCACTTCGTCAAGATGGTCCATAACGGCATCGAGTACGGCCTGATGCAGGCCTATGCCGAGGGCTTCGACATCCTCAAGCACGCCAATTCGCCGGACCTGCCCGAGGGCCAGCGCTTCGACCTCAACATCGGCGACATCGCCGAGGTGTGGCGGCGCGGCAGCGTGGTGTCGTCCTGGCTCCTCGACCTCACGGCCGGGGCGCTGGCGGGCGATGAAAACCTCGACGATTTCTCCGGCTTCGTCGCCGATTCCGGCGAGGGCCGCTGGACCCTCAACGCGGCCATCGAGGAATCGGTGCCGGCCAATGTCCTGTCGGCGGCCCTCTACGCCCGGTTCCGCTCCCGCGAGGACGCCAGCTACGCCGACAAGCTGCTCTCGGCCATGCGCAAGGGCTTCGGCGGACACCAAGAACCAAAATAGGTTCTTGCCGCGTCGCGTCCCGCGCGACACGGCTCATCGCAGCCGTCGAAAGGGCCTGGGATGCTTCCGCTTCCGAAGAACTCCGAAATCCTCGCCGATGCCGCCGCCGTGGCGCGCGCGGCGGCCGACCGGCTCGCGTCCCTCTGCGCGGCGACGCCGGATCGGCCCCTCGCGATCTGTCTCTCGGGCGGATCGACGCCCAAACGCCTCTACACCCTGCTGGCCGGAGCGGAGTATCGCGACGTCCTCCCCTGGGACCGTCTGCACTGGTTCTTCGGCGACGACCGCCACGTGCCGTGGGACGATGCCGTGAGCAACGTCCGCATGGCGCGCGAAGCGTTCGCCGGGGCGCCGATCCCGCCGGGCCATGTCCATGGCATGCCGGTGAGCAACGCGATCGCGGCCGACGCCGCGGCCTATGAAGCGGAGTTGAAGGCGTTCTACGGCGCCGGAACCCTCGATCCGGAAAAGCCGCTGTTCGACCTCGTGCTGCTCGGCCTCGGCGAGGACGGCCACACCGCCTCGCTGTTTCCGGGCAAGCCCGCCATCGCGGAGCGCGGCGCCTGGGTCGCCCCGGTGCCGGAGGCGGGGCTCGATCCGTTCGTCCCGCGCCTCACCTTGACGTTTCCGGTTCTCGCCTCGGCTCGCAGCGTTCTGATGCTGGTCACCGGCGAAGCCAAGCGAGCTCCGCTTCGGCGCCTCGCCGAGGGCGAGGATCTTCCGGCGGCCCGGATCGCCGGCCCGGTGGCCTGGCTGCTGGATCGCAGTGCCGCCGACACGTGATACCGTTTCGATGATCGACCGGTCTCGGGCCAAGGGCCGATCCCCGCACTCGTAGGGGCGCCGGATCCACCCACCGCGAAAAGACAATCTCCCCCAAGGGGATCCGGAACTGGCTCACGCCCGTCGGGAGTGGAAGCCCCGATGGGAAAAGCGTCGACGCGGGCACCGGCCAGCGTTCCCGGCGCCCTCGCGCGATGATGAGCCGTGTGAATACGGCCGTGCGGAGGGAGAGGGCTCGCATCGGGCAGGCCCGAGTCTTGCACCCCTCACTCGATCGAATGAACCCGCCGAGGCTCACGCCATGAACGCGCACGTCCAGGCACCCGCCACCGTCAAGACCACCTGTCCGTATTGCGGCGTCGGCTGCGGCGTCCTCGCCACGCCGGACGGGCAGGGCGGCGTCGGCATCGCGGGGGATCGCGCGCATCCGGCGAATTTCGGTCGCCTCTGCTCCAAGGGCTCGGCTCTGGGCGAGACCGTCTCCCTCCATGGGCGCCTGCTGCATCCGCAGGTCGACGGCGCACGCGCGAGCTGGGAGACGGCCCTCGGCACCGTCGCGGACGCCCTGCGAAGGGTCGCCGAACGGCACGGCCCGGATTCCATCGCCTTCTACCTGTCGGGCCAGCTGCTCACCGAGGATTATTACGTTGCCAACAAGCTCGCGAAGGGCTTCATCGGCACGCCCCACGTCGACACCAATTCCCGCCTGTGCATGTCGAGCGCGGTGGCCGCCCACCGCCGCGCCTTCGGTTCGGACACGGTGCCGGGCTGCTACGAGGACCTCGACGAGGCCGACCTCATCGTGCTGGTCGGTTCCAACACCGCCTGGTGCCACCCGATCCTGTTCCGCCGGATGATCGACGCGCGGGCGAAACGCGGCACCAAGCTCGTGGTGGTCGATCCCCGCCGCACCCAGACGGGGGAGGAGGCCGACCTGTTCCTCGGCCTGAAGCCCGGCACCGACACCGCCCTGTTCTCCGGCCTGCTCGTTCACCTCGCGGCCACCGGCGCCGTCGATGCACGCTATGTCGCCGAGCACACCAGCGGCTTCGACGGAGCCCTGGAGCGGGCCGCGAGCATCGCCCCCAGCGTCGCCGCCACGGCCGCCGCCACGGGGCTCGCCGAGGCCGATGTCGCCGCCTTCTTCGCCCTGTTCGCCGGCACCAAGCGCGTGGTCACGGCCTTCTCGCAGGGGGCGAACCAGTCGGCGCAGGGCACCGACAAGGGCAACGCCATCATCAACTGTCACCTCGCCACCGGTCGCATCGGGCAGCCCGGCGCGGGACCGTTCTCCCTCACCGGCCAACCCAACGCCATGGGCGGGCGCGAGGTCGGGGGGCTGGCCAACATGCTCGCCGCCCACATGCACTTCGCCCCCGAGGAGGTGGACCGGGTCCGCCGCTTCTGGAAGGCGCCCAACATCATCACGGGCGAGGGCCTGAAGGCCGTCGCGCTGTTCGAGGCGGTGGCGCGCGGCAAGATCAAGGCCCTATGGGTGATGGGCACCAACCCCGTCGTCTCCATGCCGCGGGCCGACGCCATCCGCGAAAGTCTGAGGGGCCTCGACCTCTACGTGGTCTCCGAGGCCGTGGCCGACAGCGACACGGCCCGCGCCGTGGGGAAGACAACCGTGCTGCTCCCGGCCCTCGCCTGGGGCGAGAAGGACGGCACGGTGACGAATTCCGAGCGCCGCATCTCGCGCCAGCGCGCCTTCCTGAAGGCGCCGGGCGAGGCGCGGGCCGATTGGGCGATCATCACCGACGTCGCCAAGCGCCTCGGCCACGGCGCCGCCTTCGCGTATCCGAACGCAGCGGCCATCTTCCGCGAGCACGCGGCCCTCTCGGCCTACGAGAACAACGGCGCGCGCGACTTCGACATCGGGGCCCTCGCCGACATCCCGGATGCCGCCTACGCGGGCTCGGCTCCGCTGCAATGGCCCCTGCCGAAGCGCGGCAAGGCCAGGGCGCGGCTGTTCGCCGACGGACGGTTCTACACCTTCGACAAGCGCGCCCGCTTCGTCGCCGTGCAGGCGCCGGCCCTCGCGCAGGCGGTGACGGAAGACACCCCCTTCGTCCTCAACACCGGCCGGGTGCGCGACCATTGGCACACCATGACGCGCACGGGAAAGAGCCAGCGCCTCTCGGCCCATCGCGCCGTGCCGTTCGTGGAGATTCACCCCGACGATGCCGCCCGCCTTGGGCTCGCGGAGGGCGATCTCGCCCGGGTCTCCACCCCCCACGGCGCCGCGATCCTGGAAGCGATGCTCGCCGATGGCGTGCGTCCGGGCAACCTGTTCGCGAGTTTCCATTGGAGCGACGCCACGGCGTCCGATGCCCGCGTCGGCGCCCTGGTGCGCGGCGTGCCCGATCCCGTCTCGGGCCAGCCCGAACTCAAGGCGACCCCGGCGGCGCTCGGTCCGGCCCCCTACCGCAGCCGGGGCTTTCTCTTGACGCGGGCCGAGCACACCCCGCCCGCAGGCTGGTGGTGGGCGCGGGCTACCGTGGAGGGCGGTTCGGGGCTGCAATTCGCCACCCAGGAGAGTTCCCGCGCCGTGGCGCTCGCCATGCGCGGCCTGTTCCAGGGCCTGGAGCTTGCCGAATACGCCGACCATGCCAGGGGCCACTATCGCTGCGCCGTCTATGACGGGAATCGCCTCGTCGCCTGCCTCGCTTTCGCTCCGAGCGCGGCGCGGCCCGCCTGGGATCTGGCCAAGGCGATCTTCGCGCAGACCGAACTGGAGCCGAGCGCGCGGCGCGCCCTGCTGTCGGGCCGCGCGGAAACGGCCTCCGCCGGCCCCACGGTCTGTGCCTGCCACGGCGTCGGTCTCGACGTCATCGCGGGGGTGATCGCGGCCGGTGCCGGCTCCGTCGAGGCGGTGGGCGCCGCCTGCAAGGCCGGCACGAATTGCGGCTCGTGCATCCCTGAGATCCGCAAGCTGCTGCCGCAGGTGCTTGCGCGCAACGCAGCATAAGCTCACCTTGTGGGCACCCTCGTTCCAGTTCCGAGTCCCATGAGCACACCCCGCCAGCCCCGCGAAACCCGGCCCGCCGGCTCCGAATCCGCACGCGGCACCGCAGTGGCGGGCCTGGAGCCCCTGGCCGTCCTGCCGGTCTTCGTGCCCCTGCATGGCAAGCGCGCGGTGCTGGCCGGCTCCAACGGAGGGGCCCCCTGGAAGGTGAAACTGCTCGCCGCCGCCGGGGCACAGGTGGATGTCTATGCGCCCGAGCCCAGCGACGAGTTGCGGGCCGTACAGGGCGAGATCGTCGCCGGCTCCGTCACGCTGCACGAACGCCAATGGCAGGAGGCCGATCTCCAGGGCGCGGCCTTCGTCATCGGCGCCATGGAGGACGAGGCCGACTGCATCGAATTCGTCGCCGCCGGGCGCCGGGCGGGCGCCATCGTCAACGCCGTGGACCGCCCGCACCTCTGCGACGTGAAGTTCGGCGCCATCGTCAACCGCTCGCCCATGGTGGTGGGCATCTCGACGGAGGGCGCCGCCCCGGTCTTCGGCCAGACCGTGCGCGCCCGCATCGAGGGCATGCTGCCGCGCGGGTTCAAGGCCTGGATCGGCGCCGCCCGCGACTGGCGCGAGGAGGTCACCGCCCGCTTCCACGGCTTCTCGGACCGCCGCGCCTTCTGGGAGCGGTTCACCGACCGCGCCTTCGCCGAGCCGGACCGGGTGCCGACCGATCGGGATTTGGCCGAGTTGCTCGGCGAGACCGAGGCCGCGCCGAAGGGTGGCGCCGTCACCCTCGTGGGCGCCGGGCCGGGCGACGCCGAACTCCTCACCCTCAAGGCCCTGCGGGCTTTGCGCAACGCCGACGTCATCCTGTACGACGACCTTGTGGCGCCCGAGATCCTCGATTACGCCCGGCGCGAGGCCCGCACCATGCTGGTGGGCAAGACCGGGCACGGCCCGTCCTGCCGCCAGGACGACATCAACGCCCTGATGGTGCAGCTCGCGAAATCCGGCAAGCAGGTGGTGCGCCTGAAATCCGGCGACCCCCTGGTGTTCGGCCGGGCCGGGGAGGAGATCGAGGCCTGCCGTCAGGCGGGCGTACCCGTCGCCATCGTGCCCGGCGTCTCGGCGGCGCAGGGCGCGGCGGCCTCCCTCGGCGTCTCGCTCACCAACCGCGACGCGGCGCGGCGCCTGCAATACGTCACCGGCCACGACCGGCGCGGCGGCCTGCCCGAGGACCTGAACTGGGGGGCACTCGCCGATCCGAGCGTCACAACCGTGGTCTACATGCCGAAGAAGACCCTGCGGGTGCTGCTCGAGCGGGCCATGACCGAGGGCCTCGAGCCCGGCACCCCGGCGCTCCTCGTCTTCAACGCCACCCGGCCGAACCAGCGCGTGGTGGAAGCCAGCGCCGCCGATCTCGCCGACCGGGTCGAAGCCTCCGGCTTCGAAGGACCGGCCCTGCTCATGGTCGGCGAAGCCCTGCGCCGGACGGGCCTCGACACCGTCCTGGCGACCGTCGAACCGGAAAAGCTCGCGATCTGAGGGGGAGGGCGCGGCGACGTTCGGGGTTGCCCCGTCACGCCGCGCATGGTCTTGGACGCCCCATCCCGGATCAGGCCTGAAAGCTGTCCATGCGTCGCGCCCTGCCGCTCATCCTCTTCGCCCTCGGCCTCGTCGTCCTCGGCGGCCTCGCCGTGGTGGTGCTGACGCCGAAGGCCAACGTGGTCGCCACCAGCAGCGTCGGCGGCCCGTTCACCCTGACGGATCAGGACGGGCGGCGCGTCACCGAAGCGGATTTCGCCGGGAAGACGCACCTCGTGTTCTTCGGCTTCACCCATTGCCCGGACGTGTGCCCGACGACCCTGCAGCAGATCGGCGACGTGCTCCGGGCCCTCGGACCGAAGGGCCGGGACGTGAAGGCCCTGTTCATCGCCGTGGACCCCGAGCGCGACACGCCCGCCGCCCTCAAGACCTATCTCGCGAGCTTCGACCCGCGCATCGTCGGGCTGACGGGCACGCCCGAGGAGGTCGCCGCCGCCGTGAAGGGGTATCGCGCCTATGTCCGCAAGGTGCCGACGAAGGACGGCGACTACACCATGGAGCACACGGCCCTCGTCTACGTCATGGACGGTCAGAACCGCTTCGTGAATGCCCTCAACCTCGCCCGGCCGCCCGAGGCCGCCGCCGCCGAACTCGACAAAATGCTGTGATCAGCCGGCGCGGTTGAGGGCACCGCTGCGGGAACTGCGCGCGAGCCCGTGCTCGGTCTTGTTCCAGCGATCGGGGGCGAAGATGAGTTCGACGAGCCCGAGCCACGCCCCAGCGCTGACGAGGAGAAAATAGGCCGGCATCAGCGGCACGTAACGCAGCAGATCCCCCCAACCCCGGCGCACGCAGCCCAGGGCCGCCGGCAACAGCATGGCGAGGAAGCCGGAGAGGAAGACCGTCAGCGCCGTACCGGTGGGCAGGTTGACCCAGAAGCCGTCACGCGGTTCGACCCCGGCGAACAGGAACCGGTAGACCGCGTGCCCCATGAAGAACGGGTAGACGAGGGCGCAGGCCACGGTGCCGGGCACCAGGGCGAGGGCCGCGAGGCTCCCGAGGGGGCCGAGATCCCGCAGCGTCCGGCCCGGATCGCGGCCATGGGTGAAGCTCGTCTGGATGAAGCCCTTCATCCAGCGGGCGCGCTGGGGCAGCCAGGCCCCGAGGGTGACGGGGGCTTCCTCGTAGGTGCTGCTCGGTAGATCCCCGACCCGGTAGCCCGCCCGCGCCAGGCGCAGGCCCAGATCCGCATCCTCGGTGACGTTCCAGGCATCCCAGCCGTGGACGGCACGCAGGATATGGGTGCGGAAATGCGTCGAGGTGCCGCCCAGGGGAATTGGAACGTTCCAGGCGGCCAGAGCCGGGATCAGCACGTCGAACAGGGCGGCGTATTCGAGGGCGAAGCATGTCTGCAGGAGGCCGTCGCGCTCGTTGTCCATGACGAGGCGCCCCTGCAGGCAGGCGGTCTTCGGATCGCTCCGCGCGAACAACGCCGCGGCCGCGCGCAGCTGCCCCGGATCGGGCACGTCCTCGGCGTCGTAGACCACGAGGCAGCTGCCCCGGGCGAGGGGCAGGGCGGCATTGAGGGCGCGGGGCTTCGTGCGCGGCAGGCCGGGCGGCACCACGACGATCTCCGCCCCCGGCGGCAGGGTGGCGGCCTTCAGGGCGGCCGCCGTCTCGGTGTCGTGGGCCTCGATGAGGAATTTGACGTCGAGCTTCGCCGCCGGATAGTCGAGGGCCGACAGGGCCGCCGCGAGGCGCGGCACCACCTTCGCCTCCCGGTGCAGGGCGACGAACACGGTGTAGACGGGCAGATCCGCGTCCGCCAACGGCTCCGGTACGCGCGCATCATCCTCCGCGATGCTCACGGCTGCGACCCGCAGGGTGACCATGGCGAGGAGCAGGAGTTGGGCGAGGGTCCAGACACCGAGGACGAGGGCGGGCGAGAGTTCGATCATCGCCAGGGCGACCACGCCGACGACGAGGCCCGCGATGGCGAGGGACGGCCCCATGGGTCGAGCCTTCAAGGCCCAGTCCGGTCGATGGACCTGAAGCGCGTCCGCCGCGTGGGCGGCAATGCCCTTGGGGTTGGCGGCGAAGATTGCCAGGCGGAGCGCGCCCGGCGTCGTGAGCGCCGGCATCCGGTCCGTTGGGCTGCGGCCGCGCAGCAATTCCGCGATGCCGCCGCCGCGCGGGGCGAGGACGAAGGCGGCGGGCGCCCCCGGTTCGAGGGGCGCGAGGCCGGCGACGAGGCTGTCGGGGTAGCGTGCCCCGGCCCCCAAGGGGATCGGATCGGCGAGGAAGGGCGTTCCGAGTTCCGCCGCAAGCGCCCGATAATAGACGTCCTCCGTCATGGCGCCCGTGGCCAGGAGGGCACCCGCTCCGTCGGTGCCCCAGGCACGGGCCCGATCGGCGGCGCGGGCCAACACCGCCGGATCGGTGCCGTGACGCAAGAGAAAGGCGAGGTCGGGCGGCAGCGGGGCGATGCCGGCCCGCGATGCGAAGGGGAAACCGAGGATCGACAACGGGATCGTCTCCCGGCGGCTCGAGAACGTGCTAGGGAGACGGCGTGAGCCAGACCGCATCCGCGCGCAACCAGCGCACCATGATCACAACCCTGAGGTCAAGACGGCTCCGGTGGTTACCGGTGGTTATCGCCTTGGCCGTCGGCCTGCCGAGCCAGGGCACGGCAACAGAGGCGCCTCCGGCGGGGCAGGGGATCGCCATCCCCAATTTCTGGAATCCCCGCGCGCGCCAGGAGCGCATCGACACCCCCCAGGCGGGCCGCACGATCCGCTTCCTAACGGACGACGAGTTTCCGCCCCTGCATTTCCCCGGACCGGACGGCACGCCCACGGGCTTCTCCGTCGAACTCGCCCGCGCCGTCTGCGAGAAGCTCGCCCTCACCTGCACGGTGCAGGCCCGGCGCTTCGATACCCTCCTCGACGCCCTCTCCGACAAGCAGGGCGACGTGGTCGCCGCCGCGATCCCCCTGACGCCGGCCCTGCGGGCGCGCTTCCTGGCGACGCGGCCGTATTTCCGCTGGCCGGGGCGGTTCATCGCCCGCACGGACAAGGGCCTACCGGTTCCGTCCGCCGCGTCACTGGCGGGACGCAGCGTCGGCGTCGTGGCGGGCAGCGCCCACGCGGCCTATCTCGCGGCGTTCTTCCCCAAGGCCGTCGCCCGCGACGTCACCGACCTCGCGGCGGCCGAGGGCGCCCTGCGGCGGGGTGAGGTGGACTACGTCTTCGCCGACGGCCTCAATCTCGCCCTCTGGATCGGCGGTATCGAATCGGCCCAGTGCTGCGCCTTCATCGGCGGGGATTACTTGGAGAACCGCTATTTCGGCGAGGGTATCGGCCTCGTCACCCGGCCCGACGACGCGGTCCTCACCCGCGCCCTCGACGACGCGCTCCAGCAGGTCTGGGACGACGGCAAATACGCCGAACTCTACCTGCGGTTCTTCCCCGTCAGCCCGTTCTGAACGCGATGCGGCGCCCGCAGGCGGCGACGCCCAGCAGCATCAGGGCGATGACGAGGAAGGCCGTGTCGAGGCTGGTGGCGTGGGCGACGAACCCGATGGCCGCCGGTCCCGTGAGCACCCCGGCATAGCCCAGGGTGGTGACGGCAGGGATGGCGAGGCGCTCGGGCATCGCGCCCTGGCGGGCGGCGGCCGTGAACAGCACCGGCACGATGTTGGCGCAGCCCGCTCCGACCAGGGCATAGCCGAGGAGGGCGGCGCCCCATCCCGGCACGAGGACCACGATGCCGAGGGCCGCCGCCGCCATCAGGGCGCCGAACCCGACGATGCGGACCCGCCCGACCCGGCGCACGAGGGCGTCGCCCGCGAGGCGTCCCACGGTCATGGTGAGGGAGAATGCCGCGTAGCCGAGCCCGGCCCGGGACAGCTCGACCCCGCGCTCGCGCGCGAGGAACACCGCGCTCCAATCGAGGGCTGCGCCCTCGGTGAGGAACACCACGAAGCAGAGGAGGCCGATGCCGAGGACCGGCCCCCGTGGAATCGCGAAGGCCGGGCCGCCCCGGGCCTCGGCGGAGAGGAGCCCCGGCAAAGCGCCCGCGAACGCCGCGACGATGCCGGCCGCCACGCACAGGGTCGCCGTGGGCGGCGTCAGGCCCAGGCCGAGGAGGGCGCTGACGCCGGCGGCACCAACGATGCAGCCGAGGCTGTACAGGCCGTGGAAGCCCGACATCATCGGTCGGCCGGCTTGGCGCTCCACGGCGACGGCCTGGATGTTCATGAGGCAATCGAGGCCTCCGAGTCCCGCCCCGAGTCCGAACAGCGCCAGGGCCAGGACCGGGATGCTCCCCGACGCGGACAGGGCGGCGAGGGCGGCGCAGACGGCGGCGACACAGGCCGCCAGGACGGTGCGGGCGCCCCAGCGCCCCGCCAGGGCGCCGGCCACGGGCATCGCCGCCAGGGAGCCGATGCCGAGGCAGAGCAGCAGCCCGCCGAGGTTCGCGGCATCGAGGCCGGCCCGCGCCGCCACGAACGGCACAAGGGGCGCCCAGGCGGCGACGCCGAAACCGACGATGAGGAACAGGAGGCGCGTGGATCGAATCTCGACGGTCGAGACCGTCCGGGCGGCGTTCTCGAAATCTTGGGTCGTCATGGAGCCTTGTCGAAGCGGTGCGGTGCGTCGGCACGGAGCCACCCTCGCAGGGCGACGCGGCGAACGTGTGAAGCGCGGGGTGAATGGCGCCGCCTCCCGCCACCGACCGGCATCTTTGTCCGGAAACCGGGTCCCTCTTTCGGGGGCGATGCTCTAGGGTACCGCCCTCCACCGAGAGGCTTCCTGCGCCGAGGCATTCCCCTCGCGAGGACGCTCGTTTCGCCAAGACGCTCACCTGGAACTGACCCCGGCCTCATGTCGTCCCCGATTTCGCCCCCGCTCGCCCTCGATCCCGCCCTCATCGAGGCCGCCGCCTCAGCCACCGCGTGGCCGTTCGAGGAGGCGCGTAAGCTGGTGGCGCGGCTCGAGCGCAAGCCCAAGAGCGAAGTGCTGTTCGAGACCGGCTACGGCCCGTCCGGTCTGCCGCATATCGGCACGTTCGGCGAGGTCGCCCGCACCTCCATGGTCCGTCATGCCTTCCGGGTGCTGACGAAGGACAGCGTGCCGACGCGGCTCATCGCGTTCTCGGACGACATGGACGGCCTGCGCAAGGTGCCGGACAACGTGCCGAACAAGGAGATGCTGATCGCGGCCCTCAACCAGCCCCTGACGCGAGTGCCGGACCCGTTCGGCACGCACGAGAGCTTCGGTGCCCACAACAACGCGGAGCTGCGCCGCTTCCTCGACGCCTTCGGCTTCGACTACGAATTCCGCTCCGCCACCGAGTGCTACAAGGCCGGCCTGTTCGACACCGCCCTGCTGACGGTGCTGGAGCGTTACGAGGCCGTGATGGCCATCATGCTGCCGTCCCTGCGCGCGGAACGCTCGGCGAGCTACTCGCCGTTCCTGCCGATCCATCCGGTGACGGGCGCGGTGATGCAGGTCGCCATCGACGAGGTGCGGCCGAACACCGGCACCCTGGTCTGGCGCGATCCCAAGACCGGAGATGCCTACGAGACCCCCGTCACCGGCGGTCACGCCAAGCTGCAATGGAAGCCCGATTGGGCCATGCGCTGGGTGGCGCTCGGCATCGATTACGAGATGGCCGGCAAGGACCTCATCGATTCCGTGAAGCTGTCGGGCGAGATTGCCCGCGCCCTCGGAGGCGAGCCGCCGGAGGGGTTCAACTACGAACTGTTCCTCGACAAGGACGGCAAGAAGATCTCGAAGTCGAAGGGCAACGGCCTGTCCATCGACGATTGGCTCGTCTACGGCACCGCCGACAGCCTCGCGCTGTTCATGTACAACAAGCCCCGCGAGGCCAAGCGCCTGTTCGTCGAGATGGTCCCGCGCCAGGTCGACGATTACCTCGGCTTCCTCGAAAAGTTCCCCGGCCAGGAGCCGGCCCAGCAGCTCGGCAATCCGGTCTGGCATCTCCATGCCGGTCGCCCGCCCGCAGCGGAGGCCGTGGGCAAGGGCGGCGCCCTGAACTTCGCCATGCTCCTCAACCTCGCGGCGGTGGCCAACACGGAGGACCCGGCGGTGCTGTGGGGCTTCATCCGCCGCTACGATCCGACCGTGGGGCCCGAGACCCATCCGGTCCTCGCCCGCCTCGTCGGCCATGCCCTGGCCTATTACCGCGACGTGGTGCGCCCGCAGAAGACCTACCGGGCGGCGACGGAGACGGAGGCCGCGGCCCTCTCCGACCTGTCCGAGACCCTGGCGGCGCATGAAGGCTCCGTCGATCCGGAGGGACTGCAGGCCGTGGTCTACGAGGTCGGCCGCCGGCATTTCCCCGATCTCACGGGCAAGGCGAAGAGCCCGGACGGGCGCCCCGGCGTGTCGCAGGCGTGGTTCACCACGATCTACAACGTGCTGTTCGGCGAGGCGCGCGGCCCGCGCTTCGGCTCGTTCGTCGCCCTCTACGGCGTCGCCGAGACCCGCGCGCTCATCGCCGAGGCCCTGTCCGGAGCTTTCGTCCCAGCCACAGCTTGAACGTGCAACAAAAACCCACACCCCTGCGGATTGGCGCATCATTCTGCTTGTCGGCGCCGGGGTGTGCGGTTAGAAGCCTGTCTCAACAAGACAAAAAAAGGCCGCCCCTGTAGGAGCGGCCCGAAGTCTAGGGAGGAAACGCCCAAGAAGGGCACACTGTGGCGACGCCATCGCCGCAGTGCATGAAAATCAAATGACATTTTGCATTGCACCCGACAACGCCTGAAATTGGCGGAGGGGGTATGCGCGAAATGCAAGGAATCGTTTTCACCTTGGCTGTAGCGGGACGTTTCGACGTCCCGTTTTCGTTTGGCGGAGCGCTCAAGCGGCCGTCTGCGGCAGGCCGAGCTGGTCGAGGCTCAGGAGCCAGACCCGCTCTTGCAAGTCGAGGTCGGCGGCACGCCGCGAGGTCGCCTTGGGGCGTGAACGCGCGAAGTAACGCCCCGTCACCCCGTCGAGGTCGGAAGCCGTCGCGACGTGGAGAGACGTGCGCGCCCCGTCCACAGGCGTCCGCATGAACGGCCGGATGAGGCGCCAGCCCAAACCGAACCAGCCGCCGGTGTCACCGGCAAACCCGCTCGCGATGACGCCGGGATGCAGGGCATTCACGGTGACGCCGGTTCCTGCGAGGCGGCGGGCGAGGGCGGCCGTGAACAGCACGTTGCCGAGCTTCGCCTGGGAATAGACCGCCATGGCCGAGAATCGGCGGGCATGCCCGAGATCGTCGAACCGGATACGGCCGCGCGTATGCGCCGCCGACGCGACATTGACGATCCGCGACGGCGCGCTCGCCTTCAGTAGATCGAGGAGGTCGAGGCTCAGGAGCACGTAGGCGAGGTGATCGAGCGCCCAGGTGCGCTCGATTCCGTCGGGCGTCAGGGCATGCCGGTCGAAGATCGCCCCGGCATTGTTCACGAGGACGTCGAGGCGCGGATAGAGCGCCCGAACCTCGCGGGCGAGGCGGCGCACCTCCGCCTGCGCGGAGAGATCCGCCGTGAAGGCATCGACCCGCGCGCCCGGCACGGACGAGCGAATCCGCTCGACGGCGGCGCGCGTCCGGGCGACATCGCGCCCGACCAGACCGACCCGGAAGCCGTGCCGGGCCAGCCCGAGGGCGGTCTCGAAACCGATTCCCGAAGTGGAGCCGGTGACGAGGGCGATTCTGTCCTGCACCGGCGTCCCCGATGTCATCGGATCAGAAGACGGCCTGACCGACCGCGAACGCCACCACCACGATGACGATCGCCACCACGAGGAACAGGCCGAACAGGATGCGGGCGAGGGAGCCGGCCCCCGAGGCGATCCCGGTGAAGCCGAGGCCACCCGCGATGAGGGAGATGACGAAACAGATGAGGGCCCATTTCAACAGGGTCATGCGCAGCACTCCAGCACGCGAAATCGAGCGGTCAACCCTGCGGCCACGCTTCCGTTCCCATCGGGCGGGCCGATCGTCGAAACGAACCGGACATTTCGCGCGTCAGCCGGTGCGGCGCGCGTCCTCCCGCGCCAGGAGACTCTCCGCCAGGGCGTGGTAGAGCCCCTCGCGGCATACGGCCTTCGAGACGGCGTCGGCGATGAGGGCCGCGATCATCAGCGGGATCATCAGGGAGTGCTCCTGGGTCATCTCGGTGACGATCACGAAGGCGGTGATGGGTGCCTGTAGGGCGCCCGTGAGGTAGGCGACCATGCCGATCAGCACGAGGGCGGCCACGGGCACCCCCGAAAACAGGTCCTGCAGGGCGCCGCCGAGGCCGGCTCCGACACTGAGCGACGGCGCGAACAGTCCGCCCGGGATCCCGCTGATGGCCGAGAGCAGGGTGGCGAGGAACTTCAGCGGCGCGAAGGTGTACGAGCCTTCCCCGGTGCCGTGCAGGAGGGCGCGGGCCTCCTCGTAGCCGGTGCCGTAGGCGGCGCCGCCCGAGGCGAGACCGCAGAGGGCGACGCCGAGGCCGCAGGCCGCCGCGAAGACGACGGGCCGGCGCCCGATGGCGGCTCCGAGGCGGCCCGGGAATCCGCGCGCGAACAGGATGACGAGGCGGCCGAACCCACCGCCCATCAGACCTCCGGCGATTCCGAGCACCGGCACGGCGATCCAGCCGGAGCCGAACGGCAGGGTCGCGTCCGAGGTGCCGAAATAGGTGTAATTGCCGGTGATCGCCATGGCGGTCAGACCCGCCGCCACGATGGCCGCCACGATCAGGCCGCCGGTCCGGGTCTCGTAGGCGCGCCCGAGTTCCTCGATCCCGAACACGATGCCGGCGATGGGGGTGTTGAAGGCGGCGGCGACGCCGGCCGCGCCCCCGGCGAGGATGAGGCCGGGCTGGCGATGGGGCGTGAGATGGCCGACGGCGGCCATGATCGCCGCGCCGACCTGAACGGTCGGTCCCTCGCGCCCGGTGGAGGCGCCGAACAGGAGCCCCAGGGCCATCACCAGGATCTTGCCGGCGGCGGTGCGCAGGGACACGAGGGCGCGGCGCAGGGTGATGTCGGCGGTCTGTCGGGCCGCGATCACCTGGGGAATGCCCGACCCTTGCGAATTCGGGAACACCGTGCGGGCGAGGAAAGTGCACAGGGCGAATCCCGCCGGCGTCACCACCAAGGCCAGCCAAGGCGACAGGGACAGGATCGCGCGAAACCCGCCCTGCGCCGCATCGGCGAGCTTGGCCATCAGCACGGCGGCGAGTCCGACGCCGATCCCGCCGATTAGGAACATCAGCCGGCGTCGCCACAGCGCGAAGGCATCGACGGCTCCGCTGCGCAGGCGCGTGAAGGCTGGGCGAACGCGGGAACGGGGCTGCATCGCGGTGTCGACTCTGGAACCGGGGGCGTGCGCCGCGTCAGGCATGGAGCGCACCGGCGAAACGTGTACCCGACCCCTCCTCGGCGATCACGCTCAGTTCTTTTCCGCCGCGCACAGGGCCTCGACGGTCTTGAGGTAGGCTTTGGCGTCGAACTTCCGCAGAGAGTTCTCGCTCTGGTAGCGCACGGTGCCGAACACCTTGCGCCGTGCCCAAGGACGGTCGTGCAGACCATAGACCCAGGCGACGTTGGTGAACGAGTTCGCGTCGCGCCCGTCGAGGAAATAGCGGTTGTTGAGGCGCAGGGTGCGGGCGAAGCCGTCCTCGGGGGAGGGTGACCATTCGAGGATCTTCTTGCCCCAGTACATGCGCAGGTGATTGTGCATATAGCCGGTCTCGCGCATCTCGGCCTGGGCGGCGTTCCAGTAGCGGTCGTGGGTACGGCCCTCGGCGAGTTCGTCTTCGGTGTAGGTGTGGGGGCGCCGGTCGTCGGCGTGCTCCGCCAGGGCTTTGCGCGCCCATTCGGGCACCGCCTGCGCGTAGGCATCGTAGCCTTGCGTGTAATGGACGTGGTTCATGGCGAGTTCGCGCCGCACGATGACCTCTTCGAGGTAGGCGGCCTTGTCCTCGGGGCCACCGGCCTTCGCGGCCCGCACGGCCAGCGCGATCTCCACGGGCGAGATCTGGCCGAAATGCAGGTAGGGGCTCATGTGGGAGGCCGCGCCCGCCTCGGGCTTGTTGCGGTCGGTCCCGTAATCGGCGAACGGCCCGGTGAGATAGGCCTTGAGGCGACGGCGCGCCTCGGTCTCGCCGCCGACGAAGCGCTTCACCGGGGGGACCTTCCGGTCGAGGGTCATGCCGGCGAGGACGGCGTCCGGATCGGCGATGTCGACGTCGCCCTTCGGTAGGCCGCGCCCGGCCCGATGCTTCACTGTACGCTCGGACAGGCCCTCGATGTATTCGTCGAACAGGCGATGGAGCTTCGGACGCAGGGTGCGGGCGGCGAACTCGTGCTTGGCCGAGGCGATCTCGACGGGCACGACGACATCGCCCTCGACCTGGACGATACGGGTCTTCACGGCCGCGACGATCGCGCCGTACCACGTCTTCTGAATCGCGAGGTAGCCCCGGTCGAGGACGAGGAGGGCGGCGTCGCGGGCGAGATCGATGGCGATCTCGGCGGGCGAGGTCTTGCGCATGCAGAAGCCGATGCCTCGGGTATCGAGCCCCTTCTTGGCATCCGCCAATCCCTGAAGCAGGAAGGCATAGTGCCGGGCGTTGGCTTCGGGAAAACCGTTGGCCCCGTCGAGGAGACCGAAGCAGGCGACGACGGGAAGGCCGAGGCGGTTGGCTTCCGTGACGGCGTATTCCAGGGCGGGATTGAAATGCGCGCGATTCGCCTGCTGGAGCAGATAGACGACGTAAGCGCCGTCCTCACGGGGGGGAACGTCATTGAGGACCGTGATTCGCCCTGCCTGAATGGCCATCGTGGCTGCGGCTCCCCTGCGCGTGCTGAAAGATTGATCGGTCACGTGAACGTCCCCGCGAGGGACACGCGCGGACTTCAACCGACGAAGGGGGTGGAACGATCCCCGAACGAGGACCAAAACCCATTCGTCTTCAGCGCGTTGCCCCGTCCCGACCCGCCACGGACTGAGAGGCAACCTCGGCAAGCCCCCCTGCGTCATTTTGGATACAGAAACAGCGCAATGTGAACGGGTGCCCGAAAAGCGACAGGGCTGCTGCCCCAACGACCTTGCAATTTCTTACCAGAGGATCAGATTGTGCATTGCGGGAACGCGATGGCGTCGCGGTCCTGCTGCCCTTCTTGGGCGTTTCCTCCCTAGACTTCGGGCCGCTCTTCGGAGCGGCCTTTTTTCTGACCGGTGGCCTAGCCCCTGGCGCGGGCGCGGATCATGAAGTTGTCATAGGTATATTCGGCGACCTGGAACCAGAGATATTCCTCGTTCCGGAAGGTCCGCATCGCCTCGTAGATGCGCTTGAAGTCGGGATTCTTGGCCGCGATCTCACCGTAGACATCCGTGGAGGCCTTCAGGGCCGCTTCCATCACGTCCTGTGGGAACGGGCGCAGCTGCGCCCCGGCCGCCACGAGGCGGCGCAGGGCCTTGGGGTTACGGGCGTCGTAGCGGGCTTGAACGTCGGCGTGAACCTGGGCGGCGGCGGCCCGGAGGATCGCCTGATAGGTCTTCGGCAGACCGGCCCACGCCTCGGCGTTGACCCAGGCGTGGATGAGCGCGCCGCCCTCCCAGAAGCCGGGATAATGATAGATCGGCGCGACCTTCTGGAGATTGAGCTTCTCGTCGTCGACGGGACCGATCCACTCGGCGGCGTCGATCGTCTTGGCGTCGAGGGCGGCGTAGATCTGCGGGCCGGGGGTCGCCTGCGGCACGGCGCCGAGCTTCGCCAGAACCTGGGCGCCGAGGCCGGCGATACGGATCTTCAGGCCCTGCAGATCGGCGACCGTCTTGATTTCCTTGCGGAACCAACCGCCCATCTGCGCCCCGGTGTTGCCGGCCGGCAGGGCCACGAGGCCGTTACGGCCGAAGATCTCGGCGAACAATTCGGCCGCGCCTCCGTCGAGCCACCACGCGGTCTGGCCGCGGGCGTTGAGCCCGAAGGGCACGGCCGCGGCGAGGGCGAAGGTCGGATCCTTCGCGAGCCCCTGCGTCGCGGGCGCGTAGCCCATCTCCACGGTGCGGGCGGTCACGGCGTCGAGGACACCATCGCCGGCCACCGGCTCACCCGGGGCCTGCACGGCGATCTGGAAACGGCCGTCCGTGGCCTCGCCCACGAGGCGAGCCAGGGTTTCGGCGCCGCCGAACAGGATGTCCAGGCTCTTCGGGTAGGCGCAGGCCAGGCGCCAGCGCAGATCCGGCGCCGCCTGCGCACGGGCGGGTGCGGCCATGGCGGTCGCTCCACCGAGACCGGCGGCGAGGAGGGCGCGACGGGGAAAGGTTTGGGACATGAGCCTTCGCTTCAGATAGGATCCGACGCCGCCGGAGCGGCACCGCCGGGCGGCCTTCGCTTCACGAACGAGTACCCGCCGGAAACGATCCCGTCCGGCACGCCTTTGCGCGAGCGGCGCTACTTGGCGTACGTGAAGGTTCCGTCGTTCCAGACGTAGAGAACGTAGCCCTGCGCCGTCACGTCGCCCTTGGCGTCGAACCCCACGGAGCCGAGCACGAGGTCGAAGCGCTCCGTGTGGAGGGTGGCGGCGATGCGCTTCGAATCCTGGCTATGCGCGAAGGTGCCGGCCGCCACGAGGGCCTGGAGGGCGGCATAGCCGTAGATCGTGGAGCCCTCGGGCTCGACGCCTTCCGCCTTGAATGCCGCGACCACGGCGGCGGCTTCGGGCTTGCGGCGGGGGTCGAGGTAGAAGGTCATCAGGACGCCGTTGCTGGCGGTCCCCGCGAGGGTGGCGAATTCCTGAGTGGCGATGGCCGAGGTCCCGAACCATTGCGGCTTGAAGCCCCGCTCGGCCGAGATCCGCACGAGGCGACCCATCTCGCGGGCGTCGCCGCCGTAATAGGCCACCGCGATGCCGGCCTCCTTCAGACGGTCGGCGAGGGCCGCGTCGTCGGCGTCGCTCGCCGTGAAGGCTGTGGCGAGGGTCTCGTTGATGCCGATGCGGTTGAGATTCTCCTTCGTCGCGGCGGCGAGGTTGCGCGACCCCGGCGTCCCGTCGTTGAGGATCGCGATCTTCTTGTCGCGGAACCGCTCGGCCAGCACCGTGGCGGAGAGCTTGGCCTGATCGTCGTCGCGCCCGCATACGCGGAAGATCGTGGGAAGACCGCGATCGGTCAGGCGCGCGGCGACGGAGGCCGCCGTGATCATCAGAGTTCCGTTGGCGGCATAGACGTCGGAGGCCGCGAGGGAGGCGTTGGAGCAGACGTGGCCGACCACGAGGCGCACGCCCTGCGCGGCGTAGTGATTGGCCACCGCCACGGCCTTGTTGGAATCGCAGGCGTCGTCCTGCACGTCGAGGACGATGGTCTGGCCGTCGAGGCCCCCCTTGGCGTTGGCATCACGCGCCGCCGCCCGCACCCCACGCAGCACCTGCTCGCCCACGGCGACATAGGCGCCCGAACGCGGCACCGCGACACCGATGACGACGTCCGCCCGCGCTGCCCCGGCGCCCATCGGCAGGAGGCCGAGCAGGACGAGGCGGGCCACCCACCCGTCGAGCGCGAGGCGCCGGATCATGCGTCTGAACCTCGTCTCGCCCCGTCTCACGCCTCGTTCGACCTCAGGAAGGTTTCAGCGGAACTGTCCGAAGGCGGCGCGTTCCGCCCCAGGACCGGCCGACCCGTGCGGGATGCCGCGCGAGAACGCAAGGGGGGCATGCCTTCGCGTCCTCGACCGGCATCGGCCCCTCCCGTCTCCGCTCAGCGCGAGACGCTGTAGATCGACGCGCCGGCGGCGACGGGGGCGGTGACGGTGGAGAACACCGAGAGGACCTTCTGGACCTCGGTGAAGGGAGCGTTGGA
>NZ_FOPM01000044.1 GCF_900113485.1 Methylobacterium gossipiicola
CTCCGCCCTGTCAACCCAGACAATCCAGCGAACCGGACCGCCCAACCAGACAAGACAGCATCCAAGAGACAAAAACAGCGGACCATCCAGCCAAGGCCGGATCATCCATCCGCAACATCTCCGAGATGACCGGCCAACCCGCCCCGCCAGTCCCGAAAGACCCGCTGGCCGCCGCCGATGAACAGGCTTCTAGAGACCCAACCCCCGCCCGTCAACGCCCAAATGACGAACCGATGCGCTTTTCGAGAAGGTTCCGTGACGGGCGGGCGTAAGACGCTGAAAACGCAAGGAAACGGCATTCTGGTGGAACGGGTGCCGCGCCGATCCTCTGATGTCCCCTCCCCTCTCGGCTTCAGAGCGATGCCGCATTCGAGCCGGCCTGTGCTTCAGAGTTGGGGCCACCCGGCTTGGCGCTTTGGTTGTGACGCGTCTCATGTGCGATCAACCGTCCCGGTCGGCCCGCCAGTGTCCAGGGCTCCGAAGGGCGCTGTGCCAATGCAGCGACGGCGCCGAAGCTCCATCGTCCGTCGGTCTCATGAATTCCGATGTGTCGGTACGCCGCCCTCTCCCCTGCCGGCTCTCGGGGCGCGATCGTCGGTCAAGTCAGGGATCGTTCAGCTAATCCGTGAAAAACAGAAGACCCCTCGCCTTCGAGCGGACCGGATTCTCAATCGTGACTGCAGCGACCTCGAAGCACTCGTTCGATACGCCGACCGCTTTCGAACGCTCCCTGGATCTCGGGCTACGCGGCCTTGGCGGCGCGCCACAGGTCAGATCCTTGCCGGATGTCGCCGGACGCGGCTGGGGGGCCACCGTCGCCGGTCGTCATGCCGCGCCGAAGCGCCATGCCCTCGCCGAGCAAGTGTCCAAGCCTTTGAAGATCGCCATCATCGCGCATCTCAAGTTTCCCATCGCCCAACCTTTCCCGGGCGGCCTCGAGATGCACACGCATTTCCTCGCCAGTGCCCTGCGGGCCAGGGGACACGCCGTCACTCTCTATGCGTCCGAGGGCTCGCAGGCCGATCTCGGCCTCGTCCCCATCTGCCCCCCCACGGGCAGCGCGTTCGACGACGCCTCCGCCGAGCGGATCGACCGCCTCGAGGCCGAAGCCTACGAGACCATCATGGACGCCGTCGCCCTCGGGGATTTCGACATCGTCCACAACAACAGCCTTCACCCCCTGCCGCTGTTCCGGGCGGGTGAGGTCCGGGCGCCCATGGTGACGGCCCTGCATACGCCGCCCTTCGAGCCCTTCGTACAGGGCGTGCGCGCCCGTGCCCATGACATGACCTTCGCGGCCGTCTCGGACTCCCTCGCCGAGGAATGGTGCGAAATCATCCCCCGTCCCCTCCTCATCGGCAACGGCATCGATCTCGACGCCTTCGCGTTCAACCCCGCCCCGAAGGACCCGCCCCACGCCATCTGGACGGGGCGATTGGTGCCTGAGAAAGGTCCGCACCTCGCCATCGATGCGGCCCGGGCCGCCGGCCTCCCCCTGCTGTTCGCCGGTCCGCAGGCCGACATCACCTATTGGGAGACCATGATCGCCCCCCGCCTCGGCCCGGACGTGACCTATCTCGGGCACCTGTCCCACGCCGAACTCGCCCGGCGCGTCGGCGAAGCCCACGTCACCCTATGCAGTCCGCGCTGGGAAGAGCCGTTCGGCCTCGTCGTCGCCGAATCCCTCGCTTGCGGCACGCCCGTGGCGGCGTTCGGCCGGGGTGCCATCCCGGATATCCTCGATGCGTCGTCCGGCGTCCTGGCGAAAGCCGACGATGTCGCCGACCTCGGCCGTGCCGTCACGCAAGCCATCCGCCTCGAGCGCCATGCCTGCCGGCGCCGGGCCGAACAGCTGTTCGACGCCACCATCATGACCGACCGCTACGAGGCCCTCTATCATCAGGAGATGCGCGTTGCCGGGCCGGTGATTCACCGCGTCCTCGACGAGGCCTGAGCCCGTGACGACCGAGCATGGCGGAACTGCCCCCCTCGCGCGGGTTGTCGTCTGCGTCCCCGCCCGCAACGAGACCCTGACGCTTCCGCGGCTGATCCGGTCGCTTGCGGATCAGGCCGGAGCCTCGCCGGAGGCGCGTCTACGCGTCGTGGTGCTGGCCAATAACTGCACCGACCGCACCGTGGCGGTCCTCGAGGCCCTCGCCCACGACCCCATCGGCGCCACCCTGCGCCTGCGGGTCATCGAGGCCAGCCTCGCCCCCGAGGTGGCCCATGTGGGAACCGCCCGGCGCATGGCCCTCGAGGCGGGCCGGGCTTGGCTGGAAGACGAAGGTGTGACGGACGGCGTGCTCATGAGCACCGATGCCGATGCCGTCGCCCCGCCGAACTGGGTTTCGGCCAATCTCGCGGCCCTGGAAGGGGCCGACCTCATCGGGGGGCGCCTCGTCATCGACCCGGAAGCCGAGGGGCCCGATCCGGTCGTGGCCGATCTCCATGCCCGGATCGAGCGCTACTGGGCCGGCGTCCGTGCCCTGGAAGACTTGATCGATCCGCCTCCGCACGATCCCGCGCCGCGTCACGGCGACCATGTGGCGGCGAGTCTCGCCCTGCGGGCCGATCTCTACGAGGCCGTGGGCGGCCTACCCCTCCTCGCCTGCGGCGAAGACAACGCCCTCGTCGCCCGTGTTCGTCGCGCGGGGGGACGAGTCCGACACTGCCCGGCCGTCTCCATCGCGGTCTCCGACCGGGCCGCCGGAAGGGTCGACGGTGGCATGGCAACGGAGATGCTGCGCCGCGCGCGGGTCGCGGAGGGGCGGGAAGGCTACTTCCTGCCGCCGGCCCGGTTTTGGCTCGCCCTCATCGAGCGCCGCCGCGATTGGCGCCGCGCCTGGGAGAGCGGTGCCGACTGGCCCGATGCTCTGCGCCGCCTCGGCCTGCCGCAGGCCGTCATCGATGCCATGGTGACCGAAATCGCCGCAGAGCCCTGCCCGAACGCCATCGCGTTCGTCGAGCGGCTCGACGGCCTGGCGGGCGCCCTGGGGCCGGAGCCCGAGCCACAGCCCCTCGACCAGGCCCTCGCCGACCTCGACGCCCTACGCCTGCGGCTCCTCGCCGAGGGGCACGGCACGCCGGTCGGCGCAATGCCGGCCGCCTGATGCGGCGGCCCATCGGCTACTATGTCCACCATCAGGGGGCGGGACATCTGGCACGGGCGCGCCTCCTGGCGGAGGCCCTCGACCGGCCCTGCACCCTCATGGGGACCTTCGCGGGTGCCGACCCCTGCGTGCCGTCCTTCCTCGATCTCCCCGACGATCGCATCACGGCCGATTTCGATGGGTGCGATCACGCGGCGGACCGGCCGCTCGCCCTGCACTATGCCCCCCTCGGCGTCGACGGGTTGCGCGCCCGCATGGCCGGCATTGCCGCCTGGGCGGCGCAGGCCGATCCGGTGCTCCTGATCGTCGACGTCTCCGTCGAGGTGGCGCTGTTCGCGCGCCTCCTGTCGGTGCCGACCCTGGTCGTGCGCCTCGCCGGGGACCGCACGGACCCGCCCCACCTCGAAGCGTTCCGGAGCGCCGAGCGGCTGCTCGCGTTCTTTCCGCAAGCCCTCGACGGCGCCGCGAATCCCGACTGGGTCCGGGCCAAGACAGACCATCTCGGCTTTCTCGCCGCCGATCCCGTGACGCACCGGGCGGAGGAAGACGGGTCCATCGTGGTGGTCTACGGGCGCGGGGGCGTCGGCGGGTCCGCTTCCGATCTCGCGGCGGCGGCCCGTGCCACGCCGGAGCGGACCTGGCATGTCGTCGGCCCGGTGACGGGGGACGGGGCCGACGCGCCGACGAATCTGCGTCTGCACGGCTGGGTCTCCGATGTCGGAGCCTTCCTCGACCGCGCGACCCTGGTGATCGGAGCCGGTGGCGATGGCCTCGTCTCCAGCGTCGCGGCGCGGGCCAAACGCTTCGTCTGCCTTCCCGAGGCGCGAGCCTTCGATGAACAGGCGACCACGGCCCGCGCCCTGGCGGCGCTCGGGGCGGCCATCCATTGTCCGGACTGGCCGGCACCGGAGGCATGGCCCGGCGTGGTGCGCGCCGGCCTCGCCCTAGACCCGGAGCGCATCGGCAGCCTCGCGCGAACCGGTTCCGTCGGGCGGGCGGCGCGGCATATCGGCGACCTCGCGGACCGTCTCGATCCGCGGGGCCGCGCGCCCTCTCGGGTCCCCTGAGGCGGTGCCACGTCGCGAGGCGAAGGGTCGAAGCGCCGCGATTCCCTCGCGGGCGAGGGGCGCAAGGGCACCTCGGACTGTGCGGTTCCCACGGGGGGCACCAATCGTGGCGCCGCCGCGTTTCATCGATCTTGGCCGTCACCGGCCGCAAGCAGGGGACCGAGCGTGGCGGGATGGGTCTGGGGATTGAAGGGCATCGGCGGGCTGCTCGTGCTCGCGACGCTGCTGCCGTTCCTGCGCAGCGATGCCGGGTTCATCCGCACCTTCGATTTTCCCCGCCTGCAGGTGGCGGTGGCGATCCTGCCGGTGATCGCCCTACTCCTGGCGTTCGCCCGTGACGCGAGCGGGCTGGTCCTCGCCGCCGCCCTCGTGGCCTGCTTCGCCTATCAGCTCACCCGGATCGTGCCGTTCACGCCACTCCACGCGCCGCAGGCCGTCGCGGCAGCCGAGGTGACGGGACGCGAAGACCGGCGGGTCTCGATCCTCGTGGCCAATGTCCTGCAGGACAACACCGATCACGACGCCCTCCTGCGCCTCGTGACCCGACACGATCCCGACCTCGTGCTGCTCCTCGAAACCGACGACCGCTGGAGGGACGCCCTCGCTCCCTTACGCGCCCGCTATCCCCATGCCGTCGAGCAGGCCCAGCCCAACACCTACGGGCTCTTATTCTACGCCAAGCTTCCCCTGGAAGATCCGCGGATCCGGTTCCTGCTGGAGGACGACGTGCCGTCGATCCGCACGGGCGTGGTGCTGCCGTCGGGCGACCGCTTTACGTTCCACGGCGTCCATCCCCGCCCGCCCCATCCCGGACACAGCTCCGCGCCACGCGACGCCGAACTCGTGATGGTCGCGCACGAGGTGCGGAAGACCGGCGGGCCGGCGGTGGTGGCCGGCGACCTCAACGACGTCGCGTGGTCGCGCACCACCACCCTGTTCCAGAAGATCTCGGGCCTCCTCGACCCGCGCATCGGGCGGGGGCTGTTCCCCACCTTCAACGCCAACTGGCCGATGCTGCGCTGGCCCCTCGACCACGTGTTCTTCAGCGACGACTTCCTGCTCGGCCGCCTGGAACGCCTGCCGCATATCGGCTCCGACCATTTCCCGATCCTCATCTCTCTCTACCGGTCGGAGGCCGCCCCGAAGGTCCAGGAGGCTCCGCGAGCCGATGCCGCCGATCTGGAGGCCGGGCGTGAAGCCATCGAGGCGGCGCAGTAACACTCCGGCCGCTTGATCTCCCCCGCCGCATCGGTGATGCCGGCGCCGACACACGACACGAAGCGAGGCTCCCATGAATGTCGAAGGGTTCTTTGCCGCCGCGAGGCAATTGCCCGTCGCCCCCCTGGAGGCCCTGGTGGGCGACAAGGGACTTGTCGTGGTCGCGCCCCATCCCGACGACGAGAGCCTCGGCTGCGGCGGTCTCATCGCCGAAGCCCGCCGCCTCGGCCGCGCCGTCCGCCTCGTGGTGGTGACGGATGGGTGCGGCTCGCACACCCATTCGGCGCTCTATCCGCCCGAGCGTCTGCGCGCCTTACGCGAGGACGAGACCCGCGCGGCGGTGGCGGAACTCGGCCTCGCCCCCGAGCACGTGCGGTTCCTGCGCCTGCCCGATGCCCACGCGCCGAGCGCCGGCCCGAAGGCCGAGGCCGCCGCGACCGCGATCCTCGAAGAGGTCGATGCCTGCGAGGCGGGCGCGGTCTTCGTCACCTGGGGGCACGATCCGCACTGCGATCACCAGGCCTCTGCCGCCATCGTCGGGCTGGCTCAAGGCATGCGTCCGACCCTGACGGCCTTCGCGTATCCGGTTTGGGGCTGGACCCTGCCGGCCGAGACGGAAGTCGGTGCCGCCCCCGAGGGCCATCGCCTCGACGTCTCGGCGCATGTGGCTGCGAAGGGGCGCGCCATTGCTGCCCATCGGTCCCAGACCACGGATCTCATCCACGACGACCCCACGGGGTTTCGCCTCGCCCCCGAGATGATCGCGAATTTCGAAGGCCCCTACGAGATCTTCATCGCGCTGCAACCGGAAGCTATCCAGCCGTGAGCATCAGCGTCATCACCCTGAACAAGGGCCGCGACGCCCACCTCGCCCGCCTCCTCGAAGGCTTGGCGCGCGGCGGCGCGTTCGACCAGTGCATCGTGGTCGAGATGGGGGCGGAGCCCCCTCCCCTGCCGGATTACGGCTTTCCCATCCGGCGGATCGTCCTCGACGCGCCGGGTCTGCCCCTCGCCCGCGCCCGCAATGCCGGCCGCGCGGCGGCCTCGGGCAAGCACCTCGTCTATCTCGACGTCGATTGCATCCCCTCGGCCGACCTCGTTCCAAGCCTTTCCTGCGACCTCGACGAAGTCGACGGCCTGATCTGCTGCGAGCTGCGCTACCTGCCCGAAGGCGCCGTGACGGACGATTGGATGGAGCAGGACCTGCGCGCGGCCGGCCGGCCGCATCCGGTGCGGGTGTTCCCCGAATACGGTTACGCACCGACGGACAATCCCGGGCTGTTCTGGTCCCTCGCCTTCGGGGTCCGCGCCAAAACCTTCGACCGCCTCGGCGGCTTCGACGAGGGCTTCGACGGCTACGGGGCCGAGGACACGGATCTCGCCTTCCGCGCCGCCGCCGCCGGAGTCCCGGTGCTCCTCACGGCGGGGGGCGAAGCCTACCACCAGCATCACCCCGCCTGCGATCCGCCGCTCCAGCACTTCGACAGCATCGTCCGCAACGCCCGCCGTTTTCACGCCCGTCACGGCTTCTGGCCCATGGACGGATGGCTCGACGCGTTCGCGCGCCTCGGCCACGTATCGAAGGACTGGCGCAACGACGATCTCGCGGTGCTGCGCCCGCCCTCCCCGGCCGAGATCGCGGCGGTGCGAGTGGCCTCCGAGAGCCCGTTCTAAGGTCCCGCGACGGTCCTGCCCCTCAGGCGACGACCACGACGGGGCCGTCAGTCCGCTCCCTCGTCGGGGATGTTCAGGATGTTGCCGCAGGCCTTGCAGTGCACCGCGTCCGGTTCGTGCCGCTGCAATCCGCAGGCGGTACAGGAGAAGCGCACCTTGTAGGGGCGGAACACCACCTGCGCGAGGCGGAAGAAGAGTGTCACGCCGCAGATCATCACGAAGACCGAGATCAGCCGACCCGTCGGTCCCGGGAGGGTGATGTCGCCGTAGCCCGTCGTCGTCAGCGACGTCACCGTGAAGTAGAGGGCGTCGATGGGCGTCTGGATCGCCGGGTTGGTGCCGTGTTGGGTGGCGTAGACGATGCCCGTCATCGTGAACACGAACACGCCGAGGTTGGTCGCGGCCAGGATCGCGTCCTCGTTCCGGCGAAAGACCTTGCTGTCCTGCCGCAAGCGCTCCAGCAGGTGGTAGGTGCGCAACAGGCGTAGCGTCCGCAGGATGCGCAGGAAGCCGACGCCTTCGACGACGACGGGGGCGAGGAACGAGGCTACGGCCACGAGGTCCGCCCATGTGCTGAGATGCCGGAATTCACGGAGGGGCGCGCGGCTGATGGCCAGGCGGCAGGCGCAATCCGCCAGAATGCCCAGGCCCAGCGCCAGGTCGCAGGCGATGATCCAGGGCATCAGCGGCAGAAAGGAGGTGACGATCACGAAGGTGACCGTCGCAACGTCGAGCACCAGCAGGGCGTAGCGGAAAGAATGCGCGCGCCGGGTGTCGGCCTCGTACAGTTCGCGCAGGGTCGCGGTAAGTCTCGGCATCGTGGGATGTGCGGTCCGGTTTGAAGTCGAGGAATGCCACACGGGCGCACGACCGGCCAAGGCGGCCTCGATGCCGGCGCGGGCCGTATCGCCGATCCCGCCTCGGCACACCGGAGCGAGCCGTAATGCGAGCGCCCCGCCGCCATGGCGGCGCGGGAGCCGAGCAGCACGCCGATCATCGGTCTCGGCTTCGAGATGGGGCTCCTGCGCGAAGGCGAGGAGGCCGATGAACAGGCTCATGGTGAAGCCGACGCCACAGAGGAGGGAGACGGCGTCGATCCGCGGCCACGTCGCGCCGGCCGGACGCTGCCCAGCCGAGTCGCACCGTCGCGAGTACGAAGCCGAGGACACCGATCGGCTGGCCGAGGAGCAGACCGAGGGCGACGCCGAGGGTCATCGGATCGAGGAGCATCCCGGGGGCGAACCCCGCCAGGGATACGCCGGCATTGGCGAGCCCGGACAACGGCAGCACGAGAAACGCCGACCACGGATGCGGGGCAAGTTCGAGCCTGTGCAGGATCGTCCGGGTCGCCGATGCTGAGGCGCAGCGGGATCGTGAGAACCTGCCCACCCGAACCTCCGAGGCGCGCGCGCAGGCTGGCCTTCGCGTCGTTGACGGCGGCCGGCAATCCGCTCCGGTCGCCGTCGGCCATGCTCCCTTGTCCGCCCCCGCCCGTCAGAACCGGTAGCTGAGCGAGCCGAGAATCGTGCGCCGCGTGCCCACGAAGCAGTCGCCGCGCGCGAGGCAGGTGGACTGATACTTGGTGTCGGCGATGTTGGAGACGTTCAACTGCGCCCGCCAATGGGCGTCCTCCCAGCCGATCAGCGCATCCGCCAGGGTGACGGCCGGGGTGTTGAAGCTGTTGAGCGAGCCATCGAAGGATTCGCCGATATAGCGGACGCCACCGCCGACGAGGAACGAGCCGGGCAGATCCGCGAGGGTGAAGCGGTGCGTCACCCAGAGTGAGGCGAGGTGCAGCGGCATCGTCTCCACCCGAGCCCCGGCATTCTCGCCGGCGGCATAGCGGACATCCGTGTAGGCGTAGCTCGCGATGATGTTGGTGTCGTCGTCGATGGTCGCGATGGCCTCGATATCGCCGCCCTGAATCTTGACCCGGCCGATCTGAACCGAGAACGGCAGGCCGCTCGGATCGGGGGCGAGGCGGTTGCGCTCCACCGTATCGTAGAGGGCGGCGTTCAGGGCAAACCACGGCGTCGGGTTGTACTTGAAACCGCCCTCGATCTGCTCACCCGCGATGGGCCGGCAGGTGCCCGTGGTGCACACGTTGGCGCCGAAGATCGGGGTGAACGAGGTCGCGTAGGAAACGTAGGGCGTGATCCCGTTCGTGAAGGCGTACATGAGGCCGATCCGGCCGGTGGTGGCCTCGCTCGCCGTCGCATCGGCACCGCGCGTGGCGCTGCTCACCCAATCGTGGCGCACGCTGGCGAGGAGAATCCACTGGTCGAGCCGCGCTTGGTCCTGAAGGTAGAGGCCGGTCTGGTTCTGCGACACCACCGTCGGCGCGCCGAGGGTGGGCGGCGTCACCCGGTCATAGACCGGGGCATAGAGATCGAAGGGGCGGGGATCGAACCCCAGGCCCATGCGGGTGCTGTCCCATTGCTGGCGAAAATCGACGCCCGCCAGCAGGGTGTGGGCGATCGGTCCCATGTCGAACCGCCCCTGCAGGCTCGTATCCGTGGTGATCCGATCCTTCACTGAGCGAATCTCGCCGGTGAACCGATTGACGGTCCGGCGCGCCGGATCGAGGAACGGCGCGTTCGGCTGATCCGGGCTCGGCGTGAGCGTGTACACGTTGGGGTAAGCCGACTGGTACAAGCCGTCGATGTGGCTGAAGCGCGTGTTCTGCCGCAGGACGAGATCGCCCTCGAACCGATGTTCGAACAGGCTGGTGATGGACGTCGTCTCGGTCTCGTAGCGGTTGAATTTCGGATCGCCCGTGAAACGGTTGAACGGGATGAACCCGTTCGGGCCGGGATAGAGCGCCCCCTCGCGCGGCAGGAAGCCGTCGGACGCCCCGAAGGCATCCTTCTGGTGCAAGCCGATCAGCGTCCAGTTCGTGTCGGCGGAGGGCCGCCAGGTGATGGATGGATTGAGGACGTAGCGGTCGTTGGCGACGAAATCCGTTTGCGCATCGGCGAGGCGTCCGACTCCGACGAAGCGGTAGAGGAACTGGCCGTCCTCCGTGAGCCGCCCCGTCGAATCCGTGAAGGCCTCCTTCCAGCCGTAATTGCCGAACCGCACGCCGGCCTCGTGGAACGGCACATCCTGAGGCCGCTTCGATACGAGATTGACGAGACCGCTGACGGGGCTCGCACCGTACAGCGTCGAAGCGGGGCCGCGCAGGACCTCGAAGCGGGAGAGGGTGTAGGGCTCGGGCCTGGGTTCGTTGAAGGAATCGCGATCCTTCAGGCGCAGGCCGTCGAGGAAGATCGCGGCATCCGATCCGCGAATGCGCGGGTAGTCGCCGCGCGTGCTCGGCCCGTAGGCTTCGGCCGCGACCCCGGCCGTGTAACGCAGGGCTTCCTGAATGCTCGTCGCCGCTTGCTCGCGGACCTGCTGCTCGCCCACCACCGAGATGGATTGCGGCGTCTCGGCGAGCGGCGTGTCGGTCTTGGTGCCGGTGGCGCTCCGCTTGGCGAGGTAGCCCGGGACGGGACCGAACGCGCTTTCCCCGCGCCCTCCCGTGCCCGAACCATTGCCCGCGACGCTGAGCGTCTCCAGGGTCACGCTCGTGGGCGCGCCCTGCGCCCGGCTTTGTCCACACACAAGGGCTCCCGGTACAGTCGCGAGCGCAGCAGGCATCAGTGCCGAAGAGAGAAGACGGGAGAGAAGACGCGACACGGGAGTCCTGAGAACACGTGGAATTGATCGATCACGTCATAAAAATGCGCCTCGCCCCGATCAATGCGGGAAATGCAGTATACATTTGAGTGATTTTAGACCTGGTTGGCTTTTCATGTTCTGTTGCATCGATGCAACCACAGCTTAGAACTAAAATAACTTGTGTTCCGTATCTAAGAATTTCTTATTGTCGTGGCTCCGGTCTTCTCGTGCCACCCAGGGTCGATTGCCTTGGACGGTCTGCACGTGACGGATTCTCCGTCGTGATCCGAGACGATACGGCGTCCGCTCGATGAACGTGGTCGCGGGATCGACAAATCCGCGCGGCGCGTGAGGACAACCGAACTTCGCCGTTCCGAGGGAATCGGATGGCGTTCGGATTCCGCCGTTTCCGCCTGATGAGCGCGGCTCGAGCCCCCTCGACCGGCCCCTTCCGGGAAAGAATCAGGGCTTCACGCGCGCCGGCGACCGAATGGATCGAGCCGACATGGTTCCCATCGGATCGGCCTGAAGCTTGACCATCCACGGCGGACCGCGCTCCTGCGGACCGTCCCCGCCACGGCGGCCATTGTTCCGCTTATGCAACCTGCTAGGGACCCTGCCTGCCGTGCTTCTGAGAGCCGGTCGCCAGGAGTCCCGACGTGCCCGCGCCTACATCGCCGACCTCGCCCAGCGCCGTCATCGCCATACCGGTCCGCAACGAGGCCGAGCGCATCGAGGCGTGCTTGCGCGCCATCGACGCCCAGACCGGGCTTGCCCCCGGCAGTCTCGGCCTCGTGCTGTTCCTGAACAACTGCACCGACGGTACCCTCGGCCTCGTGGAAGCCCTGCGGCCTCGCCTGTCGGTGCCGATGCGGGTGACACACGTGGAGTTCGCCGGGGCTCATGCCGGCTGGGCACGGCGCGAAGCGATGAACGCGGCGGCCGAGTGGATCGGACCGGACGCCGCCGCCGGCACCATCCTGTCCACGGATGCCGACAGCCGGGTTCCGCCCGACTGGGTGGCGCGCAACCTCGCGGCCCTGCGCGCGGGGGCCGATGCCGTCGCGGGCCGAATCGAACTCGATGCCGATGAAGCCGCCCTGTTGCCGCCGTCCCTGCACACACGCGGCCGACTGGAAGACGCCTACAGCGCCCTTCTGACGGAGATGGAGGCGCGCATCGATCCCGATCCGTACGATCCCTGGCCGTGCCACCGCACCACCATCGGGGCCACCCTGGCGGTGACGCGGGACGCCTACCTCGCCGTCGACGGCATGCCGGCCATCGCGCTCGGCGAGGACGGAGCTTTCGTTGCCGCCCTTCTGCGCCAAGGCTTTCATGTGCGGCACGCCCCCGACGTGGTGGTGACGGTGTCGGGCCGCCTCGTCGGCCGGGCGCCCGGCGGCGTCGCCGACACCATCCGAGCCCGGTGCGAGAAGCCCGACAGCTTGTGCGATGCCCGCCTGGAAGCCGTGCCCCGCGCCGTGTTCCGCTACCTCTGCCGCCGGCGCCTGCGCCGGCTCCACGCCGGTGGCCGCCTCGCCGAGACGCAGGGCTGGGCACGGCTCCTCAAGATTTCCGAGGCCGACGCTGCCCGCATCGCCGCCTTGCCCCTCGCCGGCCTCGCCGTCGCCGAGGCGGAACGGGTCAGCCCGCGCCTCGTCTATCGGCCCCTCGGGCCATTCGAGCTGCCGCGCCACATCCGGTTCGCCACCTTGGCCCTCGGGCCGATCCGGACGCTGACCCGCCTCGCCAATCGCCGGATCGTCGCTCCGCCACTGCGCTCGGGCGCGGCAGCCTTGCCGACCCCCTAGGTGTTTGATCCCGCGGTGTGGTGGTACGATTGACCATCACGCTGCGAGGGATGCGCTATGGGCCAAATTCTTCACGGGGCGCCCGCACGACGGAGGCAGTCCGTCGCGCGATACAGCTACGTCAAGAGAGCGTGAGAGCGGCGGCCAAGCGCTACGGCGTCAGCCCGACGACGATCCAGAAGTGGCGTGATCGGGAGACGACGGCTGATGCCGCCATGGGTCCGAAGGAGCCGCGCTCGACGACGTTGACGCCGGAGGAGGAGGCGATCGTCGTCGCTTTTCGGCGGCATACCCTGCTGCCGCTGGACGATTGCCTCTACGGCCTGCAGCCCACGATCCCGCACCT
>NZ_FOPM01000047.1 GCF_900113485.1 Methylobacterium gossipiicola
GGTCTCCAGCACGTCCTCGTGCTCCCAACGCGTCACCCGGCGCTCCTTGCCCGTCGTGCAGTCCGTCTTCATCGGACAGGCCGAGCAAACATTCGTCCAGTACCGATGCAGCGTCAGGCCATTCTCCACCGTGGTGTAGCGATGAGACAACGTCTCACCCGCCGGACACACGTAGGCGTTCTCTTCACGACGGTAGAGGAAGTCCTCCTTGCCGAAGCGTCCGGCCGCCTTGGCGCCTGACGTCATGGGCCGGGGCAATGTGACGGAGATGCCGGCGCGTTCGCAGGCGAGAATCTCTTGGCCGGAGTAATACCCACGGTCGGCCACCGCATCGAGCGTGTCCGTCTCCAGGGCCTGCTTGGCCCGCACGGCCATTCCGCTGAGTTGCGCCCGGTCCGAGCCGGCATTCGTGACCGTGTGCGCGACGATGAGATGATGCTCGGTCTCGACCGCCACCGGGACGTTGTAGCCCACCAAGCCCGATCCGCGCCCGCTCGTTGCCATCGAGCGCGCGTCGGGATCGGTCAGCGAGATCTGCCCGGTCGGGCGCCGCCTTCATCTGCTCCTCCAGGCCGGCCAGCCGCTCCATCTCCTGCCCGAGGCGGGCAATCTTCTCCTTCAGCCGCACCACCTTGGCGGCCAGTTCGGGTGTGGGATCCTGACGATCGGCCGTGTCGAGTTGCGAGAGATAGCGCGACCCGCTCTCCTCGATCTGCTGGCGCCGCCGGTCGAGCTTGCCTTGCGTGAAGTTGCGGTCGCGGTTGTTGACCGCCTTGAACTTCGAGCCGTCGATCGCGATGCGCGTCCCCGTTAGAAGACCCATCTCGCGGCACAAGGCGACGAAGCGGGCACAGACGCGCCCGATGGCAAATCCGTTCTGCCGGCGGAACTCGGCGATCGTCTTATGGTCGGGCGACAGCCGGCCCGTCAGCCACATGACCTCGACGTTCCGGCCCGCTTCCCGCTCCAGACGTCGGCTCGACGGGACCCGGTTGAGATAGCCGTAGACGTAAAGCTTCAGAAGGGCTGCGGGATGGTAGCCCGGTCGTCCCGTCCGTGCCGCATCGGCGCCCTCGAAGCCGAGCGCCCCAAGATCCACGGCATCCACGAAGGCATCGACCACGCGGACCGGGTTGTCCTCGGCGATCCAGTCTCCAAGACAAGGCGGAAACAGCGTCGTCTGATCGCGCTCAGCGCCGACAACAAACCGTCCCATGCCCGCCTCCGGTCAACCCGGAGAAGAGTACCATCTTCGGGGGGTTGACAAAGCCAGGGTCGCTGACTGCCGCTGATTGCGTTGACGGCTCCCTCGAAAGAGGAAGGGTCAACCCTTTGCGAGGGCGGCCCTTATTTACTCTAGGTTTCTCTGATGCGGATCGTTGGTGTCCGTAACCGCATCACTGGGTCGGCTATCATCAAGCGGCCAAGCCCGTGCAAGGTTCGCGAGGCACAGCGGTGATGTTGGTGACCCTGCTCGCTATGTTAGCCGCGGATTTCTGCCGACAAACTTAGGCGTACGAAGCCGACACACTACCCTCTCCCACCGACAAACTTACTGCGCGCGCCCCTTCGCCGTTACAGCACCTCGACGCGCGTGCCCACGGGCGTGCGCTCGTAGAGGTCGATGACGTCCTCGTTCATCATCCGGATGCAGCCCGACGAGACGTTCTGGCCGATGGTGTGCGGCTCGTTGGTGCCGTGGATGCGATAGAGCGACGAACCGAGATAGAGGGCGCGGGCGCCTAGGGGATTGGCCGGGCCGCCCGACATGTGCCGGGGCAGATCGGGGCGGCGGCGCAGCATCTCGGCGGGCGGGGTCCAGTCCGGCCATTCGCGCTTCTGGCTGATGGTCTTCAGGCCCGACCAGGCGAAGCCCGGCCGCCCGACGCCGATGCCGTAGCGGATCGCCTTGCCGCCGCCTTGGACGAGGTAGAGGTACTTCGCGGGCGTATCGACCACGATGGTCCCGGGGCGTTGGCCGCCGTCGAAATCCACGACCTGACGGGCGAAGCGCGGATCGGCGGCGCGCGCGATGGCCTGGGTTTCCGGGCGGGCATAGCTGGCCACGGGCTCGGCCCCGGTGCCCGGCGGCAGGGCCGCGAGGCGGAGGCGCGCCGGCGCGGCCACGGGGGCCGCCATCGGCGCCGCCACCGACAGGAGGGCCGGGACCCGGTCGCCCGACTGCAGCCGGCGCGGCGCGGCACCCGGCTCGCGTCCCACGGGTCGAACCGCGGCCACCGGCGCGGCCTCGCTCATGAGGAATTCGATGAAGCCGCCGCCATAGCGCCCGGCGGACGATTGCGCCTGCGCCGCGCCGGCCCCCACGCCCATTCCCATGGCCGAGGCGAGACCGGCCAGGGCCACGTACGCTGCCATCCGCATGATCCTTCCCTCCGACACCGACGACCCCAACGGGTCAGGCATCGGGTGAGGATCGCGGGTCGTCGGGCCGCGTTCGGTGAAGGAACGTGGTGAATCCTTTGCGGAAGCGGCGTCACCGACAGGCGATGCGAGTCAGCGTGAACGGACGGTAAAGGTTGCCGTTTCCTTGCGGCATTCAACAAATAGCAATCAGTTCAGTCCATGGTGCGCCGGCTGACCTCCGCCGGACTCGACCCGACCGATGACCATGAAACGCTACCGCATCGAAGACAGTCTCGGCCTCGCCGTCAGCGCTCCGGCACCGGTCGCGGTCGTGGCCTCCGAAGCGGCGACGCGGAACGACCCTCGCCTCGACGAGATTCTGTCGGCGATCCAGGACCTGCGTCGCGCGACGGCGACGAGCACCGTCGAGACCATGGAGGCGTGCCGCAAGGAGCTGAACGAAGCCTTCGCCATGCGCTCCGAACTCGACGTGATGAAGGAGGCGATCACCCGCACCAAGCTCGAGATCGCCACGCTCTATCGCTCCGAGAACACCGGCAAGGGGATGCGCCGGGTCGCGGGCGAACTCGATGCCGTGGTGGATTCCACCGAGCAGGCGACGAGCACCATCCTCGGCGCCATCGAGGAGATCGAGACCAACGCCAGCATGCTGCGGGCCATGACCACCACCATGGCGGGCCGCGAGAACATCGACGCCATCCTCGACCGCGTGGTCGTCGCCTTCGAGGCCTGCAACTTCCAGGATCTGACGGGCCAGCGCATCACCAAGATCGTCGGCGTGCTCAAATTCATCGAGGATCACCTCGACCGGATGATCGAGGCCTGGGGTGGCCTGGATTCCTTCGCGGAGATTCTCGGCCCCGGCGGCAACACAATCAACATCGACGACGAGAGCTCGCTCCTCAACGGGCCGAAGCTCGACGGCGATGCCGGCCACGTCGATCAGGGCGACATCGACGCGCTGTTCGACTGATCGCCCCTTTCCTCGCGAATCCGCGCGACTTAAATCAGCGCCATGACCCGCGAGAGCAGCCGCGCGACCGCCCCCGGCAAAGGCCTGAACGATGTTCCGCCGGAGGACCTCGACGCGATGGACGAGGCGGACGACGCCTCCGAACACGTCGCCGACGATGCCCCCGAGATCGATTTCGATTTCGAGGAGGGGGCGGTCAAGGCCGGCACCGAGATCATCCGACGGTTCTGGACCACCCTGCCGTCGGGGCCGGGGGTGTACCGCATGTTCGATGCCAAGGGCGACGTGCTCTACGTCGGCAAGGCGAAGAACCTGAAGGCCCGCGTCGGCTCCTACGCGCGGGGCCAGGCGCATTCGAACCGCATCGCCCGGATGATTTCGCAGACGGCGGCGATGGAGTTCGTCACCACCCAGACCGAGACCGAGGCGCTGCTCCTCGAGGCCAACCTCATCAAACAGTTGAAGCCTCGCTTCAACGTGCTGATGCGGGACGATAAATCGTTCCCCTACATCCTCGTCACGGCGGATTCGGAAGCGCCGCAGATCGTGAAGCATCGCGGGGCGCGCCGCCGCAAGGGTTCGTATTACGGCCCCTTCGCCAATGTCTGGGCGGTGAACCGCACGGTGAACGCCCTGCAGCGCGCCTTCCTGCTGCGCACCTGCACGGACAGCTACTACGAGAACCGCACGCGGCCGTGCCTGCTCTACCAGATCAAGCGCTGCGCCGGGCCGTGTACGGCCGAGATCCCGCTGCCCGAGTATCAGGCGCTCGCCGACAACGCCAAGGCGTTCCTCGCCGGCAAGTCCAACGCCGTGAAGGACCGCATGCGCGAGGAGATGCAGGCGGCTTCCGAAGTCATGGAGTTCGAGCGCGCGGCCCGTTTCCGCGACCGCATCGCCGCGCTCTCGGCCATCCAGGGCGTGCAGGGCGTGAACACGCAAGGGGTGGAGGAGGCCGACGTGTTCGCCCTCGACGAGCAGGCCGGTCAGTTCTGCATCGAGGTGTTCTTCTTCCGCAACTTCCAGAACTGGGGCAACCGCGCCTACTTCCCCAAGGCCGACCGCACCATGACGGCCGACGAGGTGCTGGCCTCGTTCATCGGCCAGTTCTACGACGACAAGCCGGCGCCGCGCCTCGTCCTCGTCTCCCACCCCATCGAGGATGCGGAACTCCTCGCCGCCGCCCTGTCGAGCCGCACGGAGTACCGGGTCGATATCCACCAGCCGCAGCGCGGCGAGCGCAAGAACCTCGTGGAGTACGCCCAGCGCAACGCCAAGGAGGCTCTGGGCCGGCGCCTCGCCGACACCGCCTCACAGGGCAAACTCCTGGTGGCCCTCGGCCAATCGTTCGGGCTGCCGGCGGCGCCCCGGCGCATCGAGGTCTACGACAACTCGCACATCATGGGCACGAACGCGGTGGGCGGTATGATCGTCGCCGGGCCGTCGGGCTTCGCCAAGACCCATTACCGCACCTTCAACATCAAGTCCGAGGAGCTGACGCCGGGCGACGATTACGGGATGATGCGCGAGGTGCTGCAGCGGCGCTTCAAGCGGCTGGTGAAGGAGAACCCGCGCACGCCGGCCGTGACGGAGGCCGCCGAGTCTCCTTCGGCGACCGCCGCGCCCGAGGCTCCGGAAGCCGAGTCCGACACCCTGCCGGCCTGGCCGGACCTCGTCCTCGTCGACGGCGGCAAGGGGCAGCTGGACGCCGCCCGCGCGGCGCTCGAAGAGATCGGCGTCACCGACGTCGCCCTGGTGGGCATCGCCAAGGGCCGTGACCGCGATGCCGGGCGCGAGACCTTCTTCGTGCCGGGCCGCCCGCCGTTCAAGCTGCCGCCGCGCGATCCCACCCTCTACTTCGTCCAGCGCCTGCGCGACGAGGCCCACCGCTTCGCCATCGGCACCCACCGAGCCAAGCGCAAGCGCGAGATGGTGAAGAACCCCCTCGACGAGATCGCCGGCATCGGCCCGACGCGCAAGCGGGCGCTCCTGCACCATTTCGGGACCGTGAAGGCGATCCAGCGGGCGGCGTTCGAGGATCTGGCGAAGACGCCGGGCGTCAACGCCGCCACCGCCCGGGCCGTCTACGATTTCTTTCACACACAAACCTAGAGGGCGCGGGTCCAGCATGAGCGAGGCAGAGCGGTTGACCCCCACCCCGCCGCATGGTTTCACCGCGCCGATGGAGCCGACCCGCACCCGCCGCCGTTCGCCGGCCTGGACGCTCGCGAATTGCCTGACCTATGGGCGGCTCGTGGCCGTCCCCGTCGTCGTGGCCCTGTTGTACTGGCCCCTGGAGCACTCCGCCCGTTTCGCGGCGCTCGGCGTCTACATCCTCGCGGCCATCACCGATTACCTCGATGGCTACGTCGCCCGGACCTACGACCAATCGTCGGCGCTGGGCCGCATGCTCGACCCCATCGCCGACAAGCTGCTGGTGGCCGCCTGCCTGCTCATGCTCGCCGCCGACGGCACCATCCGGAGCTGGACCCTATGGGCGGCCATTGTGATCCTGTGCCGCGAGATTCTGGTGTCGGGCCTGCGCGAGTACCTCGCCGAACTCAAAGTCGGCGTGCCGGTCAGCCGGGTCGCCAAGTGGAAGACGACCCTCCAACTCATCGCCCTCGGATTCCTCGTGGCCGGGCCGGCCGGCGAGACGATCCTGCCCGGCACAGTCGAGATCGGCACCTACCTGCTGTGGATCGCCGCGGCCCTCACCCTCTACACCGGGTGGGACTATATGCGGGCGGGCATCAAGCACGTCATCGACGACCCGCGCTGAGGCGGGGCCGAGGCCGGTCCGGCCTCCGCGAGACCACCGAGAGGGACCGTCCCATGAAGCTCGTCTATTTCGCCTGGGTGCGCGAGCGTGTCGGCAAGGCCGAGGAGGTGGTGGACCTGCCGCCCGGCCTCGCCACGGTGTCGGACCTGCTCGCATGGCTGCGCGGCCGGGGCGAGGAATATGCCTACGCCTTCGAGGGCGACGGGGTGGTCCGCGTCGCCGTGGACCGGGTGCACGCCAAGCCCGACGCATCGCTCTTGGGCGCGTCCGAGATCGCGTTCTTCCCGCCCATGACCGGGGGGTGATCGCCGCCGACGAGCGACGGGCAATCCGCGTCGGTCGTCAAGTCCGATCGTTGGGACGCATCCCCTTCCCCGCGAGCGGTGCGAGGGGATGCGCGCCCATGGCGCGGGCGACCCCGCCCGCCGCTGTCAGCCCTCGACCGCGCGTTCGCGCAGGCGCTGCATCACCGCTTCGGGGCTGGCATAGGCCTCCTGATGCACGGCGCTCCAGTAGCGCAGGGCGTCGAGGTCGATGGGTGCGCCCGTGACGGCGCAGCGGACGAAGCGGCCGGGCTTCACCACCCGCATGGTGCCGTCGCCATATTCCACCGTGGCCTCGCCCGAGGCATTGCGTTCAAACCGGCCCAGCATCGTCCCTACCCCGTCGGGTCATCCTGCCCCGCGTTTTAGAAGGGGACGGTGTCCCTGTCGATGATCCCTCGACAGGACTCCCGCATCGGTGCCAAGGATCGCGGATGCGAGATTCCGGGATGGATGCCGAACTCCAGAGCCTGTTCGAGGCTGCCCGCGCTGCCCATACGCGGGCCTACGCACCGTATTCGGGCTTCGCCGTGGGGGCGGCGCTCCGCGACGCGGAAGGCCGCATCCATGCCGGCTGCAACGTCGAGAACGCGGCCTATCCCGTCGGCACCTGCGCCGAGGCCGGCGCCATCGCGGCCATGATGGCGGGGGGCGGACGCCGGATCGCCGCCATGCTGGTACTGGGACCCGGCCCCGGCCTCGTGACGCCCTGCGGCGCCTGTCGGCAGCGGATCCGTGAATTCGCCACGCCCGAAACGCCGATCCACGTCGCCGATACCGATGGGGTTCGGGCCTGCTTCACCCTCGGCGCCCTGTTGCCCGATTCGTTCGGGCCGGAGAACCTGACCGGCGATGCCTGATACCGAAACCCCGATCGCCGCGGCGGCGCGATTCCTGCGGGCGCGGGGCTTCGAAGGCCCCTTCGTCTGTGCCCTCGTCACCGGCACCGGCCTCGGCACCCTGGTCGAGCGTCTCACCAACGCCTGTGCCGTCCCGTATTCCGAGATTCCGGGCTTCCCCGCCCCCGGGGTCAGCGGACATGGCGGGCGTCTCCATGCCGGCACCTTGAGCGGGCGCCGCGTCCTCGTGTTCGAAGGCCGCGCCCATTCCTACGAGGCCGGGAACGCCGCCGCCATGCGGGCTCCCCTCGGGGTGGCGCGGGCGCTCGGCGTCCGCGCCCTGCTGCTCACCAACGCGGCGGGCTCCCTGCGCGCGGAGGTCGGTCCCGGTCGCCTCGTGGCGCTCGCCGACCATATCAACCTGTCGGGCCTCAATCCCCTCATCGGCGAGCCCAGCGACGCGCGGTTCGTGCCCATGGTCGGCGCCTACGATACGGAGTTGCGGGCGACGTTGCACCGGGCGGCACGGGCCTGTGGCATTCCCCTCGGCGACGGGATCTACGCCTGGTTCTGCGGCCCGAGCTTCGAAACCCCGGCGGAAGTCCGCATGGCCGGATTCCTCGGTGCCAACCTCGTCGGCATGTCGACGGTGCCGGAAACGATCCTCGCACGGTTCTTCGGGCTACCGGTGGCGGCGGTTTCAGTCGTCACCAACCTCGCCGCCGGGATCGGCGACGGCGATCCGCATCACACCGAAACCAAGGCGGTGGCGGCCCGCGCCGCCGCCGACCTCGCCCGGCTCGCCGAGGGTTTCGTGAGCCTGCTGCCCGAGAGTGCCCCATGACCGATGCCGAGATCGCGCGGCGCGCCCTCCCCCTCCTCGACCTCACCGACCTGAGCGACGCCTGCACGGCGGCGGACATCACCGCCCTGTGCGCGGCGGCCCGGGCCAGCGGCGTCGCCGCCGTATGCGTCTGGCCGCAATTCGTCGCGCAAGCCGCCCGCGATCTCGCCGGATCGGGCGTCCGCATCGCCACGGTGGTCAATTTTCCGGCCGGCGGCGAAGACGTTGCGGGAACCCTCCGCGAGACCCGCGCGGCCCTCGCGGACGGGGCCGACGAAATCGACCTCGTGCTGCCTTACCCGGCCTTGCGCGACGGACGTCCCGAGGCGGCCCGCGCCATGGTCGACGCCGTCCGGGCAATGTGCGCCGAGACCTGCCTCAAGGTGATCCTCGAGACCGGGATGCTGGCACCCGACCTCATCCGACAGGCGAGTCGCCTCGCCCTCGCGGCGGGCGCCGACATGATCAAGACCTCCACGGGCAAGACCGCCATCTCCGCGACGCCGGAGGCCGCCGAGATCATGCTGGAGGCGATCCGGGACGGCGGCGGTCGCCAGGGCCTCAAGGTATCGGGCGGCCTCCGTACCGTGGCCGACGCCGCCCGGTATCTCGACCTCGCCGACCGGATGATGGGATCGGGTTGGGCGCGCCCCGACACGTTCCGTATCGGGGCCAGCGCCCTGCGCGCCGCCCTCGTCGCCGCCTTGGAGCCGACCGCATGACGCCGCTACGGATGACGCTGCCGCAGGAGACCATCCGGGCCAAGCGTGACGGCCGCGCCCTCGAACCCGCGCAGATCCAGGCGTTCATCGCCGGCCTCATGGACGGGCGCGTCACCGAGGGGCAGGCGGCGGCCTTCGCCATGGCGGTGTACTTTCAAAAGCTGTCCCTGCCCGAGCGCGTCGCCCTGACCGACGCCCTGATGCGGTCCGGCACGGTGCTCGAATGGGATTTGCCCGGGCCCGTCCTCGACAAGCATTCCACCGGCGGGGTCGGTGACGCCGTCAGCCTCGCCCTCGCCCCCCTGGTCGCGGCCTGCGGCGGCTACGTGCCGATGATCACCGGGCGCGGCCTCGGCCATACAGGCGGCACCGTCGACAAGCTCGCCAGTATTCCGGGTTACGATGTCCGCCCCGACCTCGATCGGTTCCGGCGCGTCTCCCGGGACGTCGGCTGCTGCGTCATCGGGCAGACGCCCGACCTCGCCCCGGCCGATGCCCGGCTCTACGCCATCCGCGACGTCACCGGTACGGTGGAATCCCTCGACCTCATCACGGCGTCGATCCTGTCGAAGAAGCTCGCCGCCGGCCTCGACGGCCTCGTGATGGACGTGAAAATCGGTTCCGGCGCCTTCATGGAGAGCCTGGACGCGGCGCGCGGCCTCGGCGAGGCCATCGTGGGCGTGGCGGGAGGCGCCGGCTTGAACACCGTCGCCCTCGTCACCGATATGGATTCGCCCCTGGCCTCCGCCGCCGGCAACGCCCTGGAGGTGGCCTACACCCTGGACTATCTCGCCGGGCGCGTCCGGGAATCGGCCTTTCACACCATCACGCTGGAACTCGGGGCCGAGATGCTGGTGCTCGGTGGCCTTGCGGTCGACCTGCCCGCCGCCCGAGAGCGCCTGACCGAAGCCCTCGACACGGGGCGCGCCCAAGAGATCTTTTCGCGGATGGTGACGGCCCTCGGCGGCCCCGCCGACCTCGCCGAGCATCCGGACCGTTACCTCGCCCGGGCCGAGATTGTCCGGGCGGTGACCGCGCCGGAGCCCGGCTTCGTGGCGCGGGTGGCGACCCGGAGCATCGGTCTTGCGGTCATCGGCCTCGGCGGCGGGCGAACCCGGCCCCAGGACACCATCGATCCGGCCGTGGGATTCACGGGCCTCGCCCGCGTCGGCGAGGCCGTGGGTCCGGATCGGCCCCTCGGGGTGATTCATGCCCGCAGCGTGGACGCGGCGGACGCGGCCGAAGCGGCCCTGCGCGCGGCCTATGGCGTGGCCGAAGGATCGGTCGGTGCAACCCCCCTCCTCCGAGACCGCATCGCCTGACCTTGAGGGCTCATTCCCCCTTCTGGATTCGGGCGTGCCCGATGTGTTTTCCGGTTCTCTGCCCTGGGGCCGCGCGGGGTTCGGCGCTTCGAGGGGCTTATGGGATGCGCGAACGCGAACAGGCCGCGCCCTTTCGGGCGCGGCCTGTTCGGTGTGATCGTTTGGAGGGACTGTTGTGATGTGCTGTGCAGGTCTGGCGGCGACCGACTCTCCCGTGTCTTGAGACACAGTACCATGGGCGCTGGTGCGTTTAACGGCCGAGTTCGAGATGGGATCGGGTT
>NZ_FOPM01000017.1 GCF_900113485.1 Methylobacterium gossipiicola
TTGCCGACGCTGTAGCCGAGGTTGGACACCAGGGCGGTGGCGGTGGAGCCGTTGCCGAGGGTGATGCCGGTGCTCGAATCGGCGGCCGTGAAGTTGAACTTCCGGTTCGTCGCGTCGAACGTGGCCGAGACCGTGCCGTTGGTGGCGACGGTGACCTTCTGGGCGAGCGAGGTCAGGGTCTCGCCGGCGGCCACGCTCACCGACTGGCCGTTCACCGTGAAGCTGTCGCCGGCGGTGAAGCCGAGGGAGATCGCCAGGGTGGTGTCCGTCGGGTGGAAGGTTCCGGGGCTGTTGGAGATAAGGTTGGCGAAGCCGGCCTGGTTGCCCGTGCCGCTCCTGAGGGTGAGTTTACCGCCGTCGGCGGGGCCCGTCAGGCGGATGCTGTTACCGGCATTCGTCGCCGTGACGCCGGTGATCGAGGTGTAAGCGTTGATGGCGGCCATGGCCTGGGCCATGGTCGAGCCGGTGGCGATGGCGATGTCGGTGCCGTTGATGGTGACGTTGGTGGAAGCGGCACCGGCGCCATTGTCCGTGAGGTTCGTCGCGGGGTTGAAGCCCGTCTCAGTGCTGGAGGCGCTGTAGGTGAACTGAGCGCCGTCGTTGCCGCCCGTCAGGGTGATCCTGTTGCCGGCGTACGATGCGGTCACGCCGGTGATGGCGCTCTGCTGGTTGATCTTGCCCACGGCCACGTCGATCGTATCCCCGCCGGCGAGGTTGATGACCTTGCCGTTGAGCGTCACCGTCCGGTCGACTGTCAGGGTTGTGAAGGTGCCCGGAGCGGTCGCACTCGCAACGCCATTGCCATAAGCGGGGCCGGCCTGGGCTACCGCGGCGACGGCGGTCCCGGCGACGCCGAGAGCGGTGTCGGAAACGGCCTGGGTCGGGCCGGTGGAGAGCAGGTTGGAGGCGGTGGCGCCGGTCAGGGCGACGGAGGTGTTGGTCGCCTTGGTGGAGAAGGCGTTCGCGGAGGACAGGGCCTGCTGGGCGACGGACTTCAGCTGGTCGGTGAGACCCTGCAGCTTGGTCAGGCCGGTGTTGGCGGTCTGGATCGCCTGGATGCCGTTGGAGATGCCGTCGAGCAGCTTCGAGAGGCCGGCCGAGCGGCTCGACAGGCTGTCGGCCGTAAAGAAGTTGGTCGGGTTGTCGAGGGCCGAGTTGACCTTCTTGTTGGTGGCGAGGCGGTTCTGGGTCGTGGCGAGGAGGTCGGCCGTGCCCTGCAGCGAGAGCAGGTTCGCGCGGGTGGCGGCCGAGAGGGTGATGCCGGTGGACATAGTGCTCGATCCGTTCTGATCGTTACGCTCCGTTTTTGGAGCGCACGGACATTACACGTCGTTCAGTCAAGAAAAAGTTAGACGGAATGTCCGACTTGGCGGCTGTTGCTTTAATCTATATCCCAATTTGGGACAGAGAATCCTTCGCGTCTCTTGTTGTTGGCTGTCATAGATTTGTTATGATTGCAGTTTCCAGTCTCAATCGTGTGTTATGCGCCTCGAGGGTTGGTAAAAATAGGCTTTAAGTTATGATTTCGGCGTGCTTTCTCGTGACAGGATTTCACTATTCTGAAGAGATCTACGTTCTGGATTGGATAGGCTAGTCCGCCTTTCGCGGGATGCCGATCTGCGGCGAGCGGCTCATGCAATCGCCTCGTCTTCCCAGAGAAAGGGCCGGACTTGCGACGGGCTGCCCCGATCCACGGCGTCCGCTTGATGAAGGCGGGCACTGGATCAGCCCGCGCGGCGCATGCGCGAAGCCGAACGCCGCCATTCCGAAAGCATCAAACGAAGTTCGGATGCGAGCCTCGCGACTGCGACCGGTGCCGTTTCGGCTTCCCAGCGCGCGGAACGGTCGATCCCCCCTTCGCATCCCCGTGCCGCGGCGGTGGATCGACCGTTCGCAGGCCCCGATTCGGACCCGGCCTCACACGTCCTTCGGCATCGCCGACTGGATCAGGCGATCGGAGGACAGGTCCTCCTCGTCGTAGCCCAGGAGCTCGGCCAAGCGCCCGCGAGCGCGGCTGACGCGGCTCTTCACCGTGCCGACCTTGCAGCCCATGATGGAGGCGGCCTCCTCGTAGGACACCCCCTCGGCGCCCACGAGGATCAGGGCCTCGCGCTGGTCCGGCGGGAGCTTGGCCAGAGCCGTCTGCAAATCCTCGACGTCGAGGCGGTCGCCCTGATGCGGGGCCGTGGCGAGGCGGGCGGCATAGGAGCCGTCCTGGTCCTCGACCTCGCGCACGCGCTTGCGGTGGTCCGAGTAGAAGATGTTGCGCAGGATCGTGAACAGCCACGCATTGAGGTTGGTGCCCGGCTGGAACCGGGCGCGGTGCTGCCAGCCCTTCAGCAGCGTATCCTGCACCAGATCGTCGGAACGGGCCGGATTGCTCGTCAGGGATAGGGCGAAGGCGCGCAGGGACGGCACGGCGGCCAGCAGACCGTTGCGGAACTCGGGCTCGATGGCCTCGCCGCGCGCCTTCAGGGCCGCTTCGAGTTGCGCGATGAGTTCGGCGAAGCGGCTCGGCTGCTCCTCCGTGGGCAGGCGGTCGTAGACCGTGCGCAGGTGCTCGCCCAGATGCGTCCGGATGTTGGACGACAGGTTGGGCCTCGCATCCGCCGGTGCGTCGAGGGTGGGGGCAGTCTCGGTCGCGTCGCGGGTCATGGCTCTCGGTGGTCTGATCGATCGCGGGGGGGCATCCGGCGCGGGGCGGCGCGCGACACCCATCTTGGTCCGCCTTGTAGCGCATCCCGACCGGGCACGCATCCCGGCCCAGGTTTCCGTAAGGATTTCGTGAAACGATCCCAAGAAAACGGGCCTCGAACGGCGGGCCTTGGAGAGGATGCCGGGCGCCGCCCGCCCCCCGCCGAAGGAAACCCCTCGGAATCCCGGATCAGCCCTCGCAGGGAGGCGCCACCTTCCGGCCGGTGGGCGTGAGGACGTGCACGGCGCCGTCCCGCAGGACCAGGACGTGCCCGCGCTCCACGTCGGTCCAGCACTCGTCGCGGGTCAGCGCCTTGGTGGCGATCACCGTCACCACGTCGTCGGCGCCCGTCTCCTGGGCGAAATCCACCCGCCAATCCTCGTCCACCAGGGTGGCGGTGCCGAAGGGCGCGCGGCGGGTGAGGTAGCACAGGCGCTTACCGCAATGGGCGTAGAGGGTGCGGCTGTCCGAGAGCAGCATGTTGAACACCCCCAGGGTGTTGAGTTCGGCGCACAGATCCGCCACCGCCCGGTCGAGGCGGGTCGGGCTCGGCAGGTCGCGCCAGCGCTCCTGCAACTGGTCGAGCATCCAGCAGAAGGCGTGCTCGCTGTCCGTGGAGCCCACCGGCTTGAACCAGGCCAGCGGCCACTTCTTCACGCCCTTGAGTTGGCCATTGTGCGCGAAGGTCCAGCGCCGGCCCCACAATTCCCGGCTGAACGGGTGGGTGTTCTCGAGGTTGACCCGGCCGCGATTGGCCTTGCGCACATGCGCGATGACGATGCGGCTCTTGATCGGCATCCGCCGCAGGAGACGGGCCAGCTCCGACTGGGCGCTCGGCTCCGGCTCGTGGAAGGCGCGCGCGCCCCGGCCCTCGTAGAAGGCGATGCCCCAGCCGTCGGCGTGCGGGCCGGTCTCGCCGCCGCGCCGCGCCAGGGCGGCGAAGGAGAACCGGATGTCGGTGGGCACGTTCGCGCTCATGCCGAGCAGTTCGCACATGGATGTTTTGGGCTTCTTGCGGACGGGGTGGGCGGGAAACCCGTCGTGGCGCGAACCGGTTGCGCGGTCCAGCCCCTTTCGGTCGGCACGGGCTTTGCCGGTGGCTTCCCGAATGGCAGAACCGGGGTTTCCCATCCCGCGCGCACGGACCCCTGTAACGGACCCTCGGAACGGACCCTTGGCATGACGGTGTCGAACGACGACGACTTGGCGGCCCTGAAGCGCATCGGCCGCATCGTCGCCGAAACCCTGGAGGCCATGGGCCGGGCCATCGAGCCCGGCATGACCACCCGCGAACTCGACGGGATCGGCCGCGCCCACCTCGATGCCGCCGGGGCCCGCCCGGCCCCGGAACTCGCCTACAATTTTCCCGGCGCCACCTGCATCAGCATCAACGAGGAGATCGCCCACGGAATTCCGGGGGACCGCCGCATCCGGCCCGGCGACCTCGTCAACATCGACGTCTCGGCCGAGAAGGACGGGTTCTTCTCCGATACCGGCGCGTCGTTTCCCGTGCCGCCGGTGACGCGGGCCGTGGCGCGCCTGTGCCGCGACGGGCGCCGCGCCCTGTGGGTGGGCCTGCGCGAGGTCGGCGCGGACCGGCCGCTCTCCGGCATCGGCCGGGCGGTGGGCGCCTTCGCGAAAAAGAACGGCTACACCCTCGTGCGCAACCTCGCGAGCCACGGCGTCGGCCTGTCCCTGCACGAGGAGCCGAAGGAGATCGCCACCTGGCCCGACGCCTCCGAGCGCCGGATCATGCGGGAGGGGCTGGTCTTCACCGTCGAGCCGTTCCTGTCGCTCGGCGCCGATTTCGCCGACGACGGCGACGACCCCTGGACCCTCTACAGCCGCCCCCGCGCCCTCACGGTGCAGTACGAGCACACCATCGTGGCCACCCGCAACGGCCCCCTGATTCTCTCGACGGCGGGGTGAGGGCAAGACCTCCAGAAGAAGACCTCCGGATCCAGGGGCGAATGCCCCTATTGCGGCCCCAATGCCGTGCGATACCCATGACCACGCTCGCACTCGCACGGCATCCGCGCCGGACGGGGTGCCCTTTCCAGGCCCGCATGGTCTCGTCCCTCCGCACCCACCTCCTGGCCGTTCTCCTCGCGGGCGGCCTCGCCGCGCCCGTGCGCGCCGAGGCGGGCAAGGCCCTCGCGCCGATCCCGGCCGCCACCCTGGCCCTGATGCACGCCAAGGGCACCACGGCCGCGGCACCGGTGCTGTTTCGCGCCTACAAGAAGGAGAGCGAGATCGAGGTGTGGAAGCGGGCCGCCTCCGGCCGCTTCGTCCACGTGAAGACGTTCCCGATCTGCCGCTGGTCGGGCCAGCTCGGGCCGAAGAAGAAGACCGGCGACCGCCAGACCCCGGAGGGATTCTACACCGTCGCCCGGCGGCAGATGAACCCGAATTCGAGCTATTACCTCTCGTTCGACGTCGGCTACCCCAACGCCTACGACCGCGCCCACGGCTCCACCGGCTCGGCCGTGATGGTGCACGGCGTGTGCTCGTCCATGGGCTGCTTCGCCATGACCGATGCCGTGGTGGGCGAGATCTACGCCATCGCCCGTGAGGCCTTCGCCGGGGGGCAGGCGGCGTTCCAGTTCCAATCCTACCCGTTCCGGATGACGGCTCAGAACATGGCCCGCCACCGCACCGACCCGAACATCGACTTCTGGCGCCAGTTGAAAGCCGGCTCCGACCGGTTCGAGGCGTTGGGCGAGGAGCCCGTGGTGAGCGTGGTCGCGGGCCGCTACAGTTTCGCGCCGGACAAGGACCCCGCCCGCGAGGCCCGCGTCGCCGCCTACCGGGCCGACGAGGAGGCCAAGATCGCGCAGGCGGTGGAGTACGGGAGTGCCGCCGTGCGCACCACCTATTCCGATGGCGGCCAGCACGCCTTCTGGGCCGCCTTCGCGGCCAAGGGCGGGTCGCTCGGCGAGGTCAGCCGGCCCGAGGCCCTGGCCTATGCGGGGCAGGAGGTGGTGGTAATTCCGGCCCGGCCCCGGCCGCTCCCCGTCGCCGAGGCCGTGTGGTCGCGCTGGGTCGGGCCGGAGCTACGCCTCGCCTTCGCGCGCTCGGCCCATCTGTCGCAGGCGCCCGACACCCGCTTCGCCCCGCTGCTGACCGCCTATGCCGACAGCCTGCCGCGCCTCGTCCGCGCCGAACTCACCCAGGCCCCGTCGCGCCTCCCCATCGGCGAGGAGCCGGCCTTGGCGGCGGAGGCCGGTCGTCTCGCCCATCGATGACCCGGGGACGGGACGCCCGGGGCCGTGACCACGCCGAGCGTTCCCACGAGACCATGTGCGGCCCCGCACATCGGTGGCGGGAGGGGCTGACTACCTCAGACTCGTTCAAGACAATTCCTGTCACACTGCCGGCCGCCGGTGCGACCGAAAGCGGATGCGCGCGGCGAGAGGCCCCGGACCCCACGGAGGCCGGGCCGATTGGTAAGCGAACCATGACACTCCCGATCCGGTCGCCCGATGCCCTCACCCTCCGCTTCTGGGGCGTGCGCGGCTCCACTCCGGTCAGCGGACCGGACTACGTCGAGTTCGGCGGCGCGACCCCCTGCATGGAAATCCGCTGCGGCGGACGGTTGTTCCTCCTCGATGCGGGCTCGGGCCTCAATGCCTGCGGCCGGCACCACCGGGAGGCTTCGCCCCAGGGGTGCCTCACCCAGGATGGCCTGCCCCAGGACATCGACCTGCTGCTGAGCCACCTCCACCTCGATCACACCGCCGGCCTGCCGTTCTTCAAACCCGTGGTGCTCGACCCCAAACGCACCATCAACACCTGGTGCGGCAACCTCGACGGGCAAAGCGCCGAAGCCGCCTTCGACCGATTGTTCTCGCCGCCCCTGTTTCCCGTCAGCCTCGACGTCCTGCCCTGCAGCCTCGTCCACCACGGCTTCCGGGCCGGCGAGACCCTGACCTTCGCCGACGGCGTGCGGGTCGACACCATCCTGCTCAATCACCCCCAGGGTTCGGTGGGCTACCGCTTCGACCATGCCGGCCGGCGCCTGTGCGTGATCAGCGACATCGAGCATTCCGATCCCTGGCCCGATCCGGCCCTCCGCGACTTCGTGCGCGGCGCCGACCTCATGGTCTATGACGGCATGTTCACGGAGGGCGAGTATCCGGTCTGCCGGGGCTGGGGCCACTCGACCTGGCAGAAGGGCGTGGAACTCGCCGAGGCCGCCGGCGTCGCCGCCCTGGCGATCACCCATCTCCATCCCTGCCACACGGACGACACCCTGCGCCGGATCGAGGGCGAGATGCAGGCGCGGATGCCGGCGGCCTACATCGCCCGCGAGCGCCAGGAGGTCGTCCTCGCCCCCCGCCCGGCCCGCGGCGGCCACGCCCGCACCGCGCCCCTTCCGGCCCTGGCCCTTCCCTGAACCCTCCGTCGCTTTGCCCGCAAAACTTGGCGCGCAAAACTTGGCGGAAAGGGGTTGCCAGCCCGAAACGGACCTTTTAGACACCTGCTCACGGCCGGCGCGTCTCACCGAGACATCCGGCCCGGCACGCGCCCGTAGCTCAGCTGGATAGAGCATCAGACTACGAATCTGAGGGTCAGAGGTTCGAATCCTTTCGGGCGCGCCATTCCAACCACCTCATCCGCCATCACAGGTGGGTCAGGTGTCATACATCCACGCCTGCATGGCGGTGGATCGGCGCCCGTAGCTCAGCTGGATAGAGCATCAGACTACGAATCTGAGGGTCAGAGGTTCGAATCCTTTCGGGCGCGCCATTCGGTTCAGGAAACCGACCCCTTCACCGGTCGCGGTGACGGTCCCCCCTTCGACATTTTCAGCGATATTGGCCCGCTTCGGCGGTCGTGAGGGCTTGTCCCCATCCTCGAATGCCTGCTGCGGCTCTTCGCCCCGAGTGTGGGCGAGCGGCCGATCTCAGGATCGGGGCGGACGCTTGTCGCCCGTCGCGTGGCGGGGGCGCGCCTTGGCGTGCTGCTTCGTCCGGATCGCGGGGGCGACGGCACCGCCGCGTTGCGTCCAGTAGTCGTTCCCCGTGAGGCCGAAGGACCCGCCCTGCACCACGCCGGGGGCGTCGGGGATGCCGCCGAAGAGATCGAGCGGTCCCGCCGAAGCGGCGGTCGCGGAGGAGAGCAGGACGGCAACGAGCAGGGAGCGCATGGGGCCAGTCTATCCGCCCCATGCTGGACGGAAGCTTAACGCCCCCGTGGCCCGTGCCGTCGCTCCGAGGCCGGGCCGGGCATTGGACCACCGCCACGAAGGCTCGCGGCGGCGGTCCCTGGCTTCTCACGCGCACCGATCCGGGGTGGGAGCCGTCGGGTCGGTGTGCGTGTCTCTCGCGAACCCCCCCCCGCCGCGCCGTCGTCTTCCGGGCGAGGGTCCTCCAGGGGCGGGGGGCGCGAGAGGCGCGCTTACTCCGGCAGGGCGAAGACGGTGAGCTGGCCGCCGAGGTTGGTGTATTGCGACAGGGCCGTGTAGCCGCCGACGGCGCCGAGACCGGCATTCGGGTCGGTCAGGCCGGCCGCGAGGCCGATGCCGGCCCAGCCGCCGACACCCGACAGGACGCCCACGTATTGCTTGCCCTTGTGCTGGTAGGTCATCACGTTGCCGATGATGCCCGACGGGGTCTTGAACTTGTAGAGTTCCTTGCCGGTCTTGGCATCGACGGCCTTCAGGTAACCTTCGAGGGTGCCGTAGAACACCACGTCGCCGGCGGTGGCCAGCGCCCCCGACCACACCGAGAACTGCTCGGGGTTCGACCAGACGATCTTGCCCTTGAGGTTGTCCCAGGCCGTGAACTGGCCCATGCCGCCGTGGCTGTAGGGGGCCGGGTACATGGCCAGGGTCGCGCCGACATAGGGCTGTCCCGTCGTGTAGGACACCCGGAACGGCTCGTAATCCATGCAGACGTGGTTGCCCGGGACATAGAACAGGCCGGTCCTCGGTGAGAACGCCGCAGGCTGCTGGTCCTTGCTGCCGAGGGAGGCCGGACAGATGCCCTTGGAGTTCGTGTCCTCGCCGTTCTGCTCGGTCGAATAGCGCTCGACGACCATCGGGCGACCGTAGGTCTTCGAGCCCTTGTCCATGTCGATCTTGGAGGCCCAGTTCACCACGGGATCGTACTTCTCGGCGACCAGAAGCTCGCCGGTGGCGCGATCGAGGGTGTAGGCGAAGCCGTTGCGGTCGAAGTGGGTCAGGAGCGCACGCTCCTTGCCGTCGACCTTCTGATCCGTGAGGATCATCTCGTTAATGCCGTCGTAATCCCACTCGTCGTGGGGGGTCATCTGGTAGACCCACTTGGCCATGCCGGTGTCGGGGTTACGCGCCCAGATGGTCATGGACCACTTGTTGTCGCCCGGCCGCTGAACCGGGTTCCAGGTCGAGGGGTTGCCCGAGCCGTAATACATCAGGTCGAGTTTGGGATCGTAGGAGAACCAGCCCCAGGTGCAGCCGCCACCGGTCTTCCACTGGTCGCCTTCCCAGGTCTTGATCGAGGAATCCTTGCCGATCGGCTTGCCGAGGGCCGTGGTCTGTTCCGGATCGACCAGCAGGTCCTTGTCGGGGCCGACGGAGTAGCCGCGCCACACCTTCTTGCCGGTCTTGGAATCGTAGGCGGTCACGTGGCAGCGGGCACCGTATTCGCCGCCCGCGACGCCGACGACGATCTTGTCCTTCACGGGCAGGACGGTGGCGGTGTTGGTCTCGCCCGCCTTGGGGTCGCCGTTGACGACGGACCAGTTCACCTTGCCCGACTTGGCGTCGAGGGAGACGACGGTGGTGTCGGCCTGGTGGAGGATGATGGCGCCGTCGGCATAGGCGAGGCCACGGTTGACCGTGTCGCAGCACATGACCGGGATCACCGACGGGTCCTGCTTCGGCTCGTACTTCCAGACGATCACGCCGTCCTTGTCGAGGTCGAGGGCGTAGACGATGTTCGGGAAGGGGGTGTGGACGTACATCATGTTGCCGACGACGAGGGGCGACCCCTCGTGACCGCGCAGAACGCCCGTCGAGAACGTCCAGGCCACCTGAAGCTGCTTGACGTTGCCGGCGTTGATCTGGTCCAGCTTGGAATAGCGGGTGTTGCCGTAATCGACGGTCTGGAGCACCTGCTCGGCCGGGTTGGCCGTGTGCTGCAGGACATCGTCATTGGCCTGGACGGCCGTCGGGCCGAGCAGGGACAGGCCCCCCATGATGGGACCAAGGACGTAGGCTGACTTCATCGCTCACTTCTCGCAGTCAGGTTGGGCGCCCGGAGCGTCGTCCAACCGAAGACAGCCTATGCTATCGGTCGATCCGTGAAGATATCCTCAATGAATATTTATAAAAAAGGAAATCAAGTACCTATTCGACCAAAAACCAACGACTAGTTCGAATGATGATTTGTATTATAATGCCTGACCGCCCCGATGATTGAATAAGGAGAGCGCCCCGGTGGTCGACCGGGCCGTTCCCGTCGTCACGGCAACGCCTCGTCCGGAGCCCCGGGCCGGCGCGCCCGGTGGTGGAGGAGGTTGAGGACGAGGGCGGTCCAGCCGGTCTGGTGCGAGGCGCCGAGACCCCGGCCGGTGTCGCCGTCGAAGAACTCGTGGAACAGCAGGGCGTCGTCCTCGCCCGGCGCCGTGGGGATCGGTTCGCGGGTCCCGAAGATCGGGCGGCGCCCATCCGCGTCCTTGGCGAACAGCCCGATGAGGCGGTCTTCCAGGGCATCGGCGATGGCCGCCAGCGTCAGGGAGGTGCCCGAACCCGTGGGATACTCCACCACGAAGTCGTCGCCGTAATAGGTGTGGAAGCGGCGAAGCGCCTCGACGATGAGGTAGTTCAGCGGCATCCACACGGGGCCGCGCCAGTTCGAATTGCCGCCGAACATGTTCGAGGTCGAATCCGCCGGGTCGTAGCGCACGGTGAACCGGGCGCCGAACTCGTCGAGCGCGTAGGGGTGCTCCAGATGCGCCCGGGACAGGGAGCGGATGCCGTGGTCGGAGAGGAACTCGGCCTCGTCGAGCATCCGCCGCAGCAGCGCCTTCATGCGGTGGCCGCGCAGGAGCGACAGGAGCTTGCGGTCGCCCACCCCGCCCTCGGTCCAGCGCGAGACGAGGCAGGCCAGATGCGGCCGGTGCTCCAGCACCCAGTTCATCCGCCGGGAGAAATCGGGCAGACGCTGGAGCACGGAGGGCTCGATCACCTCCACGGCGAAGAGCGGCACGAGGCCGACGACGGAGCGCACCCGTAACGGGAGCATGCCGCCGCCCGGAATATCGACCTCGTCGTAGTAGAACTCGTCCTCCTCGTCCCAGAGGCCGAAGCCCTCGCCGCCGCCCTCGCCGCCCATGTCGGTCATGGCCTCGGCGATGAGGAGGAAATGCTCGAAGAACTTCGAGGCGGTGCTCTCGTAGACGTCGTTGTGCAACGCCAGTTCGAGGGCGATGCGCATCATGTTGAGGGCGTACATCGCCATCCAGGCGGTGCCGTCGGCCTGGTGGATGCGGCCGAAGCCCGGGGGCGGGCGCGAGCGGTCGAACACCCCGACATTGTCGAGGCCGAGGAAGCCGCCCTGGAACACGTTGCGGCCGTCGGCGTCCTTGCGGTTCACCCACCAGGTGAAGTTGATGAGGAGCTTGTGAAACACGCCCTCCAGGAAGGCGAGGTCGCCGCGCCCGCCGCGCCGGTCGCGGTCGATCTCGAACACCCGGTAGGCCGCCCAGGCATGGACCGGCGGGTTGGCGTCGCCGAACTCCCACTCGTAGGCGGGCAGCTGGCCGTTGGGGTGCATGTACCATTCGCGGGTGAGCAGCAGCAGCTGGCGTTTCGCAAAATCCGGATCCAGGAGGGCGAGCGGCAGGCACTGGAACGCGAGATCCCAGGCGGCGAACCAGGGATATTCCCAGGTGTCCGGCATGGAGAGCACGTCGGCCGCCGCGAAGTGGCGCCATTGGGTGTTGCGGCCGCCGTCGCGCTCCCCCGGCGGCGTCGGCTGCAGGGGATCGCCCTTGAGCCACAGGCGCACGTCGTAGGTGTAGAGTTGCTTCGACCAGATCAGCCCGGCGGCGGCCTGCCGGAAGATCGACCGCGCGTCCGGATCGCGGATGCCGTCCTGGAGGCCGTCGTAGAAGGCGTTCGCCTCGGCGATGCGGCGGTGCAGGATGGCGCCCTCGCGGTCGACGGGGCGCGGGCGCCGGCCGGCGGCGAGGCGTAGGGAAACGCGGCGGGTCTCGCCGGGGGCGAGGCGGCAGGCATAGTGCAGGCCGAGCTTGGTGCCGCCGTCGCGCCGGATGGCGGATTCGTCGCCGTTCACGATGGCCGCGTGGAGACCGTCCTTGAACGGACCGGGCGCTTCGGGCTGCCAGCCGTGCAGGCGCAGATTGGTGTCGTTCTCGCAGAACAGCACCTCGGGCGCCCCGTCGAAGGTGAGGCGGTAGGGGCCGAGGCGCGGATGCGCGCAGGCGACGGCGCCGTCGTCGCCGATCTCCAGGCGCGGGCGCTCCGTCTCCTTCCACGACCAGGTGTTGCGGAACCAGAGTTGCGGCACGAGGTGGAGATCGGCCGCCTCGGGGCCGCGATTCACCGCCGTGATGGTGGCGTGGATGTCGTCGGCATCCTCCTTGGCGTATTCCACCGTGATGTCGAAGAACCGCATCCCGTCGAAGACGCCCGTGTCCTCGATCTCGTATTCGGGCTCGTCGCGGCCCCGGCGGCGGCCCTCCGCCACGAGCTCCGCATAGGGAAACGCCGCCTGCGGATAGCGGTAGAGCATCTTGAGGTAGGCGTGGCTCGGGACCGCGTCGAGGTAGTGGTAGACCTCCTTCACGTCCTCGCCGTGGTTGCCCTCCGCGTTGGTGAGGCCGAACAGGCGCTCCTTCAGGATGTGGTCGCGCCCGTTCCACAGGGCCAGCGACAGGCACAGGTGTCCGCGCTCGTCGCAGAGTCCGGCCAGCCCATCCTCGCCCCAGCGATAGGCGCGCGAGCGAGCCTCGTCATGGGGCAGGGAGCGCCACGCATCGCCGTCGCGGCTGTAATCCTCGCGCACGGTGCCCCATTGCCGCTCGGCGAGATACGGCCCCCACAGGGACCAGGGCCGCTCGCCCCGCGCCTGCTCGGCGAGGCGCCGGCGCTCGGCCCAGTCGTCGAGTTCGCTCACCGCTGCGCCCCGCATGGCGGGGTCGCCCCGCGCAGCGACATGGCCGTCCGGGCGGGGCGGCGGGGGGCCGGGCGGGTCGGGTGAGGATCGGTCATGGGCGGTGCGGACCGGCGATCGGGGAGCGGGTTGGGAAAGGATGCACGATCGGCGCCAAGCCGGGCCGTCCGCGACGGCCACGCTTGGTGCGGTCCCATGCGCTTCTCCCGAAATGGCGGGCGATTGCAAGGCGGGCCGCCGGGACGACACGCGCGCGCGCCGCGCATGGGTCGGGGCCGGGCCGCCGCCGTCAGGCGGCACCGAAACCTTGTTCCGGCTCAGTCCAAAAATATCGTCGGGAGCCGATGCATTCGGGCGACGTTCTCTGCCCGAACGGCCCGAGGAAGACGCTGGATGGAAAGACTTTCCGGCGCCGATCGCTCGGAAAATCACTCGATTTTCTTAACCTGTATTGGATTTTACGTTCCGTAAAATCTCTTGAAGACGAGGCGTGACCATGGCTGCCGAGACGAAGACGCTGAACGACGCCTTCTACGAGACCCTGAAGGACGTCTATTACGCCGAGAAGCAATCCGTGAAGGCTCTGAAAAAGGCGGCGAAATCCGCCGAGAACGACGAGTTGCGCCAGGCCTTCGAGACCCATGCGGAGGAGAGCGCCGGACAGGTCGAGCGCCTGACGCAGGTGTTCGAGATCATCGGCAAGCCGGCCCGGGCCAAGACCTGCGAGGCGATGCAGGGCATCGTGTCGGAGATGGAGGAGGATCTCGAGGACTTCGCCGGAAGCCCCGCCGCCGACGCGGTGCTCGCCGCCTGCGCCCAGGCCGTCGAGCATTACGAGATCGCCCGCTACGGCACCCTGAAGACCTGGGCCGGGCAGCTCGGCTACGAGGAGGCCGTGGCGCTCCTCGACGAGACCCTCGAAGAGGAGAAGAAGACCGACGCCCTGCTGTCGAAGATCGCCGAGACCCTCAATTCCGAGGCCGACCAGGCGGGCGAGGACGACGCGGACGCAGACGAGACGGACGAGGGCGACGACGCGGACGAGGGCAAGACCGCCTCGAAGGGGCGGACGGGCGCCAAGGCCAAGGGCACCCGCAAGGCCGCGTGAGAGGGGCTCCGGCCGCGTCTCGGATCGGTCGGACGCGACGGGTCCCCTCTTCGGATAGGGGAGGGGACCGGCTTTCGCCTCGAACCGGGAGGCTCGCGGATCAGGCCGCCTTCACCTCGGCGAGGAAGCGCCTCACCTCGTGGCCGAGGCTCTCGGAATGCCGCGCCAGTTCCTTGGCGGCGCCGAGCACCTGGGTGGCGGCGGCCCCCGTCGTTCCGGCCCCGGCGCGGAGATGCTCGATATTGCCCGTGACGCCGCGGGTGCCCGTGGCGGCCTCCTGGGTATTGCGGGCGATTTCCTGGGTCGCGGCGCTCTGCTCCTCCATGGCGGCGGCGATGCCGGAGGAGAAGGCGGACATCTCGGCGATGGTCTTGCCGATGCGGCCGATATCGCCGACGACCTCGCCGGTGACGGCCTGGATCTCGTCGATCTTGTGGCGGATGTCCTCGGTGGCCCGCGCCGTCTGGCCGGCCAGTTCCTTCACCTCGGTGGCGACGACGGCGAAGCCCCGGCCCGCCTCGCCGGCCCGCGCGGCCTCGATGGTGGCGTTGAGGGCGAGCAGGTTCGTCTGGCCCGCGATGGTCTGAATCATGCCGACCACCTCGGTGATGCTGTCGGCGACTTCGGAGAGCTTCTGGGCGGCGGTTTCCGTCCGCCGCGTGTCGTCGACGGCCCGGCTGGCGAAGGTGGAGGATTGGCCGACCTGGGAGACGATCTCCTGGATCGAGGCCGACATCTCTTCACTGGCGGCCGCCACCGTCTGGACGTTGCCGGAGGTTCGACCCGCCATCGCGGCCACGGACGTCACCTGCTGAATCGCCTGCTCGGCGGTGGCGGACATGGATTGGGCGGTGGCCTCCATCTCGGTCGCCGCGCCGGCCAGCCCCTGGGTCAGGGCCGAGACGTTGGATTCGAAGCGCCTGGTCAGGCCGTCGAGCACCTCGGCGCGGCGCATCTTGGCCTCGCTCTCCACCTGCTGCTCGGCGGCGAGGCGGCGGGCCGTCACGGCGTTGTCCCGGAACACCCGCAGGGAGCGGGCCAGCAGCCCCACCTCGTCCCGGCGCTCGATGCCCTCCGTGGGGATGTCGAGGTCGCCTCGCGCGAGGCGATCCATGGAGGTCGCCATGCGGGTGATCGGCCGCGCGACCCCGAGCACGACGATGGCGGCGGCGAGGGCCAGGGCGGCCAGGAGGCCAACGGTCGTCGCCACCATGAGGAGGGTGGTCGTCGAGGCCGCGAGGGCCTCGGCCTCGTCCGATGCCGTCTTGAGCTGCGCCTCGATGACGGCCGCCCGGCGTTCGGTCTCGGCACGCAGCTTCGCGCGGCGGGGGGCCGCCTGCTCCTGGGCGACTTTCATGGCCTCGACGGCTTCACCCTTCAGGCCGAGGGCGGTCGACCGTTCGGCGAGGCGGTAATACTCATCCAGGGCCGCCCGGATCTGTTGATTGGCCGCCGTCCGCTCGGCGGAATCCTCGAGGGCCACGAGACGGTCCAGCGCGGCGTAGCTCGCCTGGATCGCCTTGGCTTGCTTGGCCTGAAAGCCGCTCATCTTGGCGGGGTCGGTCTCGATCAGGATGTTGCGGTTCTGGACCGTGGCTTCCGTCACGGCGATCTGCAGGTTGAGGATGTGAGCCTGCCGCGCCGCCTGCTTCTGCGTGATCGCGCGGGTCCCGTGGGCGAGATCGGTCAGTGCCGACCGGGCGTAGGCGACGAGTCCGACGGACACCAGGGTCGTGACGATCAGCGGAATGGCGATCTTGACCAGTAGGCTGAGGTTGCCGAGGGCTTTCATGGAGGCGCCACTTTCCGGAGGACTGGAACTGGATTGTAACGAAATCATCACAAAATGATTATAGATTTACTAATCATGTTAAGACTTGATGCGGCACTGGAAAGCTCATCCGACGTCTGGTGCGATCTCCGTTCGATCGCCTTGGATCAGCGAGACGCAACCGGCTCTCGCTCCTGAGACGAGAGGGGCCCGCGCCTGCCGGAGACCGAATGAATCGGCCAGACATGGTTTGCCTTCGAGCGTCTCGATACGCGATCGAGATGTGGCGTTTCTTGATGTGATCTTGCGGATCTGTTCGATTGTTGCCGATGCTCTCAGGTCTGGATCGTCCGAAGACTGTCATCGGCGCGCTGATCCGGATGGCAAGTCCGGTGAGTGTCTTTGAAGTCCTGCCGTGCCGACGCGGCAGGGGCGGGCGCCGTCGGGCGCCGGCCTACCGATAATCCGTCGGCGTCAGGCCGTGGCGGGCGATCTTGTCGTAGAGGGTCTTGCGCGGGGTGCCGAGGGATTCGGCGGCCAGCCGCACGTCGCCGCCGGCCATGAACAGCTCCTCGCGGATGAGGCCGCGCTCGAACCGGTCGACCTGTTCGGCCAGGGTTCCGGCGGTGGCGGCTTCCGGTGGGGCGGACTCGGAGCGGGCAAAGCCGAGGGCGTGGCGTTCGGCGAAGTGGCCGAGTTCACGCACGTTGCCGGGCCAGTCGTGGCGGCGCAGGTGATCGCGCACGGCCGGGGTGATGGGGGGCGCCTCGCGGCCGAAGCGGGCGGCGGCCCGGGTCAGGAATTCCTGGAACAGCAGCATCACGTCCTCGCGCCGGTCCCGCAGGGGCGGGATCGGAATCGTGATGACGTTGAGGCGGTGATAGAGGTCGTCGCGAAACGTGCCCTGCGCCGATGCCTGACCGAGATCGACCTTGGTGGCCGCTACCACCCGCATGTCGATGGTGCGGATCTCGTTGGTGCCCAGGGGCTCGACGGAGCGCTCCTGCAACACGCGCAGGAACTTCACTTGAAGGGTGAGCGGCATGCTCTCGATCTCGTCGAGGAACAGGGTGCCGCCCTGGGCGTGCTCGATGCGCCCGACCCGGCGCTTGAGGGCGCCCGTGAAGGCCCCGGCCTCGTGGCCGAACAGCTCGCTCTCGACGACGCTGTCGGGCAGCGCCCCGCAATTCATGGCGACGAAGTTGCGTCGCGCCCGCCGGCTCCAGCGGTGCAGGGCGCTCGCCACCACCTCCTTACCCGACCCCGTCTCGCCGAACACCAGCACGTCGACATCCGCCTGCGCCACCTCGCGCACGAGGCCGCGCAGGCGCACCATCTCGGGCGAGACCCCGAGGAAGGCCGGGTCCTCCTCCACGGCCGCCGCGAGGGAGGCGCGCAGGGCGCGGTTCTCCAGGACGAGGCGGCGGCGCTCCAGGGCGCGCCGGGCCGAGGCCATGAGGCTTTCGGCCGGATAGGGCTTGGCGAGGAAGTCGTAGGCGCCGTCGCGCATGGCGCTCACCGCCATGCGGATGTCGCCATGGCCGGTGATGAGGATGACGGGCAGGTCCGGATCGAGGGCGCGCAGGCGCGCGAACAGGGCCACCCCGTCGAGGTCGGGCAGGCGCACGTCGGTGACGACGAGGCCGGGCGGATCGGCCATGATGGCGGCGAGGGCGGGACCCGCGGCCCCGAACGCCTCGACGGTGAAGCCGTCGAGTTCGAGGCTCTGGCAATTGGCCCGGCGGACCTCCTCCTCGTCGTCGATGAACACCACCCGTTCGGGCGAGGGCCGCCCGTCGTCCCGTTCGCTCACGCCTCTGCCTCCTCGTGCCCGGCCACCGCCGGGTGCCCGGCCGGGGCCGACCCGTTTTCCCGGGGGGCCTGGGCGAGGTCCAGCCGGAATTCCGCCCCGCCCGCCGGATCGTCCGCTGCCGTCAGGGTTCCCCCGCAATCCTCGACGATGCCGCGCGCGATGGCGAGGCCGAGGCCGAGGCCGTCCGCCTTCGTGGTGAAGAACGCATCGAACACCTGGGCCCGGATCGCCTCCGGCAGGCCGGGGCCGGTGTCCCGCACCGCGAGGATCACCCGGTCGCCCGCCCGCGCCACCTGCACGGTGACTTGCGCGTCGGGGCGGCCCGCCACGGCGTCGAGGGCGTTCTGCAGCAGGTTGACGAGCACCTGTTCGAGGCGCGGCCCGTCGCCGAGCACGTGGAGCCCCTCCGCCGCCTCGACGACGAGGGGGATGCCGGCGGCCCGTGCCCGGCCCTCGACCAGTTCGAGGCTGTTGCGCAGGATCGCGTCGAGGGCCACGGGTTCGCGCCGAACCGAGGCCCGCCGCGCGAAGCCCTTGAGCTGGCGGGTGAGGCCGCCGATGCGGTCCGTGAGGCGGCCGATGGCCACGGTGTTCTCGGCGGCCTCCGCGTTGCGCCCGCGCTGCATGAGGATCGCGGCGTTGTCGGCATAGGAGCGGATGGCGGCGAGCGGCTGGTTGATCTCGTGGGCCATGCTGGCGGCGAACTGGCCGAGCGCCGCGAGGCGCCCGGCCTGGGCGAGTTCGCGCCCGAGGCGCTCGCGCTCGGCTTCCGCCCGCTGGCGCTCGGCCTCCACGCGCTCGCGTTCCTCGATTTCGAGGCGCAGCAACCGGTTGGCGTCCGTGAGGGCGAGGGTCCGTTCCGCCACGCGGCCTTCGAGTTCGTTGCGGCGGGCCGCGGCCTCGGCGAGGCTCCTGCGCTGCTGCCGACGCCGTTCCACCAGGGTCGCGAGGCCGAGGCAGGCCGAGCCGGTGACGAGGGCGGCGATGATCCAGGCCTGCGCCCGCTCGCGCTCAACGGCGCCGCCCGTGGGCGTCAGGGTGTGGAGGCGCCATTCCGTGCCGGGGATCGGCGCGTCGAGGGCCAGCGCCGTGCGGGCCGGTATCGCCCCCCGGCCGACCCGCACGAGGTCGGCGGCGCCGGGAACGGGATGGAGCGGCATCTCCGTGAGGGGCGCCGCGCCGAATTCGAGGGCCTCGCGGATGCGCCGGCGCTCGGCCTCGTCGAGGGGCCGCAGGGTGGAAAACCGCCACGCCGGATCGCTCGCCACGAGGACGATGCCCCGGGCATCGGCCGCGAACACGCCGTCGCCCCCGGCCCGCCACGCGGCCTCGACGCCGTCGAACTCGATCTTGACCACCACGACGCCGCCGGTGCCGCCGATCCGCCGGGCGAGGTAGAGCCCGGCCCGGCCGCTGACGGTGCCCAGGGCGAATTGCGATCCCGACCCCGTCGCCACGGCCTGACGGAAATACGGGCGGAAGGCATAGTCGCGGCCGACGAAGCTGCGCTCCTCCTCCGCGTTGCTCGCCGCCACGGTGATACCGTCCGGGCGGATCACGTAGATCACCGCCGCCCCCGTATCCCGCGCCACTTCGGCCAGACGCCGGTTCACCCGCGCCACGAGGTCCTGCGACAGGGACAACCCCGCCACCGCCGCGATCTCGGGGTCCGCCGCGAGCGCCAGGGGGAGGGAAGCCTGCCGCTGCATCTCGGCATGGAGCGCCGAGACCTGGAGCGCCAGGGTGGCGCGGGCGGTGCGGCGCAGGTCGGCCAGCGCCCAGCGCTCGGCCATGCGCCCGGCGATCCAGGCGGCGAACAGCATGGCGACGAGGCTCAGGCCCCAGGCGAGGCCGCGCCGTCGCGCCGCCGCGCGTTCGATGGGATCGGGCCGCGTCACGGCCGGGCGCAACGGCGTGCGAAAACCCGCACGGCTTTGCCGAACCCCGTGCGGGTTTTCGGATCGGACTCCGGACGGCTCACGCGCGGCATCGAAAAAACAAGCCTCGAATCAACGTGTTAACGAAAGGTTCCCCGGCTTCCCACTCTGGCACGGCGGTTGCCATTCTCTTGGCGAAACACAGCCCTGCAGCCAATGCGGGGCTCGAGGCCGGGGTGTCCCTCCGGTCGAAATCAGAGCCGGACGGAGCGGGGCATCCCGCTCCCAACCGGCTTTTCTCAACGCTCAACCGGGAGAACGCCCATGGCCGCCGTACCGTCACCCCTCACCGCCCCGCACGCTCCGCCCAAGCCGAAGCCCATCTACCGCACCCTGTATTTCCAGGTTCTCGTGGCGGTGGCCATCGGCATCGCGCTCGGCCACTTCTATCCGCAGATCGGCGCGGACATGAAGCCGCTCGGCGACGCCTTCATCAAGCTCGTCAAGATGATCATCGCGCCGGTGATCTTCCTCACCGTGGTCTCCGGCATCGCCGGCATGACCAACCTCGAGAAGGTCGGCCGCGTCGGCGGCAAGGCGCTCCTCTACTTCCTCACCTTCTCGACCCTGGCGCTCATCGTCGGGTTGATCGTGGCGAACCTCGTGCAGCCGGGCTCGGGCATGCACATCGATCCGAAGTCCTTGGACCCGAAGGCGATCGCCCTCTACGCCGAGAAGGCGAAGACGCAGACGATCACCGACTTCCTCATGAACATCATCCCGTCGACGGCGGTGGGGGCGTTCGCGGGCGGCGAGATCCTGCAGGTGCTGTTCTTCTCGGTGCTGTTCGGCTTCGGCCTCGCCTTCCTGGGTGATCGCGGCAAGCCGGTGCTCGACTTCATCAAGATCCTGTCGGAAGCCGTGTTCGGCGTCGTCCACATCATCATGAAGGTCGCCCCCATCGGCGCCTTCGGCGCCATGGCCTTCACCATCGGCAAGTACGGCATCTCTTCGCTCGCCAACCTCGCCTACCTGGTGGGCGCCTTCTACCTCACCTCGGCGATCTTCGTGCTGGGCGTGCTCGGTCTCGTCGCCCGCTACAACGGCTTCTCGATCCTCAAGCTCATCCGCTACATCAAGGAGGAGCTGCTCCTCGTGCTCGGCACCTCGTCGTCCGAGTCCGCCCTGCCGTCGCTCCTCGAGAAGATGGAGCGTGCCGGCTGCTCGAAGCCCGTCGTCGGCCTCGTGGTCCCCACCGGCTACTCGTTCAACCTCGACGGCACCAACATCTACATGACCATGGCGGCCCTGTTCATCGCCCAGGCCACCGACACCCCGCTGACCTACGGCGAGCAGGCCCTGCTGCTCCTCGTGGCGATGCTGTCCTCGAAGGGCGCCGCCGGCGTCACGGGCTCGGGCTTCATCACCCTGGCGGCGACCCTCGCGGTGGTCCCCTCGGTGCCGGTGGTCGGCATGGCCCTCATCCTCGGCGTCGACCGCTTCATGTCTGAGTGCCGCGCGCTCACCAACTTCATCGGCAACGCCGTGGCCTGCATCGTCGTCGCCCGCTGGGAGGGCGAGGTCGACGAGGCCAAGCTCGCGGCGGCCTTGGGCGGCAACCCGATGCCGCTGGCCTCCGAGCTGCCGCTGGCGCCCACGATGCCGGTGATGCACGCGGCCGAATGAGGCGCCTTGCATAGCCTGACGACGAATCCCTCCGGTGTCCCACCGGAGGGTTTTTTGTGCCCGCCGCCCCGACGGAGCATCGGTTCAGAACCGCGTCGTCAGGGCCGTGAGCCAGTCGGGCGAAGCCGCGACCAGGGCCGTCTCCAGGGCCTTGTCGAGGCCCGTCAGGATGGCGAGGCCCGTCGCGGCGAGGATCAGCCCGAAGGCCGCCTTGAGTCCCCGGCCGAGGCGCATCATCCGATCGCGCCAACCCAGCAGCGTCGTCCGCGACAGGGCGCCGAGGAGGGCGAGCGGCAGGCCGGCGCCCAATCCGAACAGGATCATGGTGAGCGCCACCGTCGGGAGGTCCCGGCCCCGTGCGGCGAGGAGGGCGGCGGCTCCGAGGGTCGGGCCGACGCAGGGACTCCAGACGGCGCCGAGCAGCAGGCCGACGCCGAACTGGCCGCCGAGGCCGGCGGTGGAGAGGCCGCCGAACCGGGCCTGCGCCCGATCCGCCAGGGGGCCGGCGGCGGCGGCGAACCGGGTCTGCGCGGCGGGGATCAGCAGAACGAGGCCCAGCGCCACGAGAAGCAGGGCGGCGATTTTTCGAAACACATCGGTGTCGAGGCCGATGGAAAACCCGATGGTGGCGACGAACAGACCGATGGCCACGAAGGCCAGCGCGAGGCCCCCGGCGAGGGCCACCGGCCCGAACCGATGCTCGGAGACCGCCGCGCCCAGCACGAGGGGCAGCAGCGGCAGCACGCAGGGCGACAGCACCGACAGCAGCCCGGCGAGGAAGGCGAGGCCGAGGGAGGCGGCCACGGCGTCAGAGCGTCTTTTCGAGAAGCCCCTCGATCCATTCCGGCTGGGTCTCCCCCACGGAGCGACCCGTCTCGGCGGCGCCCTTGAAGGCGATGAGCGTGCTCTGCATGCGGGCGTCGAGGCGGCGCAGCACATCCTTGCGGCTGTCGAAATCGACGTCGAAGATCACGAGGTCCTTGAAGCGCGGCTCCGCCGCGAGCCGGGCCAGGATCGGCTTCTGCGTCTTGCAGATCGGACACCACGGGGCGCTGACCTCGACGAGGATCGGCCGCCCCGCCGCCTGCGCCGCCGCGAAGGCTTCGGCCTCGAACGGCACCACCTCCCCGGCGCGGGCGGGGGCCGTGAGAATGGGAGCGAGGATGGCGGCGAGGAGGAAGGAGCGGCGCAGCATACGGGACCCTCTGCCGGCGCCCCGTCCGGCCGGCACGACTCTGAAGCGGTCGTCATCCGGGCGCGGGAGGCCCGATCGACGCGATCTAGGGCGGTGGGGCGCCTTTGTCCGTAAGGCCCCGTGCCGCCCCCGAAAACGTGATCTTGCGGTCTGCCGCGATCCGGGTCGCTCGGGGGCGGGGTGTTTCCCGTGAAACACCCCGTTAACCGCGCTGGCGTTTTCAGAACGACAGCTTCATGCCGGCCACCACGGTGCGGGGCGCGCCCGCGTAGATCGAGCCCGTGACGTTGGCGAGGGACGCCGCCGTGGTGGGCAGACCCGTGGTGGCGCCGAGGCCGTTGGCGAGGTTCTGCACCGAGGCGGCGTAGGTCCGGTCGAACAGGTTGCGGCACTCGACATAGAGGTTGAGGCGCTTGGCATAGCCGCCCGGAAGGTCGGTGACGTAGTGGACGTTGGCGTTGACGAGGGCGTAGCCCGGCGCCTTCAGGCTGTTGGCGTTGTCGATGAAGAAGCCGTCCTGCGCCACCACCTCGACGAAGCCGCCGACACCGGACAGAGGACCGCCGACCTGCTCGTAGCCGAGGCGGGCGAGGAGTTGATGCGCGGGCACGCCCGGCAGCGCCTTGCCGGCCCGGTCGAACCGCGCGGTGAAGCGCCCGGCGCTCAGTTGCTCGACGTAGCGGGTGTAGACCTGATCGTCGAACGTATAGGCGAGCGTCGCGCGCCAGCCCGGGCCGAACGCCCAATCGGCCGCCACCTCGATGCCGCGATGCTCGGAGGCCGGGGCGTTGAAGGTGTAGGACGGGAGCCCGGCGCCGGGGCTCTGCGACACGAGCTCGTTGCGAAAGAACTCGTAGAAGCCGGTGACGGACAGGCGCAGAGTCTCCCACGGCGTCCAGTCGGTACCGAGGTCGAAGCCGAGATTCTCCTGGGTCCGCAGTTGGGTGTTGTTGCCCGGCACGCCCGCCGGGGTGACGAACAGGTTGCCGACGGCGGGCGTGGTGTAGCCCGTGGCCGCCCGGCCCCGGAACGCCCATTCGGTGTTCGGGCGATACACCAGGGCGAGTTCGGGCGCGACGTTGAGGAAGCTGCGGTCGGCCAGGGCCTGCGTGACCGTGCGGCCGGCGGCGGAATACGCGTAGGCGCGGTTCTCGCCCGTGATGGTGGTGTTCTCGGCGCTGATGCCGAGCACCCCGGTCCAGTCCGGCGACAGGGCGAGTTCGGTCCGGGCGCGGCCGCCGAGATTGGTCTGCACGGCGGTCTGATCGCCGATGAGGGCGCCCAGCGCCGGACCGGCCAGGGGCCGCAGGTTGAAGGTGGTGGCGTGGGCGTCGAGGGCGCTGAAGCTAAGGGCCGCGTAGCTCACCGCCGGCAGCCCGAAGATCTCCGAGCGGTGGGTGATGTCGCTGAGGACGTTGTAGGACGGCAGGCTGCCGCGCCCCGCGCTGGTGTAGAACGGCTGGTCGTAGTTGCGCTCGTCGAACCCGACTTGGCTACGCCAGGTGGTCCGGGCGTCGATGTCGTGCTCCCAGCGCAGGGCCACGATGGTGCGGCGGTCGTCCCGGCGCAGGCCGACTTCGCCCGCCGTCACGGGCGTCGTCGCCCCGAAGGCGCCGTTGTTGGCGAAGGTGTAGACGACGCAGCCGGGTGCCGCCGTGGCGGCCGAGGCGCAGCCGCGCTGGTAGGGGTTGATGCGGTACTGGTTCAGGGAGGCCCGCGCCGGGATGTTGGCCTGGAGGTCGTTGTTGATCACCTTGAGAGTGAAGCGATTGTCGGGGGTCGGCGTGTAGCTCGCCAGCAGGTTCACCGTCTGGGTGTTGTAGGACGAGTGGTCCTGGTAGCCGTTGGCGCGGACATCGCTCGCGAACAGGCTGATCTCCATGGGGCCGCTGACGCCGCCGACGGTGAAATAGTTGCTGAGGTAGCCGAAGCTGCCCGCGTCGGTGCCGATCTCGTACCCGTCGATCTCCCGGCCCATGCGGGTGCGGAAGGCGATCGCCCCGCCCGTCGCGTAATTGCCGAACAGGGCCGATTGCGGCCCCCGGAACACGTCGATGCGCGAATAGGCGCGCGGGTCGACGAGGTCGAACCGTGCCGCGCCGTCGGGCTGGGTCAGCACGAAGCCGTCCTCCAGCACGACGGTGTTCTTGGTCACGCCCGTGGAGCGGGCGTTGTTGCCGCGAATCGAGATGACGACGTCGCGCGCGCCGTTGCCCTGGCGCACGGTGACGCCGGGGGAATCGAGCAGCACGGAGCCGATGCTCGTCGCCGGGCGGTTGGCGATGGTGGTTTCGCGGCTGATCGGCGTGACGATCTGGCCGACCGGGTTCTCGATGACGCTCGGGGCCGAGCCGGGCGGTGATGTGACGCCGAAACCACCGCGACCGGGGGGGGCACCGGTGCCGTCGCCCACCACGGAGACCTCATCGAGGGTGACGGTGTTCTGGGCTTGGGCCGGAAGGCTCAGGCCGGGGAGGGTGAGGAGGGCGCCGAGGCGCAGGGTTCTGGAAACGGGAAGCATGACGGGTCCGATCGATCGGTGAGGGGCATGGGGTGGGATCGGACGCGACGGGGTGGGGCGCGGGGCTGGCCGGGCGGACGGGGCCGGCGCAGGGATCGGCACGGGGGCGGCGTCGCCCAGGCCACGGCGTGCCAGCGCGTGCGGCGGGGAAGCGCGGGGCCGGTCGGAACCAAGGGCGCGGTGGCGATGCCGGCGCAGAACGGGCAGGCGGGGCAGGCGGCCGGCGCCTCGTCCTCCGACGCGACGGCGCGGGCGTCCGTGTGGCCGCAGAGGATCGCCCCGGCGAGGGGGTCGGGCGCGAGCCGGGCGAGGGCCAGGCCCGGCGCCAGGGCCTGGAGCCATACGCCGAGGACGAGCAGGAGGGCGCCGAGGCGGTGCCTGAGGGAGGGGGAGAACACGGGCGCCGCGCCCGGAGGCCGCTTCGCTGTCAGGCTTTGCGCCGCGCCGCGACGGTGCGAACGCCGCCATCGACGAGGATCATCGCCAGGATCGCCGCCCCCGTCAGGGGAAACAGCACGCCGAGGCCGAGGACGAGGAGCGTCACCCCGGCGACGATGCGGGGCGCGCGCGGCCAGGGCGGGATGCCGAGGCTGCCGGAGGGGCGGCGCTTCCACCACATCACCCCGGCGGTGATGCTGAGGGCGATGCCGGCGAGGCAGAAGGCCAGCATCAGGAGCTGATTGAGGCGGCCGAAGAACTCGCCCTTGTGCAGGCCGATGCCGTACTGGATCGCCCGGCCGACGATGCCGATCTCGGCGAACCGCACATCGACGAGGAGGCGGCCGGTATATTGATCCAGCGAGATCATGCGCTGGCGGGCGACGTCGCGCGGGTAGGCCGCCGCCGCGTAGACGCCGGTTTCCCCGACCGGCAGAACGAGTTCGTAGCCGGCCGGCATCCCGCGTTCGGTGAGAATCGCCGCCGCCCGGTCGAGGCCGATGGGCGCGGTGGGCTTCGGGCGCGACAGGGGCACGGGCGCCTCCTCCAGGGCCCAGCCGGCGGTGGTCAGGGCCTGGCCCATGGGTACGGTCGAGACCGGTACGCTCGCCCACAGGGCGCTCGGCTGGCCGAGGCCGGCAGCGTTCGAGAGGGCGCGCAGCTGCTGGCCCCAGACGATGGACCAGGGCAGGCCGGTCAGCGCCAGGAACAGCAGGCCGCCCCCGGCGACGAAGCCCGTCACCGCATGGAGATCGCGCCACCACACCCGCCGGGCCGGATTGCCCCGCACGGTGACGACACCGCCGGTCTGTCCCCGCGGCCACCACAGGTAGGTGCCGGTGAGGACGAGGACGATGACAAAGCCCGCCACCACCTCGACGATCCCGTTCGCGATGGGGCCGAAATACGACAGGCTGTGCAAGCGCCGGATCACCCCCATCACGTCCGCATCCGCCGCGACGCGGCCGACGATGTCGCCGGTGCGCGGATCGAGGCTCACCAGGGTCTTGGCGCCGTCCTTGCCCATGGTGACCACCGCCGGGGCGGTGGGGCCGGCGGGGTCGAGGTAGGTCAGGGGTGTGGCGTCCGGCACCGCTTGGCTCGCGATGTAGACGAGGCGGTCCGGCCCGAGGGACGGGCTCTCGGAAGCCGCCACCACGAAGCGCCGGGGGAACAGGGCGGCGTTGAGCTCGTCCTTGAACAGGTAGAGCGCCCCCGTGGTCGAGAGCAGGATGAGGAACGGCAGGCAGATCAGCCCGGCATAGAAGTGCCAGCGCCAGACGGCGCGGTAGACGGCCTCGCGGATGAGGGGGGTCGGGCGGGCGGCGGCGTGGGACGGGGCTGCGCCGGTGACGGAGCGGGACATGGCTGACCAAAGGGGTGCGAGCACGCGGAGCCGCGCCCTCCGGCACGGCCGATCCATCGCCGTCCCGGGGACGGCGTTCGGGGATCGGGGCCCACACCGCTCGGGAGACGGCGGGGGCCCTCAGGCGACGGGCGGTGCTCGGGCGTGCGCTTGGGTCCGGGGCGGCGCCCGGGGCTGGGCCGCCGCGTGCGGGCGCCACGCGACGCGAACGGCGCGCGGCTCGGGGACGGCGAGGTCGGTCACCACGGCCGGGGGCAGGTCGAGGCCCGGCAGCGCCTGGGCCGCCGTGCAGCAGGCGAGGTGCACGTGGATGGGGGCCGGCGTTTCGGAGCCGGTATCGCCGGCCTCGTGCAGGCAGAGGCCGGTGTCCTGACCGGGAACCGGCAGGGGAAGGGCGGTGCCGAGGATCGCCTGGAGGCACAGGGCATAGAGCGCGATCACGGCGATGATCGCGCGGTGACGCGCTCCCAAGGGCCGGTGACCGTGCATGGGTTCCGATAGAGGCGACGCGCGGCGGCCCGTCAATGGCGCCCGGCCGTGCGCCGGGGAGGGCGCGACATTTTTCCAGTGCCCTGTGGCGCCCCGGCGGCGGCGGGCGCGGGACCAAATTCGCCCTGCGGCGTTGGGACCGGGATGACCCAGACCCCCAAAGCTTCCGACCTCAAGCCGTCCGCCCACGAGCCCGATGGTGGCCCCCGCCTCGGCTTCTGCTGCAAGTTCATCCTCGAAGCCCCGCCCGAGAGCTTCAAGACCCTGAAGGCCGCCCGCGAGGCGGCCCTGGAGATGAACCTCACCCATGTCACCATGGCGAACCTCGCGCGCCTCGCACCTGCGGCGCGCCGGGCGCGGCTGGAGGATCTGGCGCGCCACAACCTCGCCGCCCTGGAGCGGCAGATCGCCTGGGTCGCCGCCCGCCCGCCCATCGAGCGGCTGCTGCGCATGGCGAGCAACGTACTGCCGGGCTACACCCATGAGATCGCCCGCGACCTCTATGCCGAGCCGGGCTTTCGCAGCCTCATCGAGCCGGAACTCGCCCGGATCGGCGATCGCGCCCGGGCGGGGGGCGTGCGCCTGAGTTTCCATCCCGGCCAGTTCTGCGTCATCGCCTCGCGCAATCCGGGGGCGCAGGCCAACGGCATCGCCGAGTTCGAGTACCACGCCGAGATCATGGCCCTCATGGGGTACGGGTCCGGGTGGCACCCGCACGGCGCGCACATCAACATCCATGTCGGCGCCCGCGACCCCGGCGTGGAGGGCTTTCGCGCGAATCTGTCCAAGCTCTCGCGGACGGCGCGCGATCTCATCACCGTCGAGAACGACGAGAACCATTTCGGCCTCGACACGGTGCTGCGACTCGCCGACGTGGTGCCGGTGGTGCTCGATCTCCATCACCACTGGGTCGAGAGCGGCGGAGCCTATCTCGAGCCCGACGACCCGCGCATCGCGCGGGTGCGGGATTCGTGGCGCGGGGTCCGCCCCGTCGCGCATATCAGCGTCTCGCGCGAGGCCCTGTTGGAGGGGAGCGACCCCGATGTCGCCCCCGATTTCGCCGCCCTCGCGGCGGCCGGGCACAACCGGCGCGATCTCGCGGCCCATTCGGACATGATGTGGAACCGCGCCGTCAACGCTCTGGTGGGCCGCCACCTCGCCTGGGCGGATTTCGAGATCGAGGCCAAGGGCAAGAACCACGCGTCCGGGCAGATCGCCGGGCAAGTGAACGATGCGGTGGCGGCGGCTCTGGCCGCCGCCGCCCTGCGGGCCGCCTGACCGCGATGCCCCCCGATATCCGGAACGCGCCCGTCCTGCCCGGTGAGGCGACTCAGGACGAAGCGCGCATCGGCTGGCTGCGCCAACAGCTCTCCCGGCTGCGCAAGCGCCTGCCCCTGCGCCGCCGCTTCGTCGGCGGTGCGGCGCACGGGCTGATGTCGGCCTCCGCCGCCCTCATCGCCTACATCCCCACCCAGGCCCTGAGCCTGCGCGAGGGCTTCTGGAGCGCCATCACGGCCATCGCGGTGGTGCAGACGGAGTTCCGCGCCACCCGCAGCATGGCCCGCGACCAGTTCCTCGGCGCCGCCACGGGCGGCCTCATCGGCCTCGCCGTGCTCGGAAGCGTGGGCCAGGATCTCGTCGCCTACGCCCTGGCGGTGATCCTGTCGCTCACGGCCTGCTGGCTCCTCAACGTGGCGAGCGCCGGGCGGCTCGCGGGCATCACCGCCACCATCATCCTGCTCGTGCCCCATTACGGCACGGCCCAGCGGATGTTCGGCTCGCGCCTCCTCGAAGTCGGCTGGGGCGTCACCGTCGCGGTGGCGGTGGGCTGGGTGGCGACGCGCCTGATGCACGGGGCCGAGGACGGCGACTGATCGGCCGAGATCGGCGATCTTCGGCAAGGGTTGGTTTACCATTCCGGCACAGGATCGCGCCGAGCCGGCCCCGTTGCGGCCGGCGGCCCGTGGCGTCTCCGTCGAGCGTCGGGCCCCCCAGGAGAGCGCCCCCCATGATGTCCCGCGCGGAACGCACGCCTCTCACCGATTGGTGGTGGACCGTCGATCGCGGTCTGCTGGCGGGCCTCTGCGCCCTGATGGTGGCCGGCCTCGTCTTCCTCATGGGTGGCGGCCCGCCGGTGGCCGAGAAGATCGGCCTGCCGACCTTCCACTTCCTCAACCGGCAGGCGCTCTACCTCGCGCCGACCCTGCTCATCATCGTCGCCGTCTCGTTCCTATCCCTGCGCCACATCCGGCGCGTCGCCCTGGCGACTTGGCTCTCCGGCGTCGCCCTCTGCATCCTCGCGGGCAAGTTCGGCCCCGAGATCAAGGGCGCCCATCGCTGGATCCAGTTCGGCCCCTTCGGCCTGCAGCCCTCGGAATTCGTGAAGCCCGCCTTCGTGGTGGTGGCCGCCTGGGCATTCTCGGAAGGCGCCCAGCGCCGCGACATGCCGGGCGGCTTCCTCGCCATCCTGCTCCTGCCCGTCACCATCGTGCCTCTCGTGCTCCAACCAGATTTCGGCCAGACCATGCTCATCACCATCGTGTGGTGCGCGCTGTTCTTCGTGGCCGGCCTGCACTGGTTCTGGGTCGCGGGCCTCGGCGTCGCGGGACTCCTCGGCGTCGGCGTCGCCTACAAGTTCCTCTATCACGTGCGCGAGCGCATCGACCGGTTCCTGAATTCGGATTCGGGCGACAACTTCCAGGGCTTCTGGGCGCACGAATCGTTCAATGCCGGCGGCTGGTTCGGCGTTGGTCCCGGCGAGGGGCTGGCCAAGCGCCACTTGCCCGACGCGCATACGGACTTCCTGTTCTCCGTCGTCGGCGAGGAATTCGGCGTCCTTGTCTGCCTCGGCCTCGTGTCCCTGTTCGCCTATCTGGTGATGCGCGGCCTCAAGCTCGCGCGGCGGACGGACGACACCTTTTCCCGGTTGGCGATCACGGGTCTCGTCACCCTGTTCGGGATGCAGGCCTGCATCAACATGGCGGTGAACGTGCAGCTGATGCCGGCCAAGGGCATGACCCTGCCGTTCGTCTCCTATGGTGGCTCGTCGATGCTGTCCCTGGCGCTCGGCATGGGCTTCCTCGTGGCCTTGACCCGCAAGCGTCCGCGCACCACCACCCTTGCCCAGAAGCCGCCGGGCACCGCCCCGGCGACCGTCGCCGGAGTGATGCGTTGACCGTCGCCACCGCTACGATCCTGCTCTGCGCCGGAGGCACGGGCGGGCACCTGTTCCCGGCCGAGAGCCTCGCCCACGTCCTGCGGGCGCGGGGCTTGCGCGTGGTGCTCGCCACCGACGCGCGGGTCGATTCCATCGCCACGGGATTCCCGGCCTCCGAGATCGTCACCATCGCGTCGGCGACGCCCTCGGGGCGCTCGCCGCTCCAGCGGGGTCTCGCCGTCCTCACCCTTGGGCGCGGCTTCGGCGTCGCCGCCCGGCAGATCCGCCGCATCGATCCCGCCGCCATCGTGGGCTTCGGCGGATATCCCACCGTGCCGCCGATGCTGGCCGGGCAGATCCTGCGGGTGCCGACCGTCCTGCACGAGCAGAACGCCGTCATGGGCCGGGCCAACGCCTTCCTGGCGCGCGGGGCGCGGGCCATCGCCACGGGCTTCAAGGACGTGCGCGGCGTGCCGGCCAAGGCGCTCGCCCCCCGCACCCACACGGGCAATCCCCTGCGCCCGGCGGTGATCCAGGCGGCGGCGACCCCCTATCCCGCCCTCGCGCCGGGCGCCCCCCTCCACCTCCTCGTGTTCGGCGGCAGCCAGGGCGCGCGGGTGATGGGCGAGGTGGTGCCGAAAGCCGTGGCCAACCTGCCGGCGGATCTGCGCGCCCGCCTCCACCTCGTGCAGCAGGTGCGGGCGGAGGACCTCACGGCGGTGCAGAACCTCTATCTCGGCCTCGGTCTCGGCGGATTCGAGGCGGCGCCCTTCTTCAAGGACCTGCCGGCCAGGATGGCCGCCGCCCACCTCGTCGTCGGGCGGTCCGGCGCCTCCACGGTATCGGAACTCGCCGCCCTCGGCCGTCCCTCGATCCTCGTGCCCCTGCCGGGCGCCCTCGATCAGGACCAGGCCGCCAACGCCGCGACGCTGGCCGCCATCGGCGCCGCCCTGGCGATTCCCCAGGCCGCGTTCACGCCCGACCGTCTCGCCGCCGAACTCGTGGACCGCTTCACGGCGCCCGAAAAATTGACCGCGGCGGCGGCAGCGGCCAAAAGCGCCGGCATCCACGACGCCGCCGAGCGCCTCGCCGACCTCGTCGTCGCCACGGCCGCCCGTACCTGATTCCTCCGTTTCACGGGCGCCGCCTCGGACGGCTCCCGCCTTGGACTGGTCAATCCCATGAAGCTGCCCGACAAGCTCGGTCCCATCCACTTCATCGGCATCGGCGGCATCGGCATGTCCGGCATCGCCGAGGTGATGATGAACCTCGGCTACACCGTGCAGGGGTCGGACGCCTCCGACAACGCCAACGTCCGGCGCCTCGCCGAGAAGGGCATCCGCACCTTCGTGGGCCACGCCGCCCAGAACGTGGAGGACGCCGCCCTGGTGGTGGTCTCCACCGCGATCCGGCGCGACAACCCCGAACTCGTCGCCGCCCGCGAGCGGCGCCTGCCCGTGGTGCGCCGGGCCGAGATGCTCGCCGAACTCATGCGCTTCAAGTCGTGCGTCGCCATCGCGGGCACCCACGGCAAGACCACCACGACCTCCCTCGTGGCGACCCTCCTCGATGCCGGCAACATGGACCCCACCGTCATCAACGGCGGCATCATCAACGCCTACGGCACCAACGCCCGCATGGGCGAGGGCGAGTGGATGGTGGTGGAGGCCGACGAATCCGACGGCACCTTCCTGAAGCTGCCGGCCGATGTGGCCATCGTCACCAACATCGACCCCGAGCACCTCGACCATTTCGGCTCGTTCGACGCCGTGAAGGACGCGTTCCGGCGCTTCATCGACAACATCCCGTTCTACGGCTTCGCGGTGATGTGCATCGACCACCCGGTGGTGCAGGATCTCGTCGGCCACATCGAGGACCGCCGCATCATCACCTACGGCGAGAACCCGCAGGCGGATGTGCGCCTCATCGACATCGACCTGCGCGGCGGCCAGAGCCGCTTCCGGGTGATGATCCGCGACCGGCGTCCGGGCTTCCGCCTGGAGATGGAGGACCTGATCCTGCCGATGCCGGGCAAGCACAACGCCCTGAACGCCACGGCGGCGTTGGCCGTCGCCCACGAACTCGGCGTCGAGCCGGAGGCGATCCGCAAGGCGCTCGCCGGGTTCGGCGGGGTCAAGCGCCGCTTCACCCGGACGGGCGAGTGGAACGGCGCCCTCATCTTCGACGATTACGGACACCACCCCGTGGAGATCAAGGCGGTGCTCAAAGCCGCCCGCGCCTCGACGGAGGGCAACGTCGTCGCCATCGTGCAGCCGCACCGCTACACCCGGCTCGCCTCCCTGTTCGACGATTTCTGCACCTGCTTCAACGACGCCGACACGGTCATCGTCGCCCCCGTCTACGCGGCCGGGGAGGCGCCCATCGAGGGCATGGACCGCGACGGCCTCGTGGCGGGCCTCAAATCCCGCGGCCACCGCGACGCCATCGCCCTCGACCGCTCGGAAGACCTCGCCGGCATCGTCGCTGGGCGCGCCAAGCCGGGCGACTACGTGGTGTGCTTAGGCGCCGGCAACATCACCCAATGGGCCTACGCCCTGCCGGGCGAGCTGGCGGCTTTGGATGGGGTGAAGGGGTGAGGGGGTGAGGGGCGGATGCGTGGGCCGACCCCGTCGCGCACACGCTTTCGCCGGGCGCTCCGGCATGCGGAAACGGATGCCGAGCGTCGGCTCTGGTCCCGCCTGAGGGACAGGCGCCTCGCCGGCTTCAAGTTCGTCCGTCAGGAGCAGATCGGACCCTACGTGGCAGATTTCGTCGGTCGTGAGGCACGGTTGGTGATCGAGGCCGATGGTAGGCACCATGCCGACAGCGAATACGATCGGAGCCGGGATGCCGTGTTGCGGGCACGCAACGATCGCGTCCTGCGCTTCTGGAATTCCGATATCATGATCCGGACCGATTCCGTCGTCGCGACGATTCTCGCCGCCCTCTCCCCCTCTCCCCGCCCGCGGGGAGAGGACACCGACCCCCTTGCCGGGGTCGGTGTGAGCCCGAAGGGCGAAGGTGAGGGGGCGCTTCCGGAGGAGCTTCAACCGAAGTCGCCCCCTCACCCTCGAGTCGATCCCATCGGGATCGATGCGCCGCCTCGCTTTGCCGACGACAGGGTCGGTAAAGCCCTCTCCCCGCAAGCGGGGAGAGGAGGAGAACCCACATGACCGCCTTCCCCGACATCACCCCCGCCATCCGGGACCGCGCGCCCGCCCTGCGCGGGCGGCTCATCGCGAACCAGCCCCTGTCCGACCTCACGTGGTTCCGCGTCGGCGGGCCGGCGCAGGTGCTGTTCACGCCCGCCGACACGGAGGATCTGGCGGCTCTGCTGGCCGCCCTCGATCCGGAGGTTCCCGTCACGGTGATCGGGCTCGGCTCGAACCTCATCGTGCGCGACGGCGGGGTGCCGGGCGTGGTGGTGCGGCTGGGCGGCAAGGCGTTCGGGTCCATCGCGGTCGAGGCCGAGGATCTGCGGGTCGGCACGGCGGTGCCCGACATGCGCCTCGCCAAGGCGGCGGCGGAAGCCGGCCTCGACGGCCTCGCGTTCTTCCGGGGCATCCCCGGCTCCATCGGCGGGGCGCTCCGCATGAATGCCGGGGCGCATGGCGGCGAGACCACGGACGTGCTCGTCTGTGCCGAGGGGGTCGACCGGGCGGGCAACCTGCGCCGCTTCACCCAGGCCGAGATGGGCTTCACCTATCGCCACAGCGCCGCGCCCGACGACGTGATCTTTACCAGTGCCCTGTTCCGGGGCCGCCCCGGCGACCGCGCGGCCATCGAGGCCGAGATGGAACGGGTCACGGCGGCCCGCGAGGCGGCCCAGCCCATCCGCGAGCGCACGGGCGGCTCGACCTTCAAGAATCCGCCCGGGGCCAAGGCGTGGCAGCTCGTGGACGCCGCCGGCTGCCGGGGCCTCACGCTCGGCGGCGCCCAGGTCTCGGAGATGCACTGCAACTTCCTCATCAACCGCGACGGCGCCACGGCGGCCGACATCGAGGGCCTGGGCGAGGAGGTGCGCCGCCGCGTGCGGGAGACGAGCGGCGTCGAGCTGCACTGGGAGATCAAGCGCATCGGGCTCGACGCCCCGGCGGTAAGCCGGTAAGCCGTAAGACAGCGTGGGAGGCTGCCATGGCCGATGTCGTTCGAACCGCCTATTCGAAAGTTTCCGTAAAAAGCCAGACCGTCTTGCCCGCCGAGGTTCGCGCGGAACTCGGAATCGCGCCCGGAGACCGTCTTCGCTATGTGCTGACGGCCGATGGGATCCGAATTGAAAAGGCTCAGCCGGAGGTCGAGGACCCCTTCGTGACCTTCACGGAATGGGCGAGCCCAATCGACGACGAAGATTATGCGAACCTCTGACCCTTCGGCGCCGGCCGCCGGCACCGTCGTGGTGGTGCCGTTTCCATACTCCGATCGTCTCGCAGAGAAGCGACGCCCGGCCGTCGTCATCTCCGGTCCCGCCGTGGCCGAGGCCGGTTTCGTCTGGATCGCCATGATCACCAGCGCACGCCATGAGATCAGGGGCGGGGATCTGCCGATTCCGGATCTTGAAGCCGCCGGACTGGATGTCGCTTCGATGGTCCGCCCGTCCAAGATCGCCTGCATCGAGCCGTCGCGCATCCTGCGCCGGATCGGTGCATTGTCGGTCCCTGCCGCCGAGGCGGTCTTCGAAGCCGTCCGCAGCCGGATCGGTCCCGCCTGACCCTTCGTCCCGTCCGCATCCCGCCTTTGCCTTCGGAGCCTCCCATGTCCAAGCACGTCGCCGTCCTCATGGGCGGATGGTCCTCCGAGCGGTCGGTCTCCCTGAATTCGGGGACGGCCTGCGCCGACGCCCTGGAGGGGCAGGGCTATCGCGTCACCCGTGTCGATGTCGGGCCCGACATCGCCACCGTCCTGACCGACCTCAAGCCCGACGTCGCCTTCAACGCCCTGCACGGGCCGGCGGGCGAGGACGGCACGATCCAGGGCCTGCTGGAACTGTTGAGAATTCCCTACACCCATTCGGGCGTGCTCGCCTCGGCGCTGGCCATGCACAAGGAGCGGGCCAAGGTGGTCATGCGCGCCGCCGGTGTCAGCGTCCCCGAGGGCCGCGTCGTTAACCGTCACGAGGCGGCGGCATCGCACGTCCTGACGCCCCCCTATGTCCTCAAGCCCGTGGCCGAGGGCTCCTCCATGGGGGTCATCATCGTGCGGGATTCGAACACCCCGCCGCCCGCCGAGGTGGGTCGGGCCGATTGGGGCTACGGCGATGAAATCCTTGCCGAAACCTACGTCGCCGGGCGCGAGCTGACCTGCGCGGTGATGGGCGACCGGGCGCTGGGCGTCATCGAGATCAAGACCGCGTCGGGAGACTGGTACGACTACGACGCGAAGTACGCCGAAGGGGGGTCGATCCACGTCCTCCCGGCAGAAATTAAACCAAATCTTTACCAGCGTGTCCAAGAGTTGTCGTTAACGGCGCATCAAGCACTCGGGTGCCGGGGCATCAGCCGTGCGGACCTCCGCTTCGACGACACACCGGGTGGAACCGGTGCCCTCGTCGTCCTGGAGGTCAACACGCAACCCGGCATGACGAAGACGAGCCTTGTGCCGGAAATCGCAGCCCACGCTGGTTTTCGTTTCGGTGAGCTCGTTCAATGGATGGTGGAGGACGCAACGTTGGGCCGCTGAGCGCTCCGGGTCACCCCGGCGGCGCAGGCTTCGCCCGCGCCCTGCGCGATGCCGTGGTCGCCGGCCTGCCGCGCTGGGCCGCTCCGCTCGCGTCCGGCCGCCGCTCGCGCCTCGCCCTGCCCATCGAGCGGCGGGTTCCCCGCCACGTCGGCACCCTGGCCCTGTCGACGGCCTTCGCCGTCCTGGCGCTGGGCGGCTTCGTCGCCAGCGGCCGCTACGCGCGCTTCGTCCTCGAACACGGCCAGCCCTTCGACCTCGCGGCGCGTCTCGCCGGCTTCGGCGTCGAGCGGGTCACCATTTCAGGGATCGCCCGGCTCTACGAGCGTGAGGTGCTCCAGGCCGCCGGTATCGACGCCCACTCCTCGGTGGTGTTCCTCGACGTCAACGAGGTCCGCGACCGGCTGATGCGGGTGCCCCTCATCGCCAGCGTCTCCGTGCGCAAGGTCTACCCCAACGAGATCGTCATCAACCAGGTCGAGCGCGAGCCCGCCGCCCTGTGGCAGCGCAACGGCGTCATCTCGGTCATCGCCGCCGACGGCACGGTGATCGACGAGATGCGCGACGACCGTTACGCCGCGCTCCCCCTCGTGGTGGGGGAGGGCGCCAACGAGCGCCTGAAGGATTACCTCGCGCTCATCGAGGCGGCCGGCTCCCTCGCCGAGCGCGTGAAGGCCGGCACCTACGTGTCGGGCCGGCGCTGGACGCTCAAGCTCGACGGCGTCGACATCCGCCTGCCCGAGACCGGGGCGGCCGAAGCCCTGGCCCGCCTCGTGCGCCTCGAGCGCGACAACCGCCTCCTCGAGAAGGACATCATCGCGGTGGACCTTCGCATGCCCGACCGGGTGGTGGTCCGCCTCACCGAGGAGGCCGCGGCCGCGCGCGCCGAATCCCAGAAGAAGCCGAAGGCCAAGGGGACGGCGACATGAGCCCGCCCCTGAACCGCACGATCCGTCCGGCGTGTCCCGCCGCCCGTTCCGTTCCCGCAGCCCCGGCCCGGTAGACCGATGCACGCCCAACACGGCCTCACGCCACGGTTGAAACCCCTCTCCGCCCGCCGGAGCACCACCCTGTCGGTGCTCGACATCGGAACGAGCAAGGTGGTCTGCCTCATCGCCGAGCTCCAGCCGGCCGAGGCCCTCTCGACCCTGCGCGGGCGGACCCATTTCGCCCGCATCATCGGCATCGGCCATCAGCGCTCGCAGGGGCTGAAGGGCGGCGCCATCGTGGATCTCGAAGCCGCCGAGGGGGCCATCCGTCAGGCGGTCCACGCCGCCGAGCGCATGGCCAAGGTCGAGGTGCAGTCGGTCATCGTCAACATGTCGGGCGGCCGCATCGGCTCCCAGCATTTCGAGGCCCGCATCAACACCCGCACCGGCACCGTCACGGGCGCGGACGTGGAGCGGGTGCTGGAGACGGCCTCCGCTCACGGCGTCAGCCCCGGCCGGGCCGTGCTCCATGCGCTGCCCACGGGCTACGCCATCGACGGCCAGGGCGCGGTCATCGATCCCTCCGGCATGATGGGCGATGCGCTCGGCGTCGATCTCCACGTGGTCACGGGCGAGGCGGCCGCCGCGCGCAACCTCATGCTGGCGGTGGAGCATTGCCACCTCGGCGTCGAGGCGGTCATCGCCACCCCCTACGCCGCCGGCCTGTCGGCCCTGGTCGACGACGAGGCCGAGATGGGCGTCTGCGTCGTCGACATGGGCGGCGGCACCACCAGCGTCGGCGTGTTCTCCGGCGGCCACCTCGTCCACGTCGATGCCATCGCGGTGGGGGGGCATCACGTCACCATGGACATCGCGCGCGGCCTCTCCACCCGGGTCGCGGCGGCCGAGCGCCTCAAGACCCTCTATGGCTCGGCCATCGCCACCGCCTCCGACGACCGCGACATGATCGCCGTCCACGGTGTGGGCGAGGACGAGGGCGACGCCCCGACCCACGTGCCGCGCTCGCAGCTCGTGCGGATCATCCGCCCGCGCGTCGAGGAGGTCGTCGAACTCGTGCGCGACCGCCTGCGCGCCGCCGGCTTCTCGGCCCAGGCCGGGCGCCGGGTGGTGCTCACCGGCGGGGCGAGCCAGCTCGTCGGCCTGCCGGAGGTCGCCCGCCGGGTGATGGAGGGTCAGGTCCGCATCGGCCGCCCCCTGGGAATCCGCGGCCTGCCGGAAGCCGCCAAGGGTCCCGCCTTCTCGGCGGCGGTGGGGCTCCTCGTCTACCCGCAGGTGGCGCATGCGGAGCATTTCGAACCGCGCGGGCACGGCGCTTTCGCGAGCACCGGAACGGACGGCTACTTTTCGCGGGTCGGACGCTGGATCCGCGAAAGCTTCTGAGGGCGCAGGCCTTCCGAGGTGAAAGCCTCGCAGGAACGACCGCCGCCGCGCCCGAAACCCCACGAACCGGGGTGGGCGCGAACGGCCAGACGGAATCGGCGCTCCATCCCTTCGGGGCGTCAAACGAAACGTGAGAGGCAAGAGGCTCGACACCCATGGCCATCAGTCTGCAGGCACCCGACATCCGGGAACTGAAGCCCCGCATCACCGTCTTCGGCGTCGGTGGAGCCGGCGGCAACGCCGTCAACAACATGATCGAATCCGGCCTCCTCGGCTGCGAGTTCGTGGTGGCCAACACCGACGCCCAGGCCCTGACCTCCTCCAAGGCCGAGCGCGTCATCCAGATGGGCCTCGGCGTGACCCAGGGCCTCGGCGCCGGCTCGCACCCGGAGGTCGGCTCGGCCGCCGCCGACGAGGTCATCGACGAGATCCGTGACCAGCTCTCCGGCGCCCACATGTGCTTCATCACCGCCGGCATGGGCGGCGGCACCGGCACGGGGGCGGCCCCCGTCATCGCCCGCGCGGCGCGGGACATGGGCATCCTCACCGTGGGCGTCGTCACGAAGCCGTTCCAGTTCGAGGGCGTGCGCCGCATGCGCACGGCCGAGGCCGGCATCCAGGAGCTCCAGGCCGCCGTCGACACCCTCATCGTGATCCCGAACCAGAATCTGTTCCGGGTCGCCAACGAGAAGACCACCTTCGCCGACGCCTTCGCGATGGCCGATCAGGTGCTCTACTCGGGGGTCGCCTGCATCACCGACCTCATGGTGAAGGAGGGGCTCATCAACCTCGACTTCGCCGACGTGCGCGCCATCATGCGCGGCATGGGCAAGGCGATGATGGGCACGGGCGAAGCGTCCGGCGAGAACCGCGCCAACCGCGCGGCGGAAGCGGCCATCGCCAACCCGCTCCTCGACGACGTGTCGATGAAGGGCGCGCGCGGCCTCCTCATCTCCATCACGGGCGGCAACGACCTGACGCTCTACGAACTGGACGAAGCCGCCACCCGCATCCGCGAAGAGGTGGATTCGGATGCCAACATCATCCTGGGCGCCACCTTCGACGAGAGTCTCGACGGCATCATCCGTGTCTCCGTGGTCGCCACCGGCATCGAGCCGGCCCTGATCACGGCGCATTCGCAGAACAACCCCGAGATCGTGCAGACGGAGCAGCGCATCGCGGAAGTGGCCGAGCGGCTCCGGGCGGAAGCGAGGGCCCGGGCGGCGCAGCCCGCCCCGACGTTTCGCAGCCCCGCCCAAGAGCAGCCCCTGACCGCCGCTCCGGTCGCCCCGTCCGTCGCCCCCGTCGCCCAGGCGCCGGTCCAGGCCCCCCGCGCGGCGCTTCCGGAAGCCCCCGCCGCCATCGAGCCCATGCGGATGGAGCCGGCCCCCGTCATCCGTGACGAGGTCGTGCTGACGCAGACCCAGCCCCGCGCCGCCATGGCGTACGAGCCGGCCCCCCTGCCGCAGCCCGAGCCGGCCCCGGTGCCCGCCGCAGGCCCGTTCGTGCCGCCGCGTCCGGCCGTGGCCGTCGCCCGCGCCCCGCGCATGCCGCAGATTCAGGACCTGCCGATGCCCGGCCAGGCCCAGATCCGCGCCAGCCGCGGCGAGGAGGCGGCGGAGCCCGCCGCCGACACGAAGCGCATGACCCTCCTGCGCCGCCTCGCCACCGTCGGCTTCGGCGGACGCCGCGAGGAGGCCGAGGCCGCCCCGGCCCCCGTGCGGGCCCCCGTCGCCGCGCCGGCTCCGATGCCGCAGGCTCCGGTCCCGGCCGATTACGCCAAGCGGACGGCCCCGGCCGCCGCCCAGGGCTACCGCCCGGCACAGGGCCATCTCGACGCCCAGGGCCGCGTGGCGGCTCCGGCCTCCCGGATGATGGATGACGACCAGCTCGAAATCCCGGCCTTCCTGCGCCGGCAGGCCAACTGAAACGCGCCGGGCGGGGGTCATCCCCGCCCGGTCCGATGTATTTCTGCAACGCACCGGAGGTCTTGTGGCCTCGGGTGCGACAAGTTGTTAAGTCATTGATCGCACGTGGTTTTTTCTGTCTGTCCACCGGTGTTGCACTGTAACAGACCGTAAGAATCCGTGATTTGGTCCCGGTTTGGGGCGGGGCTATACGAAATTTGGAACGAAAAGCGCGGCGGTTTCGCCGTCGGCGCTCGCGGGGCTTCAAGCAGCGGACGGATCACCGGAACGACGTTCCTCCCTCGAAGGAGGTCTGCGTTCGATCACGGCCGAGGGCTATGGAATGCTAACGAACCAGCAGACGACCCTCAAGGCGCCGGCCACCCTCAGGGGGATCGGGGTGCATTCCGGGAACCCGGCGGAGATCACCCTCCACCCCGCGCCGGCGAACCACGGTATCGCTTTCCTCCGCACCGGAATGCCCAACGGCAACGACCGTCTGATCAAGGCCCATCACGCCTGCGTCTCCGCCACCGAACTCTGCACCGTCATCGGCGATGTCCAGACCGGCGCCGTGGCCACCATCGAGCACCTCATGTCGGCGCTCTACGGCCTCGGGATCGACAACGTCCTCGTCGAGATCGACGGACCCGAGATGCCGATCCTCGACGGCAGCGCCCGTCCCTTCGTGCAGGCCATCGACGGGGTCGGCCTCACCACCTGCGGCGCCCCCCGGCGCTGGATCAAGATCCTTCGCCCCGTGCGCATCGAGGCGGACCGCGCCTTCGCCGAGCTCCGCCCCATCGACCGGGGCTTTCGCCTCGACGTCGAGATCGATTTCGAGAACCCGGTGATCGGCCGCAGCCGCAAGGCCATGGACCTCACCCCCTCCGCCTACCGCCGCGAGATCGCGGGCGCCCGCACCTTCGGGATGATGCGCGACGTGGAGCGCTACTGGAAGGCGGGCTTTGCCCTCGGCGCCTCCCTCGAGAACACCGTGGCGGTGGGCGAGACCGCCGTCGTCAACCCCGAGGGCCTGCGCTACGCCGACGAGTTCGTCCGCCACAAGTTCCTCGATGCCGTCGGCGACCTGGCGCTCGCCGGCCTGCCGATCCAGGGGGCCTATCGCTCCTATTGCGGCGGCCACCGCATGAATGTCGGCGTCCTCACCGCCCTGTTCGCCGACCGGGCCAACTACACCATCGTCGAAGCCGCCACGCCCCGCCGCGAGACCACGCTGGCCGAGTTCGGCTCGAGCCTCGGCCTCGCCGCCTTCGCGAGCGATCTCTGATCCCGCCGATTGGTGCGCGGCGGCAACAGCTTCACACTTCGTAAACCTGCGCGGTGCGCGCTCGATGGGCCGCCGCTTTCACGCCCAAATCGCACGTCACGGTGAATCGTCCGTGAAACGGAGCGAGGTCCGCTGGGCAAGGCCGCCGGACCGTGGCATCACGCCGTCAGCCACGCGACCACACCTGTGATGGCTTGACGACGCGGTCCCGAGCGGGCCCGTCTGTTGGGGGAAGTACCGGAATGCGCCTGATTCATCCGAACCGCGGTGCGATGGCGGCCGTGCTTCTCGCGCTCTGCGGCGTGGGCCTCGGCGGCTGCGACGCCCTCGATTCGATCAATCCCTTCGCCGAGAAGTACAAGCCGGAAGTCGTGCCGGACGTTCCCGCCGACAAGCTCTACAGCGAGGGCTTGGCGCGGATGGAGGACAAGGACTACGAGGGCGCCGCCAAGAAGTTCGGCGAACTCGACAAGGCCTACAGCTATTCCGACTGGTCGCGCCGCGCCCTGCTCATGACGGCCTACTCGAATTACGAGGGGCAGAAGTACGACGACGCCATCTCGGCCTCGAAGCGCTACCTCCAGCGCCACCCGGCGAGCAAGGACGCGGCCTACGCCCAGTACCTGATGGCGATGTCGCACTACAAGCAGATCCCCGACGTGACCCGCGATCAGGACCGTTCCGAGAAGGCGCTCGCCGGCCTGCAGGAACTCGTCCAGAAGTATCCGACCTCCGAATACGCCGCCGACGCCAAGGCCAAGATCCAGATCACCCGCGACCAGCTCGCCGGCAAGGAAATGGAGGTCGGCCGCTTCTACCTCGAGCGCCGCAACTTCCCCGCCGCCATCAATCGGTTCCGCGATGTGGTGAGCAAGTACCAGACGACCCGCCACGCGGAAGAAGCCCTGGAGCGCCTCGTCGAGGCCTACATGGCGCTCGGCATCACCGCCGAGGCGCAGACCGCCGCCGCCGTGCTCGGCCACAACTTCCCCGACAGCCCCTGGTACAAGGACGCCTTCGCGCTCCTGCAGAACGGCGGCCTGGAGCCCCGCGAGGAGAAGACCTCCTGGCTGAGCAAGGTCTATCGCGGCGTCATCGGCCGCACGGCCGAGGCGCAGTGATCCGGCTGGCGCCGGTGCGTCCCCTCGGCGCCGGTCTCGGCGTTTCGTCCGGGTCGGAATCCCGCTAAGAGACGCCCCATGACGCCCCCGCGCGGTTCCCGCCGGGGGAGGGCGCCCACGGGCGTTTGATGAGGGGCCGACCGACGTGGCCATCGTTTCCAACAGGGCCGAACCCGCGGCATGCTGAGCCAGCTCGCGATCCGCGACATCGTCCTCATCGACAAGCTCGATCTCAACTTCCGCGAGGGTCTCAGCGTCCTGACGGGCGAGACGGGCGCGGGCAAGTCGATCCTGCTCGATGCCTTCGCGTTGGCGCTGGGCGGGCGCGGCGACGGGCGGCTCGTGCGCCACGGCGAGTCCCAGGGCGCCGTGACGGCGGTGTTCGACATCGGCCTCGACCATCCCGCGCGGGCGCTCGCCGCCCAGGCCGACCTCGACACCGAGGGCGACCTTATCCTGCGGCGCATCCAGATGGCGGACGGGCGCACCCGTGCCTTCGTCAACGACCAGCCCGTGGGCGTGCAGGTGCTGCGCGCCATTGGCGCCGCCCTCGTGGAGATCCACGGCCAGCACGACGACCGGGCGCTCGCCGATCCGGGCACCCACCGGGCGATCCTCGACGCCTTCGGCGGCCTCAACGGCCCCCTCGCGCAGGTCGGCGAGGCGGCCAAGCGCGTGCGCGCCGCCCGCACCAATCTCGCCGAGCACCGCGCCCGCGTCGAGGCCGCGCGCAAGGAGGTCGATTTCCTCCGCCACGCCGTCGACGAACTCGAAGCCCTCGATCCGAAGCCCGGCGAGGAAACGGCCTTGGCCGAGCGCCGCACCACCATGCAGCAGGGCGAGAAGGTCGCCCGTGAGCTCAACGAGGCCCTCGAGGCGTCGGGGGGCGCCGGCGTCGCCCATCTCTCCGCCGCCCTGCGCAAGCTCGAACGCCGGGCCGGGCAATTGCCCGCCCTCGTCGACCCCTGTGTCGCCGCCCTGCACGCCGCCCTGACGGCCCTCGACGAGGCCCACGCCGTCCTCGACGCGGCCCTGCGCGAGGCCGAATTCGATCCGCGCGAGTTGGAGCGGGTGGAGGAGCGGCTGTTCGCCCTGCGCGCCGCCGCACGCAAATACGACGTGGCCGTGGACGACCTCGCCGCCTTGCGCGAGCGCTATGCCTCCGATGTCGCCGCCATCGATGCCGGCGAGGAAGCCCTGGGCGGCCTCGAAAAGACCCTGGCCACCGCCGAAGCCGCCTACGCCAAGGCGGCGACGAAGCTGACGGAAGGACGGCGCAAGGCGGCCAAGGCCCTCGACGCGGCGGTGAAGGAGGAATTGCCCCCGCTCAAGCTCGAACGCGCCCGTTTCATCACGGAGATCGCCACGGACCCGGACGCGCGGGACGCCGCCGGTTACGACCGCGTCGAGTTCTGGGCCCAGACCAATCCGGGCACCCGGCCGGGGCCGATGATGAAGGTCGCGTCGGGCGGCGAGCTCTCGCGGTTCATGCTCGCCCTCAAGGTCGTGCTGGCCGACAAGGGCTCGGCCCCGACCCTGATCTTCGACGAGATCGATACCGGCGTCGGCGGTGCCGTGGCCGATGCCATCGGTGCCCGGCTCGGGCGCCTCTCCACCCGGGTGCAGGTGGTAGCCGTCACCCACGCCCCCCAGGTCGCGGCCCGGGCCGAGACGCATTTCCTCATCGCCAAGGACCCGGTGAAGGGCAGCGACCGTGTCGCCACCCGGGTCGCCTCCCTCACCGCCCCGGCGCGTCGCGAAGAAATCGCCCGGATGCTCGCGGGAGCCACGGTGACGGACGAGGCCCGCGCGGCCGCCGCCCGGCTGCTTCTCGCGGCGGACGCCTGATCCGGCCTGCGTCGGCGCGAAGCCCGAGACCGCTGGGCTTGGGAATTGAGACGGTCTTCGTCTCGGTCCCGCGCGGCGTTAAGGGTTTGTTTACCACGATCGAAGAGTCTTGGACCCTAACGGGCACGCCCAGATTCGGCGTCGGCGTTGACCATCGCTCGAGACGAGGGACTGAGACGTTGGACCAGAGAGTCACGGAGATCGAAAGGCTCGGGGCACACGACGACGCTCACCCGACCCTGACGGATGACACCCGCTACCGCCTCGGGACCGCCCTGCGGTCCATCTACGAGGAAACCTGCGACACCCAGCCGATCCCCGACAGCCAGGTCGATCTGCTCCTGCGCCTGCGCCACAAGGAGCGCGACCGCCGCCGGATGGATTGAGGCGAGGGGCCGCTTCGACCCCGCGGGAATCGGCCGACGCGATCGGCCGAGAACCGTATCGTCCCTCCGGCGGGTATCGGATTTCGGCCCGCTAAGCCCCTGAGGAAGACCCCTTTTTTCTACCAGCGCCGCGCGCCCGGCTGACGGCGGTATTCCGCCGCCCGGATCCGGGTGAGCACTCGATCGAGGTCGCCCAAGGCCACGCGTTCCTCCTCTGCCGCCCGCGCGACATCGGCCGCATCCGTGCCGAATCGCTGGCGCTGTTGGGTGAGGAGGAGCCTGCGCTCCAGGGCCTCGCGCTCGGCATGCAGATCGACGAGGGCATCCGCTTCCCCCGCGTCCGCCGGCATCGTTCCGTTGATCGCCTCGTTCGCCACGTTGCCCCCGACCATCCCGTGTCGCTCCGACCCGGCCGGGCCCACGTCCTCCCCAACGCGCGAGGTCGCAAGACCGTGCCCTCCCGGGGGAGGGCGCCGGCGCTGTCATGGATGTGTCATGAGACAGTCATAGAGCCGCTACCATAGGACGGCTAACGCGTCGGGGCGGATCGAAGACGCGCGGGTCGCGCGGGCTCAGGTCCCCGGATGCTGCGTCGATCCTGCCCGACAGACACGGAGAGCCACGTGAAACCCTTCGCCTATGCGCTTGCCCTCGGGCTCGCGACCGCCCAGCTCGCCAGCGCCGCCCTCGCCGCCGACATCACGGGCGCCGGCGCGACCTTCCCGTTCCCGGTCTATTCCAAGTGGGCGGAAGCCTATCGCAAGGAAAGCGGCCTCGGCCTCAACTACCAGTCCATCGGCTCCGGCGGCGGCGTGAAGCAGATCCTGGCCAAGACCGTGGATTTCGGCGCCACCGACGCGCCGCTGAAGGGACCCGCCCTTGAGAAGGACGGCCTCGTGCAGTTCCCCACCGTCATGGGCGGTGTCGTCACCGTGGTGAACATTGCGGGCGTCGAGCCGGGCAAGCTGAAGCTCACCGGCGAGATCGTCGCCGACATCTATGCCGGCAAGATCGCCAAGTGGTCGGATGCCCGCATCGCCAAGCTCAACGAGGGCGTGAAGCTCCCCGACGCCAACATCACCCCGGTCTACCGTTCGGACGCCTCGGGCACGACCAACATCTTCACCACCTACCTCTCCCAGGTCTCCGAGAGCTGGAAGAAGGAATTCGGCGCCGCCACCACGGTGAGCTGGCCGGCCGGCCAGGGCGGCAAGGGCAACGAGGGCGTCACCGCCACCGTCAAGCAGGTGCCCAACGCCATCGGCTACGTCGAGTCGGCCTATGCCAAGCAGAACAAGCTGAGCCACACCCTGCTCCAGAACAAGGCCGGCAAGTTCCCGCAGCCCGACGACAAGGCGTTCCAGGCCGCCGCCGCCAGCGCCGACTGGAAGTCCGCCCCCGGCTTCGGCATCTCGCTGACCAACCAGGCCGGCGAGGACGCCTGGCCGATCACCGCCGCGACCTTCATCCTCGTCTACAAGGAGCCCGCCGATCCGGCCAAGACCGCCGACGTGCTGAAGTTCTTCGACTGGGCCTACAAGAACGGCGACAAGCTCGCCACCGAACTCGATTACGTGCCCCTGCCCGACAAGGTCGTCGATCTGATCCACACGGAGTGGAAAGAGATCAAGGGCAAGGACGGCAAGGTCGTCTTCGGCAAGTAAGCCATCGGCGGCAATCTCCATCGACGGGCCCGGCGTTCGCGTCGGGCCCGTCTCTTGGAAAATGACGGCCGGTCGGCTCGCGTTTCGCGACGCAGGGTTGTAGAGGCCGCGGGGTGAAGAGATTTCGGATGGGCGCCTTGACTGAACAGATTTCCCTGACGCGCACGGCCTCGCCGGCCCGTCGCAAGCCCGGGGGGCTCGGCGACGGGTTGTTCCGCGCCGCCTCCTACGCCTCGGCGCTCCTCGTCCTCCTGGTTCTCTTCGGCATCCTCGCCTCCATCGCGTATGGCGGCTGGCCGGCCTTCGCCGAGTTCGGCCCCGGCTTCATCACCTCCAGCGCCTGGAACATCGGCCAGGAGCAGTACGGCGCCCTCGTGGCCATCGTCGGCACCCTGGCCTCGGCGGTGCTGGCCCTCCTCATCGGCGTGCCCCTGTCGCTGGGCATCGCCATCTACCTCACGCAGCTCTGCCCCGGCTGGGCGCGCAAGCCCGTGTCGATGACCATCGAGCTCCTCGCCTCGGTGCCGAGCATCATCTACGGCATGTGGGGTCTGTTCATCTTCGCGCCGCTCTTCGCCCGCTTCGTCCAGATGCCGGTGTCGAACCTGGTGGAGGGGATGCCCGTCGTCGGCACCCTGTTCTATGCCCGCGTGCCCTCGGGCGTCGGCATCCTCACGGCCGGCATCATCCTGGCCATCATGATCGTGCCGTTCGTGGCCTCGATCACCCGCGACATGCTCGACCAGATCCCCACGGTGCTGCGCGAGAGCGCCTACGGCATCGGCTGCACCACCTGGGAGGTGGTGCGCCACGTCCTCGTGCCCCAGGCCTCCGTGTCGATCATCGGCGCGATCATGCTCGGCCTCGGCCGGGCGCTCGGCGAGACCATGGCGGTGACCTTCGTCATCGGCAACGCCAACCGTCTCTCGGCCTCGGTGTTCGATCCCGGCTCCACCATCGCGTCGCGCATCGCCAACGAGTTCAACGAGGCCGACGGCCTGCAGCTGAACTCCCTCATGGCCCTCGGCTGCATCCTCTTCGTCATCACCTTCGTCGTTCTCATCATCGCCCGCCTGCTCGTCCGGCGCGTGAAGGTCGCCTGAGGGAGCCTTGAAAGCCATGGACGCGACCAACACCCTCATCCCCGCCGCGCCGCCCCTGCGGGCGAGCCGGGTCCGCCCGAGCCGCCGGGTCGCCGACAAGCTGCTCGTCGGCGCCAGCACGGCCGCCACCCTCGTCGGCATCGTCGTGCTCGGCTCGATCCTGGCCATGCTCATCATCGAGGGCGTGAAGGGCTTTTCGCCCCTGCTCTTCACGGAGCCGACGCCGGGCCCCGGATCGGACGGCGGCGGCATCGCCAACGCGATCCTCGGCAGCCTCGTGATGACGGTGCTGGGCATCCTCGTCGCCACGCCCATCGGCGTCATGGCGGGAACCTACCTCGCCGAGTACGGCCGCCACTCGAAGCTCGCCGACCTCATCCGCTTCCTCAACGACATCCTGCTCTCGGCGCCCTCGATCCTCATCGGCCTGTTCGTCTACACCCTGATGGTTCGACCCATGGGCAGCTATTCCGGCTGGGCCGGCGCGGTCGCGCTCGCCATCATCGCCACGCCGGTGATCGTGCGGACCACCGAGGACATGCTGCGCCTCGTGCCCGCCACCCTGCGCGAGGCCGGCGCGGCCCTCGGCGCTCCGCCCTCGAAGGTCATCACCGCCATCACGTGGCGCGGGGCGTCCGCCGGCATCGTCACCGGCATCATCCTGGCGCTGGCCCGCATCGCCGGCGAGACCGCGCCGCTCCTGTTCACGGCGCTCAACAACAACAGCTGGTTCTCGTCCAACCTCATGGGCGGCGTGCCGAACCTGCCGGTGATGATCTACCAGTTCGCCCTCTCGCCCTACGCCAACTGGCAGCAGCTCGCCTGGGCCGGGGCGCTTCTCATCACCGTCACGATCCTCGCCCTGTCGATCGTCGCCCGCTTCGTCATCAAGCCCCAACGGGCGCGCTGATCCCCCGCCACGCCCCACGGCCTCCCCTGTTCGACCGAAGGACTCGCCACCGATGAACGCCGCCAACGGGATCACCTCCGCGCAGCTCACCGGACGCCACAAGGCGGACGAGAATGCCCCCGTCCGCATCGCCGTGAAGGACCTCAACTTCTATTACGGCAGCTTCCACGGCCTGAAGAACGTGAACCTCGACTTCCACGACCGGCAGGTGACGGCCCTCATCGGCCCCTCGGGCTGCGGGAAATCGACCCTGCTGCGCACCTTCAACCGGATCTACAGCCTGTATCCGGACCAGCGCGCCGAGGGGCAGATCCTCCTCGACGGTCAGAACGTCCTCGATGCCAAGGTCGATCTCAACGAACTGCGCTCGCGCATCGGCATGGTGTTCCAGAAGCCGACCCCGTTCCCCATGTCGATCTACGACAACGTCGCCTTCGGCCTGCGCCTCTACGAGAAGCTGCCGAAAGCCGACCTCGACGTGCGGGTGGAGGAGTCGCTCCGCAAGTCCGCCCTGTGGGACGAGGTGAAGGACAAGCTCAAGCAATCCGGCATGGGCCTCTCGGGCGGTCAGCAGCAGCGCCTGTGCATCGCCCGCACCGTGGCCCAGCGCCCGGAAGTGATCCTGTTCGACGAGCCGACCTCGGCCCTCGATCCGATCTCGACGGGCCGCATCGAGGAGCTCATCGAGCAGCTGCGCTCGGAGTTCACCATCGTCATCGTGACCCACAACATGCAGCAGGCCGCGCGCATCTCGCAATTCACCGCGTTCATGTATCTCGGCGAGCTCGTGGAGTTCGGTCCGACCACGCGGATCTTCATGAACCCCGAGAAGCGCCAGACCCAGGACTACATCACCGGCCGCTTCGGCTGATCCTTTCGGAGGAGGGGGCGCGTCGCCCCCTCGATTTCGCCCTCGTGCCTCCCACGAAACGCCCGCTGTGCCGTCGGCATCGGAACGAGAACCGTCCGGGACCGTGGCGTTTCACGAGGCACCCTCACCGCCCTGTGGCAGGTTTCCCGGACGAGACCTGACCGAGGAGTGCGACATGCCCGACCACATCGTCAGTTCCTACGACACCGACCTCGAAGACCTGCGCCGCTCCATCTCGGAGATGGGCGGGATCGCCGAGAAGATGATGACCGACGCGAGCAACGCCCTCGTGCGGCGCGACGTGCCCCTCGCCCAGGCGGTCATCGCCGCCGACCGGCGCCTCGACACCCTGCAGCGCGAGATCGAGGAGCGGGCGATCCTGCTCATCGCCCGGCGCCAGCCCATGGCCATCGACCTGCGCGAGACGGTCTCGGCCATCCGGGTCTCGAACGACCTCGAGCGCATCGGCGATCTCGCCAAGAACGTCGCCAAGCGCGTCGTCGCCATCGCCGAGCAGATCCAGCCGCAGAAGATCGTCATCGGCGTCCAGCACATGAGCGACCTCGTGCAGGAGCAGCTGAAGGACGTCCTCGACGCCTATGGCAGCCGCGACACCAAGGCGGCTTTGGACGTGTGGGAGCGCGACGACGCCATCGACGCCCTCTACAACTCCCTGTTCCGCGAACTCCTGACCTACATGATGGAGGACCCGCGCAACATTTCGTTCTGCACGCACTTGCTCTTCTGCGCCAAGAACATCGAGCGCATCGGCGACCACACCACCAACATCGCGGAGACGATCGACTACCTCGTCACCGGCGTCAACAGCCTCGCCGAGAGCGACCGCCCGAAGAACGACGCCTCGAACTACGCCACCGTCGACCTGCCGCTCCCCGGCGCCAGCGCCTGAGCGGAGCGATCGACATGGCCGCCGCGTCATCGATCCTCCGGGATCGGCGGGGCATGACGGGCTCCCTCTCCCGACGGGAGGGGGGACCCGAGGCCGAACGGATCGGCCGGAGACGGACGCATCGGTCGGAGGCGGGAAACCGGCTCCGATCCTGCCAAACCAGCGCGACGGGGCCTGGCCGCGTCGCCGCATGAGCGGACGGTTGTGATGAGTACGCGGATCCTCATCGTCGAGGACGAGGAGGCCCTGACCCTCCTGTTGCGCTACAACCTCGAAGCCGAGGGCTTCGTGGTCGATTCCGCCGCGCGCGGCGACGAGGCGGACCTGCGGATGCAGGAGCAGACCCCCGACCTCGTGCTCCTCGACTGGATGCTGCCGGGCCTGTCGGGGATCGAGCTCTGCCGCCGCATCCGGGCGCGCCGCGAGACCGAGCGCCTGCCGGTCATCATGCTCACGGCCCGGGGCGAGGAGGGCGACCGCATCCGCGGCCTCGGCACCGGCGCCGACGACTACATCGTCAAGCCGTTCTCCGTGCCCGAACTCCTCGCCCGCGTGCGCGCCCTCCTGCGCCGGGCCAAGCCCGCCCACGTGGCGAACCTCCTGGTGGCCGGCGACATCGAGCTCGACCGCCTCAGCCACCGCATCCGCCGCGAGGGTCGCGAGATCCACCTCGGGCCGACGGAGTTCAAGCTCCTCGAATTCCTGATGCAGAGCCCCGGCCGGGTGTTCTCGCGCGAGCAATTGCTCGACGGGGTCTGGGGGCACGACGTCTACATCGACGAGCGCACGGTCGACGTCCATGTCGGGCGCCTGCGCAAGGCCCTCAACCGGGCGCGCCAGAGCGACCCGATCCGCACGGTGCGGGGCTCGGGCTACTCGTTCGACGAGATGTTCGCGGGCACCGAATAGGCTCGATCCGGCCGGGCGGAAGCCCGGCCCGCCGGCCTCAGCGGAAGCCGCCGACGCGGCGGTCGCGCTTGCGCTCGGCCGCCGGCTGATAGGCGATCTGGGCGTGGCAGGGGCAATAGGGCAGGCCGGTGATGGCCCGCTCGCCGCAATAATGGAAATCCGGTTTGGTCGGGTCGCCGAGGGGCCAGCGGCACATGGATTCGCGCAGATCCATGATCGTCACCCGGCGCGAGGTGGTCAGGGCCAGGGGCTCCGGCTCGGCCGCCGAGACCGGCGCCTCGGGGGCCGGGGGCTGGGCCGGTTGCAGTTGCACGACCGTACCGGTTTCCCGGATCGCCGTCGCGGCGGGGCTCGTCTCGGTCACCGCCGCCGGGGCCTCGACGGCGCGGGCGGCCTTGCGCACCTCGTCGCCCGCCGGGGCCTCCACGCCCTTGGCGCCGCGTCCGGACAGGCCGAGGCGATGGATCTTGCCGATGACGGCGTTGCGGCTCACCCCGCCGAGCTGCGTGGCGATCCGGCTCGCGCTCAAGCCCTCCTGCCACAGGCGACGCAGGAGATCGACGCGCTCGTCCGACCAGCTCGGAACCGTTTCCGTCATCGCCCCCTCCGCCATCGTCCACAGATCACCCCCGATTCGCGGGCACGAACAACCGGCGACGGAAGACCGTGGCCGGGGCGTTCGGGTCCGGATGGGTGACGTTCGCCTCGGGCTCTCTTCGGCGATGGGCGAACCGTACAGGAGCGTCCGAGTCGGAGGCAAGAGCGGCCTCGGACCCGGAGGGATGCGCCGTCGAATTTCCACCACGGATCCGCCCATCGTCGGATTTTCGCGGAGCGGCGGCGTTCGGTTGCCCGCGCGCCGGGGCACGGCGGGGCGCCGCGACGTTGCCGCTGGCCGGGGCGCGGCCTATCTGGTGGCAAGCCCGCGCGGCGCCGGTCCGCGCCGCCCCCGTTGGAGACTCCATGCGTCTGTCCCGCGCCACGGCTTGCCTGATCGTCGGTCTCACCGGACTCTCGGCCACCGGGGCGGTTGCCGCCGAGCCCGTGCGCCTCGCCAGCCACCGGGCGATCTACGACCTTTCCCTGGCCCAGAGCGGCGGCACCCGGGCGGTGGAGAGCGCGCGCGGGCGCATCGTCATCGAATTCTCGGGCGATGCCTGCAAGGGCTACAGCATGCAGACCCGGCAGGTGACGGTGCTGGAGAGCGGCGAGACCGGCAGCCGCACGTCCGATCTGCGCAACACCACCTTCGAGGGCGCCGACGGGCGCAGCTACCGCTTCAAGGTCGGCACCCTCCTCAACGGGGCGCCCGGCCAGTCCGTGGACGGCACCGCCGAGGTCACGGCCGAGGCCCTGAAGGTGCGCCTGAAGGAACCCAAGCGCGAGGTGTTCGAGGCGAAGGGCGAGGTGCTGTTCCCCACGGCCCACATGCGCCGCCTCATCGAGGCCGCGCGGGGAGGCACCACCACCCTCTCGGTCAAGGTCTACGACGGCACCGACGACGGTCGGAAGGTCTACGACACCCTGGCGGTGATCGGGCACGCGGCGCCGGCCAAGGCGGACGCTTCCAAGGCGGACGCTTCCAAGGCGGACCCTTCCAAGGCAGACGTGTCCCAGGCCGAGGGCGACCGCGACAAGCCCCTGCGCGAGGGGGACATGGCGGGAATGACCCACTGGCCGGTGACCTTGAGCTACTTCACCGCCGGTTCCGGCGAGCGGACGCCGATCTACGTCCTCACCTTCGACCTCTACGAGAACGGGGTGAGCGGCAACCTGCGCCTCGATTACGGCGAGTTCGCCGTGGCGGGCAACCTCACCCGCCTCGACAAGTTGCCGGCCGCGACGGACTGCAAGTCCTGAGGTCTCGGCCGCGCGGAACGCGCCTCAGAAATCCTCGCTGCCCGGGGTGGGCTCCGCAAACCCGTCGTCGAACTCCGTGGGCGAGAGCCGGCGCCAGGCCGCCGCGATCCGCTCGGGCGGCACCGCTAGGGCTTCCGACGCCGCCATGAGGGTGGATTCGTCGCCCATGACGTGATCGAGGAGGCCGGCGAGGAAGCCGGGCTCCGCGGCGCTGGCCCGCAACGTGTCGGGGGTCACGCCGGTGGCGTTGAGGAAGGGATAGAGGCGTTCGTCGTCCGTCGCCATCCAGGCGAGGATCGCGAGGGCGAGGCGTTCGGCCGAATCGCGACCGTCGTCGGGTTTGCGTTTCGTCAACATGTATCCGCTATTCCTCCTCTGGCCGGCCATGCTTTCCAGAGACGAATGCGCCGCTCGAACGCCGGGAACAATGGGCCATGACAAAGACCGTGCTCATCGTCGAGGACAACGAGCTCAACATGAAGCTCTTCAACGACCTGTTGGAGGGGCATGGCTACGCGACGCTCAAGACCGCCAACGGGATCGAGGCCATCGAACTCGCCCGCGCCCACCGCCCCGACCTCATCCTCATGGACATCCAGCTCCCCGAGGTGTCCGGCCTCGAAGTGACGAAGTGGCTCAAGGAGGACGACGAGCTGAAGGCGATTCCCGTCATCGCCATCACGGCCTTCGCCATGAAGGGCGACGAGGAACGCATCCGCGAGGGCGGCTGCGAAGCCTACCTGTCGAAGCCGATCTCCGTGGCCCGTTTCCTCGCCACCGTCCGCCAGTACCTCGGCGACGGCCGAGCCTCCTGAGCCCGTCCGTCCGCCCGCGTGGGCGGTGCCTTCGACCCCCAAGCGCGAGGACCGATGTCGGCCCGAATCCTCATCGTCGACGACCTCTTTCCCAACGTGAAGCTCCTCGAGACCAAGCTCACGATGGAGTATTTCGACGTTCTGGCCGCCATGAACGGGCCGGACGCCCTGGCGATCTGCGCCAAGGGCCTGTGCGACCTCGTGCTCCTCGACGTGATGATGCCCGGCATGGACGGGTTCGAGGTCTGCCGCCGGCTCAAGAACGACCCCAACACCGCCCACCTGCCCGTGGTGATGGTGACGGCCCTCGACCAGCCGTCCGACCGCCTGCGCGGCCTCGATGCCGGGGCCGACGATTTCCTCACCAAACCCATCGACGATATCGCCCTGTTCGCCCGGGTGCGCAGCCTGGTGCGCCTGAAGGCCGTGACGGACGAACTCCGCTGCCGCGCCCTCGCGTCGCGGGATTTCGGCATGGGCGATCCCCTGGCGCTGGCCACCGCCGAGACGGGGCTCAACGCCTCGCTCCTCGTGGTGGAGGACCGCGCGAGCGCGGCCGACCGCCTGTCCTCGGCCCTGGGCCAGCACTACGCCGTCACCGTCGAGGCCGATCCGCACAAGGCCCTGGTGCTGGCCACGGACGGGGCTTTCGACCTCGCCCTGGTGAGCCTCGATCTTCAGGACTTCGATGGCCTGCGCCTGTGTAGCCAGCTGCGCTCCCTCGACCGGACGCGGGCCATGCCGGTGGTGATGATCGCCGAGCCGCACGACAAGGCACGGGTGGTGCGCGGCCTCGATTTCGGGGTGCACGATTACCTCATGCGGCCCGTGGACCGGAACGAACTCGTGGCCCGTGTGCGCACGCAAGTGCGGCGTCGCCGGTTCTCCGACACCCTGCGGGGCGCCGTGCAAGCCTCCATGGAACTCGCGATCATGGACGGGCTCACGGGCCTGCACAACCGGCGTTACCTCGACAGCCACCTGGGTGCCCTGTTCGAGGAAGCCGTCCAGCGCGGGCGCCCCGTGGCGGCCCTCATGCTCGACATCGACCGGTTCAAGGCCATCAACGACACCTGGGGCCACGAGGCCGGCGACGAGGTGCTGCGCGCCTTCGCCGACCGCATCCGCACCCATACGCGCGGCATCGACATCGTCTCCCGCTACGGCGGCGAGGAGGTGGTGATCATCCTGCCCGATGCCGAGGCGACGGAAGCCCACGCCATCGCCGAGCGTATCCGCGAGCGGGTCGAAGCCCTGCCGTTCGCGATCCAGCGCGACACCCTCAAGATCGCCGTCACGGTTTCCATCGGCGTGTCGTGGCGTCGACCCGAGGATACGAGCCCCGGCGACATGCTCAAGCGCGCCGACCGCGCCCTGTACCGGGCGAAGCATGCCGGCCGCAACCGTGTCGAGGCGGCGGCGGCCTGACGGTTCAGGCCGCGTCGCTCCAGCCCTCGCGCAGCCAGGTCACGGCGGCGCCGAGGCCCGCCACCCACCAGCCCTGCCAGGCGCCGTGCTCGACGAACGCGACGGCGATCGCGGCCCCGACGAGGCCCAGGGCCGTCACGGCCTGGAACCGGGGCAGGGCCGCGAGGGTGCGGAGCAGGAGGAACAGCAGCGCCGCCAGCAGGCCGGCGCCGACGATCCCGAGTTCGGCCCAGACCTGAAGGAAGCTGTTGTGCGGGTGGCCCACGGCCAGCATCCCGCGCCAGTCCGGCGCGATGGTGTCGGTCACGGGCGTGTGGGCGAAGCGCCCGGCGGTGCCGTAGCCGGCGCCCCGCCACGGATCGGCCGCCACCGCCGCGCCGAAGCTGCGGGCGATGGCGACCCGCGCCCGCGAACTGCTCTGGACCAGCCGCTCATGCGCCGCCTCCGGCATCAGCCGGTGCAGCAGATCGCCCTCCACGGGGGCGAGGATCACCGCGAGGGCCAGGGCCGACCCGGCGAGGCCGAGGCCGGCGCGCCGAGGCAGGAGCCAGGCGGCGAGGGCCAGGGCCGTCCCGGCGAGGAACCCGAGGGTCGCGGCGCCGCTCACCGAACACAGGATCGCGGCGACGCCGAGAATGCTGGTGAGACCGGCGGCGAGGCGGTGGCCGCGCCGCACCAGCAGGGCGACCAGGGGGCCGACGACGAGCAGGATCGTCAGGACCGGGCGGTTGAAGATGAAATACGCGACCCGCGCCCCGATGGCCTTCTGGACGGGGAGATCCGCCGCGAGGTCGGCCACGATGTAGAGCCCGGCGAGCCCCAGCATCCAGGCGGCGGCGAGGGCGGTTCCGGGCGGCATCCGCCCCGGCGCCAGCCGGGCCACGAGGTAGGCGGCGAACAGGGTGGGGCCGAACTCGCCGGCCGTTCGCAGGCTCAGGGCCGGGAACGGACTCCACGCCAGGGACAGGCCGCACCAGCCGAGGAACGCGAGGGCGACGAGGCCCGTCGCCGTGCGCAGCGGAGCCACGAGGGTGGCGAGGGCCGCGCCCCGGTCCTCGACCAGGGCGGCGGCGAGGAACAGCACCGCGCTGAGGGCCATCACGGCCGGGCTCGAGCGGTTGGCCGCCGCCATCGCCAGGGGGAGGGCGGCCAGGGTCAGGGCGCCGGCGCCGCGCAGGCGTTCCGGGGCGTTCATGGCGGCCGGGTCGGTCGGCCACACTTACTGCATCTGGTGGCCGCGCTTGGCCATTTCGGCCCGGACCCGGACCATGACGTATTCCGACACTTCCTGCGTCCAGCCCTGCATGGCCTGGACGATGCCGTCGAGCACCTGCGGCTGGGTCTCGACGTAGCGCTTGCCGGCGGGCGAGCGGAAGAAGGCGGCGATGTCGGCGAGCTCGGCTTCCGTGAGGCGCGCGGCGTAGATGCGCGCCGCCGTGGTGATCATCGCCTGCTTCTGCAATTCCATCTCGGGCTGAAGGCCGTTCAGGACCTCGTCGAGATCCTTGGTGAGTTCCGGCCGGGTCACGGCGTTCTGGCGGATCTGCTCGCTGAAGGCCGGAATGATGGAATCGAACGAGCGGGCGATCCCCGAGCCCAGCATCACCTCCCGCGCCAGGGCGAGGTGCGACGGGGTGATGGACGGGGCCGTGTTCGCGGCGGGGGTCGGGGCCGGTGTCGCGGCCTGGGGCGCGGCCTTGGGCGGTGCGGCCTTCTGCGCCAGGGCCGGCGACACCGATGCGGCGGGGGCGGCCAGCAGCGTCAACGCCACGGCGGCGCGCAGGGCGCGCGGGCGGATCGGAAGGCGGAACATGGGGAGCACTCCGGAAACTTCTTTCGATGCGGATCATACGAACGCCGGTCGATCCCTTCGGGATGGCGGCGTTCGGCTTCGCTCAGGCGCCGCGCGGGCCTCGTCTCAGACGGCGCCGAGGCAGGTGACGTGCGCCGCCCCGTCCCGCGCCTCGGCCAGGATCGCCCCGGTGGCGAGGCCGAGGAACAGGCCGTGCTCGACCACGCCCGGCACCGCCCACAGGCCGGCCGAGAGGGCCTCGGGGTCGGGAATCCGCCCGAGATGCGCATCGAGGATATGGTGGCCGCCATCGGTACGTAGGGGCTCGCTGCCCGCATTCCGGCGCAGGACGACCCGGCCCGTGCAGCCGGCGGCGGCGACGGCGGCCTCGACGGCGCGGTGGGTGGCGCCGAGGCCGAACGGGTTGACTTCGATGGGCAGCGGGAAGGCGCCGAGGGTCTCGACGTACTTCGCCGCATCTGCGATCACCACCATGCGGCGGCTCGCGAAGGCGACGATCTTTTCGCGCAGAAGCGCGGCGCCGCCGCCCTTGATGAGGCGCATGGCCCCGTCGATCTCGTCGGCGCCGTCGACGGTGAGGTCGAGCTCCGGCAGCTCTTCCAGGGTGGCGAGGCGGATGCCGGCGGCCTCGGCGGCCACCCGCGTCGCCTCCGAGGTCGGCACGCCCACGACGTCGAGGCCGTCCCGGACCCGGGCGCCGAGCAGGGCGATGAAGACGTTGGCGGTGCTGCCGGTGCCGATTCCGAGGCGCATCCCGTCGGTGACGAGGGCGACGGCGCGCTCGGCGGCAGCGCGGCGCAGATCGGGCCCGCTCACGCCGCGCACCGGGCGGCGGACAGACGGATCGAAGCGGCAGGAGGCATGGCGGGGCTCGGATGGCGGTGGTGGGTTGGCCCTAGCACGGCTGGCACCGCCGTCCAACGCGCGGCGATGCCGGTCTCGAATCAGGGGCGCGGCGCGGCGCCTTGCGGCGGCGTCACGCTCGGGCTCGCCCGGCCGGGGGCGGGGCTCACCACCTCCTCGGGGCCGGCGGGGTTGGCCTGGGCGGTGCAGACCACGGCTTCCTTCTGGAGCTGGACGTAGCAGATGCTCATCTCGCCCGTGCGGTAATTCACCCGGAACACCCCCGCCTCGCGGGTGTGGCGGGAGGCGACGAGGCCGTATTCGGACGGCGCCTGGGCGCTCGCGCCCTCGCCGGCGCCGTAGCAGACGGTGACGCCGACGCTGCCGACGGCGCCCTCGCGCAGGCCGTACTGGCACGAGGTGACCTCGCCCGTGACCTTGTCGACCCGGTACACTCGGTTGAGGTCGATCTGCGGCGCGGGCACGAATTCGTAGGAACTCGCCGAGGCCAGGCCCGTGCTGAGGGCGAGGACGACGCCCGCGCCGAGGAGGTGTGAGGTCCGCTGTGTCAGACGCATGGTCGCCCTGGGGTCCCGTTCTCGAAAGGTCGTGCGCGCCCCTAGCGCCGCCTTGCGGCACAACCGTGACCCGCCGCCATGCGGCTTGCCCGGGGGGCGAGGCCTCGCTAGCGCTGGGGCACCGTTTCGCGCCCCGCCCGGTCCGGGCGCTCCCCCGTCGGAAAAGCCCGCCCATGTCTTCAGTTGAAACCTCGCCGGCCCGTTCCCCGTCCGGCCTGCCGCCCATCGCGGTGTTCGACCTCGACGGCACCCTCGCCGAGACGGCGGGCGACCTCGTCGGCACCCTCAACGCCATTCTGGCGCAGGAGGGCTTGAAGACCCTCGACCTCGCCCAGGCCCGCGACATGATCGGCGCCGGGGCCAAGGCGCTGATCCGGCGCGGTTTCGAGGCGGCGGGCGAACCCCTCGACGATTCCCGCCTGGAGACCCTGTTCGTCGCCTTCCTGGATCATTACGGCCGCCACCTCTGCGACCATTCCCACCTGTTCGCGGGGGTGACGGAAGCCCTGGACGCCCTGGCGCGGCGCGGCTTCGCCCTCGCCGTCTGCACCAACAAGGTCGAGGCCCATGCCCTGGCGCTCCTCGAACGGCTCGGCGTCGCGGGGCGGTTTTCCGCCATCTGTGGCCGGGACACCTTCGCGCATTACAAGCCCGACCCGCGCCACATCACCCTCACCATCGAACGGGCCGGCGGTGACCCCGCCCGCGCCGTGATGGTGGGCGATTCGCGGGCCGACATCGACGCCGCCAAGGCCGCCGGCATTCCGGTGATCGCCGTGCCGTTCGGCTACACCGACCTGCCGGTGGAGGCCCTGGGACCCGACCGGGTGATCGCGCATTTCGACGATCTGGCGGCGGCGGTGGACGCCCTGGTGCCGGCGGCGCGGGGCTGACGGCACCGCGCCGGCTTCATCCGCACGCCGCGCGACGCATTCGGGACGCCGCGCGACGCATTCAGGACGCCGCGCGGGCTGGTCGCTCCAGCGGCCGCCCATCGAGGGAACGCCGCATCACCCCCGCGCGCCTGCCCGGATCACGGCGCGGCGCAGGGCGCGGGAGAGGTCTTCCACCGAATAGGGCTTTCTCAGGAACGGGAAGCCGTGGGTGCCCTGCTCGGCGAGCACGTGGCTGTAGCCCGAGGCCAGGACCACCGGCAGGGCGGCATGGCGGTGGCGGATCTCCCGGGCGAGGTCGATGCCGTTCATCCCCGGCATCACCACGTCGGAGAACACCACGTCGAAGCGCGGCGGTTGCTCCAGGCGGGTCAGGGCGTCTTCGGCGTTGAGGACCCAGGCGGTGTCGTAGCCGAGTTCGCGCAGGGCCTGCGTCGCGAAGGCGCCGACCTCCTCGTTGTCCTCCACCACGAGGACGCGGGTGCCGTGGCCGTCGGCGAGGGGCTCGGGCTCCGCCTCCGACTCCGCCGCCACGGCGCGCCCGACCTCGCGGGGCAGGTACAGGGTGAAGGTGGTGCCCTGTCCGGGCGCGCTCTCCACCAGCACCTCGCCGCCCGATTGCTTGGCGAAGCCGAACACCTGGGAGAGGCCGAGGCCCGTGCCCTGACCGACCCCCTTGGTGGTGAAGAACGGCTCGAAGATCCGGTCGAGATCCTCCTCGGGGATGCCCGTGCCGGTGTCGCGCACGGACACGGCGACGAAATCCCCCGACACAAGCGGATGGGCCCGCACGGACGGGATGGCGGCGGTGCTGCGCACCCCGATATCGAGACAGCCCTCGCCCTCCATGGCGTCGCGGGCGTTGATCGCCATGTTCACCAGGGCGGTGTCGAACTGGCTCGGATCGGCATTGACGAGGTAGGGCACGTCCCGTCCGCTCCGGTCCCGGCTCGGCGCCACCTCCGTGGTGACCCGGATGCGCGCCCCCGTGAGGGTGCCGACCATGTCGGCCACGGCGGCGACACTCTGGCCGACATCGAACACCGCCGGGGTCAGGGCCTGGCGCCGGGCGAAGGCGAGGAGCTGGCCCGTGAGCTTGGCCGCCCGCGTCACCGTATCGGAGATGGCGCCGATGTAGCGCTGGCGGCGCTCCTCGGGCAGGTCCGGACGCTTGAGCAGGTCGGTGGAGGAGCGGATCACCGTGAGGAGATTGTTGAAGTCGTGCGCGACGCCGCCCGTGAGCTGGCCCACGGCTTCGAGCTTCTGCGACTGGCGCAGCTGCTCCTCCAGGGTCCGCCGCTCGGTGACGTCGCGGCCCGCCGCGTAGAAGTGGTCGCCCTGCGGAATCGCGTTCCAGGAGATCCACCGCTCGCCGCCGCCCGCCATCCGCATCCGCACGTCGAGATTGTCGAGGACCCCACCGGTCCGCAGGCGCGCGAAGGCTTCCTCCGTCCCCGCCACGTCGTCGGGATGGATGCGCGCGCGGAACGACGCCCCGACGAGGCTGGCTTCCGGCCAGCCGAGCATCTCGGTCCAGGCCGGGTTCACGGCCCGGCAGAGGCCGTCGAAGCCGCAGACCACGAGGAGGTCGCGGCTCGCCCGCCACACGAGGTCGCGCTCCGTGGTGCGCTCGCGGGCGGTGTCGCGCAGGATGCCTTCGGCCCGGCGCCGGTCGGTGACGTCGTTGAACAGCAGGGCCACCCGGTGCTGGGCCGGTTCGCCGATCCGCAGGGCCTGCACCTCGAACCAGCGCTCCGGCGCCACGGTGCCGCTCTCGAAGCGCACGGCCCGGCCCGACAGGGCGACGGATCCGTAGGTGTCGAGCCAGCTCCGATCGAGGTCGGGCCGGACTTCGCTCATCCAGCGGCCGACGACGTCGCGCAGGCCCGTCTGCTGCGTGAAGGCCGGGTTGGCCTCGATGAACCGGTAATCGACGGCGTGGCTGCCCGCGTCGAACCGCATCTCGATGACGCAGAAGCCGGCGTCCAGGGCGTTGAACAGGGTCCGGTAGCGCGCCTCGCTCTCGGCGAGCATGCCCTCCTCGGTCCGGAACCGGGTGACGTCGAGCTGGCTGGCGAAGTAGTAACGCAGGTGGCCCCGGGCCGTGAAAACCGGGCTGACGTAGAGTTCGTTGCGGAAGGTCGATCCGTCGCGGCGATAGTTCAGGAGTTCGACGACCACGTCGCGCCGCGCCGCGATGGCGTCCCGCACGCGGGCGACGTCGGCGGGGTCCGTGTCCGGCCCCTGGAGGAAGCGGCAGTTGTGGCCGATGAGTTCCTCGGCCGAATAGCCGCAGAGTTCCTGGAATGCCCGGTTGGCGAATACGATGGGGTTGTCGGGCAGGTTCGGGTCGGTGACGATCTGCGGCATGCGGGTCTTCTCCGCCGCCGTGAACAGGAGGTCGCACGCGATGTCGGGTCCGTTGCCGCCCGGCGCGCAGGCCGACGCGGCGCCCTCCGCCCGCAACCGCACGATCTCGGCCACAAGATCCCGGTTTTCCCGCCGCAACCGCTCGATCTCGGTGTCCATCCCGCTCGCTTTCATGGGGCGGCGACCATCCCGCCCCTGCGCAAACGATCCGCAACGCCGTTGGGTCCCGCGCGGCGCACGGAAGGGCGGTCCGATCGCCCCGGCGGGGGCGCCTCACATCCGCGCGGTGATCGTCGCCAGCACCGTGAATGGCGCCCCCGGCTGGTTGTTGAATGTGTTGAACGGCTGCTCGATGTAGCGGGCATCCGTCAGGTTGCGCAGGTTCAGGGCGAAGCGGTAGCGCTCGTAATCGTAGAACACAGCCGCATCGAGGCGGGTATAGGCCCCGACCTTGTAGCTGTTGTTGAGGTCGCCGAACCGGGCGCCGACATAGGTCGCGCCGAAGCCGACCCCGAGGCCGCGCCATTCGCCGTCCGGGATCTGATAGGTCGACCACACGCTTCCGCTGAACGCGGGCACGCCGACGAGGCGGTTGCCCACCGCGAAGGTGGTGTCCCTGGTGATCCTGGCATCGAGGTAGCCCAAGCCGCCGATGATCTTCCAGCCCGGCAGGATCTCGCCGGCGAGATCGACCTCGATGCCCTCGGAGCGCTGTTCGCCGGTGATCACCGAGAAGCCGGTGTTGACCGGGTCGTTGGCCGAGACGTTCTGGCGGGTGATGCTGAAGGCTGCGGCACTCAGGGTCAGGCGGTCGGGCACGAGGTCGTAGCGGGCGCCGACCTCGTATTGCACGCCGGTCTCGGGCGGCGGGTTGTTGACGCCCAGCACGTTGTCGGTCTGCGGTTTGAACGAGTTGGTGTAGCTCGCATAGAACGTCAGCGGCTCGATGGGCCGGTAGACGAGGCCGACGCGCGGCGAGAAACCGAAGAGCTCCTGCTCGGGGGGAACGGTGCGCGAGGTCGGCGTCCGGTTGAAATAGAACTGCGTGCCGAAATCCATCCGCGTGCCGAGGAGGATTTGCAGCCCGGCCCCGAGGTCGATCTGATCCTGAAGGTAGACGCCGTAGAGATCGTTCCGCTGCCGGATGTCGCTCTGGAGCGTGAAGGCGCCGAAATTGATGCGCGGCACCGGATTGAGGAAGCTCGTGGTCGTGGTCGCGACCGTCTGGAGCGAATACGGGTTCCGGTAGCCGTTGGTGTATTCGAACCCGGCCAGGAAGGTGTTGCGAAGCCCGAACGTGTCGAACTTCGCCACGATTTCGGATTGCGTGTCGAGGGACGCGAAGTTCGATTCCACGGACGAGCCCCGGCGCGTCACCAGGGTGCCGGCCGGGTTCACCGCCGTGGCGCGGGCGGCGAACACGTCGAACCCGCCCGACTGGACGTTGACGATCTGGCGCAGGGTCACGTCGGGGGTGAGGTCGTGCTCGATCCGCAGGGTCGCGAAGTTCGAGGCCCCCGAATACCGGGAGTTCGTGGTGCCGTAGAAGCGGGCGATGTCGTCCAGCGGCACCCGGCCCCGGCGGGCGATGAGGCCCTCGTCGTACTGCGAATCCTGCCGGGTGATCTCGGCCAGGAACTCGACGCGGGTGTCGGCGGTGGGCGTCCAGGTGAAGGCGGGGGCGACGAAGAAGCGGGAATTGCTGCGACCGTCGCCGTAATTGCGGAACGTCGGGTCGTCCTGGGCGGCGAAGCTGACGCGGCCGGCAAAGCCCTCCGTGCCGGGCAGCGCCCCCGAGACCGAGCCCTGGAGCCGAGCGAAGCCGAAGCTGCCGCCCTGCACCGTCAGGTCGCCGGAGGGCGTCAGGGTCGGGCGGCGGGTGACGATGTTGACGAGGCCGCCGGGATCGCCCCGGCCGTAGAGCACGGAGGCCGGGCCTTTGAGCACCTCGATGCGCTCGACATCGGCGAGGTCGCGCTGGGTCGAGAGGAAGTTGTTGGCCTGGTTCAGGAGCACGCCGTCGATGGCGTAGGCCTGGGTGCGGAAACCCCGGATCACGAAGGTGTCCGAGCGCCCCTGGAGGGTGCCGCCGGGCTGGACGTTGCTGACGTTCTGCAGGGCATCGGAGAGGCGGACGTCCTGGCGGTCCTCCAGCACCTCGCGGGGCACCACCTGGACGGATTGCGGCGTGTCCCGCAGCGCCGTGTCGGTGCGGGTCGCCGTGGCGGAGCGTCCCGCCCGGTAGCCGATGACGGGGCTGGTGGCGCTCTCGCCCACCCCGATCCCCGAACCGGCGACCGACAGTTCCGACAGGGCGACCTCCTGCGGCACCCCGGCGGGCTGGGCGGCGGCGGCGAGGGGCGCCAATCCGCCGAGCACGGCCGCCAGACGCAATGCGCCGTTTCCATCCACCCTCGCCATCGCGACCACTCCCGAGCCCGAGCGGGCGCATCGGCGCACCGTCAACGGTGCCGTTGAGCGCGCATCACGGGAGTGTGACAAGGTGGCGCCCGACGGAAAAGCGTGGCTTTTCGTCGAGCAGGATCAGCCGTGACGATAAATCAACATAAGTTGAATGGAATAATTAAAAGGTAGTCCCGCCCCTGATCGATCCCCGCAGCCTTCACCCGGCGCGGATCACCACGCCCGAGAGGCGGTGGGGCTCACATATCCGGGCGGCAACGCCTGACCCAACCGATCCCGAAAGGCGATATCGGCAAAGCGCGATGATGCCCCTCCCCTCGCCCGCATTCTGAGGCGGCGGAGCGAAGCGGAGCCCTCGAAGGATGAGGGGACTGGGCGGGCTGCGCCGCACGGGCCTCGCCGTCGGCCCGTGCCCCATGCGATGGTGTGGACCGTGGACGGAAGGGGAACGTATCGGTAACCGTTCGGGCTTACCCCGGAGGGATAACTCCAACACAGGTCCGAGACCCGATCGATGACGAGAGACCAGCTCGCCGCCGAACTGAACCGCATCGCCAAGCTGCAACTCAGCGACATCACCCGGGCGGTCAAGAACGGCGAGAAATCCATCGCCCTCAACGAAGTGGCGGATCTGGCCCGCCGCCTGAACCTCCTGTCCGAGGTCATCGCGGGCCGTCCGGCCCCCGTCGCCGCCCCCGCCCCGGCCGCCGCCGCCCATCCGTGAGCGGAGCGGACGGGGATCACGCCGCGCCGGCCGGGTCCGAACCATCGGGCTCGTCTTGGCGCGACAGCCGCAACGCCAAGTCGCGGGCGCGCCTGGAGCGGGCCCTGCCGGCGATCTTTCCCGCCCCGGTCCTGCGGCACGCCCTGGCGCGGCCGCTGCTGCCGCCGACGCCGCGCCTCGCCGTGGAGAGCTACTGGCGCGCCCATATCCTGCGGGCCGACCGCCTCGCCCGGGCGCTGGCCGCCCGCTCCGGCGCCCCCGAGGGCTGGACCTGGCGCCTCGGCACGGAGCCCGGCCTCGCGAACACGTTCCGCCTGCCGCCCTCGCCCTACCGGGAGCCCGCCCATAGCCGCGGCCGGGGCCATTGCTGCATCTGCGGCCAGCCGGTGTTCCGCTTCGGCTGGCACCGGGACCTGTGGGGCGCCGGCACGCCCAACAAGAACGCGGCGTGGCATTCGGCCTGCGTCACCGCCTGGAAATTCTGGTGCGCGCCCGCCGAGCAGGTGACGGTGCTCAAGCGCCACCAGGGCCACCGCTGCCGGGAATCGGGCAAGCGCCTGTTCAAGACCGCCGAGGTCGATCACCGGGTGCCGCTCTACCGGGTGTGGCGCGAGCACCGCGAGGCGCCCTGGCCCGAACTCCTCGGTTATTGGGGCGCGCCGAACCTCCAGGTGGTCAACCGCGTCGTCCACGTGGCGAAATGCGGGGCCGAGGCCGGCGAGCGCGCCGCCCGACGCCGGGCCGAGGCCGCGCCGCCCGACGACCCGTTCGTCGTCACGCCCGCCCCAGAAGCGTGAGCCACAGCACGGTGGTGACCGGTGCCAGCAGGGTCGAGACCAGGACGGAAGCCGCGACGAGGCCGGTCTCGGCCCGGTAGCGCACGGCGAGCAGGTAGGCGTTGATTCCCACGGGCATGGCGGCGAACAGGGTGGCGACGCCCGCATAGGCCGGCGGCATGGTGAACAGCTTCGTGGCGAGGAGCCACACGGCGAGGGGATGCACCACGAGCTTCAGGCCGGCGATCACCAGCGCCCCCGGAAGATCGAACAGCACCTTGTAGCGGGTGAGGCCGGCGCCCAGCGCCACCAGGGCGCAGGTGGACGCCGTGGACCCGAACCCGTCGATGAGGGAGCGGGCGACGCCCGTCGGCACGACGCCGGCCAGGCGCAGGGCCATGCCGATGCCGAGGGCCACGAAGATCGGGTTCTTCGCCAGCACGCGGCCGAGGCCGCGCAGCCGTTGCACGAGGCTGCGCCCGCCCTCGGCCTCGATGAGGAAGGTGGCGCAGCCCATCATCAGGGGCAGGTGCACGGCGAGCAGCAGGAACAGGGGAAACGCCCCGGCCTCGCCATAGGCCTGGAGGATCGTCGGCACCCCGACGAAGATGGTGTTCGATTGGCTCGCGGCGAAGCCGTGCAGCACCGCCCCCTGACGGCTGATGCCGGCGCGCCGGGTGGCGATGAGCGAGCCGGCGAGCCACGACAGCCCGGCCCCGCCGAAATAGGCGAGCCAGTACGACCACGTCACCTCGCCCGTCAGCCCGGGCCGCGTCAGGGTGCCGATGATGAGGGCCGGCACCGCGATGGCGAAGACGTATTCCGACAGCCCGTCGCTCACCCGCTCGGACAGGAGCCCGGTCAGCGCCGCCGCCCAACCGATCACGATGATCCCGAAGACCGGGGCGATGATGCTGACGGCGGTCACGGGGGCTCGGGGCTCGGTGGCGGAGGGAAGCGGGCCAGGGTTAACCGAATGCTAACGATTTATCACCCGCGCCGCCCGGCTGTTCCCATAATGCCACAGCGCCGCCACAAGTCCCCGCGGGTGCCTTTTTTTGCCTCAAAAATAGGCACTTGCATAAAGGATGACTTTGGCGTTCGGCGCTTTCTTTGAGACTCTTCAGTCTACGGAACGAACCAACACGAAGAGACCTGATTATGGCCCGCCGCAACGCGCTCCTTGGACTGACGACCCTTCTCCTGTCGTCGACGTATCTTCACGCCGCGGATCTGCCGAGCAAGGTAGTGGCTCCGGTGGTGCCGGCTTCCTGCAAGGTCGAGATCACGTTCCCGTCCTACGGCGGTATCATCAAGCAGAACCCCAATCCGGCCTGCCTCACCATCGGCGGCCTCGGCGAAATCTACGTCGGCGGCGCGGTCTCGGGGTATTTCTATACCCAGAACAACCAGTTCCCCGCGGCCTTCGCGCCCCCCGGCATCAACGCCGACCGCGCCGCCCGGGCCGACTTCTCGAACCTGATGGGCTTCATCCAGAAGGCCGACGGTCCGCTGCAATTCTACGCCGCCTTCGGCGCCTACACGATCCCGGGCCTCGGGGCGCCGATCTACAGCGCCATCGAGCAGAACGATCTCCTTTACTCGCCGGTGCCGATCGTGTTCGGCAAGTACGTGTTCAACGACAATTTCTCGATCCAGGGCGGCCGCATGCCGACCCTCATCGGCTCGGAGCTGCCCTTCACCTTCCAGAACCTGAACATCTCGCGCGGCCTGCTGTTCAACCAGGAGAACGTCATCAACCAGGGCGTCCAGGTGAACTACAGCGACGGTCCGTGGTCGGCCTCGTTCGCCGCCACGGACGGGTTCTACTCGGGTGAGATCAACTGGATCACGGGTGCCATCGTCTACAAGATCGACGCCGCCAACACGGTGGGCATCAACGGCGGCACGCATTTCAGCAGCACCACCAACTTCGATTCGGTCACTCGGCGCGGCCTGCGCTACCAGTTCGCCACGCCGCAGACGCTGCAGAACAGCTCCATCGTCAGCGCGAACTACACCTACGCCAACGGCCCGGTGATCATCTCGCCGTACATCCAGTACACCAACGTCGAGCGCAACGACTTCCTCGGTCTGGCCGGGGCCGAGACCTTCGGCGCCGCCGTGCTGGCCAGCTACGCCTTCACCGACAACTTCGCCGTCGCCGGCCGCGTCGAGTACATCACCCAGAGCGGCAACCGCGCCAACTTCCCCGTCCAGACCTCGGTCCTGTACGGCCCCGGCAGCTCAGCGCTGTCGTTCACCATCACCCCGACCTTCACCTTCGACCGCTACTTCCTGCGCGGCGAGTTCTCGACGGTGCAGCTCTACGACATCACCCGCGGCGACCTCGCGTTCGGCACCCTCGGCACCGGCTTCGGTCGCACGGGCAACCGCACCTCGCAGGAGCGCTACATGATCGAGACCGGCATCACCTTCTGATCGCCCGGACCCCGAATCGACGCAGCAAGCCCCCTCTCCCGAGGGGGCTTTTTTCGTTGGCGCCGCCCATGACGCCGGTCGAAACCGGGCCGCCGCCTGTCAAGCCGAACCTCTCGCTCAGCCGGCGAAAAAACCCCGCGAAACCGGCTGGACAGGGCGCCGAACGCTCTCTATACCCCGGCTCCAACAGGCGGCGCCGCTCACGCGAACCGCCCGTTGGCCCAGGTAGCTCAGTTGGTAGAGCATGCGACTGAAAATCGCAGTGTCGGCGGTTCGATCCCGTCTCTGGGCACCATTTCTTTCCCCAGCATCGCCAGCGACTTAGCAGCGATCACGCAGGCATCGGCTGAAGCCCTTAGCATCGGTTAGACAGAGCGGTTAGACATTTGTCTGACCGCTTTTCGCTTTTGTGCCCAGCGGATCGAGCCGGTCCATGGCGTCCTTGGTGGCCACCTCCTTCTTCGCGCGCTCGCTGTAGAGCTGCGCCATCGTGAGGGTCTTCTGGCCCAGCACGCGCCGGATCGTGTCGAGATCGCAGCCGGCGTCAGCCAGCAGCCCGCCGAGGGTGTGGCGCAGCCCGTGGATCGTCAGCCCGGGACCGATCCTGCCCTCGTCCTCCAGCTTGCCCTTGAACTTGATCCAGACGGCGTTGAACCCGGTCACGGTCCACGTCGTGCCGCGCGACGTCGCGGCGATCGTCGGCGCTGCGTGGGCCGGGACGCTCGCCAGGATCTCGGCCAGTTCGGGGTGGATGCGGATGAACACCTCCTCGCCGGTCTTCGACGTGGCGATGACGGCTCCCCTCACCGCGTCCTTGCGCATCTTGAGGGCGTCGCCCTTCCGCACGCCGGTGAACATGGCCAGGGCCAGGGGCACCTTCAGGTGCGGCGGCGCTGCCTTGAGGACGGCCTGGCGCTCGGCGAGGGTCCAGGGGCGGTTCGCCTTCGGCTTGCTCTTGTCGCGCTTCGTCCGCTTCACCACCAGGACGGGGTTGGCGGTGACGTATTTCCGCTCGATGGCGAAGCCGAACAGCACCGACAGGACGGACAGCATGTAGTTGGCCGTGCGCCGGCCGCGCTTCATCGCGACCTTATCGCGGATCACGGCGAGCCCGGCGGAATCGATGCTCTTGATCGGGACGGCGTGGAGGGGAGCCGCCACGTCGAAGTAGCGCTCGTAGCCCGAGCGGGTCGCCATCGCGAGGTCGGCGAAGGCCGGTGTGGCCTTGTACTCGTCCATCACCCCTTTGAGGGTGCCGTCGGCGACCGGCGGCGGTCGCTTCACGAGGCCGTTGAGCTCGTTGACCTCGGCGGCGAAGGCGGCGGTGCCGAACTCGGCGAGGATCGGCTTGCCGGTGGCCCGGTGATAGTTGCGCCAGCGGCCGTGCCGATCCCGATAGCGCTTCACGCCGGGAATGCGGAGCTTGGTGACCACGTGTCAGAACTCCGCGATGGCATCCGCCATCGACTTGAGCCCGCTCTTCGCCGGAGCCTTCCGGGCCTCGATCCAGTTGTCGAGGTCGAACCGATCGTAGCGCTCCAGGCGCTTGTCGCCGAACGCCATGGGCCGGACCTCGCATTGGCGCTCGAAGATGCCCGGTGAGAAGCCGCAATAGGCGGCGGCCTCGGCCTTGGTCATGAGGCGGGGGACGATGTGGGGGCGCGCCATGGTCAGGCGGCTCCCACGCGGCGTAAGGGCATGATGGTCACGGGCTGGCCTCGCAGAACAGGTCGAGGGTGCCTTCGCCGAGGCGGCGGGCACGGGTGGCGATGGCGGATCGGGTGCGGGCGGTCTGGTCCCAGCGGTTGTGGCAGAGCTGGCAGAGGGCGCGCAGGTTCTCCGCACCGTGGTCGACGAGATCCTGGTCCATGTGCGCGATGGTCAGGACGACGCGCGATCCGGTCTCCGGATGCGGCTGGCCGTTCTCCGCCCGGCAATGAGGCCGCTGGGGCGTGCCCTCGCAGCAATTGCCCGCCCGCGCGAGAATCGGCCGGCGGACGCCGTCGCGCCAGGCTTTCGAGCGGATCGATCCGCCGGGATAGAGGGCGAGCTTTTCACGGGGTATCGGCATCCGCCCGATCCTCCCGCCGCAAGCGCCAGGTCTGTGAAAAGGCAGGACCGAACAATCCATCCCCGGCTGGCACCACGAGGTCGGCGCCGATCGCGGCCTCCGCGAGGCGGGCGGTCACGGCACGCCCCGACGGGGAGAGGCAGAAGAGCCGGCCGGAGAGCGCCGTCATGGTGACCAGCAGGACCTCGCCAGCCGCCAGCCGCGCGAGGAGTGTCCGCGCCCCGGTGCTCACGCGTCCCCCGCCGGCTTGGCGGTGCCGATCTTGGCGATCTCCCGAACGATGGTGAGGGCCCTGCGGCGGTCCTCGGCGCTCGCGATGGCGGCGTAGAGGCGGAGCAGTTCGGTGGCGCCGGGCTCGTTCAGGACGGCCAAGGCCTCGTCCCCGCCGCCCACCGCCTCATCGCCGTAGAGATCGGACAGGGACACGCCGAGGAAGCGGGCGATGGTCCCCAGGCGGCCCGCGCCGATGCGGTTCACGCCCTTCTCGTATTTCTGGACCTGCTGGAAGGTGACGCCGAGGGCCTCGCCCAGGGCGGCCTGTGTGAGGCCCTTGGTCTTCCGGATCGCGCTGACGCGCAGGCCGAGGATGCGGTCCTCGTCCGTCACGCCCTTGCCCTGGATGGTTCTGGCCGTGCCGATGGACGAGGCTGAGACGGGGGCGGTCATGGCTGCTCCGGTGAGGCTGGCTTGGCGTCGAGGGCGGCGTGAAGGGGCTCAGCGGGCGCACCAGTCCGGTGCGGCCTCGGGCGGCGGGTCGGCGTATTCGAGGCTGTCGGGGTCGCAACTCACGGGCGGGAACTGCCCGTCGAAATGGACGCGCAGGCCGGGGTCGCCCGGGCGGGGCGGCAGGAGGGTTCCGGTGCGGCCGGAAGCGGCTTCACGCACGCGGGCGCCGACGGCGCAGGGCGCGTGCGGGTGGCGCTGGCGGATCGCGTCATAGGCCATCGGTGGCCTCCGCCGGCACGCGGACCGCCATGCGCGGGTCGAGGCGCAGGGTCGATTTCGGTTCGCCCGCCGCGTCGACGAGGCGTTCGAGGGCCGTCAGCGCCGCCCGGAACAGCACGTCGTCGTGGCTCGAGGGATGGCGCGGGTGCTCGGCCGGGATCAGCGCCACGGCCGGGCAGGCGTCGGGGTCGCGGGCGATGTCCGCGCCTCCGACCGGCATGCCGATGGCCTGATGGAAGGGATCGATGTCCTCCTTCGGGAGGGTCACGGTGGCGGCGACGAGGCGGGTTTTGTGCGCGATTCCGCGCCGGGTCTTCTCCACCGGGCCGAAGGCCGTGAGGTTGCCGACGAAACCGGCGGCGGGACAGCGCCGGCTCATGACCGCACGACCTGAGCGTCGGCGGGCTTGGGGCCGATTGTGTCAGGCTCCCCCATCAGGATCGCGGGGATCTTGGGGCTCGGGGCGTCGGTGCCGTTCTCCCATTCCCACAGCAGGGTCGCGCGGACCCGCTCGACATGGGCGGCCCAGATCAGGCTCGGCCCCTGCACCCAGTCCTGATCGAAGATCCAGTGGATGAGCAGGCCGACATCCGCCTCGGCCTCGGCGTGGGTCTGCACGGGCCGGCGGAGGCCGAGGCCCGACGGCGTGGGCCATCCGTTGAAGGCCAGACCTTCGAGGCGTGGGTCCGACGGATCGAACGCCTGGCCAAAGAAGGACCGGAGGGGATGATCGAAGCCGAGGACGACCTGAAGGTTGGGCCGGTCGATGACGATGTGGCGGCTCATGCGAGCGCCTCGATTCGCGCCGGGCCGTTGAATGGGCCGTGTAGCGCGGTTGCGCCTCCTTCTGATCGAGGACGGAAACTATCGTGAATATGCACGCGCTGGCTCCACCGCGACCTGCGATGGAGCTTAATCTGCGCAATGCAGATTTCAAGTCAATTGCAAAATGCAGATTATTTCGCGCTTGGCGGGATTGCCCAGCGCTTCGTTGAATGGCGGCTCCTCAACCGAAAATCACAGACCCACAATCATTCAACCATAGAGAGGGCCGGCTTTGGGGTGCTTCCAGAAGATAAACTCCATAAATTGCGATTGGGAATTATTGCAAGAACCTCTTCTGCCCACTCGATTTCAGCACGCTTGATATTCGGATAACCAAAGCATTCGAGATCAAACAATCCGCTTGATTCGTCAATATTAGCAATTGCAAGTCGTGTATTTTCATTTTTAATTGAGACTATAACAAGTTTCTGATTTATATCGAAATGATCGCTCTGCCTGTAGCCGCACACCAAAAGATATCCCCAATTATACCAGGGGATCATATCATGACTCATTATGGCATATGCGCAGGCAGCTTCGGCAATAATAGATTCTATGATTACAAACTGCTGGTTGGGATTTTCAAATATATTGTCTATCGGACTCACAACGCCGCCGCGCTCAATTTTTCCCAATAAAGGTTTAAGCTTCATCTCTTGGCTGCTTCCTGTACCGAACAGGAGCCAATCCAGCCTCACGCGGAAGAACCGAGCATACCTTGCGGCTTCTTCATTGCTGAATCCACGGGAGCCCGATTCGTGGCCCGAGTATGTCCCGTAAGGACTGCCCAGAGCCTCGGCGGCCTCCTTTGCGGTTCGATAGTGCCTCTGCCGTGCGTCTTTCAGCCGGCCATGTTTATCGTCGCGCTTTAGCATTCCTGCAATTTGCAGCCTTTCAGTCTGCATGTCTGAGATTGCCCTATTGACTCCCGCCATGCATGTCGCAGATTATCTGCGACATGCAGACTCTCGGCGAGGTGATTGATGCGTTCGGCTATGCCGAACTCGCTGCCATCCTGGGTAAGCCACCAGGTACGGTCAGTTCATGGAAATCTCGAAATCAACTCCCCTCCGAATTCTGGAAAACTGTTTTGGAAGCAGCGGCAAGGAGGGGAATGACGGATATAACAGCAGACTTGCTCATTCGTTTGGATGCCAATCGTGCCTGCTCAACCAATAATAAAGCTCTAGGCAAATCCACTTTACATTCTGCAGTGAGGGCATCGCGATGACTCCCTCCTTCCCGGCCTCACGGCCAAGCCGATCCTGCGCGGCAGCACCATGGCTTCCGTCGAAGCCATCGAGAGCCCGCGCCGCGGCTGCGCGCGGTCGTTTCCCATGCCTGCCCGAGGGAGCCGGGCGGGCCGTCCTGGCGGTGGTTCCGGCCGCGGCCATCGACGGGACGGGGCGGGGGCGGCGCGCATGACGCGCACCGCCCCCGTTCTCTCTCACACGCCCCTGTGCTTCCCGGCCCTGGCGCGTGACCCTCATCCGCTCTCTCAGAACCTCACTCCATGCTCGGACGCCCCATCCAAGCACGGAGGCGATCTCGGATGTCGGAAAATGCGTGGGAGAGTCGTGTGAGCACGGTCGCCCTTCACCTTCACCGCTCGGCCAAAGCCGCCGAGGGCCTGAGCCGGATCGTGGCCGCCCTTGCGCCTGGCGATTCGATCAAGGGCAAGGTTCGCAAGGCGCACGAGCTGACCGGGCTCTCCTACAGCCGCACGCGCGAGATCTGGTACGGGCGCGCGCGCCGCATCGACGAGTCCGAACTGAAGGCGATCGAGGCCGCCATCCCGCCCGACATGGAGTCCGACCTTGCGTACCTCAGGTCCCTCGAAACCCGGGTCGCCGCCATGCGGCAAGAGTTGGAGGGCCTCCGTTCGCGAATGGAGGGCGCGGCGCTTGATCGCCCGTAGCATCCTCATTCTTCAGAACGCGGAAGCGAAGGCGCGGAACCTCAAGGCCCGCGCGCACGCGCTCGCGCCATGGCTGGTCGGCGAGCCCGTCGCCAAGCGGCGGCCGGCCGAGGATCGGCCGCAGGACGGGGGCCGGCCCTGATGGCACCGAAGCTCATGGGACCTCCCAGCGCCCAAGCCTCCACGCGTCCGGTCTATTATTGCGCTTGCGGCTGCGGCGCCTATGCCAGCCGGGGCTTCCCCAACGACATCTGGTACGCGACGGCGCACGTGCCGCCGACCATGCGATTCCCGTGGGAACGCGGCTACGAGCCGCCCCCCGCCGAGGCGCCGGTTCCGCCGCGTGAGACCGTGCCCGATTCGCCGTTCCTGCCCGGGCTGTCGCCCAGGTGACGGACCGGCGCGCCCTCCCGCGCGCCACGCCCACTCGTACTCCGACTCCTCCTCAGGCGAGTTCCATGCGTCCCGGGTCCAGAGAGCTGCCGTGGAGCGATGTCGAGTTGATGACCCGGCCCTTGCTCGAGCGGGAACGCGAGCGCGCGCGCGAACGCGTCCGCAAGGCTGGGAAGGGTGTGAAAGTTTCACAGCCTTCCCGCGCCATGGCGATCGTCGCCCGCCAAGTCGGGATCTCCTACGGGCAGCTCTACAAGATCCAGGCGATCGTCCGCGCGGCCGAGGCCGATCCGGTGCGGTTCGGCCCGCTCCGCGATGAGATGGACGCGAAGGGCAAGCTCGACGGACCCTACACCAAGCTGAAGCGGGCCCATGACGAGGCGCGGGTGCTCGGCCTCGTGCCGGCTGTCGGCCGGTTCCGCACCCTGGTGTGCGACCCGCCCTGGGCCGAGGACAATATTTCGGAATCGGCGGGGCACGACTACGCCCTGATGTCCCTGGCCGAGATCGAGGCCGTGCCCATCGCCGAATGGGCCGAGGAGCATTGCCACCTCTACCTCTGGGTGACGAACAACACGATTCTGCTCGCCCCGCAACTGCTCGCCGCCTGGGGATTTCAGCACAAGACCGTACACACCTGGACCAAACCGCGCCTTGGGCGCGGCCGCTACTTCCGGAACACAACGGAGCACGTGATCTTCGCCGTGCGCGGCGACCTGCGGACACGGGCGCCCGCGCGCGCCACCCGCACCAACCACGCTTGGCCCGTGGGCGAGAACAGCGTGAAGCCCGAGGGCTTCTACGACCTCGTGCGCGCCTGCAGCTATCCGCCCTACGGCGAAGCGTTCCAGCGGACCGCGCGGCCCGACTTCGCGAATCTCTATCAGCCGGCGCCGATGATCGAGGCGGCGGAATGAGCGCGTGCCTGGATCCACGCGTGACGCGACCAGCGTCCCCAGGCCCGGGAGCCTGAGATGATCCCCGGAGCGCCGCCCTTCCGCGACGACTCCCTCCACACTCGGACTCGGACTCCGTTCCTAAATAGGCGCACTGTCCAGATCGCCGCCGGATCATCCGGCTGGGTCGCTCTTCTCCCCTCGCTTCTCGCTTCGCGTCGACGCTGGCCGCCCATCCGCGCGCCACCAGACCGCCCCCCTCAATCGGACACCTGTGCGCGCCGCGTGATCGGCTGACTCAGCCTGACCTCCGCGACCGCCCCCGCTCGCCCCGCGCCGAAAGCCCCCTTTCGGCGTGACCGGCGAAGCTTTGTCCGACGCGCTTCCTCTCCCCATCCGTCCCGGCCGCCGCTCGCCCTCCCGAGTCCGGCGACGGGTTTTCGCGTGCCCGAGGCCGGACCGGCTTCGCGGCCGAGCGCTCCCCCTTTGCCCGGAGTCCGCCCTAGGCGCCCGCTATGTCGATCGAAGCCATTTCCTGGGTCATCAAACAAGACATCCCCGACGGCGTCGCCAAGCTCGTCGCCATGGTGCTGGCCGACTATGCCGACCGGCACACGGGCGAGGCGCATCCGAAGATCCGGCAGCTGGCGCAGGCCTGCTCGCAATCCGAGCGTTCGGTGCAGCGCAAGCTTCGGGTGCTGCAGGATCTCGACGTCCTCACCATCCAGCTGGGGCACTGCCCGAAATCGGGTCGGCAGCGAGCCAACTCCTACATCCTGCATCTGCCCGGCGTGGAGCGGCCGGAGCGCCTCGAGCCTTTGCCGAGGGGTGACCAGCCCGGCGCAGGATCGGTCGATGATGGGCCGAGGGGTGACTCTGGGGCACCCCATGCCGGTGGCGAGGGGTGCCCGTCCGTCACCCGGGAGGGTGACAAGGCTGTCACCGGGGAGGGTGACTCCCCTGTCACCCCCATAGGGAATCCGTCAGATTCAACCGTCAGAAGAGATTCCCCCCAACCCCCCGTTGCCGGGGGGCAGGCGCAGGCTGCAAATCCAGTTTTCGGGCAGGACCGGGCCGCGGATCGCGCCGGCGATGCGCCCCGTTCGCGACCGGGCCGACGTGGGGCGCCGCCCCCGAGCCTGTCGACCGAGGCCGAGGCGCGCTACCGGCAACTCACGGCGGCGTATCCCGCCGACGGGGTGCGCAGCGCGCGCCTCACCGACGCCCAGGCGGCGTTCGCCGACCTCACCCCGGCCGAGCAGGCCCATGCCGTCCGCGAAGCGGCGGCCTATGCCGAGCTGTGCCGGCGCCGCGAGCAGCGTCCGAAGGCTCTGCAGACCTGGCTGCGCCACGGATTCGACCGGGCCGGCGCGCGGCCGGACGGGACGCCGGCCCCGGTCCAAGACCTCGCGGCCATCCGCAACGCCGAGGGAATGCGCCAGGCCGAGCGGGGGAGCTGGCCCACGGGGTGTTCGATCCTCGTACTCGCCGATTCTGCCGAGGGCGCGGCGTGGGAAGCGTACTTTCTACCGCTCGGGGTGAAGCCGCGCTGGATGCAGCTCTCGGCTGGGCTGGGGGCCTACCTGCCGAGCAAGAGCCCGCCGGTGCCGGGCGTGGCGTGAAGCGCCGAGCGGAGACAGGCTTGAACTCGCCAAATCGCTACTGCTTGCTTGCCCCGCCTTTGAGGATCGCCCACCGTGATGGCCCCTTGGACCCACAAGGATGTTGAGACTTGGATGGTCCAGGCCGAGCGCGCAGATCCGCGAATCCGCAACGCGGGCGAGACGCGGCCCCTGACTTGGCCCGATCGACATGTCAGCGATCCAGAGGCGCGCAAGGCCCTCAAGCTCTGGATCTGGTGCGAGGCGCGGGGCTACGCGTTCTTCGACCTCTGCACACGCCGAGGCATTCCCTACACCACGGCCCTGCGGCGAAAGAATTTGGCGGTCGACCGGATCGTCATGCTGCTCAACCTCGAAGCATCGTTGGCAGACGATCACCTTGTCGCGGATGCCGGGCGAACTTCACCAAAACTCGGAGATTTGGATGCGCCATAATTTTCCGTGTTTGAGCTGCCGACGACCGTCCGCTGAACCTCGCTGATCCCGGCGCTTGGCCCGAATCGGTAAGCCTCAGCGCGAGACTGATGATTAGGGCTTGTCTTTCCAAGGCCCCCCGAGTCATCTTTGATCAGTCTCACCGAGGGGAAATCAGATGTCGGGCAAACGTGATGACGGCAATCCTACCTCGTACCAGGCTTTCGCGGGAGACGGGGATCCCTTTCCACATCTGCGTGCCAAACCTCAGGGACTTACCCTAAATGCGGTTACCCCTGGTGAGTTTTTGGGTACCGGTGAATATCGCGCGCAGCAGGCGGAAGGCTCAGTCACGTTGACTGCGACGGGTGGAGCTCCGGTCAACGTCGTAGTGAAACTCGTTCAGTCGCTTACGGGATTGTTCCCGCCGATGTTCGCCCTAGTTTTTGTACTTCCGGACAGTGACCTTCTCGAGCAAAAATCTTTCATTACGACCGCGAAGTTCACGGCCGCAGAGCCGGTGGATACAGTGCGAGTTAAAGATGCGGATGGTTGGCACGAAGTACCTGTCGAACAGGTCGCTGGGCAAAACGCAGGATCCGATCACGGGAATTCGTAGGTGATCCTCCTCAAATTCCGGCGCCCTCTGAGGACAAGCGAAACTCATCGTATTTCATAGCGCTGCTACAAGGGGCTTGCGTCCCCCACTCCGCACTGATCTCGAGCATAAGTCGAGATCAGTGTATTTTCTGCCCTGGCAGTTGACAGTGGTTAATGGGAGCCAGACCACAAGCAACATCGGACACATCGGTGGGGCAGGGCCGTGGCACGACGCAGAGGTAAGAAGGTCGTTTCCTTGGCCGTGGTGCGCGCCTTGAACGCGATCCCGACCACCACGCTGGACGGTGAGAACGATCCGACCCCGGAGCGCCTGATGCAGGCCGGCGTCACGGTGGCTATGCAACTCGGGACAGGGCGTGTCCAGATCATCGGTACCGGCCCGGTCGTCCTCGGGGGCGACAGGGTGGTGCGGCTCAGCGAAGCCCCGCTCGATCGGCTATTCTCCCGCACCAGGCTCGACCCGGTGGATCACGACCACAACCGCCAGCTCTACGAGGCCGGCGACAAGCTGCGCACGCACCATCATTATGCCGGGCTGTCCGGGATCGCCGCCAACGACCCGAACCATTCCGGCGGCGGCAGCGCGGCGCACCGCACGCCGATCTCCGAGACCATGGAGCGCCACCGGCGGGCGCTGCGGATCGCGGAATCGGCGATGGATGCCGGGGATTGGCGTGTCGTCGTCGACGTCGTTGGGCTGGAGGTGACGCTGGCGGCGGCTGGACGGGCCGTGGGGTTCGGGAACGATGAGGCCGCCGCGGCTGTGGCGTTGGATCGGTTGCGACGCGGGCTCGGTTTCTTAGCAGAGTTGTGGGGATTTAATTAAAATCTTGATTGCCGCAAGTAATTGATCTTTTCCTCGATCACGTGAGACTGAAATCTTCGCAGTCATTTGGTTTATGACATTTGGCGACGGTGCGTTTCCTAGGAATCGAAAACCCACACGAAGCTCGATCCCTACCCTTGCGTTTGAGGGGGAAAATTTACATGGTTCCTGTAGAAACCTGCGGTTCCGCGGGGAGGACCCCTGATGCTCATCGAATTTTCGGCCACCAATTTTCGGTCGATTAAAACTCGCCAGACCCTCTCGCTGGTCGCGGGCTCATCAAACATCGTTCGGCAAACAAAGAGCTTCAAAACGGGTCTCCGTCCCGCTCCGTATCTTCTCAGAGCAGCTGCTATTTACGGCGCCAACGGCGCAGGCAAGACATCTCTGATCAAAGCTATAGCTTTTCTACAAAGGTTTATTATCACATCATCGCGTGACCGCGAACCCAATACGGATATAAGTGGCGTCATCCCTTACTTGTTTTCCTCGTCAACCCGAGATGAGCCCAGCGAATTCGAAATATCTTTTATTACAGAGGATAAAATATATCAATACGGTTTTATTATAGATAAGCATCGAGTTTATAAAGAATGGCTGTATCAAACTCAAAAAGGAGCCAGGTCGGTCCGATTAATAGATCGATCATACAATTCTTCTTCCAAAGAGTATGAAATATATGTAAATCCCTCTTTAGAAGGAGCAAAATCAGCCTGGAAAACTAGTACTCGCCCCGACGCTTTGCTATTCAGCACGGCAGTAAGCTTGAATTCATCAGGTCTAAAGATCCCTTACGATTGGATAAGCAAAAAACTCAGGGTGATACAGAGCGACGACAGGGTATCACCCAGCTTCACCACCAAAATGTGCAACAAAAACAAAGACGAAAGGGTAATGAAGTTTATCAATGACGTCGGACTCGATGTTGTTGATCTTTACTTAGAAGAGGTCGATGTAACAAAACAGAAAGGCTTCCGGCATCTTCCGCAAGAAATTGCAGAATTTGTTTTGAAGAATTCTTCAAATAAAAAGGTCGAGGAGATTCATTGCGCTCACATTGATGAAGAGGGAGAACAAGTCCTGCTTCCGTTTGACCAGGAGTCAGATGGTACGCGGGCGCTTGTATCTCTTGCAGGTCCGTGGATTGATACTGCGGACAGCGGAATCACCTTATTTGTAGATGAGCTGCACAACAGCCTCCATCCATTTGCCCTGAAATATCTGATCGAAAACTATTTTACCAATGCGATAGGCAATGGTGGGGGACAGCTTATATTTACAACGCACGATATATTCCCGATGGAGGATGTTGCACTTCATAGAGACCAAATTTGGTTTGTCGAAAAACCAGTTAGTGGCGGGACGCAACTAGTTCCACTCTCAGACTATAAAGTCCGGAGCGGAGAATCATATAAAACAGGGTACATCAAAGGAAGATATGGAGGCGTTCCAATCACTAAATCACGATCTGTGATCATCCCAAGTTAGGGTTCCTAAAGATTTATAACTTTGATGGTATGGATACAGATCGATAGAGATTAGGCATGTCGCAAGCCAAAACTGATTTTTCGAGAAAAAAGGCATCCCGAAAATCAAGGGACACTGTCCTAATCGTTTGTGAAGGAAAGAAAACTGAACCACAGTACTTTAGGGATATGATTGCCGATTTGGGGTTGAGCAGTGCAGATGTGCGTATTTGCGGCGGAGAGTGTGGAACAGACCCTCTATCGGTAATAAATTATGCAATCAAAATTCTCAAAGATTCCCCGAGAGGCTTCGACTATACTTATTGCGTCATTGATCGAGATACGCACGCAAATTTCGACGCCGCATTGTCACAAGCCATCTCTCAAAAATCCCGAAAAACTAATAGTTTTGAGGTAACTTGGTCGGATCCCTGCTTCGAATATTGGATTTTACTGCATTTTGGGTATTCAGCGAAGCCTTATATGCGTGCAGGACGCTTGAGTAGCTGCGATGCAGTTATTAAGGACCTTAAATCACATCTGGGGGATTATGAAAAAAACAATCTGGGTTTATACAAATCGCTAAAAACAAGTTATAATACTGCAAGATTACATGCGGTGAGGCGAAATGAGGAATGCAAAGACCAGGGTGGAACAAACCCATCTACATTGATCCATATTGTATGCAGCAAACTCCACGAAATTTCTGAGGATGCGAAGCCCAAGAACTAGGTCCATTCTGGTGCTATAGAATTTTCCAGTGCCGGAAACGCCCGCTACAAACCTTCAGTCTGTTGACAGCCCCGGGGCCGAACCTGTACAGTCAGGATGAATGACGCACTGCGCCCCGCACCGAACACGGTGGCGGGGCGCAGTTGTTTCCACTCCCATTTTCAGGCCCGCCATGCCCTTCCTCGCCCAATGCGCCGGGGAGCTGGACGCGCTCGTCCGGAAGGGACGCACCATCTCGCTCGGCGACCGCAACCCGGAACAGCCCTACGCCGATCTCGATGCGCTGCTCTTCGAAATGGGGCAGCTTGCCGAGCGGATCCGGTCCGGACTGACGGCCCCCCCGGTTCACCTCGCGAACGATCGCGGCGCCTGGCACGGGCCGAGCGTCGTCGTAGTCACAGGCCGGGAGCAGATCCTGTGCGCGCCTGGTCGGAGCCCGCGCCGATGAGCCGGGCCCCTACCGCCTTCGCGGCCGAGCTTCGCACAGACGCGCGCAGGCTTCGGGAGATGGCGGACACCCTGGAGCGCCGCGCGATCGCACAGGATCGACTTGCCGGGACCGCGCCAGGCGAGGACACATCATTAGGCATTCCCTCGGCTTCTGTCGTGAACAGGGCTGACGCCTATCGCGTCGTCAGGGTGGAGCGGATCCCCCAACTGGTGGCCCGAGGTCGATTGGCGATCGACGAGGAGCATTGCGCGTTCGGGCTCCGCTCCGTCGGATCCGCGCTGGCACCGACCCACGCCGACACCTAACCCGGCGCCCCCACCGCGTCCGGGCCGTCCATATTTGGGAAGCGCCCATGTCGCAGTTGCCGGTGCCGGTCGCACCGGCCGACATGGTCGTCGACGAACCCCGCGATCCCACGCCCGCCTTCCTGGCGGCGCTGGGGAGCGCGCGGGCTTACGCCGAGGTGTCCAAGGCCACCCGGACGGTGGAGGCCTACCGCCAGGCCTTCGACGCGTTCCGGGATTGGTGCGCCGGCATGGGCGAGGAGCCCCTGCCGGCGTCAGCGGCGACCACGGCGAGCTATCTCGCCGGCCTCGCCGACCGGGGGCTGAAGGCCTCCAGCATCGATCTGCACGCGGCAGCCATCGCGTTCATGCATCGCAAGGCCGGCCGGGAGCCGCCGACCAACGCCGAGTTGGTCAAGGAGGTGGTTCGCGGGATCCGGCGCAGCATCGGCACGAAGGTGACCCGCAAGGCACCGGCCACGGCCGAGGCGCTGAAGACAATGCTCCGGAGGATCCCGGACACGCTGATCGGGAAGCGCGATCGCGCGCTGCTCCTCATCGGCTTCGCGGCGGCCCTGCGCCGCTCCGAGCTGGTGGCCCTGCAGGTGTCCGACCTCGAGCGGTCGCCCGAGGGCATCGTCATCCACATCGTCCGGTCGAAGACCGACCAGGAGGGCGCCGGCCACACGGTGCCGGTGCCGGCGGGCTCGAAGCTGAAGCCGGTCCAGGCCCTGGACGCCTGGCTCGCCGGCGCGTCGATCGTCTCCGGCCCCGTGTTCCGGCCCATCGCCAAGGGCGGTCGGGTCGGGCTCAACGCCCTGTCGGACCGGGCCGTCGCGCAGATCGTCAAGGATCGCGCGGCTGCGGCCGGGCTCGATGCCACGCTGTTCGCCGGCCACTCCCTGCGGGCCGGCTTCGTCACCTCCGCCCTCGAGGCGGGCGCCGACGTGCTGAAGGTGATGCAGATCACCCGCCACACCCAAACCAGCACGCTGCAAGCCTACGACCGGCGCGCTCAGGCTTTCAAGAACCACGCCGGCAGCAAGTTCCTATGAGCGCCATTGATGTGTCCGCCGCGCCGGTGGAGCCACCCGATTTCGTGCGGCGGCCCGCGTTGGCCGGCGCTCTGATCGATGCGGGGGAGGAGATCCTGGCGCGCCGCCGGGTGCCCTGCCTCTGCCCCGAGCAGGTGCGCGGCGCCTGTGGCCGCACCACCGGGTACGCGACAACCGGCGGCCGGATCCGCGAGCGGGTTGCGTGCGAGCGCTGCCCCCGGACCTGGACGCGCATAAATTGCTGAGGCCCCGATGATCGCAGCCCCGCCGAAGGCGCCGGAGGAAAGCGCCAGGGCCTATGCGGCTCGCAAGCACCGCGCCGCCCTCGACTATCGTGAGCGGCATCCCGGCCGACCGGCCCAGATCGTCGTCGATTGCGCTCGCGAGGCCTTCGAGCAGGCCGCACGTTGGGCTGCCCATCACGGCGGCCGATCCTGACCTATCCCCGCCGCCCGCTTGCGGCCTCTCTCGGAAGCCCCGCCCCATGACCACGGACATCCGCTCGCAGCTCGCCCGGCAGCTCTTGGAGAAGATCGCGGCGGCGCAGGCGCAGAACGACGAGATCGACGCCCTGAAGACGCGTCTGCGCGAACTGGGTGTGGCCGGAAGCTTCACCGAGCGCTTCCCCGACCTCGGCACCGTCGAGGTGAAGGCCGCGAAGGCCGCGAGCTTCAAGGGCCTGATGCCGACCCTGGTGCCGGAGCTGTTCCTGGCGATGACCGAGGCCGAGCGCACCGCCCTGCAGGAGAGCGGCGTGGTGACCATGAGCGAGCAGTGGGGGAACCCGTTCCATGGCTCGATCACCCCGAAGCTGCTGGCGGCATCGGCCTGACGCATTGCCCCTCGCCTTCATGCGGCGGGTCCAGTAGGCTGTCCCGGCTCTGAAAAGAGGCGGGAGCCGAGGTGCTGCAATCACCTCGAACCGCGTGGATGGGACCACGCATGACCGTTGCCGGCCGGACTTCCGGTCACCCCGCCACCCCTCGAGGGGCGGGCGCACCCTGCATCAGGTTATGCCCAAACACCATTCCGAGGCCGTGAAAAACCGGCCCCCTTCGACCGCACCAGCTCCCGGTGCGGACCCGCTCCCCGCGCCGGCACTCGCCCGGCGCGGGGATGTCTGGCTCCTCGACCCCCACCGCCTCGTGTGCGGGGACGCGACCGACCCGGCCGTCGCCGCCGCCGCGCTCGATGGGGCGGTGCCGCACCTCATGGTGACGGATCCGCCCTATGGGGTGAGCTACGACCCCGGATGGCGGGCCAAGGTGCTGCCGGGCCATAGCAACCGCGCTGTCGGGGCCGTGGCCAACGACGATTGTGCCGATTGGCGCGCCGCGTGGGCGCTGTTCCCCGGCGATGTCGTCTACGTCTGGCACTCCGCCCTTCACGCCAGCGAGGTCGAGACGAGCCTGCGCGTCGCGGGCTTCCTACCCCGGTCGCAGATCGTCTGGGACAAGGGCCGGCTGATCATCAGCCGGGGCCACTACCATTGGCGGCACGAGCCGTGCTGGTACGCGGTCCGGAAGGGCCGCACCGCCCGCTGGGCCGGCGACCGGAAGCAGACCACGGTGTGGCTGATCCCGCATCGTCGCTCCGAGACCGGGCATTCGACGCAGAAGCCTCTCGAGGCGATGCGCCGGCCGATCCTGAACCATACGGTGCCGGGCGACCGGGTCTATGACCCGTTCGTTGGCTCCGGGACTACGATCCTGGCGGCCGAGGAGCTTGGCCGCATCTGCCACGCCATTGAGCTCGATCCGGCCTATGTCGACACCGCCGTGCGGCGCTGGGAGGCGGCGACGGGTCGCCGTGCCATCCTCGTTCGCAGCGGGCTCGCGACGGCGGCCTGATCGGGTCGATCCGCCCTGCGGTTGGCCGCTGCTAACTCCCCTTGTCGGAAGTAAAATCGGGCGTTTGGAGCGGCATGGACCGCGCCGCAGCGGGCGAGCATCAAGGGTCGGCGACGATCTCGTTCGCATCAACCACGCGTCCCAGGGCTGCGGCAGGGTCCGCCGCAGCCACCCGCTGCCGCCCCCCGGGGCGCCCCCCGCCTCAGGGCGGGGGACCCTGGGGGCGGCAGCCCTATACGGGTGGTCGGGGCCCCCGGGTTCACTAGCGCCAGCCCTCCAAAACCCGTGAACGGTGAACAGTGAACGCTGGCAGTGAACGCCCGGCGACGGGCATGACCCAGGCCGAGTTCGCCCGCCATCGCGGGGTGTCGAAGGCGATCGTCACGAAGTGGAAGGGGCAAGGGCTCCTCACCCTCATGGAGGACGGTAAGGTCGACGTCGAGGCGAGCGAGTGGAACCTCGATCAGCGCCCGGCGAACTATCGTGGCGGCACCACCCACCGGCCGGTGCGGACCGTTCCGAAGGCCGAGCCGGATCCGCGCGAGATCCCGGCCGGGCGGCCAAAGCCCGAGGTCGTGAGGGCGGACCCCGTGGCGCCCCGCCCCGCCGGGGACAGGCCGGTCCGCGATTTCGATCCGGACGATCCCGACCTCGAGCTTCCGGAGGCGCTGCGGCGCAAGGAGAACTTCCTCGGGCTGCAGCGCAAGCAGGCCTACGAGATCGAGCAGGGCCGACTCGTCAATCGGGAAGCGGCGGAGAAGCTGTTTTTCGACACCGCCCGCGACCTGCGCGACGCCTGGGCCACCTGGCCCTCCCGCATCGCGACGATCATGGCGGACGAGTTGGGGGTCGATGCGCGCAGGCTCAACACGGTTCTGACCGCGCATGTCCAGCAGCATCTCGACCAGCTCGGAGAGCCGGAAGCAACCCTATCTCGACCTTGAGAGCCTGAGCCGATCCTGGCGGGCCGGGACCAAGCCGGCGCCGCAGGTGAACGTGGTCGAATGGGCCGAGGCGTTCCGGAAGCTCAGCAAGGAATCGTCGAACGGGGGCAAATTCATCACCGCCCGCGTCGAGGTCGCCCGCGGCCCGATGCTCGCGGCCACGGAGCCGGGGGTGCGCAAGCTCACCCTGATGGCGTGCACCCAGCTCCTCAAGACCACGGTGATCGAGAACATCCTCGGGCGGTTCATCCACGTCGATCCGTGCCCGATCCTGGCGGTTCTGCCGAAGGACGACGCGGCCGAGACCTTCTCGAAGGACCGGCTGGCGCCGATGATCCGCGACACCAAGGTGTTGCGCGAGCTGTTCGGTGCGGCGAAGGCGACGGACGCCGCCGCCACCCTCACGCATAAGCAGTTCCCCGGCGGGCACATCACCCTCGTCGGTTCGAACAGCCCGACCAACCTCGCCATGCGGCCGATCCGGCTGCTGGTCTGCGACGAGATCGACAAGTACCCGCTCTCCGCCGGCGGCGAGGGGCCACCCATCGATCTGGCCGAGGAGCGCCAGGCCGAGTTCATCACCAACAGCCTCACGGTGCTGGCCTGCTCACCGACCATCGCCGGCCGCAGCGCCATCGAGGCGTCCTACGAGGAGAGCGACCAGCGCCGGGCCTTCGTGCAGTGCCCGCATTGCGAGGGCTGGCATTCCCTCGAATGGGAGCAGGTTCGCTTCGAGAAGGACGAGGCCGGCAAGATCCGCCTGGAGACGGCGCACTATCACTGCGCCGGCTGCGGCACGGCCTGGACGGAGTCGCAGCGCCTCGTCGCCCTGCGCCGGATCGAGTGGCGGCAGACGCGGGCCTTCACCTGCTGCGGCGAGCATCAGGTGCCGGAGCGCTGGGCGCCCGAGGCGCACGGCGTGCGCCGGGCCGTGTGCCGGGATTGCGGCAGCCTGGCGGTGCCGAACGAGCATGCCGGGTTCATCGGCTCGAAGCTCTACGCGCCGAAGCAGTCGATCCGCGAGACGGTGGCGAAGTACGCCCGCGCGATGCGGCGCGGGCCCGAGGCGCTGCGGGCGTTCTACAACACCCAGCTGGCGCGAACCTGGAAAGAGGGCGTCGACGCTCCCGAGTGGCAGGACGTCTACGCCCGGCGGGACCGGGCCTACCTGTCAGGCACAATCCCCCTCGGCGCCCTGATCCTGTTTGCCGGCGTGGACGTGCAGAAGGACCGGCTCGAGGTTGGCATCTGGGCCTTCGGACGCAACCGCGAGCGCTGGCTGATCGAGCACCGGGTGCTGCCGGGCGAGACCAACCGCCCGGAGGTCTGGAAAAGCCTCGAGGCGATGTTCGACGAGACCTGGGAGCACGCGGGCGGCGCCGAGATGGGTGTCCGCGACTGGGGCATCGATTCCAGCGGCTTCACCGCCGAGGTCTATGCCTTCGTCCGGCGGCAGGCCGGGCGCGGCAACGTCCACGCGGTCGACGGCCAGGACAGCGTCCAGAGCGCGTTCCTCGGCGTCGGCGCCAAGGACACGACCCCGGCGGGGAAGAAGCTCCGCCGGGGCCTGAAGACGCTCCGGATCGGCGCCTCGTTCTGCAAGCAGGAACTCATGGGCTGCCTCGCGCTGCAACGGCCGGCGCAGGGCGAGGCCTTCCCGGCCGGGTTCATCCACCTGCCCGAGGACGTGAGCGAGGATCAGGTCAAGCAGCTCACGGCCGAGGAACTCGTGACGCACGTCACCCGTGGCCGAACCCGGCGCCAGTGGGTGCCGATCGGCGGACGGCGCAACGAGGTCCTGGACTGCGCCAACTATGCCCGCGGCGTCGCGGCGATGCGTGGGCGGGACCGCTGGCGCGAGACGCAGTGGCGCGACCTCGAGCACGCCCTCGGCATCGCGCGCGTCCGAACGGTGCCGGAGCCCGACGAGCCGCCACCGGCCACCGTCGCCCCCGGTTCCCTCGCGGCGCGCAACCTCCATCGCGCCACCATCCGCCGCAGCAAGGTCCGAAGCCGGACGAGGTGACCATGGCCGTGACCATCGACAAGCAGATCGCGGCCCTCGAGACCGCCATGGCCTCCGGTGCCCTGCGCGTCGAGGCACCGGACGCGGCGACCATCACCTATCGCAGCTACGACGAGATGCGGCGGGCGTTGGGCGACCTGCGCCTGCGCAAGGCGGCCCAGGAGACCGCTGCCGGTCAGATCAGGCCCCGTCGTACGCGCCAGATCGCCCTGACGGGCCGGAGCGGATGGTGATGGACCTGTCCGGAGAAGAGGCCTCGACGGCCCGGGAGGCCCAGCCCTACGACGTCGCCAACGGCGGCGGCCGGCGCTCGCGATCCTGGCGGGTCGGCAGCTACGGCCCGAACACCGCGATCGTCTATGCCCTGGACGAGCTGCGCCGGAAGTCGCGGGATCAGGCCCGGAAAAACCCCTACGCGGGTGCCGCCGTCGACCGTCTGGTCACGAACATCGTCGGCACCGGGATCGTGCCGCGCTCCGTGGCGGCCCGCTCCTACGAGGGCCTGACCAAGCCGCAGGCGAAGAAGCGGAAGGCCGAGGACGCCGCGTTCCGCGCCCAACTCCAGCGGCTGTTCCTCGGCTGGACGGACGAGGCCGACAGCGTCGGCGCCCACGATTTCTACGGCCTGACGGCGCTTGCCGTACGCGGCATGGTCGAGGGCGGTGAGAGCTTCATCCGGATGCGGACCCGCCGGCCCGAGGACGGGCTCACGGTTCCGCTGCAGCTGCAGCTCCTCGAGGGCGATCACTGCCCCCACCTCAAGACCGACGTCGCGGCGCGGATCCGGCAGGGCATCCAGTACGACGCCATCGGCAAGCGGATCGGATACTGGCTGTATCGCGAACACCCCGGTGACGGCCTGATCGTCTCGGGTGCCATCGAGCAGGCCCTGGTGCCGGCCACCGACGTCTGTCACCTCTACCGCGCCATGCGGCCCGGCCAGGATCGCGGCGAGCCGTGGTTGGCCCGGGCCCTGCGCACCCTTTACGACCTCGACGGCTATCTCGACGCCGAGCTGATCCGGAAGAAGAACGCCGCCCGCCTCGTCGGCTTCGTGAAACGGGTAATCACGGGCGAGCGCGACGAGCCGCTCGACGTCGACCCGGCCGACGCCGACGGGGTCGCCACCCTCGAGTTCGAGCCCGGCACCATCCAGGTCCTGGCCGACGGCGAGGAAATCGAGTTCAGCGACCCGAAGGATGTCGGCCCGAACTTCGAGGCCTTCGTGCGCGAGGCGAAACGGGGTGTCGCGGCAGCCTGCGGGCTGCTCTACGAGGTTCTGAGTGGCGACTACAGCCAGCTCAACGATCGCACCCTGCGCGCGGCCCTCAACGATTTCCGCCGCGCCGTCGAGCAGTGGCAGCACCACCTCGTGGTGTTCCAGTTCTGCCGGCCGATCTGGATCCGGTTCATCGACCTCGCGCTGTTGTCGGGCGCCCTGCGGTTGCCGGCCGGGATGACCCGGCAGGACGCCTACGCGGTGAACTGGATCCCGCAGGCCTGGCCGTACATCCACCCGGTACAGGACGTGCAGGGCAAGACCATGGAGATCCAGGCGGGTCTCTCCACCCGGACGCGCAAGGTCGCCGAGGGCGGATACGATGCCGAGGCGGTCGACGCCGAGCAGGCGGGCGACAACGAGCGCGCCGATGCGCTCGGCCTCTCCTACACCAGCGACGGGCGCCAGAAAGCCAGGCCCGACGCGGCGGCATCGCCCGACGATACCCCGGCGACCGGGCCGGCCGAACCCGCCGACTGAGCGGCCCCACTATCCATTCACGGAGGAACCATGGCCGCGCGGGTCGATGGCAACGAGATCGTCCTGTCGGGGACGGTCGGCGATCTCTACTGGGATGACAGTTTCAGCGCCTCGGACGTGATCCTCGCCCTGGCCCAGGTCGGCCGCGACGAGGACGTCACCATCCGGCTGAACAGCGGCGGCGGCATCGCCACCGAGGGCGCGGCGATCCACGCGGCCATCGCCGCGCATCGGGGCCGCAAGACCATCGTGGTCGAGGGCATCGCCGCGTCGGCCGCCTCCGTCATCGCCATGGCCGGCGACGAGGTGGTGATGTCCCTCGGGGCCCTGATGATGGTGCACGACCCGTCGGGCTTCACCTTCGGCACCGTCGACGACCACGAACTGCAGATCAAGGCGCTCACCGCCCTCGCGACGGCGATGGCGGGGATCTACGCGGGCAAGACTGGCAAGACCGTCGCGGCGGCCCGGGCCGATATGCAGGCCGAGATCTGGATGACCCCGGACGAGGCCGTGGCCGCCGGCTACGCCGACCGCACCCTGGCGCGCATGGCGGACGACGAGGCCGCGCCCGAGCCGACGGCCTTCGACTACCGCCTGTTCGAGCATCCGCCCGAGCGCCTCGTCGCCCTCGCCGATCAGCGGGCGTGGACGCAGCGCGTCCGCCCCACGACAGCGGCCGTTCCCCCCCGCCCGAAGGACAAACCCATGGCGACTGCACCGGCGGGCTCCGAGCCCGTCATCCCCCCGAACCCGAGTGCCCCCCCGACCGCGACCGTGGAGGGCGCCAAGCCTGCCGCCACTGCGGCCAAGCCTGCCGCCACCGCCGCCACGATGGCGCGCGCCGACGCCGCCGAGATCGTCACCCTCTGCGTCGCGGGTGGCGTGCCGGCCATGGCCGCGAGCCTCATCGCCGAGGGCGTGAGCGTCCCGGAGGCCAAGGACCGCATCGGCGCGGCCGGCGAGGTCCGGAACCTCGTCGCTCTCGCGCGCCGCAAGGATCCGACCCTTCCGGAGGGGCTCGACGCCATCATGCTCGCCGAGGGCAAGACCGTCGAGCAGGCCCGCGCCGCGCTCTTCGACAAGCTTGTGGCCTCCGAGGCCCAGACGTCGATCTCGTCCCACCCCCCCGCCGCGCTCGGCAATGCCGGCGCCTCCGCCTCCGCCACCAGCATGCAGCGTGAGCTGAAGCGGGCCGGCCTCACCAAGGGAGCCTGATCATGGCCCTGCTCGAAACCGCCCCCGTCGCCTCCGACTGGCTGAAGTCGGAGGACGGCAGCTTCCGCAGCCGCGACACCGCGATCATCGCCGCCGGTGCCGGCAAGCTGAAGACCGGCACCGTGCTCGCCCTGGTGGCCGCCACCGGCAAGTACGTCCCGGCCGCCTCCTCCGGCAACGACGGCTCGCAGACCGCCGTGGCGGTGCTGTTCACCCCGGTCGACGCCACCAGCGCCGACCAGAAGGCCGTGATCGTCTCGCGACAAGCCATCGCGAGCCATGCCGGCCTCACCTACGGCCCCACCATCAACGATGCGACGAAGCGCGCGGCGGCCAACGGCCAGCTGAAGGCCGTCGGCATCATCGTCCGCGAAGGAGCGTAAGCCGATGGCCACCATCCTCGACATCTTCAACCAGGACGCGTTCTCGGCCGCGGCGCTCACCGGCAGCATCACCCTGGTGCCGAACAGCTACGGCCGGATCAACGAGCTCGGGCTGTTCGCGGCCGAGCCGGTCCCGACCACCTCCGTCATCGTGCTCATCGAGAACGGGGTGCTCAACCTGCTGCCGACCCGCCCGCGCGGCGGCCCCGCCAGCTTCGGCACTCGCGGGAGGCAGAAGCCCGTGTCCTTCGTGGTGCCGCACATCCCGCACGAGGACAGCGTGCTGGCCACCGACGTGCAGAACATGCTGGCGCGCACCGCCGGTGGCGATGCCGGCCTGGAGACCGTGCTGGGCTTCCTCAACCGCAAGCTCATCACCATGCGGCGCAAGCACGCCATCACCCTGGAGAGCCTCCGGATGGGGGCCATGAAGGGCGTCATCCGTGACTCCGACGGCAGCGTGTTGCTCGACCTGTTCGCGGCCTTCGGCGTCACCGAAAAGGTGATCGACTTCGTGCTCGGCACCGGCAGCACCGACGTGCTGGGCAAGTGCCAGGACGTCACCGCCCACATGGAGGACAACCTCCTGGGCGAGACGATGACGGGCGTGCATGCGCTCGCCTCGCCCGAGTGGTTCCGGAAATTCGTCGCCCATGCCAGCGTGAAGGAGGCGTTCAAGTACTACCAGTCCGGCCCCCAGATCCTGCGCGAGGACGTGCGCAAGGGCTTCACCTTCGGCGGGATCACCTTCGAGGAGTACCGCGGCTCGGCCTCCTACATGCAGGAGGACGGGACGACCACGGCGCCGCAGCGCTTCATCCCGGCCGGCGACGTGCGGTTCTTCCCCCTCGGCACCACCGACACCTTCACCAACTACTGGGCGCCCCCGGACTTCTGGGGCAGCGTGAACCAGGCCCCCAACGGTGCCGACGCCGAGGTGTTCGTGGCCCCCCTCGAGCCGAAGAAATTCGGCAAGGGCATGGATATCTACACCGAGTCGAACCCGCTCCCGCTCGTGAAGCGCCCCGCGCTCCTCGTGCGCGGCACCACCTCGAACTGACGGGGGCGACCATGCGGTTGCGCGAGAAGGACAAGAAGGACGCCGAGGTCGTCACGCTGGGCTGGGACGAGGCGCAGGCCGCGCTCCAAGCCGGCACCCACGTCGTCGTGAACGACGACGTGGGCGAGGTGACCGCCAGCGAAGAGGATCGGGAGCCCAAGGCACCGGCATGAACCCCTTCGCCCTGGCTGTCGACGCCATGTTCGACGATCCCAACATGGCCGAGGACGCGATCTGGCGCGCGGGCGGCGGCGCCGGAGGCCTGCCCGTGCGCATCCGGTACCGCTCGCCCGAGGCCATCGTCGGATTGGACGGAAACCGGTTCGACCTCGCCGCCACCCTGATCGAGGTGCGGCTGTCCGAAGTGGCCGAGCCGGCCGAGGGCGATCAGGTCGACGTCCTCGACGACGACGGCGCCGTGCGGGAAACCGTCGAGGTCACCGCCCTCTCGCGGATCGACGCGCGCAAGCTCGTCCGGACCTGCGGAGTGGCGCGGCTCGCCCGGAACGACGATCCGTGAAGTTCTCGGCCGCGGTGCCGGACCTGTGCGAATTGATGGCCGGCACGGAGGTGCAGATCGCCAAGTCCGTGACCGCCGGTATGCGCGACGTCACGGACGGACTGAAGCAGGACCTGCGCGCCGACGTGGTGCGGGCAGGTCTGGGCCAACGGCTCGCGAACACCTGGCGCGGGCAGACCTTCCCGAAGACCGGCGAGAGCGTCGAGGCCGCCGCCTACCTCAGCACCAACGCCCCCAAGCTCATCGA
>NZ_FOPM01000027.1 GCF_900113485.1 Methylobacterium gossipiicola
ACCTCGGGCTCGCCCGGGTCGCCATCGTCTACGTTGACGTAGCCGCCCACCGGGATGGCCTTCTGCTTCTCTTCGTTCCGGTAGTGGTCCGCCTTAGGCAGCGCGCCTTTCACGAGGGCGGCCACGGCCTGGATTACCTGTTCGCGGGTGCTCGACATGCTCAGCTCGCGAGGCTCACCAGTACCGCCGGGAGCGTGCGCGACCGCTGCGCCTTGACGGTGATCGCGGTGTGGGTGTCGTTCGTGCCGTCCGAGGTCGAGGCCCGCGCGACGATCTGCACGACGACGGGCGAGCCGGTATCCTCGACAGAGGCGGCCGGGGCGGGGGAAGCGACCATATCGTCAGGAAGCCTTGACGGCGATGAGGGAGAACCCGGCGCCAGCCGCATCCTCGGTGGCGTCATAGCCGGTGATCGACGCCGCGATGGCGTTCACGCCCGTAATGACGCCGGTGAGGAGCGTGGTGAGCGCCAAGGGGCTCGCGGCGAGGGGTTGGGGCGGTAAGCGCCGGGCGCGTCGTCCATAGACCGTGCAGCCTGTGAACTTGCCCTGGGCGCTGGTAACGAACGTCACGTCGAAATCAGGCACGGCCCAACCCGCTGACTTGGCGCCGACCGAGATCACCGTCACGGCGGGCTCGGCATCGAAGACCTGCGTAAAGACCACCGTGGCGTTGCCCGTGCCGTCGAGCGTGCCTTTGGCGGTGGCGGTGAGGCGCGGGTGCTGATGGTCCGCGTAGGGGATCTGAGGCACGGTTCCGAGGTTGGATGCCCCCGCCTCAGCCTTCGGCATGACGGTAGCGAACGACGGTATCCGGGACTGAAGCGCCGTAACCGCGTCCTTCGTGGCGTAGGCCGAGAGGTCGATGGCGTTCTCACCACCGGGTCCTGCGGCCTGGGCGCCGATGGCGAGAAGGGCGCCCGTCAGGATCAGAGCGATCCGCTGCATGTCAGGCGGCTCCCACGGCCTGGAGGTAGGCGAGCAGGGCGCTGTAGATCTGCCCCGGCTCGTTCTGGTTGCCCGTCGTGGTCAGGGCGCGCCCCCAATGCACGAGGGCGATCCGCTGCGAGCCGAAGGACACGCCGTTGACGCCGCAGGCGTTGAGGTTGGCGCTCGTCAGCGCGGCGGACGCATCCGTGCCGGAGCGAGCCGCCGCGCCGTTGAAGAAGCTCGCCCAGGCCGCCGATCCCGTGCGGTTCCAGAGGACGTGACCGGGGCCGGATCCGGAATTGACCAGCGTCACCGTCGAGGACTGGTTCGGGCGCCCCACGAAGGCGCCGCCATTGTTCATACCGATGGCCGAGTTGGCGTTGCCGACCTCGAACTGCTGCGCCGCCGGGGTGTTCGCGGTCAGGAACCACGCGCCCATGTGGCCGCTGTTCTGGGTGAACTTGCCGGTCGGGGTCACGGTGACCGGGTTGACGTTGAGGTTGAGATAGGCGGCGGAACCGTCGCCCGCGAACCCGCGGTCGGCGGTGAAGCCGACGTTCCCCGAGATCGTGGCCTTGCCGGTCGCGGTCGGGACCGTCGTGGTGAACCCACCGGGGAGGTTGAGGCCCAGGCGGGCAATCTCGCTGTCGGCGGCGGCGAAGAGATAGAGGCCGTCGAGCGCGGGCGTGCCATCGACCGTCGAGAGCAGCCCGAAGCGGCGCAGCGTGGCGACCAGCGTGTCCACGGCGGTGCGGCGCGCGTCGGTCGGCGCCGTCGTGGCCCGAGCGAAATACGCAGGCGTCTCGGGCTGCTCGGCGTAGGTGCGCCCCGTGCCGTTCAGATTGTCGAGGAACGCGGCCCGCGACAGGTCGTAGGCGTTGCCGCCGTCGGGCGTGAGGCGGCACGGGAAGGGATAGGGGCCGGGTGCGGCGGCGCCCGCGTTCTTGTTCCAGTAGCCGTGATACCAGACCCGGTTGGCCGGATCGGCGATGAACTGCGCCATGTCGCGGATGTAATCGGGGCGATCCGCGCCGATGCCCCACTCGTCGATGGTGAACAGTTTGCCGTGCGCGCGGGCAAAGTCGGCCAGGTACTTGAGGCCGAACCGGAACCCCGCCGCGCCGACCAGATCCTTGCCCTGCGACGCGCGGGCGAAGGTCACGGCCTTGGAGACGTCCGCGCCGATCAGGTAGGCGTCTGGCCCTATGGTATCGACAAAAGCGTCACCGGGATAAGCCGTCGTCGGATCGAACTCGGCGCCCGTCGAATCGAAGTTATAGGCCGATACACACCACCCGATCTTGAGCCGGGGCGAGCGCGCCTTGAGCAGGGCCGACATAGCCTTGAACGCGTTCACGTAATCGGTCGAGCCGGATGCCGTGGTCGCGGCCCAGGGCCACGCGCCAGGGGTGTATGCCTCCCAGCCGATACGGACCGGGATCGGCCCGACCGGGTTGTGGGCCAGGATGGCGTCCGCCATGGCGTTGATGACGCCGTTGTAGGTGCCGGCGGTCGTGTCGGTGAGCGGCTGTGTCGTGGTGCAGAGCGGGAGCGCCCAGGCGAGGGGGATGCCGGCCCAGGTCTGGCACAGCGTGCGCACCTGCCCGAGGCAGGCGTCCCACGTCCCCACCGGGTTGGCGAAGGAGCCGCCCGATCCGCCCGCGTTGCCGAAGGCATGCACGAAGTCCGGCGTGCGCCCGGCCCATGCGGTCCAGGCATCGTAATCCGAGCGCGCATCGCAGCGCACGCAGAGCTTGGCGCTCGCGAGGGGGCCGTTGGCGCGGGAGAGGGCGGCGCTTCCGTCGGAGGGGCCAGCCATGACGCGCTCCTCAGTAGCTCAGCACGGCGACGGTGCCGCCGGCCGATGCGCAAGCGACGTAGAGAGCCGCCGTGGTCCGCCCCGAGGCGTCAAAGGTGAACGAGCCGCCAGCCGGAAGGGGGTAGCCCGTGCCATAGGCGGCGGCGCTGCCCATCATTTCACACGCGATGCCGCTGGTGTTGGTGACCGTGCGGCGCGCATCGGCGGCCACCGGAGACACCAGCACGCCCGTAGTGCCGATGGCTGTGGTCCGCTGGGTGCTGATGGCCGTGGACGGAGGGGGACTCGTGAAGCCGATGACGTTGGCGCCAGGCGGCAGCGGCGAGGCCAGCGTCACCAGCCCCTCGCGGACCGAGATGTTGGACGCAACGGTGATCGTGCCGGTGCCGACCGTGCTCACGCGGATGCGCAGGTTTGTGCGCCCCTGGACCGCGACACGGGTCTGCCCGTCCGTCGAGCGCGTCGCGGTGGGCACGCCCGTGCCGGCGTTGACCTCGTTGACGCCGGTCCACGTCGTTCCGCCGTCGTTCGACTGCTCGAAGGTGACCGTGGCCCCCGATGCGGTGAGACCCGAGAAAGCCAAGCCGACCGTCGACTGTCCGTTGACCGGCAGGGTGACGGCGGCATTGGCCGTGGCCGCGTTCAGGGTGTTGGTGGCGCGGACGTCCTGTTCCATGGAGCCGGTGACGGTGGACGCGCCGCCGCCTGCGCCACCTCCGAACGAGGAGACGACGTTCCCAGCGGCATCATAGATTGCGACCGGTTGCAGCGTGATGCTGCTGGGCACACCAGGCGCTTTACTCGGCGGCGCTTCACCGCGAGCGACGCCGCCTAAGGCCAAGCAGAGCAGCAAGCTCGAGATGATCCGAGAGATCATACCATAAACCTCGAAGTTGATTTCGGTTAGGCGACCCACTTCGCGGCGATGGCGCTCGGCACGCGCTCGGCCCACGCCTTGGCGATGGCCTCGACGTCGAGGCGCTTGCGGAGCTTGGCCTGCTTCACCAGGACGAAAATGACGACGAAGGAGCGGCCCTGGGCCGGGCCGGCTTCCTTGATCGCCCGGAAGGATTTGCGTCCCTGGTACCGCGCGGCCTGGCGCCGGTAGAATGCGTCCGCGACCAGCACCCCGCCGGTCTTGGTCGGGACGAAGCGAAGCTTCACGCCGGTCTCACGCTCCCAGGCGGCCGGGGTGAGGACGTAGCCCGTCGAGGCGGCGCCGCGCTTCACCGAGATCTGCCGCACCCCCGCATCCGGTGTCGGGATCGCCAGGAACTTCCTGTTCCGGACCGTGATGGTGAAGCCGCGGTCGAAGGCGTCGATGAGCTTGGGGGCGTTGGTGCTGAGGTAGGCGGCGGCCTCGACGCTCTCGCCGGTCTTCGGGAAGGTCTGCCCGCGCCAGGTGTTCGCGAGACGTTGGCCCAGACCCGCCCGCACCACGTCGGCGCGCAGGTCCTGCTTCAGTCCGTCCGTGACGTCGCGCATGCCGGCGGTCACGGACTTGGCGATCCGCACCTCCGTGCCGGCCATCAATTCGCGCAGGTCCGGCACCGCGGCTGAGAACTTCACGGATCGTCGTCCGGGGCGAGCGACGCCACCTCGCAGGTCCGGACGAGCTTGCGCGCGTCGATCCGCGAGAGGCCGGTGACCTCGAGGGTTTCCCGCACGGCGCCGTCGTCGTCGAGGACGTCGACCTGATCACCCTTGGCTGGCTCGGCTATCTCGGACAGCCGCACCTCGATCAGGGTGGCGACGAGGTCGAACTGGTTGCCGCCTAACCCGACGATGGCCTCGGGGGAGCGGTACCGGATGCGCACGGGCAGGCCTTCGGCGGCTCCGCCCGCGCGCCAGATCGCGTCCTCGGCCATGTTCGGATCGTCGAACATGGCGTCGACGGCCAGGGCGAAGGTGGTCATTTCGACGCGCGCAGCGCCTCAATGACATCGGCCTTGGTCTTGGCCTTCGAGATGTCGACGCCGCGCTCGGCGGCGAGCGCCTCGAGTTCCGGCTTGGTCTTGGTGTCGAGATCGTCGACCGGCGCGTCGGGCTCGGGACCCTTTTCACCGCTGATCGCCTTGCCATCGTCGGCGTCGTCGACCACCTCGTGGGTACCGGCTCGAAGCGCGGTCTGCGCCTCGTCCCAGCCCAGGGTGACGACCTCGCCGCCCGCGTTGCCCTGTTCGCGCAACCGCATGCTCGCCCCCGTCAGTTCGAGGTGGTGCCGCGCACGAGGAGCGCGGGGCGCTTCACGAGCGGGAGCGGGTTCGACTCCGTGTGGATGTCCATGCCCTTGCCGAACTTCTTCGGCTCGAGCGGGGCGACGAACACCTCGGCGTCGGCGCTGGCGGGGGCCTGGTTCACCTCTCCCCAGAAGTCCGGGGGCGCCCAGTAGTTCGTGAAGGTGTCGGTGGTGCCGAGCGGGAAGAACCGCACGTCGCCGGCCGGAATGAACCGCTGTGGCACGCTGGCGGTGCCATCCTCCTGCATGAAGGATGCGCTGCCGCGGTACTCCTCGAAGGTGATGCCGCCGAACTCGAACCCTTTGCGCACGTCCTGGCGAAGCGGGTTCGGCGCAGAGGCGTAGTACTTGTAGGCCTCCTTCACGCTGGCATGCGTGACGAATTTCCGGAACCACTCGGGCGAGGCGAGCGCGTGCACGCCCGTCATCGTCTCGCCGAGGAGATTGTCCTCCATGTAACCGGTCACGTCCTGGCACTTGCCGACCACGTCGGTACTGGCCGTGCCCAGAGCGAAGTCGACCACCTTCTCGGTGACGCCGAAGGCGGCGAACAGGTCGAGGAGGACGCTGCCGTCGGAATCGCGGATGACGCCCTTCATGGCGCCCATCCGCAAGTTCTCCAGGGTGATGGCGTGCTTGCGCCGCATCGTGATCAGCTTGCGGTTCACGAAGCCGAGGACGGTTTCGAGACCGGCACCGCCACCGGTGGCGAGCGCCAGCATGTTCTGCACGTCGGTGGCCAGCACGCTGTCCTCGTGCGGGATGTGGGGCACGACGAAGGATGCGGGCTTCTGCTTGCCGCGAGTGCCGAGGCTGGCCGGGCCGCCGCGCGGGCGGGTGGGCAGCAGGTTCAGCACGCCGTTCTCGATGATCACGATGACGGACGTGGTCGGAACCGGCTCGGCCGCGAACAGCCCGAGCTCGTTGATCCGGCCATAGGCGTTCGGCACCATGGAGATGTTGCCGGTGAGCGAGGCCGCCGAGAAGGCGTCCTGATTGAAGATGTCGAGGATGGTGGGCATCGGCTTACGCTCCTTCGCGCACGATGATGCCGACCGCCTTCAGCTGGCCGTTGGCCGCCGCGCGCTTCGTCGCATCGTTGATGGTGGGGCCGTAGGTGAGACCGTTGTGGCTCACGGTGGCGTGCCGCGAGACGATCACGGCCTTCTGGTCGGCGCTGGTGGCGTCGACCGGGGTGAACAGCACCGCCACGGCGGTCTGCGTGCCGTCGGCGCCGCTGGCTGCGGCGGGGAAGTACTTGCCGGTGGCTGCCACCTGGGCGAGAACGGTACCGGTCTTCAGCTTGCCGGCGCCGGAGGCGATGATGGCGGTGTCGCGGCTGCGATAGCTGCCGTCCTCGGTCTTCAGCCAGTCGGAGCCGACCTGTGCGGTTTCGAGCAAGGCCATGATCAAGCGTCCTTCTTCATGCCAGCTCGCTTGAGCTCACGCTCCATGCTGGTGGCGGATGCGGTGGGACCGGCGTTGCCCTGAGCGGCCGGCGGGTGAGACGAGATCGAGGTGCGATCCTCGTGGGCGACGAGCTTGTCGAAGAGGGCAGCTCGCGCCTGCTCGACCGTCTTGCCCTCGGCGAGCATCGTGGCGGCGAGGTTGGTCGGCAGGCTGGGGTCCTTGCGCCGCGCGAGCGCGACGAGATTTGTCACCTCACCGGCGGCACCGATACGTTCCTTGGCCTGGGCAACGGTCGCGCCTTCCGCCAGCAGCGTTGCCGCCATCGCCGGCACACCGCCCTCGACGCAGAGCTTGGCGATCTCGGAGGCGTCGGCCCGAGAAACGGTGGATGCCGTGGCGGCATTCCGGGCGCCCTCGACGGTGGCGGCCAGTGCCGCGGTGGGATCAGGGGGGACGACGGGCTCGCTGCCCGCCGGTTCGTTCGCCATGGTGTTCTCCTTCTGGCGTGGGGGAACGGCCGGCGAGGCCGCGGTGGGACGGGCGCGTTTCGTCCACGCGTGCTGATCGGCCAGGGCCACGAGGCGCTCCGGCGGATGCTGGAAAAGGCGGTAGTCGAAGGCCGTCGGCTGCGGCTCGGAGTCGTCGTTCGCGGCGCGGGCCAGGGTCCGGTCCGCGTAGCCGGCGGCCACGGCCTCGTCGGGCGTCATCCAGAGCTCGGCCTGCATGTCGGCGCGGGCGTCCGCGACCGTCTTGCCGGTCTTCTCGGCGTAGATGCCGGCCATCGACGTCGCGAGGGCCTGGAGCATCCGGATCGAGAGCTCATGCTCCGTGATCGGACCGAAGGTGAAGCCCGATGGGTCATGGACCATCATCAGGGAGCCGAGCGACATCACCACCTCGTCGCCCGCCATCGCGATGACGGACGCGGCCGATGCGGCAATGCCCTCCACCACGATCACCTTGCGCCCCTTGTGCGCGGCGATGGCCGAGTGGATGGCGGCGCCTTCGGTCGCGACGCCGCCCGCGCTGTTGAGCCGGATCGTGATGTCCTGCTCGCGGCCGACCTGCGCCAGCGCGAAGATGACATCGGCCGACGTGAAGCTGTCGTCCCAATAGAGATCGCCGACCGTCCCGGTGAGGATGATCTCGTTCCCATTGACCAGAGCGGCCATGGTGCCTCCGTGAGGTGGTGTTGTGGCCGCTCAGATCGCGGCCGGGGTCGGCTCGGGGGCCGGATCGTCGGCGCCCGCGGATGCGGGATCGCCCTTCGCCCTCTGGCGGCCGTCGCTGGAGTAGACGAGGCCGAGTTCGTCGGCCCGGTCGTTGTCGGCCTTGTTCTCGGCGTCGACCGTCTCGGCGTCGTAGCCGCCCTCGGCGACCTTCCGGCTGCGGGTGGAGAGACCCGCCTGGATCTCCATGGTCTTGCCCTGCACGTCCTGGACGGGGTGGATGTACGGCCAAGCCTGCGGGATCCAGTTCGCCGCGTAGGCGTCCTTCCGGCTCATCCCAGCGGGGAGCTTCAGGGCACCGGACAACAAGGCGAGGTCGATGAACCGGATCCAGATCGGCCGGCACATCTGGAATACGACGAGGTGATGCTGCCAGCGCTCGACGGCGCGGCGGAAGTCGTTGAGCGCGGCGCGCAGGGTTCGATCGTTCAACTGGCTGTAGTCGCCGCTGAGGATCTCGTAGAGCAAGCCGCAGGCCGCCGCGATGCCGCGCTTGGATTCGCGCACGAAGGCTTCGAAGTTCGGCCCGACGTCCTTCGGATCGCTGAAGGTCATGTCCTCGCCGTCGGCCAACACTTGGATGGTGCCGGGCTCGAAATCGAGGGTGGCCGCGCCATCGTCGTCCGGTGCGTCGGTGCCGAGCGGACCGCCGCCTGCCCCGCTCTCCTCGGCCCCGTCCGCCAGGATGCGCTTCACGAAGCCGACGAGCCGGGCGGCGTTCTTCTTCCGGATCAGTTCGGCATCGAGGTAGCCGTCGAGGTCGTAGAGCGTGCGCAGGGCCTGGGCGAGCCAAGGTTCGCCGCGATCCTGGCCGGGGCGGCGCGCGCGGTAGAGGTGGCAGACGTCGGTGGCCGGCACGAGGGCAAGCTCGATGGCGTCCGCCGTCATCACCCCGTCGCCGGGATGCTCGCGGTAGAGGTGGTACCCGGACCGCTTGCCGATGGCGTCGTACTGGATGCCCTGGCGGATGCGGGCGGCCGGATCGGACTTGAGGTGAGGGCAGTGGTCCCCCTCAAGGATCTGAAGCTGGAGTGGGACGGTCAACCCGTCCTCGGGACGCCGGGTGCGCAGGCGGACGAAGGTCTCGCCGCCATCCACCATGCCGGCCACGGCCAGGGCCTGCAGGCCGTAGAAATCGTGGGTGCCGACGGAATCGGCCTCGTCGGTCCAGTCGAGGAACAGGCGCTGGAGATCCGCGCGAAACGCGGCGTCCTCCTTCTTGATCCGCTTCGCCTGCGCCTTGCTCATCCCCTCGGTCGAGCGGGCCGCCGTGGAACGCGGGCTGATCCCGGTGCCGATGATGTTCGTGACCAGGCGGTCGACGGCCGCCACGGCGTAGGGGTTCTTGCGAGCCTGATCGCGCGACTTCCGCCGCAGCTCGTCGAGGGCGTAGACGATGGCGGTGTTCGGCCCGTAGCTACCGACGCGCCAGGCCCGCGACCGCCGGCCTGCCCCGTTGGCGATATCGTAAGCTCCGCTCTCGGGTGCCACGGTCACGTCGAGGCCGGACAGGTCCATGGCCACGGGCTCGACGTAGTCGCGGGTCCCCTTGACGCGGAAGCGGACAGGCTGGCGCACGCCTACCATCCGCTGCGGCTTGTGGTGACGATCTGACGGGTGCGGCGCCGGGCCACTCCGGCACCGGCATCCTTCGCCGCCTTCCGGCGCTGCAGGTCGGCCAAGGCCCGGCGCATCTCGTCGTAGCTCCGGTAGGTGATCGTCGCGGCGTCGGGCGCCTCGACGCGCAGGGCGCCGCTGCCCATGGCGGTCTCAAGGGCCGCGATCTGCTTCTCGATGGTCGCGGCCATGGCCTACCTCGTCGTTCGGCTTCTGACCCGGCTGCGCTTGGCGCTGGCGCGCTGGAGGTTACGCGCCGCGAGCGATCCGGCGGCAACCACGGCCTCGGGCACCGATGCCTCCGGCAATCCGGCTGGGCGGTCGCGCTCGATCCCCAAGGCGCCTTCGAGTTCGCGCCAGTGGGTCTCGCGCCACCGGTCCCAGCCGCGCATGGCGGCGAGCCCTCGGGCGTAGTTCGCGCAGTCCAACACCTCGTTGCGCCGGCCACCGATCGGCACCCACTCGCGCCGGGTGCGGCCACGGGTGACGTGCGTGACGAGTTCCTCGGCGGTGAGCTGTTTCACCTGATCCTCGGTGACGTCGCGCGGCAGATGGACGAATCCGGCCGGGTACGGCTTGCCGTCGCTCGGCCGCTGGAGCGCGAGGCACCCCATCAGTTCCTGCTTGGCGAATGACGCCCCCACCCGGATCGTCTTCAGGCCGCGGCGCAGCTTCTTGCCGGCCGGGGTCGCATCCTTCGCACCTACACCGAGGAAAGCCGCGGCATAGCTGTCCTGGCCATCCACCGCGTGGACCGGTCGCCCGGCCTGACTGCGCACGAAGGCGTAAACCTCCGCCGTGAAGCCGCTCGAATCGATCCCCCAATCGCGCACCGTCATGTCGGCGCCGCTCTCGTGCTCCCAGGTCTCGCCGAACATCGCCTCGAGGTCTTTCCAGACCGGGGCGCGGTTGGTGTCGCCGGGCAGCACGCGGTGTTCGATCAGCCAGCGCTCCCGGTTGCGGCCGAAGCCCCAGACGCTGACCTCGAGGCGGTCCTTCTGGACGTCGACGCCACCGAACAGGATGAGGACGCCGCGCGAGACGGTGCCGGCGAGGTAGCTGTCCCGCCGGGTGTAGACGTCCTGCCAGTCCGGCGCGTCCGCGCCTTCCTTCCACGTGCGGGCGAGCTGGGTGTTGAAGAAGGTCCGCAACGCCTCCGGCCCCCGTCTCAGCGCGCGGGCGAACTTCGCCACCGTCTCGCGGATCGTCTGCTTCGGCGCGTAGAGCTTGGATGCGACGAATCCAGCGTGATCGTTGGGCACTGCCATGGCCCCGCAGTGGAGGCACAGGGCGCGGCGAACCCCGTGCGCCTCGGGCGCCCAACGCTCGGGCACCTGGTTCTCACCGCAGCAGGTGAAGGCCCGGGTCTGGCGCCATTCGATCTTGCGCAGTGCGACGAGGCGCTGCGATTCGGTCCAGGGCTTGTCGCAGCCGACGCACTCATAGCGCGCGCTCTCGGCGCGGATCTTGCCGCCCTCGTCCTTATCGAACCGCACCTGTTCCCATTCGAGGGGGTGCCAGTCCTCGCAGTGCGGGCAGCGCACGAACGCCTTGCGCTGATCGCTCTCGTCGTAGGATGCCTCGATGGCGCTGCGCCCGGTAACGGTGGGCGAGCAGGCCCGCACGCTCAAACTGTTGGTCTTGAACTCGGCCTGACGCTCCTCGGCGAGGTCGATGGGCGGGCCCTCGCCGCCGGCCGAGAGCGGATACTTGTCGATCTCGTCGCAGCACAGCAGCCGGATCGGCCGCATGGCGAGGTTGGTCGGGCTGTTCGATCCGACGAGGGTCACGTGGCCCCCAGGGAACTGCTTGTGCGTCAGGGTGGCGCCGGCATCCGTCGCCTTGGCGTCGCCAAACAGGTCCCGCAGCACCTTGGTGTCGCGGATCATCGGCGCCAGCCGGTCCTTCGAGAAGGTCTCGGCCGCGTCGTCCTTCGGCTGCACCACGAGGATGGGGCATGGGTCGATGTGGATGAACCGGCCGAGGATGTTCTCGATCACGGTGGTTTTCAGCAACTGCGTGCACGCCATCAGCGTGATGGTGGCGACACCGGGTTCGGTGGCGGCCAGCATCGGGCCGCGGGCCACTTCGACGCGAGCGGTGACGAACCGGCCGCCGTTCGACGATTCCTTGCTGAGCTTCCGGTACTCCTCGGCCCACTCGACGACGTTGAGGTCCGGCGCCGGGGTCAGCCCCTTGCGCCAGGACCGTTCAAGGCTCGCGAGATCGAGGTAGGTCGGCCTCGGGCTCTCCGAGTTCGCGGAGGTGCTGCTGGACATGCGCGGTCAGGACCGTGTTGAGCGTGCGCGCATCGACCTTCAGTTCATCGGCCATGACGACCGCGATGCGGGCGGGCCAGTTGGCCCAGGCGTCGCGCAGGTTACGGGCCGTGTCGAAGAACAGCTTTTCGGCGGCGGCCCGATCGACGAGCTGGCCCTGCTTGCGGCTGAACTCCTGTCGGCGTTGGAGACCGAGGAAGTTCTCCTTGCGCCGGATGGCCTGCGGCGTCGGCAGGTTCTCGGCGTCGAGGTCGAGGTCGTCGCCCTCGTCGCCATCGGACGGTCGCGGCGGCGGTGCCTCGCTCGCCTTCGGCTTGGCGCGTTCGGGCTTGGCCTTGCGCGGATCCGGTTCGGGCTTCGGGACCGTTCGCACCGGCCGATGCGCCGTGCCGCCCCGGTAGGTCGCCGGGCGCTGGTCGAGGTTCCACTCGCTCGCCTCGACGTCGACCTTTCCGTCGGCGGTCATCGCGAGGAGGCCCTTGCCCTTCCACTCGGTGACGGTCTTCTTCGACACGCCGCGTCGCCGGGCGAACTCGGCCTGCGACATCAGGATCGTCGGTTCGGGATCTGCCATCGGAGCGTTACCCGTTACCCGTTACCCAACCGCGTTACCGGGTTTTCGGACCCTGGCGCTAGAAAGTTTGGGGACCCCGACCACCCGTATACACCCAGGGCTCCCAGGGTCCCCTGCCATAGGACATCGGTCTCATCAGTCGCGGGAGGCCACTCCCTTCGGGCCGCCCGCTGCGGCATACTCGGTGCGACCATCGCGGGCCCAATGAACGGCGTCGTTGTAGTCGCCGAAGGCGATGACGAGGGCCTTACTGCGCGGCGTCATCTGAGCGCTGCTGCCCCGCCGTTCCGCTTCGTCGTAGGCGACGGCCGCGCGAACGAGGTCGGCAAGGCGCTGGTCGACGCGGTCGCCCATGTCCTGCCTAATCCCCGCCGCCGCCCAACGATCCGCTGTCCAAACAGGTCGCCGAGTTGATGTTGATGTTGGTGTTTTCGTATCCGGCGAACATGCCTGCGTGGAAGCCAGCATCGGCGCCTGCCGCGTATCCGGCGGTTCCGGAGGCGCTCGGAAGGGTCGAGGCGTCCTCTGCTCGTCTCAGCCGGTGGGTGCGTTCCAGCATCCGCTCCTGACGCCTCCATAGCCAGAGGCGGAGCCTGTGCACCGAGTCGTAGAACATGGTCGCGACCCTTGAGAGGTGAGCGAAGGCATGCTGACCGATCGGATTGGGCGGTTCAACCGCTCGCTCACGACCTCGGGCACTGCTACCGGGCTGCTCCATTCGGCGAATGCATAGGGTGGCGCTCGTTAAAGTGTCCCCCAATGGGGGACGATCCTCAGGACCAGCCTTCAAAGTGGAGAAGCGGGTTCGACCGTCTCCTTAGGGGCTCAACATCGATCCCGCGACGGGAGAGTACAGCGCCTACAGTGCTAAGATCGCAATTTATTACACGAGCACGCTTTCCGCAATGCTATTGCACAGGGTATTGCGTCTCAACGTGTCAGCGGCACTGCCGTGATGAAGCGCATCTCGTAGGGCTTGCCGGCTTCCCACACTGTGCGCAGGGGTATCTCTCGCCCATCGGGTGCCGTGACCGTCCCCTCGAACACGGCACGGTCTGGCCCTTTCGCCTGCCGGACGACGGTACCGGGCGCGTTCATCATGGCGTGATCAACCAGGGCCTCGGCCAGCACTCTCGGCTCATCGGCAGAGAACCCGAACCCAAGTAGGTACTTGGCCTTTGACCCTCCGACCGGATGATCGGGGTTCAGCAAATAGGCCGAGACCTTCGGCCCGTCGATGAACCAGCGAACCTGAATCGTCTTGTCGCTCAAGCGTCGGGGGCTTTTACGGCGCGAACCTCGTGCGGCTCAGCCGTGACGAGAGCACCAAGTGGCTCGGCGAACTCGACCACGTAGCTTTCGCCGTCGCCATGGACGCTCACGATCGTGCCTTTGGTTCCGGCCGCGATCAGGTCGCCATCGTCGCTCTTCAGAGGCACGGTCAGCACCACGGCATCGAGATCCCGCAGGCCCGATTGCAGCACGTCCGGCGTGAACTGATAGGCGAACTGAAACGTCATGCCGGTAAGATGACCGGCGTGCCCAGTTTGGGCAACCCCCATGGGGGACTGCCGGCCGCCATGGCACCAAAACGGGTGGTCGTCAGCATACCGGAAATTAGATCGTACGCTGCTCCACGATACGATCGAGAAGCACATGCGGCACGGTCAGGGCTGACAGCATCTGCAGGGTGAGGGCCAGCAGGGTTGAGGGCTCATCGGGCGAGCCAGCGCTGTAGAGCGGCCACAGGGCTGCACCGAGCATGAGGGTAAGGCCGAACACCGGCAGGGATGCGAGGACGGCCTTGCGCATCGTATCGACGCGGGGCGCGCGGTTCGGATCACGCACGAGGGCACGCATGTGCCGGGGGCCATGAAGACCAACGAAGTAGAGGGTGAACGCGGTCAGAGGCGGGAGCAGCCAGAACGCGACGGCCAGGACAGCGACTTCTATCAGCACACCCTGTGGCCGCCGACGCGCGACGATCCAAATGACCGCCAGGGCAAACCAGAACCAGGAGGCAGCCGTCCACCACACGGGAAGCTCCGGCATCGGCACGCGCGTGACCACGGCGAACAGCCCGGCGGTTTCCTCGGGCCGCAGTAATGCCGGAAGCGCAATCGGCAAACCGCCGCGGACGAAGGCCTCGAACGGTCGCCCCGTACCAGCATCCTCCTCCCCGAAATGTAAGACCGAGAGGGCAAGGAAGCCGGCCAGGGTGAGGAGGGGTGCGACCGCCCAGGCGAGGAGAACGAGAGCCGCAAGGCCGAGATACGGGATCGCGAAGATCCCGAACCACGCCCGGCCGTAGCGCGGGCGCATGAGCGGTGCGGCCACCGCACCGTCCAGGGCGCCATGCGGAACGCCGAGGACGATCACCACCGTCAGGGCAACGAGCCAAGACGCTTCACGAGGCAGGTAGGCCGAGGCCATGAGACCGAGCGCTACGACAGCGCCGGCCAGGGGCAGGAGACTTGCCGCCGGCCACGCATGGTGGCGGCTCGCCGCATCGGGCTTTCCGAAGACCGGAATGGACGCACGAGCCGCCATGCCGATCAGGCCGCGCGGCGCAGCGGCGTGGCCGTGGCCTTGCCCTCAGCCAAGTCGCGGTCGACGGCACGCGTCGTCGAGAGCGTCGCCATCACGCCATAGACGACCTTCGCGGTCAGATCCGAGAGCGCGACGACGGCCAGAGCCATGGTCGGCGACAGGATGCCCAAGCCGTCCTGACCCACGAGCAGCACGACGGGGTAGATGCACCAGACGACGGACAGGAACACGGCGTTGCGCCGGAAGGCGGACTGGATATCGGCACGCTCGGCCGCGTTCTCCTCACGGAGCTGAACGAAGATCCCGTAGAACACGGCGAGGAAGGCGCCGCAGGAGATGGCGAACCAGATCCACTTGATCCAGGCGACCGTCGACAGGCCGAACGCCAGCGCGGTCACGATCATGATGAGGTCGGAGCCGATCAGGCCCCAGACGATGGCCGGCCGGCGCATTCCCGAATGCATCGCGGTGCGGGCGAGGCCAAGAAGCAGCAGGGGCGTGGTGAAGGTCCAGTCGATGTAGCGGGCGAAGTAGAACTGGCGCGCGACATCGGCCGCATCGGGTCCGGCCGGGAGAACGATGCTGCCTTGTCCGGTCGCCATGGCGAAGTAGGAGCAGGCCGCGATGATCGGCACGATCCCATGGATGATGCCATCAGCCTCCTCGGCCTGCGTTCTCCTCTTCGCCAGATAGAGGATCGCAGCGGCACCCGCCGCCATGCCCGCGAAGCCGAGCCATAGCCAGAACTGAGGCGTCATCAAAAAACTCATTAGACAGGGATGATTTGGGCAGCACGAACGTGCAGCACGTTGGCCAAGCGATCTCATCCGGGATCGTTGCGTAGGACCGGGGTCACAGTTCCGTGAAGCTTGGCCTTTCGCCGCGTGTCCTCACCACAGGCTCAAAGCGCCTATCCTATCGTCTCCGCTGCAGTTGCCTCCCGAAGGCGCGCCCGTTCGAGTCTACGCCGTAGCGCTCAAGGGGCAGAAGTTATTGCAGCCCGACCTCGTGCGGCTCAGCCATGGCGGGAGCGCCCAGCGGCTTTGCAAACTCGACCATGTAGCTCTGGCCGTAACCGTGGACGCTCACGATCATGCCTTCGGTGCCGATCGCGATTAGGTCACCATGGTCGTTCTTCAGGGGCATAGTCAGCACCACGTCATGCGATGAGCACTCCTTGACGCTCGCCTGACAGCCCCTCACATTGCGGACATGGCTGAGGGGTTGCCCCGGCCGGATCGAGGGTTGACCCCGATGGCAAACACGTCCGCCCCAAACAGTCTGGACATCGCGGAGCAGGTCGCTCGCGTCCTGCGCTCCAACGCCGAAACACAGAAGTTCGTCGAGGAGCAAGCCAAGCTCCGCGCCGAGGCGGCCAAACTGGATCGCGACCGCGCCATCGCCCCCTGGCAGATCGTGGCGACGACGGTGGCCGCGACGGCAGCGCTGATCGGCGGCACGGCAGCCGTCATCAAAATCTTCTTTCCGTGACGCCGGTTCGCCTTCGCGAGGTGCTGGCCCTGCTGCGCTGGTCGCAGCGGGGGCTTTCCGATGCCCTGTCCTGCGATGACCGCTTGGTGAGACGCTGGGCCTCCGGAGACGCCGTCGTACCGCCGGACGTGGTCGAATGGCTGGAGGCCCTTGCCCTCGCTCACGAACGGCATCCAGCCCCCGAGAAGTGGCGCCGACGGGTGGCGTAGAAGGCGGGGTTGCCGAGCTACGCAAGGCGAAGAAGCCGATGACGGCTCCCCAGTTGGCCGAATCAGTGTGTCAGACGGAAGGGAAGGACAGCCGGGACTGGAGGTTACTCACAGACGTGACGCGCCGCGTGGGCTGCGCGCTCAGGAAGATGCGCGTGCCGGATGGCGGAGGGGAAGCGCATGCAGGCGGGGCAGGTGTGGCGGGCTCGCTAGCCAAAAGGCGCAACCTCACGGTTGCGCCTCTCCAAAATTACTCAGCCGGGTAACTCAGCGCTTCGGCTTCTGGCCCTTGGTCTGGTCCTGCCCGAGGGCAGTCGCTGCCAAGGTCAGAACTTGGGCCTTTGAGGGCGTGATCCGACCCGACAGGACGCCGGAGGCGAGAGTCGAGACGGCGGGCGAGGTTTCGCGAGGGGGGGCTTCTTAGCCATGCCGGTCCTCCCTAGGTGGCCGAGCGGTGCGCGAGCGCAGCCGACCGACTTTCGGGATAACGACGCCCCTTAAGGACCTCGTTAACACGGGCAGGATTCACGTCGAAGCTGGCCGCAATCCGGTTCTGGAACTCGCCGTTCCAGTGTCGGAGCCAGACCACCATAGCGTCTTCGGGAGAGAGGCGGCGCGAGGGGCGCCGGGCTGAGGGCGTCATATAAGGCTTCCTTTATGTAAGGAGCCTTGGAGAACTTGACATGCCATCAGGCACGCATAAAATGCGCGTGTCACCTAGATAGCTGCAGGCCCTCCAAGGCTCCTGCGGTTAAGACAAGAAGGCCGGGGTCGGAAGCCCTGGTCTTTTGTCGTTTTTGGGCAGAGGTTCCCCCGCCCGAGCGTCAATATGACTCGCGGCCAACCCCACGTCAACAGTCCAGTTTTAAACCGGGCGAATTCGAGCCCTGGAGGGGGCGCCAGCGGCCGTTTACCCCTTTCGGCCACTCGGGAGGCCCGTGCGCAAAACGTGGCGCCCCTGGGCCAGACAAAGGCCGAACTTCAACGCGCCGGGTGCGTTTTCCGGACGGCAAGGGTCGTCCGCCTAACCCCTTTCTTAACGCTGCCAGTGGCCCTCCCACGCCTAGCTAACGGGCGAAGCCATCATCAGGCCAATCGTGCGATTGGACGCCTCGCCGTTTGCAACGCGACGGTTGTGCTCCTTCCAAGCGGCCTCGGCGGCGTACTCATGGAGGTCGCAGGCCGCGCTCTCTCACCCCACCTGCACATCCGCGATCCCAAGCTCCACGGGCGAAGGCCGGCCGAACAGGCTGACGGCGACCTTCAGCCGGTCGTTCGGCAGGATCTCCTCGACGATGGCCGGGAAGGTGGCGAACGGCCCGGTGGTGACTATCACGCTCTGCCCCGGCTTGATGCCCACGGGCTCGACGATCTCCCCCCGGGCGATGACGTCGACGAACCGCTGGAGGCCGTCCGCGTCGAGCCGGGCGGGCTTCAGGACGAGCCCGGCGATGTTGCCCTCCGTGGCGGTGTCCTCGACGGGACGGGAGACGATCTCGGCCACGCCGAGGCTGGTCCGGGCCGTGTCCAGATGCCCGAGGTCCCGCACGCCGATGAACACCGTGCGGATGAGCATGGGCGTCCGACGGACCACCCGGCGGCCGCGGCGGACCACGACCTCGGTCGAGCGGGGTTGGTAGGTCACCACCTCGGCATCCTGCAAGGCTTTGAGAGCCCGATCACCCATCCGGGGCATCGTCTTGGCAATGAACCAGCACAGGGAGGGATCGATGACGGGCGAAGCCACGCCGCAGATCGGATCGGCGATGCTGCGTGCGCTGGGGGCGGCCTGGACAGTGCCGGACGTTGCCGTGGTGCCGGCAGCTCCGCGCCGCTCGGCCCGGCGCTGACGGCGCTCGCGCTCCCGCTGGCGCTTGCCCTTCGCTCGCTGGCTCTTGGCTTGGACGGTCATGGGTGGCTCTCGGTACGCGACGGGGTGGGGATCTCAGGCGGCATTGGTTGCCGGTGGGCGCTCCGTCAGGATTCGCTCGGTCGCCACGGCCAGACGCGCCTCCTCGAGGATTTCGGGTGCCGTGGTGCAGCCCGGCGTGCCCGGCCGGTACTGCTCATCGGTCCCCTGGCGCCACTCGTCGCGGAAGTGGTCGATGGCGAGGCGCAGGCGGTGCCGGCGGTCCTGTTCGAGGTTGAGCTTCGGCGCCGGTGCGCCCTGAGGCTCGCCAGCCGGCTTGGCGTAGTCGAGCCACCGGCGCTGGAAGAGCCAGCTGTCGGCCGATTTCACGAACTCGGTGCCGGATTTGCCGATGCGGAGCTGCTCGGCGGCGTAGGCCTTCGCGCCGGCCTCGATCTCGTCGGGGGTGGCCCCAGCCTTAATCGCTTGGTCGTAGCGTTTCCGGGCCTGGGTGGTCGGGAAGCTGACGTGCTTTGGCGGGAAGGCAGCTCGAAATCGATCGAACCCCGTGTCGGTCCCCTTGGGGACTTTAGGGGTATCTTCTTTCTCTCCCTCTCCCTCTTTCTCTGCTTGATTTTGCTTGTCCGGCAGTCCGGCAGATGCTTGATCTGGAGTCAGCGTTTTCAGGGACTTACGCCGATTTTCCTGGGCACGTGTTCCTCCTGTGTGCCCTGCGTCCGCCTTTTGTGTGCGGCGCGTCTCCCTGTCGTCTAGCTCACGTGTCACCCTGGTGTTGGTCAGGTGTCCGTCTTTCTCGACGACCTTCCCGGCGGCCACGAGGTCCGCGAGGAGCTTGCGGGCCTTGTTCGGATGGCAGCGCCAGATGCGGGCGAGGGTCGCCGGAGCATTCGGGATCGAGGCCTTGCGCCGGTAGAGTTGGTGGCAAAGCCGGAGGTATGCGGCCTCCTGTTCGAGCGACAGACCATCGGTGCCCTCGTCCCAGGCCTCGTAGTCCATCTTGTAGAACTCGCCCTTCATCGCCGCCTCACCGATCTCGAATGGCGTTGAGCGCAGGGTCGACCCAGACCCGCACGGTCTGGTTCGGGCGGCCGGCGCGGTTCTTGTCGATGATGAGTTCGAGGTCGTGCCGGACCCGGTCGAAATCGTCCCGGGCGTTCGGACAGCCGTCGCGAAACGCCTGCGTCCGCTCGGCGTAGTAGCCCGGCCGGTAGAGGAAGATCACCGTGTCCGAGTTCTCCTCGAACGCGCCGGCCCCGCGGATGTCGGCGAGGCCGGGGCGCTTGTCCTCGCGCCCCTCGGGGCCGCGGTTGCACTGCGCCAGTAGGAAGACTGGGCAATCGAGGTGCTTGGCCAGGGCGAGCGCCCCGTCGGCCACCTCCTTCAACCCCTCGTCCTCGCGGCGGTAGGCGCGGGCCGGGCGGACGATGTGAGCGTGGTCGATTACCACGCAGCCGAGCGCCGTACCCTTCCGGGCGTAGGCGTTGGCCAGCCGGTCCGAAGAGGCGGCGATGTCGCCGATGGTGCGGCCACCGCCATCCTCGATGGTCATCGGCTGCTGGCGCTGCTCGTAGACCACGCCGGCGACGAGTTCGGCCTGGCGATAATCGAGGCCGCCCCGGCGCATGATCTGCTCGTAGGAGATCCGGATGTTCCGGCGCTGCAATTCGCTGGACGCCGTGCGCGCCGCGATCTGGCGCCGGGACATCTCGAGGGAATGGTAGATCGTGGCGCAGCCCTGGTCGGACATCGCCAGGGCGATCTCGGTGCCGAGGATGGACTTGCCCATCGAGGTGCGGCCAGCGGCGGTGATGAGGTTCGCCGGTTGCGGGCCGCCACCGATCTCTCGATCCAAGGTGCGGATGCCGCTGCTGGCGAGCTTCACGGCGGTGCCCTGCAGGTCGGCAGTGATGCCGGCGATCAGCACCTCGCCGGCCTCGGCTAGGGTGGCGCTCGTGGACTTCTGTGAAACGAAGCTCGCCCGAACCTTGTCGACCTCGGCGTAGATCCGCTCCAGGGTCGGTCCGGGAATCACGGGGCCGCCTTCGCGCACGTTGCTGGTCGTGGCGGCCAACTCGCGCAGCTGCCAGTACTGCTGCACCGTCCGGGCGTACTCCTCGGCGAAGGCCGGCACGACGCCGTTGGCGGTGATGTTGGTGAGGTATTGGACGAGGGTGCGCCCACCGATGTCGCGGCCACCCGCCGCTGGGCCGATGGCGGCCCGGATCTTCATATAATTCGGCGTGTCACCCGACGCACTCACCGCCGCGATGGTCTCCCAAAGGTAGGCGTGCAGCGGCTCGTGGAAGTGCTCGGGCGCCACGAGGTGCTGCACCAGCGGGAACACCGCCGGGGACGTCAGCACGCACCCGATCAGACCGGCCTCGGTGTCGAGGTCCGCCGGGATCACATCTGCCATGGGCGTCCGAACCTGAGTGCCACGGGCATGCGCCAGTCCTGTCGGGGCCGAGGTCACAGCAGGCCGATCCGCTGACGGGGATCCGGAATGGCGAGGAGGATGAACCGCTCCCAGGCCCGCGCCGCCGCGATCATGTCGAGGATGCGCAGGGTCTCGTCGGCCCGGTTCTTCGCCGCCGCATACTCGGCGAAGGCGCTGGTCATCTGGGCATCGCGTGCCGCTTTGAGGTCGATCACCTCACCCATGACGAAGCTCCCTGTGAAGGCATGCGGACGGCGGTTCGGGACGGAGCGAGGACAGCAAGGGGCATCGGCCAAAGCTCCGGGGTTCGGGAGCACCGTGTCGGGCGGGGAAGGATGAGGGCTGGGGGTCGGCTACCGGCCGGTTAGGGCGGCGGCTGCGCGTGGGTCAGCGGGATCACGGCTCAGGATCCTCGATCCACGGCGCGATCATCACCGCGAGGCCCGAGGCCCAGCCCAGGATCAGCCGGGCGATCCACGTCCGGGCCCGGAAGGCCCAGGGCCGTGCCGCAGGCGGCGAGTTTCGTGAGGACGGCCCTGTACTCATCACGTGCCTGCTCCGTGGCGCGCGCCTCGCGCGCGGCTTTCCTAAGACGGTCCATCTCGTCCGAGCGGATCGACCGGGCTTCGTTGTGCCAGATGCCCCGCACCCGGCGGTCGTTGAGCCCCGTCGCTCGCGCCACCCGCGACAGGGCTGCCTTCACGTTCTCACCGAGCCGCAGTGGACCGGCGATGGCTTCGACGAGGGTGCGTGCTTCGGCTCTGGCTGACATCACGACGGCCTCTCGGCCCTTGGGTGATTGACCCGCGGGCTCGGGTGACTTGCCCAACATCTCGGGTGCCTCCTGTGGTCGATTGGGATCGCCACCGGAGAGGAGACCGCGAGGTGCAGACCATAGGCAGGAACAGCAGCATCGAGCAGTCCGGCCGCGACGTCTTGGCGGGCGGGAGCGGACGGACCGACGATGCGGCTGGAGAAACGGAGGGCGGGGGCGGTCACGACGACGCCTCCGCCGGGGTGCGGCGCGACTTCACCGGCTGCAGGTCCGGCGCGCGGACCATGCCGCCGGACAACTCCTCGATCCGGGCCGCGACCCGGATGGAGGGACCGCGCTCGCGGTACCGCAGCTTGCGCACGGTGAAGGCGCTGAGGTCGCCGATCTTCTCGGCCAGGGCGGCATCGTCGACCTCGGCCGCGCGCATCCAGTCCCGCAACAGCATGGCGGCCCTATCCTTCCCCGCCGGCGCGGCGGCGCGGCGACGGCCCGACCTGCAGGCCCTGGGCGATGCCCTGGCGGTGCTGGTGGTGGACGTGATCGCCGTGGTGCCGATGACCGACCGCCCGGCGGCGCGCGAGCGGCTGGCCAACCGCCTCGACGATCAGAGCCGGGTTCCCGGCGCCGGCCCGGCGGCGGCGTTGCTCGGCGCCGTCGCCAACGCCCTGATGCGCCTGGAGCGGTAGCGCCCCGGCTCGCCCCACACCGAACCCAAGGAGGCCGCCATGGCGAACGAAGAAGAGCTCTTCGAGATCGAACTGGAGAGCGTCGCGCGCAGCCTCGGCCCCGATCTCGGCGACACGAGCTACGACGTCGCGTTCGATTGCACCCGGGGCACGGCGATTATCCACATCACGGTGAGCCTCGACGCGGACGTGGTGACCACCACGGAGATCATCCCGTTCGCCATGAGCGAGTTGAACCGGGCCTTCACCGCCCTGGCGGACCAGACGAAGGCGTGGCGCATCGTGCCGGGACAGGGCCTGCGGCCGGCTGGACAGTGACGGGCCGGTCCCGTCACCATGGGTGGGGCCAACCGAACGGATGGAGCGGCCATGTGGTGGGGCGCCTATGCGACCTTGGGACTTTCGTTCGTGAGTGGTCTTTGTGCCTTTCTCTCGCTTCGGTTGAACAGCCGACGCGAGCAACGGGATAGGCTCGCACGACTGCCGTTGCTGGATTTCAGCATCAAGCTCCTTGACCCAACCGCGTGCGAAATCGACTGCCGGATACTTAATCGCGGTGAGACGCGCCTCGTCGTGGAGTCCCTCGCGGTTGAAGGGCAGGGTTGGCACTTCGAAACCCGAGGAGACAAGGGGCGGCTTACCTTCGACACTATGCCCGTACGTGCACTGATCGAGCCAGCCGAGCGCTTCAGAGGGACTTACGGCTTGCGTTACACTCCGTCCGGTGTGGCCCCTGGACCCGTGACGGTTACCCTCTCCGCCTCCTTGCGCGAACAGGGACAGGGTCGCGTGTTCCCCCTCCAAGTCACGCGCCACAGCACGTAGGATTGAAATAGCATGACGAGGTTGGTCACAAGTAGGGCGAGCCCAGTGAGATCGAGATCCATGGCAACGCCCTAAGGACCGGTGGGAAGGGTTGAGAGCACTCATGCCTGAAGACCCCAAAGACTGATGCTGCGAGGACCAAAGGAGCCCGGAATGGATGAGGCGCGGTTTCGAGCCCTGGAGGCGCGCATCGCCGAACTGGAGAACGAACTGAAGCAGGCGCGGAACGACATCCACTGGGCGATCGGCCTGATGTTCGTGGTTCCGGTCGGGTTGTTGATCATCTTGCGGGTTTGGTCGTGAGCATTCGTGATCCGAGCGGTCATGCCGGGGCATGCTTCGAATGGGATTCCTCGGGATTGCAAAACTCACTGGAAGATTGCCGATGCTCAAAATCGAGTGCCAGAGGAGGAACAGCTGGCTCAGTCCACAGGTCCGGCCGAAGTTCTCGTTTATTTACTCGTCCATTTGTCGCGAAGTCGATTGCCATAGCCAGCTCCGCGGAGATTGAGTTCTGCTTGAGCAACATACGTGAGACCGCAGACTGTGATGACCCAATTGCCTGTGCGAGGGCCTTCTGCGAACGGAAGTGGCCTATCGCCGCTTGCATAGCAGGATGGTGCGTATTCTGATGCATAACCCGCAATAACCCATTTGTGCATTACCCGCAATAGGGTTGTTTGGAGCTACCCACTTCTGGGTAGAATGTTGCCCATGAGCGAAAATTTCGGTGAGAAAGTTCGTCGCGCGCGTGAGGCGATGGGATGGAGTCAGGAATATCTGGCCGCCAAAGTTGGCACCACCCAATCTACGATTGATCGGATCGAAAGCGGACTAACGCGTCGCTCTCGGGTGCTGCCTGATGTGGCAAAAGTCCTTGACCTCAATATACCCAAATTTTCGCCACCAGACATCGAACCAAAAGAGCCGGAGGGATTCGTGAGGGTAACCGTGTTGGTGCCCTCTGAAATTATCCAAGAAATAAAAAGCTTCCAATCAGACCGGCGGATTACTTCTGAAAACGAAGCTATAGTAGATCTTCTTGATATAGCCCTCAAGAGCAGAGATGATTATATATCACTTACAGAACGCTTCATGAAAGCATTCAATAGATCTGGATCACTGATTGCCGCAGCATCGCAAACGCTTGTGGACCATCCAAATGTTGCACGCCTGAGTTACTCGAAGAAAGAAGTTGCATTCGAAATGCTTGATGATTCTTACATTTGGATAAATTCAGAAGGACTTGTCGAGATTTCAGACTATGACGGCAAAAAGCACATCTTCGAAAAAGGCAAAGCGCCCTACTGGGCTTCTGAGGCAAATTTGCCAAAAGACGATTGATTTCGTGCGATATTTCTCATCCATCAAATTCACCCGAAAATGGGTTGAAATCGGGTTGAATTACGGGTAATCGTGTTTCATCGCCTCTCGCGGTGGAGCCCTCCCATGCTCATCCAGGCCCCTCCCTTCCTTCCAATCCTTGGCCTCGCTACGCTATGGCTGACCGGTCGTCTCGCTCTTCGTATGGAGGGCTGAGCGCTGGCACAGATCGTCCCCTTCCGCCCCCAAGAGCAGTCCCCGCAAATCGGCCAGCCCGAGTGGCGTAGCGCCCTCCTCGCCGAAGCGATCCGGCGCACGGCGCATGTCGCTGGGCCGATCTGCCCCTTCGCGCTGTTCCGTCACCTTCAGGACTGGCTCGGCCTGCCCGAGGAAGTCGGCGGGGGCGAGATCAACACCACCCTGTTCCTGATGGTCCGCAGCGGCCTCTACACGTCGAACACCCACGACGTGGCGACGGGCACCATCACCCTCGGCGCCGAGACGCGCCTGACCGCCTCCCGCACCCTGACGGTCTGCCTGCACGGCGAGCCCTGCGGCGATCCCGAGGACACCGACATCTGAGAGGTTTCGGGTGAGCGCGGCGCGCCACCCGACACGTAGCGGCCCCCGCCAGTGCTGCAACACCAGCGAGGGCCAACCCCGAACCCAAGGAGCTGAAACCATGGAACAGGGCACCCGCCTTGATAGCACCCGCATGTCCGCTGCACAGGACATTCGCGACGATGCCGGGGAGGACCACGCGCTGGACGCGGCCGTCGCCGCGCTGCTGACGGCGCCTTCGGCGAAAGCCGACGCGCCCGAGCCCGATCATGAACTTCTGCGCCTGGGCGTCGAGTTCGACGCAGCACATGCTGCTTGGCTCGATGCCGTCGAGGCCAATCGCGAACCGACCGAACGCTTCACGGCCTTCATAGACGCCGCGAAGGCAACGGGTGGCCCAACCATCAAGGAGTTGGAAGCTGCCTGGGCGTTGCCGGGAGTTACCGAGGCAAATCATCGTGACGACGAAGCCTTCGCTGTCGTGACTGATCTCGGGCTCGAAATCCTAAAGATGCCGGCTACCTCTCTCGCCGGTCTCGCAGTCCATGCGCGGGCAGTGATCCCCAATGTTTGGGTGCTTGGCGACTACGAACAGGATGCCGAGCTTGGTGACAGGGAGGACCTGCCGGAGAAACCGGTGCGTGCACTGATCCAGTCGGCCTTGAGCCTCGCAGGCGTTGACTGGAAGGGACGGCCCGCTGCTTCACCCCTCAGCGTCGCTGTCACTCCCCCACCCGCACCTTCCTCCGAGCCGGAGGTAGATTGGGACAAGCCACCCGAAGGCTTCATGGCATACCCGGCCGGCGAGCCGACCTCCTTCATCAACATCGCTTTGGGGATTCGGGTCGAGGCCGAGCGGCTTCACGCCATCGCCCTGCGCGAGGTGGCCCGTCGAGCGTCGGCTGATGATTGTCCGGAGTACGCTCGGGCTGGCCGGCTGGACCAACTACGCCGCAGATTCCGGGTCGCGGAACTGGATCGGGTCGCTAATCCCGAGCGAGCGATCCCGACCGAAATGATCGCAGCCAACGGCACGGTCTATTACGAGGATGCGGCCGGCAAAGCCCACCGCCGTCCGGTCACGGACTGGATCTCTTTCATGGCGCAGCGCATGGCCGGTGTAGCCCGCCGGGAGATGGCCCGGCAGTTCAACGCAGGTGCCGTGCAGGACCAGGACGCGAACGGCGCCTTCTACGACGATCTGCGTTGCAGCCATCGGCTCGATGCCCTGCACGATCTGGCCTTCCGGCCCAACAAGGTGTTCGAGGCGGCGCGAGAGTGTGCGGTCGGCAGCGCACCGCTTTCGCCTCGCGTCGTCGGTGCCCCGACGCCGGATCCGATCCTGGATCTGATCGAACGGCATCGCCAAGCCTATGCCGAGTGGGTTCCCTTCATGGAGGTGACGACCGAGCTTGTAGACGGGACCCCAGAGTATGCCCGCGCCGAGGCCGATGAGAGCGGTCCTAAGGACCGCGAGCGGGCCGCCTATGCCATGGTTCTGACGGCCCGGCCGATCTCGCTTGCTGGCCTCATCGCCTGGGCCAGTTACCTCCCCCAAGCCTTGGCCTCGAACAGCGTCGACCCCGACGAGGACGGCTCACAGGCCCTCGCCTCCCTGTGCGATGCCGTCCTGTCCCTGGTGCCGATCACAGCTTCTCACCCTGCCGAGCATCCCGACGCCGCCCTGATCGCACTCGGCGTCGAGCTTGAGGCCGCAGACGCCCGAATGAAGGTAGCGGACGCGGACTGCGACGCGCGCGCCGATGTCGTCTTCGCTGCCATGCCAGAACGTCCTTCGGCTCTGGTTTTCCGCGAGTCGGATCGCCCTTTCAACCTTCAGTGCGATGGCCGGTATATCGCTGATTTGGAGGGGACCCCCATCGACAGGGGGGACATCGAATGGATGACCCGGCGTCCTGCATGCCACGAGATCAAACGTCCCGTTCGGCCGGGCGAGCGAGCATGGCATGATTTCCCCGGTCACGTGCTCGATGTCGTGCCGTGGCCGGAAGCGCAGGCGCGGATCGATGAGATCGTATCCACCTGGAAGGCTTGGGACTCGGCAAAGGACGCCGTCAACGAGGCCCATGGTCTCCTCGAAGCGGAGGCACGATGCACAGCCGCCGATTCGGCGCTAAAATCGGTGCTGGACCGCATGGCCGCCCTCCCTGCGCGCACCGTTGAGGGCATGCACATCAAGCTCCGGGCGTTCCAAGACGCCGTACCGCACATGAGGGGAGCCAACTGGGGTGAGCTGATGCTGCGCTCCCTGATGCGGGATGCCGGGGTTGCTCTTCCTGAGATGGAGGCCTGAGCGATGAGCCCAGCCCCGATCCTCCACCCCCGCGACATCCCCGCCGTCACCTCCATCCTCCTCCGCGATGGCCGGGAGGTCCGCATCGACGACATCACGACGGCCGAGCAGGGCCGTCTCGTCCTCGCCGAGCTCGACGGCACCATCCTCGCCATCGAGGACCAGATCGCCCACTCGGACCAGACCACGCCCGAGGCGCAGGACTGGCGGGTGCGCGCCGAGCGGGCCCTGAAGGTGAAGCGCCGGTCCCGCCCGACCCTTCAGGCCCGCATCGGCACCCTCGGCCGCGCGGAGAAGGCCGCCGCCCACGCGGCCGTGCTCGGTCAAAAGGCAGTTCAGGTCGACGCCAAGCGCCAAGCCTTCGTCCACGCCGCCTACGAGATGGTCGGCCACGAGGTCTGCACCGAGATCTGGGCGCGGGCGGCCGAGCTGAAGCCCGAGGTGTTCGCCAACGGTGTTGCGGGAGGCCCAGCATGAGCGCGCTCGACCGCTTCGCCAAGGTGCGCGCCCTTCACGAGCGCACCGACAATCCGCACGAGAGGAAGGTGGCCGCGACCAAGATGACGGCCTTGGCTCGCGAGGCCGGGATGACGGTGGCGCAGGCCAAGCGAAAGCTCGACGCGCCGCCGGTCGTGACGCCCGCCCAGGCCGCAGCCTCGGCGTTCAACGACTTCTTCAACACGCCCGAGATGCGGGCCGCGCGTGCGGAGCGCGAGCAGGAGAAGCAGGCCCGGCGCGTCGAGATCCTCGCGCAGTATGGGAGCGCGGAGGCGGTCCATGCCGAGACCGACCGGGAGGCAGCCCTACGCCGCGCCTGCCAGCCGTTCACGATCTGGGACAACCGGCCGGGCTACGAGCGCACCTACACGCTCAGCGGCTGGAAGTATTTCGACGGCCGCTCGAAGCTGCCCTCAGCCGTCCTCAACGCGGTCAAGGCGGCATGGCCGCTCCCGCCGACCGTGAAGGAGGCATGGGCCGAGTACCGCGCCGCCGAGGCCCTGGACCGCGATCGTCAGACGATGGTCGAGTGGGAGCACTATCCCGAACTCTGGGTCGAGGTCCGGCGGTACGTCCTCGAGGATCTTCTCGACACGCTGCCGGCCTCGACGATCGGCGATGTCCTCGCCCGCCTGTCGTGGATGGAGAACGCCAACGAATTTGGCAGGTCTCACTCCGATCTGGCCGCCATCTATCCGACCCTCCGCGCTGATATCGAGCGCATGGGTGAGTGCCTGCAAGCACGGGAGACGCGCGATGCCGCCTGATCCCATCCACGCCGCCATCGCCGATCACCGGCAGGCCTGGAACGCGTTTCAGGTCGCCCCGGAGGGCGAAGACACGATCCTGGCGAACGACGCGATGTCCGAGGCCCTGGACGCGCTCCTCGCCGCGTCCTGCGCAACGCGTCCCGGCGCCCGCGCCCTACTGGCGCACCTGCGCTGGTGGCTGGCCGAGGAAGCCGAGTTCGCCGCCGGCTACCAGCCGGCCTACGGACGGGCCGAGGCGCGGGCCGCCGAACTCGCCATGCTGCTGGGGGCTCCGGCCTCCGGCTCCGGCGGGGCCGATCCGATCCATGCCGTCCTCGACGCGGCCAACACCGCCGAGACCGAGCACACCCTGGCGTGCGAAGCCCTCGACGAGACCGACGACGCATCCATGCGGGGCTGCAACGCCGCCTGCGAACGGGCGTCGGTGGCCCGGCACGCGATGATGCGGACCCTGCCGGCAACCCTCGGCGGCCTGCGCGCCCTGGCCTGCCACTACGTCCGCTGGGGCGAAGCCTGGGCCGACGACGGCTTCCTACACATCGCCCGATCGCTGGCGGGGTGCGAGCCCCGGTTGGGCCTCACCCCTGGGAGTGACCGATGAAGGTGCCAGGTCCCGTCGAACTCAGCGCGGCCTGGAGCGGCCTGCCCGATTCCCTGCGCGACCACATCGGCTTCATCGCCTTCGACATGGTGTTCCAGGGCTTCCTGTCGGGGCAGGCCTACGGCCCGGAGGATCGGGTCCTGTCCTGCGACGAAGAACGCGGCGAGGCCTACGACCGCGAGTGCAGGGGAATGACCGAGCTCTACCGCACGGTCGAGGACGCGGTGCCCGACCTGTTCGGCCCCAAGGGCGAGAACCCGGCCTGGTGCGCGAACCCCGGCCCCTCGCCGACTCCCACGAACCAGATCACGACAGGCAACCCCTGATGCCCCGCCGCAGCGCCACGGTGACCCAGGCCGACATCGCCCGAGCGATCCGCGCCGTCCAGGCCGCTGGCCTTCCGGTGATGCGCGTCATCGTCCGGGCCGATGGCGTTGCGGTCGAGACGGTGAAGGCCGCCGATGCGGTCGAACCCGATGCGCCGCTGCCCCCCGTTGCGGATGAAGGCCGTGTGGTGGTCCTATGACCGCCGCCATGCCCAAGCCCCGTCCGCCCCACCTCGTCCGAGAGACCAACCGCCACGGCACCGTGGTCTGGTACGTCCGAGTGGGCCAGGGACCACGCACCCGGATGCGGGAGGCCTACGACAGCCCTGCGTTCTGGCGCGACTATCGTCTGGCGGTGGAGGGTAAGCCCATCGTTGAGCCCACCGGCCCCGCGCCGGGCACACTCGGCTGGCTGATCGCGAAGTACCTCACCACGGCCGAGTGGTCGGATTTCGCGCCGGCGACGCGCAAGCAGCGCCATGCCGTCTATCGCGCCATCGAGGAGACGGCCGGCACCGAACAGATCAAAGCGATCGACCGGCGGGCCATCCTGGCCGGCCGGGATCGTCGGCGGGACAAGCCGCACGCCGCCAACAACTTCCTGAAGGCGATGCGCGGCCTGTTCGGCTGGGCGGTCAACGCCGACTACGTCAGGGTCGATCCGACGCTCGGGGTGAAGCTGCTGTCCGGCGGCAACGACGACACCGGCTTCCATGCCTGGACCGAGGACGAGCTCGCGCGCTTCGAGGAGCGCTGGAAGATCGGGACCCGTCAGCGCCTCGCATTCGACCTCTTGCTCTACACCGGCCTGCGCCGCGGCGATGCCGTTCGCCTCGGCCGCCCGCACGTCCGCGACGGCGAGTTCACGATCCGCACCGAGAAGACCGGGATGGTGGTGGTCGCCCCGATCCTGCCGCCGCTGGCAGACTCGATCGCCGCGACACCGACGGGCGAACTCACCTTTATCGCGACGGATCGCGGCCGGCCCTTCACCAAAGAGTCGTTCGGGACGTGGTTCGGGAAGGTGTGCCGAGAGGCTGGCTGCCCCGGCTCGGCCCATGGTCTGCGCAAGGCTGGGGCGCGGCGTGCGGCCGAGGCCGGCGCCAGCGAGGCGCAGCTCAACGCGCTGTTCGGATGGGCGGATGGAAGCCGGGAAAGTGCGACCTACACGAGGACTGCGAACCGCGCGCGACTGGCTCGTGAGGCCAAAAGAAATCCCGCACCAGTTTCCCGGGTGCGGGATGCAAACCTAAAAGCGATTTGATTTCAGCAAGTTAGAAATCAATTGGTGCCCAGGAAAGGACTCGAACCTTCACCTCTTGCAAGACTGGTACCTGAAACCAGCGCGTCTACCAATTCCGCCACCTGGGCCTGTCGGGGCCGCTCGCGGCGCCGACGTGGGTTCGTTTAGGCGGAGCGGAGGCACCCGTCAATCGGGATTTTCGCTTCCGCCCCATCTTGATGACGTCAGGCTTGCGGCCAGGCGCGGATATCGACGAAATGGCCCGCCACGGCCGCCGCCGCCGCCATGGCGGGGGAAACGAGGTGGGTGCGGCCGCGATGGCCCTGGCGGCCCTCGAAGTTGCGGTTCGAGGTCGAGGCGCAGCGCTCGTTGGGGCTCAGGCGGTCGGCGTTCATGCCGAGGCACATGGAGCAGCCCGGCTCGCGCCAATCGAAGCCCGCGTCCTTGAGGATGCGGTCGAGGCCTTCCGCCTCGGCTTGGGCTTTCACCAAGCCGGAGCCCGGCACCACCATGGCGGAAACGTTGGCGTGGACCTTGCGGCCCTCCACCACCTTGGCCACGGCGCGCAAGTCCTCGATGCGGCCGTTGGTGCACGAGCCGATGAACACCCGGTCGATGGCGATGTCGGTGATCTTGGTGCCGGGCGTCAGGCCCATATAGTCGAGGGCCTTTTCCTTCGACTGGCGCTTGTTCTCGTCGGCGATCAGGGCCGGGTCCGGCACGGCGCCGGAGACGGAGATCACGTCCTCCGGGCTGGTGCCCCAACTGACAATGGGGGGGAGGTTCGCTGCGTCCAACCGCACCTCGCGGTCGAAATGCGCGCCTTCGTCGGAGACCAGGGTGCTCCAGTAGGCGCAGGCGCGCTCGAATGCTTCGCCCTGCGGCGCCTTCGGCCGGCCCTTCACATACGCGAAGGTGGTGGCGTCGGGCGCCACGAGGCCGGCGCGGGCGCCGCCCTCGATGGACATGTTGCAGATGGTCATGCGCCCCTCCATCGAGAGGGCGCGGATGGCCTCGCCGGCATACTCGATGACGTAGCCGGTGCCGCCGGCGGTGCCGATCTCGCCGATGATGGCCAGCACGATGTCCTTCGCCGTCACGCCGGGCGGCAGGACGCCGTCCACGGTGACGCGCATGTTCTTGGCCTTCTTCTGCAGCAGCGTCTGGGTGGCGAGGACGTGCTCCACCTCCGAGGTGCCGATGCCGTGGGCGAGCGCCCCGAACGCGCCGTGCGTCGAAGTGTGGCTGTCGCCGCACACGATGGTCTGGCCCGGCAGGGTGAAGCCCTGTTCGGGGCCGATGACGTGGACAATGCCTTGGCGCCGGTCCAGGGCGTCGTAGAACTCGATGCCGAAATCGCGCACGTTCTCGGCCAGCGCCTCGAGCTGGATGCGGCTTTCCGGATCCTCGATGCCCAAGCTCCGGTCCGAGGTCTGGACGTTGTGGTCCACCACGGCCAGCGTCTTCTCCGGGTGGCGCACCCGGCGCCCGGCCACGCGAAGCCCCTCGAATGCCTGCGGACTCGTCACCTCGTGGACGAGGTGGCGGTCGATGTAGAGGAGGGCTGTGCCATCGGGCTCGACATCGACGACGTGGTCGTCCCAGATCTTGTCGTAGAGGGTGCGCGGCGCGGTCATGATCGGGTTGTCTTCGCGTTTCTTCAAGGGGCCTCGGTGCCCGGCTCTCCTTTAGTAATGTTCCAGACCGCCCAGCGAAAGTGGGCGTGCCGCCGCCCCGGACGGATGGCAGCGCCGACGATTCCGCATGTCGGGGCGCCCGCCCGCGTCACTGGACCGGGTCCGGAGCGGGAGCTAAAGCGAAACCGCGCCCTCGGGGGAGCGCGCACGAAACCCGCGAAGGTCAGCCATGTCGCCCGTCGGTTTGTCGCCCGTCGGTTTGCCGCCCGTCGATCTGCTGCTGCTCAAACCGATGCAGCCGAGCGTGATGGGGGCTCTCGCCGCACGCTTCACCCTGCATCGGGCCGACACGGCCCCGGATGGGGATGCGTTCTACGCCGAGATCGGGCCGCGCATCCGCGCCATCGCGACGGGGCCGCAGGTGACCGTGGACGCCCCCCTCCTCGAACGCCTGCCGAACCTCGAGATCGTGGCGAGTTTCGGGGTCGGGTACGACACAATCGATACCCGTACCGCCGCCGCGCGCGGGGTGGTGGTGACGAACACCCCCGATGTCCTGTCCGACGAGGTCGCCGACCTCACCCTCGGGCTCCTGCTGGCGACCCTGCGCCAGATCCCGCAGGCGGACCGCTACCTGCGGGCGGGGCATTGGCCGACGCGCCCCTATCCCCTCACCCCGACCCTGCGCGGGCGCAGCGTCGGCATCCTCGGCCTCGGGCGCATCGGCCGGGCCATCGCCACCCGCCTCGAAGGTTTCGGCGTCACCATCGCGTATCACGGCCGCCGCCGGCAGGCGGAGGTCGCCTATCCCTACCACGCCTCGCTGCTGGAGCTGGCGCGGGCCGTCGACGTGCTGGTGGTTGTGGCGCCGGGCGGGCCGGAGACGGACGGGCTCGTCGATGCCGGGATCCTCGCCGCCCTCGGCCCCCAGGGCATCCTCGTCAACGTGGCGCGCGGCAGCGTGGTGGACGAGGAAGCCCTCATCGCCGCCCTGAAGGACGGCACGATCCTGGGCGCCGGCCTCGACGTGTTCGCCCGCGAGCCGCACGTGCCGGCCGAGCTCGTGGCCATGGATCACGTGGTGCTGCTGCCGCATGTGGGGTCCGGCTCGGTTCACACCCGCGAGGCCATGGGCCGCCTCGTGGTCGACAACCTGCTCCACTGGTTCGCCGGCCGGGGACCGCTAACGCCCGTGCCCGAAACACCCGTGCCCAAGACGCACCGGGGTGGGCAGGCATGACCAGGATTGCAACGGTCGTCCGCCTCGGTCTCCTGACTCTCCTCGCCACGGGGGGGCCAGTCCACGCTCAAGACGCCTCCGCACCGGGGGCAGCGTCCGCTTCGCAGGTTGCGCCCGCCGCCCCGGACACGCCCGCCCCCTTCGTCGAGAGCCTGCCGAAGGACATCGCCGGGGTGCCGGGCACCTGGGATCTGTCGCGGGACGGCAGCACCCGACGCTGCGTCGTGACCCTGTCGGCCGAGAGCGGCGAAGCCGGACGGCGCCTGTCCTTCCCGGCCGGGTGCCGGCGGGCGCTGCCGGTCCTGAACGGGGTCGCCGGCTGGCTGTTCACGGACGGCGCCCTGCGCCTCGTGGACAAGAACCTGCGGCCGGTCCTGCCCTTCGCCCGGCGGCCCGATGCGCGCAGCCTCGTGGCAGCCGCGGATTCCGGCGAGCACTACAGCCTCGTTCCCCTCCAGATCGTCGCCATGGTGCCGGCGGTTCCGGTGGTTCCGGCGAGCGCCACCGCCCCCGCCTCCCCTCCCCCGCCGGGGGGCTTGGGGGCGCCGGAAACGGATCTCGGCGGCAAACCGCCTCCGGCCGGGCTCTACACCCTCGACCGCTACCGCGACCTCGACACCTGCCGGTTGGATCTCGCCGAGGGGCCGGAGCCGGCCCCCGTGCATATCCGCGACGGTTGCCGCGACAGCGGCTTGAGGGTGTTCGATCCGGTGTCGTGGCGCTTCGTCCGGGGGCGGCTGACCCTGACGGCCCGGCGCGGTCACACGGTCTCGCTCATTCCCATGGGGGACGGGCGCTGGCGGCGTGATCCGGAAGTGGGCACCACCTTCATCCTGCGCCGGATCGAGCCCGCGCCGTAGCGGCGGGTTTACCCGCCGCGTGTCCCCGGATTATGCCGTGGCGATGCTCACCGTCGCCGCCCTCTATCGTTTCGTCGACCTGCCCGATGCCGACGCGCTCCGCGATCCCGTCGAGGCCCTGTGCCGGGATCTCGGAATCACCGGCACGCTGCTGCTCGCCCGGGAGGGGATCAACGGCACGGTGGCGGGCGAGATGGACGCCGTCACGCAGCTCCTCGACGCCCTGCGCTCCGGCCCGCTATTCGGGGGGCGCCTGCGCGACCTCGACGTGAAGCTGTCCTCGGCGGAGGCCGCGCCGTTCGGGCGCCTCAAGGTCCGGGTCAAGCCCGAGATCGTGACCTTCGACGGCGGTGCCACCCATCCGGCTTTTTGCCCCGCGCGACCGGTTGCGCCGGAGGCGTGGAACGCCCTCCTCGACACGCCGGGGCTGCTCCTCATCGACACCCGCAACCGCTTCGAAGTGGCGCTGGGCAGCTTCCCGGGCGCCGTCGATCCGGGCACGCGCCGCTTCAGCGAGTTCCGCGCCTATGTCGACGGGCTCGATCCGGCAGCCCACCCGAAGGTGGCGATGTTCTGCACGGGCGGCATCCGCTGCGAGAAGGCCGGGGCCTACATGCGCAGCCGGGGCTTTGCCGAGGTCCACACCCTGGAAGGCGGCATCCTGCGCTACCTCGAAACCGTGCCGGAGACCGAAAACCGCTGGACGGGGGATTGCTTCGTGTTCGACGGCCGCATCGCGCTCGGCCCCGCCCTCGTCGAACGGCCCGACCATGCCCCCGAGACCCTGCGATGAACGAGACCCTGCGATGAGCGAACCCGACCTCGGCGCCCGGATCGACGCCCTGGAGATGCGCCTGACCGAGCAGGACGCGGTGATCGACGATCTCAACGCCACCATCACGGCGCAGTGGCGCCAGATCGACGCCCTGACGCGGCGGATGACGAAGCTCGTGGAAGAGATCGAGGAGGCGGGCAGCCGTCCCGGCTCGAACGCCCCGGAACCGCCGCCGCCGCATTATTAGACTTCGGCCGATCGCCTACGCCCCGACGCTCGCCTGACTGACGAACTTGGTGGTCAGATAGGGTTCGATGGCCTCCGAGCCGCCCTCGCTGCCGTAGCCGGAATCGCCGACCCCGCCGAAGGGCGTTTCGGGCAAAGCGAGGCCGTGGTGGTTGATGCCGACCATGCCGCTGCGGAGCCGTTCGGCGACCTCCGTCGCCCGGGTGACGGAGCGGGTGTAGGCATAGGCCGCGAGCCCGTAGGGCAGGCGGTTGGCTTCCGCGTAGGCCGCCTCGTCGTCGGAGACGCGCTGGATCAGGGCCACGGGGCCGAACGGCTCCTCGTTCATGATGCGGGCTTCAAGCGGCACATTGCACAGCACGGTAGGGGCGAAGAAGTTGCCCCGGTTGCCGAGGCGGTGGCCGCCCGTGCGCAGCTCCGCCCCCTTGGCCACGGCGTCGGCGCACAGCGCCTCCATGGCCTCGAGGCGGCGGGCGTGGATCAGCGGCCCCATGGTCGTCTCGGGGTCGAGGCCGTCCCCGACCTTTCGCGATTCCGCGAACGCCACGAACCCATCGCGAAACCGTTCGTAGACGGCCTCGTGGACGAGGAAGCGGGTCGGGGCGACGCAGACCTGTCCGGCATTGCGGAACTTGTTGGCGCCGAGAACTGCCACGGCCTGCTCGATATCGGCATCGGCGAAGACGAGGGCCGGGGCGTGGCCGCCGAGCTCCATCGTCGCCCGCTTCATGTGGCGGCCGGCGAGCGCCGCGAGTTCCTTGCCCACGGGGGTCGAGCCGGTGAACGACATCTTGGCGATGACCGGATGCGGGATGAGGTAGCCGGAGATCATCGCGGGATCGCCGTACACGAGGGAGAGCACGTCGCCCGGCACCCCGGCATCGAGGAAGGCGCGCACGAGTTCGGCCGAGCTCGCGGGCGTGTCCTCCGGCCCCTTCAGGATCACCGAGCAGCCGGTGCAGAGGGCGGCCGAGACCTTGCGCACGGCCTGGTTGATGGGAAAATTCCAGGGCGTGAAGGCCGCGACCGGTCCCACGGGCTGGCGCAGGACGGTCTGGACCACGCCCTCCGCCCGAGCCGGGATGACGCGGCCATAGGCACGCTGCCCCTCGCCCGCGAACCAGTCGATGACGTCGGCGCCCGCCAGGGTCTCCATCCGCGCCTCGGCCAGGGGCTTGCCCTGTTCGAGGGTCATGATGCGGGCGATGGCTTCGACGCGCTGGCGCAGGAGGTCGGCGGCCTTGCGCAGGATCTTGCCGCGCTCGAACGCCGAGACCCGGCGCCACGCCGCGAAGCCCCGCGCGGCGGCGGAAAGCGCCCGGTCGAGGTCTCCCTGCGTGGCGACGGCGCAGGTGCCGAGGGTTTCGCCCGTGGCGGGGTTGAGGACCGGCAGGGTCTCGCCCGCCTCGCCCCCGGTCCAGGCACCGGCGATGTGCAGGCTCACGTTGGGATAGGTCATGGGCGGCTCCCGCGCGTTGGACGGCCCGGGGGTTGTGTGCCCTTCGGGCCAGCGCCGCAAGCGGGCGAAGGGTCAGGCCGCCATGCGGGGCACGATGGCGGCGTCCGGCCCCGTGAGGGTGACGGTGCCGCCCCGCGTCGCCTGGAGAGTCCCGCCCTTCGGAACCACCTTCCAGCCGTCGCGGCATCCGTCGATGGGTTCGGACACCACCACGAGGCCCGTCTCGGTCTGGCGGTAATACAGGCTCGGCGGGTGCCCGTCGCAGGCCCAGCGATAGGCGGTCAGGGTGTCGCCATCGGTCACCACGGCGGTGAAGCGCAGCGGTTCGGTCGCGTCCGCCGCCCGCATGAGGTCGCGCACCGTCGAGAGGGTGCGGGCCATGGCGCCGATGGGATCCTCCGCGAGGCCGTTGGACAGCGCCAGGAGGAAGATCGCCTCGGAATCCGTGCTGCCGCGCCGGACATCGTAGAGGTCGTCGGGAATCAGGGCTTCGAGACGGCGCTTGATCTTGAGATAGCCGCCGATCTGGCCGTTGTGCATGAACAGGTGCCGCCCATGGGCGAAGGGATGGCAGTTCGCCCGCGTGGTCGCCGTCCCCGTCGAGGCGCGGACATGGGCGAAGAACATCCGCGCGCGAACCTGCTGGCACAGATTGACGAGGTTCTCGTCGGACCAGGCCGGGCAGACGTCGCGGTAGAGTCCCGGATCGGTCCGTTCCCCGTACCAGCCGATCCCGAACCCATCGCCGTTGGTCTCGGTCTTCGCTTCCGTCGCGTGGAGCGACTGGTGGACCAGGGAATGCGTCGGCGCGCAGACGAGGTCGGTCAGGAAGACGGGATCACCGGAATACGCAAGAAAACGGCACATGGCAGGCAGACACCTCCTGTGGGATTCGCGCGGGGTGCCTCCCATTCGCCAGTCCGCGACCCCGCTTCGCGTCCTCAGGCCGTTCCTCGTCCAAGCGCCGATTTTCCGACCGGAACGGTGAACGAGTGGTTAAGGCCACCGCCCCGTCGTGGCCCGTGTCGGCGACGCAAGAGATGGACCGTATGGGTGGCGACCCTGGCCCCGCACCATGGCGAGAAGACGATGGCGGCGTGACGGCGGCCGGCGAAACCGGGATGGTTGCGGGAACCGCATAGCCGAATTCGCATTTGCGACCCTTGCCGGGGGCGGCGTGGCAGAGCAGCATCACCTCCAGAGAATCAACACGGCGGGCGATCGATGCGGGTTTGCCCCCCTCGGAGCCCCTTCGCCCCCCGTCCTCGTCTCGTTCACCCTAGAGAAGGAGCCCCCATGGCCCAATCCCTGCCGGACTGTCCGATCGCCCTCGTGGTCGAGGATGACGCGGCCGTACGCGACCTCGCCACGGCGGTGCTCGAAGAGACGGATCTCGATGTCATCGCCTGCGAGAGTGCCGAGGCGGCCATCTCCGTCCTCGAACGGGCCGGCGGCCACGTCGCCCTGCTGTTCGCCGATGTGAAGCTCGGCGGCGGCATGGACGGGATCGACCTCGCCACGGCGGTGGGCCGGCGCTGGCCGGAGGTTCGGGTGGTGCTGACCTCGGGCGGCGACGCCAAGGGCGCCGGGCGGATCCCGAGCCGAGCGGTCTACATGCAGAAGCCCTGGCGCGCCCTCGACGTGCTGGTCCAGGCCGAACATGCCACCCTGGCGGCCCGCGCGGCGTGAGGTTTTCCGCTTTCCGCTTGGATGAAGCGGAGGGCGAAGCGGTCAGCCCGCGTGGCGACCATGGGCACCAACGAAAAGGCCCGGCCGCGCGACGCGGCCGGGCCTTTTCGACGCCGGGTCCGATCCTGAGGATCGAACCCCCGAGCCTGTGCTTCAGGCAGCGCCGCCGACGGCGGGCAGCACGGTCGGAGCGGTCGGCGCGAACGGCGAACCGCCGGGACGACGCGGCGCACCGGCACCGAAACGGGGCTTCGGCTTCGGAGCGGCGATCAGGCCCTCGCGGATGGCGGTCTTGCGCGCCTGCTTGCGGGCGCGGCGGACGGCCTCGGCCTTCTCGCGGGCCTTGCGCACGGACGGCTTCTCATACGCCTTGCGCTGCTTCATCTCGCGGAAGATGCCTTCGCGCTGCATCTTCTTCTTGAGAACGCGGAGAGCCTGGTCGACGTTGTTGTCGCGAACGAGTACCTGCAACGGTCTAGATCCTCTGAGACATAGGTTTGTTTTCGGACGGCGCCTCGTCACGGCCCATCGTGCTCCCGTGGGAGAGATGGAACCGACAAACGTCCCGGACCCGGAATTGGCTTCCGGGCGGGACGTCGATCGGACGACCTCGAATCGGCGCAGAAACTGCACTTGGGGCAGGCTCATACACGAAGCCCGGTCGAGTTCCAACCGCCGGAACGCGATTCTGACATCCATGTGTCATCGGCGCCCGCGAGCTGGCGGCCTGCGGTCAGGCGTGAGACTGGATGAAGTTGCGCACGAGCGGATAGGTCTGGCTTTCCCATTTCCGGCCCGAGAACACGCCGTAATGGCCCACCCCCGCCTGGAGGTGATGGCTCTTCATGTGGGGGGCGAGGCCGGTGCAGAGATCGTGGGCCGCCATGGTCTGGCCGACGGCGCAGATATCGTCGCGCTCGCCCTCGACGGTCATCAGCGCCGTGCGTCGGATTGCCCGCATGTCGATGGGATTGCCCCGGTAGGTGAGCTCGTTCTTGGCCAGGGTGTAATCCTGGAACACGGTCTTCACCGTCTCGATGTAGAATTCCGCCGCGAGATCGAGGACGGCGAAATACTCGTCATAGAAGGTCTCGATCTGCCGCGCCTTCTCGGTCTCGCCGTTGGCCAGGTGCCAGAACAGGTCGGCATGCCCCTGCATGTGCCGCTTCGCGTTCATGGACACAAAGGCCGAGACCTGCATGAAGCCGGGATAGACCCGCCGGCCGGCGCCCTTGTGGCGCGCCGGCACCGTCGAGATGAGGTTCTTCTCGAACCATTCGATGGGCTTCGAGGTGGCGAGGTGGTTCACGGAGGTCGGACTGATGCGACAATCCACCGGACCGGCCATGAGGGTCATGCTGCGCGGCTGCGCGGCGTCCTTCGACTGGGCCATGACGGCGGCGGCGGCGAGCGCCTGCACGGCCGGCTGACACACGGCGACGAGGTGGGCACCCTCCCCGATGGTGCCGAGGAAGCGCACGAGGTGATCGACGTAATCGTCGAAGCCGAAGGCACCGTCCGCGAGGGGCACGTCGCGGGCATTGTGCCAGTCGGTGATGTAGACGTCGTGATCGGCGAGCAGGGTCTTGACCGTGCCACGCAGGAGTGTCGCGAAATGCCCCGACAGCGGCGCCACGACGAGGACCGGCGGCTGGACCGTGTCGATGTCCTTGCGGAAGCGCAGGAGGGTGCCGAAGGGCGTGGAGACCACGGCCTGCTCGGTCACGGGCACATCGCGATTGCCGACGCGGACGGAATCGATGCCGTAGGCCGGGCGGGTGAAGGTGAGGCCGGCGCGCATCATCATGCGGGCACCCGCCGACCACCAGGTCATCGGCTCCCGGTAGCCGGCGGCGGTCCAGGGCGAGACCGCATCATGAACCAGACGCCCCCATGCACGGGTCCGTTCCGCCAGATCCGTCTGGGCATCGAAGGCATGATAAAGCATGGCGCTGCAGATCTCCTACGCGGACGAACCGGATCGCGAAACATCCGTGTGGGGCGCGCAAGGCAAAAGCCTCGCCACCAGCGGGCGCATAGGCTGATCCAGGTGAGTCTGCAACGCAACGGTCGCCGAGAGTATTCCCCCGCTGCTGTTGTACGCCTGCATCACGGGTCGCCCCTCCCGGGGCAGACCACGACGACCGGCAAGATAACGCCAAATCCCGCGCCCGAAGGTAGCCCCGCTCACCGCCGGCGCCCCCCCAGCCGCGCCCTTCCCAATCGCGGCGCGTCCGCGCTCCTACGGGGCCTCCCGCGCCGCGAGGTTTCGGCACGAGTCTTGGATCAGTCGCGCCAAGGCCGGACGAGACCGACCGCCGACAGAAACCACCGAGGAATCCCCATGCCGACGGCGACACTCACCATTTCGAGTCGCAATTATTCGTCGTGGTCCCTGCGGGGCTGGCTCGTCTGCCGCATGGCGGATCTCGACTTCGAGACGGAGCTGCTCTCGGGTAACGACGCCTCCACCCGCGCCGAGTTGCTCCACCTCTCGCCGTCCTTCCTCGTGCCCCGCCTTTGCCATGGCGACATCGTGGTGTGGGACACCCTCGCCATCGCGCAATATCTCAACGAGATCCGCCCCGAGGCCGGCTTCCTGCCGAAAGACGCCGTGGCCCGGGCGCATTGCCGCTCCATCGCGGGGGAGATGCATGGCGGCTTCATCAATCTGCGCTCGGCCCTGCCGATGAACATCAAGGCCCGTCACACCCGGTTCCAGATCTTCAACGGGGCACGCGGCGACATCGACCGCCTCGTCAGCATCATGGAGGAGTGCCTGTCGCGCTACGGCGGCCCCTACCTGTTCGGCGAGACGCCGAGCCTCGCCGACGCCATGCTGGCCCCCGTGTGCTCCCGGTTCGTCACCTACGACGTGCCGGTTTCGGCCGGCGCCGCCGCCTACCGCGACACGATCCTGGCCTGGCCCCTGATGCGGGAATGGATCGCGGCCGCCCTCGCAGAACCCGACGAGATCGAAGAACTCGACATGGAGTTCTGATTCAGACGAACTCCGTCTGATTCCTTCGGAATGGCGGAGTTCGGCTTCGCTCAGGCGCCGCGCGGGCTTGCCGATCCAGTCTCCGCTGGATCATTCCGCCGCCATCCGCTCCGGCGCCGGCCGCGCCGCCGTCGCCGCGAGGGGCAGTTCCAGGCGGGCGGCGAGGCCGCGCGGCCGTCGGTTCTCCAGGATCAGGCGGCCGTCATGGGCCTCCGCGATGGCGGCGACGATGGAGAGGCCGAGGCCGAAACCGCTCGCCGTGTCGAGGTTGCGGGCCCGGTCGCCGCGCACGAAGGGCTGCAGCATCGCCTCGCGCTCCGCTTCCGGGATGCCGGGACCGTCGTCCCACACTGCCACCACCACCCGGTGCTCCGCCTGGGTGATGTGCAGGCGCGCGCCGCCGCCATACTTCACGGCGTTGTCGACGAGGTTCGTCACCGCGCGCTGCAACTCCTCGGGGCGCCCTCGGACGAGGACGTGACGGGTGGCCGCGACCCGGACGTCGGCGCCGACATCCGCGAAGGCATCGCTCACGGTCTGGACCAGGGAGGCGACATCGATGAGCGTCGCGGAGCCCTCCCCGCCGGTCTGGCCGTCGCGCACGAAGGACAGGGCGGTCTCGACGAGGCCGTTCATCTGATCGAGGTCGCGCAGGGTCATGGTGCGGGTGTGGTCGTCCTCGAGGAACTCGGCCCGCAGGCGCAGGCGGGTGATGGGGGTGCGCAGATCATGGCTGATGGCCGCCAGCATCTGAGTGCGGTCGTCGACGAGGCGCCGGACCCGCGCGCGCATGCGGTCGAGGGCCTGCGCCACGGCGACAACCTCCTGCGGCCCGTTCTCGGGCAGGGCGACGACGTTCATCCGGGTGCCGAACGCCTCCGCCGCCTGGGCGAGGCGGGCCAGCGGCCGAGTGAGGGCCCGGGCCGCCCACACGGTGACCAGCGACAGGGCCACGGCCAGGAACAGGAAGGTGACGACGATGGCCCCCTGCCGGATCGGCGGGCGCTCGTCGTCGGGCACGAGGGCGGAGAACCGCGCCCCGGCCGGTGTCACGATCCCCACCCGGATCCCCGGTGGCGTCTCGGAGGCCGCGAGGTCCGCCATGGCGAGGGGCCGACCGAAGCCGTCGCGCACGCGCCGGACCACGGAATGCGTCTTGAGGGCCTCGCTCACCGTACCGGCGGCAGCCGAGTCGGGCCAGGGCGCGAGGCGCAGGGTCGGCAGGCTCCGGGCGGCGGCATGCAGGAGGGCGTCGCGCGCGTCCGGCGCCGTGGCGTCGAGGAGGCGCGCCACGGTGGCGATCCGGGTGGCGGCCACCCCGGGATGATCGTCGGGCCGCCAGGGTTCGCGCAGGGTGAAGAACGCGAGGGTCGCCACCGCATGGGTCACCACCATGGCGGCGACGATGAGCAGGGCGATCTGCCCGGCGACGCTGCGGGGCCACAGGGCGGCGAGGCGGAGCCGGGGAGACCTCATGCGCGGGTGACCTCCGGGGTGAACAGGTAGCCGCCCGACCGGATGGTGCGGATGATCTCGGGGCTGCGCGGATCGCGCTCGATCTTCTGGCGGATGCGGCTGATGAGAACGTCGATGCTGCGCTCGAACGGTCCGGCGGCGCGCCCCTGGGTCAGGTCGAGGAGTTGATCCCGCGACAGCACGCGGCCCGGCCGCAGGCACAGGGCGTGGAGAAGATCGAACTCCGCCCCCGTGACGGCGATGCGGGCGCCCTCGGGGCTGACGAGCTGGCGCAGGGACACGTCGAGGGTCCAGTCGAGGAAGTGCAGGCGGCGCACGCCGGTCTCGTCCTCGGCTCCCGAGCCCCGCCGCAGGATGGCGCGGATACGCGCCAGGAGTTCGCGCGGGTTGAATGGCTTGCCGAGGTAGTCGTCGGCGCCGATCTCGAGGCCGACGATCCGGTCGATCTCCTCCGCCTTGGCGGTGAGCATGAGGACCGGGACCGTCGAGGTGGTCCGCAGGCGACGGCACAGGCTCAGACCGTCCTCGCCCGGCAGCATGAGATCGAGGACCACGAGGTCGACGCGGGCCTCGCGCAGGGCCTGCTCCATGGCGACCCCGTCTCCCGCCACGGTGACGCGGCAGGCATTGGCCCGGAGATAGCGCGCCACCAGGGCGCTGATCTCACGGTCGTCCTCGACCACGAGGATGTGGGGGGTCGCGGGCTGGGTCATGACGTGGGCGGGGCTCGGGACGGGCTTTCGCCTCGCCGTTATGGCCGTTCGCGCCGCCCGGGCGAAGGGGCCGGGGCGAGACGATTTGTAAACGGCTGTTTCCGGCCGCCCCCGACCCGCAACGGATTGCCGGATGGGGCGCCGATTCTTATGTCTGCGCGAATGGACGCCGGTTTCCGTGAGGCTCACGGATCGGATGGCGATCCCCTCTGGGAGACGACCGATGCAAAGCTCCGACCGTTCCGGCCCCAACCGCCTGTTCGACGATTTCGCCCGCCTGATGACCGATGCCGCCGGGGCGGCTCAGGGGGTGCGCCGCGAGGCCGAGACCGTGGTGAAGGCGCAGTTCGAGCGCCTGATCCGCGACATGGACATCGCCTCGCGCGAGGAACTCGACGTGCTGCGCGACATGGTCGCCGCCCTGCGCAGCCAGAACGACGCCCTCGCCCACCGTGTCGCCGCCCTCGAAGCGAAAGGCTCCGGCGGCGAGGCCGGTCCAGCCCCGGGCGCCACCGAGATTCTCTAAGGGATTCGGCCGAAAAAGCGCGGTCTTGCGTGTTTCCCGCACCATCGCGCTTGTGCACAGGAAGGAACGGTGGACGGTCGCTTTCCTGTTCACCGACTTCCGGGCGCGCTTTGAAAGCCGAGTCCGGCGCGGTCTATAGTGAGTCATGACCTGATTCGCTTCATCGCCCGAGCCACCCCGCCGCGACCACGACCGAGGCCGACGCATCCGCTCTCCGGATGAATACGGCCGGTCGCGGAGGGGTGATGCCGGATCTCCGCACAGCACGCCGACGATCCGTGCCGGATCGACACACTGGACCGCCATGACCCAACTCCATATCGAAGATCACGATCGGCACGAGCACCCCCTCGACATCGTCGAGCGCCTCGCGTCGCTGCGCGACTGGATCTTCGACCGGGCCGAGACCGACGAGATGTCCGTCTCCGTCGCCGGGCGCTGGGCCGAGTATCACGTCGCCTTCACGTGGATCGAAGATGTCGAAGCCCTGCACGTGGCCTGCGCCTTCGATCTCAAGGTGCCGGAGCGGCGCCGCACGGAGATTTTGAAGCTCGTCTCCCTCGTCAACGAGCAATTGTGGATCGGCCATTTCGACCTGTGGTCCACGGACAGCGTGGTGATGTTCCGCCACTCGCTCCTCCTCACCGGCGGATCGGCACCGACGCAGAACCAGTGCACCATGATGCTGAAATCGGCCGTCGATGCCTGCGAGCGCTATTATCAGGCGTTCCAGTTCGTGCTCTGGGCCGGCAAGCCCGCCCGTGAAGCCCTCGACGCCGTGCTGTTCGAGACCGAAGGCGAAGCGTGAGCCGGCTGCCCGCCTCCCTCACCCTGGTCGGCGCCGGCAAGATGGGGGGCGCCATGCTCGCCGGCTGGCTGGCCGGCGGCCTCGATCCGGCGCGGACCACGGTGCTCGATCCGCACGCCGCGCCCGATCTCGAAGCCCTCTGCGCCGCGCGCGGGCTCAGCCTCAATCCGGACCGGGTACCCGCCGCCGAGGCCCTGGTGCTGGCGATGAAGCCGCAGGGGCTCGACGCCGCCGCGCCGAATTTGGCGCCCCTTGTCGGAAGCGACACCCTCGTGGTGTCGATCCTGGCGGGCAAGACCATCGCGGACCTGCGCGCCCGGCTGCCGCGGGCGGGCGCCATCGTGCGGGCGATGCCGAACCTGCCGGCGAGCATCGGCCGGGGCGCCACCGGAGCGGTGGCGAGCGCGGAGGTCGACGCCGCCCAGCGCGGGGCGGCCGATGCCCTGCTGAGGAGCGTCGGCACTGTCGAATGGCTCGACGACGAGGCGCTCATCGATGCCCTCACGGCCGTTTCCGGGTCGGGGCCGGCCTACGTGTTCCTCCTGGCCGAGGCCATGGAACAGGCCGGGATCGCCGCCGGTCTGCCCCCCGAGATGGCGGCGCGCCTCGCTCGCGTCACGGTCTCCGGCGCGGGCGCCCTCCTGGACGCCAGCGACCGGCCGGCGGCGCAGCTGCGCCAGGACGTGACCTCGCCGGGCGGCACCACGGCGGCGGCCCTCGCGGTGCTCAGGCGCGACGGCGGCCTGCCCGACCTCATGCGGGAAGCGGTGACGGCGGCGCGCCATCGGGCGGGCGAATTGTCCGGGTAGCCACTTCGCCCTAACGACCCCGGCCGGTTCACCCTACATGGGAGGGACGGACGAGGATCGCAGCCGAAGGACCGCCCATGCCCAATTCCTCCGCCCAGGACACCACCGGAACCGAGGTCGCCGTGACGGCGCCAAGACTTTCCCCCCGCGAGGCCGCCGTCGAGGCGCTGATGCGGCTCGCCGCCGAGCAGCCCTGGAACGACATCGAGATCGGCGACATCGCCCGTGAGGCGGGCCTGAGCCTCGCCGAATTCCGCGACCTGTTCCCGTCGAAGGGTGCCGTTTTGGGCGGGCTCGCGCGGATCATCGACCGCAAGGTGCTGGAAGGCGACGGCAGCGACCTCGCCGACGAGCCGACCCGCGAGCGCCTGTTCGACGTGCTCATGCGCCGCCTCGACGCCATGACGCCGTACAAGGAGGCGCTTCGGCGGATCGCCCCGGCCCTGCGCGGCGATCCCCTGTCGATGCTGGCGCTCAACGGGGTGGCACTGAACTCCCACCGCTTCATGCTGGCGGCGGCCGGCATCGACACCGAGGGTCCGCTCGGGCGGCTGAAAGTCCAAGGCGTGGTCATCGCCTTCGCCCGCACCGTCGAGGTCTGGCTCGATGACGACGATCCGGCTTTGGCCCGCACCATGGCGCGGCTCGACAAGGAGATCCGCAACGGCGAACGCTTCATGGAACGCGCCGACGACGCCCGCCGCCTCACGGCGCCGCTCCGGGCCTTGGGTCGCTCGTTCTTCAACCGCGGCGCTCGCCGCCGCCCCCGCGACACCCGCAACGAGGACGACGGCAATCCCCTCGGCGGCGATCCGGCAGCGGCCATCTGATATGGTTTCCGGCCGATCCTTTTGGTCCCTGGAAATCGCGGGTCCCCTCTCCGGAAAGGAGAGGGACAGGGTGAGGTGGGTGACCGGGGCCGCGAAGCGGAACCCGGAATGACAGGGGTGGTGAACGACAAAGGGCCGCCCCCAGAGGGGCGGCCCTTTCCGTTTCAACCAACAGCGGCTTGATCAGCCGCCGAGACGATCGGCGAGGACGGCCGAGTGGCCGTGCTGGTTGGCGATGTAAGGCAGCGCCTGATTGGCGAACTCGCGACCCTGGGCGCTGTCGCCGTTGCGGGCATAGGCCTCGTAGAGACCGAGCGTCCGGGCATCCGAACGGGCCTGCTGGAGGGCGTAGGTGCGGTCGAACTCGCGGGCGGAGCGGGCGTTCTTGAGGGCGTCGATGCGGGCCTGACCCTCGGGGCCGATGGCGACGCGACGGCCGGGCTCACCGGGGCTGTTGTCGACGAGGCCGACGCCGCCGAGCACGCCGCCCACCACCTTCTGGGCGATGCCGGCCGAGATGGTCACGGGCGCGAGGATCACGCCGACGGGGTTGTCGAGGCGGGTCTCGAAGGGCTGGCTGTCCGACACCACAGTGCCGCCGGCGGTGAGCGACGTGCCCTCGGGCAGCAGCGCCTTGGTGGTGGCCTCACGCTCGGCGATGACGTGCTGGGCGTAGTTGCGTACGTTTGGGTTGCGCGAGCGCTCCAGGGCGATGCGGCTCGACTCGATGCTGACCGCATCCGACTTCAGGGCGGCGGAGCGGAACGCCGAGGTGTCACGGGCTGCGGGCGAGTTCCCGTCGTATTGCGGCGCGACGCGGACGGCCAGGGGCTCCTGCGCGAGGGCCGGGGTCGAGAGGACGGCGACGGTGAGGCCGACGGCGGCCAGAAGCTTGGCGTTGATCATCCGGAAAATCTCCTCGACGCGCCGTGGAGGCGCGTGTGGTGAATGAGTTTGCCGGCGGAAACGCTCGCTTGATGGAGGTGTTCCGGCTCCCAACGCATAGCTGCGCTGCAGCGGCTCCTCTCGGAAATTCGCGACTCTGGCTCCAGAGCAGCTTTCTTGCCCCGACCGTTATAGGCTTTTATTCTTGATTTTTGCGCGATGTGCGCATAGGATAAAATTCTTTAAAACTGCCCGGGGGTGCTCTTGTGGATCGGATGACGCTTCTTCGCTTTCGAGCTGATCTCAGCAGCGCAAAGCTAGATCTAGCGCTCCGGAAGTTCATCCTAGCTCTAAAGTTCGATCGGAGTCAGCCACGTATGCCAGCCAGCCAACCCAATGGGGGTCAATGGTCCGGTGAAGGCCCATTAGGGCGTGTCATCGCTTGAGCCAATCGAGGGCGGCTGCGAGGCAGAGGACGCCGGTGAAGCTGGCGGCGGTCTTTTCGTAGCGCGTGGCGATGGCCCGCCACTCCTTGAGCCTGGCCCATAGGCGCTCGACCTGGTTGCGGTTATTGTAGATCCAGTCCGGGCAGGCGACGGGCGCCTCATGGCGCTGGGGCGGGATCGCAGGCCGTGCGCCCATGGTCCAGATGTGGTCGCGAAAGGCGTGGCTGGTGTAGCCACGGTCGCCCACGACCCACTTGGGCACGCCGGGCAGCCCATCGAGCAACGGAACCGCATGGGGCAG
>NZ_FOPM01000073.1 GCF_900113485.1 Methylobacterium gossipiicola
TCCGCCCCCAGCCCCGCGACGAGCCGGGAGATCGAGCGCCTGCGCTCGCAGCTCGACGAGGAGTACCGCAAGACGAAGCAACTCGGGGCCGCCGAGGACCGGATCGGCCGGGGCGTGTCGGGCGGCTACTTCGACGCGGCCGAGGCCGATCGCCTGCGCGGCCTCGCGGCGGCCAAGTATGGCAGCACCAACGACAACGATCCGGATCGGCGCGGGCTCAGCACCTACGACAAGCAGTTCATCAAGTACCAGGGCTTCGACGTCGCCTCGTCGCTCGGCTCCGGCGCCGGCCTCACCACCGTGGCCTTCCAGCAGGGGCCGCAGGTCCTGCAGCAGCTGGCCGACCGCGAGGGCGGACTGAAGGCGGGCCTGGGTCAGCTGGCGGAGAGCGCCAAGAGCCTGGTGACGCCGTTCACGGTCGCGGGGGCGGCCGTCGTCGCGGCGGCCGGCGTGTTCGCCCTGGCGTCGTCGCAATACGCCAGGGATCAGGAAACGCTGTCCCGCTCGCTCAAGACCACCGGCCGCTCCACCGATCTGTCGCTGTCGCAGCTCGACACCCTCGCGAGCCGGACGGCCGAGGCCGGGAAGGTCTCGACCTCCACCGCGCGCGAGATCGCGGCGGGCTTCGCCTCGACGGGAGAGATCGCCGGCCCGGTGTTCGACACCCTGATCTCGAAAACCTCGGATTACGCCAGGATCATCGGCTCGGACGTGCCCACGGCCACCGCAGAGCTGGCCCGCATGTTCGCCGATCCGGCCAAGGGTGCCGACGATCTCGGGAGCAAGCTCGGCGGCCTCGATGACCGAACCCGGCAGTACATCGTCACCCTGGCCGAGCAGGGCGACAAGACCGCGGCGCAGACGGCCCTCGCGGAGGCGCTGAAGACGCAGATCGACGCCAACGCCGCGGCGACCACGAAGTGGGGCAACGCCTGGAACTTCGTCAGCGGCACGGCCGATAAAGCCTGGGAGAGCATCAAGCGCGCGGTCGGGGCGTCGGTGACGACGCCTCAGAGCGTCTTGGCGGACCTGAACCTGCGGGTCGCGACGGCGGAGAAGAACGGCGCTTCGCCTGGGTTTCTCGACCCGCTGCGCGCGCAGCGCGATGCGGCCAAGGCCGAGGTGGATCGTGCCGAAGCCGCCGAGCGTACCCG
>NZ_FOPM01000036.1 GCF_900113485.1 Methylobacterium gossipiicola
AGACCATTGCGCGTCGCTCAGCATCGTCCCTCCCGCAATTAGAGAGACGAAAACGCAAAACGCGCCAATCCGTTCAAGCGACGACAGGCCCTAACGGCTCTTCAGGAACGCTTCGGCGGTGCGCAGGCTCAGGGCCATGATGGTCAGGGCCGGATTCGCCGCCAGCGAACTCGGGAAGGTCGATCCGTCGCTGATCCAGAGATTCGGGACCTCGAAGCTGCGTCCGAACGGATCGACCACGGCGCTGTCGCCGTCCCGACCCATCCGGCAGGTGCCGAGGGTATGCGCCACCCGCTGGGCCACCCAGATGTCCGTCGCCCCGGCGGCTTCCCAGATGGCTTTCATCGTTCGAATCGCGTGGTCGTTGAGGCGGTTCTCGTTGGTGCCGTAGCCGAAGCTGATCCGGGCCTTGGGTACCCCGAAGGCGTCGACTTCGTCGGACAGCGTCAGCACGTTGGCGTCGCACGGCAGGGTCTCGCCGTTGATGCCGATTCCCGCCAGGTGATTGTAGCGATCGAGGTAATCGACCAGCGGTCGCCCCCACAGGCCCCGGCTCCGCGCCACCGTGTTGCCGAAGGTCAGCGGCAGAACGCCGAGACTCTGCATCAGGTACCCGCCGGCGAAGTCCGCATCGGCCGGCCGCACCATGTCCTCGCTGATGAGTGAAGACGGGTAGCCCCGGTTCATGCGGATCTCGGCGTCGAAGGTTCCCCACACCTGCGTCGCGACGTGCCCCATGTAATTGCGGCCGACCTGACCGCTGCCGTTGGCGAGGCCGAGATGGAGCAGGAGACGCGGCGTTTCGACGGCGCCGGCACACAGGAACACGGCGGCGCATCGCTGGCGATGCTCCGTCCCACCCTGCCGGTATGTGACGGCGGTGATCCGTCCCATTCCGTCACGCGCCGTCCCATGGGCGCGGCACATGGGACGGATCTCGGCCCCGTGCGCGAGGGCCAAGGGCAGGTAAGTCACGTCCATGCTGGCCTTGGCGCCGTTGCGGCAACCCTGGTGGCAAAAACCGCAATTGATGCAGGCCTTTCGCGTGCCCCCGCCCGGCTGTTCGAAGTCATGCGAGACCGCCGCCACGGGGGCATCGGCGCTGCGAATCCCCAATCCCTCGCAAGCCCGCGCCATGATCTGTGCCGGACCATTGCGCGACACCGGCGGCAGCGGATAGCGACGCTGTGAGTCCCACGGATAGGCGCTCGGGCCCGAGGCACCGATAAACCGTTCTACACGCTCGTAAAATGGCTTCAGATCATCGTAATCCAGGGGCCAATCGACCCCCTCCCCCGTTTCCGTCTGCAGCCGCAGATCCCTCTGGTCGGCCCGGGGAATGAACGCCCCCCAATGCAAGGTCGAACCACCGACCCCGGTGCCACTGTTGTTGCCCCCGAACGCCTCCGGCGTCGTCCCACCGCTCAGGCGCTCCTCGGTCCAATAGATTTCGTCGGCCAGGGTTTCGTCGAAGGCGAAGCGTGCCGGATCGAAGTTGGGGCCGGCCTCCAGGGCGACCACTTTCAAGCCTGCGGCGGCCAAGCGCGCGAGGAGTGGTGCCCCGCCGGCCCCCGTCCCAATCACCACGGCGTCGACGACCTCGTCGAGCGAATAACGGTGCATGGCGTCGAGGTTCATCGGACGATCTCCCGATCGGCGGCCGGTTCCCAGGACTCACGGATGCCGATCCGCATTTCAGAAAATCCTTTCAGATCAGCTATATCGTCTCCCCCAGCACCGATGCCGCTGAAGCCGAGGCGTGCGAGGGAAACCGGATGGGCGAGATAGATCCGCACGACGTCGCTTCGCAGATCCTCAAACCATTTCGCCATCTGCCCATCATCGAAGGCCCCCTCGGTATTTGGAAGCCGGCCGGCCGAAAGTGATGCGATGAGCGCGTCCTTCGTCTCATCCGCCAGGGCAACGAAACCCACCTCGTGGGCCGAACGGGCTGAGGCATCGACCATGCTTAGGGCCGTAGAATAGGCCTCCACGTCCGGTGGAAGGTCGGCAAAGCGCCAGCCGTCGCCGGCCCCCTCGGCCAAGCGCATCTCGATCCGCGCCCCGATGTCCTGAAGAGAGCCCGTTTCCCCCGGAAGAATTCGATCGACCAATGCCCTGAGGATCGAAAGTTCCACGGGGTCGAGGACGCGTGGACGATACCCTCGTCCCGGCAAATCCGCGCGCGCACGCAGAGCGTCGCGAAGGCGCGTGTTCACCCGAGACGATCCGATGAGGGCGTCATAGGTTTGGGGCACGGGACCATCATTCTTCGGATCGCCGAGAGGCCGGGCGACCTTTTCGCGGATGAGATTCGCCACCGCCTCGGGGCACTCGATCGGGAGAAGGTGGCCCGCCCCCTCGAGCACGGCATGCCAAGCGTTGGCGAGGTGGGGTAGCATCAGGCAAACCTGCGCGGCGGGTCCCAAATCGGCATCCCGCGATCCACTGAGAACAAGGGCCGGGGCGTGCAGGACGCCGATTCGCTGGCGCCAGTTCTCGCGGCTGCCGGCCTCCAGCCAAGCGATCCAAGCCTTCGGGTCTGCCCGCAGAACATCGGCGACGGCCTCCGCCTTCACGTCTGGACTCAACGGTGCGCCCGTATTCTGGTCTATGAACTCGCCAGCCTTGCGGATGCGGGTTTCCGCGTCGGCTGAAATCCAAGTCACCATGTCCCGTCGCTTGTCATCGGACATGGGCTCGGGACTTGGCGGCGACCCAGCGAGAAGGACAAGGCCCTCAAATCCCTGGAGTTTGCGGTCACCATCCTCGGCCCGGCGAGCGATGGCGAGCGCCACCTTCGCGCCCATGCTGTGCCCGGCGATCCACCATTGCGGCGGCGACAGCGCGGCAATCTGATCAGCGATGAACTCAACCATCCCCTCGATGGAGGTACGTGGGTTGTCCACGGCACTTCCGAACCCGGGTAGATTGAATGGAACGGCGATTACAGTCGGGCCGAGAAGGCGCTGTACAACCCCCCACTCGCGGGCGGAGCCGCCGAGGAAGTGAAGGCAGAACAAGGTGGGAGAGGGAGCGGGAGGATTCGGCATGACGCCGACATCGCGCGCTTCGCCTTGGCTTCAAGCTCTACGGGTCCGCGACCCCTGGCTGCATGCACTCTTTCGTGTGGACGTATTGACGAGGCCTTTCGGTGTGGGCCTGGACGGCCGCACTGAAGGAGGGGCATGCCTCACGAACCGAGATCGCCTAAACTGCACTCATGACGCACGCAATCGATCGTTCCACGGACCTACGCCCGACTCGCGACCATCCGGACGATGACCCGTATCTCTGGCTGGAAGAAATCGATGGCGAAACGGCCTTGGCCTGGGTGACGGATCAGAACAAGCGCACCCTGGCCATCTCGGCAGGGGACCGGTTCGTGCGTGACCGCGACACCGCGCGACACCTCATGGACCGGCCGGATCGCATTGCGATGGTGCGGCGGCGAGGAACCTTATTCTACAATTTCTGGAAAGACGCCGATCATCCGCGCGGCCTCTGGCGGCGGGCTTCCGAAGCCGATTACCGGGCCGGAGTGCCGGCCTGGGACGTTCTTCTCGACCTCGACGCCCTCGCAACTGAGGAGGGCGAGGATTGGGTCTGGGGCGGCGCCGATCTCCTCGACGCCATCGAGGATCGGGCGCTCGTGAAGCTCAGTCGTGGCGGCGGCGATGCCACGGTCCTTCGAGAATTTGACCTGATCGAGCGCCACTTCATCGGCGATGGCTTCATTCTGCCGGAGGCCAAAGGAGCGGCAACCTGGCTCGACCGCGACACCTTGCTCGTATCGAGCGCGCTGGGTGACGGCATGGCCACCCGCGCTGGGTATCCCCGGACCGTCCGCGTCTGGTCACGGGGGACAGAGCTCCACGACGCGCGGATGCTGTTCGAGACGTCGGCGAACAATATGGGCGTCTGGGCCGAGGTCGAACGACGGGGGGGTGAGGAACGGATCGTCATTGCGGAGCGCACCGGCTTCTTCGATGGATCCCTTCATCTGGCGGACCGCTCGGGCGTGAGCACTTGCCTCGACATTCCGTCCGATGCTGAAATTCAGCTGCATCGTGATGGACTCGCCGTCCAACCTCGGACAACTTGGCACGTCGGGGGCCGCACGCACGCGCCCGATACGGTCCTGGTCATCAAGCTAGGGGACTTCCTGGCAGGGAGCCGTGATTTCGCCGTGGTTTGGGAGCCCAGCGCACGACGTGCGCTTCAGGATGTCTTCTGGTCGAACGATCGTCTCGTCATCGGCGCCCTCGACAATCTCAGGCCAAATTTCGGAGTTTGCGAAGCGAGCTCGGCGGGATGGACATACCGTCACCTCCCCGGTCTCCCCGATATCGGCACCGTATCGGTGTGGCCCCTCGATGCCGATTCGGACGTGGCCGATGGTGAACTGAGCGCGCTCGTCCAAGATCCGGTAACGCCTCCGACCCTGCTGACGATTCCGCCCTCGCTTTCGAAGCCGACGGTGCTTCGTACGACGCCCGCAACCTTCGACGCGGCCGGCTTACGGGTAACGCGGCACGAGGCAGTCTCGGTCGATGGAACGCGCATTCCCTATATACAAACCGGCCCCGTCGGCGAAAGCGGCGATGCGCCCGTGCACCTGACGGCTTACGGTGGCTTCAAGGTATCGGTTCTACCGACCTATCAGGCGGTGATGGGCAAGCTGTGGCTCGAGCCCGGCGGAACCAGCGTCGTCGCCAATATCCGTGGCGGCGGTGAGTTCGGCACGGCGTGGCACGAGGCTGGGCGACGCGAAGGCAAAGCGCTCGCCCACGACGATTTCGCGGCGGTGGCCGCCGATCTCGTAGCGCGTGGCGTAACCCGTGCGGACCGTATCGCCGCCGAAGGCGGATCGAATGGTGGGCTCCTCATCGCCAATATGCTCACGCGCTACCCCGGACGTTTCGGCGCCCTGTTCTGCACGATTCCGCTCATCGACATGCGGCGCTATACCAAGCTCCTGGCCGGGGCGAGCTGGATCGCCGAATACGGTGACCCGGATGATCCGGACGATTGGGCATTCCTGTCCAGAATCTCTGCTTATCACAATGTGGAAGCTGGCCGGTCCTATCCGCCGATTCTCATCGCTACGAGCCGACGAGATGACCGGGTCCATCCGGGTCACGCTCGCAAGATGGCGGCGAAACTTCAGGCGCTCGGTTACGATGCCGCCTTCTACGAGCCGGCGGCAGGCGGTCATGGTTACGGTAACGACAGCACCCAGGCTGCAACCTTCATGGCCCTCGGCCTTGGTTTCCTTCGCCGATCGATCGGATGGGAGCCGACAGCGGCCTGACGTCACCCACAGGCTCCGAGCGAGCGGAGCCTGTGGGTGCCAAGATTACTGACCGTCGATACGGCTTCCCAGCAAGGCGATCGCCTTCTGATAGACCGTGGCGGCGTTCCACCCCTGGATCGCCGCGAAGTTCGGCTCGCCCGGCTGATAGCCGGCGCCGCGCTGCCAGCCATGGGCCTTCAGGAAGTTGGCCGTCGCGTTGAGGGCATTGGGAGCGCTGTCGAGGCTTCCGCCGGTGCCGTAGTTCAGGACGCTCTTGGGCAGGAACTGGGTGTGGCCGACCTCTCCGTGGGCGGCGCCCCGGGTGGCGGAGGTGAGGATACCCCGATCCACCAGCGTCAGGGCGGCATTGAGCTGATCGGTGAAGAAGGCCGAACGCCGGCAATCGTAGGCGAGCGTGGCCACGGCCGAGAGGGTATTGACGTTGCCACGCACGGCACCGAAGCCGGTCTCCATGCCCCAGATCGCCAGGAGCGGCCCGGCCGGCACGCCGTAGCGCTGCTCGATGGAGGCGAACAGGGCGGCGTTCTGCTGCTTCAGGGCGCGACCGCGCGACACGATGGTGGGGCCGCCGCGCTTGGCCAGGAACTGGTCGAGGCTCAGCTTGAAGCTCTTCTGACCACGGTCGGCGGAAATGGTCGCGGTCGAATAAGATGTCGCCATCAGGGCCGCGAGACTTTCGGCGCTCGCTTTGCCGCGAGCTTCTTCGGCGAAGTCACGCTTCCAGGCTTCGAAGCCCGATGCGGTGTTCCCGCAGGTCGCCGCCTCGACTTGACCGGCCAGACCGAGCAGAAACACGACACAGGCCGCTGTGGAAGACTTGAAGGAACCGCGTCTCGACATTCCGAACTCCTCGACGACCGTGGACATGGCGCCACGGCGTTTACGGGCCGCGCCGGCCCCGTCGGCAACGCTCGGCCATCGGACGGTGTCAACTCCAAGGCGACCGGCTCCGGAATGGCCGTTTTTCCGGCGATTGTGGCAGGGAAGTCTCCGGCGCACGCGCTGCGGCGTGGGACGGCGCACACGCCGGTGGGACGGCCCGCGCGGATCGCCCAGGGGCGGCGCGCGCCGGCGCATTCACGCCCGCGCCGGTCCGGATCGAACGCTTACGCCTCAGCCGCGTTGAACGGCCATGCTTGCGCCGTCCCCCAACCCGAATCTCATCGCCGAATCCGGTCATCTGCCGGGCGAGGCCGCCGACATCGCCCTCGGCATCGGTCTCGCGCGCCACAAGGACACGCCGGCCGTGCGGGTCGTCGGAGCGTTGAGCGAGGTCGGTGCGTGGGAGATGCTGGTCGCCGCCTCGGCCGCGACCCTGGCGGTGGGGGCCGTGCGCCGCGACGCCCGGACGATCGCCCTGGGGCGACACATGCTCGGGGCCGGCCTGCTCGCGAGCCTGATCAAGACCACGGTGAAACGCTTCGTCCACCGCAGCCGGCCGAACGTGGTCATGGAGACGGGCCGTTACGAGCGCGGATGGTTCGGCCCGAATGACGGGCCGCGCCAGTCCTTCCCGTCGGGACATGCCGCCGTCAGCGTCGCCGTGGCGCGGGCCGTCGGCCGGGCCTGCCCGGATTACAAGGTCGCGGCCGGGGTCGGGGCGGGCCTGATCGTGGCGGCGCAGGTGTTGCGCGGGGCGCATTACCCGTCCGATGTCGTGGCCGGCACCGTCATCGGGCTGGCCGCCGAGGCTGCGGTGAATCGTCTGTCCGGCCCCGAAGGGCACCGCCACGAGACGACACCATGAGGGACTTCTCGAAGCCCGGTCGCTCGGCCCTCCAGGCCGGCACCGCCGCCGTGGCGACCTCGCACCCCCTCGCCTCGCTGGCGGCCATCGAGGTCCTGCGCGATGGCGGCAACGCCGTGGATGCCGCCATCGCGGCGGTGGCGGTGCAGGGTGTGGTCGATCCCCTGATGACCGGACTCGGCGGCGACTGCTTCGCCCTCGTCGCGCCGAAGGGCGCCGCCGTTCCCCGTGCCCTCAACGGCTCGGGCCGCAGCCCGGCGGCGGCGCACGACGCCTGGTATCTCGAACGCGGCCTCACCATCGAGCCGACCTCGCCGCACGCCGTGACCGTGCCGGGCGCCGTCGCCGCCTGGGACCGGCTCCTGGCCGACCACGGCACGAAACCCCTCGCGGACCTCCTGCGCCCGGCCATCGCCTACGCGGAAGACGGCTACCGGGTGCAGCCCCGCGTCGCCTTCGACTGGGGGCGCAACGCCGCGCGGGTCGCGGGCGATCCCGCCTCGGCCGCGCTCTTCCTGCCCGGCGGCACCGCCCCGGCGGCGGGCGCCCGGATGGCGAATCCGAGGCTCGCCGCCACCCTGCGGCGGATCGCCGAGGAAGGCCCGCGCGGCTTCTACGAGGGACCGGTGGCCCGCGACATGGTCGAGACCCTGCGGGCGCGGGGCGGTCTCCACACCCTGGAGGATTTCGCCGGGGCCGCGCCCGAATGGGTGACCCCCATCACCACGCGTTACCGTGGGTACGACGTCTACGAGTGTCCGCCGAGCGGCCAGGGCCTCGCCGTCCTGATGATGCTCAACATGCTCAAGCCCGACGATGTGGGCGCCCTGTCGGACCTCGACCGGGTCCACCTCTTCGCGGAGGCGTGCAAGCAGGTCTATCACCACCGCGATGCCCTGTTCGCCGATCCGGTGCTGGCCTCCGTGCCGGTGGACCACCTGCTGTCGCAGGCGTGGCACGTCCGGGCGCGGGGCGCCATCGACATGGGCCGCGCCCAGGCGCCGGTGATCTGGCCGGAGATCGCCCACACGGACACGGTCTATCTCTGCGTCGTCGACCGCGACGGCAACGCCGTGTCCCTCATCAATTCGATCTTCCAGCCCTTCGGCAGCGGCATCACCGCGCCGGAGAGCGGCGTGCTCCTGCACAATCGCGGCATCTCCTTCCGGGTCGAGCCCGGACACCCCAACACCATCGGGCCGAGGAAGCGGCCCATGCACACCATCATCCCCGGCATGCTCATGCGCGACGGCCGGGCGGTGGCGCCGTTCGGCGTCATGGGCGGGCATTATCAGGCCATGGGCCATGTCGAACTCCTCACCGGCCTCCTCGACCGGGGGCTCGACGTGCAGGAGGCACTGGATGCACCCCGCAGCTTCGCCTATGGCGGCGGCCTCGAACTCGAACCGGGTTTTTCGCCCGGGCTGGCGGAAGCCCTCGCCGCCCGCGGCCATCCCGTCCGTCCGGCGCCGGGTCCCATCGGGGGCGGACAGGTGATCTGGATCGATCAGGCCACCGGCACCCTCACGGCGGGGTCCGATTTCCGCAAGGATGGCTGCGCGTTGGGGTATTGATCGGCCCGCGCCTGTCGCGAAGGCCCTCACCTCGCGGACGGAAACGAGAGGGACAGGGTGAGGGGTCGTTCCCTCCAAAGGAGGCACACACCTCACCCTGTCCCTCTCCTCCCAGGAGAGGAGACCCGCGCTCGATAGGGACCGAACGGATCGAGCGTCGACGGGGCTCTCAGCCCTTCGTTTTCCGGCTGTTCGAAACGCCCCCGCCGCTCAGGCGCCGAAGCGAGACTTGAAGCCTTCCCTCGGCTTCCGTGATCTCCTTCAGGGCCTGATGGGTGTAGTGGATATGCGATTCGGCGGCCTCGCCCGCCGCGTCCACGCGCCCGGCCATGACGTTCTCATAGATGGCACGATGCTGTTCGCGCAGGCGGTCCCGCGTCTCGGGCCGTAGGAACAGCTTCTCGCGATTCTCGATGACGCCCTGACGCAACATGCCCGACAAGGCCCGCATGGTGTGCAGGACGACGAGGTTGTGGCTCGCCTCGTAGACGGCGATGTGCAGGTCGACATCGGCATCGGCCTCGTCGCGCTGCACGCCGTCGGCGTGGGCGCGGTCGATCCGGTCCATGCATTCGGTCAGCCGTTCGCGATCCACCGCGTTCGCCCGTTCCGCCGCGAGGCGCGCGGCCATCCGCTCCGTCGTCGCCCGGAATTCGAGGTAGTCGTCGACCACGTCCGCGTGGGACGCGATGAGGGCGATCAGGGGATCGCTGATCTCGCATCCGAGGGACGCCACGGACCGGCCGGCGGGTGTGGACACGATGAGCCCCTCCTCCTCCAGGATCTTGATGCCCTGCCGCAGGGTCGGGCGCGAGACGTTGAGCCTGAGGGCCAGATCGCGCTCGGGCAGGAGAAGATCGCCGGGGTTGAGGGCGCCCTCGACGATGAGATCCTTCAAATGGCGCGCGGTGCCCTCGGCAACGCTCCCGCCCTTGATCGCGTCCTGATCCATCACGCACTCCCTCCGGCCGCCGCCCGCGCGGGACCGGCACCCCGACTATAACCCGGTCAACTCATATTGCCAGTTGACCCGTCTGGTAAAATCATTTTACCATTATATTGCATCTGGTCCAATCGAGAACCAGAGCACGCTGCCTCATCGGTTCCGAACCCCCTCCCTCCTGCGCGCGGACGCCCCGCGCACCGGACAATGCGGGAGGCTGTCCGGTGCGTGGGGCGAAACAGATCGATCGAGGGGGGAGAGACGCCGTGAGTTGGAACCAGGTCTATGATCCATTCGGAAACGCGGTGTGGTCGACGGCCCTCGCCGCCCTGCCCATCGCGGTGCTGCTCGGCGGCATCGGTCTCGCCCATCTGAAGGCGCACACCGCCGCCCTGCTCGGCCTCGGCGTGGCTCTGGCGGTGGCGGTCTTCGGATTCGGAATGCCGGCCCAGATGGCCGGCGCCACGGCCGCCTACGGCGCGGCCTTCGGGCTCCTGCCCATCGGCTGGATCATCCTGAACGTCATCTTCCTCTATCGCCTCACGGAGAAGACCGGACAATTCGATATCCTGCGCGACTCCATCGCCGGGATCACGCCGGATCGCCGGCTCCAGCTCCTGTTCATCGCCTTCTCGTTCGGGGCGTTCTTCGAGGGCGCGGCCGGGTTCGGAACCCCCGTCGCCGTCACCGCCGCCATGCTGATGGGCCTCGGCTTCACGCCGCTGGCCGCCGCCGGCCTGTCCCTGATCGCCAACACCGCGCCCGTGGCCTACGGGGCGCTGGGCGCCCCCGTCATCGCCCTGTCGGCGGTGACGGGGCTCGATCTCATGGACCTGTCCGGCATGATCGGGCGCCAGCTCCCGTTCTTCTCGCTCCTCGTGCCGTTCTGGCTGATCTGGGCCTTCGCGGGGCGCAGGGGCATGATGGAGGTCTGGCCGGCTTTGCTGGTGGCCGGTCTCGCCTTCGCGGTGCCCCAGTACCTCGTGTCCAACTTCCACGGACCCTGGCTCGTGGACGTGGTCGCGGCGATCTGCTCGATGGCGGCTTTGGCGGGCTTCCTGCGCGTCTGGCAGCCGGCCCGGATCTGGAGCGCGACGGATGGCGGCGCGCAGCCGGTGGCCCCGGCGGCCCGGCACAGCCACAGCGCCGGCACCGTCTTCAAGGCGTGGCTGCCCTGGCTGATCCTCTCCGTGTTCGTGTTCGCCTGGGGGACGCCGCAGTTCCGCGCCTGGCTCGATGCCCTCTGGGTCTGGCGGATGCCGGTGCCGTATCTCCACGGCCTCGTCGTCAAGATGCCCCCCGTCGTCGCCGCGGCGCACAACGAAGCCGCGATCTACACCCTCAACCTGCTCTCGGCGACGGGCACCGGGATTCTGCTGTCGGCGATCCTCGGCGGCCTGATCCTCGGCTTCGGCCCGCTCAAGCTGCTGCGTGAATACGGCCGCACCGCCTACATCGTGCGCTACTCCCTGCTGACGATCTCGGCGATGCTGGCGCTCGGCTACGTCACGAAATATTCGGGCACCGACGCGACCCTGGGGCTGGCCTTCGCCCAGACCGGGTGGATCTACCCCTTCTTCGGCGCCATGCTGGGCTGGCTCGGCGTCGCCCTCACGGGGTCGGATACGGCCTCGAACGTCCTGTTCGGCGGATTGCAGAAGATCACCGCCGAGCAACTCGGCCTGTCCCCGACCCTCATGGCGGCATCCAATTCGTCCGGTGGCGTCATGGGTAAGATGATCGACGCCCAGTCCATCGTCGTGGCCTCCACCGCGACGCAGTGGTACGGCGGCGAGGCCAAGATCCTGCGCTATGTCTTCTTCCACTCCATCGCGCTGGCCTGCCTCGTCGGTGTTCTGGTGATGCTGCAGGCGTATGTCCCACCCTTCACCGCCATGGTTCCGGGCGCGACGGTGCCGGCCCTCGCGCATTAGGGCATCGTGCGCCGGGACGGAGGCCGGTTCGGCGAAAGACAAGGCGGTTCACCAACGAGATAGGGCGTCTTCCGTGATCCCGGGATGATGGACAACGTCCGCGAGACTGCTCGCTTGGGGCCTCTTCGGAAGCCCCGAGCTCTTCGGTTCAATCCGGCCTGGGCTCGGCGTCCGGCGTCGGCGGAGACACACGATGCGACTTAAAGATTGTCACAGCTTCCACGATTTCCGCCGCATGGCGAAGAGCCGCCTGCCGGGACCGATCTTCGACTACATCGACGGCGCCGCCGACGATGAAGTGACCTATCGGCGCAACACCAGCGCCTTCGACACCTGTCATCTCGTCCCCAACGTCCTGCGCGGCGTCAAGGACATCGACATGTCGGTGACGATCATGGGCCAGACGCTCGCCATGCCGGTCTATTGCTCGCCCACCGCCCTGCAGCGCCTGTTCCACCACGACGGCGAGCGGGCCGTCGCCGCCGCCGCCGGCAAGTTCGGCACGATGTTCGGCGTGTCGTCCCTCGGGACGGTGAGCCTGGAGGAAGCGCGCCAGATCAGCGGCGGGCCGCAGGTCTATCAGTTCTATTTCCACAAGGATCGCGGCCTGAACCGCGCCATGATGAACCGGGCCAAGCTCGCCGGCATCGAGGTCATGATGCTCACCGTCGACAGCATCACGGGCGGCAACCGCGAGCGCGACAAGCGCACGGGCTTCTCGATTCCGTTCCGGCTCACCCTCGGGGGCATGCTTCAGTTCGCCATGAAGCCCGCCTGGGGGATCAACTACATGACCCACGAGGGCTTCAAGCTGCCGCAGCTCGACGGCCATGTCGACATGGGCGGGGGCGCCCTCTCCATCAGCCGCTACTTCACCGAGATGCTCGATCCGAGCCTGAACTGGGACGACGTCGCCGCGATGGTGCGGGAGTGGAACGGCCAGTTCTGCCTGAAGGGCGTGATGTCGGTGGAGGATGCCAAGCGCGCCGTCGAGATCGGCTGCACCGGCATCATCCTGTCGAACCACGGCGGCCGGCAGCTCGACGGATCACGCTCGGCCTTCGACCAGCTCGCCGAGATCGTCGATGCCGTCGGCGACCGGATCGACGTCATCATGGATGGCGGCGTCCAGCGCGGCACCCAGGTGCTGAAGGCCCTGTCCCTCGGGGCGAAGGCCGTCGGCCTCGGCCGCTATTACCTGTTCCCCCTCGCGGCGGCCGGTCAGCCCGGGGTCGAGCGCGCGCTCCAGCTCATGCAGGCCGAGATCGAGCGCGACATGCGGCTGATGGGCTGCGCCTCCATCGACCAACTCACGCGGAGCAATCTGCGCTTTCTCTGAGCCCGCCTCCGTCCCCCCTCCGGAGAGTGTGACACTTATGCGACAGCCTCCGCCTTCGAGACCGTGCCCCGGGACGAGACCGGGGCGCCGATCCGTCCACCCTTCGAGGGCTGGTTCGGCCGTGGCGCACTCCGTGCCACGGACGGCCCTCGAGGGCGACGCATGAACGGACGATCCCTGACGACGGCCTGCCGGTTCGGAACGGTACTTCTCGCGGGCGCCGCCAGCCTCTTCTCCGGTCAAGCGATGGCCGCCTCGGCGGCGCAACCGGGCCAGACCGTCGGCCTGCCGGTGGGGGCGCAGCTCCCCGTGGGCCTCTACTTCGTGAACACCTCGAGCTTCGGCGTGCGGGACACGCAGCCCTTCGGCTCCGAATCCAACATCAACCTGCCGACCTTCCTGTGGGCGACGCCCTGGACCCTGTTCGGCGCCCGCCTCAACCTCGCCACCACCCAGCCCGTGGTGGCGTCGAGCGTGCGCGGCGCACCCTATCAGAGCGGCATCGGCGTGCCCCTCATGGCCGCGCAGCTCGCCTGGAAGATCGGTGAGAATTTCGGCGTGAGCTACCTGTTCGGCGGCTACCATCCCGTCGAGACCCGGTTCGTGATCCAGAACGCCTCGCTCAGCCACCGCTTCGCCGCCACCTATTCGGGCAACGGCCTGAACCTCACGGCGAACCTCCTTTACGGCATCTACATCGACCCGATCTCGCCGCAGGGCACGGTCTATCCCGACTATCTCAACCTCGATCTCACGGCGACGAAGAAGTTCGGCAAGTGGGAGATCGGCCCCGTCGCCTTCGGGTCGATGGATCTGCCGACGCGGTTCCCGGGCTACCGCCGCCAGGGCCAGTTCGCCGTCGGCGGCCTCGTCGGGTACAATTTCGGCCCGGTGAACCTTCAGGCCTACGTCACCCGCGACGTGGTCGAACGCAATTACGGCGGCCACGAGACCCGCGGCTGGCTGCGCGTCATCGTGCCGATCTACAAGGAGAACACCAACTCGGCCGCGCCGTCGCCCTCCGTCACCGGGCCGGCCCGCTTCGCCGGGCGCTGAGACCGGATCTCGACCGCCCCATCGCCGGGGCGGTCGAGGTTGTCCGCGCAATTCAGACGATCCACGATAGACTTTTATACGGCATTCACCCTTATGCTGCAGGGCAGCATGGGAGCGAAGGCCGAACCGAACATGACGGAGGATGCGGAGAGCAGGGCCTATCGGCTGATGCTGACCCAAGTGACCATCGAAAAGCTCAACGACCTCGTGATCTGGCTCGACGAGGCGGGCCGATACGTTTTCGTCAATCCGGCGACGACGCGCTTGCTCGGCTACACGGCCGAGGAACTGACTCGGTTGCACGTGTGGGACGTCGATCCCCTGTTCGACGAAGCGCGCTGGCGCCAGCACTGGGCCGAGGTGGTCGAACGCAAATCCTTCACCTTGGAAACGGTGAACCGGTCGAAGGCCGGCGTCGACATCACCATCGAGGTCTCGTCGAATTTCGTCGAGTACGAGGGGCGCCGGTTCAACTGCGCCATCGTCCGGGACATCACCGAGCGCCACCGCCTCGACAAGGAACTGCGCGACCTCAACGAGACGATCTACCGCCTCAGCATCACCGATTCCCTCACCGGATTGGCCAATCGCCGGCACTTCGACGCGGTGCTGGCCCAGGAGACCGAGCGGCATGGACGCTCGGGGGCGCCGCTCTCCCTCGTCCTCCTCGACCTCGACGCGTTCAAGGCCCTCAACGACCTCTACGGCCATGTGGTCGGCGACGACGCCCTCCGGATCATCGCCGCGACGCTCCAGGGCACGATGCACCGTGCCAGCATCACGGCCCGCTACGGCGGCGAGGAATTCGTCTGCATCCTGCCCGAGACGAGCCACGCCGAGGCCCTGGATTGCGCCGAAGCCACCCGCGCGGCCATCGCCGCCCTCGCGGTGCCGCATACGGGCTCGCCCGTGGCCGATCACGTCACCGCGAGCTTCGGCGTCGCCACCACGGAGACCGGCGCCATGCGGACCGTCGACCTCCTGCGGGCGGCGGACGACGCCCTCTACCGGGCGAAGAACCTCGGGCGGAACCGGGTCGTCGGGCGGGAGACGCCGTGACGCCCCGTCAGTCGAGGTAGTCGCCGTAGGTTTCGACGTGGCGCGCGAGGCCGAGGCCGTGCTCGCGCACGAGGCGTTCGGCCAGATCGGCATCGCGCGCTTCGAGGGCCTGGATGATCGCCACGTGTTCCTTGATGGAGTTGGCCGCGCGGTCGCCCTGCCGCATCGCCGCGTTGCGGATGCCGCGCACGTGCATGAGCAGATTGCTGGTGAGATCCCGGATCACATCGCATTGGCCGAGCGAAATGATCTTCTGGTGGAAGCGGATGTTGGCGTCCGAATACTCGTCGAGGTGGTCCGACGGGCGGCCCTCGTAGAATTCGGGGAAATGCTCGCGCAGGCAGGCGAGCTGCTCGTCGGTGGCCCGCGTGCAGGCGAGGCGCGCCGCCATGCTCTCCAGGGCCGACCAGGCCTGGATCATCGCGACGATCTCGCTCTTGGTCTTCTTGATCACGAACACGCCGCGCCGGGCCTCGAAGCGCACGAAGCCCTCCTGCTCCAGCACCGTCAGGGCTTCGCGCACGGGCGTGCGGCTCACGCCGAGATTGAGCGAGAGCTTGCGCTCGTCCAGACGGACTTCCTCCTTCTGGTCGTAGATGTTCATGTTGGTGATGGCTTCTTTCAACGCCTCGTAGGCGAGGGCCCGCAAGCTGGAAGTCGCGGCGATGGGTTTGACGTGGAACATGTCGGACTTGACCATCTGCGGACCTGAAAGACGCCTGCGCGGCCCGTCGCGAACGGGCACTCATGCCTGGACCATGACAAATTCGATGTTGTGACACAAGGATTTGCCGGGCGAACGAGCGTTGCGTTGTGGGAAGAGCCACCCCCGCTCCGTCGCTCCGCCCCACGCTCACCGGGTTGCTGCAACGCACCAAGATGACCGTCGCTTGACGACTGGTATTTGGTATGCCAACTTTCTGAAACCGGCGAAGCGGTGCCGGACCTCGTGCATCACTCCATGACAACTTGGGCGCCGACGCCATCGGCGCCCCCTCATTCCACCGCCCGCGTCGCGTTCCGCGCGTGGGACAGGTCTCGCGCGCCCTCGGCCGGCTTCCGGCCCCCCAAGAAGACTCTTTCAGGAGGACACCCATGAACGCCTTGGCCCAGCGCATCGTCGAAGATCTGCCCACGCCTGAGCCGGAGATCACCGATGGGTTCCACCTCGTCATCGACGCCCTGAAGCTCAACGGCATCGAGACGATCTACGGGGTGCCGGGGATTCCGATCACGGATCTCGGGCGCCTCGCCCAGGCCGCCGGCATGCGGGTGATCTCGTTCCGCCACGAGCAGCACGCGGGCAACGCGGCCGCCATCGCGGGCTTCCTCACCCAGAAGCCCGGCATCTGCCTCACGGTCTCGGCCCCCGGCTTCCTCAATGGCCTCACGGCGCTGGCCAACGCCACCACCAACTGCTTCCCGATGATCCTCATCTCGGGCTCGTCCGAGCGCGAGATCGTCGACCTGCAGCAGGGCGATTACGAGGAGATGGACCAGCTCGCCATCGCCAAGCCCCTGTGCAAGGCCGCCTTCCGCGTGCTGCACGCCGCCGATATCGGCATCGCCGTCGCCCGCGCCATCCGGGCCGCCGTGTCGGGCCGCCCCGGCGGCGTCTACCTCGACCTTCCGGCGAAACTGTTCTCGCAGGTCATGGACGCCGAGGCCGGCGCCAAGTCCCTGGTGAAGGTCATCGACGCCGCCCCGGCACAGATCCCGGCCCCCGACGCCATCGCGCGTGCCCTCGATGTCCTCAAAAGCGCCAAACGCCCCCTCATCGTGCTCGGCAAGGGCGCGGCCTACGCCCAGGCCGACGAGGCCATCCGCGAGCTCGTCGAGCGCTCCGGCATTCCCTACGTGCCGATGTCCATGGCCAAGGGCCTGCTTCCCGACACCCACGCCCAGTCGGCGGGTGCCGCCCGCTCCCTGGTGCTGAAGGAGGCCGATGTCGTGCTGCTCGTCGGCGCGCGGTTGAATTGGCTGCTGTCGCACGGCAAGGGCAAGACCTGGGGTGCGCCGGGCTCGAAGAAGTTCATCCAGATCGACATCGAACCGCGCGAGATGGATTCCAACGTCGAGATCGTCGCCCCCGTCGTCGGCGACATCGCCTCCTGCGTCGCCGCCCTCCTGGACGGCATGGGCAAGGACTGGCCGACCCCGCCGGCCGCCTGGACCGACGCGATCCAGGCCAAGCGCGACGAGAACCTCGCCAAGATGGCGAACAAGCTGCGCAAGAACGCCGCCCCCATGGACTTCCACGGCGCCCTCGGTGCCCTGAAGACGATCATGGCCGAGCGGCCCGACGCGATCCTGGTCAACGAGGGCGCCAACACCCTCGATCTGGCCCGCGGCATCATCGACATGCACAAGCCGCGCAAGCGCCTCGACGTCGGCACCTGGGGCATCATGGGCATCGGCATGGGCTACGCCATCGCGGCGGCCGTCGAGACCGGGCATCCGGTGCTGGCCGTCGAGGGCGACTCGGCCTTCGGCTTCTCCGGCATGGAGGTCGAGACCATCTGCCGGTACGAGCTGCCCATCTGCGTCGTGGTGTTCAACAACAACGGCATCTATCGCGGCACCGACACCGACCCAACGGGCCGGGACCCGGCCACCACGGTGTTCGTGCGCGATGCCCGCTACGACCGGATGATGGAGGCGTTCGGCGGCGTCGGCGTCAACGTGACGACGCCGGACGAACTGTCCCAGGCCGTGAACGCCGCCATGGATTCCCGCCGCCCCACCCTCATCAATGCGGTGATCGACCCCCAGGCCGGCACCGAGAGCGGCAATATCGGCAGCCTCAACCCCCAGAGCAGCGTCCGCAAGAAGCCGGCGTGATCGACCCGGAACGCGCGGTGCGCCTATCCCCCCTCCCCGCTTGCGGGGAGAGGACGCCGCTCCCCTTGCCGGGGGCGGCGTGAGCCCGAAGGGCGAGGGTGAGGGGGCGGTGCCGGAGGAGGCTTTTCCGAAGTCGCCCCCTCACCCTCGGCTGCCGCCTCGCTTTGCCGACGGCAAGGTCGGCAAAGCCCTCTCCCCGCAAGCGGGGCGAGGAGTTCAATGCTTGCTCGCCCTGAGTTCGAATCAGGAGCGCCGTAGAGCAGCCCGTCGATAACACTGCGATCTGCATCGATGGATCGCCCCCACGCCGTGGTGAGACCATGCAAGCGCTCGAAGGCATCAAGATCCTCGACTTCACCCATGTCCAGTCGGGCCCGAGTTGCACCCAGCTCCTCGCCTGGTTCGGCGCCGACGTGATCAAGGTGGAGCGCCCCGGCGCCGGGGACGCGACGCGGGATCAGCTTCAGGACGTGCCCGGGGCCGACAGCCTGTACTTCACCATGCTGAACCACAACAAGCGTTCCATCACGCTCGACACCAAGACACCGGAGGGCCTCGCGGTGCTGTGGCGGCTCGTGGCCGAATGCGACGTGCTGGTGGAGAATTTCGCCCCCGGGGCGCTGGCCCGGATGGGGCTGACCTGGGAGACGATCCACGCCGCCAATCCACGCATGATCCTCGCCTCCGTGAAGGGGTTCGGGCCGGGCGACTACGAGCATTGCAAGGTCTACGAGAACGTGGCCCAATGCGTCGGCGGGGCCGCCTCCACCACGGGCTTTCGCACCGGCACCCCCATGGTCACGGGGGCGCAGATCGGCGATTCCGGCACCGGCCTGCACCTCGCGCTCGGCATCGTCACCGCCCTCTACCAGCGCACCCATTCGGGGCTGGGCCAGCGGGTCGATTGCGCCATGCAGGATGCGGTGCTCAACCTCTGCCGGGTGAAGCTGCGCGACCAGCAGCGCCTGGAGCGCGGGCCGCTCAAGGAATACAGCCAGTTCGGCGAGGGGATTCCGTTCGGGGATGCGGTGCCGCGGGCCGGCAACGATTCCGGCGGCGGTCAGCCGGGGCGCATCCTGAAGTGCAAGGGCTGGGAGACCGACCCCAACGCCTACCTGTACTTCATTACGCAGGGGCCGGTCTGGGAAAAGATCTGCGATCTCATCGGCGAGCCGGACTGGAAGACCCATCCGGACTACGCGACACCGAAGGCCCGGCTGCCGCATCTCAACGAGATCTTCACCCGGATCGAAGCCTGGACCATGGCCCGGACCAAGTTCGAGGCGATGGAAGCCCTCAACGCCCTGCACATTCCCTGCGGGCCGATCCTCTCCATGAAGGAGATCGCGGAGGATGAGGGCCTGCGGGCGTCGGGCGCCATCGTGGAGGTCGAGCACCCGGCGCGGGGGCGTTACCTCACGGTGGGCAACCCCATCAAGCTGTCGGCGAGCCCGACGGCGGTGACGCGTTCGCCCCTGCTCGGCGAGCACACGGACGAGATCCTTCGCGACGTGCTGGGGTATTCCCCCGCCGAATGCGAGGCCCTCGCCCGATCCGGCGCCATCGGGGCGCCCCTCGGGGTCGCGGCCGAATGACGGAGGTGGACGCGACTCAGGCGATCCCGGCGAAGCGGCCTGCGGTGGACAGCGGGGCCGCGACGGGGTCGGAGGCGCGCACGCCCGATTGGGGCGACAGCCGATCGGCGGCCTTGACGACGAGGAGAACCTGAAGGGCGATCAGGCTGACGGTCGAGACGATGACGGTGGCGAGCATGGTGATCCCCCTCGGGCGATGTTGCACCGCCTCTATGCCATGGTGCACCGCGAATTGGAATACCACATTTCAAACACCAGCCGTGTTTTGTCGGCATATCTCCCGCCCCGAACGGGGGCCGGGTTGCGTCCGGTGCCAGGTTCGGATGGTCCGGCGCCCCCCTCCGCCGGGCAATCGCCGAGCGGCGCGGACATGGAACCGTGTGTTCCGCCCCTCACATCATGCGATGGTGCAGGTTGAACAGGATCACGAGCGTGCCCGACACCATCAGCACGATGATGAGCGTCGAGAACAGGATCAGCTGCAGGTCGGCGCGGGAGGACTTGCCGAGGGTGATGTGCAGGAAGAAGCGGAAATGCACGATCATCTGCATCAGGCCGAGGCCCAGGACGATGCCGAAGACCGTCGGCGCCGAGGCGACCCGCCAATGGACCGCCCCGAACGCCGCGCCCGTGAGCAGCACGGCGAGGAGATAGCCGATGGCATAGGTGCGGATCTCCCGCGCCGCCTGTGGGTTCGACGCGGTCATCGGATCAGCCCCTGGAGATAGACGACGGAGAACAGGCCGATCCAGACGATGTCGAGGAAGTGCCAGAACAGGCCGAGACGCAAGGTATTGATCCGCACCCGCGCGTCGAGGCCGAACACCACCACCTGGACCATCATCACCACGAGCCAGAGGCAGCCGGCGGCGACATGCAGGCCGTGCAGCGGCACCAGGGCGAAGAACGACGACAGGTAGCCGCTGCGCATCGGCGTCGCCCCTTGCGCGACCATCGTCAGAAAGTCCCTGACCTCCAGGGCGAGGAAGGCGAGGCCGAGGACGAGGGTGACGGCCATCCAGCCGAGGAGGCGGCGGCGCGGCGCGTCGTGCTTCATCGCCACGCTCGCGAGGCCGAACGTGAAGCTGCTGGTGAGCAGGATCGCGGTCTCGAGGAGGGCGGGGCCGATCTCGTAGACATCGGCGGGAGTCGGGCCGCCCACGGTGGCGTGGAGCATCACCCCGTAGGTGGCGAAGAGCAGCGCGAAGATCACCGCGTCGCTCATGAGGAAGACCCAGAACCCGAACAGGGCGGTCTCGGTCTCTTCCTGCGCCTTCGCATGGGGATGCGTGAGGTTCAGGCCCGGATGGGCGCCCTCCGCGGCGCTCATGCCTCCACCTCGGCGAGACCGCGATTGGTGGGCGTGCCCTCGACGACGCGGCCGATGGGCTTGGCCCTCTGGATCTCCTTGCGCCAACGCCGGTCGATGCGCGCGACCTCCGCCGCCGGGATGAGGCGCTCCACATCGCGCGCGAAGCTGCGGGCGATGACCGTGGCGATGCTGGCGGCAAGGCCGAGACCGGCGAGCCACCACATGTGCCAGACGAGGCCGAAGGCCGTCACGGCGCCGAGCACGCCGAGGGCGGGGCCGGTCATACTGTTGGCCGGCATCGCGATGGATTCGTAGCGCTTCGGCGCCGGGTAGGGATTGCCCGCCTGCTTCTCCCCATAGAACGGGTCGCGGTCGCGGACGGTGGGGATCACGGCGAAATTGTACGCCGGCGGCGGGGCGGGAATCGACCATTCGAGGCCACCCGCATTCCACGGGTCGCCCACGGGCACGCGGTTGGCCTCGCGGTTCCGGATGCTGACCCAGAGCTGGACGAACAGCGTCACCAGGGCCGAGAGCAGCACCAGGGCGCCGACCCCCGCGATGTACAGCCAGGGCCGGAAGGCCGGCTCGAACACCGCTTGAGACCGCCGCGTCATGCCGCCGGCTCCCAGGACGTAGAGGGGCATGAAGGCGAGGTAGAAGCCCACCACCCAGCAACCGAAAGAGATGCGCCCCCACCTCTCGTCGAGGCGGAACCCGAACGCCTTCGGGAACCAGTAGTTGTATCCGGCGAGCATGCCGTAGAGCAGGCCGGGGATCAGCATGTTGTGGAAATGCGCCACGAGGAACAGGGTGTTGTGGACGAGGTAATCGAGCGGCGGGAAAGCCAGGATGATGCCGGTGAGGCCGCCCAGCACGAACGTCATCATGAAGGCGAGGGAGTACAGCATCGGGACCGAGAACCGCACCCGGCCGCGGAACATGGTCCAGATCCAGTCGTAGATCTTCACCCCCGTGGGCAGGCCGATGGCCATGGTGGCGATGCCGAACACGGCGTTGATGTTGGCGCTCTGCCCCATGGTGAAGAAGTGGTGCACCCACACGGTGAACGACAGCACCGCGATGGCCATGGTGGCGATGACGAGCGAGGTGTAGCCGTAGAGTTCCTTCGACGAGAAGGTCGAGATCACCTCGGAATAGACCCCGAAGGCGGGGAGAATCAGGATGTAAACCTCGGGATGCCCGAACAGCCAGATCAGGTTGGCGTAGTTCATCATGTTGCCGCCGAGGTCATTCGTAAAGAAATGAAACCCGAGGTAGCGGTCGAGCGCCAGGAGCGCCGTCGCCACGGTGAGCGGCGGCATGGCGAAGATCATGAGGATCGACGTGCACAGGGACGTCCAGCAGAACATCGGCATCCGCATCAGCGTCATGCCGGGGCAGCGCTCCTTGTAGATCGTCACCGCGAAGTTGAGGCCGGACATCGTGGTGCCGAGGGAGCCGAGGGTGACGGCCCAGATCCAGTAATCGGGGCCGACATCGGGGCTGAAGGCGAGTTCGGTGTAGGGCGGATATCCGGTCCAGCCGCCCGTGGAAAACCGGCCGATGACGAGGGACACCATCATGAGGCCGGCGGCCCCCGCCGTGAGCCACAGGCTGACGGCGTTGAGGAGCGGGAACGCCACGTCGCGGGCGCCGATCTGCAGCGGCATGACGTAGTTGATGGCGCCTGTGAGGAACGGCATCGCCATGAAGAAGATCATGATGCTGCCGTGGGTGGTGAAAAGCTGCGCGAAATGATCGGGCGCGACGAAGCCCGGGGCATTGATCGCCGCCGCCTGCTGCATCCGCATAAGCACGGCCTCCACGAGGGCGCGCGACAGCATGACGAACGCGATCACCACGTACATCACGCCGATTCTCTTGTGGTCGAGGGTGGTGAACCACTCTCTCCACAGATAGCGCCAGCGGCCGAGCCAGGTGACGAGGATCACGACGGCAAGGCCGCCGACCACCACGAGGCCGCCGGCCCCGGCGCCGATGATCTCGCTGACGCTGAGCTCCTGCCAGGCGCGCACGAAGGGCAGGTCCATCCAGCCGAAGCGGCCGAACACGGCGGGCCACAGGGGCTCGGTCATCGGGACGGTTCCTGTGTGCGGGCGATGAGGGTCTGGAACAGGTCCGGCGGCGCGGACGAGTAGAGGATCGGTTCGGGCGGCACGGATTTCTTCATGAGGCCGTCGACGGCGGCGGCATCGAGGGGCCGGTCGGCGGCGCGGGCGCGGGCGACCCAGGCGCCGAAATCCTCCGGCGTCTGGGCCAGGACCTCGAATTTCTGGTTCTGGAAACCGAGGCCGTTGAACTGGGTGTTTTCGCCCCGGAAGCTGCCCGTCCGGCTCGCCGCGAGGTTGAGCTGGGTCGTCATCCCCGCCATGGCGTAGATCTGCCCGGCGAGTTGCGGGATCAGCAGCGATTGCATCACCGTGCCGCTGGTGAGGCTCATATGGACCGGGCGCCCCACGGGGATCGCCATCCGGTTCACGCTGGCGATGCCCTGCTCGGGATAGAGGAACAGCCACTTCCAATCGAGGGCGACGGCCTGGATTTCGAGGGCCGGCTCGGCGGACGGGAGCGGACGGTAGGGATCGAGGGCCAGGGTGTAGTGCCACAGCACGAAACCGAGGCCGATGACGATGCCGGCGGGCGGAATCCAGATCAGGCCCTCGAGGGGCCAGGAGAACGTCCATTTCGGCTTGTAGACGTTGCCCTTCTTGCCGATCCGGTAGTGCCACGCGATGAGCGGCGTGAGGAGCCAGACCGGGGCGGCGACGAAGACCAGCACCGCCCCGACGATGAGAAGGAGGTGCCACTGCGCCTCCGCCACCGGACCGGCATGGTTCGCGACCCCGAGGCGCAGGACATCGCAGCCGCCGAGCAGCACAGCCGGCCATCCAGCGAGCAGAAGCGGCCATGGGCGCCGGATCAACGGGCGCCGAGCGGCATCAGGAGGAGAAACAGGCCCGCGAAACCGGGCGGGCGGACGGTCGATGACGTTACGCTCTGGCACGCATACTCCTCGCCGGTCGGGCCGATCGACACCGGAGCATGGGAATGCATACGCCGTCGCCCCGGGCAAGCCTCGGCTTGGCCGCAGCGACGATGGAGTTCGAGGGGGTCCCGGACGATCCGTGCGGCTCCGGGCGAGCGCGGGTCCCCTCACCTGTCCGGAGAGGGAGCCCGTCGCGTCTCACCGGACCGAAGCCATCGACCGGCGACGGTATCGTCTTGGGAAAAACGGCCGATACGGCATCGCGGCGTCAGGCGACGCGGGCCTCCTCGATGGCCTCCAGGCGCAGCTGGTAGCGATCGTCCCACAGAACTTGCGCCTTCTCGGTCCAGGCCGCGTCGAAGAACAGCCTGGCGCAGGCCTCGTTCTCCCAGATGCAGACGACGATGAGGCGGGACTCGACCACCTTGACGTGGCGGCTAATGAGCCCGCGCGCGATGGCGACGGACGGACACATGTCCATGCTCGTCATGCCGAAGTCGTTCTCGCCGCTGAAGATCACGGGGCATTCGAGGATCGCGAGGTGCCGCATGGTGTTTCCCCTGTCGCGGGCTGGGCGCCCGCCTGTCTGCCTGCCCTCGCGCGGGGCAGTGCCGCCGGAAGCGGATCACGCCATCAACCATCCGTGATCCATGGATGATTTTTGTATTCAATTCCCCGGCGGGTCAACACGCCAAATCCCGGAAGGTCACAAGACGCGGTTTCTGTCACGGATGCACGCATCGACACCTGACGAGCACAAGATGTGAAGAGCCTTCCACCGTCGCTTTCGGGCTACGAAACCCTGCGAGGCGCCACAGGACGGTCACCATCGGGTGCGCAATACGCAAGACACGCGATCTTGGTGCGTCTGACAACACCCCGGCCCCGGACGGTTCCGAGGAGGCGTCATCAAGATGGCGATCGCCCGATCGCCCCGACTGGGCGAGCCTCAGGCCGAGGGCGCGCCTCAGGGCGTGGCGACGGCGCCCCGCCCCTGCGGCGCGGCGAGGCAATCCCAGATGGTCTCGATGGAGCGCAGGGCGAACCCGTCCATCACGGCGACACGGTCGGTGCGATGGGCACAGAACGCCGCGAGGCGCTCCGATGGCGCCGTTCCCACCTCGACGGTCGCGAAATCCCCCTTCGCCACCGTCCAGACCAGGGCATCGAGGATTTCGAGGCCCCGCGCCGTGATGGCCCGGAAGATGTCCCGCTCCGTCAGCAGGCCGATGATGGCCCCCTCCCCGTCGCGATGACCGTCGATCACCACCAGGGCGTCGGTGCCGGGCTGCGCCAGCAACCGCACGGCGTCGCGGACGCTTCGGTCCATGCGAATGTAATGGAGGGCCGCCCCACGACGGCTCGCGTCATCGACTGCCATGGCCTCAAACCTTCCGCAGGACCGCTCCGACCGCTCTGGTATGCACAATACCGGCGGAAAACTCCATGGGGGGCGTCTATTTTTTCGGCATCCTGCATCATGGTTCCGCTTGCCGTGACGGATGCCGGGCCGGATCGCGCGGCGGGATGAGGTCCACGGTGCAAGCCAAAAACCACGCTCTACTGCCCATAGCCACAAATCGGAGGATATCGGCAGTCGAAACGGCGAAGCGGCAAGATATGCTGCGACGCAAAAACGAATTGTTTCGGGATTACTCTTGACGACGCCCGCGTGCCGAGCAACGCTGGTATGCCAGATACCAGTTGGCGCCGGGACCGGTGCCCATCCGGTGCAACGACGCGGAGCCGTCGAGCGCATCTGCCACACCACAACAACGGGAGGACGGACATGACCAGGGTCGAACCAAGTCAGGTCGGGCGCGTCGGCGACGGATATCGCTGGGGTCAGCTCGTCATCGGCGTCATCTGCATGGTGATGATCGCCAACCTTCAATACGGCTGGACGTTCTTCGTCCCCGACATCCAGAAGAAGTTCGGCTTCGATCGCGCCGCGATCCAGTGGGCCTTCACCCTGTTCGTCCTGTTCGAGACCTGGCTCGTCCCCGTCGAGGGCTGGTTCGTCGACAAGTACGGCCCCCGCGTCGTGGTGCTGTTCGGCGGCGTGCTCTGCGCCATCGGCTGGGTCATCAACTCCTACGCCACCACCCTGAACATGTTCTATCTCGGCCAGGTCATCGCCGGCATCGGCGCCGGCGCGGTCTACGGCACCTGCGTCGGCTCGGCCCTGAAGTGGTTCCCGGACAAGCGCGGTCTCGCCGCCGGCATCATCGCCGCCGGTTTCGGCGCCGGCTCGGCGCTGACCGTCGCCCCGATCCAGTGGATGATCGCCGATCACGGCTTCCAGGCCGCGTTCTTCAACTTCGGCATCGGCCAGGGCATCATCGTCGTCATCCTGGCACTCTTCCTCACCTCCCCGAAGAAGGAGCAACTCCCCCAGGCCACCACCAACGCCAACATCACCCAGACCCGGCGCAACTACACCCCCGGTGAAGTCGCCCGTCAGCCGATCTTCTGGCTCATGTACTTCATGTTCGTCATCGTGGGCGCCGGCGGCCTGATGATCACCGCCAACCTCAAGCCCATCGCGGCCGATATCGGCGTCGACAAGGTGCCGGTGACGATCATGGG
>NZ_FOPM01000028.1 GCF_900113485.1 Methylobacterium gossipiicola
CACGGTCGTGCCGTCGAGGAACACCATCCCGAGTTGGACGCCGCGCTCCTGCACCAGGCTGAGCAGCCGCTCCCAGACACCGGCCCGGGACCAGCGGATGAAGATCTGGGCGGCCCGCCACCACGGACCCAGTTCCTCCGGGATCGCCCGCCATTTGGCGCCGTTCCGATGCCGCCACAGGATCGCCGAGAGCGTGCGTTGCAGGTCCTGCGGCGGCGTCTTGGCCTTGGGCCGGCACGCCTCGACCAGAGGCTCCAGTTCAGACCATTGCGCGTCGCTCAGCATCGTCCCTCCCGCAATCAGAGAGACGAAAACGCAAAACGCGCCACTCCGTTCAAGCGACGACAGGCCCTAGACGACGGCCGGAAACACCAAGCGCACCACGGTGCCCTCGCCGGATTTGCTGTCGAGCACCACGGTGCCGTTCTGGCGTTTGACGAGGCCGTGGACGATGGCGAGGCCGGTGCCGCGTCCGGCCTCGCGACTGGTCACGAACGGGGCGAGCGCCCGCGCCGCCATCTCGGGCGACATGCCGTGGCCCGTATCCGTCACCGTGATGCCGACGGCGCCGTCGGCCGGCCGTTGCAGGCCGCGGTCGCCGGGGGGCACCGCGAAGGTCGCGATGGTGATGCGGCCTTCCCCCGGCATCGCCTCGCACGCATTGGCGAGGATGAGGGTGAGGGCGAGCTCCACCTGACGGGGGTTGCTCAGGCCGCAGGCGAGGCCGGGCGTGGTCCGAACGTCGAGGGTGATCCGCGCCGGTAGGGTCGTCTTCGCCCGTGCGCCGAAGGCGGTGATCAGGGCGTTGAGGTCCACCGGCCGCACGTCCGGGGCGATCCGGCGGGAGAAGGCGAGGAGCTGTCGGGTGAGGATCGTCGCCCGCTCGGCCGCATCCGTCGAGCGCAGGATGGCCCGCTGGATGAATGGTTCGTCGCGGTCGCCGAGGCGCCGCTTGAGACCGTCGATGTAGCCGATGAGGATCTGGAGAAAATTGTTGAATTCGTGCGCGACGCTGTTCGTCAGGAGCCCCAGGGCCTCACGTTGCCGCGACAGGTCGAGGGCGCTCTCGGCATCGCGGCGCCGGGACACGTCCACGACCTGCACGATGCATCGGGGCGTGCCGGGCGAGGCGACCGCGTCGAGGGGGGCCACGAGGATCTGGGCCCAGAACGCGGCGCCCGATCGCGTCCGGACCAGGAGTTCGCTTCCCTCCGGCGGCGCGTCGGCAAGGGCCGTATCGAGGAGGGCGCGGGCTATCCGGTCTTCGGCGCAGCCCAGGGCCAGGGCGGGGCTCCGGCCGAGCACCGACTCGGCCCCGTGGCCGATCAGGGCCAGGAAGGCCGGATTGGCGAAGACGATGCGCCCTCCCCCGGGGGCGGCCTCGACGAGGAAGGCGGGAACGCGGGACGCCGCCAGGACGGCGTGTTCCTCCACATCCGGCCGGGGCTCCGGCGACCCATCGTCCGGCGGCAAGGCCATGGCATCTCCACGGTTCGGGAAATCGAGTCTCGGGGGAGGCATAGACCGAACCGGGGGGAGGACCAAAGCGTCCCCGTGCACGCCACCCGCAACGCTACTGCCGCACCCACATCACCCGGCCGATCCAGGCGATGTCGCCGACATTGACGATCCGATCCGGATGCTCGGGATTCAGGGAGGCGAGTTCGATGGTGCGGGCGGTGCGGCGCTTGAGTTCCTTTGCCAGGACCTCGCCCGCATCGAGGCGCACCACCACGCGGTCGCCCTTGCGGACGCTGGCGGAGGGCGAGACGATGAGGACATCGCCGTCGCGGTAGAGCGGCGCCATGGAATCACCCTGCACTTCCAGGGCGAAGGACCGGTCGTCGGCGAGATCGGGAAACTCGATCTCCTCCCAGCCCGGACCGCCCGTGGGCATGCCCTCGTCGGTGAACAGTCGCCCCGAGCCGGCCTGCGTCATGCCCACGAGGGGAATCATCGAGCGGACGGGGCCGGTGCGAACCTCGATGAGCCGCAGGAAATCGTCAAGATTTGCGCCCGTGGCGGCCAGGACCTTGGCGATGGACTCCGTCGAAGGCCAGCGTTTGCGCCCATCCGGACCGATGCGCTTCGAGCGGTTGAAGCTCGTGGCATCCAGGCCGGCGCGGCGCGCGAGTCCGGATGCCGAGAAGCCGTGGCGCTCCGCCAGCCGGTCGATGGCAGTCCAGATCTGCTCGTGCGACAACATCGAGAGGCTCGCGGCGGGAAGTTCGTGAGACGCTCAGCCTACGAGTAGGAAAGTAGAACTAAAACATCGGGAAAGCAACGGTACGATACCGGGCGCGGGCCGTTCTGTTTCGCCGCGATCGCCTGTCCGGCCGTGCGCGGCTGAGGTTGCGGCCACCGGGCCGGCGCTCTATCGCCGGGCCGGTGGCCGCGCGATCAGGCGACGCGCGCCCTTCAACGCCCCGAACGCCATACCCGCGCCGTCAAGGAAACCGGATGCCCCTCGTCTACAAGATCTGCCCACGGGATCTCTGGGCGGCGGCCGAAGCGACGGGCCGCTTCACCGGGGCGCCCGTGGATGTGGCCGACGGTTTCATTCATTTCTCCACCGCCCCTCAGGCCGCCGAAACGGCGGCGCGGCATTTCGCGGGGGTGCACGACCTCGTCCTCGTCGCCGTCGAGACCGAGGTCCTGGGCGACGCCCTGCGTTTCGAGCCGTCGCGGGGCGGCGACCTGTTCCCGCATCTCTACGGTGACCTGCCCGTCTCCGCCGTCCGCGCCGTACACGATCTGCCGGTGGGGCCGGACGGGCGCCACGCATTTCCGCGCGGTTTCGGAGACGTGGCATGATCGGCGCGCTGTTTCCCCTTCCCAATCTGTTTCCCCTGGCGAAACCCCTGCTGCACCGCCTCGACGCGGAGGCCGCGCACAATCTCACCATCCGGGGCCTGTCCCTGCTGCCGCCGCGCCGGCCCGCCGCCGACGATGCCCGGCTCGCCGTCGAGGTGCTGGGCCGGCGCTTCCCCAATCCCGTCGGTCTGGCCGCGGGCTACGACAAGGGCGCGCAGGTGCCGGATGCGCTGCTGGGCCTCGGGTTCGGCTTCGTCGAGGTCGGCGGCGTGGTGCCCCTGGCCCAGCCGGGCAACCCGGCGCCCCGCGTGTTTCGTCTGCCCGCCGATGGCGCCGTCATCAACCGGTTCGGCCTCAACAGCGAAGGGCTCGAGGTGGTGTGCCGCCGCCTCGCCGCCCGCCAGGGACGGCCCGGCCGGATCGGCGTCAATATCGGCGCCAACAAGGACGCGAAGGATCGGCTGGCCGATTACGTCGCCTGCACCCGCGCCCTGGCGCCCCTGGTCGATTTCGTCACCGTGAACGTGTCCTCGCCCAACACGCCGGGTCTGCGCGACCTCCAGGGCGAGGCGTTCCTCGACGATCTCCTGGCGCGGGTGGTGGAGGCGCGTGACGTGGTCCATCCCGGCACGGCGATCCTCCTCAAGATCGCCCCCGACATCACCCTCGACACCCTCGATTCCATCACGGCCACGGCACTCAAGCGCGGTGTCCAGGCAATGGTGGTGTCCAACACCACCATCGCGCGGCCCGCGACCCTGACGGAGGCGGCGGCCCACGAGACCGGCGGCCTCTCGGGCCGTCCACTGTTCCGGCCCGCGACCCGCCTCCTGGCGCAAGCCTACCTGCGGGTCGGATCGCGGCTGCCCCTCATCGGCGTCGGCGGCATCGATTCGGCGGAAGCCGCCTGGACCAAGATCCTGGCCGGGGCGAGCCTGCTGCAACTCTACTCGGCCCTCGTCTATCAGGGGCCTGCGCTGATCGAGGCCATCAAGACGGGCCTCGTCGCCCGGATGGCGGCCGAGGAGGCGGTGAGCCTCGCGGGGGTCGTCGGTCGCGAGGCGAAGTCCCTCGCCACGATGGCGGATTGAACCGGCTTCGGACCTCCGCCCCTTGGGGGGTGGAGGACGACAGCGCCGATGGAGCTCAGAGGCGAAGCCGCCCCCGCTGACCGGTTCCGACGAGGACGATACAGGCGACGAGCAGGCCGATCAGACCCCACTTGATCGGCAGGAGATCGGCGCCTTCGCTGGCGACGGGCACGATGGCGAACCGGCCCGGCCCGATCTCGACGCCGAGTTTTCCGGCGCCCTGCGCATCGGCGATCTGCTCGGGCGAGATCGCCCATTCGGCCCCCCGTTGCCGGTCGTGGGCCATCATGCCGAAGGCGACGGCGAGCCCGACGATGACGGCCGCGCTCACCCGTATGGGAGTCCGCATCCTTGTGTTCCCCGGCTGTTCGGGGCGACACGGCCCCCTCCATAGACGCATACCCCACCTGCTTGCGGCAGCGCAGTCTTTAACCGGCGCGAAACTCCCCAGGGGCGAAGCTACGCGCCTCACAAGCGCATGACTGGCCTGCGTTTTCACGCGATTGAGCGCACGCTGTGCGGTGCGATACCTGCGGGGGAACGAGGGCCGCCACGGCCTCACGCATTTCAACCAGGATCGTCCATGGATCAGCCGGTCGCCACCCCGAAGCGTTCGTCCGCCGCCGGCGGTTGGGGTGCGCTGAAAAGCTGTGGCAAGCACCTGTTGAGCAGCCGCGCGCCGCTCTCCGGCGCACGGGCCATGCTGAAGGCCAATCAACCCGACGGCTTCGATTGTCCGGGCTGCGCCTGGGGCGATCCCGCCCATGGGTCATCGTTCGAATTCTGTGAGAACGGCGTGAAGGCCGTCTCCTGGGAAGCCACCGACAAGCGCACGCCGCCGAAATTCTTCGCCAAGCACACGGTGAGCGAGCTGCGCGGCTGGACCGATTACGCCCTCGAGGGCGAGGGTCGTCTCACCCACCCCATGCGGTACGATGCGGGATCCGACCGCTACGTGCCGACGACCTGGGCGGACGCCTTCGCGGCCATCGGCGCCGCCTTGCGCGCCCTCGCCTCCCCCGATCAGGCCGAGTTCTACACCTCCGGTCGCGCCTCCAACGAGGCCGCCTATCTCTATCAGTTGTTCGCGCGCCACTACGGCACCAACAACTTCCCCGATTGCTCGAACATGTGCCACGAAGCCAGCGGCGTCGCCCTCCAGGCGGCCATCGGCATCGGCAAGGGCACGGTGCTGCTCGAGGATTTCGAGAAGGCCGACGCCATCTTCGTGGTGGGGCAGAACCCCGGCACCAACCATCCGCGCATGCTCGGCGACCTGCGCAGGGCCGCGACCCGCGGCGCCCGCGTGGTGGTGTTCAACCCCGTGCGCGAGCGCGGCCTCGAACGCTTCGCCGATCCGCAGAACACCGTCGAGATGTTGCGCGGGGCGAGTGCCCCTGTGGCGAGCCACTACTATCAGCCGCGTCTCGGCGGCGACATGGCGGCCTTCCGCGGCATCGCCAAGGCGGTGTTCGCCGCCGACGACGCGGCGCTCGCCGCCGGCAAGCCCTCGGTGCTCGATCGGTCGTTCCTCGCCCATCACACCGAGGGCCTCGCGGCCTACCGGGCCGTGGTGGACGCCACCACCTGGGAGGCCATCGAGGACCAGTCGGGCCTCAGCCGCGCCGATATCGAGGTGGCGGCGGAGGTCTATCTCGGGGCCGACAAGGTGATCTGCACCTGGGCCATGGGTGTGACCCAGCACCGCCATTCCGTCGCGACCATTCGCGAACTCGCCAACGTGCTGTTCCTGCGCGGCCATGTCGGGCGTCCCGGCACGGGTTTGTGCCCCGTGCGCGGCCATTCCAACGTGCAGGGCGACCGGACGGTCGGCATCAATGAGAAGCCGCCCGCCGCCCTCCTCGATGCCCTGGAGGCCGAATTCGGCTTCCCGGCGCCGCGCCAGCACGGCCACAACGTCATCGCGGCCATCGGGGCGATGCTCGACGGCTCGTCGAAGGCGTTCATCGGGCTCGGCGGCAACTTCGCCCGCGCCACGCCGGATACGGCCCTCGTCGCCAAGGCCCTGTCCTCCTGCGAACTCACCGTCCACATCGCGACGAAGCTCAACCACTCGCACCTCGTGCCGGGTCGCGTCGCCTACCTGCTGCCCTGCCTCGGGCGGACGGAGATCGACCGCAACCCTCAGGGCAAGATCCAGATTGTCACGGTCGAGGATTCCATGAGCATGGTCCACGGCTCGGGCGGCATCAACAAGCCGGCTTCGAAGGAGCTGCTGTCCGAGATCGCCATCATCGCCGGCATGGCGCAGGCGACCGTCGGTTCGGAGAAGGTCGATTGGGCCGGGCTCGCCGAGGATTACGACCGCATCCGCGACCTCATCGAGCGGACGATCCCGGGCTTCACGGGCTACAATGTGCGGGTGCGCCGGCCGCGCGGCTTCATGCTTCGGAATCTGGCCGCGGAGCGCAACTTCGAGACCGCGACGGGGCGCGCCAACTTCTCGGCCGACCGGCTGCCCGAGGCCACCGAGCACCAGCGCGCCGGCCAGGCCCCCGGCACCTTCGTGCTCCAGACCTTCCGCAGCCACGACCAGTACAACACCACCATCTATGGCCTGGATGACCGCTATCGCGGCGTCTATGGCGAGCGCCGCGTGGTCTTCGCCCATCCCGACGACCTCGCCGAGATTCGGGCGCTGACCGGCGACCGGGTCGACATCGTCGGCACCCATCAGGACGGCGTGACCCGAGTGGCCGAAGGCTTCCGCCTCGTGCCGTTCGACATGCCGCGCGGGTCTCTGGCCGGCTATTACCCCGAGCTCAACGTCCTCGTGCCGCTCTCGACCTTCGGCGAGGGCAGCGACACCCCGACCTCGAAATCGGTGATGGTGCAACTCCGCGCCCCGGCCGCCGCGTGAGCGAACCGCCCGCCGACGCCGAGACCTTCCTGGCGGTGACGGAGTCCGTCGCCGCCCTGCAGCCGGGGATCTCGACCCTCGAAGCCGGCATCCTCGCGGCCCTGCATCTCGGGCTTGCCGCCGACAGCCGGAGTTTCGCGCGCGTGTTTGGCGTCGAGCACGCCTTGGTGTTACGGGCGGTGGAGACCCTAGTGGGCGAGGTCGCGCTCCTCACCGTCACCGAACGGGCGCCGCGCACCCAGCGCACGCGCTACGCCGTCACCCCGGCGGGCCGAGCCGTCCTCGATCACCTGCACGGATGAGCGGGCCGGGGCACTCGCCCCGGCCACGTTTCGCGCCGGCGCTTACTGCCCCTTGGCCGCGATGGCCTCCGACCAGTTCACGGCGCGGCGGGCCATGCCGATATGCTGGCGCTCGTACATGCGGCCCTCGATCTTGATGGCGCCGCGCTTGAGGTTCTCGGGCTTGTCGAACGCCTCGATGACGATGCGGGCGCGGCGGACCTCCTCCTCGGAGGGCGCGAAACAGGTGTTGGCCGGCTCGATCTGGTTGGGGTGGATCAAGGTCTTGCCGTCGAAGCCGAGGTCTCGCGCCTGCTGGCACTCGGCGCGGCAACCCTCGACGTCGCCGATGTCGTTCCAGACCCCGTCGAGGATGGCCAGGCCCTCGGCGCGGGCTGCCGCGAGGGTGAACATCATCCAGGGCAGCATCGGCACGCGGCCGGGCACGAGCTGCGCCCAGGTGTCCTTGGCGAGATCGTTGGTGCCGAGGACGAAGCCGGCGAGGCGGGTGCGCCGGTCGCGCTTCGCCTTGGCGATCTCCTGAATGTTGAGGATGGCGGCAGGGGTCTCGATCATCGCCCATACGGCGATGCTGTCGGGTGCTTCCAGGGCTTCGAGATGGTTGGCGATGCTCTCCAGCACCGCCGGGGACGACACCTTCGGCATCAGGATCGCGTCGGGACACGCCTCGATGGCCGCCTTGAGGTCGGACTCACCCCAGGGCGTCTGCGGGGCATTGACCCGGATGATGATCTCGCGGTCGCCGTAGCCGCCTTCCTTCACCGCCGCGCAGACCTGCTCGCGGGCGATCTCCTTGGCCTCCGGTGCCACGGCATCCTCGAGGTCGAGGATCAGCGCGTCGGCCGCGAGGGTACGGGCCTTTTCGAGGGCGCGCTGGTTCGAGCCGGGCATGTACAGCACGCTGCGGCGGAGACGGAGATCGGACATCGAGGCTTCCCGTATTGATGCGGCGCACCTTAGTGCAACATCGGCGCCGGGGTCACCCCGTCACGCTGACAGCTCGACGCTTCCGATCTTCGGCCCGGGTGCCGAATGTTGTAGAGCCGCCGCGGGGTGGAGCCTGTCCACCGTTCGACGAAACAACCCCGAGACCGCCATGCCGCTGATCCGCTTCGACCTCCTCGAAGGCCGCACCGACGCCGAGCTGAAGACCCTCCTGGATGCCGCCCATGAGGCGATGCTCGAAGCCTTTAAGGTGCCGGCCGGCGATCGCTACCAGATCGTCACGGAGCACAAGCCGTCACGGATGATCATTGAGGATACGGGGCTGGGCATCCCGCGCACGAAGGACGTCGTCGTGGTGCAGGTGTTCACCCGTCCGCGCTCCGAGGAAGCGAAGCAGGACTTCTATCGCCTGCTGACGGAGAAGCTCCACGCCGCCTGCGGCATCGCCCCCTCCGACGTGATGGTGTCGTGCATGGTCAACAGCGATGCCGACTGGTCGTTCGGCCATGGGCGGGCGCAGTTCCTCACCGGCGAACTGTGACGCAGCCCCTACCCTGGGCGCCGATTCCGGACGGCATTCGCCTCGCCGTCCGGCTGACGCCCCGGGCCAGCCGGACGGGCCTCGACGGTGTCGTGACCGGGGCCGACGGACGGGGAGCGGTGCAACTGCGCGTCGCCGCGCCCCCCGTGGAGGGGGCGGCCAATGCGGCCCTCATCGCCTACCTCGCGGAGGCGCTCGACCTGCGCCGCCGCGATATCCGCATCGTCTCCGGTGAGACGAGCCGCCAGAAGATGGTGACGCTGGCGGGCGATTCCGCCGACCTGTCCGCGCGGATCGTCGCCTGGGTCGCGGGCGCGCCTCCGCGCCGGTAGATCAGAACAGGCGGCCGCCGTTCGGCACGGCGCGGTCGGGGGCGAACAGCACCACCGCGCCGTCCGCATCGGGAAAGCCGAGGGTCAGGACCTCCGACACGAACGGTCCGATCCGGCGGGGCGGAAAGTTCACCACTGCGGCGACCTGACGGCCGGGCAGATCCTCGATTCGATAATGCTCGGTGATCTGCGCGCTCGACCGCTTGAGGCCAATGGCGGCGCCGAAGTCGATGACGAGCTTCAAGGCCGGCTTGCGCGCCTGTGGAAACGCCTCGGCCGAAACGATGGTGCCGACCCGGATATCGACGGCGAGGAAGCTGTCGAATCCGATGGTGTCGGCCGCCGGGGCGTCGGGCGCGTGATGAACGTGCATGCGGGCCTCAGGCCGTGCGAACCTGCCGGGGCTTGCCGCCCGACGACCATTGCATCAGGGCGATCATGATCAGGATGGTGCCGAGATAGACCACACCCTGCAGCACGCTCGGACGGTCGGTGTAGCCGACCAGCGCGTGGAGAACGCGACCGGCCAAGCTATCCTCACGCAGGACCGACGCGGTGTTCCACAGGGGCCGGTCGAGGACCGTCACGACACCGGCATTGGCGAGGAACTGCGCCGCCTGCGAGGCGAGGCCGGCGGCGAGGAAGATGATGAGGGCGCTCGTCACCGAGAACACGTAGCGGGTCGGGATCGCGGCGAGGCCGAAATAGCTGACGCCCGAGAGGGCGGCGCCCACGCCGACGCCGGCGAGCGCCCCGAGCTGGATGTCGAGGCCCGACGTACCCGAGGCGACGAGGCCGTAGAGGAACAGCACGAGTTCGGCGCCCTCGCGCAGGATCGCGGCCCCGACCACGAGGGCGAGGGCGGCCGCCGTGCTCTGGCCGGTGCGGACCCGATCGCCCGCCGCGCGCAACTCACTCGCGAGTTCGCGGCCGTGCTTGCTCATCCAGGTGTTGTGCCAGATGAGCATCAGCACGGCGACGATGAGCACGGCAGCGTTGAGGATGTCCTGCCCCGTGCCCTCGAAGGCATCGGAGATCTTTTCCGCGAACAATGCGATGAGGGCGGCTCCGGCGAGGCCGCCCAGGATGCCAAGACCGATCCAGCGGCCACGGCCGGCTATGCCGCGCGTCGCCGCCAGGACGATGCCGATGATGAGCCCGGCCTCGATGACCTCGCGGAAGGCGATGACGAAAGCGCCGATCATGCGCGGGTGTCCTTACACGTATGGGCGCGCCGGGGCGCCGGTTACCAGATCCAGAAGAGCAGCACCCAGCCGAAGACCGAGAGGCCGCAGGCCGCCGCGATGGCGAGGGTGGCGGCGGCCCGGCGCAGGCCCGCCGCGTAGAGCCCCGAGACCCGCCAGGCGAGCCACGTGCTCCACAGGCTGCTGCCGAGCAGCAAGCCGCCGCGCAGCTCCGAGACGTAGGGCAGGTTGATCCCGTCGCCGCGCAGGAACGTCACGGTCAGGGCCGAGAGGCCGAGGAACACGCCACAACCCGCCACGGGAATCAGCGTCTGGGTGAGGTGGTGGAAGTGCCGCGACGACCACGCCCCGAGGGCACGGGTCCCGAGGGCCACCAGCCCCGACAGCGACAGGCCGAGGACGAGGGCCGTGGCGGCGATGTAGGCCAGCAACAGCACGCCGTCGAGGAGGGTGAGGACGTCGTTGTGCTCGGGGTAATTAGTGAGGACGAACCACGGCAGGGTCGTCTCCAGGGGCCAGCTCGTCCCGTGCTCGATGAGCCAGGTCGCGAGCCACTGCTTGGCGTCGATGAACCACGGGCTCGACGACCATTGGAACGCGCCCACCGCGAGCCCCATCATCCCGAACAGGATCAGGGTGGTCTGGTCGAGGCTCGGCTCGTTGCCGGCTACATGCACGATCTCGTGGGTCGGCGAGCGGCGGGCGAGGCGCACGGCGCCGCGATAGCCGGAGCAGCGCCCGCACATGTGGCAGGCGCCGGCCCCGTTCATGGTCTTCACCGGCACCAGGGGCGCGCAGTTGAAGGCTGCGCCTTTCGGCTTCGGCGAGGCGGCCCAGGCGGCGTGATCCACCTGGAAGCTGATGGGCGCGAGCTTGGCCAGCACGGCGAACACGCCGTTGACGGGGCAGAGGTAGCGGCACCACACCCGCTTGTTGCGGCCATAGAGCAGGCCGATGACGATGGCCGCCAGTGTCGAGCCGCCGAGCACGGCGAGCACGGGCTTCGGATAGCCGTAGACGCTGACCATCTGGCCGTAGACCGTGGTGCCGGCGAAGGCCACGAATGGCCAGCCGCCCCAGCTCAGCCAGCGCGGCACGGCGCGCCCCAAGCTCCAGCGGCTGGCGAACTCCGTGAGTGCGCCCTCGGGACAGAGGATGCCGCACCAGGCGCGACCGACCACCACCATGCTCACCAGAACGAACGGCCACCAAATGCCCCAGAAGGCGAACTGGGCGAACACCGTGAGGTCGTTCCACAGGTGGGCCGTGCGGCCGGGCAACGGCAGGAAGGCCGGTACCGCCACGAGGACGAGGTAGATCGCCACGACGATCCATTGGATCGTGCGGATCACGCCGCCATGGCGCTGCAGCCAGTCGCCGAAGGCGGCGAGCTTGGCGTCGACCCAGGCTTCGCCGGGTGTGATGGAGGCGGATGCCGCCATGAGGAATCTTCCGTCCTACTTCGCCACCAGGGTGGCTTTGGCCTCCGGATGGAAATCGTCGAACACGTCGTAGCGGCCGGGATCGATGGTGCGGAACACGATGGCCGAGGTGGCGCCGGCCGCCAGCGCCTTCTCGCGCTTGAGTTCCGTGCTCTCGAATTCCACCGGGCTCTTGCCCGTGTTGGTGATCTCGAGCTTGAACCGGGTGTTGGCCGGGACCTCGATCACGTCGGGAATGATCACCCCGTCGCGCATCTCGACCTTGATGACGGGCAGGTCCTCGGCCAGGGCCGGGCCGCCGAGAACCACGGCGGCGATGCCGAGGGCGAGGCGAAGGGACGTCAGGGCCACGATCAGTACGCGCCCTTCTTGCCGATGCCCGCGAAGGTGAAGTCCTGGGTCACGTCGAACGGCTTGAACCACTCGGCGACGCCCGTCTCCTTGTCGACGTGGCGGCCGAAATGCTGGTTCGCGCCGGGGGGCGCCACGGTGAGCTTCAGGCGGTACCGGCCGGGGCCCGACAGCTTGACGTTGTCGCCGTAATGCGGGCCGTCATTGGCGACCATGGGCATGAGGGTGCCGGTGACCTTCGGCCCCGTGGCGGCGTCGCCCTCGAGCTTCGTCAATTCGAACGAGACGGCGAGGGACGGCACCCAATCGCCCTCGGCGAAGCCGTTGCGGTTGTCTTTGGCGGCGCGGATGTCGGCTTCGAGGTGAAGATCGGAGGTCGCGGCGGGCCGCATCATGTCCGGCGGGTCCATCTCGATGGGCTGGAGATAGACGGCGGCGACTTCGAGGCCGTTCTCGACCACGTGCGGTCCGATGGGGATCTCCTTCGCCAGCGCGGCGGACCCGCCGGTGACGAGGAGGCCCGCGAGGGCGAGGGACGGCAGGAATCGAGGGAGCATGAATCGGGCGGTCATGGAAATCTCGCGCATGATTGGAAAGCGCGTAGACCAGCCGCGAAGGCAAGCAAAGAGGCTTCTTCGTCACGTTAGCATATCGGAATCATTCTAATCAGGGATTTTGCCGGATTATCCTGGGTGTCCACAAGACAATGCGCGGCGCGGGAGAGTGTCCAAATACCCTGATCTTGCCGCGCGACAGTACAGGCGACAGGGCCGATTCACTGCCCCTGATGCACGGCCTCCGGAAGAGGCGTCGTCACGCCTGGGGAAAATGTCCGCCGGGTCAGGCTCGGATAGGCCAGGGCCTGCCCGATGCCGCGACCACCGAGGAGAATGAGAAAGGCGACCCAGAGCCCGGCATTGCCGAGGCCGAGCCCGTGGAAGGCGAGGAGCGCCAGGGCGTAAGCCGCCGTCGCGGCGATCATGAGGTTGCGCATCGCCCGGGTCCAGGTGGCGCCGATATAGATGCCGTCGAAGGCGAAGGGGAGCGCCGCCACGAAGGGGGCGAGGGCCGCCGGAACCAGATAGAGACGGGCCATCGCACGGACTTCGGGGCTCGTGGTCACGGCATCGATGAAGGCGCCGCCCCCGGCGAGGGATACGCCCGCGATGGCGGCCCCGAAGGCGAGGCACCAAGCGAGACTCAAGGTCGCGGCTCGGCGGAATCCCACCGGGTCGCGGGCCCCCACGGCCTGTCCGCACAGGGTCTCGGCGGCGGTGGCGAAACCGTCGAGGAAGAAGCCGCCGATCATGAAGAGATTCCACAGGACGGCGTTGGCCGCGAGCACCACGTCGCCCGAGCGGGCGCCGAGCGCCGAGAACGCCGCAATGCAACCGACCAGCAGCAAGGTCCGGATCATCACATCGGCATTGACGCTGAGCATCCGGGCGAGCGCCTTGGGATCGGCGACGACCCGCAGCGGCACCGCGAAGGGGTGCGAGCCGAGGCGGGCGAGGATCACGAGGCCGAGGCCGACACCCGCCGCTTCGGCGATGAGGGTGGCGAGGCCGGCCCCCGCGACGCTCATGTCGGCGCCGAGCACCAGGGCGAGGGTGAGCAGGATGTTGACGCAGTTGATGGCGATCTGGAGCACGAGCCCGAGATCGGTCCGGCCCCGCCCCAGGACCGAGCCGAGGATCGCGTAGTTCGCGAGGGTGAACGGCGCGGCGAAGATGCGGATGTGGAAATAGTCCGACAGGCCCGCGATCACCGCCGGGCTGGCGCCGCTCAACGCGAAGGCGCCCCGTCCGATGGGACCCTGCAGGATCACGATCGCGGCGCCGACGAGGATGCCGGCGGCCAGCGCCCGCGCCAGGGTGCGGTCGACCTCGGCGCCGTTGCGGGCGCCCACGGCCTGAGCCGTCAGCCCGGCCGTGGCCATGCGCAGGGACCCGAACGACCAGAAGATCGCGTCGAAGATCACGGCGCCCAGCGCCATGGCACCCAGCAGCGCGGCGTCGCCGAGGCGCCCGATCACCGCCGCGCCGACGAAGCCGAGGAGCGGCGTCGTCACGTTGGCGACCGTCATCGGCAACGCGAGGGCGAGGACCCGCCGGCTCGTCGCCGGGACGGCGTGGGCGCCGCGGACGCTCAAGCGAATCCCCTAGTGGCAGCCGCAGCCGCTGCCGCAGTTACCGCCGCCGCTCGCCTTGGCGGATTTCCCGGCGGGATCGCGTGACAGGCCGCGCTCCTCCAGTTCCGACAGGTAGGTCGCCCAGCGGTTCCTGGACTCGCGGCCGAGATCGTAGAGGTAGCCCCAGCCGAACAGGCCGGTGTCGTGCATGTCGTCGAAGGTGAGCTTCACGGCGTAGTTGCCGACCGGCTCGACGTTGAGGATTGCGACGTCGCGCTTGCCGCCGATCACTTTGCGCTCGGCCGGCGAATGCCCCTGCACCTCCGCCGACGGGCTCGACACCCGCAGGTACTCGGCGGGCAGGGCAAAGCGTCCGCCATCCTCAAAGGCGACGTGGAGGGTGCGCTTGTCGCCCGACAGCCGGATCTCCGTCGGCCAGCGCTCCGGCGCCGACATGGGGGCCTGTCGATCCAGGGTCTCTTGGTTCATGGCTGACTCCGGAAACGGGGGACGTGCGCACGCGTCACCCCCGGTGCGCGCTTGCCCGGGCGGACGCAAGACCTCATATGCGTTTTCATGCTAGGTTCGTCACGCGACCAAACGCCAGTGCTTTCCCCCCAGCAGAGTTCAGAGTCACGCATGTGGGGTCCCCGCACCGACGCCGACGCCGTTCCCGCCGTCGCTCCGCTGATCGACCCGTTCCAACGGGCGATCACATACCTGCGCATTTCCGTGACGGATCGCTGCGATCTGCGATGCGTCTACTGTATGTCGGAGGAGATGAACTTCCTGCCGAAGCGCGATCTTCTCACCCTGGAGGAGCTCGATCGCCTCTGCGCCGTGTTCATCGGGCGCGGTGTGCGCAAGCTGCGCATCACCGGGGGCGAACCCCTGGTGCGGCGGGATATCATGCATCTGTTCCGGCGCCTGTCGCGCCATCTGGACAGCGGGGCGCTCGATGAGTTGACCCTGACGACGAACGGCACGCAGCTCGGGCGCTTCGCCCCCGAACTCGCCGATCTCGGCATTCGCCGCGTCAACGTCTCCCTCGATACCCTCGACCCGGACAAGTTTCGCGCCATCACCCGGCGTGGCGACCTCAAGGTGGTGCTCGACGGTATCGCGGCGGCGCAGAAGGCCGGTATCAAGGTCAAGATCAACGCCGTCGCGCTGAAGGGCGTCAACGAGGACGAGATCGCCGACATGATCGCCTGGGCGCATGGCGACGGCATGGACATGACCCTCATCGAGGTGATGCCGCTCGGCGAGATCGAAGGCGACCGGACGGATCAGTTCCTGCCCCTCTCCGTGGCCCGCGCCCGCCTGGAGAGCCGTTACACCATGACCCCCCTGCCCGACCGCACGGGCGGCCCGGCGCGCTACGTCCGCATCGCCGAGACCGGCGGCCGCCTCGGCTTCATCACGCCCCTCACCCACAATTTCTGCGAGAGCTGCAACCGCGTGCGCCTCACCTGCACGGGCCAGCTCTACATGTGCCTCGGCCAGGAGGATGCGGCCGACCTCCGCGCGGCCCTGCGCGCCTCGCCCGACGACGCCCTGGTGACCCAGGCGGTGATCGACGCCATCGCGCGCAAGCCGAAGGGCCACGACTTCGTCATCGAGCGGGCCCGCCCGGCGGCGGTGCCGCGCCACATGAGCGTCACGGGCGGCTGAGTCGTCCGTTTGACCCCCCGCGCCATCGAACCTAGACCCCCATCCATCGCAAGTTTGAACGGTGGAGACGGATGATGGCGAAGGTCGCGTTCCTGGGCCTCGGCGTGATGGGTGGACCGATGGCGGGCCACCTCGCCGCCAAGGGCCACACGGTCACCGTCTACAACCGCACGGCGGCCAAGGCCGAGGCCTGGGTGAAGGCCCATGGCGGCGCCTCGGCGCCGACGCCGCGCGAGGCGGCCCGAGGCCAGGAGATCGTGTTCGCCTGCGTCGGCAACGACGACGACCTGCGCGGCGTGACCCTGGGCGAGGATGGCGCTTTCGCCGGCATGGAGAAGAACGCCGTCTTCGTCGATCACACCACCGCCTCGGCGGAGGTCGCCCGCGAATTGGCCGAGGCTGCGCAGGCCGCCGGCCTGCACTTCATCGACGCACCCGTCTCCGGCGGTCAGGCGGGGGCGGAGAACGCGGCCCTCACGGTGATGTGCGGCGGCGAGCCCGAGACCTACGCGCGCGTCGAGGCCGCGATCCTGTGCTTTGCCAAGGCGAGCCGACTCATGGGTCCCTCGGGTTCGGGACAGCTCACCAAGATGGTCAACCAGATCGCCATCGCGGGGGTGGTCCAGGGCCTGGCGGAAGCGATCCATTTCGCCAAGCGCGCCGACCTCGACGTCGAAGCGGTGCTCGACGTGATCTCCAAGGGGGCCGCCGGCTCCTGGCAGATGGAGAATCGCGGCCGGACCATGAACGCCGAAAAATTCGACTTCGGCTTCGCCGTCGACTGGATGCGCAAGGATCTCGGTATCCTGCTGGCCGAAGCCCGCCGCAACGGCGCCCGGCTCCCCGTGACGGCCCTCGTCGATCAGTTCTATGCCGACGTGCAGGGCATGGGCGGCCACCGCTGGGACACGTCGAGCCTCATCGCCCGGCTAGATAAGTAAGCCGCGCCTCGGCCAGGGCCACGGCCGCCTCCGGGGCGGTCCAGGCCCAGTCCGGGCCCATCTGGTGGCGAAACCAGGTGAACTGGCGCTTGGCATAGCGGCGCGTGTCGGCCTGACCGCGCCGGATCGCCTCGTCCCGGTCGAGGGTTCCGTCGAGATACGCGATGAGCCCCGGCACGCCGTGGGCGCGCATGATCGGCAGCATCGGGTCGAGGCGGCGGTCGCGCAGGGTCGCGACTTCGTCGAGGGCCCCGTCGGCGATCATCGCCAAGAACCGCGCGTCGATGGCGGCCCGCAGGGTCTCGCGTTCGGGGGCGAGGAACAGCTTCAGCAGCCGCAGGCCCGCCAGGGGGCCGGGGGTCCGCTGCCCGTGAAACGCCGCGATGGGCCTGCCCGTCGCGGCGAACATTTCGAGGGCGCGCATGACCCGGGCGCGGTCGCTCGGCCGCAGGGCTGCCGCGCCCTCGGGATCGCGCTCCGCGAGGGCGGCGTGAAGGGCCTCCGTCGGCTGGCCCTCGGCCTGTGCCCGGATCGCAGCCCGCACGGCCTCGGGCACCGGAGGCAACTCCGACAGCCCCTCCTCCAGGGCACGAAAATACAGGCCGGTACCACCGACGAAGATCGGCAGCACGCCTTCCCGCGCGATATCCGCCAGGAGGCTCGCGGCTTCGCGGGCGAAATGCCCGGCCGAATAGTTGATGGCGCCGTCGACGTGCCCGTAGAGTCGGTGCGGGACATGCGCCTCCTCCATCGCGCTCGGGCGGGCGGAGAGACGGCGCAGATCGGCGTAGACCTGCATGGAATCGGTGTTGATGACGACGCCCTGAAACCGGCGCGCCAGGGCGGCGGCGAGGCCCGACTTGCCCGAGGCGGTCGGCCCTGCGATGAGGATGGCCGCCGGCCGGCCCTCCGCGTGTGCTGTGTCCGTGACCGGCGGCAAGGCGTGTGAGCTCCCGGATGTCCCTCGTCGCGATCCTGATAGCAAATCCCGCGCGCCCCGCCATCACCGACGCGGTCCTGGCCGAGACCCGCCGGGTCCTGCGCACGGAGCATCAGCCGCGTATCCTGCACGGGGAGACCGCCGCCGAGGTGCTGGTGCCGGGCGACTCCGCCGACGCCCCCGCCCTCACCCGGCGCCTGCGCGCCGCCTTCGCGGCCGAACCCTTCGATGTCGCCGTGCTGCCGACCGGGCCGCACCGGCGCAAGCGCCTGTTCCTCGCCGACATGGATTCCACCATGATCGAGCAGGAATGCATCGACGAACTCGCCGATACCATCGGCCTGCGCGATGAGGTGTCCGCCATCACCGAGCGGGCCATGCGGGGTGAGGTCGCCTTCGGCCCGGCCCTGCGCGAGCGGGTCGCCCTCCTGCGCGGCCTTCCGGTGGGCGCCATCGACACCCTGATCACGGAGCGCATCTCCCTCATGCCCGGTGCCCGGACGCTGGTGCAGACCCTCAAGGCCCACGGCGCCCATACCTGCCTCGTGTCCGGCGGCTTCACCTTGTTCACCGGGCCGGTGGCGGAACGGATCGGGTTCGACGAGGCCCACGCGACGACGCTCGAGATCGCGGACGGTCACCTCACCGGAGCCGTCCGCGAGCCCATCGTCGACAAGGCGATGAAACGCGCGACTCTGACGACGCTCCGCAGCCGCTTCGGCCTCGATGCCGCCGAGACCCTGGCGGTGGGTGACGGCGCCAACGACCTCGACATGCTGGCCGAGGCCGGTCTCGGCGTCGCCTTCCGGGCAAAGCCCGCCGTTGCCACCGCCGCGCAGGTCCGGATCGACCACGGCGACCTCACCGCGCTCCTGTACCTCCAGGGATACGCCGCCAGCGAGTTCGTGAACTGAAAAAGGCCGCCGCCCTGCGGGGGCGACGGCCTCGTCTCACGGTTCGGGACCGGAGGATCAGTCGAGGCCCAGCGCCACGAAGCGGACGTCGCCCGAGGCGCTCGCCACCATGAGGAGCACCGACTTGCGGTTCTCCTTGCGCAGCTGCTCGACGCGCTTCGTCACCTCGGCCGGGGTGCTCACCGGTTCCTGCCCGACCTCGACGATGAGCTCGCCGGGCTTGATCTGCTTGTCGGCCGCCGTCGAATTCGGATCGACTCGCATGATCACGACGCCCTTCAGCCCGTCCTTGATGCCGTAGCGGCGGCGCAGGTCGTCGTTGAGGTTCGAGAGGTTGAGGCCCAGCGCCTGACGCACGGAACTTTCGGCCTCGGGCTGACGGGCATTGGCGAGTTGCGGCTTCTCGTTGTCCTCCAGGCGACCGAGGGTCACGGACTTCGTGGTCTCCGCGCCCTTGCGCACCACCAGCACCTCGACGACCTTGCCGACCGGCGTCGCGGCGACGATGCGCGGCAGGTCGCTCGACGATTTCACCGGCGTGCCGTTGAACTTCACGATGACGTCGCCGACTTCGAGGCCGGATGTCTTGGCCGGGCCCTTCTCGTCGACGCCGGCGATGAGGGCGCCGCGCGCGCCGCCTTTCAGGCCGAGGGCTTCCGCCGTGGCGTCGTCGACGTTCTGGATGCGCACGCCGAGCCAGCCGCGACGGACCTCGCCGAACTCGCGCAACTGGTCGATGACCTGCGCGGCCGTGGCGGACGGAACCGCGAAGCCGATGCCGACGGAGCCGCCCGTGGGTGACAGGATCGCGGTGTTGATGCCGATGACCTCGCCGTTCATGTTGAACAGCGGACCGCCGGAATTGCCCTTGTTGATGGCCGCATCCGTCTGGATGTAGTTGTCGTAGGGACCGGACTCGATGTTGCGGCCCCGCGCCGAGACGATGCCGGCCGAGACCGAGCCGCCGAGGCCGAACGGGTTGCCGATGGCGATGACCCAGTCACCCGGCCGCATCTTCTCGGAGTCACCGAAGGGAACTGCCTTCAGGGGCTTGTCGGCTTCCGGCTTCACGCGGAGCACCGCGAGATCGATCTTCGGGTCCTTGCCGATGATCTCGGCCTTCAGCTTCGTGCCGTTGTGAAGAATCACCTGGATGTCGTTGGCGTCGCCGATGACGTGGTTGTTCGTCACCACGATGCCGGATGCGTCGATGATGAAGCCGGAGCCGAGGGAGTTCGACTTGCGCGATTGCGGACGCGGCGCGTCCCCATCGCCGCCGCCCCGGCCGCCACGCTTGTTGAAGAATTCCTCGAACAGGTCCTCGAACGGCGTGCCGGGCGGAAGCTGCGGGCCGCCACGGACGCTCGGCCGGGCCTCGACGGTGGTGGAAGCGGAGATGTTCACGACCGCATCGGTCACCTGCTCGGCGAGATCGGCCAGGGATTCCGGGCCTTTGGCGAAGGCGGGCTGCGACAGGCCGGTGACGCTCACCGACGTCGCGACCGTGGCGGCGACGAGGACCGAGCAGAGGGAGCGGCGCAGCGCGCGCAGGCGGGGCGCCGGAACGGCGCGCACGACGGAGTCCATGATCGACCTCTTGGCTGAAATGCCCTGCCTAGATCGTCCCCGGGCGGCGGCGATCAAGGGGCTGGGCTGATAAGGGAACGGCCGGCACTGGGGTGCCGGCCGAGGGGTCATTGTCGCAGGGTGGTCGTGCTTCAGCGCCCCACCGAACCCGTGGTGCCCGTATCGGCTCCCGTCCGTGCGGGCGGCGCGGGGGCGCGCCCCTGCGGATCGTTGAAGTAACGGAAGAAGTCCGAGGTCGGCGAGATGACGAGACGGGTGTCCGCGCCCTTCAGCCCGGCCTCGTAAGCCTGCATCGAGCGATAGAAGCTGAAGAAGTCGGCGTCCTTGCCATAGGCGGCGGCGAGGATGCGGTTCTTGTCGGCGTCGCCCTGGCCGCGCAGGGTTTCGGCGGTCTGGTTGGCCTCGGAGAGCAACACGGTCACGTCGCGGTCGGCCTTCGCCTTGATGGTCGCGGCGATCTGGTCGCCGTTGGCGCGGATGTCGGCGGCCTCGCGGTTGCGCTCCGTCGTCATGCGCCGATAGACGGCGGTGCTGTTCTGCGCCGGGAGATCGACTCGGGTCATGCGCAGGTCGACGATCTCGATGCCGAGTTCCTTGGCCTGACGGTTCACGTCGCCCTGGATCTGGTTCATCAGATCCGAACGCTGGGTGCGTACGATGGCGTCGCGCGTCGAGCGGGCGAGCACGTTGCGCAGGGCCGAGTTGGTGAAGCTGGCCAGCAGGGTGTTGGCCCGCAGGATGTTGTTGGCCGACTGGTAGAACCGCAGCGGATCGACGATCCGGTAGCGGGCGAAGGCGTCCACTTCGAGGTTCTGGCGATCGGCCGTCAGCAGGGTCTGCACCGGCAGGTCGAGGTCGAGGACGCGCTTGTCGAACAGCACGACGTTGTCGATGAACGGAACCTTGAAATACAGGCCGGGCTTGTCGGTGCCGGTCTGGTTCAAGACGGCGCGGACGCGGCCGAACTGGAGCACGAGGGCCTGCTGCATCTGGCCCACGGTGAAGACCGAGGCGTAGAGCAGGACAACGACGACGGCCGCCGCGATGAGGGCGCCGGTGCGCAGGGTGGGATTGTTCATCGGGCGGCTCCACCGGTGCTGCGGGCGCCGAGTTCGCCGAGCGGCAGGACGGGCACGATTCCGGCCCCGCCGGTGTTCACGCCGGTGCCGTTCTGATCGATGATCACCTTGTTGACCGAGCCCAGGACCCGCTCCATCGTTTCGAGGAAGATGCGCTCGCGGCTGATCACCGGGGCACCCTTGTAGGAATCGTAGACCTGCTGGAAGCGGGCGGCCTGACCGGTGGCCTCTGCCGTGGCCTGGGTCTTGTAGGCTTCCGCCGCCTGGACGATCTGGGCGGCCTTACCCTTGGCCTGCGGCACCTCGCGGCTCGCGTAGGTGCGGGCTTCGTTCTGGGCGCGCTCGGCGTCCTGCTGCGCGGCGTTCACGTCGATGAAGGCGGGACGCACCTCGGGCGGCGGGTTCACGGCCACGAGTTGCACCACCTCGATGCGGACGCCGGCGCCGTACTCGTCCAGCGCCTTCTGGGTGATCTCCTTCACCTCCTGGGCGACGCTCGACTGCTCGTTGGTGAGGATCGCCTGGATGTTACGCCGGCCCACCACCTCGCGCATGGCGCTCTCGGCGATGGACTTGATCGTGCCCTCGGGGTTCTCGAGGTTGAAGACGTAGTCCGACGCCTTCAGGGGGTTGACGCGCCACTGCACCTCGAAGTCGAGGTCGACGATGTTCTCGTCGCCCGTGAGCATGAGGCTCTCGTCGGGCTTGTCGGTGCTGCGGCCCTGCGGGCCGGCGCGGTAGCCGATCTGGATGCTGTTGACCTGACCGACGTTCGGCTTCGTCACCGCGCCGATCGGATAGGGGAAGTTGTAGTGCGGGCCCTGGCCCGTGGTGCCGTGGTAGCGGCCGAAGATCGTCTCGATGCCGACCTGCTGCGGCGCCACGGAGTAGATGCCGGTGGCGAGCCAGGCGACGACGAGGAGGCCGCCCGCGATGAGAACACCGCGTCCACCGCCCATGGAGCCGCCCGGCATCACGCCGCGCAGACGGTCCTGGCCACGCCGGAGAAGCTCTTCGAGGTCCTGGGGCGTCTTACCGCCGCCGCCCCCGCCATTGCCCCACGGGCCACCCCCGCCGCCATTGCCGCCGCCGCCCCGGCCCCAGGGCCCTCCCCCGTTGCCGCCACCGCCGCCGCTCTGATTGCTCCAAGGCATGCTCGCCGATATCTCCCGTTCCAGCAGCGTGTTCGCCGCGCAAAGTCTCGTTGGCACGAAGCCCACTCGCGCCGTCCGGCCGGATACCTCGCGGTCGACCGGCTGTCCCTCACCGCGTGGACAGAAGCGTTTTACGGTCTCGATCGGTCCGGCCTACCTGCGAGGCCGCCCGCCATCCTGTCAAGGTTGGTCGCCGGGCGGTCGAGGGTCGGGAATCCGGGCCTAGCTCGGATTTGGGCACGGGGCGCAAGAAAGACAACCGCCGCCGGAACCTTTGCGCCATCGGTCGCGGGCAAACCCGCGTCACCGGTTTCGATCGAGGTCGACGAAGGTGAACCCGCAGGCGTCGTGCGCCCCCGCCGGATGGCTTTCGCGCAGGGTTTCGCGAAAGGCCGCGCGGTCGAATTCGGGGAACACCGTGTCGCCCTCCGGCGCGAGATCGACCTCCGTAAGGTGGATACGGTCGGCCTCCGGCAGGGCGAGGCGATAGATCTCGGCGCCGCCGGCCACCATCAGCTCCCCGGCTTCCATCGCCGAAGCTACGGCCTCCTCCCAATCGTGCACGGTCTCGACGCCTGGGACGGCGAAGGCGGTGTCGCGGGTCAGCACCAGGATGCGCCGGCCCGGCAGGGGGCGGCCGATGGAGTCGAAGGTCTTGCGCCCCATCAGCACGGGCTTGCCGAGGGTCAGGGCCTTGAAGCGCTGGAGGTCGCTGCGTAGGCGCCAGACGAGGCCGTTGTCGCGGCCGATGACGCCGTTCCGCGCCACGGCGGCGATGAGGGTGATGCGGGGAGGCGCCATCAGACGGCCACCGGCGCGCGGATGGCGGGATGGGGCGCGTAACCCTCGATGGCGATGTCCTCGAAGCGGAAATCGAACAGGGACGTCACGGCGGGGTTGAGGACGAGGCGCGGCAGGGGGCGCTCGTCGCGACTCAGCTGAAGCCGGGCCTGCTCCAGGTGATTCACGTAGAGGTGGGCATCGCCGAGGGTGTGGATGAAGTCGCCGGGCGCGAGGCCCGAGACCTGCGCGATCATGGCCGTCAGCAAGGCGTAGCTCGCGATATTGAACGGTACGCCGAGGAACACGTCGGCTGAGCGCTGGTAGAGCTGGCACGACAGCCGCCCCTGCGCGACGTAGAATTGGAACAGGCAATGGCAGGGCGCCAGTGCCATCCGGTCGAGGTCGGCCGGATTCCAGGCCGAGACCACGAGGCGGCGCGAATCCGGATTGCGGCGGATCTCGTCAAGGACCCAGGCGATCTGGTCGACGCTGCCGCCGTCGGGCTTCGCCCAGGAGCGCCATTGCCGGCCGTAGACGGGACCGAGATCGCCGTTCGCGTCGGCCCATTCATCCCAGATGGTAACGCCGTTGGCTTGCAGCGCCCGCACGTTGGTGTCCCCGGTGAGGAACCACAGCAATTCGTGGATGATCGAGCGCAGGTGCAGCTGCTTCGTCGTCACCAGGGGGAAGCCGGCCGCGAGGTCGAACCGCATCTGGTGGCCGAACACCGACAGGGTGCCGGTGCCCGTGCGGTCGTCCTTGCGGACGCCCTCCTGCAGGATGCGGTCGAGAAGCTGATGATAGGCGTGCATCGCGGCTCCGGTTGACGGCCTGGGATACCGCGTTCGCGGGATCGAGGCGAGGTCGGGCGCGCGGTTCGCTGGGCTTGTCCCTAACGATCCTCACCCGCCGGGCGACAGCATCCACGCCACCACGCAGAGGTTGCTCCAGGCATGGAGCATCATGCAGGGCCACAGGCGGCCCGTCCGCCAGCGCAGCCACCCGAGCATGAGCGCGAGGGGCAGGAGCGAAACCGGGCGGGCGAGGCCGAACCCGGAGAGGTGGGCGGCGCAGAACAGGACGGCCGTGGTCGCCACGGTCAGGACGGGGCCGGCGTCCCGCAGGCCCCGCGCGAAGACGAGGCCGCGCATCAGCAATTCCTCGGCCACGGGCGCCAGCACCACGACGTTGCCGAACCACAGGACGATGCCGCCGATCTGAAGGGTCGGCGACAGGGTGGCGTTGCGGGCGACGGGCGCGCCGAACGCCTCCCCCGTGCCCGTGACCCAGGCGATGTGGAGGAGGGGCCAGGCGACGAGGAGCCCCGCGAGGCGCCTGGCCGGAAGGCCGCTCCCGGCCGGCGCCGTCAGGGCCAGGGCACGGCGCCAGTCCGCCCCGGCCATCCGACGGGCAGCGACGAGGACGAGGCCGGCGAGGATCCCCTGGCGGATCACGTCCAGGGCGAGGCTGCGGGCGGCGAACTGGCGCGGCCGCAAGGGGCTGCGCCCGGCGGCGGAAAACGGGTCGAGCCCGTCGAGCCAATCGGCGCCGACCCGGACGATCAGGAGGGCGAGGAGGCTCGCGGTCCCGAGGAGAAAGGCCGCCCGGACCGTCATGGCGAGGACGGCGAGGCCGGCCCGTGCGGACGCGGACCACCGCGTGGTGGTCCCGGAGCCATCACGTTCGGGCGGGAGGCGCGGATCGGGCTTCAAAAGCGGCCGGACTCTCTCTATGTTCGCCGGGCTGCCCGAAGCACCGGCGACGGTGACGAGCGTTCCCCGTCTCGGAGGGGCGCTCCGACCCGGAGACGGTACCCGGCACCTTCCAACGGAACCACGGGCTTTTGGACGCATCGGATGCGGTCTGGACAGGCTCCGGGGTTCGGGCGGAAAGTTCGTGGCGCGTCAGGCAGAACACCGGAGATGCCCGCTGACGGGCCTCCGCTCGATTTTCATCCGACCCCGGTGCGCCCTTGGGCGCGCGACGGCGGCCAGGCACCGGGTATAAGCGACCACAGATGGCAGACGATCTGATCCGCTACGATCTTCTGGTGCAGGATGCCCTGCGGGGTGTCGTGCGCAAGGTCCTCACCGATGCCGCCCGGGACGGGCTGGCCGGCGAGCATCACTTCTACGTCTCGTTCCGGACGGAAGCGCCCGGCGTACGGATGTCGCAGCGCCTGCGCGAGAAGTACCCGCAGGACATGACCATCGTGCTCCAGCATCAGTTCTGGGATCTGAACGTCCACGAGCACACCTTCGAGGTCGGTCTGTCGTTCTCGGGCGTGCCCGAGCGCCTGCTGGTGCCGTTCGATGCCCTGTCGGGCTTCTTCGATCCCTCGGTGCAGTTCGGCCTCAAGTTCGACCTGACAGAGGGCATGGAAGAGGCCGTCGAGGCCATGGACGACGAGGTGACGCCCCTGCCGACGGGCAAGACCGCGCCGCGGGGCGCCGCCTCCGAGCCGAGCGAGATCAAGCCCAAGGGCACCGGGCTCGCCGCCATCGGTTCCAGCGTGCCGAAGATCGGCCCCGCACCGGATAAGGAGGCGGAGGACGGCGACAAGGCCGCCGCCAAGCTGCCCGCCGCCAAGTCGGCGCCGAAAAAGGCCGAGGGTGAGGGTAGCGAAGCCGGTGCCGAGGTCGTCAGCCTCGACGCGTTCCGCAAGAAGAGCTGAGCGTCAGGGCGTCAGCCGCGCCGCGCGACCCGCATCCGTAGCCCGTGCTCCGGTCGCAGGGTGACGCGGTGCAGGGGCATGACCGGCGGATGATCCGCCGTCAGGTTCAGGCGAACCGCTCGCACGATGTGCGCGAGGACGATCACGGCTTCCTGCACGGAGAAGCTCTGGCCGATGCAGATACGCGGCCCCGCTCCGAACGGCAGGTAGGCGAAGCGCGGAATCGCCTTGCGGGCCTCGCCGAGGAACCGCTCGGGCATGAAGGCGGCGGGATCGTCCCAGAGGGTGCGGTGGCGGTGCAGCACGTAGGGCGCCACCATCACCAGGGAGCCGCGCGGGATCTTGATCCGGCCGATGCGATCCTGCCCGATCGCCTCGCGGCTGAGGAACGGCACCGGCGGGAACAACCGCATGGTCTCCTCCATCACTGCCTTCGTGAACGGCAGGCGCTCGGCATCGAACCCCTCCCCGTCCGGTACGGCATCGACCTCCGCCTCGATGCGCGCCCGCGCCTCCGCGTCCTGCGACAGGCAGTAGAGCGCCCAGGTCAGGGCATTGGCCGTGGTCTCGTGGCCGGCGGCGATGAAGGTGACGATGTTGGCCTTCACCTCCAGATCGGTGAGTCCCTGGCCGGTCTCGGGATCCTGCGCTTCGAGCAGCAGGGTGAGGAGGTCCGTCGGCGCCGTGCCCGATGCGATGAGGGCGCGGCGCTTGTCGATGAGGGCGTCCACCACTTCCGCGAAGAACCGGATGGCAGGCCGCGCCCGCAGGCGGCCGATCCGAGGCACGAAGCTCGGAACACCGAACACGTCCAGGGGATCGATGGGTCCGACCGCTTCGAGGAAGCGGGTGATGGCCCGGCCGAGGGCGTCGGGATCGCTGGCCAAACCTTCCGTGAAGATCGTCCGTTCCAGGACGTCGAGGGTGACGCGGGTCATTTCCAGGGGGGCATCGATCGCGGTGCCGTCGCGCCGCGCGAGGCGTTTGGCGATGCGGGCGCCGGCCGCGTTCATCGGTTCCGCGAAGCCCAGGACGTGGCGGGCCGAGAAGATCGGGGCCAGGGTGCGGCGCTGGAGCTTCCACTCCTCGTCCTCCGCCGTGAGCAGGCCATTGCCGAGGCCCGGCGCGAGGACGCGGCGCTGCAGGTCGTCCTTGCGGTAATTGGCGGCGTTGTCCACGAACAGGTAGCGGATGAGAGCGGGGTCGCTCACCACGGTGACGCGGCCGAGCACGCCCTCCCCCGCCATCACGGGTTTTTCGAAGTGGTCGTCGAGCCAGGTGGTGATGGGGTTGGCGCGGGCCGCCTTCAGGAAGTCGAGGAGGCCGAGGGGCTCCCGCAGGGGACGTGGCACGGACGGGCGGAAGCGCGCGGTCGCGTCGGGTGGGCACGGGGCGGCGTGCGTCATGAGCGTGTCCTGAATCCCGGGTCCGGCGAGAGGTCCTCGGCGGAAAAACCCGTGAGAGGCGGGCGGCACCGTCACCCGGCGCCATCGCGGTTTCGGTCCGCCCGGTCTAAGTAGGGGGCGCCGAAGCCGGACGAAGAGGCCACGATGTCGCCGCACGAGACGCACAGCGCAGAAACCCCCGCCACCCGTACGGAATCCGATACGTTCGGCCCCATCGAGGTCCCGGCGCATCGCTACTGGGGGGCTCAGACGCAGCGCTCGATCCAGAACTTCAAGATCGGCACCGAGCGGATGCCGGCGCCCCTCGTGCATGCGCTCGGCCTCGTCAAGCAGGCCGCCGCCCTGGTGAATCAGGACCTCGGCGGCCTCGATCCGAAGGTGGCCCAGGCCATCGCGGCCTCCGCCGCCGAGGTGGTGGCGGGTCAGCACGATCAGGAGTTCCCCCTCGTGGTGTGGCAGACGGGCTCTGGCACCCAGTCCAACATGAACGCCAATGAGGTCATCGCCAGCCTCGCCAATGAGCTCCTCGGGGGCAAGCGCGGCGGCAAGTCGCCGGTGCACCCGAACGACCATTGCAACCGGGGTCAGTCGTCGAACGACGTGTTCCCCACCGCCATGCACATCGCGGTCGCTCGCGAGATCAACGACCGGCTGCTCCCCGCCCTCCAGCACCTGCACGACGCCCTCGATGCCAAGGCGCATGCCTTCGCCGACATCGTGAAGATCGGCCGCACGCACCTGCAGGACGCGACCCCGGTCTCCCTCGGGCAGGAATTTTCCGGGTATGTCGCCCAGGTGGCGCTGGGTGGCGCCCGGGTCCGCGCGACCCTGCCGGGTGTCCTGGCCCTGGCCCAGGGCGGCACGGCGGTGGGCACAGGCCTCAATGCGCATCCCGAGTTCGCGCAGAAATTCGCCGCCAAGGTCGCCGAACTCACGGGCCTGCCCTTCACCTCGGCCGAGAACAAGTTCGAGGCCCTCGCCACCCATGACGCCCTGGTGTTCACGCAGGGCGCGCTCTCGGCGCTGGCCGCCGGCCTGTTCAAGATCGCCCAGGACATCCGCCTGCTGGCGTCGGGCCCGCGCTCGGGCCTCGGCGAGTTGTCCCTGCCGGAGAACGAGCCGGGCTCGTCGATCATGCCCGGCAAGGTGAACCCGACCCAGTGCGAGGCCCTGACCATGGTCTGCGCCCAGGTGATCGGCAACGGCACCACCGTGAGCTTCGCCGGCAGCCAAGGCCATTTCGAACTCAACGTGTTCAAGCCCGTCATCGCCAACGCGGTGCTGCAATCGGTGCGGCTGCTGGCCGACGCCGCGATCTCCTTCACGGACAATTGCGTCATCGGCATCAAGGCGAACGAGGACAAGATCGCCGATCTCATGAGCCGCTCGCTCATGCTGGTGACGGCCCTCGCCCCCTCCATCGGCTACGACAAGGCCGCCGAGATCGCCAAGACCGCGCACAAGAACGGCACCACCCTGAAGGAAGAGGCCCTGCGGCTCGGCTACGTCACCGAGGAAGAGTTCGAGCGCGTGGTGCGCCCCGAGACCATGCTGGCCCCCAGCGCCGAGTAACGAGAGGAATCGCGCATGGCCGAGATCATCAACCTGCGCGAGGCCCGCAAGGCGAAGGCGCGGGGCGAGAAGGAGGCGAAGGCGGCCGAGAACCGCATCGCCTTCGGTCGGCCGAAGAAGGCCAAGACCCTTGCTGAGGCCAAGAAGGCCATCGAGTTCGCACGTCACGAGGGCCACAAGCTCGTGGGGCCGGATTCCGAGTGAGGCGCACCCCATGACCGGCGGCATCACCAAGCGCTCGGTGATGATCGCCGGCCACCGCACCAGCGTGTCCCTGGAAGACCCCTTCTGGGACGCGCTCCGGGGCATTGCCGAGGCGCGCGGCCTGTCGGTCCAGGCCCTCATCGGCGAGATCGACGCGGGGCGGGACGGGCAGAACCTGTCCTCCGCCATCCGCGTGTTCGTGCTGGCGGCGGTTCAAGACGGTCCACGATCCTGAGGCTGCGGCCCTACCGCCGAACCCCCAAAAGACTGCGCGAGGCCGGCGCCCCGAAGGTGCGACGGAAATCGTTGGCGAAATGTGCCTGGTCGGCGAAGCCCGCCGCGTGCGCCGCGCCCGTGAAGTTCGCCCCCGCGATGATGGTGGCGATGGCTCGCCGCATGCGCAGCCAGGCCCGGTAGCGCCGGACCGGGACGCCCACCGTTTCGGTGAACAGGTGTTGCAGGCGGGAGGACGACAGGCCGACCGATCCGGCGAGGCTTTCGGCCGATGGCGCGCCGGCCTCGGCGTCCCGCAGGCGTGCCATCACGCGGGTGATGCGAGGGTCGAAGTCACTGCGCGACCGCCGAAGCGAGAAGCCCGCGAGGTCGGCGAGGGCCGCGCTCGCCCAGGCGCAGGCGTCGCGGTCCTCGTAGAGGGCGCGCAGCGGCAGGATCTCGCCCCCCGTCGCCACCAGGGTGCCCGCGATGGATGCGGCGCCCGGCATCAGGGCTGCGAGGGCGTGGGGCGTGGCATCGGGTTCGCGATAGAACACCCCCAGGGGATCGCCCCCGCAATCGAGTTCGTGTGCCACGCCCGCTGGGACGAAGGCCGTCCGGCAGGTGATCCACTCCATCCCGTCGAAGCGGATGCGAAACGTCCCGTAGAGGCCCGCGAGATAGACCGGGGCGCCGTGCCGATGGCTGGCATTGTAGGTGAGGCGCCCGGCGAAGAAGGTCTGGTCGCCCTCGACGTGCCAGAGGGGGCGGAGCGTCGCCGCAGCAGCAGGTTCGTTCAAGCGCCGCCCTCCCCCGGCCGGCTAGCGTTCCATGGCGCCGACCCCTCCGAGATCATCCTGATCCAAGCGGTCGGCTGAGGGAATGCCCGTCATGATCGATCTCACCCGCCGTGGTCTCGCGGCCTCCGCCCTCGCCTTGGCCGTTGCCCGTCCGGCCTTGGCTCAGCCGTCCGAAGCGTGCCCACCGGACCTGTCGCCCGCGATCCATCGCTTCCGGCTCGGCGAACTCACGGTGACGAGCTTGCTCGACGCCGCCCCGATGATCGACGGCCCCTGGCCCATCGTCGGGGAGGATCGCGCGCGGGGCGAGGTCGAGGCCCTGATGCGGGAGAACCGGCTGCCGCCGAACCGTTTCAAGCCCGGCTTCACGCCCGTCGTCGTTCAGACCGGCCGCGAGACGGTGCTGTTCGACACCGGAAACGGCGAGGTTGGTTTCGCGCCCCGCCCCGTCGGGGGACGCCTCGCCGGACTGCTCGAACGGACGGGACTCGCCCGGGACTCCATCGACGTCGTCGTGCTGACCCATTGCCACACCGACCATATCGGCGGCCTCATGACGGCGGGGCGCCCCCTCTTCCCACGGGCGCGCTACGTCGTCGGTGCCGTCGAGGACGCGTTCTGGCGCAACGAGGCCCGTCTGGCGGCTGCTCCCGAGGGCAACGAAGCCAAGTCGGCCCGGGTCTTCCGCAGTCATCTGCTGCCGCTTGCCGACCGCACGACCTTCGTGAAGCCGGGCGACACGGTGGTGCCGGGGATTACCGCCCTGGCGGCCTTCGGCCATACGCCGGGCCACCTCGCCTACCACATCGAGAGCGCGGGCCAGCGGCTGCTGGTCTGGGGCGACTGCGCCCATCACGAGGTCGCGTCCCTGGCGCATCCCGAGTGGCACGCCTTCTTCGACATGGACAAGGCGGGCGGGGCCGCCACCCGCCGAACCATTTACGACATGACGGCGACGGACGGGATTCTGGTGGCGGCCTACCACACCTCGTTCCCGTCGCTGGGCTACGTCGTGCGGCAGGGAGCCGGCTACCGCTGGGTTCCCCTCACCTATCAGTTCGACCGCTGATCGAGGGTCTCCAACACCGCCGGCTTCGGCCCGCCCGTCGCCCAATCGAGCAATTCCACCGTGTGCACGATGGGGATCGCCGTGCCCTTCCCGATCTGCGTCGCGCAGCCGATGTTGCCCGTGGCGATGACGTCGGGGCGCATGCGCTCGATGTTGGCGACCTTGCGGTCCCGGAGCCGGCCGGCGATCTCGGGCTGGAGGATGTTGTAGGTGCCGGCCGAGCCGCAGCAGATGTGGCCCTCGGGCACGTCCTTCACGGTGAAGCCGGCCGTCTTCAGGAGGTTTTTCGGCTCCGTACGGATGCCCTGGCCGTGCTGCATCGAGCAGGCCGAGTGATAGGCCACCACGAGGTCGCTCTCGACGATGGGGGGCATCAGACCGAGGCCGGCGACGTATTCGGTCACATCCTTGGCGATGGCTGACACCCGTGCGGCCTTCTCGGCATAGGCCGGGTCGTCGCGGAACATGAAGCCGTAATCCTTGATCGTCGTGCCGCAGCCCGAGGCCGTGACCACGATGGCGTCGAGGCCGGCGCCGTCCATCTCGGAGATCCAGGCGTCGATGGTGCGCTTGGCCTGGGCGTGGGACGAATCCGCCTTGCCCATATGGTGGGTGAGCGCGCCGCAGCAGCCCTCGCCCTTGGCCTGCACCACCTCGACGCCGTGGCGGGTGAGGAGGCGGATCGCCGCCTCGTTGAAGTCTGGCCGCAGGACACTCTGGGCGCAGCCGCGCAGGAGGGCGACGCGACCCGTGCGGGCCGGCGCTTCCGTGCCATGGAGCGCGGCACTGGCGGCGAGCGCCCGGGTCTCGGCCGGGAAGGTGCCGGGCCGGTCGGTGCGATTGCGGTTCGGCAGTTCGGCCGGCGCGAGGTCGAGCATGGCGGCCAGGCGATTGCCGACGCCCGGCACACGCGCCACGAGGGGCCGTAGGGGACTGCCGATCTTGGCCCCGAGCAGGGCCAGCCGGAAGCGGTTGGGATAGGGCAGCACGAAGGCGAGCAGGGCGCGCAGGGCCCGGTCGGCCACGGGCCGGCGATAGGTCTCCTCGATATGCGTGCGGGCGTGGTCGACGAGGTGCATGTAATGCACCCCCGACGGACAGGTGGTCATGCATGACAGGCACGACAGGCAGCGGTCGACGTGCTTGACCACCTCGGGCACGGCGGCCTTGCCCTGCTCCAGCATGTCCTTGATGAGGTAGATGCGCCCGCGCGGACTATCGAGCTCGTCGCCGAGCAGCAGATAGGTCGGGCAGGTGGCGGTGCAGAAGCCGCAATGGACGCAGGTCCGCAGAATCTTCTCCGACGCCGCCATGGCGGGATCGGCGAGCTGCGTCAGGCTGAAATTGGTCTGCACGGCGTGTTCCCGATCCACCCTTCGCGGCCTCGCTCCCCACCGGAATGGGCGCGGGCCGTCAGTTCACCCGATGTTAGTGCGAAACGGCCGCGGAGCCGAACCATTTGGAATGGCTCCAAGTCTCGGCCGACCCGTTTGATAGCCGGAACCGAAGGCCGGTGCCTTCGGGTAAGAATGTCGCGGCCCGCTCAGATGCCCGCGTACATCCGGCCCGGATTGAACACGCCCTTCGGGTCGTGCGCCGCCTTCAGGCCGGCGGTGATGCGCATCAAGGGCTCGGACAGGGGCTCGAACACCGGCACGGCGGCGCGCACGGAATCGGGCGCCCGCACCAGGGTGGCGTGGCCGCCGCTCGCCTTCACGGCCGCCCGCACGGCGTCGGCTCCCGCATCCCCCTCGGCCGGAGTGGCGAGCCAGATCAGACCGCCGCCCCAATCGTAGAACCACCGTGCGGCGCGCGACGCCGCGACGGCGGCCGTCAGGGCCGGACCCCGGTCGGGCGCGGTGGAGATGCGCCAGATGGCGGCGTCGCGCGGCTCCACCAGGGGAATCGCATCGCGGATATGCGTCCAGAGATCGGTGCCGGCCTCACCCTCGACGATCTCGGGCGCACCGAAGTGCCGCAGGAGCTTCGTCAGTTCGCCCAGGCGATAGGTGACCGAATCCGAAAACCCTTCGACCCGCATGGCCGTGCGCGCCAGCGCGTCGCCGCAGCCGGCGGGCAGATGGGCGGCGCCCGTGAGTTCGAACGGCGAGCCGAGGGCCGCCGAGAGGGCGGCGACGGCTCGGGCATCGTCGAGGCCCGGGAACACCAGGGTCGCCACCCGCTCCTGCACGGGCAGAACCTTGAAGGTCACCTCCGTGAGGAGGCCGAGGGTTCCCCAGGCGCCGGCCATGAGCTTCACCAGATCGAGGCCGGTGACGTTCTTCATCACCCGACCGCCGGACTTGATGATCTCGCCCCGGCCGTTGACGAAGCGCACGCCGATGAGGCTGTCGCGGGCCGCCCCCGCGTTGATCCGGCGCGGGCCGGAATTGTTGGTCGCCGCCACGGCGCCGAAGCTCGGCGTACCGGTGGAGCCGAGAAGGTGGGAGAAATCCATCGGCTCGAACGGCAGCATCTGGCCGCGCTCGGCGAGTTGCGCCTGAACCTGCGCCAGGGGCGTTCCGGCCAGGGCCGAGATCACCATCTCGGCGGGCTCATAGAGGGTGATGCCCGACAGGCCGGCGGTGGAAAGCGTCGCTTCATCCTGGGCGGGGCGGCCGATCCCGGCCTTGGTGCCGCCGCCGACGAGGCGCAGGCGTTCCGACCGGGCGGCGGCGTCGCGCACGAGATCGGCCGCCGCGTCGGCGTGTTCAGGCTCGTATGACCGCATCGTTTCCCGCCCTGGCCGGACGGCATGCGCCCGGTCTTTGTCCTTGGCGCCGATCTTAAGGGGACTTGTTCGAAAATGCATCCGGCGCGGTGTCGCCGCTCGGTGGACGCGAGGCCGGTCCTCCTGCGCCCCATCGTTCGGCCCAGCGCGCCGCGATGAGGCTGCGCAGGCCGGCGATGTCGAAGACCCAGGTGAAGCCGCCGTAGACGAGAACCCCGAGGATAAGGCTCAAGGTGAGGGCCGGCACGGGATCGAGGCCGCGCACGGGTGCGAGGCACACGGCCATGGCGGCGCAGGCGAGGCTCGCCGTCAGGATGTCGCGCCACGGCAGGCGCAGGCGCTGCGGCCCCGTCAGCGTCCGCACGGCGAGGATCAGGGTCGCGGCGGCGAGCCCCACGGTTTGCGCCACGGCGATGCCGGCGGGGCCGAGATGGGGCGGCAGGAGCCAGAGGCCCAGGGCATCGACGGCGAGGCCGATGAGGGCGGCGGCGATGACCGGCAGGGTCCTGCGGCGGATCTGAAAGACGGGATTGAGGGCGAAGTTCGTCATGGCGAGGAAGAAGAAGCCGGGTATCATCAGGCCGGCGTAACCGGCGAACGGGCCGCGATAGGCTTCCGGCACCGCCAGGGCCTCGAGGGCCGGTAGGATCGCCCAGAAACCCACGGCGCAGGGCAGCAGCAGGGCCACCACGGTTCCGACATTGCGGCCGATCTGCGCCTCGGCCGCCGCGCGCCCCTCCTCCTCCTCGGCCCGAACGGCGAGCTGGAACAGCAGGAGGTCGAGGGCGGTGCCGAGGGTGCCGATGCTGCGGGTGGTGACGTCGGCCGCGAGGGCGAAGTAGCCGGCTTCCGCCAGCCCCGCCTGGGCCGCGATGGCGCCCCGGTTCAGGAACGGCAGGAGTTGATAGATCGCGTTGGCGGCGATGAGCGGCAGGCCGTAGACGACGAACAGGCGCCAGGTCTCGGCGAGGCGGACCCGGATACGCGGAGCGGCGGGATCGCGCATCGGCCGCCACAGGAGGGCCGCGGCGAGGAACTGGCTCAGGCCCGCCGCCGCCAGCACCCAGGCGGGCTGGGGAAGGAGCCAGGCGGCCCCGGCCATGAGCACGAAGGCGAGGCCGTTCTTGATGGCGACCAGCCGGAAATACAGGCCGCCGTCGAAGCGGGCGCGGGCCAGGGCCGCGTGGTAGTCGAACACCCCGATGCCGAGGGCGGCCACGGCCGTGCCCGCCACGATGGCCATGCGTCCGCCGGGGCCGGCCGCCAACCCGAAGCCGGCGCAGACGAGGGCGGCGGCGAACAGGGCGACGCCGACCACCGCGTAGGCCCGGTCCAAGCCTTGACGGATCCACGGTTCCTGCACGCGCACACGGGCCGAGTAGAACCGCGTCGCCGACAGGCGTAGCCACTCGAACAGAATCGTGTTGGCGACGACCGCCCCGGCGGTGGCCAGGGCGAACAGACCGAAGTCGGACGGGCCGAGGAGCTTGGCGATGAGCAGGCCGAGGACGAAGTTCAGCCCGGCATTGAGGATGAAGGCGCAGATCACGGCCATGGCGGCGGGGCACGATCCTCGTTGGGGAGGCGTACGCTCCCCGGCGCGTCAGCCTTGGGACGCTTGCCCGAAGAATCCGTCAATCCGGGGTACGCGGCGAATCAGATCCAGCCGCGAAGGCGGAAGAAGATGAGGGGAACGAGGGCGCTCAGAACCACGAGGGCGAGGCCGTAGGGGTAGCCGTAGGTCCAGTCGAGTTCCGGCATGTGCTTGAAGTTCATGCCGTACAGGGAGGTGATGAGGGTCGGGGGGATGCCCACCACCGAGACCACGGTCAGCACCCGGAAGGTGTTGTTCTGCTCCATGTTGATGAGGCCGAGGGTCGCGTCGAGGAGGAACTGTACGTTCTCCGACTGGCGGATCTCGAACTCGTCGAGGGACGTGATGTCGCGTCGCACGGCCTCGAAGCGCGGCTTCTGCTCGGCCGCCAGGAGGTGCTCGCACTCGTTGGCCACGAAGGGAACGATCCGTTCCAGGCCGAGGAGGCTGGCCCGGAGCTTGCCGAGCGCCTTGCCGCGCCGGCCGATGCCGCGCAGGATCCGACGCAGGGCCAGATCGCGGCGGCGGGGCGTCTGGCTCTTCAGGGTGTCATCGCCGGCCGATGCGCCGGCCCGCACGTCGAAGTCGAATACCCGGGTCGAGAGGGCGTCGAGGTCGGCGCCCATCTCCTCCAGGGCGTCCGCGAGGCTGTCAACGAGTTCCTCCATGAGCAGGAGGAAGATCTCCGTGCTGGTGGTGGCCGGGCCGTCGCCCTCGGCGATCCGCTTCTTCACCGCCTCGAAGGCCCGCAGGTCGTGGAATCGCACGGTGACGAGGTGGTCCTTCGTGAGGACGAAGCCCAGCGGCATGAGCAGCGAATCGACCCTGTCGAAGGTGATCATCGGGCTCGACAGGGAGAAGCCGTTCTTCAGCCGCCGCAGCCGGCTCGAATTCTCCACCTCGCTCAGGGCTTTACGCGATGGGACCCGCAGGCCCGTCGCATCCTCGACGCGCTGCGCCTCCTCGGCGCTCGGATTCACGAGGTCGATCCAGACGGCGGAGCCGTGCACCGGGCGGTCCGAAGCGGGGGGCTCGACCGTGCCCTGTGGTCCATGAAGGCTGATCATCGGGAAAGAATCGTCTGTGGCGGGCCGGATTGGGAGCGGATCGCCGTCGCGCGACCGTCGCGAAGGCCTGCGACAGTCTTGACTCGTGCGAGGCATGCGCCTACCTCCCCGCCATCGTTAGCACTCACCGATTGAGAGTGCTAACGGCCTGGGTTGAGCGCGCTTCCGGGCCGCATCAACGCCATCCCCGATTTGAGAGCAAGAGGGCAGCTCATGAAGTTCCGTCCGCTGCACGACCGTGTCGTCGTCCGCCGTATCGAGGGCGAGGAGAAGACCAAGGGTGGGATCATCATCCCGGACACCGCCAAGGAGAAGCCGCAAGAGGGCGAGATCGTCGCCGTCGGACCCGGCGCCCGTGACGAGGCCGGCCGCGTGAACCCCCTCGACGTCAAGGCCGGCGACCGCGTCCTGTTCGGCAAGTGGTCCGGCACCGAAGTGAAGATCGACGGTCAGGACCTCCTGATCATGAAGGAATCCGACATCATGGGCGTCGTCGCCTAAAGGTTCGGGTCCGCCTTTCATCCCCAAAGCCCTTCGAGCGCGATCCATCCGCGCCTCGGGGCTTCCCACCGCATGAGGATTTGAGCACATGGCAGCCAAAGAAGTCCGTTTCAGCTCCGATGCCCGCGAGAAGATGCTGCGCGGCGTCGATATCCTGGCCGACGCCGTGAAGGTGACGCTGGGCCCCAAGGGTCGCAACGTCGTCATCGAGAAGAGCTTCGGCGCCCCCCGCATCACCAAGGACGGTGTGACGGTCGCCAAGGAGATCGAGCTCTCCGACAAGTTCGAGAACATGGGCGCCCAGATGGTGCGCGAAGTGGCCTCGAAGACCAACGACATCGCGGGTGACGGCACCACCACCGCCACCGTGCTGGCCCAGGCCATCGTCCGGGAAGGCGCCAAGTACGTCGCCGCCGGCATGAACCCGATGGACCTCAAGCGCGGCATCGACCTCGCCACCGCCGCTGCCGTGAAGGACATCACCGGCCGCGCCAAGAAGGTCGCCTCGTCCGAGGAAGTCGCCCAGGTCGGCACCATCTCGGCCAATGGCGACAAGGAAATCGGCGAGATGATCGCCCACGCCATGCAGAAGGTCGGCAACGAGGGTGTCATCACCGTCGAGGAAGCCAAGACCGCCGAGACCGAGCTCGACGTCGTCGAGGGCATGCAGTTCGACCGCGGCTACCTCTCCCCGTACTTCATCACGAACGCGGAGAAGATGGTCGCCGAGCTCGAGGACCCCTACATCCTCATCCACGAGAAGAAGCTCTCCTCCCTGCAGGCCATGCTGCCGGTGCTCGAGGCCGTGGTGCAGACGGGCAAGCCCCTGGTCATCATCGCCGAGGACATCGAGGGCGAGGCGCTCGCCACCCTCGTGGTGAACAAGCTGCGCGGCGGCCTCAAGGTCGCGGCCGTCAAGGCTCCGGGCTTCGGCGATCGCCGCAAGGCCATGCTCGAGGACATCGCGATCCTGACCCAGGGTCAGATGATCGCCGAGGACCTCGGCATCAAGCTCGAGAACGTCACCCTGCCGATGCTCGGCCGCGCCAAGCGCATCCGCATCGAGAAGGAGACCACCACGATCATCGACGGTCTCGGCGAGAAGGCCGACATCGAGGCCCGCGTCGGCCAGATCAAGGCGCAGATCGAGGAGACCACCTCGGACTACGACCGTGAGAAGCTGCAGGAGCGCCTGGCCAAGCTCGCCGGCGGCGTCGCGGTCATCCGCGTCGGCGGCGCGACCGAGGTCGAGGTCAAGGAGAAGAAGGACCGCGTCGACGACGCGCTCAACGCCACCCGCGCAGCGGTGGAAGAGGGCATCGTCCCCGGCGGCGGCACCGCCCTGCTCCGCGCCCGTGAGGCCGTCCGCGCTCTCCAGAGCGACAACCCGGACGTTCAGGCCGGCATCAAGATCGTGCTGAAGTCCCTCGAGGCCCCGATCCGTCAGATCGCCGCCAACTCGGGCGTCGAAGGCTCGATCGTGGTCGGCAAGATCACCGACAACACCTCTTCGATCACCTTCGGCTTCAACGCCCAGACCGAAGAGTACGTCGACATGATCCAGGCCGGCATCGTCGACCCGGCCAAGGTCGTGCGCACCGCCCTGCAGGACGCCGCCTCCATCGCCGGCCTCCTCGTCACCACCGAGGCCATGATCGCCGACGCTCCGAAGAAGGACAGCGGCGCTCCCATGGGTGGCGCCGGCGGCATGGGCGGCGGCATGGGCGGCATGGACTTCTAAGAAGTCCAGACGCCCAAGACCCCACCAAGGTGTCCAAGCCCGGTCGGCCGGGTTTCGACACGAGGTTGACTTCGAGAGATCGACAGAAAGGGGCCGCCGCGAGGAGGCCCCTTTTTTGCTGTCGTGGACGCCCACGGGCCTCGAAGGGGCGCTGTCCTCGATTGATCACCTCGGATCGACACGGCGGGACGGGCACCCCTGCCGGACAGGCAGGGCGATCGGGGATGGATTATTGATCTTTCGGAAGGCCCGGTCCGGTCGTCATCCCGGGGCCACGGAGCGGAACCCGTGATCGAGAACCGCAGGGGGCAAAGGTTCTTCGCCATCGGCGGCTCCCGGGTCCGGGCTCGCCTCCGGCGTCCCGGGATGACGAATCGGGGCCATCCGCGATCGCTCTGTCCTTCCTGGAGGGGGCAGGCCCGCGTCGGAAACCGAATGGACCGACCGGAGCAGTGTCGGAAACTGGCTTAGTTTCCCCCTTTGCGCTTGCGCGCGGGTGGGTCGTGGTCCCGTCCGTCCCAGCGAGCGCCGAAGGCGGCGGACCCGATGGCGCGCGGCACAGGGGCCTCGGCGCGGGGCGGTGAGCGGGGCGCTTTCGCCGGTGCGCCATGGGCGCATGGGGCGGCGCCGCCGGCCAGGGCGACGATCTGACGGCGCAGCCAATGGGCTGGGGCGGTCTTCCCGTCGGGATGGCGGGGATCGAAGCGGGAGACGAGGGCGCGCGCTTCGGTCTCCGTCAGCCCGTCGATCACCAGGGTGAACGCCGCGTGCCCCAGGATGTCGTAGATCTGTCGGATGCCGGCGAGCGGAAAGGTCCTTGCCTTCAGCTGCCGGATCACGAGGGCGCGGGCGACCTTGGCGGCCTCTTCCCGGATGTCGGGAAAGGCTCCGGGCGTCTGGGCGATCGCCCTGAGAAGGGCGACGCCGTCCACGTCAAGCTGCATGAAAAATGCCTTTCACCTCATCGACCAGCGGGCTGAGGACGGTGGCGATGTAGGGGCCGTACTTGCCGACGAAGGTCGGCGGCACCGTGTGCGGCACCAGGGCTTCGGCCAGGGAGGCGGCCTGGGGAACGCGGGTGGCGAGGAGCCGAAATCCGGCATCGCTCGCTTCGGATTCCGCTTCCAGGCGGGCGAGGATCTGCTTGTGCTGACGGATCTGGCGCTGGAACCGGGTCACCAGGATATGCGGCGGACGCCGGGACCGCAGTGCCTCCTCCTCGTCCCAGGCCCACAGGGTCTGGACGAAGGCGTCGAGGCCGTAGGTCGAGAGATAGTCGGGAATCGACGTGACCAGGACGAGATCCGCTCCCCGGATGGCCACCTCGGTCATCGGTGACAATCCGGGTGCGCAATCGAACAGGATATAGTCGTAGGCCCGTGCCAGGGGCTGGAAATCCGTGGCGAAGAGGCGGCGCAGCTTGGCGTCGATCTCCTTCATCGACAGCTCACGGGCACTCAGGGTGTAGAGGATTTCCCGCTCCACCAACCGTAAGTGCGGTCCCGCGGGCAGAAGCGACAGCGCGAGGGGCGCGCCCCGATGGGTGGTGATGCTCAGGCCCGAGCGGATGCGCGGCTGGAGCTGCGGCTTCTCGCGGAGAATCAGTTTCAGGGCGAGATAGGCTTCGAGGGTCCGCCCCTTGGCGATGAGCTCCCCCAGGAGCGCTTCCCCGGCGAGGCAGACCGAGACGCTCGCCTGCGGATCGAGATCGACGACCAGCACGCGGGCTCCCCCCGCGGCCAAGGCTTCGGCCAGCATGATGACGGTGGTCGTCTTTCCGACACCGCCCTTCATGTTGGCGACCGCGATCAACTTGCCGACCATACCAAACGATCCGTTCCAAGCCTGCCGCGACAGGCCGGGGTTTCACTTGCCGAAACGGGACATGCCTGGACCCCGAGGCAACTTCGTAAGGTGAATCGCTGGTTGAGTCTTCCCTCAAGAGTCCCGCACGGGGACAATCGTTGTGTATGCGGGACTGGATTGGAGGAGATAGGGTCGCTTCCCCGACAAAGCCGATCGTCCCGGATGCACCGACAGGCACGGACGGCCTCGTCCGACGCCTCCGCGCGCGGAGCGGCGTCGGAGCAGGCCGAGATCGCGCGGCGGGGCGTCGGGAAAGAGGCGGTCGAGGAGCTTCACGCCGGGCAGCGCGCAGCCGTCTCCGATCCCGTCGATCCGACCGAGGGCGGCATTGTGGGGTGTTCCAGGATGGCCCCATCACGGTCGCAGGGCCGCCCGGTGGCTGTGGCCGGAGGGCGCCGTCGAGATCGCCGCCGCCCCTGACACGAGGGACGCCCGCCCCCGAGGCCCGTTGCGGCGGTCTCGCCGTGACCGGGGCGGCGCCCGGCCGGACTCAGCGGCCGAAGATGCCCTTCAGGAACTGGGCGGTCCGGTTGCGCTTCTTCTTGCGCTCCAGCTCGGCCGCGTCCCGGACCCAGGCGACCTGCACCACCCGGCGCTCGCCCTCGAACGGCTCGTGGCCGTGCCAGGAATTGTCGGCGCGCAGGAAGGCGAACATCGTGCCCATGGTGGGCGGGACCTCGACGGCGAAGGGCTCGTAGTTCTTGCCGTCGTACAGCACCCGCAGGCGCCCGGCGGCCGGCGCGTCCCAGGCATCGTTCATGTAGACGAGCAGCGTCATCACCTTCGATGGGCCGTCCGTGTGGATCGAGCCGTATTTCAGCTGGCTCTTCTTCATGATGGTGGTGAGGCGCGGGCACGATACGAGATCGATGCCGAATTTCTCGCCCAGGATGCGGGAGAACGCGTCACTCTCGAGTTCGTCGATGAGCGCCTTGAACCGACCTTTCAGCGCCACCTCGTCGACGGTGAGGTACCCGGGCTTGGCGATGGCGGGGAAGTCCGCGCGAATCCCGTCGATGGCCGCCCGATCGAGAACATCCGTCCCCAGGAAATAGGTATAGGGTTCGCGCGACAGGGGTGCGTTGCGCACGGCATCGAGGTTGAGAATGGAAAGTCCCGACATCTGAAGGTCCGTTATGGTTGGCGCCGTACCCGACTGTACGGGACAGTGTGCCTGTTGAGCGCAATGGCCGGTGGATAGACCCGAGGATTGCGGCACCCGAACGGCAGGACGGGTCCGAGGCCTTTTCGCGCCATTCGGAAACTGCCATGCTTGGAGCCTCTGAAATCAACGGAACGGCCCCCAGCCCTCGTGACGCGCCGCCTCGCCTTCGCCCTCTGGGCCGTCCTGACGGTGCCGGCGAGCGCCCAGAATGCCGGGACGACGAACCGCATGATCTGTACCGACGCCATGGCGCTGGTGAAGGATCGGGGGGCGGTTTTCCTCGATACCGGTGGCCAGACCTACCGTCGTTTCGTGCGTGACCGCAGCTTCTGCGAACTCACGGAAATCGCGGATCTGCAATTCGTGCCGACCCGGGACAACCCGGAATGCCCCATCGGTTATCGCTGCCGCGAACCGGGCTACGGCGATTGGGACTGGCAGTAGGACGTTTCGTCCCGCGTGCCCGGCAGGACTTTTGTCCGGTCCGCTTTGAGACGGCCACGATCTCGCCACGACCCCCCGTCACTCCGAACCCCGCCCGCGCCCGGCACGCCGCCGCGACGCGCGGGCTGAAGCGACGTTCGGGGGAGACGAGCACGTGGGCGTATTGAGGACGGGCCTCGGCCTGCAGGCCGTCGCGACGGCGTTGTTCGCCCTCGTTCTGGTGGCGTTTCCCGGGGAGGCCACGCCGCCCCTCTACGTCTCCCTGAGCGGCTTCGCCATGGCGGGCATCCTGCTCGCCTCGGGCAAGATCTCCGCCTACCTGAAGATCTTCATCTCGGTCTACGGCATAGGCTACCTGTTGTTCGCCGGGGCCAAACTGCTGGCGGCGTTGGGCTTGCTGGCGCCGACCCTCGCCGCCCTGCTGCCGCCGGCCTTCGCCGCCACGGGCGCCGTGGTGTTCGCCGGGATCGTGCTCGCCATCTCGCACCTCAAGGCGATCCGGGCGATCACCCTCATCGCCGATCCCTACTTCGCCAACAGTGATGCCCCGACCCGCGAGATCGGCCTGTTCCGCTGGTTCGGCCGCACCGAGGGCAAGATCGGCCAGCGCCTCGTGGCGCTCTCGATCTTCGTCAGCTTCGCCGATGTCGCCCTGACCCTGCGGTTCAATTTCTGGTATCGCGATCTCTACAATGCCATCCAGGAATACAACCTCGATGCGTTCTGGTACCAGATTCTGTGGATCTTCGTGCCTCTGGCGATCCTCAACGTCAGCATCGGCATGTTCGATCTGTTCGTCGACCAGTCCCTGCATATCCGCTGGCGGACCTGGCTGACCCGGAGCTTCTACGAGCGCTGGCTGGGCGACGGCACGCATTACCGCATCCCCTTCACCGACGAGCATGCCGACAACCCGGATCAGCGCATCCAGGCGGACGTAAACGCCTTCATCTCGCAGACCGCGAGCCTGTCGATCCGTCTGCTGTCGCAGGCTGCCCAGCTCGTCTCCTTCATGGTGATCCTCTGGACCCTGTCGCGGGATTTCGTGCTGCCGTTCACCGACACGGTGGTGCCGGGCTTCCTCGTCTGGGCCGTCATCACCTACGCGGTCGTCGGCACCTGGCTCGCCCATCTCATCGGCAAACCGCTCATCGGCCTCGATTTCCGCCAGGAGCGGGTCGAGGCGGATTTCCGCTTCTCCCTGGCCCGCAGCCGCATCTACGGCGAGCAGATCGCCCTGTTGCGGGGTGAGCGCGCCGAATCCGTGCGGCTCCGGTCCCTGTTCGACGGGATCATCGAGAACTACGTGCAGATCATCTTCCGGCGCATCAAGCTCATCGCCTTCTCGTTCGGCTACACCCAGGCCAGCACCATCGTGCCTCTGGTCATCGCGGCGCCCTCGTACTTCATGAAGAAGATCACCTTCGGCGCCCTGCAGCAGACGGTGAACGCCTTCAGCAACGTACAATCGTCGCTGTCGTTCTTCATCAACGCCTACACCACCCTCGCGGCCTACAAGGCCAACACCAACCGCCTGTCGTCGTTCAAGCGGGCCATGACCAAGGCCGAGGCCATGGCAGGGGCCGGCTACGGCCTCGCCCAGGCCAACGCCTCGGGGAGCGACGTCACCGCCGAGGGCGTCACCCTGGCGCTGCCCGACGGCCGCGAGATCGTGCGGGCCGACCGCTTCACCCTGTCCCGTGGCGGCGCCACCCTCGTCACCGGCCCGTCGGGCGCGGGCAAATCGACCCTCTTCCGGGCCATCGCGGGCATCTGGCCGTTCGGCCAGGGCCGGATCGCGGTGCCGCCGGGCCAGTCGGCCCTGGTGCTGCCGCAGCGGCCCTACCTTCCCCTCGGGACGCTGCGCGGCGCCGTGGTCTACCCCGCCACCACCGACCAGTTCTCCGACACCGCGATTCGCGAAGCCCTGGTGGCGGCGCAGTTGCCGCAACTCGTCGATCGCCTCGACGAGGTCGATGCCTGGGACCAGCGTCTGTCGGGCGGCGAGCAGCAGCGCCTCGCCCTCGCCCGCGCGGTGCTGGCCAAACCCCAATGGCTGTTCCTCGACGAATCCACCGCCGCCCTCGACGAGCCGAGCGAGGCCGCCCTCTACCGGATGCTGCGGGAGCGTCTGCCGGAGACCACCATCGTTTCCATCGGTCACCGCTCGACCCTGCACGCGCTGCACGACCGGCGCATCGAGATGCGCGCCGGCGCGGACGGCCGGTTCGTGCCGACGCCCGTCGCCGGCTGAGGCGCGCTACTTCAGGAAGCTCACGGCGATGGGGGCCAGCATCGCCGTGAGGAAGGCATTGAGCCCGAGGGCGATGCCCGCGAAGGCGCCCGCGACCACATCGACCTGAAACGCCCGCGCCGTCCCCACCCCGTGGGCGGCCAGGCCGGCGGCGAAACCCCGGGCCCGCATGTCGCGGATCCGCAGGAGATTCATCAGCGGGGTCACGAGGATACCCCCGGTCATACCGGTGAGCATCACCAGGACGGCGGCGAGCGTCGGGTCGCCCCCGAGCGTCTGGGCGATGCCCATGGCGACGCCCGTGGTGACCGATTTCGGCGCGAGCGACACGATCACCTCGCGCGGCACGCCGAGGAGATGCCCCAGCGTCAGGGCCGACGTGAGGGCCACAACCGAGCCGACGAGCAGGGCCGCCAGCATCGGCGCCAGCGCGCGCAGGACCGTGGCGCGGTATTCGTAAAGCGGGAACGCCAACGCGACGGTGGCGGGGCCGAGAAGGAAGTGAACGAACTGCGCCCCCTCGAAATACGTGGCGTAGGGCGTGCGCGTCACCTCCAGCACCGCAGCCGTCAGGGCGATGGCGATGAGCACGGGATTCGCCACGGGGTGGCGGTTCGTCGCCGTGGCGATCCGGTCGGCGACCGCGTAGGCCAGAAGCGTCACCGTGAGCCACAGGAGTGGGGTGCGCGAGAGATAGACCCATACGGCGAAATCGCCCGTCACCGCTCCTCCCCCGTCCGCAGCCACCGCGCCACCCACACGAAGGTGAGGGCCGTGGCCGCGAGGGTCGTGAGGGTGGACACCGCCACGATGACGGCGAGCGCCATCCCGTTCACGGCGATCACATCGAGGCGCCCGACGATGCCGGCTCCGGCCGGGACGAACAGCAGCGAAAGGTTGGCGAGCAGCCCCCGCCCCGTGCTTTCGAGTTGCCCGTCCACGAGGGGCTTCGGCAGGATGCGGGCGGCGGTCCGGGCGTAGCGGTCGCGCAGCACGAGGAAGATCAGCAGCAGCGCCATGCCGATGACCGGGCCTGGCACGGGAAGACCCGTGACTCGAGCCAGGACTTCCCCGACGAGCTGAGCCGCGAGGATCAGGGTGAGGCCGACGATCATCGCACGGCTCCGTCTTAAGGCCGGGCCGCCAGGGGATCGCCGGCGCGGGCGAGGAGGATGCCGGCCTCGTCGAAGCCCAGCAGACCGCCGAGGCGCCAGACCAGGGCTTCCTCGAACTCATGGACCTCGCCGTCGGCTCCCGCGACGGACCACGCCATGGCGAGGAGCCGCGCTTTCTGTTCGTGCCCGGCCTCGTGGCCGATGACCTCGACGAGGGCCGCCATGTCGCGGGTCTGCGCGTCGTAGGCTGCGGCCCGCGCGATGAGAGCCTCGGCCTCGGACCGCGTCGCGGCGAAGCGTCCCTCGACGAGGCGGGCGAGGCGCTCGGTCTCCTCCGGCGCCAGGATGCCGTCGGCCCGTGCCACGTGGACGAGCAGCGCGATGGCGGCGAGGCGTTCGTCCGCCTCCCCCACGGCATCGGCGGTTCCCCGAAGCCCGAAAGCGTCGGCGGCATAGGCACGCAGGCGGGCGATGAGCGACATGGCGATTCCTGAACGGGCGATGCCGGACCCTGCGAGGTACCCCCCGGTCCGTCAAGCAAGCCATTTCCTCAGGCGTGTTTCGGTTCTCCGATGCCGTCCCATAGTGGCACCGTTGCATCGCACTCCACCCCCGGCGCCTTCGACGCACGCAGAGTCTTGCCAACCGCAAGGCGGCCCGATATGAACCCTGCCAACGACGCCGCGCCGACGCACCCGTCCGCACCGCCTCGTGCCGCAATAGCTCAGCTGGTAGAGCACCTCATTCGTAATGAGGGGGTCGGGGGTTCGAATCCCTCTTGCGGCACCACCAGTCCCCCACTATAGCGCTCGCGCCGAAACGCTGACTCACCGATCAGTTCGGAGAGACGCAATAGTACTCGGACCTAAAATCTCTGTCGTGGTGATCTCGGATGAGTGGTCACATGCTCGATCGGGGTCCGAAACGCTTCGACAAGCGGCCGTTTGTCCTGCCCCCTTCTGCGTCGCGGACCGCGATAGGCTCAGCTGCTGAGTCTTGATGCGGCAAAGGTTAAATCGACCAGGGGCGCATGTTGCGCGATGATTTGGCCCCAGTCCGCGATTGGCGCCAGTTATTTCATTGGGTGCGGCCTCTTCCATCCTGAGTTTCGGCAGCGTTGCTTCAGTCTCGACCTTGGGAAAAGGATGCCCCTCGTGTCAGCTCGAAGCGCCCGATCAGATCCGTGCGCAACCCTCCAGTCGGGCCGCGATCTTTGACCGATGCGATCAGCGGAGATCGTGAATCGGCGACGTTCGATCTTGCGACGCTTTACATGTGATTCGATCAGCCCGGACGCGTGTATGGTCCCGGGATGAGGTGTGACGGTCGATCTTGAAGCGATTGGGCTCTTTCGTCCAGGCGTTCAGGGTGAACTAGGTGGGTGTCAGGCCCCGCAGGGTCTTGAGCCGACGAGCGTGGTTGTAGGCATCGACGAACAGGTGCAGATGCGTTCGAAGCTAGGGCGTGTCATCGCTTGAGCCAATCGAGGGCGGCTGCGAGGCAGAGGACGCCGGTGAAGCTGGCGGCGGTCTTTTCGTAGCGCGTGGCGATGGCCCGCCA
>NZ_FOPM01000040.1 GCF_900113485.1 Methylobacterium gossipiicola
CAGGTGAACCAGCTCGCCTCCGACGCCGGCTTCAACGGCCTCAACCTGCTCGCCGGCGACAACCTGAAGCTCTCCTTCAACGAGAAGGGCAGCTCCTCGCTCAACGTCACCGGCACGGCGATCACCGCGGCGAACCTCGGCCTCAGCGCCGTGGGCACCACCGACTTCCAGGAGAACGGTGCCATCGCCAAGGTCATGACCGCCATCTCCTCGGCCTCGTCGCAGCTGAAGGCCCAGGCCTCGTCGCTGGGCTCGAACCTCGCCGTGGTCCAGAACCGTCAGGACTTCACCAAGCAGATCATCAACGTCCTCGACACCGGTGCCGCGAACCTGACCAACGCCGACCTCAACGAGGAGGCCGCCAACTCCCAGGCCCTCTCGACCCGCAACTCCCTCGGCATCTCGGCCCTCGCCCTGGCGAACCAGGCCCAGCAGGGCGTGCTGCAGCTGCTGCGCTAAGGACGGGCGCCCCCGCCGGCGAAAGCGCCGGCGGGGGTACGCGAACGGTCCCGGGCCAGATCATCGCATCCGGCCCGGGATCGCCCCGCACGACGACGGAACACGACAAGGCCGGAGCGTTCGCGCTCCGGCCTTGTCGTGTTGGGGCCCCCTCCTCGCGGAAAGCTCACGCCTTCCGGGTGCCCAGGACGATCCGGGCGTCCGAACGCGGGAGGGGGGATGCCTCCTCCTGATTTTGGGTGGTCGCCTCGCCTTGCTGACGCGCGACGGACTCCCACTAAGAGGGAGCCCGCGCGCGTACGGACCGAACACGGGAGACCGGATCAAGCCTCCGCCCGGCCCACCGCCAGGAGGGCGAAGGCATAGATGAGGGCGACTTCCTCCAGGCGGTCGAAGCGGCCGGCGGCACCGCCGTGCCCGGCCTCCATGTTGATGCGCAGGAGCACCGGACCGCCGCCCGTCAGGGTGGCGCGCAGGCGCGCGACCCATTTCGCCGGTTCCCAGTAGGTCACGCGCGGGTCGGTGAGGCCGCCAAGCGCCAGGATCGCCGGATAGGCTTTCGCCGCGACGTTGTCGTAGGGCGAGTAGGACAGGATGGTCTCGAACGCCTCGCGGCTCTCGGCCGGGTTGCCCCATTCGGGCCATTCCGGTGGGGTGAGCGGCAGGCTGGCGTCCAGCATGGTGTTGAGCACGTCGACGAACGGCACGTCGGCCACGATCCCGGCGAACAGCTCGGGCGCGAGATTGGCCACCGCCCCCATGAGCATCCCGCCCGCCGAGCCACCATGGGCCACGATGTTGCCGCGGGCCGTGTAGCCCGCCGCGACGAGGGCCTCACCGCAGGCGACGAAATCCGAGAACGTGTTCGGCTTCTTCTCGCGCTTGCCGCCGAGATACCAGTTCCAGCCCTTCTCGGTGCCGCCGCGGACATGCGCGATGGCGTAGACGAAACCGCGATCGACGAGGGACAGGAGATTGGTGCGGAACGCCGCCGGCATCAGGGTGCCGTAGGAGCCGTAGCCGTAGAGCAGCAGGGGGGCCGACCCGTCCAGCGCGAGGTCGCGCCGGTGCAGGAGGGAGATCGGTACGGTCTCGCCGTCGGGCGCCGTGGCGAACAGGCGCCGGGTGACGTAATCCTCCGGGTTGTGCCCGCTCGGGATCGTCTGGCGCTTGCGCAGCTGCCGCGAGCGGGTGACGCAATCGTAATCGTAGGTCTCGGCCGGCGTCGTCATCGACGAGTAGGTGAAGCGGATCACCGCCGTCTCGAATTCGTGGCCGGGCTGGAGACCGAGGGAATAGGCCTCCTCGGCGAAGGCCACGACGTGCTCGCACCCCGTCATGTCGCGCACGACGATGCGGGGCCGGGCGTTCTCGATCTCGAGGCGCACGATGTGCTCGGCGATGACGTGGAGATGGCGGATCATCACCCCGGCCCGGTGCGGAACCACGTCGCTCCAGTGCTCGATGCCGGACGCCTCGACCCGCGCCGTGACGATCTTGAAGTCCACCGCCCCGCCGGCATTGGTGAGGATGAACAGGTGGGAGGCCCAGTTCTCGACGGAATAGATGAGTTGCGGCGTGCGCGGCTGCACCACCCGCAGGGGCGCATCGGCGACGCTTCGGTCGAGGAGATGAACCTCCGAGGTCTCATGGTCGCTCGCCGTGACCGTGAGGTAATCGCCCGACTGGGTGGTGTCGATGTGGACGAAGAAGCCGGAATCCGCCTCCTCGTAGATCAGCCGGTCCTCGGCCTGCGGGGTGCCGAGGCGGTGGAGCATGACCCGGGCCGGGCGATGGTTCTCGTCGAGCGCCACGTAGTGGAAGGCGCTGCCGTCCTTCATCCACACCACCTCGCCGGTGGTCGCCTCGATGCGGTCGGGACCGTCGAGACCGGTGGCGAGGTCGCGCACCCGGATGGTGTGGAGTTCCGAGCCGTTGGTGTCGGCGCTCCAGGCGAGTTGGGTGTGATCGTCGGAGTGTACCGCCGCCGCGATCTCGAAGAAGGCGAGGCCCGCGCCCTCGTGATCGCCGTCGAGGAGGATCACCTCGCCTTCTTCCGGCCCGCCCTCCGTGGCGGTCTCGGCACCCTGCCCCGGAATCACCACCACGGTGCGCGGACGGCGGCAGACGAGGGGGTGCTGCCCGCCGTCGCGGTGACGGGTGTAGTAGGCGAACGGCCCGTCGGGCTCGGGCACGCTGCCGTCATCCTCGCGGATGCGCCCGCGCATCTCGGCCACCAGGGTCTTGCGCAAGGCGGCGACGGGCGCGAGGGCGGCCTCCGCGTAGGCGTTCTCGGCCCGAAGATAAGTGCCGATGTCCTCCGGAAGGGCGGCCGGGTCCTTGAGGACGGCGCGCCAGTTCTCGGCCTTCAGCCAGGCGTAATCGTCGGTGATCGTCCGGTCATGCACGGTGAAGACATGGGGGCGTGCCTCGGCCACGGGGGGCGATGACGGAACCGTGATGGGACGACGCGCGAATACCATGGCGAAACTCCTCCAATGGGGTGGCCCGGAACGGGAGAGCATGGTTCGCAGGGCCGGATCGCGGTCGTGACCATCCGGATGCGACCGGCCCGTCGCCTAGCCGTGTGTCGCCCCATGTGCCGGGCCGGTGTGGGGGCTGGCAAGGGGGCGGTGCGGCGGCGCTTCCTACGGAAGAGTCCGAAAAGTACACAATCGTACACTGTGGCGATTTGTATTGTGAATCGAATGAAATGCCCTGGGCGGCGTGAATGAATGATCGTTCAATCCAGTTTCGTAAAACAGGATCGTGACGACTGGCTTGTTTCGGACCGTTGAAATGACTATCGGTTGTCATATCTGACAGCGTAAGGTGACGCTGTAGATTGCCCATCCGCCAGAGGGGCTGCATCGGCAATGTAATCGTCCATCGGCACGCGGCGGCTGGGGGGGCGAGACCGGAAGGACTTTCACTGTCCGTTCGGATTCGGTTCAGTCAAGGAAATCATGTGACTATGAGTGAGATTGAGACTTCGGTGGATTACGTCGAGCTGACGGTCGACATCGTTTCCGCCTACGTGAGCAACAATCCGGTCCCGCCGGCGGAGCTGGCCCAGCTCATCGCCCGGGTCCATGCGTCGCTGGCGCAGATCGGGACCGGTCAGGGCGAGCCCAAGGCCCCGACAGCGCCGCAGCAGCCGGCGGTGCCCGTCAAGAAATCCGTGACCGCCGACCACATCATCTGCCTGGAGGATGGCCGCGTCTTCAAATCGTTGAAGCGCCACCTGCGGGCGAAGTACGACATGAGCCCCGAGCAGTATCGGGCGAAGTGGGGCCTGCCGCCCGAATACCCGATGGTGGCGCCGAATTACGCCAAGGCTCGCTCCGATCTCGCCAAAGCCATCGGCCTTGGCCAGACCCGCAACGGAAACTACGACGAAGCGGCCTGACGGTTCGGTTTCCTCGCGCGTTGCCCCGCCGCATCGCGCGAGGAAACCCCTTGCTTTAGGAACTTTATCCTTTACCATGGGTTGCAGGGCGATGGAATCGCCTTTCGTGCTTATGGAACAAATCATGAACAAAAACCGATCCACGGCCAGCGTCTCGCGGCGGGCCGACCGGGCCGCCGGTCTCGCCCCGATCCTGGGGCGGGAGGCCCGGCGGCTTCTGACGGCCCTGGCCGAGGACGGGGCCTACGCCCTGCCGGATACCTTGTCGGAGGACGAGGCGGGATGGGTCGTGCGGATCGGCGGCGGCGGGGTGTCCCTCGGCGCCGGACGGTTCCCGAAGGCGGCCGGCGCGGAATTGCTGGCGGCCGACCTCGCCGAACGGGCGGCGGGCCGCAACGCCCGCCTCACCCTGAGCCCGGCGGGCCGGGCCCGCCTGCGGCGCGAGCGGGCGGGGGCGCAGGCGCCGTATCTCGCCCAGCACCTCGACCTCGTCGGCGAGGGCCGCCCCGAACGCCCCCTGCGCGACGCCGCCGAGAGCCCCCTCGCGTGGATGGCCCGGCGGCGGGACCGGGACGGCGTGCCGCTCATCGATGCCGCCTGCTACGAGGCCGGCGAGCGCCTGCGCCGCGACCTGACCCAGGCGGTGATGATGCCGCGTATGGGAACGGATTGGAGCGGGACGAAGGTCGACGGGTCGGGACCGCGCGATCCGTCGAGCGCGTCGGACAGCATGATCGCCGCACGCCAGCGCGTGCGCGCGGCTCTCACGGCCGTGGGCAGCGACCTATCCGGCCTGCTCCTCGACCTCTGCGGCTTCCTGAAGGGCCTGGAACGGATCGAGGCGGAACGGCGCTGGCCGGCGCGCTCGGCCAAGGTGGTGGCCCGCATCGCGCTCGCGCGTCTCGCCGAGCATTACGGCCTCGAACGCGAGGCCGTGGGGCCGGATCGGGGCCGGATGCGCCTGTGGCGGGAGGCCACGGGAGGGCGCTGACGCCGTCGGCTCCGGTTGGTCAGGCGGCTCTCAAGCGCGCGGCATCGCGATGAATGCGCTCGGCCATGGCCCGCACGCCGTTGGATCGCTTCGAGGTGAGATGGGCGCCGAGGCCGATCTCCCGAAAGACCGCGAACACGTCGACGTCGGCGATCTCCTCCGGCGTCTTGCCGTCGTGCAGGGCCATCACCAGGGCGATCAGGCCCTTGGTGACGGTGGAATCGCTGGTGCCGCGCAGGTTCAGGCGGGGCGGGGCCTGCGTGGTGTCCATGCGGGACTCGACCCAGACCTGGCTCTCGCAGCCATGCACCCGGTTGTCCTCCGTGAGCAGCGCCTCCGGAAACGGCGGCAGGGCGCGGCCGAGTTCGATGAGATACTCGATCTGGTCCGGCCCCTCGTCCAGGATTCCGAAATTCTCGATGATGGTCGCGATGGGGGGCAGCATGGACGGGTCGGCCTCGTGGCTCCGGCGGGACTGGCCTCGATATAGGCTCAGCGCCGAGGGATACGACCCTCTTCCGGCGGATGGACCAGCACTTCCGGCAACTGCAAGGTGAGGGGCTCGGCGCGGGTGCCGAGGCCGTGGGCGGCGATCTCGGCCTGGGCGGCGTAGGCGGCGATGAGGCGGGGGCCGAGATTGGGAACCTCGACCTTCCCGGCCGGGACGGCCCCGCCTTCGTTGCCGGAGACCACGGACAGCCGCACGGGGGCGCCCGCCGCCGCATCGATGGTGATGGCGATGGTGCAGGCCACGCTCTCGGCCGTGGTGTCGAGGCATTCGGACACCACCTCGGCGACGATCATCCCCAGGGCGTTGGCCGTGCGCGGCTCGACGAGACTCGTGCCGGTGCCCCCGATGGTGACGCCGATGCGGCCGGCCCGGCGCAGCTGGCCGAGGCCCGAGGCGAGGCGATGGAGATAATCCCGCAGGTCGATGGAGGCGATGTGGGGCGCCTCGTGCAAGTGCTGCTGCACCAACGCGATGGCCCGCACCCGCTGGCCCAGGGCCTCGAAGCTGCCGCGACAGGGGGCGGGGGCGGCGCGGCCATAGAGGCCGATGAGGCTCACCATCACCTGCAGGTTGTTCCGCACGCGGTGGTAGACTTCCGCCAGCAGCGCCTCTTTCTCGACGAGGGCGCGCTCGGACTGCTCCCGGGCCTCGCGACGGTCGGTGATGTCGACGCAGGTGCCGACATAGCCGAGGAATTCGCCGTCGCTGTGCACGGGCTTGGCGCTGTCGAGGAGCCAGCGATAGGCGCCGTCGTGGCGACGCAGGCGGAACTCCCCGGTGAAGACGGTGCGGGCGGCCGAGGCCGACTCGAATGCGGCCGCGTGGACGGCGGCATCGTCCGGGTGCGATCCCCGGTGCCAGCCCGTGCGCTCCTCGGCCTGCGAGCGGCCCGTATAGGCGAGCCAAGCCTCGTTGTGATGGACGGCCCGGCCCTGCGCGTCGGTGCGCCACATCATCAAGGGTACGAAATCCGCGAACCGGCGGAATTCGTCGTCCGCCATGGCCGGCCCCGGGCCGGCCTCGGTCAACGGAGTGTCCGCGGACATGCTGCTCTCGATCTACCCATGACTGGTTGGCCACATGCTCCAGACGCCGGACAACGTGTCGTGTCCTGCCCCGTTCCCATGCCGCCCGATGGTTCGGATCCGTTTATCCCAGGTTTCACAGCATGCTGGGGAGGATGCGGTCCGGCGGGCGGTGGCCGTCCATGAAGCTCTTGATGTTGATGATCACCTTCTCGCCCATGTCGATGCGGCTCTCGTGGGTGGCCGAGCCCATATGGGGCAGCAGCACCACCTTGCCGGAGCGGGCGAGCTTGACGAGGCGGGGGCTCACCGCCGGCTCCTGCTCGAACACGTCCAGGCCGGCGCCCGCGACGTCGCCCGCCTCGATGAGCCGGGCCAGGGCGTTCTCGTCGATGATCTCGCCGCGCGCCGTGTTCACCACCACGGCCTCGGGCTTCAGCAGCTTGAGGCGGCGGGCCGAAAGAAGATGATAGGTCGCCGGGGTGTGCGGGCAGTTCACCGACACGATGTCGACGCGCGCCAGCATCTGGTCGAGGGATTCCCAGTACGTGGCGTCGAGGTCGCGCTCGATGGCAACCGGCGCCCGGCGGCGGTTGTGATAGTGGATCTGGAGACCGAACGCCTTGGCGCGGCGGGCCAGCGCCTGACCGATGCGGCCCATGCCGACGATGCCGAGGCGCTTACCGGTGATCCGGCGCCCGAGCATCCAGGTCGGCGACCAGCCGGAATCCCAAGCGTCGTCCGGGATGATCCGCGCGCCCTCGGTGACCCGGCGGGCCACCGCCAGGATCAGCGCCATGGTCATATCGGCGGTGTCCTCCGTCAGCACGCCGGGCGTGTTGGTGACGGTGATGCCCCGCTCCAGGGCCTCGGCGACGTCGATGTGATCGACGCCGTTGCCGAAATTCGCGATGAGGCCGAGATTCGGACCGGCTTCGGCCAGGAGGGACGCGTCGATCTCGTCGGTCACCGTCGGCACCAGCACCTCGGCTTCCGCCAGGGCGGCGGCGAGGTCGTCGCGGGTCATGGGCGTGTCGTCGACGTTGGCGCGAACCTCGAAGAGCTCGCGCATGCGCGCCTCCACCACCTCGGGCAGGCGGCGCGTGACCACGACCAGCGGCTTGCGCTTGAGCGACTGCATGCACCCTCCTTGACGCGAACGATTCCCGACGCGGCTCCGGCCCGAGGTGTTCGGGGGCCGACGCACCGCTTCGCGGACCGGCGTCGTGGCTTACCGCGCGTTAACCACGCCTGGGCCAGACATGAATTCAAGACACGAACGTCGGGACGGGGCGATCGACCCGGCGACGATCCTCGCCCCAGCCCTCGGGCCTCTCTACCAGAGAGGGGCCGGAACACAATGCGCGCCAGGACGTCCGGCACGCCGGGACCGGACCCGTCGCGCGGCCAAGGACACCGGACGATGGCCCTCGCCAAATTCTCCCTCGCCACCGTGCTGCTCGCCGTCGCCGCGGGCTCCGCCCTCGTGGCCCCCGCCTCGGCGGCACCGCCGCCGCCCACCCCGGGGGCGTCCGTCGGCTCGAAGACCGGGCTGCCCCTGCCGCGCTACGCCAGCCTGAAGACCGACCGCGTCAACCTGCGCGAGGGGCCGTCGAAGGATCACCGCACCCTCTGGGTGTTCCAGCGCGCCGGCCTGCCCGTGGAGATCATCGGCGAGTTCGAGACGTGGCGCCGCATCCGCGACGCGGAGGGCACGGAGGGCTGGGTGCTGCACTCCCTGCTCTCGGGCCGGCGCACCGCCATCGTCATCGCGTCGAAGACCAACGGCAAGGGCGAGGGCAAGGGCGAGGGCAAGCCCGACACCACCCTGTATGCGCGGGCCGACGAGACGTCGGGCGAGCAGGCCCGCCTCCAGGCCGGCGTCATCGGCAACGTGAAGAGCTGCACCGGCACCTGGTGCCGGATCATCGTCGCCCTGCCGCAGAAGGGCGGCGACGTCGACGGCTACGTCCGCCAGGAACGGCTGTGGGGCGTCTATCCCGACGAGAAGGTGGATTGAGACGGTCGACGCCCGCGCGGCGCTCGATCACCGCCGAACTCCGTCCTTCCGACGGAATCGGACGGCGTTCGGATGAGCCGGGCGGCACGGCCTCCCGATAGGCCGCCGAACACGAAAAAGGCCCGGTCGCCCGGGCCTTTTTCGTGTGTGCGAAACGGTGAAGAGCCGAACCTGTCAGCCCTTGCGCGCGGGCGCTCCCCGGCGGCGCAGGCGGACGATCACTTCGACGCCGGCGATCTCCATGCCCTCGGGCGCGTCGGGCAGTGAATCGACGGTGATGCCGCAATCCGGCATGTCGAGGACCTGTCCCTCGTCTTCGAGGAAGAAATGGTGGTGTTCCGTCGGGTTGGTGTCGAAATAGGCTTTCGACCCGTCGAGGGCGAGCTGGCGCAGCAGGCCGGCTTCGGTGAACTGGTGCAGGGTGTTGTAGACCGTGGCGAGGGAAACCGGCACCTTCGCGCGCATGGCCTCGTCGTACAGCATTTCCGCCGTGAGGTGGCGGTCGCCGCGCCCGAACAGGAGCCAGCCGAGGGACAGGCGCTGGCGCGTCGGGCGCAGGCCGGCCCGACGCAGGCGGTCACGCAGGTCGGAAAGCGGACAACCCCGGCGACCGGCATCGGCCGTGGTGCCGGCGGTCCGTGCGTTCAGCGCAGCCGGGAACGGCGGCAGGGTCGGAATCGCAGTGGCTGACATATCATCCAAGCTTCGGTCTTCGCGACCACGTTTATACGGAACCGATCCGTCTGCCGCAAGCGCAGGCCCAGCTGGGTGGATCATGGGGACCAACTGGTGGACGCGGGACAACCGTTCGCGCGACGGCCGGGACGTGAATCCGCCCCGGCCGTCGCAACCGGATCGGCGCGGCGCCTTTGAGGCATCGAGACCCTGTGTTAACGAACCGTCGCTTTCCGCCGAAGCGGGCGCCCCGCGCAGCCGCCGTGCCACGCGGCGCCCCACCCCGAGGACCGATCCGCTCATCATGTCTTCTGCTCCCGAATCCACCGCACCCGCCGGCACCCCGGCCCCCGCCCGGGCGACGCAGTACTCCTACGAGGAGCTGCTGGCCTGTGGACGTGGCGAGCTGTTCGGAGCCGGAAACGCGCAGCTGCCGCTCCCGCCGATGCTGATGTTCGATCGCATCGTCTCCATCGGCACGGAGGGCGGCGCCCACGGCAAGGGCCACGTCCTGGCGGAATTCGACATCCGGCCGGACCTCTGGTTCTTCGGCTGCCACTTCAAGAACGATCCGGTGATGCCCGGCTGCCTCGGCCTCGATGCCCTGTGGCAGCTCGTGGGCTTCCACCTCGGCTGGCTGGGCGCCCCCGGTCGCGGCCGGGCGCTGGGCGTCGGCGAGGTGAAGTTCACCGATCAGGTGCTGCCGACCGTGACCAAGGTGGTCTATGGCATCGACATCAAGCGGGTCCGCCTCGGCAAGCTCGTGCTCGGCATCGCCGATGGCTGGCTCGAAGCCGACGGAACCCGCATCTACGAGGCCAAGGACCTTCGCGTCGCCCTGTTCCAGGCGCAGCCCTCGGCCGCCGCCTGAACGCGAGGCGGTTGAGATCGGCGGCGCATCGCCTTAACTGACGCGTCACAGGGTGCCGTCCGAAGCACCGGCGGCGGAGAAGAAGCGGTCCATGCGGCGTGTCGTGATCACCGGGATGGGCATCGTCTCGTCCATCGGCAACAACACCGACGAGGTGCTGGCCTCGTTACGCGAGGCCAGATCTGGCATCGCGCGCTCGGACTCCTATGCCGAGCACGGGTTCCGCAGTCAGGTCGAGGGCAGGCCGACCCTCGACGCAGAAGGCGTCGTCGACCGGCGCGCCATGCGCTTCCACGGCGGCGGCACCGCCTGGAATCACGTCGCCATGGATCAGGCGATCAAGCAGTCCGGGCTCGAAGCCAGCGACATCTCCAACGACCGCACCGGCATCATCATGGGCTCGGGCGGCCCGTCCACGCGGGTAATCGTCGAATCCGCCGCCATCGCGCGGGAGAAGGGCCCGAAGCGCGTCGGCCCGTTCGCCGTGCCCAAAGCCATGTCCTCCACCGCCTCGGCGACGCTGGCGACGTGGTTCAAGATCAAGGGCGTGAACTATTCCATCGCGTCGGCCTGCGCGACCTCGAACCACTGCATCGGCAACGCCGCCGAGATCATCCAGGGCGGCCGCCAGGACATCATCTTCGCCGGCGGCTGCGAGGATCTCGACTGGACCCTGTCGGTGCTGTTCGACGCCATGGGCGCCATGTCGTCGAAGTACAACGACACCCCGGCCCGCGCGTCCCGCGCCTACGACGCCAACCGCGACGGCTTCGTCATCGCGGGCGGGGCCGGCGTGCTGGTGCTGGAGGAATACGAGCACGCTAAGGCGCGCGGCGCCACGATCTATGGCGAGATCGCCGGCTACGGCGCCACCTCCGACGGCCACGACATGGTCGCTCCCTCGGGCGAGGGCGCCGTGCGCTGCATGCGGCAGGCCATCGGCGGCCTGAAAGGTGCGCCCATCGACTACATCAACCCGCACGCCACCTCGACGCCGGTGGGCGACGACAAGGAAATCGAGGCGATCCGCGAGGTGTTCGGGCGCGGCGAGGCCTGTCCGCCCATCGCGGCCACGAAGTCCCTCACCGGCCATTCGCTCGGCGCCACGGGCGTGCAGGAGGCGATCTATTCGCTCCTCATGATGAACAACGACTTCATCTGCGAGAGCGCGCATATCGACGAGATCGACCCGGCTTTCGCCGACATGCCCATCCTTCGGGCTCGCCGGGACGGGGCCAAGCTCGGCCACGTCCTGTCGAACTCCTTCGGCTTCGGCGGCACCAACGCCACCCTGGTCCTGAAGAACGTCGACGCCTGAGGCCACCTCCGCGCCGGGCGGTGCGCGCGCCGCCCGGTACGCCTGCCCGAATCGGTGTGCTATGCCGCCCCTCGGGCGGGACGCGATCCCGTGGCGGACGGCCCCACGCGGGGTTAGCGGAACGAGACGAGCGTGCGTGACATCCTGACCGCGCTGGCGGGCGTCCTCGTCCTCCTCCTCGTCGCGGCCCTCGCGGTTCCGCCCTTCGTGGCGTGGGATGCGCAGCGCAGCCTCATCGACGGCGCCCTGTCCCGCTCGCTGGGTCTGCCGGCCCGCAGCGAAGGCCGCATCGACCTCCGGCTCCTGCCCTCGCCACGCCTGCGCTTCGACCGCCTGCATCTTGGGGAATCGCCGGCCCGGCCCGGCCTCGACCTGCATTTCGTGAAGGCCGAGGTGGCGCTCACGCCCCTGATCAAGGGCGAGGTGCGGTTCACCGAGGCCCGGATCGGGCGGGCGGAGCTGCGCCTGCCCGTCACCGAGGGCGAGGCGATCCGGGTGCCCGCCGACCTCGCGGCCGGGCTCGACGGGCGCGACCTCGCCATCGACGACCTGCAGGTCCGTCAGTTCCTCGTCACCACCCAGGTGCCGGCCACGGGCCGCACCGATCAATTCTATGCCGAAGCCGTGCGGCTCTCGGCACCCCGCCTCACCGGCCCGTGGCGGGTCGAGGGCACGAGCCGGGGCGTCGGGTTCCGCCTGAGCACGGGTGAGGCGACCCCGGAGGGCATGCTCCCCGTCAAGCTGAGCGCCGGCGGCGACACCCAGCCCTACGGCGAGATCGACGCCAAGCTGTCCCTGGCGCCGGCTCCGTCCGGGACGGCCGGGCCGGGCGAGCGCGCGGTGATCCCGGAGGCCGAGGGCACGGCCCGCTTCGTCGTCGGTCCGCCGACCCAGGCGGCGGGCGCCTACCTGCCGGTCCAGCTCGGCGGCGCCTTCACGGCCCGGGGCACCACGGCCCTATTCACCGCCCTCGACCTCGACGTCGATCCCGGCGGCCGCGCGCTACGCCTGTCGGGGACCGGCCGGGTCGACCTCCGCAACGGCCGCGCAGCCCTCGCCCTCGGCGCCCGCCGCCTCGACCTCGACGCCTTCCTGCTCTCGGCCGGCGGCCAAGCCCTCCTGTCGCGCGGATTCCCCAAGGCCGGGGCCGGCCTGCCCCTGAGCGTCGAAGCCGATCTCACCATCGAGGCTCTGTCCCTGGGCCTCGACGATTGGCAGAACCTGACGCTGGCCGGGACTTTCGAGCGCTCGGGCGGCGTCCTGCTGAAGCGGTTCTCCGCCGTCGCCCCCGGCGGCGCGACCCTGAGCGCGTCGGGCGAGATCGACCGGGAGCCGGCCCCCCGCTTCACCGGGCGGATCGGTCTCGACGCCCCCGCCTCGGAAGGGTTCGGACGCTATCTCCGCAAGCTCGGCGTCGAGGGACCGGGGGTCGCCCTCCTCGACGGACGGGCCGTCCGGGCCGAAGCCGACCTCTCGGCCGAGCCCCTGTCCGTCTCCCTGCGCAACCTGCGCCTCGATCTCGGGACCGCCCGCGTCACCGGCAATGCCCGCTACCGGGCGCCGGAGGCGGGGGCGCGGGGCCGCGTCGATGCGCAACTCGCCGCGCAGGGCCTCGACATCGCCGCGCTCCCCTCGTTCAGCGGGGCCCTCGCGGAGCTTCAGGGTCACGATTTCGGCCTCGTGCTCCAGGCCCGCGACGTGCGGTACGGGGCGACGGGCTCGGGCAACGGCACCATCGCGGCGAGCATCCAGTCGAACGGGGCGAGCCTCGCCATCGACAGCCTCGACGTCACGGATCTGGCGGGGGCGCGGGCCAGCCTGTCCGGGCGGATCGACGCCGACGGGGCCGGGCGCATCGCCGGACGGATCGCCGCGCCCGTGGCGGCCCCCCTCCTCGCCCTCCTCGACCGGGTGTGGGTGGCCGAAGCGCGCCTGATCCCGCGGGGCCTGCGCGACGGCGCCCTCGATCTCGCCGTCACCCTGGAACGCGACGCGGGCGCGGCCGACACCCTGCGGACCACGGCCAAGGGCGGGGCGGCGGGCGGCAGCCTCGACCTCGACCTCGTGAGCCGGGGCGGGCGGATCGGGCGCCTCGACCTCACCCTGGCGGCCCCTTCCGCCGCCACCTGGTTCGGCCGCGCCGACTTCCCGGGGCTCGCCAAGCCCGGCCGCCTGCACCTGACGGGCACCCGCGTCACCGAGGGCGAGACGGATGGCTTTTCCCTCGCGGTGACCGGCACGGTGGCCGACCTCACCCTCTCCACCGCTCAGCCCCTCCTCCTCGGGGCCGAGCCCGGCCCGCCACGTGGGGGCGAACTGCGCCTCGGCAGTCCGGACCTCGCTCCGTTCCTGCGCCTCGCCGGCACTGCCCCCTTGCGCCTGCCGATACCGGCCGACCTCACCGTCGGCCTGTCGCGGGAGGGCGACGAGGCCCGTCTGGCCCTCTCCGGACGCCTCGCCGGCACCGCCGTGTCGGGCGAGGTCGGTATCGCCCCCGAGGGCGAGATCACCGGGCGCGTCGGCCTCGGACGCCTGTCGGTGCCGGCCCTGGCCGCCGCCCTGGTGCTGCCGCGGGAGGGGGACGCCGACACGGCGTTCGCGCGGTTCGCCGCTCCGCCCGCTCCGCGCCCGCCCATCGCCCTCGATCTGACGGCCGACGGCCTCGACCTCGGGCGCGGCCTCGTCGCCACGGGGGCGCGCGTCAAGGCGCGTCTCGACGACGGCGCCCTGAGCCTCACCGACCTCGCCGGCACCCTGGCGGGCGGACGGCTCACCGGATCGGCCACCCTGTCGCGCCAGGGCACCGCCGCGGCCGTCGCCGGAGAAGGCGCCTTGACCGACGCGACGCTGGCCGGCCTCGTCGGCACCGGCCCGGTCTCGGGGCGCCTCTCCGCGAGCCTGCGCTTCGGCACCTCGGGCGAGACCCCCACGGCGCTGGTGAACAACCTCGGTGGCAGCGGCAGCCTCACCCTGGCGGACCTCACCCTGCCGGGCGCCGATCCGGCGGGCCTGTCCCGCGCCCTCGACCGGGCGCTCGCCGAGGACGATCCCCTGCGCGAGGGCCGGTTGCAGGCCCTGGTGGCGGAGGAACTCGGCGCTGGCCCACTCCACGCGCCCGGCTCCGTCACCACGCCCGTGAGCCTCGTCGGCGGAACGCTGCGCACCGGCCCCGTGCGGTTCGACCTCGGGGGCGCGCAATGGACCGGGACCCTCGGCCTCGACCTGCGCGGCGACCGCCTCGACGCACGCGGCACCCTGACGGCGGCGACCGCGCCGAAAGCCTGGACCGGCGCGCCGCCCGCGATCCAGCTCGGCTTCACCGGGCCGGTGGCGAATCCCGAGCGGCAGATCGATGCCGGGCCGTCCACCACCGGCCTCGCCGCCCTGGTCCTCCAGCGCGAGTTGGAGAGCATCGAAGCCCTGGAGGCCGACCAGACCGAGCGTCAGCGCCGCCGCGCCCGGATCGAGATGGACAAGGCCCGCGCCGCCGCCGAGAAGGCGCTGGCCGACAAGGCTCAGTTGGAGAAGGCCCAGGCGGAGAAGGTCCAAGCCGAGGAAGCCGCCCGTCAGGCCCGGCTCAAGGCCGCCGCCGAGGCCGCGCGTCAGGCCCGCGCCCGCGAGGCCGAGGAGGCCAGCCGCGCCCGCGAAGCCGAACAGCCGGTCCGCCCTCCGGGACCGGACGCCGCGCCGCCCGCCGCTCAACCCTGACGCGGCGGCCCGGCCTGCGGACGGGTCCAGGTCATCACCAGGAGCATGGTCACCACGAGTTCGAGGGAGGTCGACTTGCTCGCGAAGCCCGTCGAGGTGGCGTTGAGGGCCAGGCAGAGGCCGAGCGCCGCCTTGCCCTGCCAGGGCACCAGCAGGCCGATGCGGATCAGGAACAGTCCGAGGCCGAGGAACAGGATCGAACTCACGAAGATCCCGCTCGTGAGCAGGAAGGCGACGACGAAGCTCTCGAGGCCGAGTTCGAGGCCCTCCCGCACCTGGAGGGCCGCCAGGGTCTCGGGGGCGGGGCCGATGAACAGCTCACCCCACGAGAACTCGCGGAACAGCGACAGCATCCGCACCCGGGTCTCGGCGCTGCCGGAATCGTCGAGGAACCGGTCGACGAACAGCATCACGTAGGTGCTGTCGCTCACGAACCAGACGGTGATGGCCGCGACGGGACACAGCAGGGCGATCCACAGGAGGCTCGACAGGGCAAAGCGCCGCCCCGCCAGGATGAGCCCCCCTTGCGCCGCGAGCCACAGACCCGCCGCCAGGGTGAGCGCCACCGCCGCCGTGCGCCCGCCGAAGGCCGGCAGGGCCGCGAGCTGCAGGAGGAAAGCCGGCAGCGTCCAGCGGGCCGGCAGGGCGCCGCGCAAGCCCGTGAGCAGCAGCAGGGCATAGATCGCCGTGACCCCGGCATTCTCCAGGGGGTGGCCGAGAAGCGCCGTCGAGCGCCAGTCGTATTCCACGAGAACGTCGCCGATGTAGAACGGTACGAGGCGCCATCGCAGGAGGGATTCGAGGCTGCCGATGACGGCGTTCACCGCCATGAAGCCGTGGATGAGCCAGCCCAGGCGGTGCAGGTTGCGGGCATCGGTACGGGCGAGGAGGATGGCGGCGAAGGCCGGGGCCATCAGGGTGTCGATGATGAACGTCACCGGCCGCCCGAGCACCAGGGGCACGTACAGCATGTAGAAGGCGAGGCACCCGACATAGATCAGCGACAGGCGGTGATCCCGCAGGAGGAGGCCGAGGGTCCGCTCCGGCCCGTCCTCGATCACGAGGAGCGCGAAGGCGGCGAGCAGCAGCAGGATGCCGGGGTGGAATTTCTCGAACGGCAGGCCGCCCGACGTCTCGTAGTGGTAGCCGAGGGTGGCGAGCAGCATCGACGAGACGGAGAACGTCAACGCCACGGACAGCGTCGTCAAGGCGATGCGCAGCCTGCGCACCCCGGTGCGATCGGCTGCGCGGCGTGCGGCGTGCAAGGCCAGTCCCGTCTCCAAGGCCCCCTCCGGATCACAGGGGCGCATCATCGCCGGGCCGGCTTAAGCGTTCGTTCTCTCGCGAACCCCGTTCGATTCCTTCGGGATCGAGGATTTGCCGTCGCAGTGGATGCCGGTCCGGCTTCGCTGTCCCGCTCGACAGGCGCCGCGCGCTGTGGCTTCGTGGCGCGGCGGGGAGGGACGGCCATGGCCTACCGGTGCGATCTCGGCGGCGAGCGGTACGTCTTCGCCGATCTCCGCCACGTGATGGCGGCGGCCTCGCCCCGGCGTTCGGGCGACGAACTCGCGGGCCTCGCGGCCACGAGCGACGCCCAGCGCGTCGCCGCCCGGCGCGTCCTGGCCGACCTGCCGCTCACCGTGTTCCTCAACGAAGCCCTGGTGCCCTACGAGACCGACGAGGTCACCCGCCTCATCCTCGACGGCCACGACGCGGCGGCCTTCGCGGCGGTCGCGCACCTGACGGTGGGCGGATTTCGCGACTGGCTCCTGTCGCGTGCGGCGACGACCGAAACCCTCGCCGCCCTGGCGCCGGGCCTGACGCCCGAGATGGCGGCGGCGGTCTCGAAGCTCATGCGGGCGCAGGATCTCATCGTGGTGGCGCGCAAGTGCCGGGTGGAGACGGCGTTCCGCACCACCCTCGGCCTGCCCGGCCGCCTCGGCACCCGACTGCAGCCGAACCACCCCACGGACGATGCGCGCGGCATCGCGGCCTCCGTCCTCGACGGTCTGCTCTATGGGGTGGGCGACGCCTGTATCGGGGTGAATCCGGCCACCGACAGCGTCGAGAACGCCCGCGCCCTCATGGTCATGCTCGACGAGTTGCGCCAGCTCTACGACATCCCGGCCCAGACCTGCGTGCTCACCCACGTGACCAACGCCCTCGCCATCCTGGAGCGGGGCGCGCCCGTGGACCTCGTGTTTCAATCGGTCGCCGGGACGGAGGCGGCCAACCGCGGCTTCGGCGTCGATCTCGCGGTGCTGAAAGAGGCCCACGACGCCGCGCGGGGCCTCAAGCGCGGAACGGTGGGCGACCACTGCATGTATTTCGAGACCGGCCAGGGCGCGGCCCTCTCGGCCGATGCCCATCACGGCGTCGATCAGCAGACCGTGGAGGCCCGCGCCTACGCCGTCGCCCGCGCCTTCCGGCCGCTTCTCGTCAACACCGTGGTGGGCTTCATCGGGCCGGAATACCTCTACGACGGCAAGCAGATCGCCCGCGCCGGCCTGGAGGATCATTTCTGCGGCAAGCTCCTCGGCCTGCCGATGGGCTGCGACGTCTGCTACACCAACCACGCGGAAGCCGATCAGGACGACATGGACGGGCTGATGACCCTCCTGACCGTGGCGGGCTGCAACTTCCTCATCGCCGTGCCCGGCGCCGACGACATCATGCTCAACTACCAGAGCCTGTCGTTCCACGACGTGCTGACCCTGCGCGGCACCCTCGGGGTCCGCGCCGCCCCCGAATTCGAGGCGTGGCTCGCGCGGATGGGCCTCGCGACGCCGGAGGGCGGCATCCGCGAACTCGAACCGCGGCATCCGAGCCTCACCCGCCTGTTCGCCTCCACGGGGCGGGTGGCATGAGCGACGACGCTCCCCCCCCCGGCGCGGTGAGCGGCGAAACGATTCCCGCCGCGACCGACCCCTGGGCACGCCTGCGGGCGACGACCTCCGCCCGGATCGGCCTCGGCCGCAGCGGCGACGCCATGCCCCTCGGGGCGGTGCTGGATTTTCAGCTCGACCACGCGCGGGCCCGCGACGCCGTCCACACCGCCCTCGACACGGCGGACCTCGAAGCGGCCCTTGCGCCCCGGCCGGTGGTGCGGGTCCGCAGCGCCGCGCCCGACCGCGCCACCTACCTGCGGCGGCCCGATCTCGGCCGGGTGCTCGCCGACGGGATCACGCTCGACGCCATCCCCGGCGGCATCGATCTCGTCTTCGTGGTGGGGGACGGCCTGTCGGCCGGGGCGGTGCAGAGCCAAGCCGCTCCGCTGATCCACGCCTGTCTCGATCGCCTCGCGGATCTGTCCGTCGCCCCCATCGTGGTGGCGACCCAGGCCCGCGTGGCCCTGGGCGATCCCATCGGGGCGGCCCTCGGCGCCCGGCTCTGCGCCGTGGTGCTGGGCGAGCGCCCCGGTCTCAGCGTCGCCGAAAGCCTCGGGATCTACCTCACCCACGATCCGCAGCCCGGCCGGCGCGATGCGGAGCGTAACTGCATCTCCAACATCCACGCCCGTGGCCTCAGCCTCGACCGCGCCGCCGACACCCTGGCCTGGCTCGCCCGCGAGGCCCTGCGGCGCGGGGTGACGGGCGTTCACCTCAAGGAAAACCTCGGCCAAGTCAGTCTCGGGCGGGAGGATCTCGGGAAGGCAAGTCTCGAACAGGCAAGTCTCGAACAGACAAGTCTCGGCCCGGAAAGGCTCGACGGCGAGGCGCGTCCCGCCCTCTCGCCCGCGCCGGAGCCGTGAGTCGGGGAACCCCGTCTCGTTTTGGAACTTGAATAAGGCCGATCGTCCCGAGGGGCGGTCGTTGCACCAAGTCACCTGAGGGGGTGATTTGCCTGAGAGTTGGCTGCCATCATGCCCATGATCCGAACCATTCCCTTCGTCCTCCTCCTCGCCGCCCCCGCCCTGTCCTGGGGGCTGCCCGCGACGGCACAACCGGCCGCGGGACTCGATCGTCCGATCCTCGTCCACGGCAATTATTGTGGACCGGGCAACAACGCCCCGCTGCCGCCCATCGATGCCCTCGACGCCGCCTGCGCCCGGCACGACGCCTGCACACCCACGGGCAGCCTGCCGTCGAAGGCCTGCAACCTGCGCCTCGAACGTGAAGCCTCGGCCATCGCCCGCGATCCGCGCCAAACCCCGGATCTCCGCGCCATGGCGGGCCTGATCTCGACCAGCATCGCCATGCTGCCGACGCCGAACCCCGTTCGCCCCGTGACGCTGCGGCACGGCGGTTCGGCGGCCACCCCGCAATTCGGGGATGCCGAGGACTGAGACGTCGTCGGTTCGATCGCCGCGATGGCGGGATAGGCCAAGCCCGCGCGGCGCCCGAGGACAGCCGAACGCCGCCCGTCCGAAGGGATCGAACCGCGTTCGTGTGATGCGAGCGATCCCGAACACGCGAAAGGCCGGAGCGCGAACGCTCCGGCCTTGTCGTGTTCCGTCGTCGTGCGGGGCGATCCCGGGCCGGATGCGATGATCCGGCCCGGGACCGTTCGCGTATCCCCGCCGGCGCTTTCGCCGGCGGGAGACTCGTCCTTAGCGCAGCAGCTGCAGCACGCCCTGCTGGGCCTGGTTCGCCAGGGCGAGGGCCGAGATGCCGAGGGAGTTGCGGGTCGAGAGGGCCTGGGAGTTGGCGGCCTCCTCGTTGAGGTCGGCGTTGGTCAGGTTCGCAGCACCGGTGTCGAGGACGTTGATGATCTGCTTGGTGAAGTCCTGACGGTTCTGGACCACGGCGAGGTTCGAGCCCAGCGACGAGGCCTGGGCCTTCAGCTGCGACGAAGCCGAGGAGATGGCGGTCATGACCTTGGCGATGGCACCGTTCTCCTGGAAGTCGGTGGTGCCCACGGCGCTGAGGCCGAGGTTCGCCGCGGTGATCGCCGTGCCGGTGACGTTGAGCGAGGAGCTGCCCTTCTCGTTGAAGGAGAGCTTCAGGTTGTCGCCGGCGAGGAGGTTGAGGCCGTTGAAGCCGGCGTCGGAGGCGAGCTGGTTCACCTGGGTCAGGAGGTT
>NZ_FOPM01000029.1 GCF_900113485.1 Methylobacterium gossipiicola
CCCTGTCAACCCAGACAATCCAGCGAACCGGACCGCCCAACCAGACAAGACAGCATCCAAGAGACAAAAACAGCGGACCATCCAGCCAAGGCCGGATCATCCATCCGCAACATCTCCGAGATGACCGGCCAACCCGCCCCGCCAGTCCCGAAAGACCCGCTGGCCGCCGCCGATGAACAGGCTTCTAGAGACCCAATCCCCGCCCGTCAACGCACAAATGACGGGTGGGCGAAATTTTTGCGACGGCGCCTTCAGGCGTTGTGGTGGGGCGTCCGACGCGTAGCGAACGGCCCTTTTTGGGTCGGCGGGCATTCGACCATGAGGTTCGGTGTCCTCCGACACCCGCCCTCCCCTGTTCCGGGGCCCCGGCCAATCCCGTGCTGGCGTGAGGGGCGCTTTCCCTCAGCGCCCTCCCGTTAGGAGGGGCGCGGACCGCAGGTGTCTCGGCACGGCGCCGTTCCCCCGAGACGTCTGGCGATCCAGGGGCGCATGGGCAGGAACAGCCGATAGGCGCCTTCCGCCAGCCAGGGCAGGCCGGGGATGTGGCGCAGCCACGCCAGGCGATGCCATCCGGGCAAGTGTGCCCATAGGGTGAAGAAGCCGTCGGCGCCGGATTTGAGGTGCCCTTGGGCGTCGCGGACATGGAACCGGGCGCGCGCGACCGTGCGGCTGAGGCCCCCGAGGTCGTCCGGATCGTCGCGGCTCACATCCACCCAGGCGAGGGCTGCGGCGCCACGATTCCGGCGGTAGGCGCGAATCTCGGCCGCGCAGAGCGGGCAGGCCCCATCGTAGTAGACGGTGAGTGGTGGCGCGGTGTCCATCCGGGGAACATAGGGCAGCGCAAACGAAAATCGGCCGCGACGGGCGTCGCGGCCGTTGGATCTTTTACAAAAGAGTACGGCTCAATCGGCCGAGCGGATCTTCAGGGCTTCGCGGCCGGCGTAGCGGGCTTGCGAGCCGAGGCCCTCCTCGATGCGGATGAGCTGATTGTACTTCGCCAATCTGTCGGAGCGGGCGAGCGAGCCGGTCTTGATCTGTCCGCAGTTGGTCGCGACGGCGAGATCCGCGATGGTGGAATCCTCCGTCTCGCCGGAGCGGTGGGACATCACCGCCGTGTATCCGGCACGCTGGGCCATATCGACGGCGGCGAGGGTCTCCGTGAGCGAGCCGATCTGGTTCACCTTCACGAGGATCGAGTTCGCCGTGCCTTCGGCAATGCCGCGCGACAGGCGCGTGACGTTGGTGACGAACAGGTCGTCGCCGACGAGCTGGCAGCGGTCGCCAACCCGGTCGGTGAGAAGCTTCCAGCCGGCCCAGTCATCCTCCGCCATGCCGTCCTCGATGGATAGGATCGGGTAACTGTCGACGAGCTTGGCGAGGTAGCTGACCTGAGCCTCGATGTCGCGGGTCTGACCCTCGCCCTCGTAACGGTAGGCGCCCTCCCTGAAGAACTCGGTGGCGGCGCAGTCCAGGGCCAGCACCATGTCGGTGCCCGGCTTGAAGCCGGCGGCCTGGATCGACTGCATCACGAAATCGAGGGCGGCCTCGGCCGAGGGAAGATTGGGGGCGAAACCGCCCTCGTCGCCCACGTTGGTGTTGTGGCCGGCCTTCTTCAGGGCGCTCTTGAGGGTGTGGAACACCTCGGCGCCCATGCGCACGGCCTCAGCGAGCGAGGACGCGCCCACCGGCATGATCATGAATTCCTGGAAATCGATGGGGTTGTCGGCGTGCGCCCCGCCATTGATGATGTTCATCATCGGCACGGGCAGGACCCGGCCCTGCGTGCCGCCGATATAGCGGTAGAGCGGCAGGCCTGCGGTCTCGGCGGCGGCCTTCGCCACGGCCAGCGAAACGCCCAGGATGGCGTTGGCGCCGAGACGGGCCTTGTTCGGAGTGCCGTCGAGCTCGATCATCGCCTCGTCGATGGCGATCTGGTCCTCGGCGTCCATGCCCCCGATGGCATCGAGGATATCGGACTGCACGGCGTTCACCGCCTTGCGCACGCCCTTGCCGCCGAACCGGCCCTTGTCACCGTCGCGCAGCTCGACCGCCTCGTGGGCGCCGGTGGAGGCGCCTGACGGGACGGCGGCGCGGCCGAAGGAGCCGTCCTCGAGCAGAACATCGACCTCGATGGTCGGGTTGCCCCGGCTGTCGAGGATCTCGCGGGCGGCGATATTGGTGATCGCGGTCATGCAGGAGCCTTCTTCGGACGTTGCGATCGACGACGGACCCGTTCCGGGCCGGCCCCTCGCCTACACCATCGGCGTGGGCGGGGAGATCGTGATTCTACCGAGGCTTATCCGTCAACGCCGCGCATCGGGCAAGCGCCCGCCGGCTTGGATTGCCGATGCGCGCCCGAAGAATGTTCTCCCGTCTGTCAACAAAAACTTGACGTCGTGGCGTGGCGTCGGGGCTCGGCGGCGACCTAGCGGATGCGTCTCACCGCGTCGCGCGGTATAGGGGGCCGATGACACAGCCCCCCTTGAACCCCGAAACGCTTCAACTCGGGCAGGCCACGCCCCTGCCCGCCTCCCCAGAGGAAGCTCGCCTCGACCGGGTGCCAAATCCGCATCCCGGCACGGATTATCTCGCCCGTTTCACGGTGCCGGAATTCACATCGCTCTGTCCCGTCACGGGCCAGCCGGACTTCGCCATCCTGGTAATCGACTACGTGCCGGATCAGTGGCTCGTGGAGTCGAAGTCGCTCAAGCTCTACCTCACGGCGTTCCGCAACCACGGCGCGTTCCACGAGGATTGCACCGTCGGCATCGGCCTGACGCTGAACCAGCTCTTGGCGCCGCGTTTCCTGCGCATTGGCGGCTACTGGTATCCGCGCGGCGGCATTCCCATCGACGTGTTCTGGCAGACGGGTGAACCGTTGAAATCGGTCTGGCTCCCCGAGCAGGGCGTTCCGCCTTACCGGGCCCGCTGAGGGGCAACTGCGCCTCGGCAAGAGATATGAAAAAGGGGCGGCCCATGAAGGCCGCCCCTTTTTCGTTCTCGAATCTCCAAGTCTCAGTAGCCGTATCCGTAGGCCGGGGCGCCGTAGCCATAGGCCGGTCCACCGTATCCGCCGCGGTAGTAGGAATCACGCGCGGCACCTGCCGCGATGGCACCGGCGGCAAGGCCCGCGATACCCAGGCCCACGGCCGCGCCGGTGCCAATTCCACGGCGTCCGCCACGATAGGCGTAGCCACGATGACCGTAACCACCATGGGCGTAGCCTCCGCGACCGTATCCATAGCCGTGGCCATGACCGGGGCGGGCTTCGGCGGCGGTTGCCGCGGCCAAGCCGCCGAGGGAAAGGGTCACGGCGGTGATCATTGCCAGCTTGCGCATGAGGCTCCTCAGAATGTTGCGTCTCTTAGAGAAAGCAACGGTCACGAGGACGAAAGGTTCCGTTCGAACAGGGGCGTGGGGGAAACGTTTCAAGCCTTCGATGACGCGTCCGTTGCCTTGGCGAGGCGGTCGAACGCCTGCAACTGTGCCAGAAGCGCGGGCATATCCTTCAGCGCCACCATGTTGGGACCGTCCGAGGGGGCGTGATCGGGGTCGGGATGGGTCTCGATGAACAGGCCGGCGACGCCCACGGCGACGGCGGCCCGGGCGAGGACCGAGACGAATTCGCGCTGACCGCCCGAGGTGGCCCCCTGCCCGCCCGGCTGCTGCACCGAATGGGTGGCGTCGAACACCACGGGCGCTCCTTGAGTGACCCGCGCCATGATCGGCAGGCTGCGCATGTCGGACACGAGGGTGTTGTAGCCGAACGAGGCGCCCCGTTCCGTCACGAGGACGTTGGGGTTGCCCGCCCCCGTCACCTTGGCGGAGACATGGGCCATGTCCCAGGGGGCGAGGAACTGGCCTTTCTTGACGTTGACCACCCGACCCGTGGCGGCGGCGGCGAGGAGCAGGTCGGTCTGCCGACACAGGAAGGCCGGGATCTGCAGGACGTCGATCACCTCCGCCGCGACGGCGCATTGCCCGGCCTCGTGCACGTCCGTGAGGACGGGCAGGCCGAACCGCTCCTTGATCTCGGCGAAGATCGGCAGGGCGCCCGTGAGCCCGAGGCCGCGTGCGGTGGTGCCCGAGGTGCGGTTGGCCTTGTCGAACGAGGCCTTGAACACGAGGCCGATGCCGAGGCGGTCGGTCATGGCTTTCAGGGCGTCGGCGATCTCGATCGCCTGGTCGCGGCTCTCGAGTTGGCACGGGCCGGCGATGAGCGCGAAAGGCAGGTGGTTGGCGAAGGCGACGGCCCCCGCCTGGACGACGGAGCCTGGAGTGGTGGGGGCGTTCTCTGACATGCCGAGCGGTCTAGCCCGCGCGGCGGCCCGCGAAAAGTCCGGAGCGGCGGCGCAGGATCTTGGAGATGGGCTTGGCAGCGGTCACGAGGCAGACCGTGAGGGATCCGGCGAGGCCGTCGTCGCGCGGTCCGGTCTCGCAGCGCAGATCCGCCCGTCCCGCGCGGCCCCGGCGCGGCGCCCCCGTCAGGAGGGATTCCTGGTGCAGGGTCAGGGCCAGGGTCTCGACGGCCTCGGCCTTCGCACCCGTCAGCGTTTCCGCCGCCTGCCCGACAAGGATGAAGAAGCGCCGCTCCGGCTCGCGGGACAGGGACCCGAACACCATCCGGCGGGGCGTCCGACAGGCCAGGCTCATCCGTTCGGCATCGGCGGCCCGAAACACTGCTCCCGATCCGGCGCGGCCGGCGAGGGATGCCCCGGTGGCGCGGATGATTCGGGCCGTCAGGGCATCGCAGGCATCGGCCGCCGAGGCGGGGCCAACGAAAATCGAGAACAAGACGCAGGCGACGGCGAGGCGAACGGTCATGGGGCACTCTTAAAGGGTGCCCGCCCGATCGCAACGCGCGCCGGCTTTCATCGTGCTGCGCCGGATGGGTCCGCTCGGCAAGCCGGATCGCCATGCAGACGCAGGACGCGCGCCAGATGCACGGCGTGCGGGCCGGCCTCGTCCTCCAGCACGCCCGTAAGGGCATCGACCGCGAGGGTTCCGGTGAAGCGGATCGGGTGACCGTCGGCCTCCGTCGCGAAGGCGACGCCCTTGGTGGCCGCGTCGAGGGCGATGGTGTCGATCCGGACGGGTTTCGCCAGCGTCGCCGCTTCGTACACGAGGGTGTCGCCCAGCGGCGACCGTCGCAGGGTGACGCGTCGGCCGGTGGCGTCCTCCGCCGTGGCGCACGGGCTGGCATAGACGTAGGTGCCTGAAATCCAGTTGGTCCGGGGCCAGGCGGGGTCCGGACAAAGCGCCGACAGGGCGGCGAGACTGAAGCTTCCCAGCGTGATTCGGCCCGACATGATCGCCCTCCGATGACCGACGCACCCTGGGGGGCGTCGGTTTCCGGTTTGCGTCGGGATTCGGCTACGCGGCGTTGCGTTCGCGCACCCGGCGCTCGGCTTCGACGGATGCAAGAAGGATGCACACGGCGATGCCCTCGGCGGCGGCGGTGACGTCCTTCAGGCTCGGATAGGACGGGGCGAGGCGCAGGACGCTGTCGCGCGGGTCGCGGCCGTAGGGCGATGTCGCGCCCGCCGGGGTCAGGGCGAGGCCGGCTTCCTTGGCCAGGCGCACCACTTCGGTCGCCGTGCCGTCGCGGGCCTCGACGGTGATGAAGTAGCCGCCGTCCGGCTTCGTCCACTTGGCCGCCCCGGTGCCCGCGAGGTGGCGGGACAGAGCCTCTTCCACGGCGGCGAATTTGGGGGCCAGCAGGGCGCGGTGCGCATCCATATGGGCGTCGAGGCCGGCGCCGTCGCGCAGGAAGCGCACGTGGCGCAACTGGTTCAGCTTGTCCGGCCCGATGGTGCGCTTCGAGGCGCGGGCGAGGTACCAACGCACGTTGTCGGGCGAGCTCGCGAAAAAGGCGAGGCCGGCGCCCGCAAGGGTGATCTTCGAGGTCGAGGCGAAGACGAAGGCCCGGTCGGGATTCCCGGCCTCGGCACAGAGGGTGAGGATGTTGGCGACGGCGACGCGTTCGGGGGTCAGGTGGTGCACCGCGTAGGCGTTGTCCCAGAACAGGCGGAAATCCGGGGCGGCGGTCTTCATGGCGGCGAGGCGCCGGACCGTCTCGTCGGAATAGGTCTCGCCCGAGGGGTTCGAGTATTTCGGCACGCACCATAGGCCGCGCACGGCCGGATCCGCCACGGCGGCCTCGACCACGTCCATATCGGGGCCGTGGCCCGTCATCGGCACGGGGATCATGCGGATGCCGTAGGCCTCGCACAGGGCAAAGTGGCGGTCGTAGCCCGGCACCGGACACAGGAAGGCGATATCGCTCTCCTTCGACCACGGCTTGGCCGAACCGGGCACGCCCGTGAGCAGCGCCCAGGCGATGCTGTCGTGCATCATCGCGAGGCTGGAATTGTCGCCGACCACGATCTGGTCGGCCGGTGCGTCGAGGAGGTGCGTGAACAGGGCGCGCACCTCGGCGATGCCCTGCTGGCCGCCGTAGTTGCGCGCGTCTTCGCCAGCCTGCGTGACATAGTCGCCGTTGCCGGCGAGCCCCAGCATGCCGGCGGCGAGGTCGAGCTGCTCGGGGGAGGGTTTGCCACGGGTCATGTCGAGCTTGAGACCCCGGGCCTTGAAGGCCTCGTAGGCATCACGGGCGCGGGCATGGAGGTCCGCGAGATCGGCGGCGCTCCGATCGGCGATGGTGGTCATGATGGGGTTCCGAATGGCTGGGCTGCAATCAAACGGAGCGCACCATGGCCTCTCGCATCGCCCGCGTCACCCCATCTTCGTCGCGGCCCTGAGTGCCCTGCCCTGCATGACGGGCGTCGTCGGTCCTTGAGCAAAAGGAAGCCGGCCACGGGGGCCGGCTTCAAGGTGAGGAGTCGGGGGAGGACGTGGCTGAGCGGGACGGACCCGCCCAGCCGAGAGCGTAAGGTCTTCGGCGTCAGCCGGCCTTGTTCAGGGCGACGGCGACGAAGCGAGTGACGCCCTTGGGGCTCTTGACGCGCATCAGCACCGCCTTGCGCCCGCTCGACTCGGCCGAGCGGATACGTTCGGCGACCTCGGAGGGCTTGGAGACGCTGGAGCCGGCGACATCGAGGATGATGTCGCCCTGCTCGATGCCCTTGGCGGCCGCCGGACCGTCGGGATCGACCTCCATCACCGCCACCCCCTCCTCGCCGGCACCGACCTCCGTGGCCGGGGCGAGGCTGAGGCCGAGGCGCGGCTGACCGTCCGAGGACATCCCGCCGCGATCGCTCGACGACTTCGGATCGTTCGGGAGGGCGCCGAGGATCACCGTCGCGGTGTCGGTCTTGCCGCCCCGGAGGTAGGCGAGATCGACCTTGGCCCCCGGCTTGAGGCCGGCGATCTTGCGTGACAGCTCCCGGGCGTCGTTGACGGCGCTGCCGTTGACCGTTTCGATCACGTCGCCGGACTTGAGGCCGGCTTTCGCCGCCGGGGTGCCGGGTTCGGCGTGATCGACGAGCGCACCCTTGGCCTTGTCGAGGCCGAGACCGTCGGCGATGTCCTTCGTCACCGGCTGCACCTGCACGCCGAGGTAGCCGCGGGCCACCTTGCCGTCGGCCCGGAGCTGATCGACCACCGCCTGCACGGTCTCGGCGGGAATGGCGAAGGCGAGGCCGACGCTGCCGCCCGAGGGCGACGCGATGGCGGTGTTCACGCCCACCACTTCGCCGCCGACGTTGAAGGTCGGGCCGCCGGAATTACCCTTGTTGATGGGGGCGTCGATCTGCAGGAAGTCGTCGTAGGGCCCGGCGCCGATGTCGCGGCCACGGGCCGAGACGATGCCGGCCGTGACGGTGCCGCCCAACCCGAACGGGTTGCCGATGGCTACCACCCAGTCACCGACGCGGGGCGCCGCCTTGCTGAGCGACACGTAGGGGAACGGGCCGCCATCGGTGATCTTCAGGAGGGCGAGATCGGTCTTGGGATCCTTGCCGATGATCTTGGCATCGAGGGTACGATTGTCATCGAGGGTCACCTGAACGGTTTTCGCCTTGTCGACCACGTGATTGTTGGTCACCACGTAGCCGTCCGCCGAGATGATGAAGCCCGAGCCCATGGCGCCGCGCGGGCCCTGGCGCTTCTGTCCGCCGAAGCCCGGGCCGCCGGGACCGCCCTGGCCGAAGCGCTTGAAGAACTCGCGCAGCTGCGGCGGCACGTTCTGCTGGCCCTGGCCGCCCGGACCGTCGTCGTCGTCCGACGACGCACTGTCGTCGAGCTTAACCTTCACGGCGACGACGCCGGGCTTCACCTTGTCGACGACGCTGGCGAAGGAGCCGGGCGGATGGTCGGGGGTCTCGATGGGGTTCTTCGACAGGGACTGCGCGAAGGCCGAGGTCGTGGGCTGGGTGAGAACGCCGGCGGCACCCGTCGTCACGAGGGCGGCCACGGCGACGGAGGCGAGGGCATTGCGGCGCAGGCGATGTGTCTGGACGGGCATCGAAGTCTCCGGATCGGGGGGCCGCCGAGCGGCGGGCCGTGATCCAGGGTTTAGGGCCGGCCGGGTGACCCCTCCGTGGCGGCCGGATTACGGTTTGGACAGGTTCGACGGTGGCGCTCGCGTCGCCAGCCCAGCCCGCCAACGGAGGTCCAGGAGGAGGCCGACGGGGTGAGTGTCGAGGGCAATCGTCACCGGCACGCCCGCCGCGTTGAGGAGCCGCGCCGCCCAGTGGTTGCAGACGTTGGCGTAGGAGAATCGCCCCTCGCCCTCGTAGAACAGGCTCGGTCCGTAGAGGCCGGGACCGCCCGCGACGGGCTGCCCGTCCGCGAGGCGGAAGCTCGCCTCCAGGCGCGCGAGGAGGCGGCTCAGCCCGGCAGACGAGACCGGCACGGTCACGATGTCGGAATGCGGGAAGCTCTCGCGCACGGTCCGCTCCAGGCCGACCACCTGCACCACGCCCGCCCGTCCGCCGGGGGTGAACAGGGCCTCGAGGGCGAGGCGGAGGTCGAACTCCGCGAGTGTCGGCGTCGCCCGGTAGAACCGGGCCTCGCCCCAGCCGAATTCGAGGTCGGGATAGGCCCGGAAGCGCAGGGCGATGGCGCGAAGCGCCGGACCCGCCCCCTCCCCCGTGAGGTCGCCACGCGCGATCACGAGGCCGGAATGCCAGCCGTGGCTGACGAGGTGAATCGTGTGTGTGTCGGACGCGGCCGGGGGGTACAGAGTGGGATCGCCGGGGCTCGCCGTCAGGAAGACGACGAGCCCCGATATCGCGAGGAGGCCGGCCAGGGCGAGGGCCAGCCGGCGCAGGATCACGCGGTCTCGTCGGTGAGACGGGTCAGCGCTTCCGTAATCTTCTCCAGGCGGGTCGCCTGCGCGGTGCGACGCTCGTGCTGCTCGTCCACGATCTCGTCGGGGGCGCGGGCCATGAAGTCGGCATTGGCGAGCTTGGCGTCGATCTTCTCGATCTCAGCCGCCGCCTTGGCGGCTTCCTTCTTCAGGCGCGAGACCTCGGCGCCGAGATCGACGATGCCCTCGAGCGGCAGGGCCGCTACGGAGCCGCGCACGAGGAGCTGCACGGCGTTCTTCGGGGCCGTGGCTTCGAAGCGGATCTCCGACAGGCGGGCGAGGCGCAGGAGAGTGTCGGTCCAGCGCGTAGCGCGGGCCTTCAGGGCCTCATCGGCGCCGATCACCACGAGGGAAATCTGGGCGCCGGCCGGCACGCTGGTCTCGGAGCGAGCCGAGCGGATCTCGGAGACGAGATCCACGAGCCAGCCGACTTCCGCCTCGGACTCGGCGTCGTTCAGGGCGCCGAGTTCCGGCCAGGGGGCGAGGGCGAGGAGCCCGCGATCCGGTACGCCCGCGCCCTTGATCGCCCAGAGTTCCTCCGTGAGGAACGGCATGAACGGATGCAGGAGCTTGGCGATCTGATCGATGAGGAAGGCGACGGTGCCCTGCGTCTCGGCCTTCGAGGCGGCGTCGACCTCCTCCCCCTGCAGGACGGGTTTCGCCAGCTCGACGTACCAGTCGCAGAAGATGTTCCAGACGAAGCGGTAGGCCGCCGCCGCGGCATCGTTGAAGCGATAGGCGTCGAGGGCCTGCGTGACCTCGGCGACGGCGCGGGCGGCCTCGCCCAAGGCCCAGCGGTTGAGGGGATCGCGGGCGGCTTCGGGGCGGTAATCGGCCCGCAGGGTGCAGCCATTGATCTCGGCGAAGCGGGAGGCGTTCCAGAGCTTCGTCGCGAAGTTGCGGTAGCCCTCGACCCGGTTCACCGCGAGCTTGATGTCGCGCCCCTGCGCCGCCATGGCCGCGAGGGTGAAGCGCAGGGCATCGGCGCCGTACTGGTCGATGAGCCCGAGCGGATCGACGACGTTGCCCTTCGACTTCGACATCTTGGCGCCGGCCGCATCGCGCACCAGGGTGTGCAGGTAGACGGTGGAGAACGGCACCCGGTCGGTGACGTGCAGCCCGAGCATCATCATCCGGGCGACCCAGAAGAAGATGATGTCCTTGCCCGTCACCAGGGTGTCGGTGGGATAGTGGCGCGCGAGTTCGGGCGTGGCGTCGGGCCAGCCGAGCGTCGAGAACGGCCACAGGGCGGAGGAGAACCAGGTATCGAGGACGTCTTCGTCCCGGCGCAGGGCGATCGGACGGCCATGCTGGGCATCCGCCTGGGCTTGCGCCTCCGCCTCGCTCGCCGCCACGAAGACGCCGCCGGTCTCGTCGTACCAGACCGGGATCTGGTGGCCCCACCAGAGCTGGCGCGAGATGCACCACGGCTCGATGTTCTCCAGCCACTGGAAGAACGTTTTTTCGTAGTTGTCCGGCACGAACTTGGTCTGACCGTCGCGCACGGCCTGAAGGGCGCGCTCGGCGAGTGGCTTCACGTTCACGTACCACTGGTCGGTGAGATACGGCTCGATGACCACGTTGGAGCGGTCGCCATGCGGCACCGCATGGGTGTTGGCCTCGACGAGGCGCAGGCGCTCGCGCGCCTCCATGAGGGCGACGACCTGCTTGCGCGCGGCGAACCGGTCGAGGCCGTGGAGCGCCATGGCCTCCGGCTCCGGGGCGGCGTCGGCCAGGAAGGCGGCGTTGCCCGCGAGGCTGATGCGGGCTTCGGCGTCCAGGATGTTGATGGGCGTGCAGCCGGCGCGGCGGCCGACCTCGAAATCGTTGAAGTCGTGCGCCGGGGTGATCTTGACGGCACCCGTGCCCTTCTCCGGGTCGGAATAGGTGTCGGCCACGATGGGGATGAGGCGTCCGACCAGGGGCAGGCGAACGCGCTTGCCGACGAGGTGGGTGTAGCGCTCATCGTCCGGATGGACCGCCACGGCGGTGTCGCCCAGCATGGTCTCGGGGCGGGTCGTCGCCACGGTGATGACCGCGCCGGTCTCGGCGCCGGCCTCGTCCACGATGGGATAGTCGAAGTGCCAGAGATGGCCCTTGACCTCGACCTGCAGCACTTCGAGGTCGGAGATCGCCGTCTGGAACTTCGGGTCCCAGTTCACGAGGCGCTTGTCGCGGTAGATCAGCCCCTGGGCATGGAGATCCACGAAGGTCTTGGTGACGGCCCGGACCATCTGGTCGTCCGGTGAGCCGTCGAGGCCCATGGTGAAGCGCTCGCGCGACCAGTCGCAGGAGGCGCCCAGGCGTTTGAGCTGGTTGACGATGGCGCCACCCGATTCGGCCTTCCAGGCCCAGACCTTCTCGACGAAGGCGGCGCGGCCGATCTCGCGCCGGCCCGGCTCCTTGGCTTCGGCGAGGCGTCGCTCCACCACCATCTGGGTGGCGATGCCGGCGTGGTCGGTGCCGGGCTGCCACAGGACGTCGCGGCCGCGCATGCGCTCGAACCGGGCGAGAATGTCCTGCAGGGTGTTGTTGAGGGCGTGGCCCATGTGAAGGCTGCCGGTGACGTTCGGCGGCGGGATCACGATGGTGAAGGGCTTGGCGTCCGCCCGGTCCGGCCGGCCCGCCTTGAACGCGTCACCCGCCTCCCAGGCGTCGGCGATGCGCGCCTCGACGGCGGCGGGGTCGAAGGTCTTGTCCATCATGGGCGGGGTCGGGCCAATTCGAGCGAGACGGGATGTCGTGGCTCTCACGGAACGGTCCCGGTCCGGTCGGCTCCGCTGGAGAGGCGACGGGTCCGGATGTTTCGTGAGGCACGCTCAGCGGGTTGGCCCGCTTTCAACCCGTCCGGCCCGCCGCGTCAACACGAAGCGGCGATTCGTCCGTCCCTTCGGCCGTCAGCGGCCGCGGGACACCCGCTCGATTTCAGCCCGGACGAGGCGTTCGACCAGGGAGGGAAGCTGCTCGTCGAGCCAGCCCTTCAGCATCGGCCGGAGCATGTCCTGCACGAGGTCTTCGAGGGTGCGGGCGTTGTTCGACAGCACCGTGCTGGCCAGCATGTTGAAGGCTTGGCCCACGCTGGCATCCGTCACCGGCGAGGTGAGGCGCGCGGTCGGCTCGACGGGGGCGGCCGGGGCGGCGGCCCGGGGCGGCTCGGGCGCGAAGACCGGCTCCGGTTCCGGCTCGGGCTCCGGCTCGTCGTCGAACGCGATGGCGTCGAAGTCGAGCGTGTCGTTGGTGAAGTGGACTTCGGGTTCCGGTACGGGAACGAGCGCCGGTTTACGCACGGGCTGGGCTACCTCTGCGAGATCGAGAATGTCATCGTTTTCCGCGGGCGGGAGCTTGGCGTTAACCGGCTCTGCGACATCGGTCTTGGTGCTCTGATCGTCGGCGATGATGCGACGGATCGAAGCGAGAATCTCCTCCATGGAGGGATCCGGAGCCTTGTCGGGCATCTTGGGGCTAGCTGCACTCATCCGAAAGACGCTCGGCTGTAGGAAGACGGAAAGAGGCTCGTCATCAAGGTAACGAACCTCGATGCGGGCCAGTATTTCACGCTCCCATTCCGAGACAAGTGCTCGGCGAAGCCGCGGGCGGGAAAAGAAGCGCTTTCGTCATCAGCCCCGCGCGGTGTGGCCGGAGAGTGACCCTCCGGACGGGGCGCACGCGCGCTCGGCCGGCGCGACGTTTCCTGAATCCGGATGTCCCCGTTCGGGACTCCGGATGGATCAAGTTTCGCCGAGGCGGATGCCGAATCGGCGAAATCGCACGCCCTATCGGCCGTCCGGGGTCCGCACGCCGAACCAGAGGTCCTTGACCTGATCGAAATGCTCCTTGGGACTGTAGGCCGTCACGGGCAGCGCGGTGAAGCGCACGGTGAGTCGGCCGACGGTCTGCACCACGCCGTAGGAGTTCACGACGCGGTCGCGCTGGGCCAGGATGAGGTTGACGCGGGAGTTCAGCAGTTCCTGCTGCGCGTTCAGCACGTCGAGGGTGGTGCGCTGGCCGACGCGGGCCTCTTCGCGCACGCCGTTGAGGGCGACCTCGTTAGCCTGCACCTGGGCCTGTGAGGCGATGACCTGCGCCTTCGAGGCTTCGAGCCGGCCCCAGGCGGTGACGATGGCCGACCGGATCTGGTCGCGGACGTCCTCGACCTCGATACGGCGCTGGCCCACGAGTTCCTTGGCCTGCCGAATCTGCGAATAGGTCAGACCGCCCTCGTAGAGGGGAACGGAAATGCGGCCGACGATCTGGGCGTTGAGGCTGCGGTCGCCGGGAAACTGGGTGTCGAAGCGCTGCTGGACCGTGCCCGAGATGCCGGCCGTGGGATAGAGTTGGCCTTCCAAGACCTTCACGCTGGCCTCGGCGACATCCACCGCATGCATCGCCGCCAGGATCTGCGGATGCTCGCGCAAGCCGATGGTCACCGCTGCGTCGAGGCTCGGCGGGACGTAGCGGTCGAGCGGGCGGCCGGGGGCGAGTTGGCGCGGCTCGACGCCGATGAAGCGGCGATAGGTGCCGATGCTGGCGCGCAGGGTCGCCTCGGCGCCGCTCACCTCCGAGCGGGCGCCAGCGAGGCGCGCCTCGGCCTGGGCGACGTCGGTGCGGGTGACCTCGCCGACGTTGAAGCGGTCGCGGGTCTGGCGCAATTGCTCTTCCAGCACCTCGACGTTGTTGCGGCGCAGTTCCAGGTTCGCCGTGTCGCTCAGCACGAACATGTAGGCCTGCGCCGCGCTGAACAGGGTGTTCATCTCGACGGCGCGCAGGGATTCGCGCGTGCTGAGCACGTTCGATTCCGCCCGGCGGGTCTGGTTGTCCGTCTGAAAGCCGTTGAACAGGGTCTGGTTGACGGTGAGCGACGCACCGCCCGGCCGCGTGACGTTGTCGAGGTTGAAGCCCTGGATCCGGCCTTCGTTGCGCGCGAGGCCGATATCGGCGGAGCCGCTCACCGTGGGCCGATAGCCGGATTTCGCCTGGGCGACGTTCTCGTCGACGCCGCGCAGGGCGGCCCGGTTCGAGTTCAGGGTTGGATTCGCCGCGTAGGCGCGCGCCAGGGCGCTTTCCAGCGTCTCGGCCCTGGCCTGCTGCGCGACGGCCAAAGTCAGGGCGACGATGCCGATGCACCGAAGCCCATGGCGCATCGCTGGAGTCCGTTCTTTCACGTTCATCAGCCCTTGCGGTTTTACGATGAACCGGTCGGCCGCTGTCTCGCGGCTCCGCGCCTTCGCGCAATCCGGGTTGCCCGCCCGGGGGCCAGTCTAGCCGAACTGGGCAGGTCGAGCACCGGGGCGCGGGCCGCCCGGGTGTCGAATGAAAAACGGTGCCGCATAAAAGCGACAGTGCCCCGCCTTGAGCCGGCCCTCGGAACTCGCCTTCAGAAGGCGAATCCCCGCTCCGTCGCGAAGGCACTGAGGGCCGGAAGGGCGGCGTCGAAGAGCGGGCGAGCCCCGAAGGCGTCGCCCGTCCGCACGAACAGGGTCGCCTTGGCGGCCCGGGCCGGCCCGAGGACGCAGACGAGGCGCCCCCCTTCCTTCAGCTGTTCGAGGAGGCCCTGGGGCCGCACTTCGACCCGTCCGTTGACGAGGATTCCGTCATAGGGCGCATGCGCCGGGGCGCCCCCATCGAGGGCGGCTTCGACGACCGCGGCGAGGGAGGGGCCTTCGAGGCGCTCGCGGGCTTCGGCCGCCAGGGCGGCCGAGGATTCCACGGCGACGACCTCGGCCCCGAGGTGCCGCAGGATGGCGGCGGCGTAGCCGTAGCCCGTGCCGACATCGAGGGCCTTGTCGCCGGCCTTGAGATCCAGGGCCTGGATCATCCGGGCGAGGAGCATCGGGGCCGGCATGGCGCGGGTATCGCCGCCGCCGTCGAGGCTCAGGGTCTGGTCGATGTAAGCGAAGTCCTCGCGGCCGGGCGGGACGAACCGCTCGCGGGCCACATCCCCGAAGGCGTCGAGGACGGCGACGCTGTTCACGTCGAAGGTCCGCAACTGACAATCGACCATGAGGCGGCGCGCCTGCGCGTAATCGAGCATGGATGCGGTCTCTTCCTTCGACGGCGTGTTCACGTGGTCCTCGACGGCGCCTCCTGACGGAGGGCCGTTCGGCCGCGCTTGACGTCGGCGGGTTGTCGGGGATGGACGCGGAAAACGCAAGGTTTCGGAGCGATGCTTCACACTTGGCCGCTCGTCACGAGAAGACCGGGGACAGCGACGCCGCTCAGAGAGATGAGTTGAGAATTGGAGGCCTCGGAGGGAATCGAACCCCCGTGCAAGGATTTGCAGTCCTCTGCGTAACCACTCCGCCACGAGGCCTTCCCGTCCTGCCCCGACGAGGCGGGGCGGCGACCCAGGACAGGCGGTCCGTCCGGGGTGAGGGGTCTCTAGCAGAGGGTTGGGCCGATCGGCAACGGTGTTTTGCCGGCCAAGGCGTGAGAAGTGCTCGGCCGCCCCCGCTGTGACGACTTCGGCCTCCTTCGCCGAGGAAATGCGACGGATTTGTCAAACGCCGGCCTTGGGGGCCTTGCGTCCGGCGGCGGCCCTGTGTAGAGACCCGATCGCGGTCCCCGATAGCTCAGTTGGTAGAGCAAGCGACTGTTAATCGCTTTGTCGCAGGTTCGAGTCCTGCTCGGGGAGCCAAATTCTTTCTGGTCTTAGGCTTTGCTTCAGGGCATTGTTTGAGGTCTTGGTTCGGTGGAACCAGGTTGTTGTCCTGGATGATGTTTCATCCAGGTGATCGAGTCGGCTTTTTGCCGCGCCGGACTGGTGTGTCGAGAGGTCAGACGGTGATCCCCGATAGCTCAGTTGGTAGAGCAAGCGACTGTTAATCGCTTTGTCGCAGGTTCGAGTCCTGCTCGGGGAGCCAACATTTCGGTTTAATCGATGTTCCGTGTGCCACGCTCGGCGTGCATGCGACGTGGTCGGTTCCTGATTTACCCCCTGCCCTCCCGGCGACCGGTCGGTACCCTTCGGTTTCCATCCGGGCGAGCGCGCGATCCGCGCACGGGCCGAATCCGGGGCGGGTGATCCCGTTTCCGCTCGTCCGACCCAGGGGCCCTCTCCAAGGCGCCGCGTGGCACCCGAGGGCAACCGAACTCCGCCATTCCGAGGAATCAGGCGGCGTTCGCGTGATGTCTGCTCGCGGGACCACGAAAAACGCCGCAGACCCGGGGGCCTGCGGCGTCGTTAGGTCGAGAATCGACGGACGGGGCCGTTCAGCGGTCGCCGACTCCGGAGAGCAGCTTCTCGATCTGCTCCATGCCGTTGCCATAGGCCTTCGCCTCGGTGGGCAGGCTGCGGTCGGACCGCTGCACCAGCTTGCCGTTCTTACGAATGGCCCACTGGTAGGGCGCGCCTTCTGCCTTCGGCGGCACGATCTCGAGGGTGTACGGATGGGTGTTGACGGTTGTTTCGCTCATTCGGGTAGTATGCCACGGGCCGGCTTCCGTTGCCAGACGGCAAACCTTCAGAAATCGATAAAGACCTCCGCGGTCCCTTTTCTCTGAGTTGAGCAGGTGCCGACCCCATCGGGATTGCGCGCGGCAGAGGGTTTCACCGGCTCGACGTCGGGCGATTCTTAGGGAGGCGAAGCCGGTTCATGTCTCGGTCCCCGCTTCTTCCGCGGGATCGGACGTGTCGGCGGGCGACGTTCCGGCCAGCGCCCGCTCTCGCCAGGCGTCGCGCTCGGCGAGTGCCTGGGTCAGGGCGGCTTCTGCCTTGTCCGCCCGAGCCGTCTGCAACTTGGCCACCGCCTGGGCACGTTCACGCGCCCGGGTCTCGGCCGCCATCTGGACCTTGAGGTCCCTCGGCGTTCCCATGGTTCCTCCTGTCACGGCGCCGGCGCGCGGAGCCGGCGCCGCATATCCCTACTGGGCGACTTCGTTGCCGGCGTAGTTGATGGCGCCGTCCGCGCCCTTCTTCCAGATGTACATGACGTAGTCCGGACGGGTGATGTCGCCCTTCTTGTCGTACGAGATGTCCCCGATCACCGTGTCGAAGGGCTTGCCCTGGTGCAGCACGGCCGCGACCTTCTGGCCGTCGGAGGATTTCGCCGCCTCCATGGCCTGCTTCAGGATCTGGACGGCGGCGTAGGAGTAGAGGGTGTAGCCTTCGGGGTCGAAGTTCGCCGCCTTGAAGGCGTCCACGGTGGCCTTGGATTTCGGGTTCTTGCGGGCGTCGGGCGAGAACGTCATGAGGGTGCCGTCCGAGCCGGGGCCCGCGACCTGCGCGAACTCGCGGTCGGCGATGCCGTCGCCGCCCATGAGGGGGGCCTTGAGGCCCTGGTCGCGCATCTGGCGGATGAGCAGGCCGGCTTCCGTGTAGACGCCGCCGAAATAGACCACGTCGACGCCCGCCTGCTTCAGCTTCGACACCAGGGAGGAGAAGTCCTTCTCGCCCGGGTTGATGCCTTCGAAGATCGTGCTGGTGCCGCCCTTGGCTTTGAGCGCCTTCAGGGTCTCGTCGGCCAGCCCTCGTCCGTACGGGGTCTTGTCGTGCACGAAGGCGATCTTTTTGCCCTTGAACTTGTCGGCGAGGTAGGCACCCGCCACGGCGCCCTGCTGGTCGTCGCGGCCGCAGGTGCGGAACGTGTTCCAGTTGCCGCGCTCGGTGTACTTGATCGCCGTCGAGGCGGGGCTGATCTCGATGATGCCGGCTTCCTGAAGCACGTCGGAGACCGGGATCGAGACGCCGGAATTGAAGGCGCCGACCACGGCCTTCACGCCGTCGGACGCGAACTTGTTGGCGACCGACACGCCCTGCTTCGGGTCGGAGGCGTCGTCGCCCACCGTCATCACGAGCTTCTCGCCGTTGACGCCGCCGGCCTTGTTGATGTCGGCGATGGCTTGGCTCGCGCCGGTCTTGATCTGCGCGCCGAAGGCGGCGTTCGGCCCGGTGACGGGCACGACGACGCCGATCTTGATCTCCGCCCGGGCCGCCGTGGCCGCGAGTATCAGGCTCAAGGCGACGCCGGCCGACAACACTGACTTCATGCTGGTTTCCCCTCTGGAAGCATCGGGCCGCCCGGCGCACCGGGACGGCGGACGCGCGTGAAACGTTAGGGCGTGGCCCGCCGGTCCCGCCAGGTCAGCGGGCCGGTGCGCTCGTAGAGCCAGGCATATTGCCGGGTCATCTGGCCGGTGCGGGTGTAGCGATAGGCGAAGGCACCGACCGCGAGGACGAACGCCGCGTCCACGAGATAGGCCGGTCCGGACAGGAGCGTCCCCTCGAACAGGGCGTAATGCAGGAAGCGCGTCACGGCGGCGATGAGGAGCAGAGCCAGGGCGCAGTGCCAGAACGGACGCCAGCCGCGCGCGAGGCCGCTGCCGGTCATCCAGGCGGCCGAGCCGCCCATGGCCACGGTGACGAGGAGGAAGACTCCGATGGCGGGCCCGTCGAGCGCGAAGGATTCCGGCATCAATGCTGTCCCCCTTCGAGGTAGGCGGCCTTCACCTGCGGATCGTCGAGCAGCGCCTGGCCCGTCCCGCTCATGGTGACGGCGCCCGTGACCATGACGTAGCCGCGATGCGCGAGCTTGAGGGCATGGTAGGCGTTCTGCTCGACGATGAACACGGTGAGCCCCTCCGTGCGGTTCAGCTCGCGCACGGTGGAGAAGATCTGCTTCACCACCAGGGGGGCGAGGCCCAGCGACGGCTCATCGAGCATCAGCAGGCGCGGCCGGCTCATGAGGGCTCGGGCGATGGCGAGCATCTGCTGCTCGCCGCCCGACATGGTGCCGCCGCGCTGGTCGATCCGCTCGCGCAGACGCGGGAACAGGGTGCACATCCGCTCGAGATCCTCGGCGAAATGTTTCCCGCCGTTGACGGCGGCACCCATCTGCAGGTTCTCGCGCACCGTCATGCGCGAGAAGATGCGGCGGCCCTCCGGCGACTGGGCGAGGTTGAGCCGCGCGATCTCGTGGGTCGGCAGCCGCGTGATGTCCTGGCCCGCGAAGGTGATGGTGCCCTCGCGGGCCTGGGGCTGGCCGAAGATCGTCATCATCAGGGTGGACTTGCCGGCGCCGTTGGCGCCGATGAGGGCCACGATCTCGCCCTCGTTCACCTCGACGTCGACGTTCTTGAGGGCGCGGATGCTGCCGTAATAGGCCGAGACGCCGCGCACGCTGAGGAGCGGCGCCTTGGCGGCCTCCATCCGGGCGCGGGTCTCGTCCACCAGCACGTTGATGCCCGCGACGCTCATGCGTGGGTTCCCGCAAGGCCGACTTCCGCTTCGACGGCCGCGACCTCCTCGTCATCGACACCGAGATAGGCGGCGATGACGCGGGTGTCGGTGCGGATCTCGTCGGGCGTGCCGTCGGCGATCTTGATGCCGTAATCGAGCACCACGATCCGGTCGGAGATCTGCATCACCACGGACATGTCGTGTTCGATGAGGAGGACGGAGGTGCCGAACTCGTCGCGGATGAGGCGCAGGAGGGTGTTGAGATCGGCCGATTCGCGCGGATTGAGGCCGGCGGCCGGTTCGTCGAGGCAGAGCAGCACGGGATCCGTGCACATGGCCCGGGCGATCTCCAGGCGGCGCTGGTCGCCGTAGGGCAGGTCGCCCGCTGGCTCGTCGGCCCGGTGGGTGAGGCCGATGCGCTCGATCCAGGCAGCGGCCTTGGCGATGGCCTCGTCCTGCGCCCGGCGATAGCCGGGCAGGCCGAGGATGCCCGCGAGGCTAAAAGCCGAGGCCCGCATCAAGGGCTTGTGCATGGCGACCAGCAGGTTCTCCAGCACCGTCATCTGCGGAAACAGGCGGATGTTCTGGAAGGTGCGGGCGACGCGGGCGAGGCGATTGACGTCGTGGCCGGGCAGCCGTTCCAGGAGGTAGGTTTCGCCGCTCTCCTGGCGGAGTTGGATCATGCCCTCGGTGGGTTTGTAGAAGCCCGTGATGCAGTTGAAGACCGTGGTCTTGCCCGCGCCATTGGGGCCGATGAGGGCGGTGATGTCGCCGCGCCCGACCTTGAACGAGACGTCGCCGACGGCGGTGAGGCCGCCGAACCGCATGGTGAGGTGGTCGACGACGAGGATCGGGTCGGCCGGGCCGCGGCGAGCCTGACTCATCGGGCGCGTGCTCCGAGGCGGACGGACGGGGTGCGTTCGGAAATGAGTCCGCGCGGGCGCCAGACCATCATCGCCACCATGGCGAGGCCGAACAGCAGCAGGCGGTACTCGTTGGGATCGAAGCCCTCGCCGAACACCGCCTTGAGGAAGCCGAGGTTGCGCAGCAATTCCGGCGCGCCCACCATGGCGATGGCCGCGATCGCGACGCCGAGCTGGCTGCCCATGCCGCCGAGCACCACGATGGCCAGGATGATGGCGCTCTCGAGGAAGTTGAAGCTTTCCGGGCTCACGAAGCCCTGCCGCACGGCGAAGAACGAGCCGGCGAAGCCCGCAAACATGGCGCCCAGCGCGAAGGCCGTGAGCTTCGTCATGGTGGTGTCGATGCCGAGCGACCGGCAGGCGATCTCGTCCTCGCGCAGGGCCTCCCAGGCGCGGCCCAGCGGCAGGCGGCGCATGCGCAGGGTCACGAGATTGGTGATCAGCGCCAGCACCAGGATGAGGTAGTAGAGGAAGACCACCCGGTGCATCGGGTTGAAGGTGAGGCCGAAGAGATGGGCGAAACCGCCCTCCCCGGCCGTGAACGGGATGCCGAAGAAGCTCGCCCGGGGGATCGACGAGAGGCCACCGGAGCCGCCCGAGAAATCGACCCAGTTGATGAGGACGAGCCTGATGATCTCGCCGAAGGCCAGGGTCACGATGGCAAGGTAGTCGCCCCGCAGGCGCAGCACCGGAAAGCCCAGCAGCACGCCGAAGGCCGCCGCGAACAATCCTGCGAGCGGCAGGCACACCCAGAACGACAGGCCGAACACCGTCGACAGCAGGGCGTATGAATAGGCGCCGACCGCATAGAAGGCGACGTAGCCGAGGTCGAGCAAGCCTGCGAGGCCCACCACGATGTTGAGGCCCCAGCCGAGCATCACGTAGGTCAGGATGAGGATGCCGAGATCGATCCAGTAGCGCCCATCCGACAGGCTGCCGGTGCCGAGGGCCGCGAGCAGCGGCAGCGTGAGGGCGACGCCGAGGGTGAGGGGGCCGATGATCCGACCGGGCCGCGCGACGCGGGCGGAAGCCTTGGTTTCCGCCGTCGCCAGGGTGCGGACCTCGCGGCGGCGCGCGACTTCACCGAGGACGAGGCGCTGGGCGAGGCGCAGGACGAACACGGCGGCGCACAGGCCGGCGACGAGGCCCCAGCGGCCGGTGAGTTCGAGGCCGGTGCCCTGCCCGAGATCCGTGCGGTAGGCCACCACGGGAATGCTCAGGCCCAGGGTCACGAGGGCGAAGAGGGCCGCGTCCTTGATGATGTCGGGCAGGGCGGCCCCCGAGCGGCGCGCCACGGTCGGGGTCACCCGTCCGATCGTCGAAGCGTGTTGGGTCGAACCTTGCGCCACGCTAGACCTTCTCCACTTCGGGGCGTCCGAGGATGCCGGACGGCTTGAAGATGAGCACCACGATCAGGATCAGGAACGCGGCCACGTCCTTGTACTCGATTGAGAAGTAGGCCGACCAGAACGTCTCGATGAGGCCGATGATCAGGCCCCCGAGCACGGCCCCCGGCAGGGAGCCGATGCCGCCGAGCACCGCCGCCGTGAACGCCTTCACGCCCGGCACGAACCCGTCCGAGAACGAGACCACGCCGTAATACAGGAGGTAGAGGGTACCGGCGACGGCGGCGAGCGCGGCCCCGAGCACGAAGGTCAGGGAGATCGTGCGGTCGACGTTGATGCCCAGCAGCGCGGCCATGCGCCGGTCCTGCTCGCAGGCGCGCTGGGCCCGGCCGAACGGCGTGCGCTGCACGAGGTACCAGAAGCCGGCGAGGAGCAGCGCCGTCGTCGTCATGATGATCGCCTGCTTGTAGGACAGGGTCACGGTGTATTGCTCGTTCTGGTAGAGAACGATGACGTCGCGGACGAGCGGCGGCACCGGCTTGTTGCGCGCGCCCTGCACCACCTGCACGAAGTTCGACAGGAAGATCGACACGCCGATGGCCGAGATCAGGGGGGCCAGCCGGAACGAGCCCCGCAGGGGCCGGTAGGCCACGCGCTCGATGGCCCAGCCCCACAGGGCGGTGAGCACCATGGCGAGGATCAGCACAACGAGGAACACCAGGGCCACCGAAGTGAGGCCGAGCCACGTCGTGAGGATGAGAAAGAAGATCAGCGCGATGAAGGACGAGAGCATGAAGACGTCGCCATGGGCGAAGTTCACCATGCCGATGATGCCGAACACCATGGTGTAGCCCAGTGCGATCAGGCCGTAGATCGATCCGAGCGTCAGCCCGTTGATGAACTGCTGGGCGAAGAATTCCATGGGCGCCTTTCCGGAACCTGCCGCCCTCGTGGCGCCGACCGTCTTTTCAGCGGACTGCCTCGCGAAGGGCGTGCCAGCTTGGCATGGTCCGAATGCGGGGCAGCGGTCAATCCTCGTCACGCGACGTTCCCGGACGGTCGCCGCCGCCTGAAACGGAAACGGCCCGGCACAGGGTGCCAGACCGTAGTTCTTCGGCGTCGAGGGGGCCGTCGTTGTCGGTGTCCACCAACGTAATCACCCTGTTCGCGCCAGCGCCCCTTGCGGAGGCCGGCAGTCTCTCAGGCAATCGAGGTTGCCACATCGTCATGGGCGAACGGTCGCAGGGCTCTTTCGTGTCGCCGTGGAAGCCTTCAACCTCTGGTTCCAAGTTGGAGGGGTGGCCGTTGACGCCGCCCCTCCGGATCGCGGCCGATCAGTCGCGGGGTTTCGGAGCGGGCGGCGGGGGAACCGGCATGGCCGCGAGCTTGTCCAGGAGCTGAACGGCGATGTCGGCGCAGGCCCGCATGGACTCGTCGGCGGCGCATTTCACGTCGAGGGCGGTGTCGCCTCGCTCCAGGCGGAACTGCGCGGCCTTGGGCGGCGGCGGAGGCGCGTCCGGGCCGCCACGTGGTCCGCGCGGTCCGGCCTGGGGGCCGCCCGGCGGCGGGGGCGGCGAGGGCGCGCCGGCCTCCGGTCCGGGCCTCGGGCCGCCGGGCGGCGGCGGTGCGGGCTGGGCCACGGCGGCGGACGTCACGAGTATCGCGGCCGCGCTCAACAGGGCGATGGTCTTGGTCATGGGAGGCTCTCTCGATGAGGGTGCCCGGCCCCTTCGGGCAACGGGCAACCGGGGGTTAAGAACGCGAAGCCAGTCGGCGGGTTCAGAACACGCGCGTCTCGCGCACCCGTCCGTCGAAGCCGACATGGAGCTGGCGCTCGCGGCCGTCGGCGCCCCGTGCCGCCACGTCGAGGTGGCGCGGTCCCTGACCCAGGACACGGATGTCGGAATATCCAGCGGCTTCCACGAGGGCCGTCAGGGTCGGCACGTCGGCCTTGGGGCCGAGGCCGACCTTATCCTTCGCCCAGTCGAGGGTGCCGGGGGGCGGACCGCCGGCGGGGCCGACCACCACCCGGCTGCCATCGGCGCGGGTGATGACCATGGCGTGGAGGAAGCCGTTCTCGAACCGGCCCTGGACGGTCACGGCCTCGCCGGCCTTCACCAGGGTTCCGCCCTCGCCGGCCCGGCCCGTCTCCACCAGGGCCTTGCCGGAACCGTCCTGCACGATGAACTTGTTGCCGTAGATTTCGGCGACCTCGCCCTTGGCGGCGATGGCGGCCGACGGCTTCAGGGCCGAGATCGCCACGGGGGCGACGGGAGTCAGCGTCGCGGCGTTGTTCTGAGCCAGCGACAGGCCGACGGCGCCGAAGGCGAGGGGGGCGGCGATGGCGCCCGCCATCCAGGCGCGGCGGTTCGAGCGCTTCGTGGGCTTCGGGGTGAGGTCGGTGGCGGTGCCGTCGATGGTGTTCGATGTGGTCACGGTGTCGGGTCCTTCGTCTGCGTTGCCCTCTCGGGTTGACGCCGTTCTAGGGGGCCGCCTCCAATCCGATCTGAACCGGGCGGTTCAGCCCCGGTTTATCCGCCGGGCGTAGCTCGCCCCTTCACTCAGCCCAGGACCCCCGCCCGCATGAAAATCCTGCTCGTGGAGGACGACGCGCCCCTCGCCGCCGAGATCGCCAAGGCGTTGCGTGCGGAGAACTTCGCCCTCGATCACGCCGTGAACGGCGAGGACGGCCAGCATCTCGGCGAGACCGAGACCTACGATGCCGTGGTGCTCGACCTCGGCCTGCCCAAGCGCGACGGGATCGCGGTGCTGCAGGCGTGGCGGGCGGAGGGCCGGACGGTGCCGGTGCTCATCCTCACGGCCCGCGACGGCTGGAGCGACAAGGTGGCGGGGTTCAAGGCGGGGGCGGACGACTTCCTGGTGAAGCCGTTCCGGGTCGAGGAACTCGTGATCCGTCTGCGCGCCCTGGTGCGGCGCGCCACCGCCCACGGGGCGAACCGCGTGGTCTGCGGTCCCCTCACGTACGATTCCGGGCTCGGCACCTTCGAGCGCGACGGCCTGCCCTTGAAGCTGACGGGTCTCGAATGGCGCGTGCTGTCCTGCCTCATCCTGCGCAAGGACGGGGTGGTGCCCAGGGGCCAGCTCATCGAGCGGGTCTATGATGGAGACGCCGACGTCGATTCGAACTCCGTCGAGGTCATCATCACGCGCCTGCGCCGCAAGATCGCCCCGGCCCGCATCGAGGGCGTGCGCGGCCACGGCTACCGGCTGATGCCGGGCGAGGCGGCATGAGAGCGCCCAGTCCGGAGGCCCATCGCGAAAAGCCCGAGCGCCCTGCCCCACCGGAACACCGGCCTCCGCAGCCCGTGGTTCCGAAGACCGAGACTCCGAAATCTGACTCACCGAAGCCCGGGCGGCCGCCGGGGCCGCTCCATCCGGGGTCGCTGCAGCGCCGGCTCCTCGCCGCCGCCCTCGTGCTCATCACCGCAGCCTTGGTGGTGGCGGGCGTCGCCATCGGCCTCGTCCTGCACCGCTTCGTCCGGGGGCAGCTCGACAGCCGCCTCGACAGCCAGCTCGTCGCCCTTGGCGCAGGCCTCGAACGCGGTCCAGGCGGAGCCTTGCGCCTGTCGCGCGACTTCGACGGTCCCCCCTTCGACCGTGACCGGGCCGGCTGGTACTGGCAGGTCCGCCGGGGCGGACAGGTCCTGCGCTCGGGAAGCCTCGACGGCCGCGACCTCGCCGCGCAGGCGAGCCCCGAGGGGCCGCGCGGTTCGGATCAACCGCGCCCGGCCGACGGAACCGGCCCCTGGGGCGAGAGCCTGATCCTCCGCGTCCTCGTCCTGCCGGCTGAGGGGCCAGGGCCGCCCACCGTCCTCGTCGCCTCGGCGCCGGCCGCCGCCCTGCGCGGCCCCCTGCGCGAGGCCGGCGGCGCCCTGGCGCTCATCCTCGGCATCCTCGGCGTGAGCCTCGTGGCCGGCACCCTGGCCCAGGTGCGCCTCGGCCTAAGGCCCCTGGAGCGCCTGCGCCGGGACCTCGCGGCGGTGCGGGCCGGGGAGCGGGACCGCGTGCCGGGCAAGCAGCCGGCGGAAATCCGGCCCTTGGTCGAGGAGGTCAATGCCCTCCTCGACCAGAACGCGGCCAATCTCGAGCGCGCCCGCACCCATGTGGCCAACCTCGCCCACGGCTTGAAGACGCCCCTCGCCACCCTGACCCTCGCCCTGTCCGACCGGACCCGCGACCCGGACGGCGTGCTCGCCAACCTCGTCGCCTCCATGGACCGGCAGGTGCGTCATCATCTCCGCCGCGCCCGCGCGGGGGCGCTGGGGGGCGCCACCCGGACCCGCACGCCGCTCGCCGAACCCGTCGCGGATCTCCGCACCACCTTCGCGCGGCTGTATTCGGAGAAGGGCCTCGTCCTCGACGTCAGCCTGCCGGCGGGGGCGGCCGTGGCCTGCGACGGCCAGGACCTCGACGAGATGCTCGGCAACCTCATCGACAATGCCTGTCAGTGGTGCCGGGGCTATGTCCGCATCAGCGCCGCAGCGTCGGAAGCCGGCCTCGTCGTCGCCGTGGAGGATGACGGGCCGGGCCTCGCCCCGGAGGCCGCCGCCGAGGCGGTCCGGCCCGGTCGACGCCTCGACGAGACCGTACCGGGGAACGGGTTCGGGTTGTCGATCACCCAGGAACTGGCCGAACTCTACGGCGGCGGCCTCCACCTCGACCGCTCGGGCCTCGGCGGCCTGCGCGCCGCCCTCACGCTCCCGGTCTGAAACGGGATTCCGAAGGGCAAGCCCTTCGGCGGGGGTCGGGCGGAGCCCGACGAAGAGCCAGAGCCAGCCCTGGACCCGCGGAGGGCAAGCCCTTCGAGACCCGCTTTTCAGGCGAAGTGTTTCGAGAGCTTCAGGCCCTGGGCCTGATAATTGGAGCCCGCGCCCGCGCCGTAGAGGGTGGCCGGGATTTCGGCCATGCGCTCGTAGACGAGGCGGCCGACGATCTGGCCGTCTTCCAAGAGGAACGGCACGTCGCGGGAGCGCACTTCCAAGACGGCGCGAGCCCCTGCCCCGCCGGCCCCGGCGAAGCCGAAGCCCGGATCGAAGAAGCCGGCGTAATGCACCCGGAACTCGCCGACGAGGGGATCGAACGGCACCATCTCGGCGGCGTGGTCCGGCGGCACCTGCACGGCTTCCTTGGAGGCGAGGATGTAGAACTGCCCCGGATCGAGGATGAGCGCGCCCGACCCGTCGGCGGCGAGCGGCTCCCAGAACGCGGCGGTGCGATGCGCGCCCGGCCGGTCGACATCGACGAGGCCGGTGTGGCGCTTGGCCCGGTAGCCGATGAGGCCGTCGAAGCCGGCGAGATCGATGGAGACGGCGATGCCGCCCTGGAACGACGGCTGGCCCGCATCGACGAGGGGCGTCGCCGCGTGCAGGGCCGCGAGTTCCGCGTCCGTCAGGCGCGGCTCGCCCCGGCGGAAGCGGATCTGCGACAGGCGCGAGCCCGTGCGCACCATCACCGGGAAGGTGCGCGGCGAGATCTCGGCGTAGAGCGGGCCGTGATAGCCGGCCTCGACCCCATCGAAGGCCGTGCCTCGGTCCGTGATGACGCGGGTGAACACGTCGATCCGTCCCGTCGAACTCTTCGGGTTGGCGCTGGCCGCGAGGTCGGCCGGCAGGGCAAGGTGTTCCTGCAATTCGGCGATGTAGACGCAGCCCGTCTCCAGCACGGCGCCGCGCGTCAGGTCCATCTCGTGGAGCGCGAAGGCGTCGATGCAGGCCTGCACCGTGCGGGCGCCGGGCAGGAAGCTCGTACGCACCCTGAACACCCGGGCGCCGAGGCGCAGATCCAGGCTCGCCGGCTGGATCTGGTCGGGGGCGTAAGGCGTATCGGGCCGGATCGCCCCGGCCCGGGTCAGGGCCGCGATGCCTTGGGCGGCCAGAATTCCCGTGTTCTGCATGGCGTCCGGTCTCCTCGGGGCTTGGCCGCGCGCGACCGGGCGCCTCGTTCGCGAAGCATCGGCGGCATCCGCATCAGTGTCGGGCGAACGGCCTAAGGTGGGGTTAAGTGTCCCTCACAAAACTCCCGCTGCACCGTCGTCTGCAGGACGAGAACCGTCCAGGGGCGGGAGTCGTGTGAGAGCCGCTAAGCCTCCGGCTCCCGTGGGGTCGCGAGGACGATCCGCGCGAGGGCGAGGCGGGCCAGCGCCCCCATGGCGATGAGCCCCGCCATGGCACTCGCCAGCACCGGAAAGCCCGCCGGCCACGCGGCGAGCCCGAGGCCGAACAGCACGGCGCCGACGCCCGCCCCCGGTCCGACGGCGAGCACCACCGACGGCATCCCGACCATGCGGGGGGCCGGCCCGATGCGGCGCGCGACCCGGCGTCCGACGAGGCGCGCGGCCGCGTCGAGGAAAAGGGCAGCGAGGAGGGCGGCGGCCGCCCAGCCGTTCACCTCGGGCGCGCGCCACGCGAAGGCGCCCGCGAGTCCGGCCATGATCAGGCCGGCGAGCGGTCCCAGGAGCCGGCCCGGCCTCGGCAGGATGCTGGAAAAACGCGAGACGGTCTCGTCGACCACGCGGATGGTCCTCATGTGTGCACGGGTCTCCCCGTATTCGCCACGATTGACGCGGTTTTCGCCGGGCCGTACCACGGCGCCCTGAGCTTGTCGCGCGCCCCGCTGGAAAGCTGCGCGCCGCGCTCGGGCGGATCACGGAGGCGTGGAAGGCGATGTACAAGGCTCAGACGCGCGGGATCAGCGTGACGGTCATGCCCCGTTTCGTCGAGGAGGAATCCTCGCCCGACGAGAGCCGTTATTTCTTCGCCTACACCGTGGAGATCGTGAACAACGGCTCCGAGCAGGTGCAGCTGCGCTCGCGCCACTGGCGCATCGTCGACGGGCGCGGGGCGACGCAGGAGGTGCGCGGCGCCGGCGTCGTCGGCAAGCAGCCGGTGCTCGATCCCGGCGAGTCGTTCAGCTACACCAGCGGCTGCCCCCTCACGACGCCTGACGGCGTCATGGCCGGCAGCTACACCATGGCGACGAATGCCGGTGAGAGCTTCGAGGCCGAGATCCCCGCCTTCTCCCTCGATTCGCCCCACGTCCGCCGCAGCGTCCATTAAGGCGATGCCCGGCGACGTTCCGAGCCAGGCTGTCCTCGACCTCCTGGCGCAGCTGGTCGCGTTCGACACCGAGAGTTCGAAATCGAACCTCGCCCTCGTCGACTTCGTCTCTGGATACCTCGACGGGCTTGGTGTGCCCTTCGTGCGGATTCCCAATGCCCAGGGCGACAAAGCCGCCCTGTTCGCCACGATCGGTCCGAGGATCGACGGCGGCGTCGTCCTGTCGGGCCACACCGACGTGGTGCCGGTGACGGGGCAGGCCTGGAGCACGGACCCGTTCACCCTGAGGGTGGCGGATGGGCGCGCCTACGGGCGCGGCGCCGTCGACATGAAGGGCTTCTGCGCTCTGGCCCTGGCGGCGGTGCCGGACTTCCTCGCCGCCCCCCTCGTGCGGCCGATCCACATCCTCCTGTCCTACGACGAGGAGACCACCTGCCTCGGCGTCGCCGACACCATCGCGCGGTTCGGCGCCGACCTGCCGCGTCCGGGCGCCGTCATCGTGGGCGAACCTACGGATCTCGAGGTGGCGGACGCCCACAAGAGCATCGTCACCTACCTCACCACGGTGCACGGCCACGAGGCGCATTCGGCCAAACCGATGCTTGGCGCCAATGCCGTGATGGCGGCGGCCGATCTCGTGTCGGAACTCAACCGCATCGCAGACCTCATGATCGCGCGGGGCGATGCATCCGGCCGGTTCGATCCGCCCTCCACCACCGTCCATGTCGGCACCATGTCGGGCGGCACGGCCCGCAACATCCTGCCGAAGCTCTGTGCCTTCCACTGGGAGTTCCGGGGTCTGCCCGACCTCGACATGGGGGAAATCCCCGCCCTCTTCCAGGCGAAGGTGCAGCGCGTGCTCGCCGAACGGCTCAACCGCTACGGGGACTACGGGCGCATCGAGACCCTGGAGGAGGTCGCGGTTCCGGGCCTCGCGCCGGAGCCCGGCTCGGCGGCCGAGCGCCTCGCCCTGCGGGTGGCGGGGCGCAACCACACGGTCTCGGTGCCCTATGCCACGGAGGCCGGACGCTTCCAGGTCGCCGGCATCCCCACGGTGGTGTGCGGGCCCGGTTCCATCGACCAGGCACACCAGCCCGACGAGTTCATCACCCTGGCGGCCCTGGCCGCCGGCGAAGCCTTCATGCGTCGCCTGATTTCCGAGTGTGTCGTCCCGTGAGTCCCGTCACCACCCGTACCATCGCGGCCGACGGCCCGGTGAAGCTTCGCCCCCTCGAGCGCGAAGACCTGATGTTCGTGCATCAGCTCAACAACAACGACAGCATCATGCGCTACTGGTTCGAGGAGGCCTACGAATCCTTCGCCGAACTGGCGCAGCTCTACGAGCGCAACATCCACAACCAGACGGAGCGGCGCTTCATCATCGCCACGGCGGAGGGGGCGCCCGCCGGCCTCGTCGAGCTCGTGGAGATCAACCACCTCCACCGGCGCTGCGAATTCCAGATCGCGATCCATCCGGCCTTCCAGGGCCAGGGCTACGCGCCGCGCGCCACCCGCATCGCCATGGACTACGCCTTCAGCGTGCTCAACATTCACAAGCTCTACCTGCACGTGGACAAGGACAACGCCCGGGCCGTGCGGATCTACGAGCGCTGCGGCTTCGTTCCGGAGGGCATCCTCAAGGACGAGTTCTTCGTCAACGGCAAGTACCGCGACGCCGTGCGGATGTGCCTGTTCCAGCCGGCCTACCTCGCCCGGCGCGGCAGCGGCGAGATTGCCGAGCCGGTTCTGAAGGCCTGAGGGCCGTCCCTTACGAAAGACCGACCGGCATGATCGTCATCGCGCTCACCTACGTCAAAAGCACCGAGGAGGCCGACCGCCACATGGAGGCGCACATGGCCTGGGTGAAGCGGGGCTATGCCGAGCACGGCTTCCTCGCCTCTGGCCGCAAGGTGCCGCGAACCGGCGGGGTGATTTTCGCGCGCGGGCCCCGCGAAGCCATCGAGGCCTATGTCGAGGCCGACCCGTTCCGCGTGCACGGCATCGCCGACTTCACGATCACCGAGATCGACGTGACCACGGCGGTCGCGGGGCTGGACGCCCTGAAGGGCTGATCCGCCCTCAACCGACGGCGGCCTGCGCCTCGACTTCCGCCGGGTCGAGGTCGTAGCGCCGCGAACAGAACTCGCAGGTGATGCCGATGCGGCCGTCGTCCGCGATCATGTCGCGGCGTTCCTGAGGGGAGAACGAGACGATCATCGCCATGACGCGCTCGGGCGAGCATCGGCACTGTTCGCGCACCCCTTGTGCCTCGAACACCCGCACGCCGCGTTCGTGGAACAAGCGGTAGAGCAGGGTCTCGGACGACACCGCCGGATCGACGAGTTCGTGGTCCTCAATGGTGGAGACGAGGCTGCGGGCCTCGACCCAGGCATCGTCCTCGCCGCCCCCCTGCGCATCGAGGAGGGCGTGCCCCTCGGGGATATCGCCGGGCGGCAGGTCGGCCAGACGCGCCCGGTCGATGGATTGGGGCAGGAACTGCACGAGGAGGCCGCCCGCACGGTAGGTCGTGGTCCCGCCCGCGAACTCCTCCGCGACGGCGAGGCGGACTTGCGTCGGGATCTGCTCCGATTGGCGGAAATACTGGTGGGCCGCCTCTTCCAGGCTCTGGCCTTCGAGGGCGACGACGCCCTGGTAGCGGCTGCTCTGCGGCCCCTGGTCGATGGTCATGGCGAGGTACCCCTGCCCCATCAGGTCCGGGTTCTTCACCGGCGCGGCGCCCAAAGCCTCGACCCGTCCGGCATCGAACCGCGCCGTGGCCCGCACCCGGTCGGGCGCCTCGAAATCGACCACGATCATCTCGACGGGACCGTCGGTCTTGGTCTGGAGCTGGAACCGACCCTCGAACTTCAGGGACGAGCCGAGGAGCACCGTGAGCGCCGCCGCTTCACCCAGCAGCCGCGCCACCGGGTCGGGATAGCCGTGGCGGCGCAGGATGGTGTCGACGGACGGGCCGAGGCGCACCACCCGGCCGCGCACGTCGAGGGCTTCCACCGCGAAGGGCAGCACCACATCGTCGGCGCCCTCAATGACGGGGGCTTGCGCTGCGGGTCTGGCGGAATGTTCGGATTCGGCGGTCACTGGCATCTCCTTCGGACGCGAAGGGCTGCGCACGGGAGTGTCGCCCGGCACGGCCGCGTCCGGCTCAGCCCCTCATATAGGATGCGAGTCCGGGCCGCGCGACGGGGGCCGCGTGTCGCGTCCCCGCCGACGGATACGCCCGTTCCTACAGGCCGGGCGCGTGCAGGCACCAGGCCAGGATGCCCTTCTGGGCATGCAGGCGGTTCTCGGCCTCGTCGAAGATCACCGATTGCGGACCGTCGATCACCTCGGCCGTGACCTCCTCGCCGCGATGGGCCGGCAGGCAGTGCATGAACAGGGCGTCCTTGGCCGCCGCCGCCATGAGCTTGGCATTCACCTGATAGGGCGAGAGCAGGTTGTGACGGTGGGTGTCGTCCTCGTCGCCCATCGACACCCAGCAATCCGTCACCACGGCGTCGGCGCCGGCCACGGCTTCGAACGGGTCGGTGGTGACGTTGATCGTGGCGCCCTGCGCCCGCGCCCAGTCGAGGAGCGGCTGCGGCGTCGAGAGCTCCGGCGGCGCGGCGACGTTGAGGGTGAAGTCGAACCGCGCGGCGGCGTGGGCCCAGCTCGCCAGGACGTTGTTGGCGTCGCCCGACCACGCGATGGTACGGCCCTTGATCGGGCCGCGGTGCTCCTCGAACGTCAGGACGTCCGCCATGATCTGGCAGGGATGCGACACCTTGGTGAGGGCGTTGATCACCGGCACGGTGGCGTGCTCGGCGAGTTCGAGCATGAGGTCGTGGTCGAGGATCCGGATCATGATCGCGTCGACGTAGCGGGACAGCACGCGGGCGGTGTCGCCAACGGTCTCGCCCCGGCCGAGCTGCATCTCGCTGCCCGTCAGCATGAGGGTCTCGCCGCCGAGTTCGCGCATGCCGACGTCGAACGACACCCGGGTGCGGGTGGAGGGCCGGTCGAACACCATCGCGAGGGTCTTGCCCACGAGGGGCCGCTCGGTCGCCACCTCGCCCTTGCGCCGGCGCGCCTTGATGGCAGCGGCGGCATCCAGCACCGTGCGCAGTTCCTGGGGCGAGAAATCCTTGAGGTCGAGGAAGTGGCGCGGGCCGGGTCCGGTCCCGTTGAGGGTGGTGGTCATGGGTCCGTTCTTCGTCTGACGGTTCGTCGTGGAGCCGGCCATCACGCCGCCGCTCCCTGTCTCTTCGGGGCGAGCTTCTCGGCTTCGAGGCGGGTCGCCGTCGCATCGAGGCGTGCCACGGCCTCCGCCACATCCACATCGGTGACGATGAGGGGCGGCAACAGGCGCACGACGTTGTCGCCCGCCGGGATCACCAGGAGGTGCCCGTCCCGCGCTGCGGCGACGAATTCGGTGTTCGGCACGGCGAGCTTCAGACCGAGCATGAGGCCCTCGCCGCGAACCTCCGTGATCACGTCGGGATGGCTGTCCCGCAGGGCGGCGAGGCTCTGCTTCAGGCGTAGGCCGAGCGCCTCGACTCGAGCGAGGAAGCCGTTGCCCAGCACCACGTCGAGCACGGCGTTGCCCACCGCCATGGCCAGGGGATTGCCGCCGAAGGTGGTGCCGTGGGTGCCGGCCGTCATGCCGCGCGCGGCCTCGGTCGTGGCAAGGCAGACGCCCAGGGGAAAGCCGCCGCCGATGCCCTTGGCCGCGCTCATGATGTCGGGCGTCACCCCCGACCATTCGTGGGCGAACAGACGGCCCGTGCGCCCGACGCCGGTCTGGACCTCGTCCATGATGAGGAGCAGGCCATGCTGGTCGCACAGGGCGCGCAGGCGGCGCAGGTCGGTGTGCGGGATCACCCGCAGGCCGCCTTCGCCCTGGATCGGCTCGATCATCAGGGCGGCGGTCTCAGGGCCGATGGCGACCTCGAGGGCGTCGAAATCCCCCGTCGGCACCTGATCGAACCCGTCCACCTTCGGGCCGAAGCCGTCGATGTACTTGGCCTGGCCCCCCGCCGCGATGGTGGCGAGGGTCCGCCCATGGAAGGCGCCCTCGAAGGTGATGATCCGGAACCGCTCGGGGTGTCCGCCTGCCGCATGGTACTTGCGCGCCATCTTGATGGCGGCCTCGTTGGCCTCGGCGCCGGAATTGGCGAAGAACGCCACGTCCGCGAAGGTCGCGTCCACGAGGCGCCGGCCCAGCCGTTCGCCCTCCGGAATCTCGAACAGGTTCGAGGTGTGCCAGAGCTTCTGGGCCTGGGTGGTCAGCGCCTCCACGAGGTGTGGGTGGGCGTGGCCCAGGGCATTCACCGCGATGCCGGCCCCGAAATCGAGGTATCGCTCGCCGTCGCGCGTCACGAGCCAGGCACCCTCGCCGCGCTCGAAGGCAATGGGGGCGCGGGCATAGGTCGGCAGAAGGGCGGATGTCACGATCCCGACTCCGTGTCGCGTGGCGGCGCGCGAGGGCAGCCGCACCAAATGAAAGTGCCGCCTCGACAAGGGGGCGGCACGCGCGCGATTACTAGAGAAAACGTCAATTCTGTCAATCATGGGCGGGGTTCACGCAGCCGACACGAGACTCCGCTACGCTTCTCGGGCACGAGGCCCGACGTGGCTTGCGTGCCGCGTGCGGACATGGTCAGAGCCGCCACGGAACAACCGACGGGGAGATGCGACCGGATGAGCACGGCCAAGGAACGTCTGGAGGCCCTCGGCCTCACCCTGCCGAAAGCGGCGGCCCCCGTGGCGAACTACGTTCCGTTCGTCCGCACCGGCAACCTCGTGGTGATTTCGGGCCAGATCTGCTTCTCGGCCGACGGCAAGCTCGATCCCGCCCATGTGGGCAAGCTCGGCGCCGAGGTGTCGGTGGAGAGCGGCATCGCCGCCGCGCGCCTGTGCGCCATCAATGTCCTGGCTCAGGTCCAGGCGGCGGTGGGCGACCTCGACCACGGCGTGGTGCAATGCGTACGGCTGGGCGGCTTCATCAACGCCGTGCCGAGCTTCGCCGGCCTCGCCGGCATCATGAACGGCGCCTCCGACTTCATGGTGGCGGTGCTGGGCGACCGGGGACGGCACGCCCGCTCCACCGTCGGCGTCGCCGAACTGCCCCTCGACGCCGCCGTCGAGGTGGAGGCGATTTTCGAGGTCAAATGAGCGTCAACGCCCCGGCCTGGCTTAACGCGCGGCCCATCGCCCATCGCGGCCTGCACGACCGGGCGGCCGGGGTGCCGGAGAACACGATCGTGGCCGCGCAAGCTGCGGTCGCGGGGGGCTATGCCATCGAGTGCGACGTGCAGCGCAGCGCCGATGGCGAGGCGATGGTGTTCCACGATCCCGCCCTCGGTCGCCTGACCGAGGCGTCGGACCCGGTGGAGGCCCTCTCGGCCGCCGCCCTGACGGATCTTCCCGTCGCGGGCTCGGCCGAGCGTATCCCGACCCTGCCGGCCTTCCTCGGGGCCATCGCGGGACGCACACCCCTCGTGATCGAGGTGAAGTCGCGCTACGATGGCGACCTGCGCCTCGTCCAGCGCGTGGCCGACCTCGCGCGAACCTATGACGGCCCCGTGGCGGTGAAATCCTTCGACCCGCAACTCGTCGCCGCCTTGCGGACCCTTGCGCCGGACGTCCCGCGCGGCATCGTGGCGGAGACCCGGCAGAACGATCCGGCCTATGCCGCCCTGCCCCCGAGCCTGCGCCGCTCCCTCTCGGACCTGCTGCATTTCGCCGAGACCGAGCCGGATTTCCTGTCCTGGCGCGTCGACGACCTACCCTGCGCCCCGGTCCATCTCTGCCGTCTCCTGGGCGGGCGTCCGGTGATGACCTGGACCGTGCGCACACCCGATCAGCGCCGCCACGCCGAGGCACATGCCGATCAGATGGTGTTCGAGGGATTTCGCCCGTAGCGATCCGACCCCTGCGACGGTGCGCGGCCCCGGCCCACCCTTGGCCCCTCCGCCGCCGGGGACTAGATTCGCCATCCATGGACACGCCCGACGCTGCCCCCGACGCCCCGGCCGAGACTGGGACCGACGAGACCGTGACCGAATTGCGGGTGCGCGCGGTCCAGGGCCTCGGCCAGATCGCGGCGGCGGAGTGGGATGCCTGCGCCACCTCGTCCGAGACCCTGTCGGCCGGGGACGAGACCCACAACCCCTTCACCTCCCACGCCTTCCTGTCGGCCCTGGAGGATTCGGGCTGCGTCTCCCGCCACACGGGCTGGCTGCCGCTCCATGTTGCCGTCGAGCGGGAAGGCCGCCTCGTTGGCGTCGCGCCCTGCTATCTGAAATCCCACAGCCAGGGCGAGTACGTGTTCGATCACGGCTGGGCCGATGCCTATGAGCGGGCGGGGGGCGCCTATTATCCGAAGCTCCAGGTCAGCGTGCCGTTCACGCCCGTCACGGGCGCGCGGTTCCTCATCGCGCCGGGGCAGGACGTCAACGAGGCGGCCTCCGCCCTCGTCGCGGGCCTGCGTGCCCTGCGTGCCGAGACGAAGGCCTCCTCGATCCACGTCACCTTCATGCAGGAGCGCGAATGGGGGCAGGCCGGCGAGCTCGGCTTCCTCCAGCGCATCGACCAGCAGTTCCACTGGGACAATGCCGACTATGCCAGCTTCGAGGACTTTCTGGGGGCCCTGGCCTCGCGCAAACGCAAGGTGATCCGTCGCGAGCGCCGGGACGCACTCGCCAACGGCATCACCATCGAGCATGTCACCGGCGACGCCCTGAAGCCCGAGCACTGGGACGCCTTCTACTCGTTCTATTCCGACACCGGCGCACGCAAATGGGGGCGGCCCTACCTCAATCGCAAATTCTTCGATCTCGTCGGTGCCCGGATGCCGGAGCGGGTGCTCCTCGTCCTCGCCCGGCGCGAGGGCCGGATCATCGCCGGTGCCATCAACTTCATCGGCGACGTCGCCCTCTACGGCCGCAACTGGGGCTGCATCGAGGACCATCCCTTCCTGCATTTCGAGGTCTGCTATTATCAGGCCATCGACTATGCCATCGCCCACGGCCTGAAGCGGGTCGAGGCCGGGGCGCAGGGCGAGCACAAGCTCGCCCGGGGCTACCGGCCGGTGCTCATGCACTCGGCCCACGACATCGCCGATCCGGCCCTACGCCGTGCCGTGGCCGACTACCTCAAGCGCGAGCGCGCCCACGTCATCGAGGCCGCCGACGCCCTCGATACCCTGACGCCGTTCCGGCGCGGGGAGATCGACGTCGTGCCCGACGAGCCGGTCTGATCGCCGGGACAAGACCGAAGGCTTTCGATGACCGACCTGTACAGCCTGGCTCCGCGCGCGGCCGACGGCACGCCCCATCCCCTCGCCCAGCATCGCGGCGACGTGCTCCTCATCGTCAACACCGCGTCGCAATGCGGCTTCACCGGTCAGTATGCCGGGCTCGAGGATCTGTGGCGGCGCTACCGTGCGGCCGGGCTCGTGGTGCTCGGGTTTCCCTGCAACCAGTTCGGTGCCCAGGAGCCGGGGGACGCCGCCGAGATCGCCCGGTTCTGTCATCTCACCTATGACGTGACCTTCCCGGTGCTCGCCAAGGTCGCGGTCAACGGGCCACGGGCCGATCCGGTCTTCGATCATCTCAAGCGGCAGAAGCCCGGCTTCCTCGGCCTCACCGGCATCAAGTGGAACTTCACGAAGTTCCTCGTCGGACGCGACGGGCGAGTGATCGCCCGCTACGCCCCGAAGACGAAGCCCGCCGACCTCGACGCGGCCATCGCGATGGCGCTCGCCGAGCCGGCGCCCTGAGTGTTTCTCACAAAACGCCCGTGGCGCCGTCGGTCACGGAGCGAGAACCGTCCGGCATCGGGAGTTTCGTGAGGCCCTCTAAGCCTCGGCGGCGACGGGTTTGGCGCCCGCTGCTTCCGCGCCTTGCTCCTTGGCCTGGATCTCGATGAACACCCGCGTCACGTCGGGGCTGCGCGCCTTGAGCTTGGCTTCGAGGCGGCCGACCATGGCCTCGATGGCGCCCGCCTTCAGGTTGTCGTCCATGTCGAGGCTGACGTTCACGAGGATGTCGGACGGACCCATGTGCTGGGTGAGCACCGCGTTGACGTGGTGGACGCCCGGCTCCGTTCGCACCACCTCCCGGATGGCGGCGACGACGGCCGGGTCCGCCGCTTCGCCGATGAGCAGGCCGTGGGTCTCGATCATCAGGAAGATCGCCATGCCGATGAGGATCGCCCCGATGGCGATGGAGGCCCAGCCGTCGAGGTCGGGCATGTCGAGCACATGCGCCAGGATCACGCCCGACAGCGCCACCACGAGGCCCATCAGGGCGGCGACATCCTCGACGAGGACGGTGAACAGGGCCGGGTCCTTGCTGCGGCGGATGGCGGTGATCGGCGGGCGGCTGCCCTTCTCGGCCCAGAACGATTTGAGGGCGACGGCACAGGAATAGCCTTCGGCGAGCACGGCGAAGCCCAGGATGCCGACATTCACCCACAGGCCAGGGATCGTATGGCCGAACACGTGCGCGTCGGAGACGGGCTCGGGATAGTGCAGCTTGTGGATGCCCTCGTAGATCGCGAAGGCGCCGCCGCCGAGAAAGATGAACAGCGCCACGATGAAGGCGTAGAAGTAGATCTCTCGGCCGTAGCCGAACGGGTGCAGGGCATCGGCCGGGCGTTTCGCCCGCTTGATCCCTACCAGCAGCAGAATCTGGTTGGCCGTGTCCACCACGGAGTGGACGCCCTCGGCCAGCATCGCCGAGGAGCCGGTGAAGAAGGCGCCGACGAACTTCGCGGCCGCGATGGCGAGGTTGGCGCCCGCGGCGGTGTAAATGGCGCTGGTGCTTTCGTGGGCCATGCGGGTCTCGTCCGGGAGCGTGCCGGAGAAGTCCGGGCATCGGGCACGGCAACGCACGGACCACGGCCACGGTTCAGCGGATTTCGGCGCCGGACGGACGCGGCGCGTCTTTGCATCCGGGCGTGGACGCGCAGCGCGACTTTCCATGGGATGGTAGACGCGCGGAGCGCGTCTCGGCATCGTGCGGCCCGACCATCCGACAGGAGCGTGACCGCGTGACCGCAGCCTATGACCCCCAGAACGTCTTCGCCAAGATCCTACGCGGCGAAATCCCGGCCCACCGGGTCTATGAGGACGATCACACCCTCGCGTTCATGGATGTCATGCCCCAGGGGGAGGGCCATACCCTGGTGATCCCCAAGGCACCGGCGCGGGGGCTCCTCGACGCCAGCCCTGAGTCCCTGGCGGCGGTGGCGGCCACGGTGCAGCGCGTCGCCCGCGCGGTGAAGGCGGCGTTTTCCGCCGACGGTCTGACGGTGTTCCAGTACAACGAACCGGCCGGCGGACAGACGGTGTTCCACCTTCATGTCCATATCCTGCCGCGCTTCGAAGGCATCCCGCTCGGGCGGCACAGCGGCGGCATGGCCGATTCGGGAATGCTCGCCGACCACGCGGCGCGGATCCGTGCCGTGTTGGACGTCGGCTAAGCCCGGCCCCGCCCTGCGTTCGTCGCCGGCCGCGGGGGGGGCGAAACCGGATCAGGCGGCGCTCGCGGCTCCCGCGCTCGGGGCGGTGGGGGTGGTCAGCAGCAGGCGGCGCAGGGCGGCGTTCTCGGCTTCGAGTTCGCTCACCCGGCGCACGAGGGCGACGAGGGATGCCGCATCGTCGACGGGCGCCGCGACGGGGGCCGGGGTGGCTTCCTCCTGGAAGGTGACCCCGATGCTGTCGAGGCGACGCCACGCCAGAGTCGAGCGGTAGGTCTTGTCCTTCTGCGGGATGTAGAGCTCGAACGCGTCGGGCAGGGTCGTGGTCTCGCTGAGCGAGAGCCGCGCGCCGGAGGGCGACATGTCCCGCACGAGGCAGTCCATGCTCGATGCGCCCTTGTTGAAGATGATCCGGCCCTTGAGGAACGTCCTCTGGCGAATTTCCCTGCGATGCTCCGACATGGGGCGCGATCTCCGTTCACCGCTCGCGAGCCGTGACCCTGTCACAGGGGCCTTAAGGAATGATCGCCGGATTGTGCGACGCGCCCTGCGGATGCAGGATCAATGGAAGCGGCTGTCCATCGTCTGGAAGAGGTAGAAGCCGTTGAAGCGTACGGCGGTCTCCGCCGCCCGGTCATCGAACTCCACGGGGATCGCGGCGGACTCGTCGAGCTTGCCGCCGAACGACCAATGTCCCCCGGCGAGGAAGTGCGGCACCGCGCGGCTCTCCGGCACGGCGCAGCACAGGCCCTCGACGGATCTGAGGCAGAAAACGTTGTAATTCTGCATCGGTCAATCTCCGAATCGCCCGCCCGACGAATGTCTTAGCCATACATTCGGACGGGACTGTGTCAGCGTGCGTTTCGACACCGACAGACCGTGCCGCGTGGGGCCTTCCGCCGGCCGGGCATCAGGTCCTCGGGACGGTCCGCTCCAGGTCGTTCAGCCAGGCCCGCGCGCTGCCGTCGGAGGGGGCGCGCCAGTCGCCCCGCGGCGAGAGGGCGCCGCCGGCCGAGACCTTCGGCCCGTTGGGCAGGGCCGAGCGCTTGAACTGGCTGAAGCCGAAGAACCGCTTCAGGAACAGGGCGAGCCAAGCGCGGATCTCCGGCAGGGCGTAGGCCCCGCGCTCGTCGACCGGGTAGTCCGGCGGCCAGGCCCCCGCCCCGGCATCGCCCCAGGCGTGGAGGGCCAGGAAGGCGATCTTCGCGGGGCGGAACCCGTAGCGCAGGATGTGGAACAGGTTGAAGTCCTGCAGGGCGTAGGGGCCGATGGCGTCCTGCGTGCTCTGAGGGCGCGTACCCGCCGCCACGGGCACGAGTTCGGGCGAGATCTCCGTGCCGAGGATCGCCTCCAGGGTGGCGTTCACGTCCGGCGTGAACTGCCCCGTGCCCACGACCCAGCGGATGAGGTGCTGGATCAGGGTTTTGGGCACGCCGGCATTGACGCCGTAATGGCTCATCTGGTCGCCGACGCCGTAGGTGCACCAGCCCAGCGCCAGCTCCGACAGGTCGCCGGTACCGATGACGAGGCCGCCCTGCTGGTTGGCGAGGCGGAACAGATAGTCCGTGCGCAGGCCCGCCTGCACGTTCTCGAAGGTGACGTCGTAGACCGCCTCGCCGCGTCCGAACGGATGCCCCATCTCGGCGAGCATCTTCGTCGCCGTGTCGCGGATGTCGATCTCCCGCGCCGTGGTGCCGAGCGCCGCCATGAGCGCATGGGCGTTGGCCTTGGTCTCGTCGGAGGTGGCGAAGCCCGGCAGGGTGTAGGCCAGGATGTTTTTTCGCGGCAGTCCGAGGCGGTCGAACGCCTTGGCGACGACGATGAGCGCGTGGGTGGAATCGAGGCCGCCCGAGACGCCGATGACGGCCTTGCTCGTTCCCGTCGCCTCCAGGCGCTGGGCGAGGCCGGCCACCTGGATGTTGTAGGCCTCGTAGCAATCCTGGGCGAGGCGCGCCGGATCGGCCGGCACGAACGGGAATCGCTCGACTCGCCGCCGGAGGCCGAGATCGCCACGGGGCGGATCGAGGCGAAAGCCGATCCGGCGCCAATCCGAGGCGCGGGCGCGGGCATTGTCGTCGAAGCTCCCGGCCTGGAGCCGCTCCTGGACGAGGCGATCGAGATCGATGTCCGCGATCGTCACGACCGGGTCCTGGGCGAAGCGCGGGCCCTCGGCGAGGCGTTCGCCGAGTTCGTCGACGCTGGTCTGGCCGTCCCAGGACAGGTCGGTGGTGGATTCGCCGTAGCCCGCCGCCGCATAGACGTAGGCGCAGAGGCCCCGCATGGAGGCGGCGCGTGACAGGAGCGCGCGGGACTCCGCCCGGCCGACGGTGATGGGGCTGCCCGAGAGGTTGGCGAGCACCGTGGCCCCGGCGAGCGCCAGATCCATGCCGGGGGGGGCGGGGACCCAGAGGTCCTCGCAGACCTCGAGGCCGAGGACGAAGCCGGGCAGGTCGTCGGCGGCGAATAGCAGATCGGTGCCGAACGGCACGGTGTCCTCCCCCACCCGGATCGTCTCGCCGACGATCCCGACGCCCGAGGCGAAGTGGCGCTTCTCGTAGAATTCCCGGTAGTTCGGGAGGTAGCTCTTCGGCACCACCCCGAGCACCCGGCCCCGGTGGAGGGCGAGGGCGCAATTGTAGAGTCGGTGCCGCCAGGGCAGGGGCGCGCCGATGACGAGCACCGGGCTCAGGTGCTCCGACCCCGCCCGCACGGTCTCTACGGCCGCCGCCACGGCGTCCAGCACCGTGCCCTGCAGCAGCAGGTCCTCGATGGCGTAACCGGAAAGGCCGAGTTCGGGAAACACAGCCAGGGCCGCGCCCTGCCGGTCGCAGTCCCGGGCGAGGGCGAGGGTCGCTTCGGCATTGGCCGCCGGGTCGCCCGGATGGCTACGCCCGGTGCAGGCCGCGACCCGGGCGAAGCCGTGGGTATAGAGCGAGCGGAAGGACTCGGGGGAAACGGGCTGGACCGGGGGCATGGACAAGGGGCGGGTGGCTCCGGGCGGCTGGAAGGCGCCGCTATCCTACCCCGCCGGGGTTCCCGCCTCCAGCATCGGGCGCCGCAAGCGTCTGTTAACGACGATGGTCCTAACTCAGGCGTGAACCGCGCCCCTCCCGGCGGCGGACCCGCTTCGAGTCAATTCGGCCAATCATGCGTGCATCGGGACGGCTTCCCTATTCCCATCGCGATCCCTCGCGTCCGGTCCGTGGCGGCGACCGCCTCGGCCTGTCCATCGGCGCCCTGGCGCATCGCCTCATGAACCTGCGGGCCACCCTCACCCGCCGCCTCGCCGGCCCGCCGCAGCGCCCGGACTACACCGTGGCCGCCACCCGGCCGGTGCCGAGCTGGATGACCAGCCCGCAGACCTTGGTCGGGCGCGAGCCCACCTACCGGATTCCACCCGCCGTGCAGGGCTGGCCCGACCACGTGTTCGACGACCGCGCCACCCTCGACATGATCCCGGCGCGGACCACGCCGGCGGCCCGCAGCGAGGACGGGTTCGCCGGGGGCGAAGCCGGTCCCCGCGTGCTGATCCGGACACCGCGCCGGCCCGCCGCCATCGTGCCGGAGGCCGACGAAGTTCCGCGCATCCAGGCCCGCGCCACCACCGCGCCGGCCCCCGCCGTCCGCTACACGCGCACGCCCGATCCGGTGCTGCAGGAGCGCCGTCAGCGCGCCCTCGACGCCGAGCGCGCCGTCCTGGCCGAGGCCGAGGCCCTTCGCGCCAAAGCCGAGGCGGAAGCCGAGGCCCTGCGGGCTCAGGCCGAGGCGGAGCGCGCCGCCGAGGCCGCCGCCCTCGCGGCCATCGAACGCGAAGCCATCGAGCAGGCGACCCGCGAGGCCGCCGCCGCCGCCGCCGAGCCCCTGTGGCGCCAGCCCTTCGTGGTGCCGGAAGGCGTGCGATTCTTCCGCAGCCCCCCTCGCCGCCAGCCCAGTCCCGTCGCCGAGACGCCGGTCCTCGAGCTGTCGGCCGTGGACGAGGCGGTCCCCGCCCCCGTCGTGACCGCGCCGGAGGAGCTCGCCGAGGTGGCGGTGATCGCCCAGCCTGAGGTGCTCGCGGCCGAACCCATCGTGGAGGATCGCGACTGGGAAGACGTGCCGGACTGGTCCGAGGTCCACGCCTGGTTCGACAACCGGGATTGCGCCGCCCTCGACGCCTGGTCGGAGATCCGGGCCGAGGCCGTTGAGGTCGAATCGGCCTCCGAGATCGTGCCGGTCGTCGAGGCCGTCGAGGTCGTCACCCTGCCCGCGGCCGACGGCGAGGCCGCGTTCATCCCGGACGTATCCATCTCGGTCATGGCCAGCCCGGACGTGGCCACCACCGACATGGCCGTCGTGGCCGCTCCCGTGGATGTCGCTCCGGCAGGGCTCGCGCTCCTGCCGCCCGCGCCGGTCTACGTCCTCGACCGCCTGCTTCAGTTCGATCGGACCGCGACCCCGGTCCCGGCCGATGGCCAGGACAACGCCGTGCGGGTGCCCGCCGCGCCGGCGGCCGCCGCACCGCGCGCGCCCATGCTCAGCGCCATGGCCGCCCGTGCGGCCATCCGCTCGGCCCGGATCCCCGTGGCCCCCTCCCCTGCCCCGGAGGCCATCCCCCTGGAGCCGCTCGTTGCCGTCGTGCCGTTCCTGCCCGAGGCAATGCCGCAGGCCCAGGGCGAGATCGCCGTCCAACCTGAGGCTCATTCGGAGGAGGTCTTCCAAGAGCCTTCCGTTCAGGAGCCCGCCTCCGAAGAAACCGCTCCCGCGGCCCCCGCCTTCCTCGAACCGGTGACTTTTGCCGCACCGGCTTTCGTCCCCACGGTGATTCCGACGCGGACGGTTCTCCTGCGCACGCCCAAGGGCGCGTCCATGCCCGAACCCGTCGTTCAAGAACCCGTCTCGGCGGAGCCGGAGGCCGAAGCCGTGGTGACGACGCAAGAGCAGCCTTCGTCCGAGGAGATCGCGTTGGCCGCCGTGGCGCCCGAGGCCGAACCCGTTGCCGTCCCCCACCAGGTCGCAGCTCCCCAAGCCACCCCCCTGGCCCCGGTCCTGAACATCCCGCGCGCCATTCTGCCCGAGCGCCCGACCCTCATCGCCGCCGGGCGTCACATCTCCATGTCCCTCGTCGAGAACGAGGATTACGAGCACCCCTCCCTCGAACTCCTGGCCGAACCCGATCCGACCGGCACCGAGGAGATCGATGCCGACGTCCTCGAGCAGAACGCCCTCAACCTCCAGCAGACCGTGCAGGATTTCGGCGTACGCGGTGACATCCTCGCCGTGCGGCCCGGTCCGGTGGTGACGCTCTACGAATTGGAGCCGGCCCCCGGGACAAAGTCGAGCCGCGTCATCTCCCTCTCGGACGACATCGCCCGATCCATGTCCGCCGTCTCGGCCCGCGTCGCCGTGGTGCCCGGCCGCAACGTCATCGGCATCGAGCTGCCCAACGACACCCGTGAGACCGTGTACCTGCGCGAACTCCTGGCGTCCGTCGATTTCAGCCTGAGCAAGCACAAGCTCGCCCTGTGTCTTGGCAAGAACATCGGCGGTGAGCCGATCATCGCCGATCTTGCCCGGATGCCGCACCTGCTGGTGGCCGGTACCACCGGCTCGGGCAAGTCGGTGGCCATCAACACCATGATCCTGTCGCTGCTCTACCGGCTGAAGCCGGAGGAGTGCCGCCTGATCATGGTCGATCCGAAGATGTTGGAACTCTCCGTCTACGACGGCATCCCGCATCTGCTCTCGCCCGTCGTCACCGATCCGAAGAAGGCGGTCATCGCCCTCAAATGGGCCGTGCGCGAGATGGAGGAGCGCTACAAGAAGATG
>NZ_FOPM01000032.1 GCF_900113485.1 Methylobacterium gossipiicola
TTCCGCTCACGGCCGAAATCGACGTACTGGGCATCGGCCTCGACGCCGACGACGAAGCCGGAGCCCGGGGTGAACTGGTAGTTGTAGCCGATCTGACCACCGCCGGTGAAGCCGTCGTTACGGCTGCCGTTGCTGAAGGCGAGGACGGCGGTGGTGCCGGGCGGCACGAGGGTGCTGGCGCCGTTCACGCCGATGACCGTCGGGGCGCGGCTGCTGGAGGCGTCGAAGCCGTAACCGGCGTTGAAACCGGCGTAGAAGCCCGTCCAGGTGAACACCGGCACCGGCACGAACACCGGCGGCGGGGCGGCGCGGCGGGGCAGATCGGCGGCCGAAGCGACGGCGGTCAGGCCGGCGAGGACGGTCGTGGCGAGAAGCAGTCTTTTCATCGGGGTACTCGGTTCTGGATTGGCGAAAGCCGGCGCGCTTGTAGTCCCTGGACGCCGCGAGGTCTGTCGCTTTCCTGCAACATGAGCATCGGATAGCCCACGATATCTCAATGAAGGGTAAAGGTTAGCCCGAGGTCACCACAACTGTCTGATGTCGGTGTTTTACCGCACATCGGCCGGGGACGAAGCATTCGTTCGGCGCATCATGGGACGAAGGGAGCCGAAATCTGGAAGGACGTTATTTACCATAACGACTTCTCTCGGGACATCGGCAGGATCTTGCCGCCCCCCTTCTCGCGCAATCGTGAGGCGAGCTTAGCACTACCTGGGCACTTTTGGGGGTTGTGATGCGTTGTCTGCTCTCACGATGGCCGGGGGGCGGCGATGGATCAGGATCGCGAGGGAACGGACGGGCTCGACACGTGGCTGGCGCCATTCCTGGCGGTGATGGGGCGCAAGACCCGGCGGACCTGGGCGCCGTTTTACCTGCGGGGGCTGCTCGGCCCGGGTGATCGCAAGAGCCTGCAGCCGATGGCAGCGCGCCTCGGGCTGCCGGGCCACGACCAGCTGCAGCACTTCATCGCCAGCCCGGCCTGGGACGATCGCCCGCTCTGGACGGAACTGGGCCGCCAGGCGGATCGGCTGGTTGGTGGATGCGATGCCTGCCTGGTGATCGACGACACCGCCCTGCCGAAGAAGGGCACGCTCTCGGTCGGGGTGGCGCGCCAGTATTGCGGTGCGCTGGGCAAGCAGGCCAACTGCCAGTCCCTGGTCTCGCTCACCCTGGCGCAGAACGAGGTGCCCGTGCCGGTGGCCCTGCGCCTGTTCCTGCCTGAGGCCTGGACGAGCGATCCGGGGCGGTGCGTGCAGGCCGGCGTGCCCGAGGCCGCAACCGTGTCACGGAGCAAGGGGGAGATCGCTCTGTCGGAACTGGATCGCCTGCAGACCGCCGGTCTGCGCTTCGGCACGGTGCTGGCCGATGCGGGCTACGGCGTCAGCGCCGCTTTCCGTCACGCCCTGGAGGCGCGGGGCCTGCGCTGGGCGGTGGGGATCGTTAGGAACCAGAAGGTCTACGCGGCCAACGTGCAGCTCGTGCCGCCCACGGGCCGTGCCCGCAAACTCGTACCGGACCAAGAGCCGCGGGATGCCGAGACGGTGCTGGCCGATCTGCCCTGGCGGCGCGTCGCGTGGCGCCAGGGTACGAAGGGCAAGCTCTCGGCCCGGTTCGCTGCTATCCGGGTACGGGTCGGCGACGGTCCGGTCTGGGGCAACAACCGGCATCTGCCGGGCGCAGAGGTCTGGCTCGTGGGCGAATGGCGCTCATCGGGGGAGCGCAAGTACTACCTCTCGAACTTGCCGCCCGAGACGTCGCGCCGCGCCCTCGCGGGTACGATCAAGGCGCGCTGGGTCTGCGAGCAGGCCCACCAGCAGCTCAAGGAGGAACTCGGCCTCGATCATTTCGAGGGGCGGTCCTGGACCGGCCTGCATCGACACGCGCTGATGACGTGCATCGCCTATGCCTACCTGCAGCATCTGCGCCTCGCCGAGCACCACCGAACGGGGCGGGGGAAAAATGAAGACCCGCCTTCCGGGGCCGCCACCATCACCCAGCCTACCCGCCGTGCGGCAGGCCATCATCGGACGGCTGTTCGCCAGCCTCGTCCCACCCGTCCTGTGTCCGCACTGCCGAAGGCGCTTCACGCTGTCCTCTGACGTCAAAGTGCCCAGGTAGTGCTAGGCCGCCCATAAAGTTCCCACCGCACCGTCGTCTTCAGGGTGAGAACCGGCCAGGAGCGGAAGTTTCGTGAGGCACTCTTAACCGTGATGTCGGAGGCTGAGACGGAGCGGCCCGTCGCGCCGCGTCGATGAATGCACCCGCCATGCTTCCTCCCAGCCGCTCCTTCGATACGCCCCGACCCGCCGCCTTCACGGACGGGGATCGGGACGCGCCCCGCCGGCCCACGACCCTACTGCCCTGGACGATCAAGCTGTGCCTCGTCCTCGGCCTCGGAGCCCTCGGGGCGACGCAGTATCTGTCCCGCGCCACCGAGAGCGGGACCCTGCGCCAATTCGCTCGGGCGGGTTCACCCGATCCCGAAACCACGGGCTCCATCGTCGCCGCCGCCGGTCACACCACCCTCGACCCGTGCACCGCCTTCGACCTCAGGCACTGAAGCGCGGCTCAGGCAGCATGCACCGCTGGGGCGAGGCCGCCGCAGCGGCGTTTCCGGCCGGCGAAGGCCCGGAGAGCGGTGGCGAGATCGTCCCGCCGAAATCGGGCCAGTGTGTGCCGGCGCGCCCGAGCCCGCATCTCCGCCCCGATGAGGCCGGGGGCTGCGAAGACGGATCAGGATCCGGCGAGGAGCGTCGCCAAGGCCGGGGATAGACCGAGGCTCTGGAGGGCGGGGGCGTTCTTCCGCACAACCCCTCCCCCGGCGACCGTACCGGCCGCGTCAGCCGCCGCCAGGACCGCGCGGGTGCCGGCTTCCACCGAGCACAGAACCGGCACCGGAACGGCGGGCTGGATGCGCGCGGCGAGGCCGGCCAGGGCCGCGCCCCCCAGGATCACGGCCTCGGCCCCATCCGCTTCGACGCAGGCCCGGCAGGCGGCCGCGAGGCCGCCCAGGGCCGCGTCGGGGTCGGCGGCGATCTCAGCCCCCGTCGGCGCGACGGTGCGCACGCCCGTCAGGCGGTCGGCGAGGCCGATCGTGGCCACGAACTCCGTGAGCATCGGCCCCCACAGGACGCCCCCGGTGACGATGGCGAAGCGCCGCCCCCCGGAGGCGGCGGCCCGGCACGCCGCCTCCGCCATGCCCACCACGGGGACCGGCGAGACCTCGCGCAAGCCGAGGAGCCCCGGATCGCCGAAGCAGGCGAGGTAGACGGCGTCGACCCCGGCGACGTGCTCGGCCAGGGCGTCGAGGGCGGCATGGCCGGCGATGACCGAGGCGGCCCGACTCGCGATGTAGCGGGCGCCGAAGCGCCCGGTCACCGCCACGATCTCGGCCGCCCCGCCGACGATCCCGCGGACATGATCCGCCACGAGGTCGGTGACGGAGGGCGTTGTGTTGGGATTGATGAGGAGGATGCGCACGGGACGGTCGCTCAGGATGCCTGCGGGGTGCGCCGCATGAGCGCGATGTAGCTCGTGAATCCCAGGGCGACACCGATGAACCAGGAGAAGTTGGCCAGATGCGACAGGGCCGGGACCACGGCGCACAGGACCGGCACCAGGGCCGAGGGGATCACGCTGAGGATAGCGGCCCGGTTGTAACCATTGGTGTACCAGTACCGGCCCGTGGGGCTCATGGTGTAGAGGTCGTCCACCACCACGTGCTGACGGCGCACGACGTAGTAGTCGGCGATGAGGATGCCGAACAGCGGCCCGATGAAGGCGCCGAGCACGTCGAGGGTGTAATGGATCACCGCCGGGTTGTTGTAGAGATTCCAGGGGGTGATGAAGATCGACGCCACGGCGGCGATCATGCCGCCCATGCGCCAACTGATGCGCTGCGGCGCCACGTTCGAGAAGTCGAAGGCCGGCGAGACGAAGTTGGCCACGATGTTGATGCCGATGGTCGCCGTCATGAAGGTGAAGGCACCGAGCACCACCGCGTAGGTGTTGTCGATGTGGCTGACCGTCTCCACGGGATCGATGATGAGGCGGCCGAACACCGGCAGAGTCGCCGACGTGGTGATGACGGTGAGCAGCGAAAAGCCGATGAAGTTCACCGGCAGGCCCCAGACGTTGCCGGCCTTCACGGCCGCGAACGATTTCCCGTAGCGGGAGAAATCGCCGAAGTTGAGCATCGGCCCGGAGAAGTATGAGACCACGAGGGCGACGGCGTTGAGCATCACCGGCAGGGCGTCCCAGCCCTGGTAGCGCACCTCGCCCAAGCTGAGGCCGACATTGTCGAGGCCGGCGCGGGCGACGAGGTAGACGGCGAGGGCGATCATCACGACGTAGACGGCCGGCCCGGCCCAGTCGATGAACTTGCGGATCGCCTCCATGCCGCGCCAGAACACCAGCGCCTGGATCACCCACAGGGTCATGAAGCTCGCCCAGCCGAGGCTCGACAGCCCGACGAAGCCCGATGTGGCGACGTCGGCATAGGGCTTGAGTTCGGGATAGAACCGCAGGGCCACGATGAGGAAGGCGCTGGAAGCGAGATAGGTCTGGATGCCGTACCAAGCGACGGCGATGAGGCCGCGGATGATCGCCGGAATGTTGGCGCCCTTCACCCCGAACGAGGCCCGGCAGATCACCGGGTAGGGCGTGCCGGTGACCTGACTCGGCTTGGCCACGAGGTTGCAGAACAGCTGCACGATGAGGATACCGACGAGGAGCGAGACCAGCACCTGCCAGCTCACGAGGCCGAGGGAGAACAGGGAGCCGGCGGTGATGTAGCCGCCGACGCTGTGGACGTCCGACATCCAGAACGCAAAGATGTTGTAGGTGCCCCAGGTTTGGTTGCGTAAGGGAGCGAGATCTTCGTTGGTCAAACGGTCGTCGTAGCTGGGTTTGATCGTCACACCGGAATGCGAATTGGGGACGGCGCCCCCCGCCGTCGCCTCCTGGATGGTCGATACGCCGTGTGACATCGGACAGCCCCTCCCCTTCACCGTTGGTTGAATGCGTTGCACGGCGCGTGCCACTGTCAAGAGCTTGACCTTAGACGAAAGAGGCCGACCCTGGCCCTCCGCGCGGCGTGGATAAATTCGAGCCGCGCCCCCGGTTCGATTGACAAGCCGGCCGGGGGCTCTAAGTGTCTGACGCAACGCGTGTGCGCGGCGGGACGTGTGTCGAAACCGCCCCTTCTTCAGCCGTCGCCGTGTCGATGCACTCCGCGCCGGACGGTCCATTCCCGCGCGCAACGGTTCTCAGAGAATATGTCTTTTGCCGACCTCGGATTGAGCGACAAGGTCCTCCAGGCCGTCACGGCGGCCGGGTACAGCGAGCCGACGCCGATCCAAGCCCAGGCCATCCCGCACGTGCTGGCCCGGCGCGACGTGCTGGGCATCGCCCAGACCGGCACCGGCAAGACGGCGGCGTTCACGCTGCCGATGCTGACCCTGCTGGAGAACGGCCGCGCCCGCGCCCGCATGCCGCGCACCCTCATCCTCGAGCCGACGCGCGAGCTCGCCGCCCAGGTGGTGGAGAATTTCGACCGCTACGGGGTCAATCACAAGCTCAACGTGGCGCTCATCATAGGCGGCGTCTCGTTCGCCGAGCAGGATGCCAAGCTGATGCGCGGCACCGACGTGCTGATCGCCACGCCGGGCCGGCTCCTCGACCATTTCGAGCGCGGCAAGCTCCTGCTCACGGGCGTCGAACTCCTCGTCATCGACGAGGCCGACCGCATGCTCGACATGGGCTTCATTCCCGACATCGAGCGCATCGTGAAGATGGTGCCGTTCACCCGGCAGACCCTGTTCTTCTCGGCCACCATGCCGCCGGAGATCGAGCGGCTGGCCGACATGTTTCTGCACACGCCGCAGCGGATCGAGGTGGCGCGCCCGTCCTCGACGGCGTCCACCATCGAGCAGAAGCTCGTGGCCTCGGGCTCCGAGGGTCACGAGAAGCGCGAGCTCCTGCGCCGGCTCATCCGGGGCGAGGCCGATCTCAACAACGGCATCATCTTCTGCAACCGCAAGCGCGACGTGGCGCTGCTGCAGAAATCCCTCGCGAGCCACGGTTTCAACGTCGCGGCGCTGCACGGCGACATGGACCAGCGCGCCCGCACCCTCGCCCTCGACGGGTTCCGCTCCGGCGAGGTGCCGCTGCTGGTCGCCTCCGACGTCGCCGCGCGCGGCCTCGACATTCCGGCCGTGAGCCACGTCTTCAACTTCGACGTTCCCCATCACCCGGAGGACTACGTCCACCGCATCGGCCGCACGGGCCGGGCGGGGCGGGCCGGCCACGCCTTCACGCTGGTGACCCGATCCGACGAGCGCTTCGTCACCGCCATCGAGAGTCTGATCGGTCAGCCGATCCCCTGGGCCGAGGGCGATCTCGGTGTGCTGCCCGAGCCGAGCGCAGCCCCGGCCGAACGCGAGGACGCGCCGACCCGGACGCGCCATCGCGGCAAGTCCGGCCAGACCCTGCGGCGGCGCAGCGGCGGCGAGACCGGTCGCGACGCCGCCCGGTCGGAGCCCCGCGCCCGCAAGGGCGGCCGTCGCGACAGCCCCGAGCGCGGCCCCTCCCCGGCCGTTGAGACCGAAGCGGTGCAGCCCCCCGCACGGGCGAAGGACACCGCTCCGGCGCGGGCGAAGGAGCCCGCCCCCCAGCGCATGGAGCCGCGCCGTGAAGAGCGCCGCCCCGCGTCCCGGCGGCGCGGCGACGAGGATGACGGCGAGACGCCCATCGGCCTCGGCTCGCACGTGCCCGCCTTCCTCCTGCGTCCGGCGGTGATCAAGTCGCCGAAATAATCGGGCGCGGGCGCGGGCCATGTCGCAAGACGGTTAATGCACTCTGAGCCATCGATCGGCTAGGATCGTCCGATGGATGCTCGCCTCCTTCGGGGCGAGGCCGAAACGACGACGGTTGGGCGACATGGACGGCAGTCAGGGTGACCGGGATCGGACCTTCGCACTGGCCGAGCGCGCCACCGCCCTCATGCGAGAATACGGCCCCTCGGCGACGCCGCGGGCATACGCGGTCTGGTACAATTACGTCGCGGCCCTGTATCCGAAGATGAACGAGGCGATGTCCGGCTTCATGGCGACGGGCGCCGTCTCCGAGGCCGAGATCGACATCCTCTACGAAGCCTATCTCGACGGGCAGAGGCTGGTGCGGGCGGCCGACGAGACGAGCCGCACGGTCCTCGCCGAACTCGCGAACCTCACGGAGGCCCTCGACCTCTCCCTCGGCTCCTCGGCAGAGCACAGCGAAGCCCTACGCACCCTGTTGCAGGATCTCGACGGGACCGGCCTCGACCGCACCCGCATCCTCGAGATCGTCGCGGCCCTGGCGGCCACGACCCGGGAGGTGGCCGACAGCAACCGCGTCCTCGAGGCCCGCATGCGCGAGAGCCGCAACGAGATCGAATCCTTGCGCGAAGCCCTAGAGACGACACGTCGCGAGAGCCTCATCGACCCCCTCACCGGCCTGTCGAACCGCAAGCAGTTCGAGGAAAGCCTGCACGCCCTGGTGGAGGAAGCGGTCGCCGAGCGAAAGCCCGCCAGCCTCGTGGTGATCGATGTCGATTTCTTCAAACGCTTCAACGATTTGTATGGCCACCTCACGGGTGATCAGGTCCTGCGCCTCGTCGGCGCGGTGATGCGCGAGACCGTGACGGCCGGGGCCACCCCGGCCCGCTTCGGCGGCGAGGAATTCGCCATCCTGCTGCCGGGCTTGGGGCGGGCGGAGGCCCGGGCGCTCGCCGAAAAGGTCCGCACCAGCGTGATGACGCGCGAACTCGTCAAGCGCTCGACGGGCGAGACCTTGGGCAAGATCACGGTTTCCCTCGGGGTGGCCGCCGTGCGCCCCTCCGACACGGCGGTGTCCCTGCTGGAGCGTGCCGACCAGTGCATGTTCAAGGCCAAGCGCGACGGCCGCAACCGGACCGTGGACGACGGGAGCGTCCCGCCCCCCGTCGGTTGATCGCTGCGTTTCCGAGCTGCGCCCCGAAGGCTTCGGGGCAGCGGAGCTTGATCCGCTGCCTCGGGCGATCAGGCAGAGGCGCGCACGGCTTCGGGGTTCACCGGCGTGATCGCCACGGACTCGCCACAGCCGCAGGCCGAAGTCTGGTTCGGGTTGTTGAACACGAATTGCGAGGCGAGCTTGGTGGTGGTGAAATCCATCTGCGTGCCGAGGAGGAACAGCAGCGCCTTCGGATCGACGAAGACCTTGACGCCGCGATCCTCGACCATGTCCTCGCCGGGCTTCTGCCCGTCGGCATATTCCATGGTGTAGGACATGCCGGCGCAGCCACCGTTCTTCACCCCGACCCGCAGGCCGGCGATGGGCCGGTCGGCCTCGGCGATGATCGCCTTGATCCGGTCCGCCGCCGCATCGGTCAGCGACAGCACTTTGAAGTTCGAAGCCATGAGGTCTCTCCGGCAACCGGGTTCAAGGCCCGGGCGGTTGAGGGTGGACGCACCCGGTTAAGATAAGGATGGCGCCGGCCCCCGTCCATCGGCGCGGCGCGCATGGGGCGATGATCCGTGATAGGATGGGGCCGAGAGAATCTCCACCATGGCGGATGCCGCACGCCCCACGATGACGCCCGAGGATTTCTTCGTCTGGCAGCGCGACCAGGACGAACTCTACGAACTCGTCGACGGGCATCCGGTGCCGCGCCACCGGATGATGACCGGGGCGAGCATGCAGCACGACCGGGTCACGGTGAACATCATCGGCTCGCTCCATGCGCAGCTCCGTGGCAAGCCGTGCCGGCCCACCACGGCCGACATCGCGCTCCGCACCAGCATCCGTGGCCTGCGCCGACCCGACGTCATGGTCGAGTGTGCTCCCCTGGTCGCCGACACCTACGAGGCGCGCGAGCCGAAGCTCGTGGTCGAGGTCGCCTCGCCCTCGACGACTTCCATCGACCAGACCCGGAAGGTCGAGGAGTACAAGCGCCACCCGACGCTCACCGCCATTCTGCTCGTCGAGACCCTGAAGCCGCAGGCCCTGCTGTACCGGCGGAGCGGGACCGACTGGGAGATCGAGACCTTCGAGGGTCTGGAGGCCGTGATCGACCTACCCGGCATCGGGGCCACCCTGGCGATGGCCGACCTCTACGACGGCCTCACCTTTCCGGCCCGTCGAAACCTCGCCGAGGAAGGCTGACGCCCTACCACATGTCGAGGGCGACGCGGGCCTCGTCGGACATGCGGCTCTGGTCCCACGGCGGATCGAACACCATGGTGACGGTGCAAGCCTGGACGCCCGGAACGGCGGCCACCGCCGTCTCGACCCAGCCCGGCATCTCACCGGCCACGGGGCAGCCCGGGGCCGTGAGGGTCATGTCGATGGCCACCGTGCGGTCGTCGGCGATGTCGACCTTGTAGATCAGGCCGAGCTCGTAGATGTCGGCCGGGATCTCCGGATCGTAGACGCTCTTCAAGGCCGCCACGATGTCGTCGGTCAGGCGATCGAGTTCCTCGGGCGGGATTGCCGAGGCACTGGCGATGGCGGGGGAATTGGCCCCGCCGGTGATGGCTGAGTCGCTCATGGTTTGTCCTCGTCTTCGCGTGTCGCGGATCGGCGGCGATCCGCGACACCCCGCACGGGCGGCGGCGCGCCGTCGCGCTTGCGGCAGCGTCGCTGCCGGAATGTCGAATCTCTAGGCGAACATCATCTCGGCCTTGGCCAGGGCCTCGGCGAGGGCGTCGACCTCGTCCCGGGTGTTATACAGTCCGAACGACGCGCGACAGGTGGAGGTTGCCCCGAACCGCGAGAGCAGCGGCATGGCGCAATGGGTGCCCGCCCGGATGGCGACGCCGTAGCGGTCGATCACCGTGGCGATGTCGTGGGCATGCGCGCCCTTCATCTCGAAGGCGATGACGCCGCCCTTACCCTTGGCGGTGCCGATCATCCGCACGGAGTTCATGGCACCCAGGCGCTCCTGGGCATAGGCGAGGAGCGAAGCCTCGTGGGCGGCGATCTTTTCGCGACCCAACGTCATCATGAATTCCAGCGCCGCGCCGAGACCGACCGCCTCGATGATCGCCGGCGTGCCCGCCTCGAACCGATGGGGCGGATCGTTGTAGGTGATGGAATCCTGGGAGACCGTGCGGATCATCTCGCCGCCGCCCTGGTAGGGAGGCAGGCGCTCCAGCCATTCGCGCTTGCCGTAGAGCACGCCGATGCCGGTGGGGCCGTAGACCTTGTGGCCGGTGAAGACGAAGAAGTCGCAATCCAGCGCCTTCACGTCGACGGGGGCGTGCACGGCGCTCTGGGCCCCGTCGAGGAGCACCGGCACGCCGTGGGCGTGGGCGATGCGCACGATGTCCTTGGCTGGCGTCACCGTGCCGAGCACGTTCGACATGTGGGTGATCGCCACCATCTTGGTGCGGGCCGAGAAGAGCTTTTCGTATTCGTCGAGGAGGAAGTTGCCCTCATCGTCCACGGGCGCCCATTTGATGACCGCCCCGCGCCGCTCGCGCAGGAAGTGCCAGGGTACGATGTTGGAATGGTGCTCCATGATGGAGAGGATGATCTCGTCCCCCTCACCGATCTGGCCGAGCAGCCCCATGGAGGAGGCCACGAGGTTGTAGGCTTCCGTGGCGTTGCGGGTGAAGATGATCTCGTCGGTGGACTCGGCGTTGAGGAATTGCCGCGTGGTCTCGCGGGCGCCCTCGAACCCCTCCGTGGCGGCGTTCGCCATGAAGTGCAGGCCGCGATGGACGTTGGCGTAGCCCGTCTCCATGCAGGCCACCATGGCGTCGATCACGGCGCGGGGCTTCTGGGCGGAGGCCGCGTTGTCGAGATAGACCAGGGGCTTGCCGTAGACCTTCTGGGCGAGGATCGGGAACTCGGCCCGGATCGCCTGGACGTCGTAGGGGGCAGTCGGAACGGGTGCGTTCATGGCGAAACCTGTTGGAGGTCGAGCAGGCGGCTCCTCCCCCCGAAGGGGGAGGGTCTCTCGCTTATCCGCGCGCCTTCAGCCACGCCTCGACGGTGCCGATCAGCGCCTCGCGGGCACCCTCGTGGCTCACGGCCTCGACGGCGGCGCCGAGGAAGGCCTGGACCAGCAGGCTCTCGGCCTCCGCCTTCGGCAGGCCGCGCTGCATGAGGTAGAACAGCAGTTCGTCGTCCAGGGCGCCGCAGGTGGCGCCGTGGCCGCAGGCGACGTCGTCGGCGAAGATCTCGAGTTCGGGCTTGTTCATCATCTGCCCCTCGTCGGACAGGATGAGGCAAGCCGACATCATCTTGCCGTCGGTCTGCTGCGCCGCCTGCTGGACGATGATCTTGCCCTGAAACACGCCCGTGGCGGCCCCGTCCACCACGGTCTTGAACAGCTCGCGGCTCACCCCGCCCGTGGCGGCATGGTCGGCGAGGAAGGTGGTGTCGGCGAGCTGGCTGCCGTTGAGCATGGCGGCGCCGTTGACCACGGCCCGGGCATCGGCTCCGGCGAAGTTGAGATAGACCTGATGGCGCGAGAGCACGCCGCCCACCACCACGTTGACGGTCTCCACCGCCGCCTCCGCGCCGAGCTTCACCGAGAGGGTGGAGAGGGCAACGGCCTCACGCCCTTCCGCGTTCAGGCGGGCGTGCCGGAAGACGGCATGGTCGCCCACCACCACGTCGACGGCGTCGTTGGGTTGATAGGCGATGCCGTCCGGCCCCTCGTGGCTCTCCAGCACGAGGGCCTCGGCCCCCTCCTCCAGCACCACGAGGATTCGAGTCGCCGTGGAATAGGCGTCCGAGCCCGTGCCGATGAAGCGCAGGTGCAGGGGCGTCTCGACCTTGGCGCCGGCCGCGACGGCGATCACGGCCCCGTCCGCCAGGAAGGCGGTGTTGAGCTGGTAGATGGCGTTCTCGGACGCCTGACGCACGGGCGTCAGCCGGTCGAGGAGGGCGTGACCGTCGGTCAGCGCTTGGTTGAGCGGCGTCACGGTGATGCCGGCCGGGATGCGGGTGAGGTCGGATTCGGCCTCGACGAGGTGGCCGTTGACGAAGGTGAGGCGCACGGCCTCGACCCCGGCAAAGCCCTTGGCCCCGGCGACCGCCGCCTTGGCGGCCTCGGCCGAGGGTTTCTCCGCCGGATGCGCGGCGTCGCGGAACGCCGAGCGGAGATCCGTGTACTTGAACGCCTCGACGCGGCGGGTCGGCAGGCCGACCGCCTCGAAGTAGCGGAACGCTTCCTCGCGGGCGATGGACACGCCCGTGGGGTACTTCATCTTCGTGGCTTCGAAGAGCTTCGACAGGCCGGTCTCGGCCGCCGTGCGGAGGGGGGTGATGTCGGCCATGCTCAGGCGGCCTCGCCCGTGCGATACTCGGCGTAGCCCGAGGCTTCCAGCGCCTTGGCGAGATCCTTGTCGCCCGACTTCACGATCTGGCCCTGGGACATGACGTGGACCACGTCCGGCACGATGTAGTCGAGCAGGCGCTGGTAGTGGGTGATGACGAGGAACGAGCGGCCCTGCGCGCGCAGGGCGTTCACGCCACCCGAGACGATGCGCAGGGCATCGATGTCGAGGCCGGAATCAGTCTCGTCGAGGACGCAGAACTTCGGCTCCAGGAGCGCCATCTGCAGGATCTCCATGCGCTTCTTCTCGCCGCCGGAGAAGCCGACGTTGAGGGCGCGCTTGAGCATCTCCTTGTTGATCTCGAGCTTCTCGGCCGCCCCGTTCACCTTGCGGATGAAGTCGGGGGTCGAGAGCTCGCCCTCGCCGCGCGCCCGGCGCTGGGCGTTCAGCGTCGCCTTCAGGAAGGTCATGGTGCCGACGCCCGGAATCTCCAGCGGGTACTGGAAGGCCAGGAACACGCCGGAGGCCGCGCGTTCGTCGGGGCTCATCTCGAGGATATTGACGCCGTCCAGCAGGATCTCGCCGTCGAGGACCTCGTAGTCCTCCTTGCCGGCGATGACGTACGACAGGGTCGACTTGCCCGAGCCGTTCGGCCCCATGATGGCGGCGACTTCGCCGTCGTTCACCGTGAGGTTGAGGCCGTTGAGGATCTGCTTGTCCTCGATGGCGACGGTGAGATTCTTGATTTCGATCATTGTGGGTTTAGTCCTAGAAATTGAATGCACCGAGCCGGCACCCCTCCCCTGCGCGGAGAGGGTGCCTGCGGAACAGGCGGACCGGGACGAAGCCCTGCGAGAGGGGGCCGCCTCTTCGGACGAGGCGCTTCCCTCATCCGACCCGCTTCGCGGGCCACCTTCTCCCGCAGGGGAGAAGGGAAAAGCCGCCCTACCCCACCGAGCCTTCGAGGCTGATGGAGATCAGCTTCTGGGCTTCCACGGCGAACTCCATGGGCAGTTGCTGCAGCACGTCGCGGACGAAGCCGTTGACGATCAGCGCGGTGGCCTCCTCGTTGGAGAGGCCGCGCTGCTGGCAGTAGAACATCTGGTCCTCGGAGATCTTCGAGGTGGTGGCCTCGTGCTCGAACTGCGCGGAGGCGTTCTTCGACTCGATGTACGGCACCGTGTGCGCGCCGCACTGGTCGCCGATGAGCAGCGAATCGCAGTTCGTGAAGTTGCGCGCGCCCGTCGCCTTCTTGTGCGCCGAGACGAGACCCCGGTAGGTGTTCTGCGAGCGGCCGGCCGAGATGCCCTTCGAGATGATGCGGCTGGTCGTGTTCTTGCCGAGATGGATCATCTTGGTGCCGGAATCGACCTGCTGCATGCCGTTCGAGACGGCGATGGAGTAGAATTCGCCCCGGGAATTGTCGCCGCGCAGGATGCAGGACGGGTACTTCCAGGTGATGGCCGACCCGGTCTCGACCTGCGTCCACGAGATCTTCGAGTTGGCGCCACGGCAATCGCCACGCTTCGTCACGAAGTTGTAGATGCCGCCCTTGCCCTCGTTGTCGCCGGGGTACCAGTTCTGCACCGTCGAGTACTTGATCTCGGCGTCATCCAGCGCGACGAGCTCGACCACCGCCGCGTGGAGCTGGTTGTCGTCGCGCTTCGGGGCGGTGCAACCCTCGAGATAGGAGACGTATGACCCCTTGTCGGCGATGATGAGGGTCCGCTCGAACTGGCCGGTGTCGCGCTCGTTGATGCGGAAATAGGTGGAGAGCTCCATCGGGCAGCGCACGCCCGGCGGGATGTAGACGAACGAGCCGTCAGAGAAGACCGCCGAGTTCAGGGTCGCGAAGAAGTTGTCGGTCACGGGCACGACCGAGCCGAGATACTTCTTCACGAGGTCCGGGTACTCGCGGATGGCCTCCGAGATCGGCATGAAGATCACACCGGCCTTCGACAGCTCGGCCTTGAAGGTGGTCGCCACCGAGACCGAATCGAACACCGCGTCCACGGCGACCCGGCGCTCGGGGGCGATGCCCTCCAGCACCTCGACCTCGCGCAGGGGAATGCCGAGTTTCTCGTAGGTCTTCAGGATTTCCGGATCGATCTCGTCCAGCGACAGGGCGGCCGGGCGCTTGGGCGCCGCGTAGTAGTAAATGTCCTTGTAATCGACCTTGTCGTAGGAGACGCGGGCCCAATCGGGCTCCTGCATGGTCTGCCAGCGCTTGTAGGCGTCGAGGCGCCAAGCGAGCATCCATTCCGGCTCGTCCTTCTTGGCCGAGATGTAGCGGATCACGTCCTCGGAAATGCCCTTTTCGGACTTCTCCATCTCGATGGTGGTCTCGAACCCGTACTTGTACTGGTCGAGGTCGATGGAACGGACCCGGTCGATGGTTTCCTGCACGGCAGGCATTGGCGTCTCCTGAGCGTCCCGGGGTCAAGGGCCGGGCGTATTCGTGAGAAATGGGATTGGACGGGCCGCCGTCAGGCCGCCTGTCCTCTCCGTCGATATAGGGCCTCGATGAGGCGTTCGCAGGCGGCGAGACAGCGCGTCCCGTCGCTTGTCGTGCTGTTCCACCCGAGGCTGACGCGCAGCGCCCCCGCGGCCAGGGCAGGGCTGACACCCATGGCGGCGAGGACGGGAGAGCGCGCCACCTTGCCCGAGGCGCAGGCCGACCCGGACGAGACCGCGACCCCGGCGAGATCGAGGTGCATCACCGCCGTCGGGGCGTCGAGGCCCGGAATGGAGAAACTCAGGGTGTTGGGCAGGCGCGGCGCGCCCGCTCCGAACACCGCGAGGTCGGGGGCGAGCCGTCGCAGACCCGCCGCGATGGAGTCCCGCACCTCTTCCTGCCGCGCCATTTCGTGCGTCTGCCCGAGATGGGCCGCCGCGATCTCGGCCGCCACCCCCATACCGACGAGGCCGGGCAGATTCTCGGTGCCGGCGCGCAGCCGCCCCTCCTGGCCGCCGCCGCGCAGGGGCACCGCCTCCAGGGTGATACCCTCGGCCAGCACGACGGCGCCGACGCCCTTCGGGGCCGCGAACTTGTGCCCCGACAGGGTGAGGGCATCGAGGCCGAGGTGGACGAAACTCAGCGGGATCTTCCCCACGGCCTGCACGGCATCGGAATGGACGAGGGCGCGGCCGTGATCCCGCGCCAGGGCGACGATCTCGGCCAGCGGCTGGATCACCCCGGTCTCGTTGTTGGCGGCATGGACCGAGACGAGGACGCCCTCCTCCCGGTGCCGGTCGAGAATGATCCGAAGCGCCGCGCAATCGACGACGCCCCTGGCATCGACGGGGATCACGTCGACGCGATCGGCGGGGAAGCGATGCCCGGCCGCGACGCACGGGTGCTCCGTGGCGCCGATCACCAGGCGGGTCGGCGCCGCCTCGCCTGTCCGGCGCAAGCCACCGGACAGGACAGCGTTGGCGGCTTCCGTGCCGCCGCTCGTGAACACCACCCGGCCCGGGCCGGCCCCCACCAGGGCGCCGACCTGCGCCCGCGCCTTCTCCAACGCCGCCCGTGCCGCCCGGCCCTCGGCATGAACCGAGGACGGGTTGCCCGGCAGGGCAAGCGCCCGCGCCACGGCCTCCACCACCTCTGGCCGAACCGGCGAGGTCGCGTTGTGGTCGAGATAGGCGCGTGGTGAAATCATGCGGGCGAGGTCATGCGGATGCAGTCGGAGACGTGAAAACCATTGGCGGCACCGGGGCCTTGGGACGACAAATCCTTGCTTTTGCCCCCCACGATCATGCTAAGGCGCCGAAGAACCCGAGTCCGACACCCCGATGCGCGGGGAAGGCAACGGCCCGAATAGGCTCGAACCGCTATTTTAGAATGATTCCAGTCCACTAGAACCGTTCTAAGAGCGCTTTTAAGATCGCGTCCGGGCGAGTCAAGGCGTTCCGCGCGGGGCCTGCCGCGCGTCCGTCGCCGCGCGCATCGTCCTGAAGCTTGTGAGAGATCCATGCCCGAAGTCATCTTCACCGGTCCGGCCGGCCGCCTCGAAGGGCGCTACCAGGCTCCCAAGAAGAAGGGCGCCCCCATCGCCATCGTGCTGCACCCGCATCCCCAGTTCGGGGGCACGATGAACAATCAAATCGTGTACAATCTTTTCTACACCTTCGCCAACCGGGGCTTTGCCGCCCTGCGGTTCAATTTCCGTGGCGTCGGCCGCAGCCAGGGCGCCTTCGATCATGGCACCGGCGAACTCTCGGACGCGGCTTCAGCCCTCGACTGGGTGCAGTCCGTCAACCCCGAGGCTCGGGCATGCTGGATCGCCGGCGTGTCGTTCGGCTCGTGGATCGGCATGCAGCTGCTCATGCGGCGTCCCGAGATCGAGGGCTTCATCTCCATCGCCGCCATGGCCAACCGCTACGACTTCACCTTCCTGGCGCCGTGCCCGTCCTCGGGCCTGTTCGTTCACGGTTCCGAGGATCGCGTGGCCCCGGCCCGCGAGGTCATGCCGGTGATCGAGAAGGTGAAGGTTCAGAAGGGCGTCATCATCGAGCATCAGGTGGTGGACGGCGCCAACCACTTCTTCGACGGCAAGGTCGACGAACTGACCCAGACCGTGGATACCTACCTCGACAAGCGCCTCGGCGCGAAGGACGCGACAGCCTGAGCCCCTTGAAAAGCCAATCGCCCCGGCGGGGCCGGGGCGATGCGATAGGCATCACGATCAAGTCCCGGCCCCGGCACGAAGGCCGGGGCGTGAACTCAATGCTGCAGGGCCGTCGTGAAGGCGCCGCCCCGAATACGGTCCGGAAAGCCCTCGGCGTAGCTCGCCGTCGCTTCCTCGCCGTAGGTCATCACCAGCTCTTGGAAGGCCGCGAACAGAGCGGCCTGCGCCATGCAGTCGCCGTCGAGACCGTCGAGACAGCCTTCGGCGAACGCCTCCGACACGTAGCCGAGGGCGGCGCGCTTGTCGTTGAGATCCGCCTCGAAGGGCGCGGGAGCAGAATCAGCGTGCATGAGCCAGAACATCGTTGGCGCCGAAGAAACGCTCGGCACGTGTCGATGATGATAGGGGCTGAAGCCGCGCCAGCAAAGCCAGGAACTGAGAAACAGTTAACGCCGGCACTCAAAATGCGCGGATCGGCCATCGCGGCGTCGGCTGTTGCAGGTACGCATCACCCGCCGAACCGGCTGGCGAGGCTGTGCGACAGGCGCTCGCCCTCGATCACGAACCGGGCGGCGGCCTCCCGCGCCGATGGGGTGCACACCCGATAGGTGAGGGCATAGCCGCGATAGCCCCGGTTGTAGGCGCCGGCCAAGCGGTCGCGACGGCCGGGGGTGACGCCCTCGGCCTCCTGCAGGGCCTTCATGCGCTTGGGCCATTCGCCCGCATCCGGTGCGGCGCAGAGGTCGCGCAGGAACGCGAGCGCCCCGATGATTTCGGAGAGCCGCAGGAGGTCACGGTCGTAGGGCGCCGGCGGCGGCTCGGGGGCGGGGGCGGGGGCCGGCTCCTTCTCGGGCGGCTTCTCGTTCCGGGGGGCGGAGCGGGCGGCCCCGCCCCGCTGCTGCGCCTCGGCGGCGGGCACCGCCGTCAGCAGGGCCGACAGGCCGAGACTCAAGACGAGGAGCGGGCGGGACTTCGTCACGCGTCCAACGCCCCAGGAGCGCGCGCGCCGTCCGCCGCGACCCGCGCGAAGGCGGCGGCCACGGTCTCGTCGAGGCCCGGCGTGGTGTCGAGGCCGGAGAGCTCCGCCAGGGTCGCCCAGCGCACCGCGAGGGCCTCGGGACCGGGCACCGCCTCGCCGCCAGTCCACACGGCCGCGTGGGGGTGGACCACGTAATGGTGACGCGTGCGGCCGTCTTCCGCCCGCAGGATGATCTCCGTGGGAGTGAGCACATCCACCACCGCGGCGGTCAGGCCGACCTCCTCGCGCAGCTCGCGCAGGGCCGCCTCGGCCAGGGATTCGCCCGCCTCCACGAGGCCGCCCGGCAGGGTCCAGACGCCCCGCATGGGTGCGTTGGCCCGGGCGGCCAGGAGCACCCGGTCCCCCCGGATCACCGCGATGGAGGCGCCCACGAAGGGCCGCGCCGGGAACAGGCGCGCGGGGTCGTCGGCGGAGGCCGGGGATTCGGTCATGGATGAGGATTCACGGGCGGGGATTCACGGATTGGGATTCACTACGGCGATGCGTCCGTCGGCGAGGCCGACGAGGAGGCGGGCCTCTCGTCCGGTCCCAAGGGCGGCGACCCCGAAGGCGGCCGGGGCCGGCAGGGGCACGCGGGCGCGCTCCGTGATCGTCCCCTTGAGGGACAGGATCGCCAGGGCCGAGCGGTCGGCCACCGGCAGGGCCAGATCCACGGCTCCGTCGCGGGGCAGGAGGGCGGCAAGACCGGGGCCGCCCTCGCCGGGCGCCGCAGCGTCGTAGCCGGGCGCCGCCGCCCCGGGGGTCAGGGTGCCGTCCGCGTAGCTCCAGAGCCGCAGGCGGGGCGCGCCCTCCCCCGGTCCGGTGACGGCGATCTGCGGCCGGCCGGTGCCGGAGAAATCCGCGATGCCGGCGACCTGGAGCGGACGTCCGGGCTCGGGGGCGCCGCGCGCCCGCAAACTCCAGCCGGCCTCGGCCGGCGCCACCACGCCCAAGGCCGAGCCGGCCTCGTTCTCCGTCACCACCACGAGGGCGGGGTGTCCGTCGAAGACCGTGACGACGGGGGAGCGGACCGCGAAGGCGGCATCGGGGGCAGGCGAGACCGTCGCGGTGGCGACGGGCACGGCCTTCGGCTCGGCGCTCATGGGTACGGGTTTGCGCTCGCGGATCACCAGCCGGGCCGCGCCCGGTTCCGGCCGGCCCCGCACCGCCACCGGTTCGGCGAGGTGGGCCGAGAGCCCGCCCGACACGGCCCGGGCCGAGCCGGGCAGCGCCCCGCGCGGGGTCTCGGCGGCGGCGAGCCCCTCGACGGCCTCATGGCCGAGCAGGGTCACGCGCACGCCCCCCTCCGCGAGGGTGAGGGCCGCGCCCCCCGCCTCCCCCCACACCACGGCGATGGGCGCGCCCTCCCTGGCCGGCGCCTCGCGCGGGCCGATCTTGGTCGGATCGGCTTTCGGGGAATCGGTTTTGGGCCGGGCCAGGGGCAGCAATCCGGAGGTCGCCACCGCCACGGCGACCTCGCTGCCCGGCGCCCGCAGGGCGCTCGCGGCGAACGGCAGGTCGAGGATGGTGATTCCGGGCTCGGCGAAGGCCGGCGCGGACGCCAAAAGGAGGAACAGAGCAGTGAGGAGACCGGGCCGTGTTGCCCGATCAGACATGCTGGCCGCCGTTGATGTGCAGCTCGGCCCCGTTCACGTAGGACGAAGCCTCGGTGCACAGGAAGTAGATGGCCTTGGCCACCTCGTCGGGGGTGCCGAGGCGGCGCTGGGGAATGCCGGCCACGATCTTGTCGGTGCCGGGCGAGAGGATCGAGGTGTCGATCTCGCCCGGCGAGATCGCGTTGACGCGGACTCCGAGGGGTCCGAAATCGCTCGCCATCTCGCGGGTGAGGCCGGCGAGCGCCGCCTTCGAGGTGCCGTAGGCCGCCCCCGCGAAGGGGTGGACGCGCGACCCCGCGATGGAGGTGACGTTGACGATGGAGCCCTTGGCCCGGGTCAGTTCCTCGCACAGGCCCCGCGCCAGCAGGAGCGGCGCGAACACGTTGACCTGGAACACCTTGCGCCAGTCGCCGAACTCCGTCGCGATGGCGCCGAGGCGCTCGCCGTTGGGGCCTTTGGGCGAGATGCCGGCATTGTTCACGAGGGCGTGGAGGAGCCCGCCCTCCTCGGCGAGGCGCCCGGCCACCTCCTTGATCCCGCGCTCGGTGTCGTCGGGATCGGCGAGGTCGATCTGGAGGTGGTCTTCCGGTCCCATCTCCCACGGACAGTTCTCGGGGAAGGGGTGGCGCGAACAGGTGATGACCCGCCAGCCGGCCGCCGAGAAGCGCTTGACCGTGGCGTGGCCGATGCCCCGGCTCGCGCCCGTGAGCAGCATGATGCGGCGGCGTTCGTTGGAGGATGTGGCCAAGACCGTTCCTTCAGGATCGGGAGGCGGTTCGCGAGAGGACGCCCGCCGCGCCGGTCTCAAGGTCTAAGCGCCGCCGGCCCTAAAATCCAGGGTCGATCCCGCGCCGCAGCACGACGCGGCGGCGCCTTCGCGGGGGGGCTCAGGGGTAGAGCCGTGCCCCGGCCCAACCGTCGCCGGCGCGGGTGAAGCGCACCCGGTCGTGCAGGCGGAACGGGCCGTCCTGCCAGAACTCGATGGAGACCGGCGCGATCCGGTAGCCGATCCAGTTCTCGGGGCGCGGCACCGGGCCGTCCTCGAATCGGGCGGCCAGGACCGCCACCTCGGCTTCCAAGGTGGCGCGGTCGGCGAGCGGCCGCGACTGGCGGCTGGCATGGGCGCCGATGCGGCTGTTGCGGGCCCGGCTGGCGAAATACGCGTCGGCCTCCGCGTCGGTAACGGGGGAGACGGGGCCGCGCGCCCGCACCTGCCGGCGCAGGCTCTTCCAGTGCAGCACCAGGGCGGCTTGCGGGTTCTGCGCCAGTTCCTCGCCCTTGGCCGACTCGGTGTTGGTGTAGAACACGAAACCGCGCGCATCGACGCCTTTGAGCAGCACCATGCGCACGTCGGGCAGGCCGTCCGAACCGGCGGTGGCCAGCGCCATGGCGTTGGCGTCGTTGGGTTCCGAGACGTCCGCCTCCGCCATCCAGGCGGCGAACAGGGCCCAGGGATCGGACGCGCGGGTGAAGTCGTTGCCCTGAGCGCCGCTCCCCTGGGCGGGGTCATCGATCCTTAACCGATCCAAGGCGAACATCCTCCTGCGTGAGATCCGGGTCGGGGGGCACCGACGTGGGGCGCTGTCGGCCGTCGGTCCTCTCCCGTCGTGAGATCGTGTGTAATGCGTCGGTGCGTATCTAGAGCGAAAGGAACGTCCGCCCAAATCCCGTCCCGGGGATTGTTCGGGCGGGCGGGCGGATTCGGCCGGCCGTGGCGCGGTCTCGCCGCCCTCGCGCTCCTCCCCCTGTCCGGTTGCGGCGTGCCGATCATCACGTTCCAGGCCGAGACGGTGGCCGAGGCATCGCCCAAGCCCGACCCCACGACCACCGGCAGCATCGACCGGCATCCCGAGACCTTCGGCCGCGACCTCGGGGCCGAGGATTGGCGCCGGGCCCACGCCGCCCTGGCGGTGGCCCTCGATCCGCAGGGCAACGGCCGTCCGGTGAAGTGGGACAATCCGGAGACGAATCTGCGCGGCTCCGTCAATCCGACGGGCCTGCCTTACGTCGCCCACGACCAGATCTGCCGCGACTTCCTCGCCTCGGTGATCGCCCCGGGCCGGAGCCGGTTCCTGCGCGGCACCGGCTGCAAGCCCTCGGGCGGCGAATGGACCCTGAAGCGCGTGCGCGGCACCAAAACGGTGATCTGATCCCGTGCCGGCCTGATCGAAGCGGTCACCGGATCGGCAAGCCCGCGCAGCGCTCAAGCGTCCGCGTGGCGCCGACAAGCCCGCGCGACGCGTGAGCGTGGCCGGTGGCCGAACGCCCCATTCCGCAGGAAGCGAACGGAGTTCGTCCGATGGGGCGTTACGCCGGCAAAATCTCGGCGGATCGCGTTGCGAAGCGGGGGCGAACCGTCCACATCAGGCGCGACGAATTTTCCGAGGGGGCGGGACCGCCGGCTCACCGTGGCCAGGCGCCCGCAAGTTCCCCTCCGGCCACGAGACGGTGTTGACCGATGCGCAATCCCTACGACGTGCTGGGCGTGCCCAAGGGCGCCAGCGAAGCCGATATCAAAAAAGCCTACCGCAAGCTCGCCAAGGCCTACCACCCCGACCGCAACGCCGGTGACGCCAAGGCCAAGGACCGGTTCGCCGAGGCGAATTCGGCCTACGAGATCCTGGGCGACGCGGGCAAGCGCGGCCAGTTCGACCGCGGCGAGATCGACGCGGAGGGTAAGCCCCGCGCCACGGGTTTCGAGGGGTTCGGGGGCGGGCGCGCGGGCGGGTTCGGCGGCTTCGAGAACGCCGCGCGCGGGCGCGGCCCCGGCGGCGCGGGCGGAATGGGCGAGGACATCTTCTCGCACCTGTTCGGCGAGGCCTTCCGGGCCGGGGGCGCCGGGCCCGGCCCGCGTGAAGCCCCGAAGGGCGAGGATGTCGCGGCCGAGCTCAACGTCACCCTGGAGCAGGTGGCGAGCGAGGAGAAGCTGCGCCTGTCCCTGCCGCACGGGCGCGACGTCGACGTGGTGGTGCCGCGCGGCGTGGTCGACGGGCAGGTGATCCGCCTGCGCGGCCTCGGCAACCCAGCCGGGCGCGGTGCGCCGGGGGACGCGCTCCTGACCATCCGCATCCTGCCGCATGCCCGCTTCACCCCGGACGGGGCGGATCTGCGCGTCTCCGTCGAGGTGCCCCTCGAGGATGCGGTTCTAGGCGGACCGATCCGGGTGCCGACCCTCACGGGCGCCGTCGAGATGCGGATTCCCGCCATGACGAGTTCCGGCCGCACCTTCCGCCTCAAGGGCAAGGGCCTGCCGAAGAAGGACGGCACGCGCGGCGACCTGTTCGCCACCACGGCCGTGGCCCTGCCGGCCGCCGAGGACGCGGCGCTGACGGACTACGCCAAGGCCCGTCGCACCGCCCGCGTCGACTGACCCGGCCGTCGCGGCGGATCCGGCCGTCTTGGATGATCGCCCGTCTTGGCTGATCCGGCCGCCTCGGCCGACACGAAAGCCCGCACTTCCGTCACCGGCGGGCCTCCGCTAAGAGTGCCGCGGTGCGTGCCGTTCGCCCGACCCCTCCGGCCGGGCCTCCCACGTCAGACAGACGGCTTTTGGGCTCAGGTGACTTCATGGCGGACACGAACCCGGTTCACGATCACGTCGGTGGGCGGCCCGTCGGCGGCCTCCTCGCCGGCAAGCGCGGGCTGGTGCTCGGTGTCGCCAACAACCGTTCGATCGCGTGGGGTATCGCGAAATCCGCCGCCGCCCATGGGGCCAAGCTCGCCTTCACCTACCAGGGCGACGCCCTGAAGAAGCGTGTCGAGCCCCTCGCCCGCGAACTCGACGCCCACGTGGTCGGGCATTGCGACGTCACCGACCCGGCCTCCATCGACGCGGCATTCGCCGCCACCGCCGAGGTGTTCCCGGAAGGCCTCGATTTCGTCGTCCACTGCATCGCCTTCTCGGACAAGGACGAGCTGACGGGCCGCTACCTCGAGACCTCGGAGGCGAACTTCACCAAGTCGCTCCTCATCTCGTGCTATTCGTTCACGGCGGTGGCCCAGCGGGCCGAGAAGCTGATGAAGAACGGCGGCTCGCTCCTGACCCTGACCTATTACGGCGCCGAGAAGTGGATGCCGCACTACAACGTCATGGGTGTCGCCAAGGCCGCCCTGGAGGCGTCCGTGCGGTATCTGGCCGCCGACCTCGGCCCGTCGAAGATCCGCGTCAACGCCATCTCGGCCGGTCCGATCAAGACGCTGGCGGCCTCGGGCATCGGCGATTTCCGCTACATTCTGAAGTGGAACGAGTACAACGCCCCCCTGCGGCGCACCGTGACCATCGAGGAGGTGGGCGAGACCGCCGCCTACCTCGTCTCCGACATGAGCAAGGGCATGACCGGCGAGATCCTCCACGTGGATGCCGGCTATCACGTCGTCGGCATGAAGAACCCGGAAGCCCCGGACCTCAGCCTCGATAAGGAGTGAGGCGGCGGAGAGCCGCTCGTCACGCGGTTGGTTCGTCCGCGCGCCCCATGAACTCGGCGATGAGAGCGAAGTAACCGGGCAGGCGATCGGCCAACACCGCCTGTCCCCGCGTCGTCAGCGCGATGCGCCGAGCCCTGCCATCGTCAGGGTCCGGAACACTGGTAAGCAGGCCCGCTTGCGTCAGGGCCTTGACCGTTTCCGTCACGACGGGTCGCGAGATGTCGAGGCGGTCGGCGATGACACTGGCGAGCAGGCCGGTCGCCTCCGGCTCCCGATCGATGACGACGAGGACAAGGAACCGGCTCTGCGACAACCCGTGGGCCGAGAAGTAGGCGTCCAACTCGCGCAGGAGCAGGCTTGCCCGCCTCAGGAGCCGAAGCGCGTCGCCGACCGTCCCGGCCTCCATCCCCGGATAGCGTGCAGCGTATGTCTCGAGCATCCGCCGCGTCGGGAGTTCCTTCAGGAAGAACATGCGCCCGCCTCGCCGATCGCGCGCAGCCGTGTGATCTCGACCGGTTCGGAGAGCCAGGCACGATACTGCTCGAAGACCGCCTGTGTGTAGGGTTGGGCGTGGTGCGCGGCGAGAGCCGCCTCGTTGTCCCAGATTTCATAGAGATAGAGGCACCCGCCCCCCTCGTCCTCGTGCAGAACGAAGGAACGGCAGCCGGGCTCGGACCGCGTCGCGGCCAAGATCTCCGATACGGCGCGACGGGCAGCGACGAAATGCTCGGGCTTCGGAGCGATCCGAGCGAACAGGACCAGGGGTTCCGGCATCATGGCACCTCAATGGTTAGGGTCCTAACCAATACCCTGGGCGATCAGCGCCGCCAAGCCCGTCGGCACGGCACCGGAACATCGACCGATGCCGCCAAATTCGCGGCCTCAATCCGGCACGATCGTCCCGGCCACCCCCGGCCGCGCCTCCGGAATCCGCGGGTCCATGGCCTCCAGGGTGTCGGCGATGGTACGGGCGACCACGAGGTTGCGGAACCACTTCCGGTCGGCCGGCACCACGTGCCAGGGGGCGGCCTTCGTCGAACACCGGGCCAGGGCCTCCGTGAAGGCGGCCTGATAGGCGTCCCAGGCCGCGCGCTCCACGAGGTCGGCGGCGTCGAACTTCCACTGCTTCTCCGGGGCGGCGATGCGCGCCTCCAGGCGCTTCTTCTGCTCGGCCTTGGAGATGTGAAGGAAGAACTTCAGGATCGTCGTGCCCGAGGCCGTGAGCATCGCCTCGAAATCGTTGATCTGGTCGTAGCGCGGCCGCCAGACCGATTCGGGCACGAGGTTCTTCACCCGCGCCACCAGCACGTCCTCGTAGTGGCTGCGGTTGAACACCCCGATCATGCCCCGCCCCGGCGCCTTGGCGTGGTAGCGCCACAGGAAATCGTGGTCGGCCTCCTCCGCGCTCGGCACCTTGAACGGCCACACCCGGCATCCCTGCGGGTTCACGCCCTCGAACACCGCCCGGATGGTACCGTCCTTGCCGCCGGTGTCGATGGCCTGGAACACCACCAGGAGGCTGCGCCGATGCTCGGCGTAGAGCCGTTCCTGAAGGGCCACGATGCGGGCGCGGGTGGCCACGAGGGCCTCGCCGGCCGCCGCTTTGTCGAGGCCGCCATCGGCCCGGGTCTCGACGGCGGCGAGGTCGAACACCCGGCCCGGCCTCACGGTGACGAGACCCGGGATGGCGTCAAGCCCGGTCCCTCCGGGCGACTTGCAGGCGGCGCCCGGCTCCGTCACCGTGGCACCGGACGTGTCGGATGCGCGCTTGATGGGCTTGTGCGACATAGGGAATTCGTTCGCTGACGATCGGGGCGCGCAAGATCTTGAAATCCACGACGATCCGCAAGCGCGGCCGGCCCGGCTCGGCCCTTCCGGGGCGCGCGCGGACACGCTCCGCATGAAACCGATCCTCTACGTCGTCCGCCACGGCCAGACCGATTGGAACGCCGAAGGCCGCCTCCAGGGCCAGCGCGACATCGCCCTCAATGCCGAGGGCCTGCGCCAGGCCGAGGAGGCCGCCGGGCGCCTCGAACGCGCGGCGGGCGCCGACCTGCCCCACCTCGATTTCGTCGCCAGTCCGCTCCTGCGCACCCGCCGGACCATGGAGGCCCTGCGCGCCCGCCTCGGCCTGGCGCCGGAGGCCTACCGCACCGATCCGCGCCTGATGGAGATCAGCTTCGGCGCCTGGGAGGGCTCGACCTGGGCCGAGATCCGCCGCCGCGACATGGCCCGCGCCGCGGCGCGCGACCGCGACCGCTGGGGCTACCGCCCGCCGGGCGAGGGGGCGGAGAGCTACGCCATGCTGGTGGAGCGGGTGGCCCCGGTTCTCGCCGCCCTCGACGGCCCGGCCTGCATCGTCGCCCATGGCGGCGTCGCACGGGCGATCCTGGTGATCCGGGACTGCCTCGGCATCCGCGAGGCGCCGCGCCTCGGCATCCGCCAGGGCGGGGTTCTCGTCCTCGAAGGGCGCAACTGGCGCTGGGCCTGATACGGCGCGCACCCGGTCTCTTCCCCTCCCGTTCAGGCAAACATGCTAGAGGGCGGCGAAGATTCGGGCCGCGCGCCGCGATTCCGGCGTGATCGGGGCTTTTACCCCGCCGACGACGCGCACCCCAAGGCCCGCCGCGTCGGCGGGCCGGAGATCGGCAGCGGAGCAGTGGATGACCAGTCTCGCCGAGACGACCGGGCCCCTCGCGGGGGGGGCTCCCGCCAATCCGGACCGGCCCGACGCGACGGATCTGCGGGGCAAGGCCGTCTTCCAGGGCAAGGCCGTTCTACGCGGGGAAGCCCGCCCCGACCTCATCCGTGACGAAGTGCTGGGCGAGATCTTCGCCGCCAGCGCTGCCGCCCGGCCCGACCATCCCGCCCTCGTCGACGGCGCCCGCACCAATCCCGACGGCACCCACCCGGCCCTGACCTATTCCGAGGTCGAGGCCCGGGCCGGCGCCATCGCGCGCGGGCTCAGCCATCGCGGCATCGGCCCCGGCGACGTGGTCGGCCTCTGGATGGCGCGGGGACCCGACCTCCTCGTGGCCCAGATCGGCATCACCCTGTCGGGCGCCGCGTGGCTGCCCTTCGACGCCGAGGCCCCGGCCGACCGCGTCGCCGTGTGCCTCACGGACGCCGCCGCCAAGGCCCTCCTGGTCTCGCCCGCCCTCGCCTCTCAAGCCCCGGACGCCGCGCCGGCGCTCACGGTGGAAGCCCTGCTGGCTTCGACCCCGGCGGACGCGCCCTCGCCCAACCCGCGCGCCCTGGGGCTGACGCCCGGGCATCCGGCCTACCTCATCTACACCTCGGGCTCGACGGGGGTGCCGAAGGGCATCGTCATCAGCCACGCCAACATCTGCCATTTCCTGCGCTCCGGAAACGCCCTCTACGGCATGCGGGCCGACGACGTGGTGTTCCAGGGGGCCTCCGTCGCCTTCGATCTCTCCATGGAGGAGATCTGGGTCCCCTACCTCGTGGGCGCGACCCTGTTCGTGGCCTCGCCCGCCATGATGGGCGACGTCGAGGCCCTGCCGGGTATCCTCGCGCGCGCCCGCGTTACGGTGCTCGACACGGTGCCGACCCTGCTCGCCATGATCGCGGGCGACCTGCCCACCGTGCGCCTCGTGCTCCTCGGCGGCGAGGCCCTGCCCGAACCCCTCGTCGCCCGCTGGGCCACGGAGGGGCGCGCCCTGTTCAACACCTACGGGCCGACGGAGGCCACCGTGGTGGCCACGGCCGCCGAGATGCGGGCCGGCACGCCCGTCACCATCGGCGGCCCGATCCCGAATTATTCCGTGTACGTCGCGGGCGAGAATCTCGAACTCTTAGGACCCGGCCAGCCCGGCGAGTTGCTGATCGGCGGCCCCGGCGTCGCCAAGGGTTACCTTCAGCGGCCCGAGCTGACGGCGGAAAAGTTCATCGCCAACCCGTACGCTTCCGACGGGACCGATCCGGTGCTCTACCGCTCCGGCGACGCGGTGTCGCTCGATGCCGCCGGCAACATCCTGTTCCACGGCCGCATCGACGATCAGGTGAAGATTCGCGGCTTCCGGGTCGAACTCGGCGAGATCGAATCGCGCATCCAGGTGCTGCCCGGCATCAATCAGGCGGCCGTGGTCCTGCGCCAGGACGACGGGGTCGACCGCCTCGTCGCCTTCCTGGTGCCCGAGCGCGGCACCGAGATCGACAAGGGGCGCTTGCGCCACACCCTGTCGGAGCAGATGCCGCCCTACATGGTGCCGGGGCATTTCGAGGTCGCCGAGGTGCTGCCGCGCCTCACCTCCGGCAAGGTCGACCGCAAGGCCCTGCGCGCCGCGCCCCTCACGGTGGCCGACACGACGGGCGAGCAGGAGCCGCCGAGGAACGAGACCGAAGCCGCCCTCCTCGCCGCCGCCGCCCAGGTGTTCGGCAATCAGGCCTTTCCGCTGGAAGGCGACTTCTTCGCCGATCTCGGCGGCCACTCCCTGCTCGCCGCCCGCTTCGTCGGGGCCGTGCGCGAGGTGCCGGCGCTCAGTGCCATCACCCTGCAGGACGTCTACGGACGGCGGACCCTGCGGGCCATGGCCGACGCCCTCATCGAACGCACGGGCGGGGCCGGCGCCGCGATGGCGACGCGGGACCTCAGCTTCGCGCCCCCCTCCTTCCGGCGGCGCTTCCTTTGCGGGCTGGCCCAGGCCGCCGCCCTACCCTTCGTCATCGCGCTGGCCACGGCGCAATGGCTCGGCATCTTCGTGACCTACCTGCTGCTCACGGGCGGTGGGCTCGGCTTCTTCGGCGAGCTCGTGGTGCTCCTGCTCGTCTATATCGGCATCAACGCCGTCACGGCCGCCGTCGCGGTGGCGGCGAAGTGGCTGATCCTCGGGCGGACCAAGCCCGGGCGCTACCCGCTCTGGGGCGCCTATTACTACCGCTGGTGGCTCGCCCAGCGCCTGACGCCGCTCGTGCACATCAAGTGGCTCCAGGGCTCGCCGGCCATCGTGTTCTACCTGCGCCTGCTGGGTGCGAAGATCGGCGACGACACCCTGATCTCCGACGTGGAGGTGGGGGCGCCCGATCTCCTCACCATCGGGGCCGGCTCGTCGCTGGGCGGCCGCCTCGTCATCGCCAACGCCGAGGTGGTGGGCGACGAACTCGTCATCGGCTCCGTCAGCATCGGGGCGGACGTCGCCATCGGCGCCTCCTGCGTCATCGGTCCCGACACGACCATCGGCGACCACGCCGAGATCGGCGACCTCACCACGATTCCCACGGGCACGACGGTGGGCCGCGCCGAGATCTGGGACGGCTCGCCGGGCGCCAAGATCGGCACCGCCGATCCGAGCCGCCTGCCCGAACCCGCCACGGCCTCGCCCCGGCGGCGCCTCGCCTTCGCGGCCCTCTACACCTTCCTGCTGGCGGCGATCCCGGCCATCGGCCTGCTGCCGATCTTCCCGGCTTTCTACATCTTCGACCAGCTCAGCGACTCGCTCTCGGATTTCACCGACATCGACTACCACTGGTACCTGCCGTTGCTCACCTGGCCCACCGCCATGCTGATGACCGCCGGCACGGTGTTCCTCATCGCCGGCATCCGCTGGGCGATCCTGCCCCGCGCCACCACCGGCACCCACTCGATCCACAGCGGGTTCTACCTGCGCAAATGGACCGTGGCGCTCGCGGCGGAAGTGACCCTGGAGACCCTCTCGTCCCTGTTCGCCACGGTCTACATGCGGGCGTGGTACCGCCTCATGGGTGCCCGCATGGGCCAGGGCGCCGAGATCTCGACCAACCTCGGCAGCCGCCACGATCTCGCCGACATCGGCGCGCGCAACTTCGTCGCGGACGAGGTGGTGTTCGGCGAGGAGGAGATCCGGCGCGGCTGGATGCACCTGCACGAGGTCCATACGGGCGCCCGCGTCTTCGTCGGCAACGACGCCGTGGTGCCGCCCGGCGCCGCGATCCCCGACGACGTGCTCATCGGCATCAAGTCGAAGCCCCCGGAGAACGGCCTCATGGCGCCGGGCGACACCTGGTTCGGCTCGCCGCCGATCAAGCTGCCGGCCCGCCAGCGGGTCGATCTCGGCTCCGATCTCCAGACCTACGAGCCGGGGCTCGGCCCGAAGATCCGGCGCGGCGTGTTCGAGGCGTTCTCGACCTCGTTCTCGCCGATGCTGTTCATCACCCTCGCGATCACCGCCATCGACTGGTACTTCTATCCCGCCATCCTGGCGGGGGATTGGGGCGGCCTCGCCCTCTCCTTCGTGGCGGTCAGCGTCGCCATCGCGTTCATCCAGTCCTTCACCGTCATCGCGGTGAAATGGCTGCTCATGGGCGTCTACAAGCCCGGCATGCGGCCGATGTGGTCGTGGTGGGCCATGCGCACGGAAGCCGTGGCGGTGCTCTATTGGGGGCTCGCCGGCAAGGTGCTCCTCGAACACCTCGTCGGCACCCCGTTCCTGCCCTGGATGCTGCGGCTCCTCGGCGTGAAGATCGGCAAGGGCGTGTGCATGCTCACCACCGACATCACGGAGTTCGACTGCGTCACCATCGGCGACTACGCCACCATCAATCGCACCTCGGCGCTCCAGACCCACCTTTACGAGGATCGGATCATGAAAGTCGGCCGGGTGGTGGTCGGCGAGGGCGTCTCGGTCGGCGCGTTCTCGACGGTCCTGTACGACACCAAGGTCGGCGCCTATGCCCGCCTGCGTCCCCTCACGATCGTGATGAAGGGCGAGTCGATCCCGCCCCATTCCGAATGGGAGGGCGCCCCGGCGGTACCGGTGGTTCATGCGCCGAAGGCGGCGTGAGGGGTCGAGAGTCCCCCGTCCCGGACGCCTGAAACGACAGTGGAAGGCGATCCGGGACCCAGCAGGAGAAGTCCGCGACGCGGCGCATCCAGACAGCGGACGCTTCGCATAGTCTCAGTGCTGGGCGCGGATCACCCTCCGCTTCGCTCCGGGCGTCCGGGAAAGGGTCGCGCTCAGCGCTGCGGCGCCAGCGTCTCCTCGAACACCACCGCCTCGCCCCGCGACGGCGCCGTGAGTTCGCCCTGCCACATCACGGGCGCCCCGCGCACGAGGGTGCCCACGGGCCAGCCCGTGACGGTGACGCCGTCATAGGGCGTCCAGCCGCATTTCGAGGCGATCCATTCGTTGCGGATGGTCTCGCGGCGCTTGAGATCCACCACCGTCACGTCGGCATCGTAGCCCACCGCGAGGCGCCCCTTGCGGGCGATTCCGAACAGGCGCTTGGGGCCGGCACTGGTGAGATCGACGAAACGGGCGAGCGACAGCCGCCCGGCGGCGACGTGGTCGAGCATGATCGGCACCAGGGTCTGCACCCCGGTCATGCCGGACGGTGAGGCCGGATAGGGTTTGGCCTTCTCCGACAGGAGGTGCGGCGCGTGGTCGGAGCCGAGGACGTCGGCGACCCCCTGAGAGAGCCCGTGCCAGATCCCGTCGCGATGCGACGCATCGCGCACGGGCGGGTTCATCTGCACCAGGGTGCCGAGCCGCGCATAGGCCTCCCCGCCGTCGAGGGTGAGGTGATGCGGCGTCACCTCGCAGGTGGCGACGTCCTTGGCGTCGGCGAGATAAACCATCTCCTCTTTCGTGGAGATGTGCAGGATGTGGATGCGCGCCCCCGTGGCGCGGGCGATGCGCACGAGGCGCTGCGTCGCCTTGAGCGCCGCTTCCGGCGAGCGCCAGACCGGATGCGAGGCCGGATCGCCCGGCACCTGAAGCCCGACCTGGGCGCGCAGCATCGGCTCGTCCTCGGCGTGGAAGGCGGCGCGGCGCCGGGTGCGCTTCAGGATCTCGGTGACGCCGGCATCGTCCTCCACCAAGAGCGAGCCCGTGGAGGAGCCGACGAACACCTTGATGCCCGCCGCCCCCGGCAGGCGCTCGAGTTCGGCCACCTGGTGGGCGTTCTCATGGGTGCCGCCGACCCAGAACGCGAAATCGCAATGCATGCGGTGATGGGCGCGGGACACCTTGTCGGCCAGCGTCTCGGCGCTGGTGGTGAGCGGGTTGGTGTTCGGCATCTCGAACACCGCCGTGACGCCGCCCATCACCGCCGCGCGCGAACCGGATTCCAGATCCTCCTTGTGGTCGAGGCCGGGCTCGCGGAAATGCACCTGGCTGTCGATGACGCCGGGCAGGAGGTGGAGGCCGGTGCAGTCGCGCCGCTCCGTGGCGGCGGCCCGCGACAGGTCGCCCAAAGCCGCGATGCGGCCCGCCCGGATGCCGAGATCGGCCCGGTGCTCGCCGTCCTGGTTGACCACGGTGCCGCCGGCGAGGACGAGGTCGAAGGGCTGGTCCGAGATCAAGTCCATGGCAAGGCTCCACATTGAGACGCGGGTGGCGGCGGCTTATGTCACGCGCGGGTGGCACGCAACGCCGCCACGTTTTTCGGAGCCGCCATGCCCATCGCCCTCCTGCCCGACCGGACCGTCGTCACCGTGACGGGCCAGGACGCCTCGGGTCTGCTCCAGGGCGTCGTCACCTGCAACGTCGAGACCCTTGAGCCGGGGCAAGCGCGTCTGGGCGCCCTGCTCACCCCCCAGGGCAAGGTGCTGTTCGACTTCCTGATCTCACGGATCCCGGACGGCTACCGCCTCGACACGGACGCGGCGCGCGCGCCCGACCTCGTGAAGCGCCTTACCCTCTATCGCCTGCGCGCCCAGGTGACGCTCGCCCTCGATCCGACGATCACCGTCGCGGCCGCCTGGGGCGGGGCCGAGACGGCGATGGACACGGCCTCGGTCAAGGACGGTCGCCTCGACGGTGTCGGCACCCGCCTCTACGCAGCCGAGGGGGCGTTCTCGGCCGATGCTTCGCAAGCCGACTACCACGCCCACCGCATCGGCCTCGGCATCCCCGAGGGCGGGCGCGACTATGCCTTCGGCGATGCCTTCCCGCACGAAGCCCTCATGGACCAGCTCGACGGCGTTGATTTCAAAAAGGGCTGCTACGTCGGTCAGGAGGTGGTTTCGCGCATGCAGCATCGGGGCACCGCCCGCACCCGGATCGTGCCCGTGATCGCCGTCGAGGGGGCCTTGGCGACGGGCGCCGAGATCGTCGCCGGCGAGCGGGCGCTGGGCACCGTCGGCAGCGTCGCGGAATCGCGTGGCCTCGCTCTGGTACGCCTCGACCGCCTCGCCGACGCCCTGGCCACGGGTGAAGTCCTGCGGGCAGGCGAGGCGCGGATCGGTGTCGAGACGCCGTCCTTTGCCACCTTCGCGGTCCCGGCGCCGATGCAGGCCGGGTGATTTGTTCCCGGCCCGTTCTCCGGCTAAAACCACCGCATGTCCGACGACGCCTCCGGCCTGATCCACCATCCCGATGGCTGCCCCCGCTGCTGGTGGCCGGGCCTCGACCCCGTCTACGTCGCCTATCACGACACTGAATGGGGCGTGCCGGAGCACGACGGCCGGGCCTTGTACGAAAAGCTCATCCTCGACGGGTTCCAGGCCGGGCTGTCCTGGATCACCATCCTGCGCCGGCGCGAGGGGTTTCGGAAAGCGTTCGCGGGTTTCGACCCGGAGGCCATCGCGCGCTTCACGGAGGCCGATGTCGCGCGGCTGATGGATGACACCGGCATCATCCGCAACCGCGCCAAGATCGTCGGCACCATCGCGGGCGCCCGCGCCTTCCTCGCCATCGAGGAGCGCGGCCCCGGTTTCTCGCGCTTTCTGTGGGATTTCGTCGACGGCACGCCGATCAAGGGGACGGCCACGGACCGGACCGGCATCGCCACGCAGACGGAGGTGTCGCGGCGGATGTCGAAGGCGCTGAAGACCCAAGGCTTCACGTTCTGCGGCCCCACCATCGTGTACGCCTTCATGCAGGCGGTGGGCCTCGTCAACGATCACCTCGTGGGTTGCCACCGCCACGCGGCCTGTGCCGCCTCGGGGGGCGCGGCATGAATGCCCCGCGTGCCTGGCAGCGCATGCTCTCGGGCCGGCGCCTCGACCTCCTCGACCCGGCGCCGGGGGACATCGCCATCGCGGACATCGCCCATGGCCTAGCCCGCGTCGCCCGCTGGAACGGGCAGACGGCGGGGCCGCACGTGTTCAGCGTCGCCCAGCACTCCCTCCTGGTAGAGGCCATCGGCGCCGGCCTGACGCCCGGTCTCGCCCCGGCGCAACGCCTCGAACTCCTCCTGCACGACGCCCCCGAATACGTGATCGGCGACCTCATCTCGCCGTTCAAGGCGGCCATCGGCGATTCTTACAAGGCCGTGGAGCGCCGCCTCCTCGCCGCCATCCGCGCCCGGTTCGGCCTGCCCGAGCCGAAGCCGACGGTCACGGGCCTGATCAAGCGGGCCGACGGCCTCGCCGCCCATTGGGAGGCGGTCCGCCTCGCGGGATTCGGCCCCGACGAGGCCGCCGCGATCTTCGGCGCCCCCGAACCGCTTCCGGAGGGAGCCGAACCCCTCCTCGTCCCCTGGCCGGCGGAGGTGGCGCAGGCCCGCTTCCGCGCCCGCTTCGACGCCCTCGCGCATGCCCTCCCGGAGGCCTGAATGCCGACGCTGCACGTCTGCCCCCTGTCGCGCCTGCCCGAGACCCTGGCGGAAACGGGCGCCGCCACGCTCCTCACCCTGATGAAGGCCGGCACGGCGATTCCCCGGCCGGAGGGCATCGCCGAGGGCCGTCATTGCGTCGTCGAGGTCAGCGACATCGCCGCCCCACTGGACGGGCACATCCTCGCGGACGAGGGGCATATCGGCCGGGTCCTCGATTTCGTGGCCGCCTGGGACCGGGCCGAGCCCCTGGTGATCCACTGCTACGCCGGCATCAGCCGGTCCACGGCCGCCGCCTACATCGCCGCCTGCGCCCTGGCGCCGGAGCGCGACGAGGGCGCCATCGCCGATGCCCTGCGGGCGGCCTCGCCCTCGGCCACACCCAACCCCCTGTTCGTTGCCATCGCTGACCGGATGCTCGGCCGCGACGGACGCATGAGCGCCGCCATCGCCCGGATCGGACGGGGCGCCGACGCCTTCGAGGGCACGCCGTTCAGCCTCGCTTTACGGTGAACCTGAAGCACGGATTTTCCTTCGATTTCTGAAAATTAATACGGGTTTCGCATCCATCGCCTGAAGACCCGGACTGTGACCGAAACGCCGCCCCGGGGCGCGAATCGGCGCGGCGGTGCGTTGTCCTCCGACCCATGGGGTTGTCGCGGGGACGGAGCCGGGCTTAGACGGGCAGGATGAAGGGTAGACTGGAATGACTTCAGCGCGCTCCGCCGCCCCGGCATCGGCCGGCGCCGTCGACGAGGCCGGACCGGATCTGTCCGCGATCCGGGAGCTGCCGTTCGAACGGGCCCTGGAACAGCTCGAGGGTATCGTCCGCAGCCTCGAGAAGGGGGACGTGCCCCTCGACGAATCCGTGGCGATCTACGAGCGCGGCGAAGCCCTCAAGCGCCATTGCGACGCGCTGCTGCAGCGGGCCGAGGCTCGCATCCAGAAGATCACCCTGGGGGCCGACGGCAAGGCCGCCGGCACGGCACCCCTCGACGTCGATTGACGATGGCGTGGCGGAGGGCTTCCGGGCTCACGTCGCGTCCCAAGAAACTGAGTTGCCGCAATCCCTTGCGCGCGTGTCTTTCCTCCGTTCGTGAGGGTGTTTTCGGTGTCAGAGCAACAAACCTCGATCCTGGACGGTCTCGAAGAGACGTCCGCCCTGCGGGCCCTTCCGGAGAGCGAGCTGCAGGCGGTGGCCGATGCCGTGCGGGCGGAGATGAT
>NZ_FOPM01000033.1 GCF_900113485.1 Methylobacterium gossipiicola
CGCGCTCCTGCACCAGGCTGAGCAGCCGCTCCCAGACACCGGCCCGGGACCAGCGGATGAAGATCTGGGCGGCCCGCCACCACGGACCCAGTTCCTCCGGGATCGCCCGCCATTTGGCGCCGTTCCGATGCCGCCACAGGATCGCCGAGAGCGTGCGTTGCAGGTCCTGCGGCGGCGTCTTGGCCTTGGGCCGGCACGCCTCGACCAGAGGCTCCAGTTCAGACCATTGCGCGTCGCTCAGCATCGTCCCTCCCGCAATCAGAGAGACGAAAACGCAAAACGCGCCAATCCGTTCAAGCGACGACAGGCCCTAGCGGCGATCAAGTCGTGTCCGCTTCGCCCGCGGAGACAGTCAATCTTCAAGATGTTGCGGCCGGGCTGGCCGAGCAGGGGTTCCGGGTCTTCCCACTGATCCCGGGCGGGAAGACACCCGCCGTTGAAGACTTCCCGAACGCAGCGACCCCGGACCCTGACAGGGCGCTGGCCTGGTGGTCGCCGGTTCTTGGTGACCCGGACGAGCGTAACGTTGGCGTCGCGACCGGTCGCGGGCTCGTCGTCATCGACTACGACATGAAGCCCGGGCAGGACGGCGCTCGCAGCCTGTTCAACCATGAGATGCGCGGCCTTCCGACCACGCTGACTGTCAGAACCCCCACCGGCGGAATTCACAAATACCTTCGAACCGATCCGGAGCTCCGCCTCGCCAACAGCGTCGGCAAGATCGCCCCCAACACGGATGTTCGGGCCGAGAATGGGTACGTGGTTGCCCCGGGTTCGGTCACAGAGAAGGGGGCGTACGTTGTCATTGATGACAGCCCCATCGCCGACGCGCCGGAATGGCTCATAGCCGAATGCGGGGCGGCGCGGGTCCGGGCCGCCGACGTTCAGGACCTCGTGGAGCTCGACACCGAGGGGGCCATCTCTCGCGCTACCGACTACCTGAAGCACCACGCCGAGCCGAGCTACAAGGGGTCCGGCGGCGACCTAGCAGCGTTCAAGGCGGCGTGCGGCGCGCGGGACTTCGGCATCTACGAGGTGACGTGCCTCGAACTCATGCTGGAGCACTGGAACGACCGCGGGGTACCGTCGTGGTCGCCCGAGCGGCTGCAAGAGAAGGTCGAACATGCCTACCGCTACGCCCTGAACCCGGCCGGCGTGGCGAGCGCCGACGCCGAATTCGGCGAGCTCCCTCCCCTCCCCCTCGGGGAGGGGTCGGACGCACAGGCCGGCAAGTTCGAACTCCTGGACTTCAACGACTCGGCCGACCGCGCGGAAACCGCCGCGGCCGAACCGCTCATCGAAGGGCTTATGGACCGGTGGGCCATGTCGGTCCTCTACGGCGCGAGCAACGAGGGGAAGACCTTCGTCATGATGGACTTGGCGTATCACATCGCCATGGGTCGCCGCTGGAACGGCCGGGCAGTGAAGCGCGGACCTGTCGTTTACGTCGTCGCCGAGGGCGGCAACCAAATCCACAAGCGCACGGCCGCCCTACGGGAGCGATACGGCGCGGAGGGCGCGCTGTTCGACCTCATCGTGGCCCCCGTGAACCTTCTCCGGTCGGACGCGGATCTCAAGGACCTCATCTTGGCCCTGAAGGCGGCGGCGGCGAAGCGTGGCGCGCCCGTCGAGCTCGTGGTGGTCGATACGCTGTCCCGCGCGCTGGCCGGCGGTGATGAGAACAGCAGCGTCGACATGGGCGCGATCGTCCGCAATCTGGACCGCCTCCGGGCGGCCAGCGGAGCGCACTTGGCCGTCGTCCACCACACGGGCAAGGACGCGGCCCGCGGCGCGCGCGGCCATTCCCTGCTTCGCGCGGCCACCGACACGGAACTCGAGGTCGCCGGGGGCCGCCTTATCACCCGCAAACAGCGCGACACCGAGGAGCGGGTGAACCTCGGGTTCCGCCTCGACAGCATCAAGGTCGGGCAGGACTGCGAGGGCCATTCGATCAAGGGCGCGACCTGCGAGTGGGAACCGGTCTCGGAATTCTCCGCCCTACCCATCACGGGAGCGGAGGCCGAGGCCCTCGCGGGTTTCGAGACGTGGCGCGGCGAGTCGATCCGGAGGGCCGCCCTGGAGGGGGCATCCGGCCACCCCATCACCTTCCGCACGTCCGAGGTCCTGGCCTTTTTCACTGACTCTTCGCGAGAGGGGGCGAAGGTATCGGAATCGACCATCAAGCGGTGGTTGGGTCAGTGGGACCAATCGGGAATGGTCCGAAAAGAGAAGCGCGGCCAATGGGTTGTTGCTGAAGGGTCAAAAGGGTCAACGAACGGTCATATGGCTTCTGACCCCTCCGGCTCAGTTCGGTTCAACGGGCCAACACACTGAAAGTGTTGGCCGGACCTGAACCGCCGACCCGAACCAACGAACCACCAGGAACAGCACCGATGGCCCCCAAACCCCGCAAACCGCCCAAGCCGATGGACTTCACGCTCCCGGACGGGCAGCGGTACGTCCAGGTCGGGGCCGAGCCCCATGAACTCCGGTCCGGCCGCGCCATGTCGCTCCTCGTGCTGCGGTCCGAGTGCCCCATCTGCGGGGCGCCCTTCCTGTTGAAGGCCTCTCGACGCAACGCGGCGGCGCGTATTCTCAGCCGCCGTTGCCCGGAACATCGTATACCAGGCGTAACGGTGGAGAAGCACAAGGCCCGGCTCGCGGCGGCACTGGCCCGGCAGACCGAAGCGGCGGCGCGACGAGCGCACGCCGCCGCCCTCTTGGCGATGTTTGATTAAGTCGGCGGGGCCGAAAAAGCTGCCGTTATGACGGAATTACGCTTATCCTAGCCGCACTTAACATTTCGGGCCGAGACACCGATGACCCGCCCCCTTGCCCGAGCCGGCATGTCGCCGGATAGCCTCCGGGACTTCGCCCGGCACATCGTCGCCGGCAAGCTCCCGGCCGACGCCGCACGCCTGGCAGGCTTCCCCGATATGACCCGCACGGACCGGGTGATGACCTCTCCGCACTTCCAGCGGGCGAGGGATGAGGCCTTGGAGCAGATGTTCCGGGAGGACGCGCCAGAGATGCGGCGCATTCTGCGGGACATCGCCCGAGATGCGGCCACCCCGGCCCGCGTCCGCGTCGATGCGGCAACCCGGATGCTCGACCGCGCCGGGTTCGGGGCCATCAGCATGGCCGATAAGGTGCGAGCCTCCGAGATCCGCGACAAGCGCCCCGAGGACATGACGCCCGGCGAGCTCGCCGAGCTCATCGAGCGCCTTGAGCGGGAGAAGTCCGGGCGGGCCGTCTCCGTGAACGAGGCTCCGGCGGCCGAATTTACGCCGCACAACTTTATGGACTGACCTGCCTATTTGGCGGGGTTGTGAGAATTGTGAATTTCGGAACTCAAAGTATTCGAAAATAAAATTGCAGAAACCCAGAAAAGTATAGTAGACATGGCAAATATTGTGTGAGATTTAGGTTCACGCACGCACTGAAACGCGTAACAAATGCGCGGGCGGCCATGGGGGGACTTATGCTCAAGCCAGTCGATCCTATCGAGACCCTTCTCCAGCGCATCCGGGAGGAGGATGGACTTGCCCGCGAGGCGGACGAGCGGCACGACGTCCGCGCCCTGGAAGGGCACAACGCCATTGTTGATGCGCTTCTGGAGCGGGTGCGGCGGATTCCTCTCATGAGCCCGGCCGGGGTGGCCGCGGTGCTGGAGACGGCGGAGGCGCTCGTCGCCGGGAGTGGTGCCGACGCCGACGAAGCCGACCTCGCCGACGCTGCAGAACTCGGACAGGTCGCCAGCCGCTTCCGGGCGGGGCAGGTCTGCGAGGCGGACCGGGCGTTCCTGTCCCACGTCTCCTTCTCCGGGGGGCTCGGGGACCATCTCGTCGGGGCCGTGAGCCTCATCCGCGCCGCCGCCCGCTCCGCCTGTAGGCCGAGCTTCGGCCAAGCCCTGGCCGCCTAGGTGCGCATGGAGCCTCCCGAACGCTCGCCGATCGGCAAAGCTGAACTAAGGGCTGTCCTGCGCCGTGTGGCGCGGGACGTCCGCCGCGAGGCGGCACCCTCTCCTGAGGACGTCGCTGCGCTGGAGCGGGCCACTCGACAGGTCCGGGAGGCTGGCGGCCGTGAGACGTTCGCCGTCCTTATCGAGACCGCCTTGGAGCACGCGCGCGTGCTCGGCCTCATGCGCCGCGCGCTCCACTGAGATGGCCGCTCGGCGAAAGGGCCGAGGCGGCCTGACAACCGGGGAGTTCGCGGCGGCCACCGGCTACACGATCCGGTCGATCGAGCGGTTCGTGAGCGAAGAACTCATCATTCCCGCGAGCCGGACCGATGGCGGACATGCGCGCTTCTCGGACGAGCAGGTTGAGGCGGTCCGGCGGTGGCGGCGTCACTCCCCGTACCGAGACCCGATTGGAGCGGACGGGAAGCCCATCCCGAAGAACCCCGGGCGGATGCATCGGGAGGCGCAGATTTGGGCGCGGCGGTGGGTGCTGCTGCGCCGGATTCGATCCCTGAAAGCCGGTGAAAAGCTGTGAAGGAGGACCAATGGACCACCCCCACGCGGCCCATCCGCCCCGAGCGGGGGCGAGCCGCAACGCCCCGCGGAGCGCCCTTCAGGCCAGCGTCAGCCACCCCGCCCTGAAGCCGATGGGCGAACCCTCTCAACCGCCAGATCGCCCTCTATGCCGTGACCCTGGCGGCGGCGGCTCGGGAGGCGCGGGGTGTCGTTCAATAAGAACCTGGACCGCCTGTTCGACGCCGCCGCGGGTGTCTGCTGCTACTGCGGGTGCGGGACGTACATGGTGCGCCGGGAGCCGGGCCCCGACGCCATGCGGCGGTTCGGCATCCCGGAAGTTCCGGGCTCCGCCAGGGTGCTGGCCTACCGGCTCGCCAGCATTGAACGCATCGTGCGCCACGTCGACGGCGGGACCTACGCGGCCGACAACATCGCCCTCGCCTGCGCCTTCTGCAATTCGCATCGGGGCGACGCCTCGCCGGAGGACCATCGCGCCGCCATGGTGGCCCTAGCCGCCTCCAGTCTGCATCCGAACCACCAAGCCGAACCGACGCCCGAGCGGCTGTTCCGCCGCGCCAAGCGTGCTCCGGCCATCACAGCCCCATCCCTGGCCGCCTGACCGCCGGTCAGTTCCGCTTGCGGACGTGGGCCGCGTAGTCCCGCTGGATGCCGTCTTCGATCTCATCAAGTTGCTCGGGTGTCATGCCCGCCAGCATCTCCTTCGCGGCCTTCGCCACCGCATCGAGTTCAGGACCGAGCTCCGAGAAGTCCGGTTCGAGGCCGCGGACGGCGTATTCGGCCTCGCAGTCATCGTGCGCGGTCCTCGCGGGGCCAGGGGCCGGATCCCGTGCGAACGCGCCGAAGGTGGCCAAGTGGAGCTCGTGCAGCGCGGCCGTGTCGAGCCTCTCGTGCTTCCGCCCGCGGGCCAGATAGTCTTGAACCCTCGCGGCGGCCCCCCGTCTCCATGGTGGTGTGCGCGATGTCTTCAGCCGATGCCATGGTGCGCCTCATACGAACTGGTGGGGGAGCGGATCGAGGCCGCTGAACCAGTTTCCGAGCGATTGCGTCCTGTTGCTACCGAGGCCCGAGCCCCCAACCGCCGAACCAAGATTGCCGATGGCCATCAGGGTCGACCCGCCGCCAAAAAGGCTATCAAGGCACATGAGCGGGGTTCCTATGAAGGAGTACCCAGTCCAGCGACCACCGGCGTTACGTCTGCGAGGTCGAAACTACCACGGCCCCGCGCCAAACGCCTAGGCTGCTGGCCGATCCCCCGAGGGTTTCAGCCGATTTAAAATTTGTCGAGCGGCATCCTGGACCGAAGAAAGGATGAGCGGCCCTCCACCCCGGGGAGGCGGGCCGCCCTGGCCGGGAGGCGGATTGGCTCCAAGCCGGACCTCCCTGCCCGGCGGCCTCACCCGGCCCGTGCCAGCACCTATCAATTGTGAGCGGTGGTCCAGTCCCCCCCCCCCCCGCTTCAAGCCGCTGGACCATCCCAACGAAGCTCGATCCGAAACCAATCCCCGGCGGGCTTATATGCCTGAGTGATACCCCGGTGCTACCCAACCGTCCACCAGCACAGTGACGCCCTCAAGAGCACCTGCCTAAATGCTTACAGATTATCGAGAAAATTGGCGCACCCGACACGATTCGAACGTGTGACCTTTGCCTTCGGAGGGCAACGCTCTATCCAGCTGAGCTACGGGTGCTGACCGCGAAGCCTGCTTAGCCCAAATGGTGGTCGAGTGCAACGGCGCCGTGGGCGCCTTTTGGCTCAGAGGGAGGTCTACGAGGGCTCCGAAGGCAAAGGACACACGTTCGAATCGCGTCGGGTCGCGCGATTGGTCACAGCGTCGCTTGTGCGCCGGGATGTTGCGGCGGGCGCGGCGCGGCTGCGGCGCGCGGTGTGCGCCGCAGCCGCGCCGTCAGTAGCCCTCTACGAAGAGCGCGAGCCCCACACCCCAGCTTGTCCAATGACCATCGGGGTGAGTTGATCCAGGCATCTTTCTGAAGCGCTCGGGTGCTGCGTTCAACGCGTCGCGCAGTTCGCCAACAAGGCGCGATCCAGCGCGCTGGGCCGTCCACTTCTGCGATAGGGTATGAGCGAAGGCCCATCCGCCGGAGAGCTTCAATCCATTTCGCTCGCCACCGCGCCCATGGATCTGCCTCAGTTCGGCTTTGAGCTGCGCCGCAACGAGTGCCGGAAGCTGCGCTTCGCCAGCATCAACGAGATTGCGAATGGCGTTGGCAACGCGACTGTCCCAGATCACCTGAGGATAGCCGACGGCATGAGCATCATGATCGAAATGCGCTGTCGCAAAAGCCGCGACCTTCGTCTATCCGCTGCTCCACGGTGCTTCAACGGCTTCTTGCTCACAAGGAGCGCCGGCGGCCTGAAGCGCTGATGCGAAGACTGCTTGAACTTGTGAGGCGTCAATTGGGCTTCGACTGCGAACGCGTCCCCAGGTGAACACACGATGCGTCAGGTCGACGGCCAGACGCTGCTCATCAGGTGTCCAAAACGAGCATTCGTTCAAACCTTGTGCGAGATGAAGGCTGTCGGATAGGATAGGCGCCAATCGCGGTGCCAGTTCCTGATACCCATCGCCGGCCCAATGGTAAGCTAGACCGCGGTTGGCCCACGGTGAGCCAACCGACGCAATTGAGCGAGGACGCCATACGTTGCCCCTTCGGGCCTTCAAAGGCACTGCTTGAGCAGCTGGCCAAGCGGACAGCGTTTCGCAGAGGATGCTCGCAGCATTGTGGGCTATGGTCGCGTTCCTAATGTCTACCATCGCCTCGTCCCCAACCCTCAGCCGAGATCATCGAGAAATTCGGAGCCGGGTCGCACGCCGGTGATTAGCAGCCGGTCGCGCGCTCGAGTGCTAGCGACGTAGAGGAGGTGTCGTTCGGTCTCGTAGACCTCCTCCAGTTCTGCCTCGTCACTAACCGTGTCGATCCTCTCCTGCAGGGGAAGCACACCGTCGTCGCAGGCGAGAACAACGACGGCCTTGAACTCAAGCCCCTTGGCGAGATGCATCGTGCCGATGGTGACGCTCGCGCCTGCGGCGCGCGGTGCATCACCCGGCTCGACCGGCACGAAACCGGCGGCCAGAGCGACGGCGCGGGCGCGATCGAGTTGGGCGCGGCTGCGGACGAACAGACCAATTTCGTCCGAGACGATGCCGTCCGCGCGGGCCGCATCGAGGAAGCCGAGAATCGCGTCGCGCTCGGCGGATTCGTCGTCGAGTTTCAGCACCTGCGGCTGCGGCCCATCGAAGACCGAGACCGTGCCTTTGCGCGCCTCCTCGCGCCCGTCCATGTCGTGGACGGCACCGGGCAGCAGGCGGTCGGCCGACTCTCGGATCTGGTGCGAGGTGCGGTAATTCACCTTGAGCGTGGTCGAGCGGCCGCGCACGTCGACGCCGAGGGCCTTCCACGAGAACGGCGGCTGGAAGATGCGCTGGCCAAGATCGCCCGCGAAGAACAAGCGGTCCTGACCCTCTGGTGCGACAGCCCGGAGGAGGCGCAGCTCGGGCACACCGAGATCCTGGGCCTCATCCACGACGATGTGACTGAAGGGCTTGGTTGCCTGCACGACGTAATGAGCGGCGAGGCCAGTGAAGACCTGCGCCCAGGTGGCCAGGCCCTGGCTCGCGAGCCGGGCACGGGCCGCCGTGAAAATCGGCCATAGGGCGGCGCGTTGCTTGGCGCCGAGGCGGCTGCGGCGGCCGGGGCGCGGCGTTTCGGCATAGGCGGCTTCGTCCGAGACCTGCCACGCGTCGATGACGTGGCGGAACTCGCTCGTCAGGAAGCGCTCGGACCACGTGTCCGTTCCGCCCGCCGCCTGAACCAGGGCACTCCGTATCTGGGCGAGAGCGGCGATGCGGGGACGGCGCGCATGGACAAGCTGGTGCAGCTCCTCGGCCACGCCTTCCCAGGGCGCGACGGTGAGGCGACCGCTGGCTCCGGGGTCCGCGGCGACGAGGAGATCGACCTTGCGCTGGAGCGCGTCCGCCAGCGGCTTCGAGAAGGTGGTGAGCAGCACCCGCGCCTGGGGATCGGAGCGGGCGAGGCGCACGGCGCGGTGCAGGGCGACGACGGTCTTGCCCGTGCCCGCCGAGCCGGCGACCCGCGCCGGTCCGTTGTAGCTGCGCGCGATTACCCCGGCCTGGGACGGATGCAGAAACACCGACCATCGTTCCCAGGGCGCCTCGAGGGCGGCCCGTAGGGCATCGACGTTCTCGATGACGCGGAAGCGGCGCTGGGCGTCCGGGTGAGCGAAGGGGTCGATGGCGTCGGAGGGCGGGGGTTTCGGGAGCCGTCCCGTCGCGGCGTATTCGAGGAGCGCCTCGGCGGCTTCCGCCGGCAGATGCGCTGCGATGTCGAAGAAGCGGGCTTCGGTCGCCGCGCGCACCGGCTCGATCCAGTCTCCGGGCAGCCCGATCGACAGCAGGTCCTCGTCCGGGAGACCGGCAAACAGGATGGGGTCCGGCACCGGCCGCTCCGGAACCGTCGGCCTGAACAGGGTCGGCGCGCTCTCCTCGACCCGGGCGCGGGATTCGACGATCTGCACGGCGCCGGTGCGGGGATGCGCCTCGATCCGCCGCCGCTCGGCCCAGGCATAGGCCTTGTCGTGGTGATCGACATAGGCGAGGAGCAGGCTCGCTGCCGTCCTATGGACGATGATGCGAATGTCGCGGTTGACCCGCACCGACCAGAAGTTCGGGTCCTTCGAGGCCTCGATGCGGTGGAACTGCAGGCCCGGCCCCGCGGGGTCGAGCTGCATGTCGAACGCCGATGTCTTGACCGCCTTCTGTTCTTGGGCCGGCAGGCGGGCGAGGGCGGCGGTGAAGGTGTCGGCGATGCGGAAGTCCATCATTTGCTCGCTTTGGTTCGACCGCGCGCTACCCGCTTTTCCGCCTGTATTTGGCTAAAAGCATCTTTGGTCATGGCTGAGGATTTTAATTTCCCTTCGGTCAAGTAGTCTTTAATTCCTAGCGCAAAAGGACGAAGCCGCCTGTAAGCAACCTGAGCTTGGGCTGTATCATATGTAATGACGTTCTTGATAGCGTTGGATAAATGAATTCCATTTCTGAGTTTGTAAAATTTTGAAATTTCGTGCCCTATGCTGCTATGTATAAATCCGATTTTTATGCAGCAGGCAATTTTATCGTCGAATTTGATTGCGGTTTTGTCGCGCTTTAAAGGCTTTTGCTTACAAAGAACAAGATTTGAGCCATCTACATCAGAAAATATCAGTTTTTTGCTGTAATCAGATGGAATAAACTCGCTTCCGTAGGATAATTTTTTAACAAGATCATGCTCCTTATAGACGTCTTCGAGCATGTATCCTATGACCGCCTCATAAATAGATGCATATTGCATAATCTGAAATTTACTATGGGCATGCAGTTCGTTGCCGCTGCATGACAATCCTTGACCAAGCTTGTAAATGTATCTTGCAGTAAGATAGGCAATTACGACCTCATCAAGCAACTTATTGTCTTCGATGAATCCAAACAAATTTCGTATATGATCCTCGGGTTCATTGTATTTTATGCAATATTCATTAACAATTTTGATGGTTTCTTGCGGAAGTGTTTTCATCTCACACCCCATAAACCTTCATCACCTCGTCCCCGAAGTGATTGATCACCTTCACGGCGATCCGCCCCGTCGCGGGTCGAGCGAACGGCCGGCTCGTCGCCCGGTAGAGGGTCGCCCAGGCGGCTTCGTCGATCTCGGCCTTGAGCGCGGTTTTCAGCGACTTGTAGGGGTCGTTGGCGCCGAGGAAGTAGGCGTGGCGGACGAAAAAGCTTTCCTCGTCGTAGTCGGTGTCGACGAACCACGCGGCGATGCCCGACGTGTCGTCCGAGCGCACCTCGCCGGTGTTGGGGTCGAACACGTCGATGCCCTTCACCTCAACCTCCATCCGGTCGCCGTCGAGGCGGCGGATCTCGATGTCGGGCTCGCCGAAGACCACGAACAGGTTGCCCTTGCCGGTGGTCTTGAGGTCGTCGGCCATGTGCAGGTCGGGGTTCATCTTCGCCTGGAGGATCGGCAGGGGGCCGAGCCGGGTCAGCTCGCTCGCATGGGCGTCGTAGGCGAAGGCGCAGGCCACCAGCACGTCGAAGCGGGCGTCGGCTGCCTCGCGGGCGGCGGCGACGAGGTCGGGGCGCGACAGCGTGCCGAATTCGGGGCCGATCAGGATGGCGGCGCGGCGCTCGAGGCCGGGCGCGTCCGCGCTGCCGCCCTCGACGAAGCGCCCCTCGGCGCCGATGAAGCGGCCGGGCCAGGGCTGGAGCAGGGTGAAGCGCACCCGGTCGGCCCGGTCGCGACCCTGCACGCCGGCGGCGGAGAGGTTTTCCAGCACCATCGCGGAAAAGTCCTGGGTCGGCGTGCCGGCCTTGGTCCGCTCCCGGCGCCCGTCCAGCGCGTCGAGTTCCTCGTCGAGGTCGAGGCTGTCCGAAGGGATGATGCGGTGGGGTGAGAGGCTCTCGACCGTGAACGGACCGGCGACCCGAACCTTGCCGGCGTCCGTGTAAGGCCGGTCGTAGAGCATCTCCACGTCGGCGGCGCGCGCGATCGAGGCGTCGATCTCGCGCTGCCGGGCGATCCGCGCCTCCCACCACGCGGCATGCGCTGCGCGCGCCGGCTCAGGCCAGCCGGCCCCGGCCTCGCGCGGGATCTGCCACTCCTCCCACGTCTGCCCAAGGGCCGCATTCAGTTCGCCGCGCAGGGGCTCCAGCTTCTGCTGGAATTTCTCCCAGATCACGTCGATCTCGGCATTGTTGGCGATCGACTTAAGGGTGACGTGCGGCGCGCGCTCGTAGACGAAGCCCTGGCGGATGTCGCCGTAGGCGGCACTCTGCGGCTGCGGACGGCCCGAGACCGCCTGCTCCTTCGCCCGGCCCTCGGGGCTGTCGGCGAGGAGGTAATAGGGATAGCGCGCGCTCATCAGGCGCGTGCGGGCGAGGGCCAGGGCGACGCGGCTCGTGTCGATGGTGATCCAGCGCCGGCCCCATTGCTCGGCGACCGTGGCGGTCGTGCCGGAACCACAGGTGGGGTCGAGGACGAGGTCACCGGGATCGGTGGCCATCAGGATGCAACGTTCAACGACTTTTGTAGATGTTTCAACAACGTAACGCTTATCAGACGAAAACCCCGCAACGGAAGTGTCTGACCAGAAATCGGTAATTGGAAAGGCGGCAAAATCGTCAATGAATCGGACGTATCGCAGAGTATTTCCGGCAGGAATAAGTCGATCAGATTTGCCAAGGCGATCCATGCCTAGCTGATTTGTTTTCCAGCGTCCTTTATCCGATGGCCGGAAAACTTTACCGTCAACATTTACAGGAAACCAGCTTGCCGCGCCTTCACCTTTGTCGCGCCCAATGCTTTGACTAGTAAGATTATCGCGCGTGAGAACGCGCCCCTCGGTGATCGATGAGTCAGCTTTCTCGTCACTATTGAATGGTCTCCTAAAGCCATCTTTCTCCTGTACAAATCCATATCCGGAGGCTCCAATGCCACCGATCAATTTGGTCTTGTACAATGTTCTAAATTTAGCAAATGATTTGTTTTTCGCATATATTATTATATAATCAAAAGAGCTGCCTAAAAAATCTCTGGTTGATCCAGATGTTTTTGTAAATGCAATCAAGGCAAGGTAGTTTTCTGATCCAAACACCTCATCCAAAACCGTGCGCACGCGATGCACGTTCTCATCGCCGATCTGCACGAAGATCGACCCGCTCTCGTGCAAAAGCTCGCGCGCCACGGTGAGCCGATCGCGCAGATACGTCAGATACGAGTGAATCCCGTCCTTCCAAGTATCGCGAAACGCCTTCACCTGCTCGGGCTCGCGCGAAATGTCGGTCTGCTTGCCGTCCTTGACGTCGCGGGACTGCGTCGAGACCTGCCAGTTCGAGTTGAACCTGATGCCGTAGGGCGGATCGAAATAGATGCACTGCACCTGCCCCTTCATGCCCTCGCGCTGGGCCAGCGAGGCCATGACCTGGAGGGAGTCGCCCAAAATCATCCGGTTCGACCAGTGCTGGTCGTGCGCATAGAACTCGGTGCGGGCCTCCGGATCGAGGCCGTTGAAATCCGCGAACAGGTCGGGCGTCTCGTCCTCCGGCGGCCGGGCGCCGGCGCGGCGCAGGTCGTCGATGATGGCCTTCGGGTGGATCTTCTCCTGGATGTAGAGGGGCGGCGCCTGGACGATGAGGTCGGACCAGTCCTGTTGGTCCTTGCCGCGCCAGACGAGCTGCGCATCGCCGATGGCCGTCTCGCCGGTCTCGACCAGGGCACGCACCTGCTCGGGGGTGAGGCGAATGCGGGCGCCGTTCCAGACGATCTGCGGATCGAGGTCGGGGTCGCGGGGCCGCGTCTCGCCCTCGGGCAGGGGCCGGGCGCGCGGATAGACGCCCGGCGCGAAGCCGGTGATCGCCTCCTCGGCCTCGGCGAAGCTCTGCAACTCGGCGGTGGGGATGTTCCTGCGCTGGGCCTCGTCGTGCTTGAGCGCCTCGACGGACTTGGTCGTGCTGCGGGCGGGTCCGCGCGCCATCAGTGGGTTTCTCCGAGAAGGTCGATCAGGGTGGCGGCGTAACGCTCGGTCTCGGTGGCGAGCCACGCGATGAGACGATCGCGGTCGGCGGGGTCGACGTAGCTGGCGGGAATCGTCTTGATGAAGAGGTAATCCGCGCCGGGATCGAAGGCGACACCGAGGCGCGCGGCCAGCGGCTCCGACACGGGGGCGAGCCGTTCGGCCACCGTCGCCACCGGCGTGCCGCGCGGTCCGCGAATGCAGAGACCGACGTAACGGTCGGCGAGGAAGCGGGACAGGAACAGGCCCGTCTCGCCCACCGGCGCCCACCGATAGAACGCCGCGTTCGGCTTGCCGCGCGCGGCCTCGGCGGAAACCTGGTTGCAATAGGCGCTCCAGAAGGCATGGCGACGATCGCCGACGGGACCCCGTTCCGAACCCTGTCGCACGGTGTCCTGGAGCCGTTTTTCCCAGTCGTTGGGTCGCTCGAGGATGTCGAACAGGGGCGCCAGCGGCGAATCACCGATCCGAACGACGCGGAGCTTGACCGCGAAAAAGGCGAACTCCGCGCTGGTGTGCCGGTTCAGCCAGCGGATCGCCGACAGATGGGCTTCCCGGAACTCGGGAGCGACCCACACGACGGTGTGGGCATCGAGCCCGGCGAGGTAGGTCAGGATCTGACCGAGATGGCCGTGATCGCTGACCTCCAACTGGTTCTCGATCAGCACGTTGGTGCCGTCGGTGACGTTGCGGGCGAGGATGTCGGCGGCAAACCGCGTCACCGCCACCTCGGATTCGACGTGCTCCAGCTTCACCCCGAGGGCTTCGCCGAGCCGATCCAGATTCTGCGCCAGCCAGGGCGTGAAACCGAGCGCCTCGTGGGTCCAGGCCTGACGCACCGTCACGTCCTGAAGGCGACCGAATTCGACGGCTCCGCTCACGCGGCAATCTCCTCTCCGACGAGATCGTCGACGAGTTCGCCAAACGTCGTCTCGATGGTGAACACCTCGCGGAATTCGAAGAAGGCCCAGCGCCCCTGGCCGGAAAGGGCGTTGACGCCGGGCACCCAGGACACGTCCATCGTCTCGGCCTTGAGTTGCGCGTCGGTGCCGCGATAGCCCTTCGTCTCCAGGACGAGGTTGAGCGGTTCGGGCCTTCCGTCGTCGAGGCGAACGATGAAGTCGGGTAGGTAACGTCGCGGCACGGCGCCGTCGCGATAAGGCACCTCGAAGCCGAGGCCCTGGTTCTTCACGTAGGACAGCACCCGTGGATGCGCCTCCAGCACGCGGGCGAGTTCGCCCTCCCAGTCGGAGTCGAGAACCACGTGGCTGACGTGGCACTTGCGCGGGTCGGTCTCCCAGACCGGCTTCGCGGTGGTGAAGCTCACGAAGCGCGTCGAGCCTGCCGGATTGTAGGGGTCGAGCACCGCCTTGATGCGCTGGGATGCCGAGACCGAGCGCTGACAGGCGAGGTAGATGAACTCCACCGCCTGCTCGGCGAGCTGCAGATAGAGCACGGCGGCGCGCGGCACGCCCTGGGCGACGAGATACCCCCCGTCGAGCCACTGGCGGACCACGCGCTGCGCCTGCCCGAACAGGTGGACCGGGAAGTCGCCGTCGGGATCGCGCAGACGCGTCTCCAACAGGCGCTTGGCGAGCTTGAACGACATCTCGCTTGGGCGCATGTCCCTGAACGAGTCCTCCGCGTCGAGCGTCACCTGCTCCCCGACGATGCCGGACATGTGCACCTTGGCTGGGCCGACAGTCTCTGGCGTCAGGGTCAGGCGGCTGTCGTCCGTGAAGCTGGCGCTCAGGCGCTCGTTCGGTAGATCGACCCGGTAGCCCTCGACGCGGGGAAAGCCGATCTCCAGCCCGGCGCGCTCGCGCAGGGCCTGGACGCGGGTGAGCTTGCGCGGCGGTGCCGGGACCGAGACCACCGGCTCGGCCGTGAACGAGAACGGGATGCCGAGGATGTCGGCATATTCGACATTGAACAGCCCCTCGTCGTTCAGCTCGTAGGATTGCCGGCGCAGGCCGCGCCCGACCACCTGCTCGCACAGAAGTTGGGTGCCGAAAGCGCGCACGCCGAGGATGTGCGTGACGGTGTTGGCGTCCCACCCCTCCGTCAGCATCGAGACCGAGACGACGCAGCGGATGCGCTCGCCGAGGCGGCCCTTGCGGCCGACCGTATTCATCACCTCGCGCAGGAGATCGGCGTCCGTGGTTTCGGCCGCCGTGACCGCGTCGACACCGCGCTCGATGCGCTCGCGGCGGAACTGCTCGATTTCGGCCGCCGCCATCTCCCGGAAGGTCGGATCGAGGGCCTCGCCGGATTCAAGCTGCTCGCTATCGATGAGCAGCGTGTTGGGTTTGGCGAGCCGCTGGCGGTTGTCGTCGTAGTTCCGGAACAGGCGTAGGTGTCCGACGTGGCGCGTCTCGGATTCGCCCTCGGCGTTGGGCCGCTCGAAACCGGCGATCCATTCGTAAACGAGTTTCGACGCGGCGGTGTTGTTGCAGACCACGATGAAGACCGGCGGCACGTCGATGCGCTCTCGCTCCCAGACCTCGCTCGTTTTCTCGTAGTGGCCGTAGAGGGCATGCAGCGCAGTCTGCAGCTGGCTCGGGAAGACGTGGGAGAGCGGATCCAACGTGCCGGCCTTGCCCGCGCCCTTCTTCGGCATCGCCTTGCCGATGTGCTCCCAGAGCTCGCGATAGAGAGGCACCTCGCCGCTTGCGGCATTGTCGGCGATGGGCACGCGCGGGAGTTTGACGATGCCGCACTCGATGGCGTCAATGAGCGAGAAGTCGCTCACCGTCCACGGGAACAGGGTTCCTTCGAGGTAGCCCGAGCCGCGCAGAAAGAACGGTGTCGCCGACAGGTCGTAGACCGCGCGCACGCCGACCTTGCGCTTCAACGCCTCGATCCCGGAGATCCATAGCCGCGCGGCCTCGGCATTGCGCTTGGCCTCCTCGCGATCCTCGGCGGCGACGGGGTTCTCGTCCGCTCCGTCCGGCTTCTCACGGTAGCTCCTCCACGAGGCGCTCGATCTCGTCGAGCATCCCATTGACGTCCCGCGCCAAGCGGTCGAACTCGTCGCCGGCCTCGCCCACGGGCAGGCGCTGACGCAGGTCGCCCCGCATCACCCGCGCGACCGCCGCTTCCGTCGAAGCGAGCCTGCGCTTGGCGCGCCCGGCGAGCAGCACGCCGCCGAGGATGGAGAAGGCCAGGGTCGGGACGAGGGCGAGACCGAGGGCCCGGATCACCGTCGCCTTGGCCCTGTCGATCTCGTCGGTGTCGTGGGCTACCACCACGACGCTGCCGTCGCTCGAGGTCATTGCGGCGGACCAAAGGTCTTCGTGCAGGCGCCGTCCCGCGATGGCGACCTGGGTGCCGATCCGGCGAACCTCGCCGTCGAGGGGCAGGCCGGTCGGCCGTGCATCGAGATTGCCCGCGAGCCTGGTGCCATCCGCCGCGAACAGGCCGGCGAAGTGGACGCTGTGCAGATCCTCGCTGATCCAGGTCTCGATACGGGTCGCCGCCTGTCCCGGGTCTTGGGCGGCGTACCGGACCTCGTGGCGCAGCACCTGATTCAGTTCGTCCTGCATGAACGCGGCGGTCTGCCAGTAGACGAAGGCGAACAGGAGCAACGACAGCAGGGTCGACCACAGGGCGATGCCGAGCGCCCAGCGGAACGCGAAGGAGCGGGTCAGCCTAGACATCGGGGGTCAAGGTGAAGCCCTCGCCCCGGACATTGTGAATCAGAACCGACTCGCCCGGGCCATCCAGCTTCTTGCGCAGGCGCCCGACATGGACGTCGATGAGGTTGGATTTCGGGGCGAACCGATAGTTCCAGACCTCCTCGAACATCATCGCCCGGGTCACGACCTGGCCTGATCGACGCATGAGGTATTCGAGGAGCTTGAACTCGCGCGGCAACAGGTCGAGGGCGCGCGCCCCTGCGCCCGGTCCCGGCGAGAAGGTCGAGTTCGAGGCTCCCGACCCTGAGGATCGTCTCACGGGATTCCGTCGGCCGCCGTAGCAGGGCCTCGATCCGGGCTGCGAGCTCGGCGAGGACGAACGGTTTGCCGAGGTAATCATCCCCGCCGGCGCGCAAACCGCGGATGCGCTCGTCGACGTCGCCGAGGGCGCTGAGGACCAGGGCCGGCGTCCGATCCCCGGCGCTCCTCAGGTCACGCAGGAGGGTGAGCCCGTCGAGACCGGGCAGCATCCGGTCGAGGATGATGGCGTTCCAGGGCTCCGACCGGGCCGCCTGCGCCCCATCCGGACCCGTGGCGGCCCAGGCCACCGCGTGCCCGCGCCCGCGCAGGCCGCCGAGGATCTCTTCGGCCGTGGCGGAATCGTCTTCGATCAGCAGCAGCTTGGCCAATCCCGTTCACTCCCGGGCTCGCGCCCCTGTCCTGGTGCCTCATGTGGTTCGGGGCCGGGACCGGGGCCACGAGTGTGAACCCGAATTTAATGGTGCGGGTGCGCGCCCGTCCTATATCTTAGAACAGGTCTAATCTAAGCGGCGGACGAGAGCGTGTTCAAGGGGGCGGAAACGGACGTGCGTGGAAACGCAGAGGCAGGAATCGCCGAGCCCGGCGCGGTTTCCGAGCGCTCAAACGCCGTCGCGGCGAGGACGCCGGGAGCGTCCACCAATCACGCGCCAGCGGGCCAGGGTCCATCGCGGACGGTCCGTCGTTCCATGCCGATCGCGGTGGTTGGCCTGATCGGAATCGTGGGTGCCGGCTTTTGGTACCGCGAGGCCGCCAAGCCCTACCTCGAACCCTTGCTCGGCTTCGTTGGGCTTGCGCCGGCCGCATCCGACGCCGCGTCGTCCGCGCCCGCATCCGAGAAGCCCGCCGAGGACAGCCTCATCACCCTCGACGCCGAGGGGCAAAGCCGCCTCGGCCTGGCGTTCGGCCGATCCGAGACGCGCCGGATCGTCCAGCCCGTGCGCACCCCCGGCATGGTCGCCTTCGACGAGCGCCGGATCACGCGCCTGAAGCCACGCACGGCGGGACGGGTGCTGAGCCTCGCAGTGCAGCCCGGCGACCGTGTGCGCGCCGGGCAGATGTTGGCGACCCTCGACGCCGCCGGACTCCTCGACGCCCGCAATGGGCTTGCCGCCGCCCAGGCCAGCCTCGGAGAAGCGCAGGCCACGGAGAAGGTCGCCGAGACCAACCTGAAGCGCGGCAGCGACCTCGTGAAGATGGGTGGTGTCGCCCAGGCCGAGGTCGACCGGCGCCAGGTCGATCTCGCGAAGGCCCATGCCGCCACCCTGTCGGCGCAGGCGCAGGTCGACCTCTACCGCGCCCAGTACGAGCGCCTCGCCCCGGCACCCGGTCAGGCCCCGGGCACCAGCGCCATCGTCTCGCCCTTCGACGGGGTGGTGACGCTGGTCGGCATCACCCTCGGCGAGGTGGTCGATACCAGCCGCGACGCCTTCACGGTGGCGGACCCCTCGCGGATCCAGGTTCTGGCCAATCTCTACGGACCCGACATCGCCACCGTGAAGGCGGACGACCTCGCGACCATCGAGGCCCCGGTTACGGCGCATCCCCGGTTCGAGGGCCGGGTGCGCTCGGTGAATGCCGCCATCGATCCGATGACCAACACCGCGCCGGCTCGCATCGAGGTCGCCAACCCGGACGGTGCGTTGCGCGCCAACATGTTCGTCTCCGTGGAGATCGCCGCCGATCTCGGGCGGGACGGCGTCACGGTGCCGGCCGCCGCGATCCAGCAGTCGGAAGCCGGCCCCATCGCCTTCGTGCGCACCGGCGACGACCGCTTCGAGAAGCGGAGCCTCACGCTCGGGGTTCAACGGGCGGACTGGGTCGAGGTGACCTCCGGCATACAGGCGGGCGAGACGGTGGCGACGCAGGGGACTTTCGGCCTCAAGGCGATCCTGCTGCGCGCCCTCCTCGGTTCGACGGATTGAGGCCCCGATGAACGCCTGGTTCGCCCTCCTCATCCGCCGCCGCTGGCTCGTCCTCGTCCTGGCGCTCGCCGGCGCCGTCGGCGGCCTCGCCAACCTCGAAGGCCTGTCCATCGACGCCGTGCCGGACATCTCGCCCAAGCAGGTGATGGTCCTCACCCTGTCGCCGGGCCTCGGGCCGTTGGAGGTCGAGCGCCTCGTCAGCTTCCCCGTCGAGAACGCCATGGCCGGAGCGCCGGGCCTCACCGGCATCCGCTCGACCTCGCGCTACGGCGTCTCGGCCGTCTACGTGACCTTCGACGATGGCATGTCGATCACCGAGGCGCGGTCCCGGGTCTTCCAGCGCCTGCCGCTGGCCAAATCCATGATGCCGGCCGGCGTCGGCGATCCCGAAATGGGGCCGATGGCGACGGGCCTCGGCGAAATCTACCAGTTCGAGGTGCGCGGTCCGGCCTACACGCCGATGGCCCTGAAGCGCATCCTGCAATGGACCATCGCGCCCAAACTCAAGCTAACGCCCGGCATCGCCGACGTGAACGTCTACGGCGGCCAGATGCCGACCTACGAGGTCCGCATCGCCGCCGAGAACCTGCAGCGCTACGGCGTGACCCTGGCGCAGGTCTACACGGCGTTGTCCGAGAACAACGCCGCGCGCGGCGGCGCGTATATCGAGCACAACGACCAGCAGGAGGTGATCCGCGGCCTCGGGCTCGCCAAGGATACCCAGGATCTCGCCAACATCGTCGTGACGACGGGGCCCGGCGGTGTGCCGGTGACGGTCGCCACCCTCGGCGAGGTGATGGAAGCCCCGAAGGTCCGCCTCGGCGCCGTCACGCACGCCGCCGCCGGGGAGACCGTGGTCGGCATCGCCATGATGCAGCAGGGCGAGAACGCGAGCGCGGTGGTCGAGCGGGTCAAGCAGACCATCGCGGATCTCGGGCCACAATTGCCGCCGGGCGTCGCCATCGTGCCGTATTACGACCGCAGCACCCTGGTGGCGCGCACGATCCGCACCGTCGAGCACAATCTCATGGAAGGCGCGGTGCTCGTCATCGTCGTGCTGCTCCTGCTCCTCGGCAACCTCCGAGCCGGCCTCGTGGTGGCGGCCGCGATCCCCCTGTCGATGCTCATGGCGTTCGCCGGCATGCGGCTGTTCGGACTGTCGGGCAACCTCATGAGTCTCGGCGCCATCGATTTCGGCCTCATCGTCGACGGCGCCGTGGTGATGATCGAGAGCGTCCTCCGCGCGCGGGGCGAGCATCCCGAGCGCCCGGCCGAGGAAGTGATCCGCAAGGCCACCGTCGAGGTGGCGCGCCCGATCCTGTTCGCCGTCGCCATCATCATCATGGTCTACCTTCCGATCCTCGCCCTCGAGGGGGTGGCGGGCAAGATGTTCCGGCCGATGGCGCTCACCGTCATCCTGGCGCTCGCCGGCTCCCTCGTCCTGACCATGACCCTGATGCCGGCGCTCGCCGCCATCGTGCTCGCCGGGCCGGGGATCGGCGAGCGCGAGACCCGCCTCGTCCATTGGGCGCGCGGCGCGTATACGCCGGTCCTGCGCCTCGCCGAGCGCCGCACCGGGATCACCGTCCTCGTGACGCTCGGCCTGTTCGCCGGAAGCTGTTGGCTGGCGACGCGGCTCGGCGGCGAGTTCCTGCCCAAACTCTCGGAGGGCTCCATCGTCATCACCTCGGAGAAGCTGCCGGGCATCAACCTCGACGCCTCCCTCAAGGTCATGCACCGCATCGAGCAGACCCTGAAGAGCTTCCCCGAGGTCAAGCGCGTGGTCTCGCTCACGGGCAGCGCCGAGATCCCCACCGACCCGATGGGGGTGGAGTCCACCGACAGCTTCATCACGCTGACCGACCCCGCGACCTGGACGACGGCGACCACGCAGGAAGGTCTGGTCGCCGCCCTCGACAGGCGCCTGCGCGCCGAGGTGCCGGGCGTGTCCTACGCGTTCTCGCAGCCGATCCAGATGCGGATGGACGATCTCTTGGAGGGCGTGCGCGGCGACGTGGCCATCAGCCTGTACGGCGACGATCTGAAAATCCTGAAAGACGAGGCCGACGCCATCGTGCGCGCGGTCTCCGGGGTCTCGGGGGCGGCCGACGTGAAGGCCGAGGCGCAAGCCGGCATGCCGGCGCTCTCCATCCAGGTCGACCGGGCGGCGGCCGCCCGCTACGGCGTCAACGTCAGCGATATCCTCGACGTGGTGGAGAGCATCGGCGGGCGCAGCGCCGGGATGATCTACGGCGACGACAACTCCATCACCGACATCGTGGTCCGGCTGAAATCCGCCGACCGCAGCGACATCGCGCGCATCCGCGATCTGCCCGTCGGCCGGAACGGCAAGGCGCTGGTCCCCCTGTCGCTGGTCGCGTCCGTGGACGTGGCGACGGGCCCCGCCCAGATCAGCCGCGAAAAACTCCAGCGCCGAATCTCGGTCCAGGCGAACGTGCGCGGCCGCGACGTCCAAAGTTTCGTGCGCGACGCGCAGGCGGCGGTCCAGGCCCAGGTTCCCCTGCCGCCGCGCTATTCCCTGCAATGGAGCGGGCAGTTCCGGAACCTCCAGGAAGCGACGGGCCGGCTCTCGGTGGTGGTCCCGGCCGCCATGGCGGCGATCCTGGTCCTGCTCGTGGTGATGTTCGGCGACATCCGCCTCGCCGGGCTGATCTTCCTCAACGTGCCCGTGGCCGCCACCGGCGGCATCGTCGCCCTGTCCCTGCGCGGGCTACCGTTCTCCATCTCGGCGGCCATCGGCTTCATCGCCACTTTCGGCATCGCCATCCTCAACGGCGTGGTCCTCACAAGCTACATCCGCGACCTCGAACGCGTCGGCCTCGACGCCCGCGAGGCGGCGTTCCGGGCGGCCGAGATGCGCCTGCGGCCGGTCCTGATGACGGCTCTGGTGGCGGCCCTCGGGTTCCTGCCGATGGCGCTCTCCACGAGTGCCGGTGCCGAGGTGCAGCGCCCGCTCGCCACGGTGGTGATCGGCGGCCTCGTGACCGCGACCCTGCTGACCCTCGTCGTGCTCCCGGCCGTCTACCCTTATCTGGCGCACCTCCGGCTCCCTGGGCGGCGTCGCGCTGACGAGCGATCTGGTCTGGAAGCGAAAGACGACCGGCGAACGAGCGTCGACGGGTAGAGCCGTTTCCTGGCGGGCGTTGCGACGGGTTAGCGATTGCGGTGTCGGTTCTTGAATGAGCCGGCGATGCCGTCACGGTTGTCTGTCGATCTACGCGAGCGCATCGAAGCGGCTGCGGCCCCGGGGTGCCTTTTTCCATCGAGCAGCAGCCCAGTTCGGCGTGAGCGTGTCGAGTGGTTGGCGCGGTTCGCGCAAGAGGACCACGGCATGCTCAAGCCGACGCAAGGCAACGATCGCCTCGCGGCCATCGCGGCGTAGGTCGATCCGATCCTCTCCACCGACGAAGCCCGGCCCGAGTTCTTCCTACGCCGGCCGGTGATCGTGGTGTCCCTCAGTGAGCTGTACGACGACGACCGGCGTCGGTTCAGTCCCGCAACGGGAGGGCCGGCCTGTTGGCGAGGGTGAGCAGGGTCTGGAGCAGCACATCGGCGCCGGCCGTGCAGTCGGAGGGCGTCGCCGATTCCGCTTCGTTGTGGCTGATCCCGTCCTTGCAGGGCACGAAGATCATGGCGGTGGGCACCTTGAGGGCGAGGTTGCAGGCATCGTGCGACGCGCCCGAGACCATGCGGCGATGCGCCAGCCCGAGGGCTTCGGCCTCCCGCTCCACCAGGGCGACGAGGGCGGGATCGAAGGGCACCGGTTCCTGGCGCCACACGAGATCGAGTGTGGCGGTGAGCTGGCGTCGCGCGGCGATGTCCGCGAGGGCGGCGCGCACGTCCGCCTCGATGGCGTCCAGGGTGGCGGCGCGCGGGTCGCGGATATCGAGGGTGAAGCGGACCCGGCCCGGAACGACGTTGCGCGACGGCGCCCCGATCACCGCCTCGCCCAGGGTCCCCACCGCGCTCGGACCATGGGCCAGGGCGATCCGCTCGACGGCGAGGGCCAGCTCGGCGAGGCCGAGGACCGCGTCGCGCCGGCGCGGCATCGGGGTGGTGCCGGCATGGCTCTCGAACCCGGTGATCGTGCCGTCGAACCACAGGATGCCCTGTCCGCCCTCCACCACGCCGACGGTCTTTGCTTCGGCCTCGAGGATCGGCCCCTGCTCGATGTGGAGTTCGACGAAGGCCCCGATGGCGCGGGACCCCGTCGGCTCCGTGGCGACGATGCCGAGGCTCGCCAGGGCTTGTCCCACGCTCACCCCATCCGCATCCGTGCGGGCGAGGATGTCCTCCGCCGTGAAGGTGCCGACATGGGCGGCCGACGCCATGGTGGCGGGGGCGTAGCGCGAGCCTTCCTCGTTGGTCCAGTTGACCAGCAGGATCGGCGCCTCGGTCTCGATGCCGGCGTCGTTCAGGGTCCGGACCACTTCGAGCCCCGCCAGGGTTCCGAGAATCCCGTCGAAGCGCCCGCCCGTGGGCTGGGTGTCGAGGTGCGAGCCCGTGGCGACGGGCGGTCTCGTGCTGTCCCGGCCCGGCCGCAGGGCGAACTGGGTGCCGAGGCTGTCGGTGCCGACGGTCAGCCCCGCCGCCTCACAGGCCGCCCGGAACCAGTCGCGCACCCGACCGTCCGCCGGGGACAGGGTGAGCCGGTTGATGCCCCCCGCCGGGGTCGCCCCGAACGCCGCCGTCTCCATGAGTGTGGACCACAGGCGCGCGCCGTCGACCCGCAGGTTGTTCCGTGCCGTCTCCATCGGGGCTCCCTTCGTGGCTGTTCGCATCCTCTGCTTCCGGGCGGGAGGCGGAGGCGGGGCGGTCGCGTGTCAGGCGGTGGCTTCCAGGGCCTGCGCCCGGTCCCCGGCGAACACCGCCTGGGCGACGTCCGTGCGCCAGCACGCCGCCCGGTGGCCGGGGGCGACGGTGACGTCCGGCGGCGTCTCGGTGTGGCATCGTTCCTCGGCGAGGAAGCAACGCGCCGAGAACGCGCAGCCGGGCGGGCGGTTGGCGAGGTCGGGCGGCGAGCCCGGAATCGTCTTGAGGCGCGAGCCCTTGGCGAGGGCCCCGTCGGCGCGGCTGTGCAGCAACCCGATGGTGTAGGGATGGTGCGGGTCGAGCACCACGTCGCGGGCCGAGCCTTCCTCGACGATGCGGCCGGCATACATCACGGCGATCCGGTCGGCGACTTCCACCGCCGCGCCGAGGTCGTGGGTGACGAAGATCGTCGAGAGGCCGAATTCGGCCTGCAGCTCCCGCAGGAGCAGCAGAACCTGAATCTGCACCGTGGCGTCGAGGGCCGTGGTCGGCTCGTCGGCAAGGAGCACCTGGGGCCGGCAGGCCAGCGCCAGGGCGATCATGGCGCGCTGACGCATCCCCCCCGACATCTCGTGCGGATAGGCGTCGAGGCGCCGCTCGGGGCTCGGGATGCGCACGCGCTCGAACAGCTCCAGGGCGCGCCGCCGGGCGGCGTCGGCCCCGATCGCCTCGTGCTGGCGGATCGCCTCGGTGATCTGCCGGCCGACGGTATAGACCGGGTCGAAGGCCAGCAGCGGCTCCTGGAAGATCATCGCCACCGTCCGGCCGCGCAGGGCCCGCAGGGCCTTGGCCGACAGCGCCATGACGTCTTGGCCCGCCACCACGATCCGCCCGGTGATCCGTGTGCTGCGCTCGGGGTTCAGGCGCATGATCGCCCGCAGGGTCACGCTCTTGCCCGAGCCCGATTCCCCGATGAGCGCCACGGTCTGGCCCCTCTCCAGGGTGAGGTCGACCCCGTCCACGGCCTCGACCTTGCCGCCGAACAGGACCTTGAGGCCCCGGATCGCGACGGCGGGGTCCTTGGCGGATGTATCGCTCATGGGTGATCTTTCGCGAACGCTTTCGCTCATGCGGCCACCGACAGGGCGGGCGCCGCCACATGGCCCGAGCCCGGCTGACGGGCGAGGCAGGCGACGCGATGGAGCGGATCGACGGGGGCGAGCGGCGGCACGTCCGTACGACAGACCGCCTCCGCCAGGGTGCAGCGCGGGTGGAACCGGCAGCCCGGCGGCGGATCGATGGGATTGGGTGGATCGCCGGCGAGCGGCGCCACCTGTGTGCGCGCCATCGGGTCCATGGACGGCATCGAGGACAGGAGGGCCGCCGCGTAGGGATGGGCCGGGTTCGCCAGGACGGCGTCGGCGGGGCCGATCTCCACCACCTTGCCGAGATACATCACCGCGACCCGGTCGCAGACGAACCGGACCACGTTGAGATCGTGCGAGATGAACAGGTAGGTCAGGCCGAATTCCTGCTTGAGGTCCATGAGCAGGTTCAGCACCTGCGCCTCGACGGACTTGTCGAGGGCCGAGACCGCCTCGTCGAGGACCACGAGGCGGGGTTCCAGGGCGAGCGCCCGGGCGATGTTGACCCGCTGGCGCTGGCCGCCGGACAATTCGTGCGGATAGCGCGCGGCGAAGCGCGCCGGCTCCAAGCCGACGCGGGCGAGGAGGGAGCGCGCCCGCTCGATGGCCTGACGCTTCGGCACGCCTTGCACCTGCGGTCCGAAGGCGATGGAGCCCTCGATGGTCATGCGCGGGTTGAGGGACGAATAGCTGTCCTGGAACACCATCTGGGCCTGCGCCCGGAAATCGCGCCAGGGCAGCTCGCGGCCGCCGATGCGTTCGCCGTCGAACAGCAGCTCGCCGGAATCGTGCGGCATCAGCCCCATGATGAGGCGGGCGGTGGTGGACTTGCCGCAGCCGGATTCGCCGACGATCCCGAGGGTCTCGCCCTTGAGGATGGAGAAATCGACGCCGTCGACGGCCCGCACCACGGCGGGTTTGCCGCCGAGCCCCTTCCGGACGGGGAAGTGCTTCACGAGGTTGTCGACGGTGAGGAGCGGCTGGGCGGGGCCGCCCCGGTCCCGGTAGGGCCGGACGGTCGGACTTTCCATCGGCGTGCTCATGCCTTCACCTCCATGGCGGAGCGCAGCCCGTCCGAGAACAGGTTGAACGAGATCGAGACGATGAAGATGGCGAGCCCCGGCAGGGCCGCGACCATGGGGTTCACGTAGATCGCCGTGCGCAGGGTGTTGAGCATCAGGCCCCATTCGGGCTCGGGTGGCTTCACCCCGAGGCCGAGGAAGGAGAGGCCGGAGGCCAGGATCATCGACACGCTGATGAGGCTGGTGGCGTAGACGAAGATCGGCCCCAGGACGTTGCCGAGCACCTGTACCCGGAGGATCGTCAGGGTCGAGGCGCCGGAAAGCCGGGCCGCGTCGATGTAATCCCGCGCGCGGATCTGCGTGGTGACGCTTTCGGCGACCCGGGCGATCTGGGGCACGAACACGCAGGTCAGGGAAACGATGGAGTTGAAGATGCCCGCCCCGAGGGCTCCCGATAGGGCGATGGCGAGGAGCACGGACGGAAACGCGAAGAACACGTCGACGATGCGCATGAGCACGGTGTTCACCCAGCCGCCGACATAGCCGGCCAGAATGCCGATCCCGGAGCCGACCACGAAGGCGAGGATCACCGGAGTGACGCCGATGAACAGGGACAGGCGCCCGCCCAGCATCAGGCGGCTCAGCATGTCGCGGCCGAGTTCGTCCGACCCGAGGAGGTAGGTGGCGTCGCCCACGGGCTTCAGGCGGCGGATCATCGACCCGCGATACGGGTCCATGGGGGTGATCCAGGGGGCGAGCAGCGCGACGGCCACGATGGCGAGGATCACGCACGCCGCCGTCATCGCCACCGGATCGCGCAGCAGCTTGTGACCGACCTGCCCCCAGAAGCCGCGCGAGGGCACGAAGGCGTCCGGGGAAGCCGACGCGGGGGATTCCCTGTCGGCAATGTCGAGGAGGGGAGCGGCGGTCTGGGCCATCAGCCCCTCTCGATGCGTGGGTCGAGGGCCGTCTGCACGACGTCGACGACGAGGTTGAGAGCGACGAAGAACATCGCCAGGACGAGGATGGCGCCCTGAAGCAGGGGGAGGTCGCGCTGGAAGATCGCGGCGTTGAGGAGGAAGCCGGTTCCGGGCCAGGCGAACACCGTCTCGATGAGGATCGAGCCGCCCAGCAGGTAGCCGAGCTGCAGCCCCATGATGGCCAGCGCCGTCGGGGCGGCGTTCTTCACCACGTGCTTGAACACGCCGAACTCGGAGAGCCCCTTGGCCCGCAGCGCCCCGACGAAATCCTGTGCCAGGATGTCGCCGACGAGCGCCCGGACTGTGCGGGCGATGATCCCCATGGGGATCACCGACATCGTGAGGGCCGGCAGGACGATGTAGCGCAGGTGCTCGAGATCGGGCCGCCAGTTGCCCGAGCCATCGGGACCGGCGCCCGTGGGCGGCAGCCAGCCGAGCTGGGCCGAGAACACGATCACCAGCACCATGGCGAGCCAGTAATGCGGAACGCTGACCCCGAGGACCGAGATCGCCGAGGCCAGCCGGTCGAGGATGGAATTGCGGAAATAGCCCGCCACGAACCCGAAGGCGGTTCCGAAGGTGAACCCGATGAGCGTCGCCACGGAGGCGAGGATCAGGCTGTTGACGACGGCGCGGCCGACCTCGGCGGTGACCGGGCGCCCACTGGCGATGGAGGTACCGAGATCGCCCTGGAGGACGTGCCAGAGCCAGAGGCCGTACTGCACGGGCAGGGGCTTGTCGTAGCCGTAGGCGGTCCGCATCGCCGCGATCGTTTCCGGCGAGGCATCCACCGGCAGCACCGCGCTGAGCGGGTCGCCGGGGGCAAGGTGGACGAGGAGGAAGCACACGACGCTCACGCCGAGTGCGACCGGGGTGACGCTGACGAGGCGCCGAAGGATGAATCTCAGCATGATTTCAACCCCCTCGTCCTTGCGGGAGTGGCTTCTCGACCCCGATCCGCATGATCACTTGGCCATCGTGATCGGCGAGAAGTCCTGGAACCAGTTCTGGGCCTGGACGAAGCCCTTCACCTTCGGGCTCATGGCGCGCGGGTTGGTGTCGTGGGCCACCATCAGAAACAGGGCTTCGTCGACGTATTTCTCGTGAATCTTCTGGAGAACCTTCGCTTGTTCTGCCGGATCGAAGGCGTTGCGCACTCCGTCGAACAGCTTGTCCATCTCGGGGTCGCAGTAGTACCCCCAGTTGGTGCCGGCCGGCGTCGTCAAATTGCACTGGAGATGACGGATGAAGCCCGTGAAGGGGTCTTGGATGAAGTACGAGTAGTTGATTGCCGTCGCCTTCTTCGACATGTCGCTCTTGGCACCGCTGCGCCAGATGTTGGTGAGGGTGTTCCACTCCGCCACCTCGAACTCGACCTTGATGCCGATATCGGCGAGATTCTGCTGAATGAGTTCGTTCATCGGCAGCGGCTGCATCTGGCCGGAGCCCGAGGGCGCGATCAGCACCTTCGTCACCAGGGGCTTGTTCGGCCCGTAGCCGGCTTCGGCCATGAGCTTCTTGGCCGCCTCCGGATCATAGGTCGGCTTGAAGGTCGGCTTGCCGAACCAGGCCGAGCCCGGCGGCATGAAGCCCTGGGCCGGGATCATCAGGCCGTTGAGCATCTCCTTCATGCCCTCGCGGTCGATGGCGAGGTTGGCGGCCTTGCGCACGCGGATGTCGTTCCAGGGCGAGCCCTCGACCCGCGACAGGTGCCAGGTCCAATTGTGCGGATAGGCGTTGGTGACGATGCCGAACCCGGCAGCCTTGAGGGACGCCACGGCATCGGGCGGCGGCGCCTCGATCCAATCGACCTGTCCCGAACGGAGGGCCGCCACGCGGGCATTGGCCTCGGGCAGGGGCACCAGCACGAGCTTGTCGAGCTTGGGCACCCGGGCCTTGTCCCAGTAGCCCTTGAACGGCACCATCTCGGCGCGCTCGCGCGGCGCGAACAGGGTCATCTGCCAGGGACCCGTTCCGGACGGGGTCTTGGCGAAGGCGTCCCAGCTCCGGCCCAACTTCTCCCACTGAGCGGGCGAGGAGATCATGAACCAGGCGATCTGGTAGGGGAGCGTCGCGTCGGGCGCCTTGGTGACGATCTCGACGGTCAGGGGATCGACGACGCGGTAGCTCGCCACGGCGGGGATGCGCGAGCGGCCCTGCGCCGCCTGGCGCGGATCGAATTGCGGCGCGTCGCTCTTGAGGAGCTTGTCGAGGTTCCACACCACCGCGTCGGCGGTGAAGGGCGAACCGTCGTGGAAGGTCACGCCCGGGCGCAACTTGAACGTCCACTTGGTGTGGTCGGCCGGGTCCACGGCCCAGCTCTCGGCGAGCCCCGGGACCAGACCCGAGGGTTTCGTGGCCGAGGAGAGGTCCCAATTGATGAGGCCGTCATAGACGGTGAAGCCCGTGAATCGCATACCCTCGCCGCCATTGTCGGCTTGGCCCGTGGTGAGGGGAATGTCGGACGCGGTCATCCCGATCTTCAGAACGCCCTGAGCGAGGGCCGCTGGGGTCATAAGCCCCGAGAGGAGCAGTGCGGCGAGGAGAGACCGGGCGGGAGCGGTCCGCGGCTTGAGGGCGTCGATCATGCGCAACAGGTTCCATCGGCGGGCCGGGCCCGGACGGGATACTGTATGCAATCTGCCGGCCAACTCCGTCGGCGGATGATCGGGAGGGGCCTTTCGTGTCGTGAACCTCCCCGCCCCGGATGTCGATGGCACGGCGGCACCCTGGCGGCGGGGATTGCCTCCGGCGATGGCGCGCATTTGACCACGGGCCTTGCTCCGCGGCGTGGCGGTCTGCACCGTCCTCACGCCAGCGAAGTTTCACATGGCATTCACCCGCTTCACCGCCCAGCGCGCAGGAACTCCATCGCGGCAGCGGGATGTGGCGACGATCACGCCGTCGCGGCCCATGACCCTGACGCGAGATCGTGCCGTTGCCTTTATGCCCGTCCCGACGAAACGCGCGCGCTCGGGTTCGGCGTCGATTTGAGGGCGATCATCGACACTGCTTGACCGCGCGCGCGATCGCACTGGGCGTACGGTCGAGGATGCGGCGAAACGTTTTCGACATCTGGCTGAGATCGGTGAAGCCGACTTGTCGGGCCACCTCCGCGAGGCCGGCGTCCCCGGTCTCGATGAGTTCCTGCGCGCGCAGGACACGGGCGCGGAGGATATACTGATAGGGCGTGGTGCCGAACGACGCCTTGAAGGCACGCACGAAGTGCCCGACGCTCATACCGGCGGCGGCGGCAAGCTCGGCAAGACCGAGGGGTTCGGCCATCCGGCTCGCGATGAGGTCCCGCAATCGTGCCGCGTCGGCGGTGCGCAGCCGCGGCTGCGCCCGGCTCGTGGGTTCGGGCGTGGAGAAGAGCCGAACGAGGGTGGCGGCCACGCTCTCCACCAGGAGGGCGCCGTGCGGGCAACCGGATTCGAGATCCGCCGAGACCGTGCGCAGGAGGTACTCCACGGCGGCCTGCGGGCGGGCGCGGACGAACTGCGTGCGGATGCCCGTCCGGTCGGGTGGGAGGCCGGCGATCCGCTCGACGGCCTCGGGCGCGAGTTTCAGCGCGAGGGTGCGGAAGCCCCGGGTCCAGGTGGCGGTGACGGATGCGCCGGGATGCAGCACGGCGATATTGTCCTCGCCGAACCGGTGGGCCCGATCCGCATACAGAAAGGTCTGCTTGCCGGGGCGCAGGGACAGCGCGAAGTGGAGACCGTGCTCCGCGATGGAAACCCGGCCGCGCGGCCCGAGGATCATGTCGGTGAAGCCGATGCCCGGCCAGCCCTTCCCGGTGCTGTCGCACAGGACGGTTTCGATCTCGCCTTCGAAGGCGATGTCGCAGCCGCAATCCCGATACTCCCTCCTCACGGCCTCGCCCTCCCGCGCTTCGGTGCCCGCACCGCTTCGGACCTCTCGGGCGAGACGCGCGATCCGTCAAAACCTCGGCCCCCCTGTCCGGGCGGCGCACGGAATCCGGCTCGGATCGGAAAACCCGAACCTCCCCCTCCGCCACCCCGGGAGAAGATTGTCCTTACGGCGTACCGGAACCCAGCAGATTTTTGCCTGCGACATAGTGTCATGACCGAAACGAAAAATCTTTTCTTGTCAGTGCTTTGCTCCATCGCTTAGCCGTCGGAACGACGAGGCTCAATTTTCGACAAATGCGCGCATCGCGCGCCGCGTCCAGGGATCATTTCCCCAGCGCGGGCCCGTTTGTCGCACCCCGATCAACATCCGACAACGGCGGACGGCCGTTCCAGGGCTCGGTCGCGTCGGTGGTTGAACTGCGCTTCCGATCGAGTAGCTTGGTGACAGGAAGCAACGCCAATCGAGCTTCCTGAAATACTCAAGTGAGACCAAATACACGATAGATCTGAACTGAAAGTCGGAGAAAACATGTCCGAGAACATCGAAACCATTCGCGAGCTGAATGCGACGGAACTCGACGCCGTGGGCGGAGGTCTGTCCCTGGGCCTTGGCCTCGATCTCGACCTCTCGGGTGAACTCGGCGCAGTGTCCGGCACCGTCGATCAGGTCGGTGGCCTCGTGAGCGGTCTCGTCGGCGGATTGGTCGGCGCCGTCGGTGGTCTCGCTGGCGGACTCGTCGGCGGAAAGTAGACGGGCTCGGGGGCGTCCGTCCGCCGTGGCGGACGACCCCGGCTTCGGGCGGCAAGCTTTTCGGAGCTTGCCGCTCCTTCGCGTCGGATGCCCCTCGACGCGACGCTCGTCCGCCCGCATCGACTCGGAGAAACGCCACCCGCAATGACGTCGCCGTTGTTTCGCGCCGAGGTCGCCGAGGCGCGCAAGGAGTCCTGGCTCGGCGAGGCCCGGATCGTCCAGCCGGTCTCGATCCGCATGGTCGCGGGCGTCACCGTCGGGATGATCGTCGCGGCCGGGCTCTACGTCACCCTCGGCACCTACACCCGGCGCGTCCATGCCTCCGGCATGTTGACCCCCGATGTCGGCCTCATGACCGTGGCGAGCCCCGTGGCCGGCCGGGTCGGCAGCGCCGCCGTCAAGGAAGGCGACCGGGTGAAGCGCGGGCAGCTCCTCTACACCCTCGACCTCGACGCGGTCTCGGCCAGCGGCCCGACCCAGCAGCGCATCATCGATCAGCTCGCGCGCCAGAAGGCCAGCATCGAGACGCAGGCGACCCTGCGCGCCGCCATGGCCGAGACGGAGAAGCGGGCGCTGACGGAGCAGATCGAGAATCTGCAATCCCAGTCGCGCCAGCTCGAGGAGCAGGTCCGTCTGCAGGAGAAGCTGGTGCCACCCCTGAAGGAGCGCGTCGACGTTCTGGCGAAAGCCGTGGGCGACGGGTTCGCGCGCTCCGCCGACCTGCAGAACCAGAATTACCTCTACCTTCAGGCCAGTTCGCAACTCGCCCAGTTCCGCAATTCGAACCTGCAACTCAAGGGCAAGATCGGCGAGTTGCAATCCAACCTCGCCACCTTCGACGACAAGCTCGCCCGCGATCTCGCCGAGATGGACCGGACCGCCGCCCAGCTCGAACAGCAGCGGGCCGAGAGCGAGGCCCGGCGCGGCATCGAGGTGCGGGCACCGGAGGCGGGCGTTCTGACCTCGATCCGGGTTCAGGCCGGCCAGGGTGTGGCCGCCGGGGCCACGCTGCTCACCCTGCTGCCGAGCGAGGGCCGGCTCCAGGCCAATCTCTTCGTCGAATCCTCCGCCATCGGTTTCATCGACAGCGGCGAGCCGGTGATGCTGCGCTACGCGGCGTTTCCGTTCCAGCGCTTCGGCCTCTATCGCGGTGTGGTCTCGGAAGTGACGCGCGCGCCCCTGGAGGCCGCCGACGCGCCGGAACCCGGCCGGGCCAAGGGCGGCGACGGCATCTATCGCATCATCGTCCGCCCGGACGAGGACTCCGTCATTGCCTATGGCGAGCGCCGGCGCCTCGAGGCGGGCATGCGGGTGGAGGCCGACATCGCCCTCGAACAGCGCCCGCTCTATCGATGGCTCCTCGATCCGCTCTACCGGGTCAAGCGCAGCGTCGATCTCGTGACCCGGGGACAGTGAACCCTTGAACCTGCTCACCGACCTGCAGTTCGGTTTCGGCCGGCGCGTGCCCGTGCTGCTCCAGGCCGAGGCCGCCGAATGCGGCATGGCCTGCCTCGGCATGGTGCTGGGCTCCCATGGCCACCACGTCGATCTCGGGCAGATGCGGCGGCGCCATGCTGTGTCCCTGAAGGGCATGACCCTGCGCAACCTCATCGACCTCGCCGGGTCGATGGGCCTCGCCACCCGCGCCGTGCGGATCGAGCTGAAGGATCTCGCCCGCCTCAAGACGCCCTGCATCCTGCATTGGGGCCTGAACCACTTCGTGGTGCTCACGGAGGTGCGGGCGAACGGGATCACGATTCACGATCCGGCGCGGGGCCGCCGCCGCCTCACCCTCGCGGAGGTGTCGCGGGACTTCACCGGCGTCGCCCTGGAGACGACGCCCACGACGCAGTTCGTCCGCACGAAGCGCCGACGCGGCCTCGTCCTGCGCGATCTGTTCCGAACCATCGGCGGCCTCCGCCCGGCCCTCGCGCAGATCCTCGCTTTGTCGCTCGGGATCGAACTCGTGGCGATCCTGATGCCGATCGCCTCGCAGATCGTCATCGACGAGGTGATCGTGAATGCCGATCTCGACCTGCTCCTCGTGGTGGCGGTCGGGCTGGCGCTGCTCCTCGTCGTGCAACTCGTGCTCTCCGTCGCCCGAACCTGGGCGATCATGGTCACGGGCACGGAACTCAACCTGCAATGGTCGGGAAGCCTGTTCGGCCATCTCTCGCGCCTGCCCCTCGACTATTTCGAGAAGCGCCATGTCGGCGACGTGATCTCGCGGTTCGGCGCCCTGGCGACGATCCAGAAGGGCATCACCACGGACCTCGTCCAGGCGGTGCTCGACGGGATCATGTCGCTGGGCATGCTCGCCATGCTGGTGGTCTATGGCGGATGGCTCGCCGTTCTCGTCGTCGCCTCGACGGCCCTGACGACGGCGCTCCGGATCTTCGCCTATGCCTCCTACCGGGAGGGGACCGAGGAGGCCATCGTCGCCGAAGCGCGCCAGCAATCGCACTTCATCGAGACCGTTCGCGGCATGGCGAGCGTGAAGCTCCTCGACCTGCGTGAGCGCCGCAGCGGCACGTGGATGAACCACTTCGTCACCGCGGTGAATGCGCGCCTGCGGCTGCAGCGCCTCGACCTCGTGTTCGGTCGCGCCAACGAATTGCTGTTCGGGGTCGACCGCCTGCTCCTCCTCGTCCTCGGCGCCCGCGCGGTCATCGACCAGTCGATGAGCCTCGGCATGCTGGTGGCCTTCCTGGCCTATCGCGATCAGTTCTCCCAGCGCATCGGCAACCTCATCCAGTCGGGCTTCCAGCTGCGCATGCTCAACGTCCAGACCGACCGCCTGTCGGACATCGTGCTGAGCGAGCCCGAGGAGCAGGCCATCGTCCCGCCGACACTCTCGAACCCCGCCGTCATCGGAACGGGTGGGGCGAAGGGTGCCGTCGCCGTGCGGGGCCTCGCCCTGCGCTACGGCGCCGACGAGCCCTGGATTTTTCGCGATCTCGATCTCGACATCGCCCCGGGCGCGAGCTTTGCCATCACGGGGCCTTCGGGGTGCGGCAAGTCGAGCCTCATGAAGGTGATGATGGGCCTGCTGCCGGCGAGCGAAGGCAGCGTGCTCATCGACGGCCAGGACCTGCGGACCCTCGGTCCGAGCGCCTATCGCCGCCGCATCGCCGGGGTGATGCAGAATGACGGCCTGTTCGCCGGGTCCATCGCGGAGAACATCGCCTGCTTCGACGAGCGGCCGGATCCCGGCTGGATCGAGGAATGCGCGGCGCGGGCCGCGATCCTGGCGGATATCCGGCGCACCCCGATGGGGTTCGAGACCCTGGTGGGCGATATGGGCTCGACCCTCTCGGGCGGCCAGAAGCAGCGGGTGATCCTCGCACGCGCCCTCTACCGGCGCCCGGAAATCCTGTTCCTCGACGAGGCGACGAGCCACCTCGACGAGGCCACCGAGGCCGCCATCGCGTCCGCCCTCCGGGACCTGCGCATGACCCGGGTGATCGTGGCGCACCGTCCCGCCACCATCGTCCATGCGGACGCCGTCCACACGTTCGCCGGTCCGGATTCCGCAACGCCTCGCCCGCTGCACCCGACCTGAGAAGGCAAATCGACAAGGGACCAGGGCAAATCAAAGCCGTACCGGAGCGGCCCTCAGATACGCCGCTTTGTGTACCAGCGACCCCACCGCCATCGCCCCGTTGATGGAGCCACGGACAACGCGCGCTTCCTCGCTTAAATCACCATCACGCAGGTTCTGGCGCGGAGGTTGGGTTGATACGGTTATCCCTCAGAGCCCGTCCGAGAATGTCTGGCCTGGGTTGAGTGGCCGGGATGGCGGTGGTTCCAGAAGGGTGCTGAAGCCTGATCTGGACATGCCATCTTTGGCGAGTTGCGGGGCGGCATCGCGTGGCGGTTGATCCCTAAGGATCTCCCTCCGCGCAGCACGACGTTTGGTTCCTTCGCGCGCTGGCGGGACGAGTGATTGTTCGGGCGGATCAACGATGCCCTGGTCATGGCCGACCGGGAGCGGGCCGGTCGCGCGGCCTCTCCGATGGCGGCCGTGCTCGACAGCCAGAGCGTGAAGACCACCGAGAGTGGCGGGCCGCGCGGCGACGACGCTGG
>NZ_FOPM01000035.1 GCF_900113485.1 Methylobacterium gossipiicola
CACGATCCCCTGTGGTTCGTGCTGCTCTCGGGCTTCGTGTTCTTCGCCTGGGGTGAGATCTACTCCCTGTTCCCCTCCACCTGCACCGACACCTTCGGCACCAAGTTCGCCGCCACCAATGCCGGCCTGCTCTACACCGCCAAGGGGACGGCCGCCCTCCTCGTCCCGGTGGCGAACTACCTGCAGCAGGCCACGGGAAGCTGGGACGGCGTGTTCCTCGTCGCGGCCGGCGCCAACATGCTCGCCTCGCTGCTGGCCATCGCGGTGCTCAAGCCCTGGCGCAAGCGGGTCGTGGCGCAAGCGCAGATCGCCCCCGAGACCGTCCAGGCGCCCCGCATCGTCACCGCCTGACGCCAACACCCTTCCATCGGAACCACGGGGTCGGACGCAAGTCCGGCCCCTTTTCGTTTCTGCCCTCCCCCGACCTCGGTTGACACGGGACGACGGAGCCTGTTGTGTAGATATGTTATATCATAACAATTCCTGGGTAGAGCCCCGATGCAGAGTTCCGATGCCCGCCTTCCGGTGACCGTTCTCACCGGGTTCCTCGGCGCGGGAAAGACCACCCTCCTCAACCATATTCTGAACAACCGCGAGGGTCGCCGCGTCGCCGTCATCGTCAACGACATGAGCGAGGTGAACATCGACGCCGACCTCGTTCGGGCCGGGGGCGCCGACCTGTCGCGCACGGACGAGCGCCTCGTGGAGATGACCAACGGCTGCATCTGCTGCACCCTGCGGGACGACCTCCTGGCGGAAGTGCGCCGCCTCTGCGAGGAGGGCCGGTTCGATTACCTGCTCATCGAGGGCACGGGCATCGCCGAACCCCTGCCGGTGGCCAGCACCTTCTCGTTCCGGGACGAGGCCGGGCAGTCGCTCTCCGACGTCGCGCGCCTCGACACCATGGTGACGGTGGTGGACGCCGTGAACCTCCTGCGGGATTACGGCTCGGAGGACTTCCTGCGCCAGCGCGGCGAGACGGCGGGGGCGGAGGACACCCGCACCCTGGTCGATCTCCTCGTCGAGCAGATCGAGTTCGCCGACGTCGTGGTCATCAACAAGGCCGCCGACGTCTCGCCCGACCAGCTCGCCCTGGTGCGCTCCGTGGTGCGGGGCCTCAATGGCGACGCCCGCATCGTCGAGGCGAGCCAGGGCCGCGTCGCCCCGGGGGCGATCCTGAACACCGGCCTCTTCGACGAGGAGAAGGCGCAGGAACACCCCCTGTGGTTCAAGGAACTCTACGGCGCCCACGAGCACGTGCCCGAGACGGAGGAATACGGCATCAGCTCCTTCGTCTACCGGGCGCGTCGCCCCTTCGACCCGGAGAAGTTCGACCGGTTCGTCCACGCCACCTGGCCGGGCCTGATTCGCGCCAAGGGCCATTTCTGGCTGGCGACGCGGCCGAACTGGGTTGGGGAATTCTCCCTGGCGGGGGCCGTCGCCAAGGTCGGCGCCATGGGCTTCTGGTGGGCCGCCGTACCCCGGGCCCGCTGGCCCGAAGCGGACGTCTTCGCCGAGCGCATCCAGGACGTGTGGAGCGACGTCTGGGGCGACCGGCGCCAGGAACTCGTGTTCATCGGCACCGGCATGGACCGCGACGCCATCACGGCGGCCCTCGATGCCTGCCTCGTCGGCCCGGCCGAGCCCCGGCGCTTCGATCCGGCGGCGTTCGAGCACCTGCCCGATCCGTTCCCGGTCTGGCAGCGCGGCGCCGCCTGATGGGGTTCATGAGCCGGGCGGACCTGCGCGTCCGCAACGCCGCCCGCTCGGCCCGCATCGCCGCGATCAAGGCCGATCTCGTCGTCCGCCTCGGCCTCGCCGAGGCCGACACCCTCTCGGTGAACGAGGTCGCCTGCGCTCAGGCCTGCTGTCCCGACCGGGAAACCCTGGTTCTGGTGATGCGGGACGGTGAACCGACCCGCGCCCATCGCATCGCCCGGCCCCTGGAGGCGGTGACGGACGACGACCTCGCGGTTCTGTGCGCCGAGGACGCCCGGTCGGGCTCCGCCCGACACCCGCCGAAGGGATGATCCTTGCGGAATCCCGTTACCCCATGGCGAAGGCCACCGCCTGCGCCACGATCTCGGGCTGATGGGCGTGCGGGCCGTCATACTCGACGCTCGTGACCGCGTAGCCGGCCGCACGCAGTTGCGCCACATGCGGCCGGGCGCTCCGCGCGATGGGAATCTGCTCGTCGCGCGTGCCGTGGGATACGAAGATCCGCGGCGCCCCGACCTGGGCATGCACCGACAGGAACCCCGCCGACGATGCGATGATGTGGGTGACCGCGTCGCCGTTGGCGAGGCCGAGGGACAGGGCGTAGCTGCCGCCATCCGAATGCCCCGCGAAGACGAACCGGGTCGGATCGAGGGGAAAACGCGCCTGCACCGCCGCGAGCGCCTCGGAGACCCGCTCGCGGTCGGGGCCGTGGCCGCCGATCACCAGATCCCAGGTCGGGAGCAGGGATTGGGGCACGAGGAGGAGGAAGCGTTCGGCCTGGGCATGGGCTTCCAGCATCGGCAGGATCCGCGTCGCGCTGCCGCCGCCGCCATGGAACAGCACCACCAGGGGCACGGGCCGGCCGGGGACGAGCCCCTCCGGCACCACCAGCACGGCATCGCGGGTGTCGAACAGACCGAGGTCATGACGCCCTGGCGGCAGGGGAGCGGCCACGGGCAGGCGGTGGACGAAGCCGAGGCGCCCCGTGAGTTCCGGCGGAAGGGGAATCGCCTCGCTCATGAGGCGGTCGCGGGCGCGAGGGGTTTGATCTTGAGCTGGTCGATGGCCCACAGCCAGGACCCATCCGCTTGGCGCCGGGCCGCCTCGCAGGAGACGACGCCGTTCGGCAAGCGCGCGAAGGTGAGGGCGAGGTCGCCGTTGCGCAGGGACGGCAGGGTCTCGGCGGCGGGAAACTCGGATTTGCGCGCGAGGAGATCGGCATAGAAGCCGCGAATCTCCGTATGCCCCGTGGCGACGACGGCCCCCACCGCCAGCACCGCGTCCGGTTCGTACAGGGCGACCAAACCCGCGACATCGCCCGCATTGGCGCGGGCGTTGAACAGGCGGGCGAGGTCTTCGGGCTCGTGGGCGCGCCCGTGCTCAGTGTCCGACATCTTTGGATTCTCCTCAACGCAGGCGCCGCCCCGTCGCGTCGGCGACGGAGACGGTGACGGGAATGCCGGCCTCGACGCTCTGCGACACGGTGCAGAAGCGTTCGAATTGTTCGAGCACCCGGTCGAGGCGCGGCAGGTTCTCGGCCGGTTCCCCCAACGCGATGGCGACCTCGATGCCGCCGATGCGCAGGCGCCCGGCCGCATTGCGCACGATCCGGCAATGGGCGTCCGCCCGCACGCCGTGGGCCTCCTGGCGGAACTTGCCGAGGGCGAAGACGAGGCTGGCGCACAAGCAGTTCGACACCGCCGCCACGAGGAGCTGCTCTGGGCACGGCCCCGCCCCCTCCCCGGCCGGCGGCGCCTCGTCCACGGCGAGCCCGGGGACGAGGTCGCCGAAATCCACGGTGAAGCGGTAGGCCGCCTCCTGGGTGATGCGGATGCCGGGGCCTCGGCCCACGGCCGGATCGCCATCGGGAAGCTGGGGAGGCCCCGTGGTCACCTCGGTGGCCTCGACAGGGAACGGCGAAGTCGGTTGACAGTCGGACATGCTTGGCATACCAAATACCAACAACGGGCCGACAGAAAAAGCAAGGCCCGCGACAAGTCCTCGTCAGACCCGCCTAAAGTCTCGTCGTGCCGCATCCGGCCCGGTGGAGATGGAAGGCCCGGAGGAAGCGACCATGCACTTGGACAGCCCCATCCTTCAAGGCGCCGCCTCTTCGCTGCACTTGCGAAAGCGTGCACTGCTCTGCAACAAATCCCCCGTCGACGTGGCTTGAGCCATGGCGGAGTCCGGTGAGGCCCTGCCCGGTGAGTCTTTGCCCCAGGCCATCGACTTCGCCGCCCTGGTGGGGGCCCTCGGAGACGCCGTGGTGGTGTCGGACCCGTCCGGCGCCATCGTGGTCTGGAACGCCGCTGCGACCCGGATCTTCGGCTACCCGGCGGAGGAAGCGCTCGGCCGCTCCCTCGACATCATCACCCCGGAGCGCCAGCGCCGCCGCCACTGGGACGGCTACGCCGAGACCATGCGCACCGGCATCACGAAGTACGGCGCCGACGTCCTGCGGGTGCCGGCGATCCACAAGGACGGCCACGCCCTCTCCATCGCCTTCACGGTGGCGATGCTGCACGGCCCGGACGGCGCCGTGACGGGCATCGTCGCCATCATCCGCGACGAGACCCGTCGCTGGACCGAGGAGCGCGATCTTCGCCGCCGCCTCGCCGAACTCGAATCCCGCGCCCCCTGAGGGCGCGGCCATACCGACCGCAAGGGTCGGCGGTCCCTCCGGGGCCGACTGCCTCACGGCCAACAGCAGAGCCCGCGCCAAGCGGACCGCGCCTTTCGATTCCACAACCGATCCAAACGGGAGAACGCGCCATGACGAAGCCGCTCGAGGGCATCAAGATCATCGATTTCACCCACGTCCAGGCCGGCCCCGCCTGCACGCAGTTGCTCGCCTGGTTCGGCGCCGACGTGATCAAGGTCGAGCGGCCCGGCGCCGGCGACGTCACCCGCACGCAGCTGCGTCACGTCGCGGATGCGGACGCCCTCTACTTCACCATGCTGAACTCCAACAAGCGTTCGCTCACCCTCGACACCAAGACCCCCGAGGGCAAGGAAGTGCTGGAGACGCTGATCAAGCAATCCGACGTGATGGTGGAGAATTTCGGCCCCGGCGCCCTCGACCGCATGGGCTTCTCCTGGGCCCGCATCCAGGAGCTCAACCCGGGCATGATCCTCGCCTCGGTGAAGGGCTTTTCCGACGGCCACCATTACGAGGACCTGAAGGTCTACGAGAACGTGGCGCAGTGCGCCGGGGGTGCTGCCTCCACCACGGGCTTCTGGGACGGCCCGCCCACCGTCAGCGCCGCGGCACTCGGTGACTCCAACACCGGCATGCATCTCGCCATCGGCATCCTCACGGCGCTCCACCAGAAGAACAAGACCGGCACCGGCCAGAAGGTCGCGGTCTCCATGCAGGACAGCGTGCTCAACCTCTGCCGCGTGAAGCTGCGCGACCAGCAGCGCCTCGATGCCATCGGCTACCTCGAGGAATATCCCCAGTACCCCAACGGCCAGTTCACCGACGTGGTGCCGCGCGGCGGCAACGCGGGCGGCGGCGGCCAGCCCGGCTGGGTGCTGAAGTGCAAGGGCTGGGAGACCGATCCCAACGCCTACATCTACTTCACCATCCAGGGTCACGCCTGGGCGCCGATCTGCCGGGTGCTCGGCCGCGAGGAGTGGATCGACGATCCGGCCTACAACACCCCGCTGGCCCGTCAGGACAAGATCTTCGACATCTTCGGCATCATCGAAGCCTGGCTCGCCGACAAGACCAAGTTCGAGGCCGTCGACATCCTGCGCACCTACGACATCCCGTGCGCGCCGGTGCTCTCCATGAAGGAACTCTCCGTCGATCCGTCCCTGCGGGCGAGTGGCACCGTCGTCGAGGTGCCGCACCCGAAGCTCGGCTCGTACCTGACGGTGGGAAGCCCCATCAAGTTTTCGGACATGAGCGTCGAAATCAAGGCCTCGCCGCTCCTCGGCGAACACACCGACGAGGTCCTGCTCGACCTCGGCTACACCCAGCAGCAGATCGAGCATCTGCATCAGGCCCGCGCGGTCTGAGGACCGGCTTCGGCCACGAGCGCGGCGGCGCGTCCCCCCGAGGGCGCGCCGTCCGCGTTTCTGGACGAAACCTGTGTGCGCATTCCCCTCTCCCCGCAAGCGGAGCGGAAAGGCTCCCTCCTTCCTCGACGCCAGGGGCGCCAGTCGCCTAGAAAACGTCCCCCGGTCTCTCGCAGCCGATCCCCAAAGGACGTCCCCGAACTCCAAGGCCCATCGCGACATGCGCCTGTCCCTCCGCCTCCTCTTGCCCGACGCGCCACCGCCGAGCGCCCGCGAGCGCCTGCGCTCGGCGGTCGGCGCCCTGGTCGGCATCCTGGTGACGGGGCTCGTCGCCCGCCTCGCCCTCGGGCCGGCCCCCGCCCTGCCGGCGCTCATCGCCCCCATGGGCGCCTCGGCGGTGCTGCTCTTCGCCGTGCCGGCAAGCCCCCTGGCGCAGCCCTGGTCGATCCTGGGCGGCAACCTCGTGGCGGCCCTCGTCGGCGTCACAGCGGCGAGGCTCATCGCCGATCCCGTCCTGGCGGCGGCGGTCGCCATCGGGGTCGCCATCGGCCTGATGATGAGCTTACGCTGCCTGCATCCGCCGAGCGGCGCCATCGCGCTCACGGCGGTGCTGGGCGGCCCGGCCATTCACGATCTCGGCTACGGATTCGTCCTGTGGCCCGTGGGCGCGAATTCGCTCCTGCTCCTCGCCGTCGCCCTCGCGTTCAACAACCTCACGGGACGCACCTACCCGCATGGGCGGGCGGATGCCCACGGCACCGGCGATCCCGCCCCCGCGACGCGCGGCGGCGCCACCCCGGCCGACCTCGACACGGTGCTCAAGGCCTACGATCAGGTTCTCGACATCGGCCGCGACGACCTCGCGGCGATCCTGGCGCAAGTCCAACTCGAAGCCTATCGCCGCCGCGCCGCCGGCCCGATCACCTGCGCGACGATCATGTCCCGCCACGTCGTCGGCATCGCCCCGCACGCGCCCCTGCAGGAGGCGCTCAATCTCCTGCGCCACCACCGGGTCAAGGCCCTGCCCGTGACCGACGAGGCCGCCCGCATCCTCGGCATCGTCACGCAGACCGACCTCCTGGACAAGACCGTGTGGGAGCGCCCCGGCCCCCGCCTCGGCCTCGTACGCCGCCTCGCCCTCACCCTGGCGCGGGGCCGTGCCCCCCATGGCAGCGTCGAGGACATCATGACGAGCCCGGTCCGCTCCGTCCGCCCCGAGACGCCCATCGCCGACCTCGTGCCGTGGATGCAGGATGCCGGCCTGTCCCACCTCCCCGTCGTGGGCCCCGACGACCGCCTCGTCGGCATCGTCTCCCAGGCCGATCTCGTGGCCGAGCTGCTGGCCGAAGCCGTGGGCGGCCGGGAACCGGAACGGCGCGTGCCGACCGGCGCCACGTCTCGTGCATCGATCCAGACCGAGGCTCCAGCCGTGTCTGGGAAAATTGATGCAAAAACAAAAGCCTCGTGCTCTGGCGCATGAACGAAGTGGTTGCGTCTCAGCACGAGGGTCCCGGCCCCGGGCGAATTGACCGGAGCCTGATTCTTTCGGCTTCGACGGTGCGGCTTTCCCGGAGGCCGGGCCTCGGCGGGCCGGATCGAACCGATGCCCCGCCAGGGGGCCGCCGGACCCGACCGATTTGCGGATGACCGCGCCACGTTCGCGGTTCGTTGAGCTTGCGGGCAGAGCGGCGTATGCAGGCGCCATGGAACTCCAAGCTTCCGCCGCCCCCGCCCCCGTCCCGGCGCTCTTCGCCTTCAAGCCGCCGCCCAGAAAGGCGGCGCCGTTTCTGCCCATGAGCCGCGCCGAGATGGACGCCCTGGGCTGGGATGCCTGCGACATCGTCCTGGTGACGGGGGACGCCTATGTCGATCACCCGAGCTTCGGCATGGCGATCATCGGCCGGCTGCTCGAATCGCAGGGCTTCCGGGTCGGCATCATCGCGCAGCCCGATTGGCACTCGGCGGAACCGTTCAAGGTGCTCGGCAGGCCGCGGGTGTTCTTCGGTGTCACCGGCGGCAACCTCGATTCGATGGTGAACCGCTACACGGCGGACCGCCGCCTGCGCAGCGACGACGCCTACACGGCCGGCGGCGAGGGCGGCGCCCGCCCGGACCGCTGCACCATCGTCTACACGCAGCGCTGTCGCGAAGCCTACAAGGACGTGCCGATCATCCTCGGCGGCATCGAGGCGTCACTGCGGCGCATCGCCCATTACGATTACTGGTCCGACAAAGTGCGTCGCTCGATCCTGGCGGACGCCAAGGCCGATCTCCTCCTCTACGGCAATGCCGAGCGCGCCGTGATCGAGGTGGCGAACCGCATGGCCGCCGGCGCGGCGCCGAAGGACCTCGATTCCGTCCGGGGGGTCGCCCTGTTCCGGCGCGTGCCCGAGCACTTCACCGAGCTGCCCGCCGACGACCTCGAATCGGCCGACGAGGCCGCCGCCCGCCGGCCGGGCGAGACCGTGATCCGGCTCCCCGCCTACGACGAGGTCAAGGACGACAAGGAGGCGTATGCCCGCGCATCCCGCGTGCTGCACCGGGAGGCCAACCCCGGTAACGCCCGCCCCCTCGTTCAGCGCCACGGCGACCGCGACCTGTGGCTGAACCCGCCGCCGATCCCCCTCACCAGCGCGGAGATGGATGCGGTCTACGACCTCCCCTACGCCCGCGCGCCGCATCCGTCCTACGGCGACGCCAAGATCCCCGCCTGGGACATGATTAAGTTCTCGGTGACGATCATGCGCGGCTGCTTCGGCGGCTGCACCTTCTGCTCCATCACCGAGCACGAGGGCCGCGTCATCCAGAACCGCTCGGAGGAGTCGATCCTGCGCGAGATCGAGTTGATCCGCGACAAGACGCCGGGCTTCACCGGGGTGATCTCTGACGTCGGCGGACCCACCGCCAACATGTACCGGATGGCCTGCAAGGACCCGAAGATCGAGGCGGCCTGCCGGCTGCCGTCCTGCGTCTTCCCGGACATCTGCCCGAACCTCAACACCTCCCACGACGACCTGATCCGGCTCTACCGCAAGGTGCGCGAGGTCGAGGGTGTCAAGAAGGTCATGGTGGCCTCCGGCGTGCGCTACGACCTCGCGGTTCGCAGCCCCGAATATGTCGAGGAGCTCGTCACCCACCATGTCGGCGGCCGGCTCAAGATCGCGCCCGAGCACACGGAGCGGGGTCCCCTCGACCTGATGATGAAGCCGGGCATCGGCACCTACGACCGTTTCAAGGAGATGTTCGAGGCCGCCGCCAAGAAGGCCGGCAAGAAATACTACCTGATTCCGTATTTCATCGCGGCGCATCCGGGCACCACCGACGAGGACATGCTGAACCTCGCCCTCTGGCTCAAGAAGAACGACTACCGCGCCGATCAGGTCCAGACGTTCCTGCCGTCCCCCATGGCGACGGCGACGACCATGTATCACACGGAGATCAACCCGCTTCAGGGTGTGCGGCGCGGCGGCAGCGAACCCGTCGACGCCATCAAGGGGCTGCGCCAGCGCCGCCTGCACAAGGCGTTCCTGCGCTATCACGACCCCGAGAACTGGCCCGTCCTGCGCGAAGCCCTGCGGGCCATGGGGCGGGCCGACCTCATCGGCCCCCGGCCGGATCAGCTCGTGCCGTCGACGCAGCCCTCCGGCACGGGCAAGCCCGGCGGCCCGCAGCGTGCGATGCGCCATCCGGGCGCGCCGCGTTTCACCACCAAGGGCGTGCCCCTGGGCAAGTAGCCTCGGGCCCATCATCCCGGGGGCGGCGCGGTCGCGCCGGCCCCCCAGCCGGCACCGCCGCGTGATCCATGCGGCCTTCGGTGGCGGCTTGCCCTTGCTTTCGGGGGAGCCCGTCGCGCCGATCGATCGGACCGCTCCTTACAGACGGTAGCGGATCTGGTCGGTCCAGAAGCGCTCGAGGCGGCTCAGGGCGGTGTTCATGCGGCCGAAATCGTCGTCCGAGATACCGCCGATGGGCTGAATGGTGCGGGCGTGCTTGTCGTAGAGGCTCTGGATGATGTCGTGGATCTGCCGGCCCTTCTCCGTGAGGCTGATCCGCACCGAGCGGCGGTCCGTGGTCGAGCGGGCATGGTGGAGGTAGCCGGCCTCGACGAGCTTCTTGACGTTGTAGGAGACGTTGGAGCCGAGATAGTAGCCCTTCGTGCGCAGCTCGCTCGCCGTGAGTTCCTTGTCGCCGATGTTGTAGAGCAGCAGGGCCTGGACGCTGTTGACGTCCTCGCGCTCGCGGCGCTCGAACTCGTCCTTGATCACGTCGAGGAGGCGGCGGTGCAGGCGCTCCACGAGGTGGAGGGCCTCCAGATAGGACCCGTGCGGCGCGGCTTCGGGGGCGGTATTCGTTTCGCTAACCTTGGCTGCCTGGGACTTCATCGCTGGCCTCGTCAGATCTTCGGGTTGCAGGGCCGGTGTTCATCGCCACCGCTCATGAACCCAACCTAGGCACCTCGGATGAAAGACGGTTTAAGCGATACGATGAATTTGCGATTTACCTCTGTCGGTAAACGCAAGATGAAGCGATTCGCGAAAGGCTTCGTTTACCGGATTTCGCGCGCCGAAAGCCAAGATAAAACGAAGTAGGCCGCCACGATGCTTGCCTCTCCGGCAAGATGCGGCACCGACATCGGCAGAAGATGTGGGGTCAACAGCGCGAGCGTCAGCGCAGAGGTGGCGGCGAGCAGCCAGACGACGCCGCCCCAGGCGCTCGTGAGCCAGAGGCCGACGGCCGCCATGGCGTCGATGATCGCGAAATAGACGATCACCGTCTGGCGCGCGCTCGCCTCGGACGCGAAGGGCGGCGCGCCGGGCAGCACGTCGAGGATCGCGGCCCAGTTGGCCACCGCCTTGGCGAGCCAGACCAGGGCGGTGAGGCGCATGAACCACACCAGCACCACGTCCCACCCCGCCCGGGGGGAACGGACCGCGCGTTCGATCCGGTCGTCGCTCTCCTGGGTGCGTCCACGGCCGTCCCGCGTGGCGCTCACCTTGGTCAAACTGCGCACGTTCGCTCCGTCCTCTCGTGTGGTCCCCATCGCGCCCGGCATCCGTCCGGGATCGCCGCGTCACGGGGCGCTTGGCGCCAAACCGTTCGATCCCTCGAAGGCGGACCGGATGGCCGCCCCGTCGACGTCGTCCAGGCGCGCCGGATTCCACACCGGCGCGCCGTCCTTGTCGATGAGGGCCGCGCGGACGCCCTCGAAGAAGTCGTGTCCCCGCATCAGAAACGCGGCGAGGCGGGCTTCGGCGGCCATGCAGGCGGCAAAAGACATCGCGGCACCGCGTTGCATCTGAAGGTGGGCGATGCAGAGGCTGGTCGGCGAGCGGGTCCGCATCAGGGCGGCGGTTTCCCGCGCGAAGGCGGCGTCCGCGGCGGACAGGGAGCCGTCATGCGCGGCGGCGTCGAGCCGCGAGAGGATGCCGGGAACATCGGCTTCCGAGAAACAGGCGTCAATGAGGGCGCGGTGGGCCATCACCGGCCCCGGCGGCGGCGGGGTGTCCGCATACGCCGCCAGGGTGTCGGCGACGTCGTCCCCGAGGGCGAGATCGGCCACGAGGTCGTCGAAGCGGGCGGCGGGCACGGCGTGGGTCGCCAGTCCGAGGGCCAGGGCATCGCCGGGGCCGATGGTCGCCCCCGTGAGGGCGAGGTAGTGGCCCGCGCGGTGGGGCAGGCGCGGCAGGGCATGGGTCATGCCCACGTCGGGAAAGAAGCCGATGCCGACCTCCGGCATGGCGAAGCGGTAGCCCTCCGCCGCGATCCTGTGCCGGCCATGGAGCGAGATGCCGTTGCCGCCGCCCATGGCGATCCCGTCGATGAGGGACACGATGGGTTTGTCGTAGCCCTGCACCAGGGCGTCGAGGGCGTATTCGCCGTGCCAGAACGCATCGACCTCGGCGTCCCGTCCGGCCGTGGCGAGGGCATGGATCGCCCGCACGTCGCCGCCGGCGCAGAAGGCACGGCCCCCGGTGCCCCGCACCACCACCCGGGTGACGGTGTCGTCCGTCGCCCAGGCCGACAACCGGGCGTGCATCGCCCGGATCATCGCCAGCGAGAGGGCGTTGAGGGCGCGCGGCCGGTTCAGGGTGATGAGGCCCGCCGCGCCGTGGCGCGCGAACAGGATATCGTCGTCCGCGCCCGTGATGTTTTCCGCGCCCACCATGGCGTCTCCTTCCCGAGGATCGCCGGCATAGACGAAGTTTCCGCCCGGCCCGTCAATCTCCCGCCCCGGAGGGCGCTGCGACGGCGGGCCGGGTTTCGGGGCCTTTCACGGATGTGATAGGCGGGCGGACCTCGCATCCCTGGCGATGCGGCAGGTCCGGATGAACCCATGCCCGACGAAACCCCGACCCCGCGCCCCCTCGCCCGCGAAGCCGCCGCGGACAGCGCCCGCCCCACGGCGCTCACCATCACCCAGCGCCCGCGCCGCAACCGCAAATCGGCCTGGTCGCGCCGCCTCGTGCGCGAGCATACCCTGACGGTGGACGACCTGATCTGGCCGCTGTTCATCGTCGAGGGGACGAACCGGCGCGAGCCCATCGCGTCGATGCCGGGCGTCGAGCGCCTCAGCGTCGACGAGATCGTGCGCTCGGCCGAGCAGGCCGCCCGCCTCGGCATTCCGGCGATCTCATTCTTTCCCTACACCGAGCCGTCCTTGCGCGACGCCACCGGCTCCGAATCCCTCAACCCCGACAACCTCGTATGCCGGGCCGTCCGGGCGGTGAAGCGGGCCGTGCCCGAGCTCGGCCTCATGACCGATGTCGCCCTCGACCCCTATACCAGCCACGGCCATGACGGCCTGCTGCAGGACGGCGCCATCCTCAACGACGAGACCGTGGCGCTCCTCGTGGAGCAGAGCCTGATCCAGGCGGAAGCCGGCGCCGACATCATCGCCCCGTCCGACATGATGGACGGGCGCGTCGGCGCCATCCGCACCGGCCTCGACCGGGCGGGGTTCCGCGACGTGCAGATCATGGCCTACGCGGCGAAGTACGCGAGCGCCTTCTACGGCCCGTTCCGCGACGCCATCGGCACCCAGGCGGCGCTCGTCGGTGACAAGCGCACCTACCAGATGGACCCCGGCAACTCGTCAGAAGCCCTGCGCGAGGTCGCCCTCGACATCGCCGAGGGCGCCGATTCGGTGATGGTGAAGCCGGGCCTGCCCTATCTCGACATCATCCGCCGGGTGAAGGACGAGTTCGGCGTGCCGACCTTCGCCTATCAGGTGTCGGGCGAGTACGCGATGATCGAGGCCGCCGCCCGCAACGGCTGGCTCGACGGCGAGCGCGCCATGCTGGAAAGCCTGCTGGCCTTCAAGCGCGCGGGCGCCGACGGCGTGCTCACCTATTACGCCCCGCGCGTGGCCGAGCACCTGCGCGCCGGGGCGTGAAGCCGACCCATGGCGGCCTCGCCGTCCTGCTCGCGCTCACCGCCTGCGCGAGCAGCGTCGACGGGCAGCGGGCAACCACCTGCCGCCGGGCCGTTCCGGCGCTGGCGCCGGCCGGAACCAGCGTGCGGATCCTGCGCATCGGCACCGGCGCGACGCCCGACGAGCTGCGGGTCGACTATGCCGTCGCGGGCCAGACGACCCTGGCGGCCCGCCAGCGCTGGGTGACGTGCGGGTTCGGGCCGGGCGCCGAACTCCTGTCGATCGCCACCGAGCAGGGGCCGATGAACGGGGCCGCCCTCTACCTCCTGAAGCATTTCTACCTCGACACTCCCGAGGCGGAAGCCGCCGATCCCCTTGCCGCCAAGCCATGACGGGGCACCGGGTGGGATCTTGAGAATCGGGCGTGCCGCGCCCACCTTGAGCCGAGGCAAGTTCGCCCCCGCGCGAGGAGCGCCCCATGCTCGAATCCCCCACGGGCTATGCCCCCCGTCCGCAGGCTCCCTACGGTGCGCCCATGGCGTTTCCCATCGTGCGGGCGAGTCTCGGCGGACGTGGCGCCGCCTATCTCCTCGACATCCTGTTCATCTTCGGCTTCACCGCCGTCCTCGCCCTGCTGATCACCGTTCTGGGCGTTCTCACCTTCGGCCTCGGCTGGACCCTGTTCGCCGTGCTGCCGGCGAGCGGCATCCTGTACAGCGCGCTCACCGTGGGGGGCGCCGGCCAGAGCACCTGGGGGATGCGGATGATGGGCCTGCGAGTGGTGAACCAGGCGGGAACGCGGGTCGACATGATCACGGCGGGCGTCCACGCGCTGCTGTTCTACGTCGCGATCTCGACCTTCCTGCTCTGGGCCCTCGATCTCGTCATCGGTCTCGTCCGTCCGGACCGTCGCCTCGGCCACGATCTCCTCCTCGGCCTCGCCGTGGTGCGGACGGCCTGACGAAATTCATCCGCGATGGCGCTTCCGATGTTGAGCCGGCGGGGGATGCGGATACACTCGTGTCTCGGGCCGCGTCGCGTGCCCCGAGGCCGCGAGCGAACAACCTTGTGACGAGCCATTCCCGCGACACGCCCCAATTCTATCTCACGGCTCCGTCCGCCTGCCCCTATCTGCCGGGGCAGGAGGAGCGGAAGGTGTTCACGCACCTCGTCGGACGCCGGGCCCGGGACCTCAACGAGATCCTGACCCAGGGCGGGTTCCGCCGCTCGCAGACCATCGCCTACCGGCCGGCCTGCGAGACCTGCCGCGCCTGCATCTCCGTGCGGGTGGTGGTGGCCGATTTCGTGCTCTCGGGAAGCCAGCGGCGCATCTTGCAACGCAACGCCGACCTCGTGGGCACACCGGAGCCGAACCGCCCGGCCTCGGAGCACTATGCCCTGTTCCGGCGCTACCTCGACGCCCGCCACGGCGACGGCGGCATGGTCGACATGACCGTGCTCGACTACGCCATGATGATCGAGGACAGCCACGTCGACACGCACCTCGTGGCCTATCGCCGGCGCGGACCGGACACGGCCATCAACGGCCGGGGCACCGGCCCCACCGTCGCCCTGTGCCTGACGGACGTCCTGTCGGACGGTCTCTCGATGGTCTATTCGTTCTACGACCCGACGGAGGCGCAACGCTCCCTCGGCACCCTAATGATCCTCGACCACATCCGCCGCGCCCGCGACCTCGGCCTGCCGTATCTCTACCTCGGCTACTGGGTCGAGGGCTCGCGCAAGATGGACTACAAGGCGAAGTTCCTGCCGCAGGAGCGCCTGACGGGGCCGGGCTGGCAGCGGGTGGAGTGAGGCGGCCGCGCAATCGCCGCGCCCGGACCAGTTTCGAACGATTCCCTTGCGTCCTCGGCGAGGACGGCACCCCTCTCCTTTCGTGAGGGGCAGTCCGTCTTGCCGATCGGAGGCGATCAACCTGAGCCGGTCTCACTCCGCCGCATTGGTTTCCCGCATTCGCGCCCGCTGCGTCACCGTCAGGGTCGCCGTCTCGCGCAGGGTCCGTTCGATGGCGGCATTCGCCCGTTCGCGCACGGCCCGCATGGCGGCGCCATCGTCGAAGGTGTCGGGGAAGCGGCGCGCCAGCCAGAGATAGGCGCTGGCGAGGCGGACCGTGCGTTCCTGATACGCGAGATCGCCGTGGGGATCGGCCCGCAGGGCCGGCACCGAGGCGCCGAGGGCGCGGGCCTGGAGCCAGCGTGCCACCACGGCGACGGCGATCGGGTCGCGCCGGTCGATGGGCGTGACCGCGAAGGCGAATTTTTCGCGGATGGGCAACGAGACTTGGTCCACGGCCTCGGCGGCGCCTAGGAACTCGTCGAGGGCCGAGGGCTGGAACGGCGAGCCCTCATAGAAGGTCGCCCGGGTGAAATGCGCCATGACGGCGCTGAGCGAATCGGTGCCGAGTTCGGCCGCGGCCGCCTCGATGGCGGCGAGGTCGGGCCGAACGAAGAACCGGGTGTCGGCGGCCGGGGCCGTGGGGGCGCCCGACAGGGCGTCACGCACCGGCCCCATGGCGTCGTCGTCGGTGGCGGCGACGTAGCCCGCCTCCTGATGGCCGAACCGCCCGGCCCGTCCGGCGATCTGGCGAATCTCCGCATTGGTGAGGGCGCGCTCCGCGCTGCCGTCCCACTTGCGGACGGCCGCGAAGATCACGCGCTTGAGGGGGCCGAGATTGAGCCCCATGCCGATGGCGTCCGTGGTCACCAGCACCTCGGCCTCGCCGTCGCGGAACCGCGTCGCCTCGGCCCGGCGGACCTCCGGCGATAGGGCGCCGTAGATGGTGGCGACGCTGCGCCCGGCGGCCACGAGGGTTTCACGGTGCTCGTGCACGGCCCGGCGCGAGAACGCCACCACGGCGTCACCCGGCGCGACCTCCTCCAGGGGCACGGGCGCGTCGAGGGCGATGAGGGGCGTCTTGCGCGTGAAGGTGACGACGTCGAGGGATTCGCCCGCCGCCTCCGCCGCCCGGCGCACGGCCGAGAGCGCATCCTCGGCGCCGCAGACGATGACGAGGCGGGCGGGGATCCCGAACAGGGCGTTGGTCCAGGCCCAGCCCCGGTCGGGGTCCGACAGCATCTGGATCTCGTCGATGACCGCGACGTCGATGGGGCGGCGCAGGTCCGCCGTCTCGATGGTGCGGGCCGTGTGCGTCGGGTCGGCCTCGCCGAGGATTTCCTCGCCCGTGACCATGCCGGCGCGCAGGCCGCGCGCCGCGAGGGCCTCGTAATTCTCGAGGGCCAGGAGCCGCAGGGGCGCGAGGTAGGCACCCGTCGCGGCCTTGGTCAGGGCTTCGACGGCCGCGTAGGTCTTGCCGGAATTCGTCGGCCCCATGTGGAAGACGATGCGTCGGTTGAGGCGCCGGGCGGCGGCGAATTTGTCGATGTAGCTGCCGAACCCGGCCCGGTCGCGCAGGCGCCGGGTGCCGGACGCCTCCTGCGCCACCACCCGCCCCCGGGCGCGCACGGCCTTCAGGGTGTCGAGGATCGTGGCGGCGGCGTCCGGTCCGTCCGCGAACACCCGCGAACGCAGGGAGCGGTCGAGATGGGCGATATACGTGACGGCATCCGCGCCCGCCTCGGTCATGTCGGCGCGGATCTGGTCGCGCAGGCGCAGGATGGTTCGGTTGAGGCTTCCCCGCAGGCGGCCGGCGGTCTGCAGCACGCGGGCGCGCAGGGCGTCGAGGCGCCAGGACGGATCGTTGCCCAGCGCCATCTCGTCGAGGATCTCGGCGGCTTCCGCATCCGGCACCGTGTCGATGCGCAGGTCGAGGCGGTTGTCGTCGAGGAGCGGACACAGCACCCGCACCCGCCAGTGCAGCGTGCCGTCCGGATCGGTCTCGGCCCGCAGGGCCGGGATCGCCTGGATCAGGGCGGGAACCCCGTTCCGGGCGAAATCCCGGCGGGCGTCGGAAGCCCGCAGGGCTTGCGCCACCGCCGCATCCTCGCAGACCCCGCCCCGCTCGGGCAGGCCGAGCCGTTCGCGCAGGGCCTCGCGGTCCACGGCCCCGGCCGCGATGCCGAGGCGGTGGAGCGCATCGGCGAGGAAGTCCGTGGTCCGGTGGATGCGTCGCGCCATGCCCTACCCTTCCGGGGGCGGCTCCGAGAATCAAGCGCCCCCGCGCCGTCGTCCCCCGCCGGCCCCCGGCCGATTCGTCACAGATGCGGATCGGAGGCCGCCTCGAGGCGGCCGCTGGCGATGGCGGCGTGGAAGGTTTCGTAATCCGCCTGGTTGCGCTCGCCATAGGCCTGCGCCCAATCGGCCAGGGCCTCGCGCAGATCGGCGTGGCGGTCCTTGCCGCAATAGCCCGCGATGGCCGCCGCATCGCCCGTGCGGGCATGGGCCCGGGCGAGGAGCGCGCCGTAGGCCCAGGAGAAGTACAGGAGCGGTTGCCCGGTCATACACGAGACCGGGATCTCGCCCTTCATGTTCTTCATCTGGCGGACATAGAACGGGCGGTCCGCGATGGTCGTCCAGCCGAGCAGCGGATCGCCCACCGCCTGGAGCAGGCGCTGGCCGTAGATCACCCGCTCGCCCTCGTGGCTGGCATAGGGCTCGGGCATGCCGGGCAGATAGGGCGCGTGGGCGGGGCGCACCGCCTCCTTCACCTGGAGGAAGAGCACGTCCCGGTCGGAGTTGCCGCACAGGAGGGCGACGTAGGCGCGGGTGCCGACGCTGCCGACCCCGACGACGCGATGGGCGACATCGACCACATGGTAGCGGCTCAGCATGAACCGGCGCTCGCGCGGCAGGGTGTCGGCATAGTGTTCGAGGCCGGAGATCACCGCCTCACGGGTGGCCTCGTCCACGGGGGTGAGGATCGGGGGATCCTCGCGGAAGCGCCAGCCGCCATCGACCCGGCGCTCGCCGACCCGGTCGAGCAGGGTCCGATTGTTGCGCTTGCGTGCCTTCTCCACCGCCTTGTGGACCACGGCCTGCGACTCGGCGTCGATGCGAATGCCGGAGAAGTCGAGGCTCTCGGCCCGCGCCGCCTGCTGCCAGACATCCAGCGGCCCCTGGGGCGCGAGGTCCAGCATCGCGTGCTGGTAGCCGCCCACCGCCGCCGTGACGGCGGCCCGGCGCTCGCTCGCGGGCACGTCGTCGCCCCGCGCCGCCACCTCGATACTGGCGACGAGGCGCTTGAGATCCCATTCCCACGGGCCGATGGTGACCTCGTCGAAATCGTTGAGGTCGAGCACCACGTCGCGCTGGGGCGTGCCGAACAGGCCGAAATTGGAGATGTGCGCGTCGCCGTTCATCGCCACCATGATGCCGCTGCGGGGCGAGTGCGCGAGGTCCCAGGCCATGACGTGGGCCGCCCCCCGCAGGAACGCGAACGGCGAACTCGCCATGCGGGCCACCCGCAGGGGAATGAGATGGGGCTGGCGGCCCTCATGCGCGCCCTCGATGAGGCTGACGGGGTCTGGCCGATCCTCCGGGATCATGAGCGCCGCGTGGCTCGCGTGCGGCACGGTCTCGCGCAGGGTCTTGCCGGCGGCCCGGCGCTTCTCCCAGGGCTCGCCGGCCCCGCGCAGGTCGATGCGCGGATAATCGGCCAGGGGTTCGAGGACCACCGCTTCGGCCGCCTTCGCGTCGGGCGTCTCCGGGCTCTCCACCGGGGCTCCCTCGTGTTCGTCGAAATCGTTCGCGCGTTCCATGATGCCGATCCGTCGTGGCCCTCGTGACGACAACCTGAGCCGTCGCCGATCGTTGCCGCCGGATGGATTAAAGCCGTGAACGAATCGTATGTGGGCGGTCCGCGCCGACGCCTCCCCTTGGGCGCCGTCGGATTCGCGCGGATCAGGGGCGTCCGGGCTCCGTGGCGACGGCGCGGAGACTCGCGATTCAGGATTTCGCCCTCAGCGGGTGCCCCCCTCCCCGGCGACGCCCTGGAGCGCGCCGCGCACGGCGCCGAACAGGCTGACATGCGGGGGCTCGCCGTTGGATTCGATCGCGACCGTCGCGGTGCGGCCCGAGACCAGCCGGGTGTCGTCGGGAACGCCGTCGAGCTTGATCCGCACGGGGATGCGCTGCGCCAGCCGCACCCAGGCGAAGGTCGGGTTGACGCTGGCGAGCAGGCTGGAGCCGGCCGTGCGCTCGCGATCCTCGATGCCGCCGGCGAAGCTCTCCACATGGCCCGTGAGGGTGGCGTCATCGCCCATCAGGTGGATGCGGGCCCGGTCGCCCACATGGATGCGCGCCAGCTTGGTTTCCTCGAAATAGCCCTCGACCCGCACGGTGTCGCTGTCGATGAGCGCCATCACCCCGTGCCCGGTGGAGACGTAGGTGCCGGGGCGCAGGCCCATGTTGGTGATGCGCCCGTTGACCGCCGCCTTCACCGCCGAGCGGTCGAGGTTGAGCTTGGCGAGGTCGCGGTCGGCCGTCGCCTGGGCGTAGGCGGCCTTCGCCTCCAGGTCGGCGGCCTGCGCGGCCTCGACCCGCTGCTGGGAGGCGGCGGCGTCGCTCAGCTTCAGGTAGCGGGCATAATCGGCGGCGGCCTGCGTTGCGGTGGCCTTCTTGCCCTCCACCACCGCCTCGGCCTGGCGCAGGGCCAGGGCGAAGCGGTCCGGGTCGATCCGGAACAGCACGTCGCCCCGCTTCACCACCTGATTGTCCGCGATCAGGACTTCGGTGACGAGGCCGGACACGTCGGGGGCCACCTGCACCACGTCGGCCCGCACCCGCCCGTCCCGGGTCCAGGAGGCCTGCATGTAGTAGTCCCACAGGGCCAGCCCGACCACGATGGCGACGGCGACCATACCGAGGGTGACGAGGAGGCGGGCCGAGAGGGCGAGGAACCGGGGCATCGGGGATTCCGGAAGGTCTGTCGGGAAAGAAGCGGCGGCCGTGGGCGGCTCACCGGGTGAGCGGCACCGCCACCGCGACCACGGCACCGAGGAGCACGACGTAGAGGGCGAGGTCGAACAGGGGCCGGTGCCAGACCAAGCGATAGAACCCGGTCCAGGCCAGCCCCCGCCGCAGGGGCAGGCTGATCGCGAAGGCGATCAGCATCCAGGCGGCCAGGCTCGGCACGAAGACGCCGTAGAGGTCGAGTTCACCCGTCATGGTCCACCCGTCATGCCGCGAGGTCCGGTTGCGTGGTCGGGCGCGGGCTCGAACGGTAGGGAGCCGCGTCGGGAAACAGGCCGCGCCGGATGCCCACGAGCCCCATCAGCGCGGCGTGTCCGGAGGGCCGCTGCGGCCCACGGGAAACGGCCGCGAGGGCGTCGTCGATGCGCGTGAGCAGTTCCGGCGCCGCCGCCGCGGGCTTGGCCCGGAAGTGCCCCGCCAGGGTGCCGAGCAAAGCCTCGACCGCCGCGCGGGCCTCCCGCGGGAGGTGGCGCCGGTCGCGCCGCAACTCCACCAGGTTGATGCCGACCCGGACCTCGGCGAGGAGGTCGGCGGTCCATTCGGCATCGTCGGACGGCAGGGCGGCGAGGCGCGGCGCGATCAGGCCGACGCGGTCGAGCATGAGGGCGGCGAGTTCGAGGCCGTTCTGCGCGCCCTGGCGCTCGGCGGCGCGGGCCAGATCACGGCGGTTGACCGCCCGGAGGCGCCGCGCCGACCAGCCGGCGCCGACGGAGCGCACGAGGCGGGTGACGATGGCGGCCACCCACAGGCCGACGACCACCGCGATGGAGGAATTGGCGAAGGCAGCGAAATCGGCGCTGTAGCTGCCCTGGAGGGCGATCGTCGCCGAGCCGTTGACCGCCGCCCCCATGGCGAGGGGCGCGGTCTTCGGCTGGGTCATGAACACACCGCAGGCGAGAAAGGCCGGGGCCAGCGCCAGGACCAGCATCTCGAAGGTGGTCGCGAGGGGCAGGATCGCGAACAGGTAGGCCCCCGCCACGAGGGCGCCGAGGATCGCCGAATTGGCGAAGTTGACGATGAACGGCGCCGGGTCGTCCTGGGCGGCGAAGAAGCTGCACCCCACCGCCGCCATCATCGGCGCGGCCGCGCCGTGCGGCCATCCGGTCGCGATCCAGATGGCGCAGGTGAGGAGGATGGTCAGGAACACGCCGACCCCCGAGAGGAAAGCCATGCCGTGGTCGCGGTGGCGGATGGTGCGCGCCGCCGCCGTGTACCGGAAGCTCAGCCCCTCGGTGACGGGCGAACCGTCCGCGATGTGCCGCTGCAGCAGGCGGGCATCCTGGCGCAGGTCGATGAAGTCGCGCAGGCGCGCCAGCAGGCTGGCGAGGACCAGGGCGTCCCAGGACGCTCCCTCGCCGAGGGCCGGTTCGAGGTCGTGGGCGGCGGCCTTCAGGCGCTCGGCGCGCGCCGGCTCCGTCGCGCCGGAGGTGAGCCAGGCGGCGGTGTCGTCGAGGAGGGTGCGCAGGCGTTCCGGCACGGCGCCCGCGCGTTCCAGCGTCTCGATGCGGTCCGCGATGGCTGAGGCGATGGGCAGGAACATCAGCATGTGCTGGCGTAGGGTCGCCATCGCCTCGGCGGAGCGTTCGGCCCCGGTCATGTCGTAGCGCAGGGGCGTCGCCAGGGCGTCGAAGGCGACGGCCTCCGAGGCCAGCTTCAACCGCGTCGCCTGGGTATCCGTCGTCGCGCGGGCGCGACCCAGGACGGCGACGACCCAGCCCCGGGCATCGCGCAGCCAGATATCGAGCCGGGCGGCGATCACGGGCGCCACGGATTGCGGCAGCACCACCGTGTTGACGAGGCTGGCGCAGAGGATGCCGAGGGTGATTTCTTCCGCCCGCGCGACGGCGGTGTCGAACATCGTTCCGGGATCGCCGACGGCGGGAAAGCCGATCAGCGCCGCCGTGTAGCCGCCGAGCATCATGAGGTAGCTGCGCGGGGTGCGGTCGAGCAGGGAAACGTACAGGCAGGTGGCGACCCAGAGGGCGATGGCGAGGGTCAGGAGTTCCGGGGCATTGACGAGGTTCGGCACGAGCGCGACCGTGACCACGGCCCCCAGCAGGGTGCCCAGCACCCGGTAGAGCGCCTTCGAACGGGTGGCCCCGGCGAGCACCTGGCTGGTGATGTAGACGGTGCCGAGCGCCCAGTAGGGATTCGGCAGGTCGATCCAGAACGCCAGGAACAGAGCCGACATCCCGGCCGCGAAGGTCTTCAGGGAGAAGGCCCAGGCGCGCCACCCCGGAAGGGTCATACGGCGGCCTCCCGCATGCCCGGCGCGGCGGCGGCGGCTCGGGCCGCGAAGTCCCGCACCGTCCGGAACACCCGCAGGCTCGCCCGCGGCTCGTCGGGATCGACATCGCCGAACATCGCCGCGCGCGAGCGGTCGAGTTCGATTTCCATCCCGGCGACGAACCGCTCGCCTTCCAGGGCGAGGCCGAGCACCTTCGCGCGCCGGTCGCCCGGATCCACGGCGCGGACCACCAGCCCGGCCTTCTCGCACCGGTCGAGCGGGCGCATCAGCGACGGCCCCTCAATGCCCATCGCCTCGGCGAGGGCGTGCTGACGCGCTGCGTTCCCTGAACGCGCGATCATCACCAGGGGCAGCGCCGTGGCCTCCGAGAGCCCGTGCCGTTCCGCCACCCTATCGGCGAGGCGACGCCACTGCCGTCCCGTCACGAGCAGGGTTTGGGGATAGGCTCGGCTGAGCTCGCGCCGGTTCATCGCTGTCGCCTCCTGCCGAGCCCCGCGCGGCGATCCGCCTGACCGCAGACAGATCCAGAGCGAGCTATCTGGTTGGGGGCGCTTTTCAAGCGCCCCCCGAACGCCGCGCGACGTCAACGGGATCTGGAGCTTGCCCCCGACATGGGAAATCGCGACCGGCCGGGCGATGCGGGCCGCGCCCGGGAACCGGCCTGTCCCGTGGCGGCGGCCCACAATCCGCGTCCGGACACGGCCTCGGTGTTGGCCTTGGCCACGCCCGTCTGCTCGACCCGCCGCATCAGCGTGCGTGATTTCGCCTCGTGCACGGCCGCGAGGGCCATGAACAGACGGCGCTCGGCGGGATGCCGGGCCTGTTCCGAGCAGGCTTTCAGCGTTGCGGCATATCTGAGGTGTTCCAACAGTCGTTCGAGCATCTTGCACTCCGCACCCGCCCCGATCCTACCGACCGGATATGCCCAGGGGGTAAAGATGCCTTTGCGTGAGCCGGAACGCCGGCGGCGCCATGGGTTCCAGCCTCGACGCGACCCAGACGCATCAGGATCGTGGGCGCGGAAAACCCCAGCCGCCCCGGCTTCCCGCCCGTATCGCTGTCCGAAGACTTGCCTTGCCACCGATTTGGCTCGTCATCGGCTTGCCCCCTCCGCCGGATCGCAATTTGGAATCGTTGGCAACTTAATGCATTCTAAGAGCGAACTGAGGCGCCTTCCAAGAGCCCACGAAGGCCGGGCGTCCGATGCGCGGAGGAAACATGAACGAAATCGTCAAGCCCGACTCCCTGATCGTGGCCGAAGCCGAGAGCCTGACGGAGACCTTCTTCGGCGGCTGCCCGCATGATTGCCCGGATACCTGCTCGATGCTGTTCGAGGTGAAGGACGGGGAGCTGCTCGGTGTGCGCGGCAACCCGGATCATCCGATGACCCGCGGCGGCCTCTGCGTGAAGCTGAAGGACTACGAGAAGCGCCACTACCATCCCGACCGGCTGCTCTACCCGATGAAGCGGGCCGGGCCGAAGGGGTCGAAGCAGTTCGAGCGCATCACCTGGGACGAGGCGCTGGACACCATCGCGTCGCGCTGGAAGGCGATCATCGACCAGCATGGTCCGCAGGCCATCGTGCCCTACAGCTACCTCGGCAACCAGGGCCTCGTGCACGGGCTGAACGGCGGCGACGCCTTCTTCAACCGCATGGGCGCCACGGTCACCGAGCGGACCTTTTGCGGCGAAGGCTCCTGCACCGCGTGGCTCCTCACCGTCGGCCCGACGGCGGGCCTCGACCCCGACAGCTACATCCACTCCAAATACATCGTCATCTGGGCCTGCAACTCGGTCAGCACCAACCTGCACCATTGGGCGATCGTGAAGGACGCGCAGAAAAAGGGCGCCAAGGTCGTCGTGATCGACACCTACGCCTCGCGCACCGCCAAGGCCGCCGACTGGCACATCGCCCCGAAGCCCGGCACCGACGGCGCGCTCGCCATGGCGCTGATCAACTCCATCATCGAGCAGGGCCTCGTCGATCAGGACTATGTCGACAACTACACGGTCGGCTTCGAGGAGTTGAAGGAGCGGGCGAGCCCCCGCACGCCCGAATGGGCCGCCGAGATCACCGGCGTGCCGGCCGACGACATCCGCAAGCTCGCCCGCGAGATGGCGACCGAGCAGCCGGTGGGCATCCGCATGGGTGTGGCCCTGGAGCGCCATTACGGCGGCGGCCAGACCATCCGGGCGGTGTCGTCCATCCCGGCCCTCACCGGCGCGTGGCGCCATGTCGGCGGCGGCGTCACGCAGTTCGGCGTGTGGGAGCACCCCTACAAGTTCGACGTGATGTGCCGGCCCGACCTGATCCCGGAGGGAACCCGCGTCGTCTCCAACCTGCAGATCGGCCGGGCGCTCACCGGCGAGCTGAAGCTCGACCCGCCCATCCTGTCGATGATGTGCTGGAACTCGAACCCCGTCACGCAAGCGCCCGAGACGGACAAGATCGTCGAGGGCCTGATGCGCGAGGACCTGTTCATGGTCTCGGCCGAGCACTTCCTCTCCGACACCGCCTCCTATGCCGACATCGTGCTTCCCGCGACCATGGGCGCCGAGATGGAGGACATGATCCTGTCCTGGGGCCACCTTTATCTCACCTACAACACCAAATGCGCCGAGGCGCCCGGCGAGGCGATCCCGAACAACGAGATCTTCCGCCAGCTCGCGGCCCGGCTCGGCTACGAGGACGAGAACTTCAAGTGGACCGACACGGAGTGCCTGGAGCACTACGTCGATTGGTCGTCCCCGGCCTGTGAGGGCATCGACCTCGCCTACCTGCGCCAGCACGGCTTCGCCCGCCTGAAGGTCGGCACGCCCGACGACCGGGCGCCGCATCGCGAGGGCAACTTCCCGACGCCGACGGGCAAGTGCATGTTCATGGTCGAGGGCGCCACGAACTTCGTCGCCCCGCCGTTCCGGCAGATGTACGAGGGCTTCCAGCCCGGCGAGGCCCTCGACCCGCTGCCCGACTACCTCGGCCCACGCGAATCCCACACCAACGATCCGGAATTGGCCAAGCGCTTCCCGCTCAACATCGTCTCGCCGAAAAGCCACTACTTCTTGAACTCCTGCTACGCCAACATGGAGGACAAGCAGAAGGGCCAGGGCGAGCAGTTCGTGATGATCAACCAAGCCGATGCCGACACCCGTGGCATCCGCGACGGGGACCGGGTGCAGGTCGCCAACGATCGCGGCGCCTTCAAGGGCGTGGCGCGCATCACCGACGACGTGAGGCCGGGCATCGTGGTGGCGACGCTGGGCTACTGGCGTCAGCTCAACGAAGGCACCGTCAACAGTATCTCGTCGGGTGCCTTCACCGATATGGGCCATGCTCCGAGCTTCTCGGACAACCTTGTCGAGGTTTCGCGCTCCAACTAGCCGCCACGCCCTCGGTCCAGGCCCCATGGGGCCTGGACCGCGCGGTCTTGATCGGACCGGCTCCCGGTGGCACCGCCGCAACGATCCGGGCGGACCGGACGTTTCCACGGCGCACGCCATCACGGGAGGGCCGGCTTGAACCCCACGCAGACAGCGATGACCGAGGAAACCGGGGAGACGGCCCTCGCCCAGACGGTCCGGCGCGCGGCGGCGCAGGCCCGGCGCCGCGCGGCGGCTTTTCCCGCGTCGGTGAGTGGGGACGACCTGCCCTGGGCGGTGATCGAGGCGTTCGACGCCGATATCCGTGGCCATGTCGAGCGTGACCGCCGGATCGAGGGCGAGCGCGACCGCGTGCTCATCGCGGCCGTCAACCTCGCCGAGACCCGTCCGGAGGATGGCGCGGACGCCGTCGAGGCGGCGCGGGCCGCCCTCGTGGACGCCATCGACTACCTCGAACAGGCGGTGCTCCGGTTCGGCATCGTCAATGCCGCCGCCGCGCGCCACGGCCTCGGCGGGGCGGGCCGGCCCGTGGCGGCGCGGCCCTGAGGATCGCGCCTATGACACGACCTTGAGATCGTCGAGGGAAACGTCGCCCGATTGGCTGGTGAAGCGCGGCGCACCGCCGCTCGCCTGCTGCACGCCGGAGATCCTGTGATCGCCGCTGTCGTAGGTCTTGAGCGTCCCGTCGGTCTCGACGAGGAGGCGGTGAGCCTCGGGAAAGAACGCGTAGCGCAGGCCGTTCTGGCCACCGCTGCTCGCGGGCTGGCCGAGATCCTTCGGCCACCACGGTTCGGCGCCCTTCATGGGTTTCATCGGTTCCATGGGCTTCATCGGTTCCATCGGCTTCATCGGTTCCATGGCGGGCCTCCTCGGGGGTGGATGAACCGCAAGGCTACGCTCGAACCCCCGGAAGGTTGCAGCCGGCCGTGCCGCGCCATTGAATTCGGCCGCCGCCGCCCGCATATCGCGCGCATTCCTCGCAACCTTCGGAGACGACCCCTTGAGCGACACCGTGGAGCGGCACGAATTCGGTGCCGAGGTCGGACGCCTGTTGGACCTTGTGGTCCACGCCCTCTATTCCGACCGTGAGATCTTTCTGCGGGAACTCGTGGCCAACGCGGCCGACGCCATGGACCGGCGCCGCTTCGAGGCCCTGACCGACCAGGCCTCCGCCCTGCCCCCCGATGCCAAGGTCCGCATCGTCCCCGATAAGACCGCCCGCACCCTCACCCTGTCGGATGCCGGGATCGGCATGACCAAGGCCGAGCTCGCCCAGAACCTCGGCACCATCGCGCGCTCCGGCACCCGCGCCTTCAGCCAGTCCCTTGGGGACGCGAAGGCCGAGGACCGCCCGAGCCTCATCGGCCAGTTCGGCGTCGGCTTCTACTCCGCCTTCATGGTCGCCGACCGGGTCACCGTCACGTCGCGCCGCGCCGGCTCCGACGAGGCCTGGACCTGGGCCTCCGACGGCCAGGGCGCCTACACCCTCGAGCCGGCGACCCGCGCCGAACCCGGCACCGACATCGTGCTGCACCTCAAGGAAGATGCCGGCGAGTACCTCGAAGGCTACCGCCTCGATCACGTCGTGCGCAAATGGGCCGACCACATTACCGTGCCCATCGCATTGGTGGAGGACGGCAAGGAGGAGACGGCCAACCAGGGCACCGCCCTGTGGCGCAAGTCCAAATCCGAGATCACGCCCGAGCAGTACACCGAGTTCTATCGCCATGTCGGCATGAACTTCGACGAGCCCTGGGCCACCCTGCACTGGCGGGCCGAAGGGGCGCTCGAATTCTCCGCCCTGCTGTTCGTGCCCGGCATGAAACCGTTCCAGGCGGTGGAGAACGAGCGCGCCAGCAAGGTACGCCTGCATGTGCGCCGGATGTTCATCACCGACGAGGCCGAGCTGCTGCCCCCGTGGCTGCGCTTCGTCCAGGGTGTGGTCGACACCGAAGACCTGCCCCTCAACGTCTCCCGCGAGATGCTGCAGGCGACGCCCGTGCTCACCAAGATCCGCCGGGCGGTGACCGGCCGCGTGCTCACGGAACTCACCAACCGGGCCAAGGACGCAGAGGGCTACACCCCGTTCTGGGAGAATTTCGGCCCCGTCCTCAAGGAGGGCATCTACGAGGACCACGAGCGCCGGGGCGAGATCGCCCCGCTCTTGCGCTTCCACTCCTCGGCGCAGGATGGCTGGACGTCGCTCCCCGACTATGTCTCGCGCATGAAGGATGGCCAGGAGGCGATCTACTACCTCGTCGCCGACGATGCCGATGCCTTGAAGACCTCGCCCCAGCTCGAAGGCTTCCGCGCCCGTGGCATCGAGGTGCTGCTGCTGTCCGACCACGTCGATGCGTTCTGGCCGGAGGCGCTGGGCCGTTTCGACGACAAGCCGCTGCGCTCGATCACCCAGGGCTCCATCGATCTCGCGAAATTCGCGGGCGAGGCCGATGCCGGCGAGGCTCCGGCCTCCGTCGATGCCCTGGTCGCGGCGCTCAAGACCGCCCTCGCGGCGGACGTGTCGGAAGTTCGCGCCACGGACCGCCTGGTGGAGAGCGCCGTGGTGCTCTCGGCGTCGAGCGGCGGCCCGGACCTGCAGATGCAGCGACTCCTGCGCCGGGCCGGACGGGGCGGCGGCAGCCTGCCGGTGCTGGAGATCAACCCGCGCCATCCCCTGATCCGCTCCCTCGCCGACCGGGTCGCCACGGAGGAGGACATCGCCGAGGCCGCCGGTACCCTCCTCGACCTCGCCCGCGTTCAGGATGGCGACACCCCGCGCGATCCCGTGGCGTTCGCTCGCAAGGTCGCCGCCGCCCTCGCCGGTGCCGCGTCGGCCCCGGCCGCGTGATCCACGCCTCTTCCAGGAAACCCCCTGCCCCGGCCCGCATTCCCGTGCGGGCCGGGACCCTGTGAAAATCCTGCTTCCCACCCTCTACGACACCCGTGGCGGCTCGACCCGGGTGCTCCTCGCCGCCGCGCAGGCCCTGCGTCCAGGCCACGCCGTCACCGTCCGGGCGCCGTTGCCCGAGGCCGACGAGCCGGTGCCGCCCCTTTTTCCCTCGCGCCCCCTGACGGGGCGATGGCGCAAGCTCGCCGTGCTGCCGGTCCTCGCGCGCCTCGTGGCGCGGGAAGCCCTGGCCCTGCGTCGCCTGCGGCCGGACGTGATCCACGTCCACGACGAGCCGAGCCTCTACGTCTACGGCCTCGCCGCCCGGTTCTCACGCCCCCGCCCCCACCTCCTGTGGCACCTGCACGCCGATGCCGGCCGGGGTCGCCTCGCGCGCCTGCGCGTCGCCCTCGCGGATTCCTGCATCCTCATCAGCGATCACATCGCGCCGCCCGAGGGCCTGCCCGCGACCCTGATCCGCAACCCTCTTCCCGCCCTGGCGCCCCTCCCCGCTCCGGGCGGCGATCCCCTCGCGCGCCTCGCCGTGGTCGGCGCCATCGTGCCGCGCAAGGGCCAGGACCTCGCCGTGGACGCCCTCGCGCGCCTGCGCCCGGCACATCCGCAAGCCCGCCTCACCCTCATCGGCCCGGAACTCGATGCGGCTTACGCCGCGACCCTGCGAAGCCGGATCGCGGCCCTGGGCCTGGAGGAGGCCGTGGACTTCGCGGGCGAGCGCCCGCCCGAGACGGCGTTCGCGGGCGTCGGCCTCGCGCTGTTTCCCTCCCGGGCCGAGGCCCAGCCCCTCGCCCTCGCGGAAGCCCTCGCCCGCGCCCTCCCCATCGCGGCGAGCGACATCCCCGCCCACCGCGCGATGCGGGCGGCGACGCAGGCCACCGCCCTCTCCCTCGCTTCCCTCACGCCGGAAGCCGACGCACCCGACGCCCTCGCGACGGCGATCCTCACCGCCGCCCGCACCCTCCCCTCGCCCGACCTGGCCGCCCGCACCCGCGCCCTCCACGACCCCGCCCGCTTCGCGGAAGCCCTGCGCGCGCGCATCGCCGCGTTGGCCGCCGACCTGTCTCAGCGATCGCCCGCGGGATAGGGTTCGAGCCCGGATCTGGAGTTCGGCGATCAGATGCATCGGAATCACCTCAATCCCGACGCTACCTTCGTCTTGCCGCCCACCCCCGGTAATGATCCGATGAGAAGCTGGTCGATTTCCAAGTCGTTCTATGTATCGGGTAGGAGATCCTTTGCTCGACGCAGGCGGCCGGCGTCCCGCACCGCCGAAACCTCGACAGAAGGGGTGGCGCCGTCGCGGGGCGCTTGCTTTTGGATTGTTTGCTCCCACAGATGCAGGTGGTGTGAACAGATGCCCCTTATTTGTTGTAGGCTTAGCTTTCGAAATTTAAGCGTCTAGGGCGTGTCATCGCTTGAGCCAATCGAGGGCGGCTGCGAGGCAGAGGACGCCGGTG
>NZ_FOPM01000039.1 GCF_900113485.1 Methylobacterium gossipiicola
ATCGCCGCCGTCAGAGACGTCTTGCCGTGATCGACGTGACCGATCGTGCCGATGTTGCAGTGCGGCTTCGTACGCGAAAATTTCTCTTTGGCCATGATAGCCTCCGTGTGATCTGATGTTGCGTCTGAAGGGTGCGGGAGGCGCCCCCGAGGGCGCCACCGACTTTAGGCGTACTTGGCGACGACCTTCTCGGCCTCGCCGCGCGGCACCTCTTCGTAATGGTCGAACTGCATCGTGAAGTTGGCGCGGCCCTGCGAGAAGGACCGGAGTTGGTTCACGTAGCCGAACATGTTGGCGAGCGGCACCATCGCGTTGATGACGTTCGCGTTGCCGCGCATGTCCTGGCCCTGGATCTGGCCGCGGCGGGAATTCAGGTCGCCGATCACCGAACCGGTATACTCTTCCGGCGAGACCACCTCGACCTTCATCACCGGTTCGAGCAGCACCGATCCACCCTTTTGCAGGGCTTCACGGAGGGCTGCGCGCGACGCGATTTCGAAGGCCAGGGCCGACGAGTCCACGTCGTGGTAGGCACCGTCGATGAGCTCGACCTTGATGTCCACGACGGGGAAGCCCGCCAGGATACCGGCGCCGAGCACCGAGTTGAGGCCCTTCTCCACGCCCGGGATGTACTCCTTGGGCACCGCGCCGCCGATGATCTTCGAGGCGAACTCGAAGCCCTTGCCAGGCTCGTTCGGCTCGACGACGAACTTCACCCGGGCGAACTGACCGGTACCACCGGTCTGCTTCTTGTGGGTGTAGTCGATCTCGGTGCGCTTCGTGAGCTTCTCACGGTACGCCACCTGCGGCTGGCCGATATTCGCGTCGACCATGTAGGTGCGGCGCAGGATGTCGACCTTGATGTCGAGGTGGAGCTCGCCCATCCCGCGAAGGATGGTCTGGCCAGACTCCTGATCCGTCGAGACACGGAACGACGGATCCTCAGCGGCGAGCTTGGCGAGAGCGATGCCGAGCTTCTCCTGATCGGCCTTCGACTTCGGCTCGACGGCGATCTCGATGACGGGCTCGGGGAACTCCATCTTCTCGAGGATCACGGCCTTGCTGGGATCGCAGAGCGTGTCGCCCGTGCGGGTATCCTTGAGGCCGGCCAGGGCGACGATGTCGCCCGTGAAGGCTTCCTTGACGTCCTCACGGTTGTTGGCGTGCATGAGAAGCATGCGGCCGACGCGCTCTTTCTTGTCGCGCGAGGAGTTGAGCACGTTGGCGCCCGACTCGATCTTGCCTGAGTACACACGGCAGAAGGTGATCGTGCCGACGTGCGGATCGTCCATGATCTTGAAGGCGAGCATGGAGAATGGCTCGGCGTCGGTGGGACGACGAACGGTCTCTTCCTCGGTCTTGAAGTCGATGCCCTTGATCTCGCCGCGATCAGCGGGGGACGGCAGGTAATCGACGACGGCGTCGAGCAGGGGCTGCACGCCCTTATTCTTGAAGGCCGAACCGCAGAGCACGGGGTGGAAGGCACGGCGCTGCACGGCCGTGCGGATGAGACGATGCATCGTCGCGGCGTCGGGCTCGACACCGTCGAGGTAGGCCGACATGGCATCGTCATCCATCTCGACGCAGGCCTCGACGAGCTTGACGCGGTACTCCGCGGCCTGATCGGCGAGGTCGGCCGGGATCTCGACTTCCGAGAACTCTGCGCCGAGCTTCTCCGAACCCCAGACGATGGCCTTCATCTTGATCAGGTCGATGACACCCTTGAAGGTGTTCTCGGCGCCGATCGGCAGCTGCAGGCAGACGGGCTTGCCGGCGACGCGATCGATGATGTCGGCGACGCACTTGAAGAAGTCGGCGCCGATCTTGTCCATCTTGTTGACGAACACGACGCGCGGCACGTCGTACTTGTCGGCCTGACGCCACACGGTCTCGGTCTGGGGCTCGACGCCTTGGTTGCCGTCGAGGACGCACACGGCCCCGTCCAGCACGCGCAGGGAGCGCTCGACCTCGATGGTGAAGTCGACGTGGCCGGGGGTGTCGATGATGTTCAGGCGCTTGTCGCGCCAGAAACACGTCGTGGCGGCGGAGGTGATCGTGATGCCACGCTCCTGCTCCTGCGTCATCCAGTCCATGGTCGCGGCGCCGTCATGGACTTCGCCGATCTTATGGGATTTGCCGGTGTAGTACAGGATCCGCTCGGTGGTCGTGGTCTTGCCGGCATCGATGTGAGCCATGATGCCGAAGTTGCGGTAGTCCTCGATCGCATGCGTGCGGGGCATCGGATTACTCCTGAAAGGGTCCGGGTCCGCTTACCAGCGGTAGTGCGAGAAGGCGCGGTTGGCTTCCGCCATCCGGTGGGTGTCTTCCCGCTTCTTCACGGCGTTTCCGCGGTTGTTGGCGGCATCGAGGAGTTCGGCCGAGAGGCGCTCGACCATGGTGCGGTCGTTGCGGCCACGGGCGGCCTGGATCAGCCAACGGATGGCCAGCGCCTGGCGGCGCTCCGCGCGCACCTCGACGGGGACCTGGTAGGTCGCGCCACCGACGCGACGGGAGCGAACCTCGATGGCCGGAGCCACGTTCTCGAGGGCAGCCCGGAACACTTCGATGGGGTTGGCGCGGGCGCGGTTCTCGACGATGTCGAACGCACCGTAGACGATGCCCTCGGCGATGGACTTCTTGCCCTCGTACATGATCGAATTCATGAACTTGGTCAGGACCACGTCGCCGTACTTGGCGTCGGGAATGATTTCGCGCTTCTCGGCAGAATGGCGGCGGGACATCGCTCGCTCCGTATCGGTCTAAGGTCTTGAAACCACCCCACGCAGGCCACCTTGAATTCCTGTCAGAACCGGCGGCATCCTTGCGGGGTGCGCGAAAATCTTACTTCGGACGCTTGGCGCCGTACTTCGAACGGCGCTGCTTGCGGCCCTTGACGCCCTGCGTGTCGAGCACGCCGCGCAGGATGTGGTAACGCACACCCGGAAGATCCTTCACGCGGCCGCCGCGGATCATCACCACGGAGTGCTCCTGAAGGTTGTGACCCTCGCCCGGGATGTAGCCGATGACCTCGAAGCCATTGGTCAGACGAACCTTGGCGACCTTACGGAGCGCGGAGTTCGGCTTCTTCGGGGTCGTCGTGTAGACGCGGGTGCAGACGCCACGCTTCTGCGGGCAGGCGTCGAGCGCCGGCACCTTGTTGCGGCTCTTCTGCGCCTTGCGCGGCTGAGCGATCAGCTGGTTGATCGTCGGCATGCCAATCCTCTCGAAACGCGTCGCCAGCGGCGACCGTCGAAATCCAAATCTCGTTTGGCCGGCCCCGTCATCGCATCGTCGATGCGATGAAACGCAAAACCGCGCCCCAGGCTGAGTTCAGCCTTTGGCGCGTCGTTGCAAGCAGAGGATCACCTGCCTAAGAGCAAGCGGTCATGCCGGGCTGACACGTGTTCGTCTGTTGAAGTCGGATGCGTTTAGGCAGCTTGGATCCGAGCGAGTCGCTCCTGGATCAGATGCTGCCTACGGCCAGCCGTTCAATGAGGGCCTGATAGAGGGGGTTTCGGTCCCCGTCAAGTCATAGCCTACCGAAGCGTGAAGGAATCTTCGGCGGTGTGATCTCGAGCCCGACCGGATCTGGGTCGGACAGCGGTCACAAAAAGGGGCCGCCCTTGGGCGACCCCTTCGGTTGTGAATGTGTGATGCTGCTTATTCGGCGGCGGGCGGCAGCTCTGACAGGGGCGTCGCTCCACTCTCGGCGGCCTTCTGCTGCAGGATCATGGCATCGCGACGGCGGGCCACGGCGCGGATGTCGGCGGCCATGGAGCCCGTGCCCGCCGGAATGAGCGAGCCGACGATGACGTTTTCCTTCAGACCTTCGAGGTGGTCGATCTTCCCGTTGACCGCCGCTTCCGTGAGGACGCGGGTGGTCTCCTGGAACGAGGCCGCCGAGATGAACGACTTCGTCTGCAGCGACGCCTTGGTGATGCCGAGCAGCACCGGGACGCCGACCACGGGGCGCTTGCCCTCGGCCAAGAGCTTCTCGTTCACGTCCGCGAGCTCGGTCCGGTCGATTTGGTCACCCGTGAGGATGTCCGAATCACCGCCGTCGGTGATCTCGACCTTCTGCAGCATCTGCCGGACGATGACCTCGATGTGCTTGTCGTTGATGGCCACGCCCTGGAGCCGGTAGACCTCCTGGATCTCGTTGACGAGGTAAGCGGCGAGCTCCTCCACGCCCTTGATCGCCAGGATGTCGTGCGGTGCCGGGTTGCCGTCGACGATGTAGTCGCCGAGTTCCACCACGTCCCCGTCCTGCAGATGGATGTGCTTGCCCTTGGGGATGAGGTACTCGACCGCCTCCGAGCCGTCGTGGGGCGTCAGGGTCAGGCGACGCTTGTTCTTGTAGTCGCGCCCGAACTGGATGGTGCCGGACTTCTCCGCGATGATCGCCGCATCCTTCGGCCGACGGGCCTCGAACAGCTCCGCCACCCGCGGCAGACCGCCGGTGATGTCGCGGGTCTTGGCCGAATCCGTTGAGACACGGGCCAGGATGTCGCCGGCCTTCACTCGGGCGCCCGGGTCGTAGCCGATGATGGCGTCGACGGGCAGGAAGTAGCGGGCGTCGGAACCGCGCGGCAGCTTCATGGGCTTGCCGTCGGAATCCAGCACCAGCATCGCCGGCTTGAGGTCGGCGGTGCGGGCGGTGCCGCGCCAGTCGATGACCACGCGCTTGGCGATACCCGTCGATTCGTCGGTGGTCTCCGTGATGGATTGACCGTCGATGAGGTCCTCGTAGGCCACGACGCCGTCCGTTTCGGTGATGATCGGGCGGGTGTAGGGGTCCCATTCTGCGATGCGCTGGCCGCGCTTGACCTTGTCGCCCTCGTCCACCCGCAGCTTCGCACCGTATTGCAGGCGGTGCACCGCACGCTCGGTGTTGTCTGTGCCGACGATGACGACGGCGACGTTGCGGCCCGTGGCGATGAGGTCACCGTCCGTGTTCCGGGCGAGCGCCCGATTGCGGATCTTGATGGTGCCTTCGAAGCTCGACTCGATGAAGGACGAATCGGCGATCTGCGCGGCGCCGCCGATGTGGAAGGTACGCATGGTGAGCTGGGTGCCCGGCTCGCCGATGGACTGCGCCGCGATGACGCCGACGGCTTCGCCCATGTTCACGGGTGTGCCGCGGGCGAGGTCGCGTCCGTAGCAGGTGGCGCAGACGCCGCTCTTGGTCTGGCACACCAGCACCGAGCGGATCTTCACCTCCTGGATGCCCGCCGCCTGGATGGCCGGCAGGTGCTTCTCTTCGATGGTCTCGTTGGTCTTGACGATGACCGTACCATCTTGGGCAATGAGATCCTCCGCCGTGGCGCGGCCGAGGATTCGGATGGACAGCGGCGCCACGACCTGGCCCGCATCCACGATGGCGCGCATGCGGATGCCGGAGGTCGAGCCGCAATCCACTTCCCGGATCACCGCGTCCTGCGCCACGTCGACGAGGCGGCGGGTGAGGTAGCCCGAGTTGGCGGTCTTCAACGCGGTGTCCGCGAGGCCCTTACGGGCGCCGTGGGTCGAGTTGAAGTACTCGAGCACGTCGAGACCTTCCTTGAAGTTCGAGATGATCGGCGTCTCGATGATCTCGCCCGAGGGCTTGGCCATGAGGCCGCGCATGGCGGCGAGCTGCTTCATCTGCGCCGGCGAACCACGGGCGCCGGAGTGGCTCATCATGTAGATCGAGTTGATCTGCTTGTCGGCGCCGTGCTCGTCCTTCTGCACAGTGGAGATGCGCAGCATCATCTCGGCGGCGAGCTTGTCCGAGCACTTGGCCCAGGCATCCACCACCTTGTTGTACTTCTCGCCCTGCGTGATTAGGCCGTCGTTGTACTGCTGCTCGTAGTCTTTCACCAGGGCGCGGGTGTCGTCCACGATGGGCCACTTGTTGTCCGGCACGACCATGTCGTCCTTGCCGAACGAGATGCCGGCCTTGAAGGCGTGGTTGAAGCCGAGCGCCATGATGCGATCACAGAAGATCACCGACTCCTTCTGACCGCAGTGGCGGTAGACGGTGTCGATCATTCCCGAGATCTCCTTCTTGGTCATCAGCTTGTTGACGACGTCGAAGGGGACGTTCTTGTGCAGCGGCAGGGCGCCGGACAGGATCACGCGGCCCGGGGTGGTGTCGTAGATCTTCGTCAGGGGCTCGCCGTCCGGACCGATGCCGGTCCAGCGCCAGCGGATCTTCGAGTGCAGCTTCACGGTCTTGGCCGCCAGCGCGTGCTCGAGTTCACCGATATTGCCGAAGACGCCCTGCATCGGGTTGGTCTTGCTCGTCGGGTCGAACGCGCCGACGGCGCCCTCGGCGACGATGGAGAGGTAGTATAGGCCGAGCACGATGTCTTGGCTCGGCACGATGATCGGCAGGCCGTTCGCCGGGTGCAGGATGTTGTTCGTCGACATCATCAGCACGCGCGCTTCCAGCTGCGCCTCGAGCGACAGCGGGACGTGCACGGCCATCTGATCGCCGTCGAAGTCGGCGTTGAACGCGGCGCAGACCAGCGGGTGCAGCTGGATCGCCTTACCCTCGATGAGCTTGGGCTCGAACGCCTGGATGCCGAGGCGGTGCAGCGTCGGCGCGCGGTTGAGCATCACCGGGTGCTCGCGGATCACCTCGTCGAGGATGTCCCAGACTTCCGGCTTCTCCTTCTCGACGAGCTTCTTGGCCTGCTTCACCGTGGCGGAGAAGCCTTTGGCGTCGAGGCGCGCGTAGATGAACGGTTTGAACAGCTCCAGGGCCATCTTCTTCGGCAGGCCGCACTGGTGGAGCTTCAACTCCGGACCCACCACGATGACCGAGCGGCCCGAGTAATCGACGCGCTTGCCGAGCAGGTTCTGACGGAAGCGGCCCTGCTTGCCCTTCAGCATGTCGGCGAGGGACTTCAGCGGGCGCTTGTTGGCACCCGTGATGACGCGGCCGCGACGGCCGTTGTCGAACAGCGCATCCACCGCCTCCTGAAGCATGCGCTTCTCGTTGCGGATGATGATGTCCGGCGCGCGCAGCTCGATCAGCCGCTTGAGGCGGTTGTTGCGGTTGATGACGCGGCGATAGAGGTCGTTGAGATCGGACGTCGCGAAGCGGCCGCCGTCGAGGGGGACCAGCGGACGCAGGTCCGGCGGGATCACCGGCACGACGGTGAGGATCATCCACTCGGGCTTGTTGCCCGACATCTGGAACGCCTCGATGATCTTCAGGCGCTTGAGCAGCTTCTTCGGCTTCAGCTCGGAGGTCGTGGTGGCGATCTCCTCGCGCAGCGAATCGGCGATGCCGTCGAGGTCGAGTTCCTGGAGTATCCGGCGGATGGCCTCGGCGCCGATCATGGCGGTGAAGCTGTCCTCGCCGTACTCCTCCTGGGCGCGCAGGTACTCTTCCTCCGAGAGGAGTTGACGCTCCTTCAGGGGGGTAAGGCCCGGCTCGATGGTGACGTAGGACTCGAAGTAGAGGATCCGCTCGAGGTCCTTGAGGGCCATGTCGAGCAGTAGGCCGATGCGAGAGGGCAGCGACTTCAGGAACCAGATGTGGGCGACGGGGGCGGCGAGCTCGATGTGGCCCATGCGGTCGCGCCGCACGCGCGCGAGGGTGACCTCGACGCCGCACTTCTCACAGATGACGCCCTTGTACTTCATGCGCTTGTACTTGCCGCACAAGCACTCGTAATCCTTGATCGGTCCGAAGATGCGGGCGCAGAACAGGCCGTCGCGCTCGGGCTTGAACGTGCGGTAGTTGATCGTCTCGGGCTTCTTGATCTCGCCGAAAGACCACGAGAGGATCTTTTCCGGCGACGAGATCGAGATCTTGATCTGGTCGAAGCTCTGGGGCTGAGCCTGTTGGTTGAAAAGATTCATGACCTCTTGGTTCATGGATCAACTCCTGCTGACGGGGCGCGCCCTCCGCCGAGGGGCTACCGCGTGCTGTAAACTTGTCGGCGCTGCGACCGTCTCGGTCGCCGCTGGCCGTTCGCCGTCCGGGAGGCGCTTCCCCTCCCCACTCGAACCGCGCCGGCGGGAGGCCGGCGCGGGAGCGTGTCGCGGTGGTTACTCGGCCGCCTCGGCCGGCGGCTCGATCTGGTCGTTGGCGGTGGCCGTCTTCGAGGAGGTGAGCTCGACGTTGAGGCCGAGCGACCGCATTTCCTTGACGAGCACGTTGAACGACTCGGGGATGCCCGCCTCGAAGGTGTCGTCGCCGCGCACGATGGCCTCGTACACCTTGGTGCGGCCGGCGACGTCGTCCGACTTCACCGTCAGCATCTCCTGCAAGGTGTAGGCGGCGCCGTAGGCTTCGAGGGCCCAGACCTCCATCTCGCCGAAGCGCTGACCGCCGAACTGCGCCTTGCCGCCCAGGGGCTGCTGGGTGACCAGGGAGTACGGGCCGATCGAGCGGGCGTGGATCTTGTCGTCCACGAGGTGGTGCAGCTTCAGCATGTAGATGTAGCCCATGGTGACCTTGCGGTCGAAGGCTTCACCCGTGCGGCCGTCATAGAGGGTCGACTGGGCCGACCGGTCGAGACCGGCCATTTCCAGCATCTGCTCGATGTCGGCTTCCTTGGCGCCGTTGAACACCGGGGTGGCCATCGGCACGCCGCGGCGCACGTTGTTGGCGGCCTCCGCCACGTCCTCGTCCGACAGGCCTTCAAGTTCGGAGGGCGAGTAGATGGCCGACATCTCCGCCTTGAGGGGCGCGATGTCGTTGGTGCGTAGATAGGCGTCCACCGCCTGGCTGACCTTGCGGCCGAGACCGGCCGCCGCCCAGCCGAGGTGGGTCTCGAGGATCTGACCGACGTTCATGCGCGAGGGCACGCCGAGCGGGTTCAGGACGATGTCGGCATGCGTCCCGTCCTCGAGGAAAGGCATGTCCTCGATGGGCACGATGCGGGACACGACACCCTTGTTGCCATGGCGCCCGGCCATCTTGTCGCCCGGCTGAATCTTGCGCTTCACCGCGACGAAGACCTTGACCATCTTCATCACGCCGGGGGGCAGCTCGTCGCCGCGCTGCAGCTTTTCGACCTTGTCGAGGAAGCGCTGCTCGAGGCGCTTCTTCGACTCGTCGTACTGCTTCTGCATCGCTTCCATCTCGCTCATGAGACGGTCGTCGATGACGGCGAACTGCCACCATTGCGAACGCGGGTACTCGCTGAGGAGCTCGCGGTTCAGCGTGGTCTCCTTCTTGAAGCCCTTCGGACCGGCGATGGGGGCTTGGCCGATGAGGACGGTGGCCAGACGCGCATAGGTGTTGCGGTCGAGGATCGCCTGCTCGTCGTCGCGGTCCTTGGCGAGGCGTTCGATCTCCTCGCGCTCGATGGCCTGGGCGCGCTCGTCCTTGTCGACGCCGTGGCGGTTGAACACGCGCACTTCGACGATGGTGCCGGTCACGCCCGGGGGAACCCGCAGCGAGGTGTCGCGCACGTCGGACGCCTTCTCACCGAAGATGGCGCGCAGGAGCTTTTCCTCCGGCGTCATCGGGCTCTCGCCCTTCGGGGTGATCTTGCCGCACAGGATGTCGCCCGCGTGGACCTCGGCACCGATATAGACGATGCCGGCCTCGTCGAGGTTCTTGAGCGCCTCTTCCGACACGTTGGGGATGTCGCGGGTGATTTCTTCCGGTCCGAGCTTGGTGTCTCGAGCCATCACCTCGAATTCCTCGATGTGAATCGAGGTGAACACGTCATCCTTCACAATCCGCTCGGAGAGCAGGATCGAGTCCTCGAAGTTGTAGCCGTTCCACGGCATGAACGCGACGAGGACGTTGCGGCCGAGGGCCAACTCACCGAACTCCGTCGACGGACCGTCGGCGATGATCTCGCCCTTCTTCACGGCCTCGCCGACGCGCACCAGGGGCTTCTGCGTGATGCAGGTCGACTGGTTGGAGCGCTGGAACTTCTGCAGACGGTAGATGTCGACGCCGGGCTTGTTGGCGTCGGCTTCTTCCGTCGCCCGGATGACGATACGGGTGGCGTCCACCTGATCGACGATGCCCGTCCGGCGCGCCGCGATGGCGGCACCGGAGTCGCGGGCGACCACGGCTTCCATGCCCGTGCCGACGAAGGGCGCGTCGGCGCGAACCAGCGGCACCGCCTGGCGCTGCATGTTCGAGCCCATGAGGGCGCGGTTCGCGTCGTCGTTCTCGAGGAACGGGATGAGAGCGGCGGCGACCGAGACGAGCTGCTTCGGCGACACATCCATGAGGTCGACGCGGTCCGGCGGCACCACGATGACGTCGCCGGCACGACGACAGACCACGAGGTCTTCCGTGAGCTTGAAGGCTTCGTCCATCTGGGCGTTGGCCTGGGCGACGTAGTACTTCGCCTCCTCCATGGCGGAGAGGTAGGCGACCTCCTTCGTGACGATGCCGTCCTTCACCTTGCGGAAGGGGGTCTCGATGAAGCCGTACTTGTTCACGCGGGCGAAGGTCGCCAGCGAGTTGATGAGGCCGATGTTCGGGCCTTCCGGGGTTTCGATCGGGCAGATGCGGCCGTAATGGGTCGGGTGCACGTCGCGCACCTCGAAGCCGGCGCGCTCGCGGGTCAGACCGCCCGGGCCGAGCGCCGACAGGCGGCGCTTGTGGGTGACCTCCGAGAGCGGGTTGGTCTGATCCATGAACTGCGACAGCTGCGACGAGCCGAAGAACTCGCGCACCGCGGCCGCGGCCGGCTTCGCGTTGATGAGATCTTGCGGCATCACCGTGTCGATATCGACGGACGACATCCGCTCCTTGATGGCGCGCTCCATGCGCAGGAGGCCCAGGCGGTACTGGTTCTCCATGAGCTCGCCCACCGAGCGAACGCGGCGGTTGCCGAGGTGATCGATGTCGTCGATCTCACCCTTGCCGTCGCGCAGGTCCACCAGGGCTTTCACCACGGCGAGCATGTCCTCGCGGCGCAGGGTCCGCACGGTATCGGCGGCATCGAGGTCGAGGCGCATGTTCATCTTCACGCGGCCGACGGCCGAGAGATCGTAGCGCTCGGCGTCGAAGAACAGCGAGTGGAACATGGCTTCCGCCGTGTCGAGCGTCGGCGGCTCGCCGGGGCGCATGACCCGATAGATGTCGAACAGCGCGCCTTCGCGGGCGGAGTTCTTGTCCACCGCGAGGGTGTTGCGAATGTAGGGTCCGACGTTGATGTGGTCGATGTCGAGCACCGGCAACTCGGTGACGCCGACCTCTTCGAGGCTCTTGAGGAGCTTGTCGGAGATCTCGTCGCCGGCCTCGGCCCAGATCTCGCCCGTCTGAACGTTGACCAGATCCTCGGCGATGTACTGGCCGATGAGGTCCTCGTCCGTCGCCTTGAGGAACTGCACACCGCGCTCGGCGATCTGCCGAGCGTTGCGGGCGTTGAGCTTCTTGCCGGCTTCGAGGACGACTTCGCCGGACTCGGCGTCGATGAGGTCGACGGTGGCCTTGAAGCCCTTCAGGCGCTCGGCGTCGTAGGGCACGCGCCAGTCGGCGCCGTCACGATCGTACTGCACGCGGTTGTAGAAGGTCGACAGGATCTCCTCGCCGTCGAGTCCGAGGGCGAACAGCAGGGAGGTCACCGGCAGCTTGCGCTTGCGGTCGATGCGGACGTGGACGATGTCCTTGGCGTCGAACTCGACGTCGAGCCAGGAGCCACGATACGGGATGATGCGCGCGGCGAACAGGAGCTTGCCCGACGAGTGGGTCTTGCCCTTATCGTGGTCGAAGAACACGCCCGGTGAACGGTGCATCTGCGAGACGATCACGCGCTCGGTGCCGTTGACGATGAAGGTGCCGTTCTCCGTCATCAGGGGCATGTCGCCCATGTAGACGTCCTGCTCCTTGATGTCCTTGACCGACTTGGCGCCGGTATCGGGATCGACATCGAACACGATGAGGCGCAGCGTCACCTTGAGGGGCGCCGCGAAGGTGATGCCGCGCTGGCGGCACTCGTCGACGTCGTATTTCGGCTGCTCGAAGGTGTACTTCACGAATTCGAGGAGGGCGGTGGCCGAGAAGTCGGAGATCGGGAACACCGACTTGAACACGGTCTGCAGGCCTTCGTCGCCCCGCCCGCCTTCCGGCTCGTCCATCATCAGGAACTGGTCGTAGGACGCCTTCTGAACCTCGATGAGGTTCGGCATCTCGGCGACTTCCTTGATCTTGCCGAAGAATTTGCGAATGCGCTTGCGACCGACCAGCGTGTTGGCCATGGGTGACCTCGCTCCTACGTCCCGCGTACCGGATGCCCGGGGAAGGCGTATACCTCCCGCGACCAGGCGATGGACGCGCCCCGCCGGACGCCGTCCTCCCGAACTGAAAATCTCGTGGCCCGTCGCCGGGCCGGTCGTGTCGCCGGAAGCGACCTTAGCCCACGGGCGCGAACCCGCGGGCCTTCGGGGCCGTCAGGTCCCCGGGGGCACCTGACGGGAAGGGGTGGGCCTTCAGGCGGCCCACCGAAGTGTCTTACTTGAGCTCGATCTTGGCGCCAGCCTTCTCGAGCTGGGCCTTGAGCTTCTCGGCCTCTTCCTTGTTGACGGACTCCTTGACGGGCTTCGGGGCGCCCTCGACGAGATCCTTGGCTTCCTTGAGGCCGAGGCCGGTGATCGCGCGGACCTCCTTGATGACCTCGATCTTCTTGTCGCCGGCGGAGGCGAGCACGACCGTGAACTCGGTCTGCTCCTCGGCGGCGGCGGCCGGACCGGCGGCCGGACCAGCGGCGACGGCGACGGCGGCGGCAGCCGAGACGCCCCACTTCTCTTCGAGCATCTTGGCGAGGTCGGCGGCCTCGAGAACGGTCAGCGAGGACAGGTCGTCGACGAGCTTGGCGAGATCAGCCATGGTTGTATTCCTTCATAGATCGGTTTGAACGGATGGGTTGAAAAGGGCGATGCGGCGTCAGGCCGCTTCGTCCTTGGCCTCGTCCTTCGTGGCATAGGCTCCGAACACGCGGGCGAGCTTGGCCGCCGGTGCGTTGACGACCTGGGCGATCTTGGTCGCGGGAGCCTGGACAAGGCCCACGATCTTGGCGCGCAGTTCGTCGAGGGACGGGAGCGAGGCCAGGGCCTTCACACCGTCCGGGTTCAGGGCTGTCGTGCCCATGGCGCCGCCGAGGATCACGAGCTTGTCGTTGGCCTTGGCGAAGTCCACCGCAACCTTGGCGGCCGCGACCGGATCGCTTGAATAAGCGAGCAGGGTCGGACCCTTCAGGAGGGGCTTGATGGAGGCGACGTCCGTGCCATCGAGAGCGATGTTGGCGAGGCGGTTCTTGGTGACCTTCACGGTGGCACCGGCCAGCTTCATCTGCGAGCGCAGCTTCTGCATGTCGGCGACCGTCAGGCCCTTGTAGTGGGCCACGACGACGACGGACGTGCTTGCGAACACGCCGTTGAGCGTCGAGACGAGATCAGCTTTGGCTGTCCTGTCCACTGGGGCTCTCTCCGGTTGGCGGAACCCGAGAATGGGCCCGCCGGTTGCACATGCCGCCCGGGACGGAATTCGGCTCGAAGAAGCCGGAACGTCCTGGACGACGCTTCACGGCCCTGTCCCCTACCGCCCCCCGGAACGGGTGGACGACACGGGTGAGATGGTTCAAACCGATGCCTCTCACCCCTGAGCGAATCGCCCGGGAGCGCGAGGGTGTTGAATTCGGTCTTCCCCGTCTGTGCAGGCTGAGAGATTAAGCCGGTTACCCGGCGCCTGCAGTCTCGGACAGGACATGGCCGGACGAAGCCCAGAAGGGTTTTGGCCCCTCAAGGCCTTCCGGCCATATCACCTGGTCACCCAGGGATCTTTCACGTGGTCCACCAACCGAATGATCGATTCATGGCCCGCGTCTGAAAACGTTGAGCGCGGTCTATAGAGCCTTGCAAGCAGCCTGCCAAGGGCCCGCACACGATTATTCCGGTGCGGGCGTCGATTTCGCTTGACGTGGGGTGGGGCTTGCCGCGCCCCTCGCCCTGTGAAGTCCAGGCTGCGGAGGCGCGCGCGTTCCTCAGGTCGGCAGGAACTTGCGGGCGGCCTGCCACCACGGCGACCGCACGGTCTTGGCGGCATCGGCTTTCGCCGCATAGAACGAGGCGTTGTGCTCGCCGCGCAGGGCCTCGCGGGTGAAGCGGATGAGATGGTGGGCGACGAAGCCCATGTTGAACACCGCCTCGATCTGCCCGCGCTTCAAGGCGTGGCCCGCCGCGCGCCAGAATACGCCGCGATAATCCGACAGCACGCCGACCCGCAGGGCGATGTTGAAGCCGAGGATGAGGCCCCGGCGTAGGTTGGTCCGGGTGAGCTTGCCCTTCACCGGCGTCTTGATCCGGTGCGGATAGGTTCGCTCGACTTGGATGCGGAAGCGCTCGAACAGGTTGGCCGGCTCGTAGGCATGCGCGATGGCCCGGCGCCAGCTCGCCACCACCTCGTCGTGGGGGCGCTTGAACAGGACGTTGGATTCGAGGGCCGCGTCGTGGGTCAGGCGGCCCTCACGGGTGAGGCGGTCCCACAGGGGCGTCTTCGGCAGTGCCTGGAGCAGGTTCATGGTCAGCACCGGCACGGCGGACTTGTCGATGAAGTCAATGAGCTTCTGCTCGGAGCTGTCCGTATCGGTGTCGAGGCCGAGGATGATGCCCGAGGTCACCTCGAGGCCATAGCTGTTGAGGGTCTCGATGGCTTCGTACATGGGCACGGCGGCGTTGTGCTTCTTGTCGATGCCGGCGAGCGCATCCTCTTCCGGCGTCTCGATGCCGACGAACACCGTCATGAAATTGGCTTGGCGCATCAGCTCGAGGATGTCGGGCTGCTTGGCCATGTTCAGGGTCGCCTCGCAGGCGAACTGAAGCGGGTAGTTGTTCTTCTTCTGCCACGCCACGAGGTGGGGCAGCATGTCCTTCGTCGCCTTGCGGTTGCCGATGAAGTTGTCGTCGACGAAGTAGACCACCGCCGGGTGGCCGGGCTGCGAGATGATGGCGTCGAGTTCGCCGAGCATCTGTTCGGGCGACTTCAAGCGTGGCTGGCGACCGTAGAGCTGCGGGATGTCGCAGAACTCGCAACGATAGGGGCAGCCCGACGAGAATTGCAGGGAGCCGATGAGGTAGCGCTTGAGCGGAGCGGCCTCGTAGGCCGGCGCCGGGAAGTCGGAGAGCGGGAGACGCTCCTTGGTCTCCAGGCGCACCTGGCTCGCCGGGATCGACACGTCTCGGTCGAGGATCGTCACGAGTTCGTCGGTGGCGTCGCCGATCTCACCGATGTGGAGATAATCGAACTCGGGATACTGCTCGGGCGAGCCCGACACCGAGGGGCCACCGAGCACCGTGACTTTCCCGGCGGCGTGGGCCCTGGCGTAGATGTCTCGGATCTGCGGCGCCTGGATGTGCATGCCCGACACGAACACCGCGTCGGCCCAGGCGAAATCCTCCGCCCCGGCCCGCCGGATGTTCTCGTCAACGAACCGGTATTCCCACGCCTCCGGCATGTAGGCGGCGATGAGCAGAAGGCCCTGCGGCGGCATGAAGGCCTTGACGCCGCCCATCAACGGATAGGCGTGCGCGAACGTCCCGAAGGACGGGGTGTAGGCGGGAAAGACGCACAGGATGCGTCGCTTCGAGGAGACGGTGAGGGTGCATCGCATGACGCCGTATCTAGCACAGCCCCGCGCGAAGGCGTCCCCCTCGGCGCGGGTTTTCTCATGCCTGACCGTGGTTTCTCGCGCTCTTGCCGTTCGCCGCCTCACGGCCCTTTGAAGCGGGCGGCTACTCGACGGGGCTGTCGTCGCCGTCCCGGGCCAACTGGCGGAGGGTCGTCAGGGCGGGGGCGAGGGCGTCCAGGGGCGGCGAGGCCAGGGCGAGGCGCACGGCGTTGGGTGCGTGGCCGGCATGGACCGCGAAGGCGTTGGCCGGCGTGACGGCGATGCCGCGTCGGGCGGCGGCGGCCACGAAGGTCTCGGCCCGCCACGTCTCGGGCAGGGCGAGCCAGAGGTGATAGGCTTGCGGGTCGCCCCGTAGGGCGAGGTCGGCGAGGATATCGCGGGCGAGCGCCTGACGGGCGCGGGCATCCTCCCGCTTCGCCAGCCCGATCCGAGCCGCTTCGCCCGACTCCATGAGACGGCGTCCGACGGCGAAGGGCAGGCCCGTGGCGCCCCAACCGCCGGAACGGACGCACAGGGCGATCCGGTCGACGAGGAGCGGAGGCGCCGCGATGAAGCCGAGGGTGAAGCCGGGGGCGACCCGCTTCGACAGGCTGTCGACGAGGATCGTCCGCTCCGGGGCGAAGGCGGCCAGGGGCACGGCGTCGCTGAGGAAGCCGTAGATCGCATCCTCCACGGCGAAGAGCCCGTGGGCGTCGAGGCTTTCGGCGAGGGCCGCCCGGCGCTCCGGTCCCATGGTTATCCCGAGGGGATTGTGCAGGGAGGGCTGCAGATAGATCCCCCGCAGGGGCGCGGTGCGATGGGCCTGCGCCAGGGCGTCGGGGCACAGGCCCTCTCCGTCCAGGGCCAGCGGCACCAGGGTGATGCCGAGGCGAGCGGCGATCCCCTTCACCACCGGATAGGTCAGGGCCTCGACGCCGATCCGCTCGCCCGGCGGAGCCAGGGCCGCCAGGGCGGACGCGACGGCCTGACGGCCGTTGCCGGTGAACAGGAGGGGGTCGGCCCCCGGCGTCCAGCCCGGCCGCGCGAGGAACCGGGCCGCCACGGCGCGGGCATCGGGGTCGCCCGCCGCCGCCACTGGCGCGACGATGGATTTGATCCGATCGGATCGGAGCAAATCCTGAATCGTTCGCGATAGGCCATCGGTATGATCCGGGAGCACCGAGTAGATGCGTTCGAGATCGACGGCCGTCGCGGGTGGCTCGGCGAAAGCGAGGCGCGCCGCGCCGTCCTGGGGGCGAACATAGGTGCCGCGCCCGGTCTCGCCCGTCACGAGGCCGCGCCGAACCAACTCGGCATAGACCCGGCTCGCCGTGGAGACGGCGATCCCCTGCGCGTAGGCGAAGGACCGCTGGGGCGGCAGGCGCGTTCCCGGCGGCATCCGCCCGGTGGCGATGTCTTCGACCAAACCATCGGCCAGGACGCGGTAATCGGTCATGACGCCATCATGGGCGAATTGCTCTGAGAGCAATGTTTCGATTGATCCGAGGTATGATCGGATCAAGATCGCTTGGCAAGTCTTCTGGAGACGGCTTCGTCGGAACCTGCCATGCCATCCCCTGCCCTCAGCACATCGCCCGCTCCCTGTTTCCGCGTGGCTTCGACCCGCCTCGGCCCTGGCGCCCTCTTCCGGATCTGGATCGGCCGCTGGCGGCACCGCCGGGCCCTGGGGCGGCTACATCCCGAGCAGATGCGCGAGGTCGGGTTGAACCTGATGGAGGTGCAGCGGGAGGCTTGCCGGCCGTTCTGGCGGGCGTGAGACCAAACGAAAACGCCCGGCCGCGAGGCCGGGCGTTTCCAGACTGCCGTATGGGGATGCGGCCGTTAGGCCGGCAGCACCGTGGCCGGCTCGACCTTGACGCCCGGACCCATGGAGGAGGTCACGGCGACGCGCTGGACGTATTGACCCTTGGCGCCGGCGGGCTTCGCCTTGGCCACGGCGTCGGCGAACGCCTTGATGTTCTCGACGAGCTTGTCGGCATCGAACGAGACCTTGCCGATGCCGGCGTGAACGATGCCGGCCTTCTCGACGCGGAACTCCACCGAGCCGCCCTTGGCGCCGGCGACGGCGCCCTTGACGTCCATGGTGACGGTGCCGACCTTCGGGTTCGGCATCAGGCCGCGCGGGCCGAGCACCTTACCGAGACGGCCGACCAGCGGCATCAGGTCCGGGGTTGCGATGCAGCGATCGAACTCGATCTTGCCACTCTGGACGATCTCGAGGAGATCCTCGGCGCCGACGATGTCGGCCCCGGCTTCGCGGGCCTCGTCGGCCTTGGCGCCGCGGGCGAACACCGCCACCCGCACAGTCCGGCCGGAGCCGTTGGGCAGGTTGCAGACGCCGCGGACCATCTGGTCGGCGTGGCGCGGATCGACGCCGAGGTTCATCGAGATCTCGACGGTCTCGTCGAACTTGGCGCTGGCCTTCTCCTTCACGAGCTTAATCGCCTCGTCGATGGAGTAGAGCTTGAGCGCGTCGATGCCCTCGCGGGCGGCGCGGATGCGCTTTCCTTCGTGTGCCATGGTGCCCTCCCCTTAGGCGACGATGTCGAGACCCATGGCCCGCGCGGAGCCACGGATCATCGCGACGGCGGCATCCACCGAATCGCAGTTCAGGTCGGGCATCTTGCGCTCGGCGATCTCGCGAAGCTGCGCCTCGGTGACCTTGCCCACCGTCGGGCCCTTGCCCGGGGTCTTGGAGCCGGAAGCCGGCTTCTTGCCGATCTTCAGGCCGGCGGCCTTCTTCAGGAAGAAGGTGACCGGGGGCTGCTTCATTTCGAAGGTGAAGGAGCGATCCTGATAGGCCGTGATCACGACCGGAATCGGGGTGCCCTTCTCGATCTGAGAGGTCTTCGCGTTGAAGGCCTTGCAGAATTCCATGATGTTGAGGCCGCGCTGACCGAGCGCGGGGCCGATGGGCGGCGACGGATTCGCGGCGCCGGCCGGAACCTGAAGCTTCACGTAGCCCGTGATCTTCTTTGCCATAGGGACTGCTCCCAAAGAATGCCCGGCACCCGGCTGGCCTCAGCGCGGATGGAGCGGGCGGTTGCAGGTCGCGGTGCGGACCGTGAGCCCCGGCGGCGAACCGGGCGGGCCTTCCGCGTGTGGTGCCGATGGGGCCGAGGGCCGCCGACGGCGTTTTCACGGCGCGTACAGGACCCGCCGGAAAGCGAAGGATCAATCAAATTTGACTGATCGAAAATCGCGAGAAATCAGAGCTTCTCGACCTGGGCGTATTCGAGTTCCACCGGAGTGGCGCGGCCGAAGATCGACACGGCGACCTTGAGGCGCGAACGGCTCTCGTCGATTTCCTCGACGGTGCCGTTGAACGAGGCGAACGGGCCGTCCGACACCCGGACCGTCTCGCCGATCTCGAAGGACACGGAGGGCTTCGGACGGTCGACGCCCTCGGCCACCTGCCCCTTGATGCGCTCGGCCTCGGCGTCCGGAATCGGCACCGGCTTCGACTTGTCGGCGCCGAGGAAGCCCGTGACCTTGGGGGTGTTCTTGATGAGGTGGTAAACCTCGTCGGTAAGGTCGCACTTCACCAGGACGTAGCCGGGGAAGAACTTGCGCTCGGCATCGACCTTGCGGCCGCGACGGACCTCGACCACCTTTTCGGTCGGGACCATGACCTCGTCGAACAGCTCCATCAGGCCACGCTGGGCCGCCTGATCCTTGATGGACTGCGCGACCTTGTTCTCGAAGTTCGAGTAGGCGTGGACGATGTACCAGCGCTTCGACACGTTCTCACCAAATCCTGCAGTCGGTCGGCCGGTCGCGCGGGCGCGCCCGGGTCGATGAATTAGTTGGTCCCGACCCCGAGGATCAGGGTGACGAGGTAGCGCATGGCCTGATCGACCACCGTGAAGAACAGGCTCGCGACGACCACCATGATGAACACCATCACGGTGGTGACGACGGTCTCCTTGCGGGTCGGCCACGTGACCTTGCGGCCCTCGTCGCGCACCTGCCCCAGGAATTCCAGGGGGCCGACGCGCTTGGGTGCCGGCCGCGCGGGCGGCGTCGCCCTGGGCGATGCGGGCGTGGCGGCGCCGCGCTGCGGGGTGCGCGCGAGATCCGCTTTCTTCGAGGGTTCGTTCGATGCCATGGCGCCAACAACAGGGAGAACGGTCCGGGGAGCGGGAAAGCGCGGTGCGAAGGCTCGTGTTCGAACCCGCCCCGACAGCCCTCATCGATCTCGGAAGGCGACCGCTCTAGCGCAAGTCCCTGTGCTTGTCGACTGCACCGGGACGGGGCTGATGGGAAGACGGCCTGATCGAAATGGGGAACGCGACGTGAGCGGAACCTGGTGCAGCGGCCAAATGGCAGGAGTGGAGGGACTCGAACCCGCAACCTCCGGTTTTGGAGACCGGCGCTCTGACCAGTTGAGCTACACTCCTATGCGGGACGCGTTCATCGCCGCGACGTCGCTATAGACCGGCCCGCGCCGGGCCGCAATGGCAAACCGCACGGGTTCGGCGGGATTGTTGCCTCGAAAAAGCAAACGCCGCGGGACCGGAATCCCGCGGCGTCGAAGCGTGAGGGAGGGCGGCGAGGCCGCCCGCCCGGATTACTCGTTGATGGCGGCGACGACGCCGGCGCCGACGGTACGGCCGCCTTCACGGATGGCGAAGCGGAGCTTCTCTTCCATGGCGACGGGGAC
>NZ_FOPM01000038.1 GCF_900113485.1 Methylobacterium gossipiicola
CGCAACATCTCCGAGATGACCGGCCAACCCGCCCCGCCAGTCCCGAAAGACCCGCTGGCCGCCGCCGATGAACAGGCTTCTAGAGGCCCAACCCCCGCCCGTCAACGCCCAAATGACGAACCGATGCGATTTTCGAGAAGGTTCCGTGACAGGCGGCCGTAAGACGCTGAAAACGCATGGAAACGAAGCTCGACCCAGCGGATGGGGTGCCCGCCCCGTCGTTTGTCGGGCTCCGCCGCGCCGATCGAGCAGGGGAGGGGGCGCGACGCTGTTCGGGTTTGACAGCCGTTGGGCCCAAGTGAACACCGCTGGAGTGTATGCCCGTCGACCCTCGGTCGCGGATCATAACCTGGACCCGTGCCCGGAACGAAAGAGACCTGCCTTGACGGATCAATCGGGCGTCCCCCGCATCCTCCCCGCAGGGATGGCGCCGGACGCCGATCTCCTGACCGATGCCGATCCGCGCGCGGTCTCCTTTCTCGATCGCATCGCCGCCTTCGCGAAGCAGGCAGCCCCGGCGGGCCGCCTCGATTGCCGAGGCATCGACCTGAAGAGCCTTCGCCTCGGTCGCTCCACGGATGGAGAACGGGTGGAGGCCGGCGCAAGGGCGATTTGGTGGGATGCCGAGCAGGACGGCCTGCGCCTCGCCAATGCCGATCTCGGCGACGCGGTCCTGGAGGAAACGGTCCTGTCCGGCGCCAATCTCGCGGGGGCGCGCCTGTCCGGGGCTCTCGCGCGGTCGGCCCGCTTCGATGGGGCGATCCTGGAAGAAGCCGATCTCGGCGGCGCCGATCTCAGCGGGGCGCATTTTACCGGGATCGCCGGGGGCGAAGCCAATTTCGACGAAGCCATGCTGGAGGATGCGCGCTTCGGCCAGGCCGCCATGCGGTTCGCCAAGCTGCGCCGCACGCTTCTCGACGGGGCGGACTTCACCGGGGCCGACCTGTGGGGCGCCGATTTCACCGGGGCGGATGCGGATTATACCGTCTTCCGCGGCGCCCGCCTCGACGAGGCCAAGCTCGGCAACGTCAATCTCACCTACGCGGATTTCGAGGGCGCCAGCCTAAAGAAGGCCAACCTCACGGATTCGCGCCTGCGGGGGGCGAACCTCACGGGGGTCAAGCTCGACGGCGCGATCCTCGACGGCGCCGATTTCTCGGAGACCAGCCTCGTCCGGCTCAACCTCTCGACCTGCTCCCTGCGGCACGTGCGTTTCGCCGGCGCCTGGCTCAACGGCACCCGGATGCGGGCCGCGCAGCTCGACGGCGCCGTCGGCGAGGAGATCGCCGGCGAGTACAAGGCCGCGCAAGCGAGCTACCTCGCCCTCGAACAGAACTTCAAGAGCATCGGCGCCCATGACGAGGCGAGTTGGGCGTACAAGCGCGGCCGCCGCATGGGCCGGTTCCAGGCGGGTGCCGAGGCCCGCGCGGCCTGGCGGGCGCGCAACGGCCGGGATCTCGCCCGGTACGGCTACCAATGGGTCGCCGACCGCTTCGTCGAGTGGCTGTGCGATTACGGCGAGAGTCTGTCGCGGATCACCCGCGCCTTCGTCCTCGTCATCGGCTTGTTCGCGGCCCTCTACGGCCTCGCCGGGGGGCTCGTCCGCGAGGGTGGCGACGGCAGCCCGACCTACAACGTCCTCGACCTCGTGAGCTACAGCGCCCTCAACATGATGACGGCGAACCCGCCCGAGATCGGTATCAAGCCCATCGGACGGGTCACCAACCTGCTGGTCGGCATCGAAGGCGCCGCCGGCATCATCCTCATGGGCCTGTTCGGCTTCATCCTCGGCAACCGCCTGCGACGCTGACGCGTTCGGCGAGGGCCGGTTTTTCCGAATCCCGCGCCGCCACACCCGTCCCGATCCTTTCTTCAAGGTTCCAATGCCCCTCGCTTCACCTTCGCGCCCCGATGCCGGCCGGCGCGAGCGGCGCCGCTTCGCCGGCCTGCCGAGCTCCCCCGTCGCCCTCGTGCTCCTCGGCATTGCCGTGGCGGCGGGCATCGCGAACTACGCCATGGGCGAGGCGCGGCGGGCGGAGGTCTCGCGCGAGCACACCCTCCTGACCCTCACCGACCGGCTGCTCGCCAACATGGTGGAGCTCGAGACCGGCATGCGCGGCTACATGCTGTTCGGATCGGAAGAGTACCTCGAGCCCTACAACGCCGCCCAGGGCAGCCTCGCCGGCCAGCTCGACGCCATCGCGGGACTGACCCGGGATGGCTCGGCCTCCGAACGCCTGCGCACCCTCGTGGAGGCCAAGCGCGATTTCGCCGCGCGGGTCATCGCCGTGCGTCGGGGCGAGGGCTACGACGCCGCCGTGGCCCTGGCCCGGACCGGCGAGGGCAAGCGCACCATGGATGCCGTCCGCACGGCCACGAAGGGACTTCAGGAGCGAGCCAACCTGACCCTGGCCGAGGTCGAGGGACAGGACCGGACCTGGTCCCTCGTCCTCCTCCTCGTCTCGATCCTGTCGGCCCTGGGCGCCGTGGGCATCCTCGGCCGCCTCGCCCTGGTTCGGCGGCGCGAGGAGCAGCGCATGGCCGTCCTGCTCGACGGGGTGTTCGCCAACGCCCCCGTGGGCCTCGGCTTCCTCGACCGCGACTTGAGCATCCGCCACATGAACCGGGCGCTCGCCACCATGAACGAGCGCGGCTTCGGCGCCGAACTCGGCGCGCCGATCTGGGCCGCCCTGCCGGCCCTGCAGGAACAGCTGTTCCCGAAACTGCGCGCCGCCCGCGACGAGGGCCTCGTCACCACCAACGTCGACGTCGCCGTGCCGACGCCGAGCGCCCCGCGCGGGGTGCGCCATTTCCTCATGAGCTTCTATCCCCTGCGGGGGCTGAGCGGGGCGGGCGATGCCCAGGCCGAGGGCGTCGGCCTCGTCGTCTCCGACGAGACGATGCGCAAACTCTCCGAGGAACGGATGCGCCACAGCGAGGAGCGCTTCCGCTCGCTCACGGAAGCCACCAGCGCCATCGTCTGGACGACGACGCCGGAGGGCAGCTTCGAGGTGACCCCCTCGGAGTGGACCCGCTTCACCGGCCAGACACCGCAGGCGGCCGCCGGGGCCGGCTGGCTCGAGGCGATCCATCCCGACGACCGCGAGCGCACCAACGCGACCTGGCTGAAGGCCGTGGAGAGCCTCTCCGCCTACGAGATCGAGCATCGCATCCGCCGCCACGACGGCATCTGGCGGATCATGGCCGCCCGCGCGGTTCCGATCCTCGAGGAAAACGGAAGCATTCGCGAGTGGGTGGGCACCCATACCGACGTCACCGCGCGCAAGGAGGCCGAACTGGCGCTGGAAGCCGCCAAGGACGCCGCCGAGGAGGCCAACCGGGCCAAAAGCCAGTTCCTCGCCAACATGAGCCACGAGCTGCGCACGCCGCTCTCGGCCGTCATCGGCTATTCGGAGATGCTGCAGGAGGAGATCGAAGATCTCGGCGAGGAGAGCCTCCTCGTCGACATGCGCAAGATCGAGGCGAACGCGCGCCACCTCCTCGGTCTCATCAACGACGTCCTCGATCTGTCCAAGATCGAGGCCGAGCGGATGGAGGTCTATGCCGAGACCTTCTCCGTCTCCGAAATCGTGCGTGACGTCGCCTCCACCGTCGAGTCCCTCGTCGACAAGAAGGACAACACGTTGGCCCTGGAGATCGGCGACGATCTCGGCGAGGCCCACACGGACCAGACCAAACTGCGCCAGTGCCTCATCAACCTCCTCAGCAACGCCGCGAAGTTCACGGAAGGCGGCCGCATCACCCTCTCGGCCACCCGCAGCGAGGCGAGCGGCACGGGCTGGCTGAGCTTCAGTGTCGCCGACACGGGCATCGGGATGAACCCCGAGCAGCAGGCCAAGCTGTTCCAGCGCTTCACCCAGGCCGACGCCTCGACGACGCGGCGCTTCGGCGGCACCGGCCTCGGTCTGGCCATCACCCGCGCCTTCGCGGAGATGCTGGGCGGGATCATCGAAGTGACGAGCGAGGAAGGGGCGGGCACCACCTTCACCCTGCGGGTGCCGGCCCGGTACGTCAGCACCTCGCCGCTGGAGGCCATCGGACACGCCGGCGCGCACGCGGCGAGCCGCCTGCCCCTGCCCGAGACGGCCACGGGCGGTCAGGTCCTCATCATCGACGACGATGCCTCCACCCGCGACCTCCTTGCCCGCTTCCTCGAACGGGACGGCTTCACGGTGGCGACGGCGAGCGATGGCCGGGAGGGCGTCGAGCGCGCCCGGGCCCTGCGCCCCCGGGTGATCCTCCTCGACGTCACCATGCCGCGCATGGACGGCTGGTCGGTTTTGCGCACCCTGCGGGCCGATCCGGATCTCGGCGCAACGCCGATCATCATGGTGACGGTCCTCGACGAGCAGAACCTCGCCTTCTCGCTCGGCGCCACGGACTACCTGCAGAAGCCCATCGAGTGGGGTCAGCTGAAGACCGCCATGGAGCGGTTCAAGCCCTCCGACACGGAAGGGCCGGTGCTCATCATCGACGACGATCCCGATGCCCGCGAGCGCATGGCCGCGATGCTCACCCGTGAGGGCTGGCGGGTCGCCAGCGCCGAGAACGGCATCGCCGGCCTCGAGGCGACGGCGGCGAAGAAACCCTGCCTCATCCTCCTCGACCTGATGATGCCGGAGATGGACGGGTTCGGCTTCCTCCGGGCCCTGCGGGCCAAGCCCGACTGGCGCGACATCCCCGTGGTGGTGCTCACCGCCAAGGACGTCACCGCCGAGGACCGCCGCCGCCTCGCGGGCCAAGCCGACCGGGTGCTGCAGAAGGGACGCCTCAGCCTCAACGACCTGTCGGAATCGCTCCGTTCGCTCGTCGCGCCGGGCGGGTGAGGCACGTTCCCCGCGCGGATGCGGCTTGACCACCGCTTCCGGGGGGCGAGCGGGAGACGGGGGACGCCGGGAAAATCCCAGGCTTTGCAGAAGCAGGTCGGTTTCCCGGCATCTCCCGAGCCGGCTCCGAACGGAGCCGGCCCCTCGTCGCGTGACACCGCCTTCACTGCCTTGGCATCCCGGCCGGCGGCGGCCCGCACCGTCGCTCGAAGGCATGTCCGGTCGCATCGTCGCGCGCGACGACAGGCTCGCATGGCATGGAATGAGACCTCAAATGATCCACGCCATCGCGCAAGAATATCAATATTCGCTAACGCAGAACCAAATTAAACAAGCCATAAAGCGCGAATCGGCGCGGGCCATCATCGATAGTTCATTTTAAACATTTATCAATTTCACGAAAATATATCAAAACTTCCATGCTCCTGCCGATAGGCGCACCTACCCTTGAGGGGCGCTGAAGCAAAAGAGCACTCTATATTTCACGTCTCGAATTGCACTGGGACTGTGCGGCAGATGATGAGCATCAGGGCGCTTCTTCAGGGATTCTGGGCTTCGGCAGTCGGAGATCGCCGCCTATCATCGACGAAGCAATTGAGCGAACTCAAGAAGCAGATCCCGAGTCTCTATGGGCTTCTCTCCGTAAACGCTATCGCGCTTGCAATCACCCACTATTCCTTGGCACCGACGTACCTCACCGTTGCGGTTCCCGGCCTGTTGGTACTGTCCTGTCTCTTCCGCATCGCGCGATGGCGACGAATGGAACCGTCGCAGATGAGCGAGCTTGAGGCGACTCGCAAGCTCAACCGGACGATCATTGTCACCACGTTGTTCACGGTGCCCTTCAGTCTATGGGGCATGTCGCTGTATGAGTTCGGAGGGCCCAACGAGCATGGTCACGTCACCGTTTTCGCCGCGATCACGGTGATTGGGTGCGTCCTCTGTCTCACGCACCTTCCCGTTGCCGCCTACCTCATGGTCGGCCTCATGATGGTCCTGTTTCTACCCTTCTACATCGCCCAGGCCAACTTGGTCTCGATTGCCATCGCCATCAACGTTGCACTCGTCATCGCGGTTATCGTCCGCGTGGTGCGCGGAAGCTTCGAAAGTTTCGCGCACATGGTCGAAGCGCAGTCGGAAGCCGACCGCCTGCACCAGATGACTCGACAGCAGGCCTTGACCGATAGCCTCACGAATCTACCAAACCGGAGACAGTTCTTTGAAAAACTACAGGATCTCTGCGCCAACGAACGGAGCGGCTACTGTGCCTTGGCACTCTTTGATCTCGATCGTTTCAAGCCCATCAACGACACCTTCGGCCACCAGTACGGCGACATCGTCCTGATCGAGATCGGACGACGCTTGAACGTCTTTGCGCGGACGGACATCATCGTTGGACGCCTTGGTGGCGACGAGTTCGGCCTCATCGTCTCATCGGAGAAGGCAATTTCCAATCTTGCCGCGTTCTGCAGAAGCATCTGCGATGTGCTTCAACAGCCTATCCATGTGGGAGGATTCGATCTGACCACGAGTTGCACCTGCGGCGCCGCAGAAACAAAGAATGCTTTCAAAGAAGGCAACAAACTGTTCGAGCGCGCTGACTATGCTCTATACTATGGGAAAGATCATTTTCGCAATGATGTGACCGTTTTTTCCAATCAACACGAACGGGAGCTCTTGGCAGAGCAAGCGATCGAGACCGGACTGAGAAGCGCAAAATTAGCGGATGAACTTAGCCTCGCCTACCAACCGATTGCGGATATCGCAACAGGTCGGATCACGGCCGTCGAGGCCCTTGCTCGGTGGCGCAGCCCGGCTTTGGGGGACGTGCCTCCCGGTCGTTTTATCTCCGCAGCCGAACGCTGCGGCATCATGCATGCACTGACGATGATGCTGCTCGGCAAGTTGCTCCAGGATTCCGCAGCGATCCCGTCGGAGATCGGCGTTTCGTTCAATCTCTCCGCCCACGATCTATCATCGCATGACACCGTCATGGCGATTGTTGCGGCTGTTCGGGCGAGCGATCTCGACCCACGGCGCTTGACGTTCGAGCTCACTGAAACGGCCCTCATACGCGACTTTGAACTCGCTCAGCGAGCTATCAAAGCCTTGAAGGATAGCGGCGCTCAAATTGCACTCGATGACTTCGGCACGGGCTACTCGAGTTTCAGCTATCTTCATCAAATGTCGTTTGATAAAATCAAGATCGATCGAAGCTTTGTTTCTAAAATCGATACCAATCACGGGAGAAGAATTATTGCAAGCATCGCAGATTTATGCCACGGCCTCGGTTTAGTCAGCATTGTCGAAGGCATCGAGACGGCTGAGCAACTTGCTGCGGTCAAGCGGTGCGGATGCCTGTTCGGTCAGGGATACTATATCGGGCGCCCAATCTCTTTATACGATCTACAAAATGTCATAGGACCTCAGCCAATCAACGCCAAAACCGGAACCTATCACGCAAGGTAGAAATTCCATTCTTGGCGTCTCGATAGACATCGCGCACAGTCCATTGGCACTGTCGATATCCGATCTCAATCCGCATCTGAGCCTCAAAGCCCCGAAGCAGGCCCGCCGAGAATCATCCCTCCCAGTCCGAGGTCTCCGCTTCAAGACGCCTTGACGCGGATAGTCCGAGGGGAGCCGAGCGTATTGTCCGCCGAAGGGAAGGCCGGTCGACGAAGGAAAACGCGCCTTCCCCAGGGCCGTAGAGCGGAGTAGGTGGCCCGGCCTCAAGCCGGCACGGGCGCACCGGCCAGAAGCGGCCCCGCCGGTGCCGGCACGTCGATCACCTCGGCCCGCCGCTCCGAGAACCGCAGAGCCGCATCGAGCGCCCCGTTGAGTGAGGTCACCAGCACGTCGGCGGAGATCGTGCGGCGCAGGCGTTCCAGGGTGGCCGGATCGCGCTCACGCCAGAAGCCGACCATCACCTTCACGCCGGGAATCGCCTGACGCGCCTGGCGGACGTTGAGGCGGATCTGCGACAGGCTGATCGGCTCCAGATAGGAGAAGCACACCATGGCGATGCCCTCCGTCACGGCGGGTCGCTCGCCCTGGCGCAGGGCCGCCATGGAGATGACCTGGGCGGCCAGACCGTGCTGGCCCAGAATCTGACTCAGCATCAGGGTAGCGGCCTCGTCGAACGGGCCGCGGCTCGACACGCATAGGACGGGGCGGGGACCCCGCCAGCCCGGGGCGAGGTCGGCCGGGCTGCGGACGATGGCGGCGACCTGACGATCCGGGCCGACGGCGGCCACGGCCGCCGAGGTCTCGCGGTTGCCGGTCTTCGCCCGCCCGCTTTTCGCCCGCCCGGTCTTGGTCAAGCGCGCGGGCCGGGTGCCGAGGCGCGTCACCACCGTGCGAAGCGAGGCGCCGACCTCGTCCTGGCGTTCGCGGTCGAGGGAGCCCCGCGCCAGATCCTCCTGCGCCATGAGCAGGCCCGCGAGCACCACCTCGTCGTAATAGGTCACGAGGGCGCGGGCCTTCAGGAACAGCTCCCCCTGGTCGATGGCCTCGGCCGGATCGCCCGCCAACATGCGCTGGTAGAAGATCTCCGGCGGTGACAGGGCCGGCTGGTCACCGAGGATCACGTCGAGGAACCACAGGCGCTCGATGTGCCGTCCCAGCACCACGAGGCAGACGGTGATGGGGGTGGCGAGCACGAGGCCGATGGGCCCCCACAGGAAGGCCCACAGGGTCGCGGCCAGGATCACCGCGATGGGCGAGAGCCCGGTGGAATGGCCGTAGAGCAGGGGTTCGACCACGTGGCCGGCGATGGGCTCGACCACGAGGAACAGGGCCGCCGTGGCGATCACCATGGTCCAGCCCGGATCCACCGCCGCCGCGACGACGAGGGGCAGCAGCGCGCTGATGGCGGCGCCGATATAGGGCACGAAGCGCATGATGGCGGCGAGCACCCCGAACAGGATCGGGTTCGGCACGCCGATCCACCACAGCCCGACCCCGATGACGAGCCCGAACGCGACGTTGAGGCAGAGCTGGGCGAGGAAGAACCGGCTGAGGCGGCCGACCGCATCGTCGATGGCGGCCGTGGTCCGGCGCAGATCCCCCGAGCCAGCCAGACGGATGGCGCGGTTGCGCAGATCCTCGCGCTGCAGGAGAATGAAGATGGTGAAGATGAGGATCAGGCCGGTGGTGGCCAGGGGATGCAGGATGGGCGTCGCGACGGCGCTCAGGGTCCCCAACAGACCGGCTTTGGCCGCCGCGATTTGAACGTGGAGCGGGCGGTCGAGGCTTCCGGCCTTGGCGGCCTCGGCGGCCGGGTCCGTCATCTCCGGCTGAAGCTGCGCCCCGATGTCCTGCGCCATGTCGATCACCCGCGTGAGGGTGCCGCTCCCGGCGGTGGCTTCCTTCAGGGAAGCGATCTTCTCCCGCATGGTCACCTGATAGCGCGGCAGGTCGGCGGCGAGCTGCGCCGTCTCGTTGGCGATGAGCAGGGCGATGCCGAGGAGCGCCCCGAAGGCGGCCCCCACCACCAGCATCACCGCCAGGGCGCGCGGCACGCGGAGACGCCGCAGGAGACGCACCGCCGGCACCAGGACGAAGCTGAGCAGGATCGCCAGGGTCACGGGCACGAAGATGTCGCGGCCGAGATACAGCGCCGCCGCGATGGCGAGGACGAGGAGGCACGACGCCAGGGTCGTGAAGACCGGCATCGCCTGCCGGAGGAGACGGGCGGTGATGGGATCGTCGCTCATGGCTACGCTACGGTCTCGGAAGGATAAGGAGCGACGGGGCTTCGATCTCAGGCCGCGGGCGCAGGGGATCCCACGGCGGCGTTGATCTGCGTCAGGAGCTTCGAGAAATCGACGGGCTTAGGATGATAGTCGTTGCAGCCCGCCTGGATCGCCTTGTCGCGGTCGCCCGACATGGCGTGCGCGGTGAGCGCGATGATCGGGATGCCCTGCGTGTCGCTGCCCGATTTCAGAACCCGCGCGGCCGACCAGCCGTCGAGAATCGGCAGGTTCATGTCGAGGAGGATCACGTCGGGTCGGGCGGTGCGGGCCTGCTGTACGCCGGCCTCGCCGTCATGGGCCAGGATGACGTCATAGCCACGCCGCTTCAGGCGCCGGGACAGGAAGTCCCAGATTTCCTCATGGTCTTCCACCAGCAAGATCTTCGCCATCATCTGCCCCCCTGATCCCCCACGACGAGACCCGCACGCCCGCGCCGCGTTCACGCCTCCGGACCGGGCGCACCGTTCCGGCACCGCCCGACACTTCACCGTGCTGTGAACGCACAAGTCGTACGAACGGTCCCGTCCGATCCGTGTGCACTTTATACCTGAGCGCGCCAGGCCCAAGGTGCGAGGGGCCTGCCGCGACCGGGCGCCTCAGGGGTGAATCGCCGGGGTGGGGAGGGGCTTCGTCGGCAGCAGGCCGCTGTCCTGCATCACGATCAGTCCGAGCATCGCCGCCAGCAGGGTCGCCAGGGAGGCGAGACGTCCGAGATGGCGCCGGGTCACGACCATCACGACGAGGACGATCAGCAGGGCCAAGAGAAGCACGAGGGTGAGCATCGAACCCGTTTCGAGCGAGGGGAGGCGGCGGGCAGGACGCTGCGCCGCACCCGCCCCGGATCGTCCCAGACTCCCCCCGCCGGGGCAAGGACGATCCGCACCGCCCGGTGTCAGGCCGGGCCGGAGAGGGCCCGGGCCACGGCGTCGGCGAGGCCTGCGGCCTGGTTGCGGATATCGGGCACGGCCGTGCATTCCCACAGGACACCGCGCAGGAGGGGGCCGACAACCCAGAGGGGTGCCGCTTCCGCCGCCCCGAGGGCCCGGAGGTCGGGGGTGGCATCGAGGCCGATGCCGAACGGCCCCGGCCGCACGAGGCCCCGTGCCAGGAGCCGGCGGATCAGGGGATCGTCGGTTTCCGCCACCCGCCCGATGCCGGTGGCGTCGAGGATGCACTGGACCGCTACGGTTTCGTCCGCGCTCCCCCCGCGCGGGCGCAGGGTCACGAGGGCCTCGGTCGCCGTGTCGGTGATGGTGCGGATGCGACCCGCCCGTACCGTCAGGATGCCCCGCGCGATCTCGTCGGCGATGAACGCGGCCGATGGCGGAGCGGCGCGGTGACGATGGATGTCCCAGAACGGCCGGAGATGGCGCAGGAAGCGGGCCTTCTCGGGGGCGGGCAGGTTGCGCCACAGGGGATCGGTGACCGGTCGCAGGGCGTCGATCACCCCGCGCCAGCCGATGCCCGCCGCCGCCGCCCGGGCGATCTCGCTGCGGATGCGGGCCGTGAGGGCGGCGAGCGTCGTCGCCCCGGCGAGATCCGGCATCGGCCAGGGCTGAACCGCCGCGTGGGCGCACGGCAGAAGGCCGCGCCGCGACAGGGCGACGATGGGGCCGGCGAACCCGTGCCGCCGCAGGGTCGCGACCGCATCCACCATGGTCAGACCGGTGCCGACGATGAGGACCGGACGGTCGGGATGCAGGCGCCCGAAGCCCTCGGGCGCCCACGGATCGGCCGCGTGCCGGCTGCGCGGCGCCCCCGTGGCGCCGAGATTGCCCATGGCGAGGACGGCGCCCGCGATCGCGTACGACGCTCCGCCCTCGGTCCGCAGGGTGAAGCCGCCGGCTCCCGGTTCGAGGTCGGTGACGGCGTCGTGGACGAGGTCGAGGCGCGGCGGACCGTCGCCGCCGGTCACCGCCCGGGTGAGCAGCTCCGTGAGGTAGCGGCCGTAGAGCCCGCGCGCCGCGAAGGTCCCGCCAGGGGTGGCGCGGATTCCGCAGGCTTCCGTCGCGTCGAAATCCGTCGTGGCGAGCCACTCAGAGAAGTGCTCGGGCCAATCGGGATAGGCGCTCATGTTCGTCGCGCGGACGTTGAGGAGGTGGTCGGGATTGCCCGTGGCGTAGGCCCGCCCCCGGCCGAACGTTCCCGCCCGCTCGCACAGGAGCACCCGCCGCTCGGGGCCGAGGCGCGCCAGGAGCTGGATGGCGCACATGGTGCCACTGAAGCCCGCGCCGATCACCGCGATGGGGCGCGAGGGGTCCCTCGAAATCATCCTGTCCGTCCAACTTCAGCGTTCGGACGCCAGACTAGGATCGTCCGTTAAACCGGACAAGGCCAGACGGGAGATTGGGAAATCACTCAGAGAATTCATGACAGAGGCGACGAAGACCGTCTCCCTCAGGGGTGCCGACGCGGAAGAAAATTCCTTTAACCGAACGCGGTCTCGCCTTGCACCGCGGCCTATCCCGCCCGTATCGGCCCTACCAAACGGCCAAGCCTTCCGTTAACCTTCGCCCGCGGCGCGAAGGGCGAGGGACGCATGAACGGGACACGGCTCCATCCCGGCCGGCCCGCCCCGGCGGCGGTTCTGGAACTGCTGAAACCGGTGACGTGGTTCCCGCCCATGTGGGCGTTCGGGTGCGGTGTCGTCGCCTCCGGCGTGCCGCTCGCGGGGCGCTGGGGCGTCGCCCTCACGGGCATCCTGCTCGCCGGTCCCCTGGTCTGCGCCACGAGCCAAGCGGTCAACGACTGGTTCGACCGGGAGGTCGACGCCATCAACGAGCCGCACCGGCCGATTCCCTCGGGCCGCATCCCCGGCCGCTGGGGCCTCGCCATCGCGTGCGCCTGGACCGGCCTGTCGCTGGCCGTGGCCGCGGCTCTCGGGCTCTGGGTGTTCCTCGCCGCGCTCCTGGGGCTGGCGCTGGCCTGGGCCTACAGCGCGCCGCCCGCGCGGCTGAAGCGGAACGGCTGGTGGGGCAACGCCGCCTGCGGGCTCTGCTACGAGGGCCTCGCCTGGATGACGGGACATGCGGCGATGCTCGGCGGCGCCCTGCCGCCGGCCGCCTCCCTCATCCTCGCCGGCCTCTACAGCGCCGGTGCTCACGGGATCATGACCCTCAACGACTTCAAGTCGATCGCCGGCGACCGCCGGATGGGCATCCGCTCCCTGCCGGCCAGCCTCGGGCCGGCGCGGGCCGCGCGGGTCGCCTGCTGGATCATGGCCGTGCCGCAGGGAATCGTGGTCGCGCTCCTCGTGGTCTGGGGTCGTCCGGTGGAAGCGGGCCTCGTCGCGGTGCTCCTCCTCGGGCAGGTCGTGATGATGCGCCGTTTCCTGGTGAATCCGCCGGAGCGGGCCCTGTGGTACAGCGGCTTCGGGGTGCCGCTCTACGTGCTCGGCATGCTGGCGAGCGCCTTCGCTGTCCGCGCCCCGGGCTGACGCGAGCGACGGGACCGCGCCACGGCGAGTGACATCGCCTCCCCGTCCACAACAGCCAAGCCCCTGAAAGCCTTGATAACCCTTGTCGCTGTCGTGGAAGTCGGCAAGGCTGCGCGCGGAGCAAGGCTGCCATGCGTGCCTCCAAGAGAGCGATGCGGATCGACGCGGACGGAATGCGAGACGCCAGGGAAGAACTCACGGGACGCGAGGGTGCCGGTCATGCGGCGCCCGGCGACGGTGAAGCCGTGGTCCGATTGATGCTAGGCGGATCCGTCCGCGCCCGTCCCGATTTCGCCGCTCTCCGTTCGATCCCCCTCACCGACGATTCAGGCCGCATCGCCCCCGCCCGTCCGCGCGGTCCCGCCCGGGAAACCAAGGGCGCCGGACCGTCCGGCGTCCGGATCGATGCGCGCGCGGGGGCGGCCCTCGCCCCACCCACAAGGAAGACGATGCGATGAACTACAACTGGAACTGGGGCATCTTCTTCGAGTCCTCGCCGGAAGGCACCGGCACCTACGCGGACATGCTGCTGTCCGGTTTGGCCTGGACCATCGTCACGGCCCTGTGCTCCTGGGTCATCGCCTTCCTGCTCGGCTCCCTCATCGGCGTGCTGCGGACCCTGCCGAACCGGGCCGCCAACGCCGTCGGCACCACCTATGTCGAGCTGTTCCGCAACATCCCGCTCCTGGTGCAGATGTTCCTCTGGTACTTCGTCCTGCCTGAGGTGCTGCCGGAATCCTGGGGCTCGTGGCTCAAGCAGCTGCCCAACGCGCCATTCTACACCGCCGTGGTGTGCCTCGGCTTCTTCACCGCTTCCCGCGTGGCCGAGCAGGTCCGGGCCGGCATCCAGTCCCTGCCGCGGGGCCAGAAGATGGCCGGCACGGCCCTGGGCCTCACCGTGGCCCAGACCTACCGCCACGTGCTCCTGCCCAACGCCTACCGCATCATCCTGCCGCCCCTGACCTCGGAATTCCTGAACAACCTCAAGAACACGTCCGTGGCCCTGACCATCGGCCTCCTCGAACTCACGGCCCGCGCCCGCGCCATGCAGGAATTCTCGTTCCAGGTGTTCGAAGCGTTCACCGCCGCCACCGTGCTCTACGTGCTGATCAACATCGTCGTGATCTTCATCTCGTCCTGGATCGAGCGGCGCGTCGCCATCCCGGGCAACCGCTGAGGGTGCCATCCTCGCCTTCGCCCCATCAGAGGTAGCCTCTCAATGCTCGCCAATTTCGACTTTTCCGTCATCACCGGCTCGCTGTCGTACCTGTTCCTCGACGGCATGCGCTTCACCCTGACCCTGACGGCGCTCGCCGCGATCGGCGGTATCGCGCTCGGCACCCTCATCGCCATGATGCGGCTGTCGGGCCTGCCGGTAATCCCCCTGGTGGCCAAGACCTACGTCAACCTGTTCCGATCCCTACCCCTCGTGCTGGTGATCTTCTGGTTCTACTTCCTGGTGCCGTATCTCGGCCAATGGGTGACGGGGGCCGACCGGCCGATGACGGTGGGGGCCTTCACCTCCTCGCTCGTCACCTTCACCCTGTTCGAGGCGGCCTACTTCTCCGAGATCATGCGCGCGGGCATCCAGTCGATCCCGAAAGGTCAGGCGGCGGCGGCCCAGGCGCTCGGCATGACCTACTGGACCTCCATGCGGACGGTGATCCTGCCCCAGGTCTTCCGCAACATGACACCGATCCTGCTGACCCAGACCATCGTGCTGTTCCAGGACACGTCGCTCGTCTACGTGCTCTCGATCACCGATTTCCTGGGCGCCGCCTCGAAGGTGGCCCAGCGCGATGGCCGCCTCGTGGAAATGTATCTCTTCGCGGCGGTCGTCTACTTCGCGGTGTGCTTCGTGGCTTCCCTGGCGGTGCGCCGGCTCCAGAAGAAGATCGCCATCATCCGCTGACCGCCCGTCCCCACACAATCCTACGTCCGAGGATCGCCCATGAGCGCCCCCCTGAACACATCGACGGCCCCCACGGCCTCCACCGGCCCGATGATCGCCCTCTCCAACGTCAGCAAGTGGTACGGCGACTTCAAGGTCCTGACCAATTGCACCACCGCCGTGAACAAGGGCGAGGTCGTGGTGGTCTGCGGACCGTCCGGGTCCGGCAAATCGACTCTCATCAAGTGCGTCAACGCCCTGGAGCCGTTCCAGGAGGGCCAGATCGTCGTCGACGGAACGCCGGTGCGCGACAAGCGCACCAATCTGCCCAAACTCCGCGCCCGGGTCGGCATGGTGTTCCAGCATTTCGAGCTGTTTCCCCACCTGTCCATCGCCGACAACCTCACCCTGGCGCAGACCATGGTGCTGGGCCGCAACAAGGACGCCGCCCTTTCCACCGGCATGGCGCTCCTCGACCGGGTGGGCCTGTCGGCCCACGCCAAGAAGTTCCCCGGCCAGCTCTCGGGCGGTCAGCAGCAGCGCGTGGCCATCGCCCGGGCGCTCGCCATGAACCCCATCGTGATGCTTTTCGACGAGCCGACCTCGGCCCTCGACCCCGAGATGGTCGGCGAGGTCCTCGACGTCATGGTCCAACTCGCCCGCGAGGGCATGACCATGATGTGCGTGACCCACGAGATGGGTTTTGCTCGCAAGGTCGCCAACCGGGTGATCTTCATGGACAAGGGCGAGATCGTCGAGGACGCGACGAAGGACGACTTCTTCGGCCATGCCCGCTCGGAGCGGGCCCAGAACTTCCTCTCGAAGATTCTGCAGCACTGAGAGAGCTTGGGCAGGGCCTTCGCCCTCGGGCCGGGCCGTGATCGGAGTGGGGCGGACGGGCAGGGGATGAACCGGAAACCGCTTCTGGCCTGGGGCGGCCTCGCCGTGGCGGCCCTGCTCCTCGCCGGCAGCGGGGCGGAGCTGCTGCCGCAGGCGCATCTGGCTTGGCGGCTCCTGCGGGCCGCCGAGGATCCGCCCGCCCTGGCGCGCCTGCGCCTCGCCCCCATGGCGACGCCCGAGCGCGTGGCCGGGGAGATCGACACCGCCCTCGCGGCGGGGGACGAGGACCTCGCCCGGAGCTTCCTTGCCCTCGCCGACGAACGCGGCCTCCCGGTGGATTCTGCGCGGCGCGCCCGAATCGAAGCCATGAGCGACGGCGCCCCCTTGCGCATGGCGCGGGCCTTCGCCGACGGTGCCCTCTCGGGCCAAGCCGACAGCGGCATCGGCCTCGCAGGCGCCTTCGCGGCGGACCTCACGGGGCTGGGCGACCTGCGCGATCTGGCCCGCGAAGGCGGCCACCTCGTGCGCGACGAGCCCTACGATCCGCTCCTGCTCGGGCTCGCCAGCGTCGGACTCGTGGCGACGGCCGCGACCTATGCGGGCGGCCTCGGCGCCGTCGCCCGGGGCGGCGCCACGGTGCTGAAGGTGGCCCACAAGTCGGGGCGCCTGTCGCGGTCCCTCACCGCAAGTCTCGGACGGATGGTGCGGGAGAGCGTTAACCCCGGCGCCGTGCGCGTCGCGGTGGCCGCCGCCGGTCGCCTCGACCTCGCCACTGCCCGAAACGCCGCCCGATCCGGCCTGCGCACGGGCGCGATCGCCGAACTGACGGCCCTCGGCGGCCAAGCCTACACGCTCCAGGCCCGGATGGGCGCGCGCGGCGTGATGCAGGTTCTGTCCGTCGCCCGCGCCCCATCCGAGATCGGCCACGCGGTACGGCTGGCAGAAGGACTGGGACCGGCGACACGGGCCGTCCTCAAGCTCCTCGACCGCGCCGCCCTGGTGATCGGCGCCGTGCTGATGGAACTGGTGCGGACGGTCTGGCTGGCCCTCGGCTGGTGTTGGGGTCTCACCCTATTCTGCCGCCGCCTCGGGCTGGCGATCGGGCGCCTGATCTGGCGCAGGCCCGCTCAGGACAAGCGAAAGCCCCCTCAGGGCAGGGCGGCGACCCGCGTGTCCGTGACCGGAGCCCGGCCGCCGGCGAAGGTTCCCGTCGGGGCCCCCACATCGAGGTAGATTCGCCCTGCGAGGAACACCAGGGCGAGGGCCCAGAACACGAGGGCGGCGCGACGGGTTTCGCCGTAGCCCCGGTGCTCGGAAGCCCGATCGCACGCACGGGCCGACGCCATCGGTTCACCGAAGGGGTCGAAGGCAGGCTGGCGCGAATCGGGAGTGATACTCATGGAGCTAATTTCGAGCTTGGGGGCCTCCGGATCAATGGATGCATCTTTCCAACTTTGTCAGTCTGGTAGAGGCCCATTCTCTACACAGGGCGCCCGAAGGAAATTTCTTCCCGTGCCGCGAAGATCCAGGCCGAGGAGCCCCGCATGACGCCCGATCGCCACACCCCCATCGATCCGCCTCGGCGCCCCGGGGGCGGATCGATGGCCCTGCTGCCGGGCCTCCTCGTGTGTCTGGGCGTCACGACCGTTGCCATGCTGGCGCAGGCCGTCGAGGAACGGGCCTTCGCGCATCCCTACGTCGAAGCCCTGGTCATCGCGATCCTCCTCGGCATCGCCCTGCGCAGCGTCTGGCATCCGGGCGCACGGTTCAGCCGGGGCATCGCCTTCAGCGCCAAGCAGGTGCTGGAACTCGCCGTCACCTTGCTCGGCGCCTCCCTCAGTCTCGGGGCCCTCGTCGCCTCCGGCCCGGCGCTGCTGGCCGGCATCGTCGGCACCGTGGTGCTGACCATCGGCGCCAGCTACGCGATCTGCCGTCTCCTCGCCCTGCCGGCCCGCATGGCGATCCTCGTCGCCTGCGGCAACGCGATCTGCGGCAACTCCGCCATCGCGGCGGTGGCGCCCGTCATCGGCGCCGACGGCGAGGAGGTGGCGGCCTCCATCGCCTTCACGGCCGTCCTTGGCGTGCTCATGGTGCTGGGCCTGCCCCTGTTCGTGCCCCTGGCCGACCTGACGCAGAACCAGTACGGGGTGCTGGCCGGCCTCACGGTCTACGCCGTGCCGCAGGTTCTCGCCGCGACGGTGCCCGTGGGCCTCGTGAGCACCCAGGTCGGCACCCTGGTCAAACTCATTCGCGTGCTCATGCTCGGGCCGGTGGTGGTCGCCTTCTCGCTCATCGCCCGGCATCTGCCCCGCGAGGGCGCGGCCGCGCCCCGACCCGCCACCTTCAGCCCGACGCGCCTCGTACCCGGCTTCATCCTCGGCTTCCTCGCGCTGGCCTCCCTGCGGTCCCTCGGGCTGATCCCCGACGCGGCCGTCGGCCCCCTCAAGCAACTCGCCGGCCTCCTCACCATCGTGTCCATGGCGGCCCTCGGGCTCGGCGTCGATATCCGCGTCCTCGCCCGTGTCGGGGGCCGGGTCACGGCGGCGGTGACCGGCTCGCTCATCGTGCTGATCGCCACCAGCCTGTTCCTCATCAAGGCCCTCGGCATCGCCTGAGCCGATGCGGCATCATGGTAGGTTCAGCGGCTGAACCACGGGCGCCGCGAGCCAGTTGAGACGCCATGACTCAGCATGCTTCCGACCCCGCCCGACAGATCGTGGATGCCCGCCGCCGCGAGATGGCCATCGAACACCTCCTGTTCGGGACCCTGCGCTTCCTCGGGGAGCGCCATCCCGAACTCCTCGACAGCCTGGATGCCAGCCTCGACCATCTCTGGGACAAGGGACCGGAGGGCGAGCGGGACGACGAGGCCGTGCGCGAGGTCGCGCGCCGTTTCGTCGGAAGCCTGCGCGTCGAGCGCTGAGACGGTGTCCGCGCGATCGAAGCGGAGCCCCTATCCCAAAGCCCGCGCGGCGATCGAGAATAATCGAACGCCGCCCGTCCGAAGCCATCAAACGAAGTTCGGATGATATGGGCGATGCCGGAGCGGCGGTCGGGGAAGGAGCGGGAAATCCCGAACGGTCGGGAAACCCTATTGCTTCCTGCCGCGCCCGACCGCCATCTCCTTCACCATCCGGCCCACTTTGCGATGCGCGGTGGCGATCTGGTCCTGAGTCACGCCCCAACGCTTCATCTCACACATGACGGCCTTGGGCTCGGAGGGGGCCAGGCGGTCGTCATTGATGAAGACGCGCCTGTCCTTCAACCCGGCCATGTCCGTTCCCTCCTTCACAAGGGGGAGGTCGGCTCGGGGGCACCAGGGATCAAGCCGTCCTTGAGGGAAGGCACGCCCGACCCGCGTCCTCACGGTCTGTCCAAGGGAATCCCGGCGAGGGCCGTCATCCGCGTCACAGCCATCGCCACGGCGACGCCGAAGCCCCCGCCCGCGGCCTTCACGAGAAAGTCTCCGGGGCGGCCGTGGCGTGTCGCTTCCAGCAGCTGAAGCGCCTCCAGGCCGGCTCCCGCGAGGGTCACCAGAGCGAGCACCTCCCAGCGCCGATGCGGGTAACCGTAGGCGAACAGGAACCCGAGGGCGGCGAACGCGCCGAACCGCTCCAGGCCGACCGGAAACCCGCTCACCGGACGCAACCCGATTGGGGCCAGGGTGGCGAAGATCAGAGCCGCCAGGAGCAGCCACGCAAGGGGCCGGGCGAGGTTCGACGGAGTATGGTTCGACATACCTCCCCTGTGGACGGACAGCTGGGCGGCACTGAGGCGATCATGACAGTTCGATGACCGCCCCCGGTGGGCCTCAGGGCGAGACTTCGCCTACCAGCCACCATACCCATATGGACGCTCGCAATGCCGGCGGAATCCGTACCCGCCACGGCGGTACCCGGCTTCTTCCACCTCGTAGACCCGCACGGGGCGGGGGCGACGATAGACCTGGACCTCTTCGTCGACGTATTCCCGGACCACCCGAGCGGGGCGATCACGGATCACCGGGGGCGCCTCGTCCCAGTCGCCCGGGACGGGGGCCGGGCGGCCGTAGCCGTAAGCGGGCGCCGCGTGGGCATCCGACAGGGCGGCGCCCAGCAGGGCACCGGCCGCGAGCCCACCGATGACCCCGGCGGCGATGGCTCCGCCGCCGCGAGCCTCGGCCTTCGGCGCCCCGAGGAGACCGACAGTCACGAGCGCCGCGACCGTGAGGGTTGCCATCCGTCTCATCGCCCATCCTCCGACACCGCGAGGAGACCGGCCTCCGGTCCGCCCTCGCTCGGCCGGTGATGTCCCGGCCGTGAGGATTAGATTGCCCCGGCCCGGCTGCATCGACGCTGAAGCGGATCGGCAGCCTCCGTTCAGGTTTACGGGCGAGCGACGGCTCAAGCTCGTTCTGTAATTACCCACCCCGGTAATTGTAGGGTTTAGGGCCTGTCGTCGCTTGAACGGATTGGCGCGTTTTGCGTTTTCGTCTCTCTGATTGCGGGAGGGACGATGCTGAGCGACGCGCAATGGTCTGAACTGGAGCCTCTGGTCGAGGCGTGCCGGCCCAAGGCCAAGACGCCGCCGCAGGACCTGCAACGCACGCTCTCGGCGATCCTGTGGCGGCATCGAAACGGCGCCAAATGGCGGGCGATCCCGGAGGAACTGGGTCCGTGGTGGCGGGCCGCCCAGATCTTCATCCGCTGGTCCCGGGCCGGTGTCTGGGAGCGGCTGCTCAGCCTGGTGCAGGAGCGCGGCGTCCAACTCGGGATGGTGTTCCTCG
>NZ_FOPM01000041.1 GCF_900113485.1 Methylobacterium gossipiicola
CCCGCACGGTCGTGCCGTCGAGGAACACCATCCCGAGTTGGACGCCGCGCTCCTGCACCAGGCTGAGCAGCCGCTCCCAGACACCGGCCCGGGACCAGCGGATGAAGATCTGGGCGCCCCGCCACCACGGACCCAGTTCCTCCGGGATCGCCCGCCATTTGGCGCCGTTCCGATGCCGCCACAGGATCGCCGAGAGCGTGCGTTGCAGGTCCTGCGGCGGCGTCTTGGCCTTGGGCCGGCACGCCTCGACCAGAGGCTCCAGTTCAGACCATTGCGCGTCGCTCAGCATCGTCCCTCCCGCAATTAGAGAGACGAAAACGCAAAACGCGCCAATCCGTTCAAGCGACGACAGGCCCTAACCGCCGGTCAGGCTGCCCACGCCACCGTCAGACGAACCATTGCAGGGCGTAAGCGGCTTCGTGTGAGCGAGCCGCCACAATGCGATGGCGAGTTGGCCCTATGAAATCCCGACACCGTGCTATCATGAAGAAAGACGGTTAATGGATTCGGGGGTGACTGTGGGACCTGTTAAAATCTTCTGCCTGTGGGTCTTCTGCGGCGCGTTCGCAGGTATGCTCTTCGCGAACGAGTGGCTGCCTTATAATCTCACCGCGGGCCGCATCTGCGTGGTGGCTGGGGCAGTAAAGGCTGGCCTGCTCGCGCGGTCGTACCTCGGACACAAGGCCGCGTGCGCTAGAACATCATCCATTTAATCGGACGCATATCCCTTGGCTTTGAGGAAGTTCCAGCACTCCTGGGGTTGGAACAGGCCGCAGATGTCACCGATGGCACGCCAGAGGGCGTCGAAGGTGCGTGCCTTGGCCTTGCGTAGGTGAGCTTTGAGCTTGGCGAAGGCTTCCTCGATCGGGTTGAGGTCGGGCGAGTAGGGCGGCAGGAACAGGAACCAGGCGCCGCGCTGCTTCAGGCAGGCGGCAGCCCTCGGGCTCTTGTGGACGGCGAGGTTGTCGAGGATGACGACGTCGCCCTTGTTCAGGGTCGGGGCAAGCCTTCGTCTCGACGTAGGCCTCGAAGGCGGCCCGGTTCATCGCCTTGTCGAAGACCCAGGGCGCGCTCAGTCGATCATGGCGCAGGCCGGCGATGAAGGTCTGCGTGCCCCAATGGCCGAACGGCGCCTTGGCGTGCAGCCGAGTGCCCTTGCGGCTACGCCCCCGCAGGCGGGTCATCTTGGTGGTGACGGAGGTCTCGTCGAGGAAGACGAGGCGATGACAGGCCGCTCGCATCAGCGGCTGGCGCTTGGTGCGCCACTCGTGGCGATCCTCAGGGATCGGTGCGCGCCCGCGTTCGGCGGCCATCAGGGCTTTTTTCATACGAGAAGCCGCGCTGGCAGAGGAAGCGGGACAGCATAGCCGGCGTCGCCGTCACGCCGTGCTCAATCGTAAGCCGCTCGGCCAGCTCCGGCATGGTGATGTCGGGCGTGGCCTCCACCGTGGCAATCAGGAAGTCGGCCACAGGCTCCAGCTTGCCGCTGCCCTTGGGCCGCCCCTGCCGGGCAGGGGCTACCGAGCCAGTCCGAGCCCGACGCCGCGCCAGCTTGATCGCGCAACTCGCGCTGACCGCAAACTGTCGCGCCGCGGCCCGCCGCGAGCCGCCGTTCTCGACGAACCCGGTGATCCGCTCGCGAAGATCCAGTGAGTAGCAGCCACCCATGATCCACCTCCTTGTCGAAGGGAATCAGGGAAGCCGCCACGCCGCAACCCGAGAGTCGGATTTTCAGGACGATGCCCTAGCTGTTCAGTCCCGGCATTTGATGGATTGGATCGACGATGAAGCGATTCGGTTCCGACGTCCACGTTTTGCAGATGAACTCGTACGGCGTGAGCCCCTTGAGGGTTTTGAGGCGGCGGCCGAAGTTGTAGGCGGCAACAAAGCTTTCAAGATGAGTTCGAAGTTGTGTATGGTCATCATAATGAAACCGTTTGACCGCCGCCTCCTTGATGGTGCGGTTCATCCGTTCAACCTGGCCTTTGGTCCAGGGATGCTTTGGCTTTGTCAGCCGGTGTTCGATGCCGTGGGCCTGACAAGCTCGATCGAACGGATGCCCACGTCACATGGCGGTTGGACCTGACCTGTTCTTCGGTAGATCAGCGAATTGGATGCCGTTGTCGGTCAAGACGATCTCGACCTTGTAGGGAAAGGCAGCCACCAGCGCGTCCAGGAAGGCGCGGGCCGTCGCCGTAATCGCGTCAGATGCGGGATCGTCGGCTGAAGGGCGTAAAGGCAGTCGTCCAGCGGCAGCAGTGTATGTCGGCGGAAGGCGATGATGACGGCTTCATCCTCCACCGACAGCACCGTCGACTTTGGTGCCGCCGGGCCAGTCTTGCGATCATCTGGCGAGGTTCGCTTCTTCCATTTGGCCACGGTCTTCGGATTGATCCCGTAGCGCTTGGCCAGTGCCCTCAGGCTCTCTTGACTATGCTGTATCGCTCGACGGACTGCCGCTGTCGTCGTGGCGCTTGCGTGGTGAACCTGGCCCATAGTGCCTCCTTCCACTGCTGCGAAAAGATTGCACCATCAAAGCCTGGGATCAAACACCTAGGGTCCGTCGAGCAGGAGACGGACGATGAAGAAGAGCCGGTTCAGCGAAGAGCAGATCATCGGCATCCTGAAGGAGCAGCAGGCTGGGCTGCCAGTGGCCGAGATCTGCCGCCGCCACGGCATCAGCGACGCGACGTTCTACACGTGGCGCTCGCGCTACGGCGGCATGGAGGTCTCGGACGCGCGTCGCCTGAAGGCGCTCGACGAGGAGAACCGCAAGCTCAAGAAGCTCCTGGCCGAGGCGATGCTCGACGTGGCCACCCTGCGCGAGGCTTTGGGAAAAACTTCTGACGACCGGCGCACGGAGAACGGCCGTGAGTTGGGCTATCGAGGAGAAGGGCTATTCGGAGCGTCGTGCCTGCGGGCTGATCGGCCTGGAGCCGAAGACGTACCGCTACGTCTCAACCCGCGACGACGATGCGGCCGTGCGGCTACGCCTGCGTAGCTTGGCCGGCGAGCGCCGCCGGTTCGGCTAGCGACGTCTGCTGATCCTGCTTCGGCGGGAGGGCCTCACGCTGAACCACAAGAAGCTGTTCCGCCTTTATCGGGAGGAGCGGCTGTCGGTGCGCAGGCGGGGTGGGCGCAAACGAGCTCTTGGCACGCGAGCGCCGACCGCCGTGCCCCAGGAGCCCAACCAACGCTGGAGCCTCGAATTGGTCGCTTCGCGCCCGCCTTCGGCTCGTCTCCGACACGCTCGATGACGGACGCCGCTTCCGCATCCTCGTCGTGGTCGACGACTGCACGCGGGAGTGCTTGGCGCTGGTGGTCGACACCTCGCTCTCCGGCCGCCGCGTCGCGCGCGAACTTGACCGGATCATCGCCGGCCGGGGCAAACCGATGATGATCGTCTCGGACAACGGCACCGAGTTGACCTCGCACGCCATCCTACGCTGGCAGGAAGAGCGTGCGATCGAGTGGCACTACATTGTGCCCGGCAAGCCGCAGCGAAACGGTTTTGTCGAGAGCTTGAATGGGCGCTTGCGCGACGAGTGCCTGAACGAGCATCTGTTCCGGAGCCTGCCGACGGCCCAGACCATCATCGAGGCGTGGCGGGTGGACTACAACACCTGCCGCCCTCACACGAGCCTCGGTGGGCTCACCCCGAACGCGTTTGCAACCCGGTCCAAACAGGACCAGAACCAGAACGGACTCTGGTTATGAACGGGGGCAAACAGGGGGCAAGGTCAATCAGGCTGAGCCTGACGCAGGCGAGGGTGGCCTGCATGCGCGTCGCCACCTGAAGCTCGCGCAGGACCCGATCGACCTGGAAATTCACCGTCCGCTGACAGGCGCTCGCCGCTCTTCTCGCCATAACCGGCGCCAGTGGCGGCACCGACCTCCAGTTCCATCAGCGGCCCGGCGACAAAGCCGATTATCTCGCACAAGAGATCGGCGTCCGGGGTCTTCTCCAGAAGCCCGCGCAGGCTCATCATGTCGTCGGTCATCGGCAGGCCTTTCGGTCGGGACTGGACTCGCAACTCGAGCCTAACCGGAAACCGCTGGTGACCACCGCCCCGTCAATCCCGTCCTACAGCGCCATGAAGGGCACGGACGGGATCGGCGACGCTACCGCCGAGCTACACCACGTGTGGGGACACAACCTTCCAACGGGTCGGAGTGATTGGATTGACGGTACCAGCGAACGTCCGGCGGCGGCGGCGGGATGGCGAGGCACGGCGTACGGCGATTCTGGATGCCGGCTTGGAGGTCTTTTCGACCTATGGCCTGCATGGCGCGAGCATTGACACCATCGCCGATCGGGTCGGAATCTCGAAAACGAACCTGCTGTACTACTTTCCCACCAAGGAAAATCTGTATGTGTCGGTTCTGCAACGACTTCTCGACGTCTGGCTCGATCCCCTCGGAGGCTTGGACGAGACCAGCGACCCGGCGGAAGCCCTGAAAGCCTATATTCGGACCAAGATGACGTTCTCACGGGACATGCCGCAAGCCTCGCGGTTGTTCTGCCTCGAGATCGTTCAGGGCGCTGCCCTGTTGCGACCTGAACTCGAAGGCCCCTTGCGGGACCTCGTCGAAGCGAAGTGCATCGTCTTGAAGAAATGGATCGGCGAGCAGCGCATCGCGCCCCACGATCCCTATCATCTCATCTTTTCCATCTGGGCGATGACACAGCATTATGCGGATTTTTCGATTCAGGTTCAGGCCATAACGGGCAGCTCCCTCGCGGAGCCGGACTTCTTCGAGAACGCGGTCGTCAATACGCAGCGCATGATTCTCGGAATGCTCGGCCTGGAAACGGCGTAACCGGGGTCCTTCGCGCCCCGTCACGCGCAAACACGGTCCGGAACGGGGCACGGGGCGCCCTCCCGAAAGGCTGTTCGGCTCATTCGACGAGCAAGCCGCGGGAATTTTGCGCAAACACCGGATTCCTGGCCTCCGGGAGTTTGACCGTTTGGTCTGTTTTGATACGCTTCGATCATAAACTGAATTCCTGAGTTTTCGAGACGTCCTTCGACGCAGTCTATTCTGCGAATGTCGAACCATGGCTTCGTCTGCACACGCCTGAATGAGGTTGTGATGACTCAATCCCTGAATGTCGGCGTCTTCATTCCGATTGGAAACAACGGCTGGCTGATTTCGGAAAATGCGCCGCAGTATAAGCCCAGCTTCGAACTGAACAAGGACATCACCCTCAAGGCCGAGGCGTATGGTCTCGACTTCGTCCTGTCGATGATCAAATTACGCGGGTTCGGCGGCAAGACCGAGTTCTGGGACCACAACCTCGAATCCTTCACGCTGATGGCGGGGCTGGCGGCCGTTACCACGCGGATCAAGCTCTACGCGACCGCCCCGACCCTGTGCATGCCCCCCGCCATCGTGGCCCGGATGGCCTCGACCATCGACTCGATCTCGAACGGCCGTTTCGGCATCAACCTCGTCACCGGATGGCAGAAACCCGAATACTCGCAGATGGGACTCTGGCCGGGCGACGACTATTTCGCCAAGCGCTACGACTACCTGTCCGAATACGCACAGATCCTGCGCGATCTGTGGGAGACCGGCCGCAGCGATCGCAAGGGCGAGTTCTTTCAGATGGACGATTGCCGCCTCAGCCCACGCCCGCAGGCCGACATGAAGATCATCTGCGCCGGTCAGAGCGCTGGCGGCATGGCCTTCACGGCGACCTATGCCGACTATAATTTCTGCTTCGGCAAGGGCGTCAACACACCCACGGCCTTCGCGCCGACGGTGGCGCGGCTCGAAGAGGCCAAGGCGAAGACCGGCCGGGAGGTCTCGTCCTACGTCCTGTTCATGATCATCGCCGACGAGACCGACGAGGCGGCCCGCGCCAAGTGGGAGCATTACAAGGCCGGCGCCGATCAGGAGGCGATCGCCTGGCTCGGCGTCCAGGGCGCGGCGGACACGAAGTCCGGCGCCGACACCAACGTCCGCCAGATGGCCGACCCGACGTCGGCCGTGAACATCAACATGGGAACCCTGGTGGGCTCCTACGCCACCGTGGCCCGGCTCCTCGACTCGGTGGCGACGGTCCCCGGAACGGGCGGCGTCCTGCTGACCTTCGACGACTTCGTCGAAGGCGTGGACGCCTTCGGGACACGCATCCAGCCGCTGATGGAGACGCGCCGGCATATCGCCCCCGCCCCGTCGGTGCTGGCGGAGGTGGCCTGATGGATGCGCCCGCAGGCTACCGCGACCCCGCCGGGCGCCACGGCGCCGTGGTGCTGCCCGCCCGGCCCGAGGCCATCGCCTTCGATCCGACGGCCACCGTGCTGATCGTGGTCGACATGCAGAACGCCTACGCCACCAAGGGCGGTTACCTCGATCTCGCGGGCTTCGACGTCTCGGGCACCGGGCCGGTCATCGCCCAGATCACGCGGGCCGTGGCGGCGGCGCGGGCGGCCGGCATCACTGTGATGTGGTTCCAGAACGGCTGGGATCCAGACTACGTCGAGGCGGGCGGGCCGGGTTCGCCGAACTGGCACAAGTCGAACGCCCTCAAGACCATGCGCCGCCGCCCCGAAGCCGACGCGCGGCTGCTGGCCAAGGGAACCTGGGACTACGCCCTCGTGGATGCCCTCACGCCGGAGCCCGGCGACATCGTGCTGGGCAAGCCGCGCTACAGCGGCTTCTACAACACCCAGCTCGACAGCCTGCTTCGTGCACGCGGGGTGCGGACCCTCGTCTTCACGGGAATCGCCACCAACGTCTGCGTGGAATCGACCCTGCGCGACGGCTACCACCGCGAATATTTCGGCATCGTCCTGGGCGACGCGACCCATCAGGCCGGCCCTCCCGCCCTGCAGGAGAGCGCGCTCCTCAACATCGAGACCTTCTTCGGCTGGGTCTCCGACGTCGCGGCCTTCGAGGCGGCGCTGGCGCCGGTCGTTTCGCGCGCGGCGTAGCGGCGTCCGCTCGAGGTCCCCCACCCTAAACCTTCGCAACCGGAGCCCTCCCATGCCCAAGACCGCGATCGTTCCGCCCGGCACCGGCAAGCCGCTCGCCCCCTACGTGCCCGGCATCCTCGCGGACGGCATCCTGTACGTGTCGGGAACGTTGCCGCTCGATGCCGAGGCCCAAGTCGTTCACCACGGCGACGCCGCCGCGCAGACCCGCCACGTCCTCGAAACGATCAAGGGCGTGGTCGAGACGGCGGGCGGCACCCTGGACGACATCACCTTCAACCACATCTTCCTGAAGGACTGGGCCGATTACGCGGCCATCAACGGCGTCTACGCAGAATACTTTCCCGGCGAGAAGCCCGCCCGCTACTGCATCCAATGCGGCCTCGTGAAGCCCGAGGCCCTCGTGGAGATCGCGTCGGTTGCCCATCTCGGCACGGCGACGGGGGCCTGATGACCCCCTTCCACGAGGTGCGCGGCACCGGCACGCGCGCGGTGCTGCTGTCGCCGGGGCTCGGCGGTTCGGCGGGGTATTTCGCCCCCCAGCTCCCGGCCCTCGCGGAAAGCGGCCGCACGATCCTTTACGACCATCGCGGGACCGGCCGCTCCGGGGGCGATCTCGAGCCGGGGCACGACATCGCCGCCATGGCCCGTGATGCCGTAGCCGTGCTCGACGCCTGCGGGATCGCGCAGGCCGATTTCGTCGGCCATGCCATCGGCGGCCTGATCGGGCTGCAGCTCGCCCTCGATTACCCAGAGCGGATCGGCCGCCTCGTCCTCGTCAATGCCTGGGACAGGATGGACCCGGCGACCCGGCGCTGCTTTGCGGCCCGCAAGGCGCTCCTCACGGCCTGCGGCACCGACGCCTACGTCCGGGCTCAGGCGATCTTCCTCTATCCCGCGCCGTGGATCTCGGAGAACAGCGAGCGCCTCGCCGCCGACGAGGCCCAGGCCCGCGAGCATTTTCCCGGCGCGCAGACCGTTCTCACGCGGATCGCCGCGGCGGAAGCGTTCAACGTGTCGGGCCAACTCGGGCGGATCCCGCACGAGACCCTGGTCATGGCCGCCCGCGACGATGTCCTCGTGCCCTACACGGCCTCCGAGCGCTTGGCGGCGGGATTGCCGAACGCGCGCCTGATGCTGTCACCGCAAGGCGGACACGCCCATTCCGTGACGGAGGCCGACGCCTTCAATCACGCCGTGCGAAGCTTCCTCGACACGTCGGCCTGATCCGGCGCCTTCGTCAAGGAATCGACCGGCGTTCGGATGAGACCGGATCTTTCGGGCCCCGAGCACGGGCCGGGATCCATGAGGTTCGGCAAGATCGGCCTCGATGAACGAGGCCGGGCCCGATGGCCGCGACGTCGTCGATGCCGAAAAACGCACGGGGATCGGCATTCCGGCAAGACGCCGGATGCGGAGACGCCGTGCCTGTACCGACCGCGCCGCGCCGCGCGCGTATTCCACCGTCAACCGAGGAGACGCCTATGACCGAGCACATCCGCTTTCAGCAGACGGAATCGACTGACGCCCGATCCGTGAGCGAGGCCGGCTACCGAGCCGCCATGTCACGCCTCGCCGGCGCGGTGCATCTCGTCACCACGGACGGGATGTCCGGGCGTGCCGGGTTCACGGCCTCGGCCGTGTGCAGCGTCAGCGACGCGCCGCCGACGCTGCTCGTCTGCCTCAACCGGACCTCCTCGGCCTATCCGGTGTTTTCCAAGGCCGAGATCCTGTGCGTGAACACCCTCGGCGCGTCGCAGAGGGACATCGCTTCGGCCTTCGGCGGCAAGACCGCCATGGACGAGCGCTTCGCCGCCGCGCGTTGGACCCGGCTGATGACCGGAGCCCCCGTCCTGCAGGATGCGCTGGTGAGCTTCGATTGCCGCATCGTCGCGCGGATGCCGGTTCGAACGCACGATGTCCTGTTCTGCGAGGTCGAAGCCGTTCTGGAGGGGCAGGTCGAGGACTGCCTCGTCTATGCCAATCGCACCTATCATTCGTTCGCGCAGCCGGCCCGACCGGCCTGATACCTGGCCGCCGACGCCCGATCGGCGATCGCCGGATCGGTCCTCTTCCGCTCCGCCGCGCGTGGAACGCCCCGCGGAGGGAAGCGACACGGTTCGGGCAAGCAATCATCAAATGCCGAATTTAGGTGCAGAACAAATCCAAACAATCAGCAGAATTGATGGAGCAAAAAGTCGGACCGTATGGTCAAAATCCATAAGGTCACCTATCATCCTCTGACTGGCCGCGAACGACATGAGTCGACGCGCTTCGGGATCAGCAGATCTTGCACCGCGTAGGTGTAATTGATCCGGCTTCCGGGTCGACAAGACAAGGTTTCCCATCGCCATGGAACATCGAAGACTTGTTCATGTCGATGGGCTCATACTCGGATCGACAAATCGGAGACTCCCATGACTTTGCTGCACGTGCCCGTGATCGACTTGAGCCCGTATCTCGCCGGCACGCCGGAAGGGAAGCGGGAGGTCGCCCGCCAGGTGGGCCAAGCCTGCCGCGACATCGGATTCCTGGTAATTTCCGGACATGGCATTTCCGAGGATCTGATCAAGAAGACCCATGCCCTCTCGACCGAGTTCTTCGCCCTGCCGCACATGGAAAAGCTGAAGGTCGATCGTCCGGCGCCGGATCAGGTTCGCGGCTACAGCGCCGTCGGCGGCGAGGGGCTGGCCTTCAGCCTCGACGAACCGACCCCGCCGGACATCAAGGAATCGTTTTCCATCGGCCCCGTCGACGTTCCGGCCGCGGACCCGTATCACACGAGCGCGGAGGCGGGCCCGCATTTCGCCCCCAACGTCTGGCCGTCCGAGCCGGCCGAACTCAAGGCGACCTGGACGGACTATTATCGCGCCGTCGATGGGCTGGCGACGAGCCTGATGCGGATCTTCGCCCTCGCCCTCGATCTCGACGAAAACTATTTCGATACGTCCATCGACCGGAACATCTCGATGATGCGGGTGCTGCGCTACCCGAAGCAGACCGAGGCGCCCCTGCCGGGGCAGCTGCGCGCCGGCGCGCATTCCGATTACGGCAGCATGACCATCCTGCGCAAGGAACTCTCGGATCGCAGCCTGCAGGTGAAGAACAAGGCCGGCGAATGGGTGACGGTGCCGGTGGTGGAAGGATCGTTCATCGTCAACATCGGCGATCTGATGCAGCAATGGACCAACGACACCTGGAGTTCGACGCTGCACCGTGTCGTCAATCCCGACCTCGATTCGGAAGAGAATCAGGATCGTCTCTCGATCGTCTTCTTCCACCAGCCGAATTACGATGCCCTCGTGGAATGCCTGCCCGGCTGCGCAGGCCCGGGTCACCCCGCGAAATACCAACCGGTTTCCTCGGGCGATCATCTCAAGAGCAAGTTCGTCAAGCAGACCACCTTCGGCAAGGGCAGCAAGGCGGCCTGAGCCCTTCCGGCGGACGGACGTATCGTGCGGCGCTCAGGAACGCGTCCGCCCCGGCCGCCCTCACGGAAGGGCGGCTCTCAACCAAGAGATACGACGGGTGTTCGGGATGCTGTCCTACGTCAACGTTTTCGCGCGGGATATTCACGCCCTGTCGCGTTTCTACATCGATGTCTTCGGCTTTCAGGAAATCGCCGAGATCGCGTCGCCGATCTTCGTCGGAATCCGGACGGGCAAATCCAATATCGGCTTCAACGCTCCGGATGCCTACGACCTGCTGCAGCTCGGCGAGCGCAAGCACACCACGGGCTCGAAGTTCCTGCTGAACTTCGACGTCGAGAGCATCGAGGCCGTCGATCGCCTGACGGAGACGGCCGTCGCGCGGGGGGCCACGCTGATCAAGCCTCCCTACAAGACCTACTACAACTGGTATCAGTCGGTTCTCGTCGACATCGAGGACAATGTCTTCAGGATCAACCACGTCCTGTGAAAGATCTCGCGTGCGGCGCACGCAAGGTCGACCGGCGCGTCGGATGCGCCGGATCGCGCTCCAGCATTTCATAGAGGGTAGTCGCCGGCCATGCTTCGACGTCTCGTTCCGCTCTGCCTCGTCGCCGGCCTCGGAAGCGGCCTTACGGGTGTCCTCGGCGCCGACCCGGCGGGGGCCGCCCCGTTCAAGCTCGACGGGCCGCCCAAGGTCGCCATGGTGCTGTTCGGCCCCAAGAACGACGGCGGCTGGGGGCAGGCCTTCGAGGAAGGCCGGGTGCGCACCGAGAAGGCCCTCGGCATCCAGATCCCGGTCGTCGACAACATCAAGGAGAGTTCCAGCGCGATCCGCCCGGCGGTGGAGCTGTTCATCAAGCGCGGCTACAACGTCATCATCGGAACCGCCTTCGGATATTCGGATACCTTCAAGGAACTGGCGCAGAAATACCCCAAGGTCGCGTTCCTCAACGGATCGGGCACCACCAACGGCGCCAACCTCGAATCCTTCTACGGCCGCACCTACGAGCCGCATTACCTGTGCGGGATGGCGGCGGGCGCGGTCTCGAAGGAGGGCAAGCTCGGCTTCGTCGCCGCCAATCCGTTCGGCGTCGTCAACTGGACGGTCAACGCCTACGAACTCGGCGCCAAGCAGACCAAGCCGCAGGCGACGACCACCGTGGTCTTCACCGGAGCCTGGAACGACCCGGTCAAGGAACGGGCCGCCGCCGAGGCCCTGGTCGGCCAGGGCATCGACGTGATCGGCCAGCATGTCGACACCCCGACACCGCAGATCGTCGCCCAGGAGAAGGGGATTCACGGCACCGGTCACCACCGCGACATGAGCGAGTTCGCCCCCAAGGCCACGCTCTGCTCCCTCGTGTGGTTCTGGGACCGCTACCTCATCCCCACCATCCAGAAGATCGGCGCGGGCACCTGGGAGCCGTCCCCCTACGGCGCCTTCCTGTCGATCAAGGACGGCGGTCCCGACATCGCCTGCTGCGGGCCGGCGGTGCCGAAAGCGGTGGCCGACCAAATCCAGACCGAGCGCCAAGCGATCATCGACGGCAAGAAGGTCTATGCGGGACCGTTGACCGACCGGGACGGCAAGGAGCGGGTGCCGGCGGGCGGCGTGCTCAGCGATGCGGACCTCTGGAAGATGGATTGGTTCGTGCCCGGCGTCATCAGCCAGAAATAGTGCTCCGGGGGCGCGCGCCGGCGCGCCTCCCCAACCGATCCGAGTCTCGATCCGAGGACGTCCCGATGTCGCCAGCACTCGCGATGACAGGCGTGTCGAAATCCTTCGACGGCTTTCCGGCCCTGACGGATGCCGGCATCACCGCGTATCCGGGCGAGATCCATGCCCTGCTCGGCGAGAACGGGGCGGGCAAATCCACCCTGATGAACGTCGCCTGCGGCCTCTACCGGCCCGATGCCGGTGAGGTTCGGGTGCGCGGCGAACGGGTGTCCATCGACGGTCCGAAGGCGGCCAAGCGCCTCGGCATCGGCATGGTCCACCAGCATTATCGCCTGGTGAAGGCCTTCAACGCCCTCGAGAACATCCTGCTCGCCCGCGGAGCCTCCCGCTACGGCCGGGGGCTGCGCGAGGTCGAGGCGGCGGCCCGCCGCACCTGCGACGCCCTCGGCTTCACCCTTCCCCTCGACCGCCCCGTCGGCCTGCTCTCGGTGGCCGAGCAGCAACGGGTCGAGATCCTGAAAGTGTTGGTGGAGGGGGCCCGCATCCTCGTCCTCGACGAGCCGAGCGCCGTGCTGACGGACCGCGAGGCCGCGCAGATGCTCGACACCATGCGCCGTCTGGCGGACGAAGGCTGCGCGGTGATCCTCGTCACGCACAAGCTCGGCGAGGTGAAGCGCTACGCCGACCGCGTCACCGTGATGCGCGGCGGCCGGGTGGTGGCGAGCGCCGATCCCGACGCCGTCTCGCTGTCCGAACTGACGAGTCTGGTCGTCGGCGCGGAGGTCCACCACGCCCGGGTGCCGGCCCGGCGGATCGGCGCGCCGCTCCTGCGCTTCGCCGCCCTCACGGGCGCCCGCGCCGACGGGCTGCGGGTCCTGAACGACGCCACCTTCGTGGTGCGCGCCGGCGAGATCTACGGCATCGCCGGCGTCGGCGGCAACGGCCAGACGGAACTCGCCGAGATCCTCATGGGGGTCCGCCGCCCCCTCTCGGGCAGCATCGAACTCGACGGGGCGGGCGATCTCTGCGCCGAGGGCGTCCGCGGCCGGGGGGCCGGGCTCGCGGCGATCCCGGCCGACCGCGCCGGCTATGCCCTGGCCGGCAGCCTGTCGATCGCCGACAACTACGCCGCCGGGGCGGTTCTCTCGGGCCGCTTCGGCGGCTGGTTCCGCCTCGACCGCCGCGCGATCCGGTCCGCGACCGAGGCCGCCATGGCGGCCTTCGACGTTCAGGGGGCCCGCTCGCCGAACCAGCGGGCCGGTCTCCTGTCAGGCGGCAACGCGCAGAAACTCGTCGTGGCGCGGGAATTCGCCGACCCGCCCCGTGCCGTCCTGGCGCACAGCCCCTCGCGCGGCCTCGACGTGCGGGCCGCGAGCGCCGTCCACGCGCGCCTACGCGCCGCCCGGGACGCGGGCGCGGCGATCCTCCTCATCAGCGAGGACCTCGACGAGGTGCTGCTCCTGTCCGACCGCATCGGCGTGATGAGCCGGGGGCGCATCGTCGCCGAGTTCGACACGCCGGCCAAGCGCAACGCCGTCGGCGCCGCCATGGTGCACCATGCCTGAAATCGGGTCGATCATGGACGCTCCCTCCGAAACCGCCCCGCAGCCCGCGCGAGACGGGGCCGCGGCGGCACGGGCCATTCCCCCCGCGCATCCGTCCCGTCGCCGCCTCGGCCGGCTGTCCGTCGGGGTCCGGCAGCACGCCTCGGCCCGGCTGCAGGGCGCGGTCCTGGCGGGCGGTCTGCTCACGGGATTGGCCTGCGCCGCCGCCATCCTGGTCGCGGCCGGCATCGGCCCGGCCGACCTCGTGCAGGAATTCGTCGTCGCCATCGTGACGAGCCCCGAGAGCGCCGCGGCGGTGCTCGTTCAGGGCGCGCCCCTCGCCATCGTGGGCTTGGCCGCCGCCCTCGCCTTCCGCGTGCGGTTCTGGAACATCGGAATCGAAGGCCAGATGATCGCCGGGGCCATCGCCGCCACCGTCGTCGCCCTCCACGACATCGGTCCGCCGGCCCTCCGGCTTCCCCTGATGCTCGCCGCCGCCGCCCTCGGAGGCAGTGCCTGGATTCTCGGCCCCGTGCTCCTGCGTCTCCGGATCGGCTTGAACGAGATCATCTCGACGCTGCTGCTGAACTACGTCGCGTTCAACGCCCTGCTCCATCTCCTGTACGGGCCGTGGCGTGACCCGGAGAACAATTTTCCGAACTCCCAACTCTATGAGCCGTCCGAACAACTGGCCGAACTCGGCTGGCAGAACCTGACCTGGGCCCTGCCCCTGGCCGGCGTGCTGCTTCTCGGCGGCTGGTGGCTGCTCTCGATCAGCCGGTTCGGCTTCCTCACCCGGATCGCCGAAGCCAATCCCCGCATGGGCGAGGCCCAGGGGCTGCCGATGACCCGTGTGATCCTCGCCGCGACCCTGGCGTCGGGCGCCCTGGCGGGAATCGCGGGCTTCATGATCTGCGCAGGCGCCGAACACCGCCTGACCCAGTCCTTCGCGAGCGGCTACGGCTTCTCGGGGATCCTGATCGCTTTCCTGGCCCGCAACAGCGCCCCCGGCGTCCTCGCCGTGGCCCTCTTCGTCGGAACGCTGTTCGTGGCCGGGCAGAGCCTGCAGGTGTTCTACCAGATCCCCGCTTCCGCCGTGCAGTTGCTGCAGGCGGTGATCGTGCTGTGCGTCGCGGCCTCCGACTTCTTCATCCGCCACCGGCTTCGGTGGCTGCGCTAGGGCTGTGACGCAATCACTTCGTTCATGCGCCAGAGCACGAGGCTTTTGTTTGTGCATCAATTTTCCCGGACACGGCTGAAGCCTCCGTCTGGATCGATGCACTCGGGCGTAGTCCGACACCGTGGATACGGGGTCGGCGAAAGACAGCGTGTCGAAACAGAGACCGGGAGTCGCCGACCTGATGCGATCAAGTCGGATACGGCTCTCGAGTCGAGGGTAAGGAAAGTCCGCATGGTCCTCGACTTCCTGATGAACTGGCTCGCCGCCATCCCCGGCTTCGTGGTGCCGTTCGCCCTCGCGGCCCTCGGTCTGCTGCTCATCGAGAAGGCGGGCGTGCTCTCGCTCGGCGCCGAGGGCTTCATGCTGGTCGGCGCCCTCGCGGGCATCGGCGCGATCCTCGGCCTCGGGGCGAGCCCGCTCGCCGCCCTGCTCTGCGCCGCCCTCGCGGCGACCCTGCTGTCCCTGCTCTACGCCGTCCTCGTGGTGAGCCTGCGGGTGAACCAGGTGATCGCGGGGCTCAGCCTCGTGTTCCTGGCGCAAGGGTTGACCGGATTGATCGGAACCGGGGCGGGCTGGGTCAACCGGCCCGTCGACGGGCTGCGTCCCGTTCCCGTGCCGCTCCTCGGCGATCTGCCCCTCATCGGACAGGTCGTGTTCCGGCAGGATACCGTCGTCTACCTCACGGTGCCGGCCTTCGCCCTGGTGGCCTGGCTCCTCGCCCGCACCATGGTCGGCCTGCGCCTGCGGGCGGTGGGCGACGGCCCCGACGCGGCGGATACCGCCGGCATCGGCGTGTCCGCCACCCGGTACGGCGCCATCGCGGCCGGTGCGGCCCTGGTCGGGATCGCGGGCGGCTATCTCTCCGTTGGGATCGCCCGGATCTGGGTCGAGGGCATGACCGGCGGCCGGGGCTGGATCGCCATCGCCATCGTGATCTTCGCCCGCTGGCGACCCTGGTCGGCCTTGGCCGGGGCGCTGCTGTTCGGCGCCATCGAGGCCCTGATCCCGCGCATCGCGGCGGCGGGCATCCAGGTGCCGCAATACTTCATCGCGATGATCCCCTACCTCGCGACCCTGGCGGTGATGGTCTGGACCTGCCTTCGCGGCGGCGGCGGATCGATGGAGCCGCGCGCCCTCGGCCGGGCGCACCTGCGTGAGGATCGCTGAACCGATCGGACGTCCCGGCTGCGTTCGCGGTCGAACCCCGGGCGGTGACGGATCCCAGAAATCTCGCGGCGCCCGATCGACGATCGGGGGCCGTGCGATCCGGCGCGAGAGCGTCGTCGCAGAACGACGAATCGCGACGGTCTCATGACGATGCATCCAACAAGCACAGTGTCGAACACGGGGGCGTGACGACGATGAAAAAACTTCTCTCGACCATGATCGTTTCGGGCATCCTGTTAGGGCCTGTCGTCGCTTGAACGGATTGGCGCGTTTTGCGTTTTCGTCTCTCTGATTGCGGGAGGGACGATGCTGAGCGACGCGCAATGGTCTGAACTGGAGCCTCTGGTCGAGGCGTGCCGGCCCAAGGCCAAGACGCCGCCGCAGGACCTGCAACGCACGCTCTCGGCGATCCTGTGGCGGCATCGGAACGGCGCCAAATGGCGGGCGATCCCGGAGGAACTGGGTCCGTGGTGGCGGG
>NZ_FOPM01000068.1 GCF_900113485.1 Methylobacterium gossipiicola
ATCTCGTACTTCCGCATCGACGAGGCCGGTTCGAGCCATGGCAACGTCGACGTGGCGGTGACGCAGCTGCGCGAGACGGCGAGCCGGATGCGGGCCCCCTCGGCGGTGGTGCGTTCGCCCAAGGTGGCGGCCACTTCGCGCCGGACGGCAGGGTCCAAGTCGGGCGGGTTCGCCTTCGACATGGGCGGCCAGGACGACCAGGACGCCGACTTCAAGCGCAGTGCCTGATTCGCCTGGGGATCGCGGGGCACCGATCTGGGCCCGCGATCCCCTCGAACGATCCTCGTTTGCCCCTCCAAACGCATGGTCGTGCGGCTCGCAGGGGCGGGGAATTCCTCACGTCGAGCCGCGTGTGGAGCGGTATTCCAAAAACAAGACTCTCACGACAACAACACAGCCGCCAAGTGCAGGAAATCTGACGAAGGGAATCGGTCATGAGCATGCTGGACAATATCTCAATACCAAAGAAACTCATCCTGACATTCTCATTGATGTTGGCGGTCGGTCTTGGCATCGACGGAATTTTGTATTGGAAGTCGGGTGAGATCCGTCAGACGGTGGGCTGGACGGATCACACCATCAAGGTCATCGACGCGGCCAATCACGCCCTCGGCGGCATGGTCGATCAGGAAACGGGTTATCGCGGCTATTTGCTCTCCGGCGACGCGAAGTTCCTGGCACCCTATCAGAAGGGGGCGGAAACCTTCAGCGCCGCCTGGCGCGAGGCCAAGGCTCTGACGCAGGACAATCCTGCGCAACAGGAGAGGCTCGAAGCCATCCACCGCATGGCGGAGGCATGGCACACCGGCGTCGCCGAGAAGGGCATCGCGCTGATGGCCGATCCCCAGACCCGCGACGCGGCGCGCCAGACCGAGATCGACGGCGCCGGCAAGGAAGCCATGGACGGCGTCCGCAGCCGGATCGCCGATATCGTCAACGCCGAGAGCGCCCTGATGCAGACCCGGCGGGAGGCCCAGAGCGCTGCCTTCGACACGACGACTCAGATGATCGTCGTCGGCATCGTCGCGAACGTGCTGATTGCCTGCGGGATCGGTCTCCTCCTGATCCGCACCGTGGCCAAGCCCGTGAACCGGGTCAGCGCCGACCTCGCCGGTCTGGCGACGCCCTTCGAGACGGATCGGAAGGACGAAGTCGGCCAGATCCAGGGCACGGCCCAGGCCGTCGAACAAGCATTTCGCGAGATTTCCGGTGTTCTCTCCGCCGCATCCGTCGGCGACTTCTCGAAATCCCTGTCGCGGGATTTCGGCGGTCTCAGCAGCGAGGTCCAGGCCAATCTCCAGACCATGACCGTCAACCTCCGGGCGGTGGCCGAAGTCGCCAAGGCGATCGCCTCGGGTGACCTGACCGTCCAAGCGAAGCCCCTCTCCGACAAGGACATGCTCGGCCTCGCCCTCGAAGGGATGCTGGATCGGCTCCGCGCCGTGGTCACGGAAGCGACCGTGGCGGCGAGCAACGTGTCGTCGGGCGCGCAGGAATTGTCGAGTTCGGCCGAGCAGCTGTCGCAGGGCTCGACGGAACAGGCGTCGTCCACGGAGGAAGCCTCGGCCTCCATGGAGGAGATGGCCGCCAACGTGAAGCA
>NZ_FOPM01000042.1 GCF_900113485.1 Methylobacterium gossipiicola
GAGGCTGAGGCGCGCTACTTTGCTCAGGCCGAGGTGCAAGCCTTGGCCGCCTGACCCAAACCCAACGGCCTCCGGGAAACCCGGCGCGGTTCACTGTGCCGGATCGCGCCACCCCTTGGCCAGAGCGCGCAACCCCTCGGCATCGAAATCCGAGCGCAGCGGCACCGGAGCAGCCATCGCATCCTCCTCAGGCTCCTGACCTGAAAAGGGAATCACACCTGGAGCGTCGAGGCCACCGCCCGTGAGTCTCGATCAACGAGGCTTGGTATCAGTTCTCGCGTATCTGCCCGATCTTCCATTGGAATGGCGGCTCGGTGGCGTTGACGGCATAGTCACCGACGACTCGTTCCTTGAAGATGCGCGGATTGTGCGAGGCGATCGTGCGGGCGTTGCGCCAGTGACGGTCCAGGGCATCGTGGCGACTGGTAGCCGAGGCGCCGAGCGCGTCGAAGAGGAGTGTACCCACATCGAGGACGAGCCCGGTCAGAACGCTCTGAGCCTGCGCCAACTCGATCTCGGCGGCGACGTTGATCGCGTGCGCCTCCGCCTCGGGCAGGCCGGCGAGCCGCGCCTCGTAGGCACGCTGTACAGCCCGTGCCGCCTGTCCGTTGATCGCGCCGGCCGCGTAGGCGAGGCCATGCACCCGGCCCACGACCTGAAGCACCTGCGGGTCGGTGCTGGGGCGCGCTCCGGCGGCATGAGAATAGGTGCGGTTGCGCTCGCGCACCGCCTGCACCACCTCGCCCGCCGCTGCCCGAGCGATGCCGGTGAGGGTGGCGAGATGCACCGCCTGGAAGAATGCCGGGCCGTAGGGAAAGCGGTCCGCTGTCGGCAGCGGCTCGCCGATCGCGGGGGCGTCCTCGAACAGGGCGGTGCCGCTCGCGGTCAGCCGCTGGCCGAAGCCGTCCCAATCATCGACGATCTCGACACCCGGAGCTTTCGCCGGCACCACCACGGAGGTTTCCTCGCCGGCCTCGCCCGTGCCGACGACGTCGATCCAGTCGGCAAACAGAGAGCCCGTGGTGTAGTACTTCCTGCCTGTCAGCCCCCAGCGGGTCCCGCTGCGGTGGATGCGGGTCTCGAATGTGCCGACCGCGGCTGGGCCGGTCTCGGACCAAGCGCCGCCGAACAGATCGCCGGCCGCGAGGCGTTCGACCCAGTGCGTCCGGCGCTCGCCGACCGGGCTCCCGACGGTGTCCTCGGCAAAGCCGAAATGGTTGCGCAGCGCTTGAGGCAGGTTGGAATCGGCTTGCCCCAGTTCGGCCAGGAGCCCGAACAGCTCGGGCAGGCTCGCGCCGAAGCCGCCCTCCGCCTCCGGCACCCGCAGGGCACCGAAGCGGGCCTCCTTCAGCCAGCCGATCGCCTCGTAGGGCAAATCGCGCTCCCGCTCGCGGGCGACGGCACCCTCGCGGATGCAGGCAAAGACGGGCCGGAAGCGCGCAGCGAGGGTCTCGTAGCGCGGGCTTGGGGCGGTGCCCCATGCGGCCCACGGGCTAGCGTCGGTTTCACTCATCGTCTGTCTCGTTGGGTGCGGGGCGAAAATCAGTGACGGGTCACAGCCTCGGCGCCGCCGAGGTAGAGTGCGCCGAGCCCTCCGCTCGCGGCGAGTTCCGCGCTGGTACCGGAGGCGACCATGCGTCCGTTCTCCAGCACCACCGCGCGGTGGGCGTAATCGAGCACGAGGTTGACGCTCTGCTCGGCGACGAGGACACTGACGCCTTCCTCGCGATTGAGCCGAGCGGTGATTTCGAAAATCTCCGCGACGATGATCGGCGCGAGCCCCATGGACGGCTCGTCGAGCAGGAGCAGCGTGGGGCGGGTCATCAGGGCACGCCCGATCGCTACCATCTGCTGCTCGCCGCCCGAGGTCAGGCCGGCCTTGGCGCCCCGCCGCTCTTTCAGACGCGGGAACCACGCGTAGATTCGCTCGAGATCCTCGGTGAGCTGGCGTCGGCTCGGGCGGCGGAGATAGCCGCCGACAGCCAAGTTCTCTTCCACCGTGAGCTGGCCGAAGACGTGGCGGCCCTCCAGAACCTGCACGATACCGCGGGCGACGAGATCGGCCGGATCGAGGCGCCCGGTCGCCTCGCCCTGCCAACGGATGGCCCCGCGCCGCAGGCTGCCGCGCTGCGCCCCGAGTAGGTTCGAGATCGCCCGCAGCGTCGTGGTCTTGCCGGCGCCGTTCGGGCCAATCAGCGCGACGATCTCGCCCTTGGCCACGCTCAGCGACACGTCGCGCAAGGCCAGGATCGAGGCGCCGTAGACCGCCTCGATGGCCTCGACATCGAGGAAGGGAGCGCGTGAGAGGGCTTGCACGCTCATTTCGTGCCCGCCTCCGCCGTGTCCTCGGTGCGGGGTGTAATGCCCTTCTCCCGGGCATAGGCCGCAGCGCGCTCATAGATCACCGGCAGGAGCAGCTCGCGGTCTGACTTGACCCAGCCGTTCGAGACGATGTTCCACTTGGCGCCGTCCCATTGCAGCACCTTGCCGGCGCCGCCGCCCTCATGATCCTTGACCGACAGGCGGAGCGGCTGGACGAGGCCGTCGGCGCCGATCTCCTTCAGGCGGGCCTCGTCCAGCACGAGGTGTTCGAGGCCCCACTGCGTCTCCTCGCCGTTGAGGGGCCTTTTGCCGAAGCGGGCTTGCGCCGTGCGGATCGCCTCGACGGCGATGATCGTCTCGATCACACCGGAATTGTAGTAGACCGAGCCGAAGCTCCTGAGATCCTTCAGGTCGCTCTTGCCCTGATCGACGATCGCCGCCTTGATCTTCTTCAGGATGCCGAACTCGGCGCCGGCCGGGAACGGGGTGATGGCGAGATACCCCTTGCCGACGCTGCCGGCCGGTCGCACGTCTTCCTCGGAGCCCGACCAGATGCCGCCGATGATGTGATCGACGGGAAAACCGGTCTTGGCCGCGGTCTTGATCGCCACCGGGGTCATCACGCCCCAGCCGCGCAGGAACACCCAGTCCGGCTTGATCTGGCGAATGCGCGCCCATTGCGCCGACTGGTCGTTCCCGGGATGCGGTACCGCGATCTGGATATTCTCGAATCCGTAGGTCTTGGCGAGGAGGTCGAGCGGGACTTGCGTCTCCTTCCCATAGGGGGAATCGTGATAGACCGTCGCGATCTTGAGGCCCTTGAGCTTGTCCTTCCCCCCGACCTGCTCGGCGATGTAGTTGATGACGGAGGAGGCCTCGCTCCAGAAACTGAACAGCACGGTGAAACTGTAGGGGAAGACCCGCCCGTCGATGGCTTCGGTGCGGCCGTAGCCGGTGGTGAGCAGCGGGATCTTATCGGCGACGGACTTCTCCGTCAGCGCTTTCGAGACCGGGTCGCCGTGCGGCAGGAAGACCGGCACCGGCGAACCCTCGCGCCCTCCCTTGATCCGCTCGTAGCATTCGACGCCCTTCTCGACCGCCCACTCGGTCTCGCACTCGTCCCAGAACAGCTTGACGCCGTTGATGCCGCCCTCGACCTCGTTGAGGTAGCGCATGTAGTCGATGATGCCCGCCCAGGAGGGGATGCCGGAGGAGGCGTAGGCGCCGACCCGGAAGGTCGCGAGCGGGAAGTATTGCCGGGCCGGCTGGGCGGCTGCTTCGGCCGCGAAGGCGGAGGGCGCGAAGTCGACGGGGCCGGTCAGGCTTGCCGCCAGGGCGACGGCGCTGAGGGCGCGGGACAGGCGGGGCATCGATCGTTTCTCCGGGCGGATGTTCGGGAAAAGGGGTCAGCGGGCGGGGCGGCGCAGGCGGCCGAGCAGTGCAATCAGCCCGTTCGGCTCCTTGATGAGGAAGCCGATGATGAGCGCACCGAAGAGGATGCGCTGGAGGTTCGAGATCTGCCCACCGTCGAGGCCGCCGCCGAGGAACGCGTTCGACAGGTGGGTGAGCAGGATCGGGAACAGCACGATGAAGGCCGCGCCGATGAAGCTGCCCGAGAGGCTACCCAACCCACCGATGATGATGATGAACATCGCCTGGAACGAGCGGTCGAGATCGAAGCTGCGGGCATCGACCGTGCCGAGATAGGTGAAGGCCCAGAGCGCCCCGGCCACGCCGCTGACGGCGGCCCCGACGAAGAAGGCCGAGAGCTTGGCTCGCGCCACCGGCACGCCGATCACTGCCGCCGCGGTCTCGCCGTCGCGCACCGCGCGCCAGTTGCGCCCGGTCTGGCTGTGGACGAGGCGCCAAGCCAGGACCGTCACGACCGTGACGCTGGTCAGCGTCAGCGCGTAGCGGCCGGCCGGGCTCGACAGGTCGTGGCCGAGGAAGACGAGCCGGGGCGCCGAGATCGCGCTCGACGAGGCGTAGTTCGAGAACCAGCCGACCTGATTGAAGACCCACTCGATCAGGAACTGCGCCGCGAGCGTCGGGGCGACGAGATAGAAGCCCTTGATGCGCAGCGACGGCAGGCCGACGACGAGGCCGACCGCCCCGGCGATGAGGCCGCCGCCGGCAAGGCTCACGGGCAGCGGCAGCTCGGGCAGGCGCAGCAGCAGATTGTAGGTGGCGTAGGCCCCCACCGCCATGAAGGCGCCGGTGCCGAGCGAGGCCTGGCCCGCGTAGCCCATGGTCAGGTTCAGGCCGAGGCCGGCCAGAGCCATGATCAGGAACGGAATCAGGATCGCGTTGTACCAGTAATCGTTGGCCGTCAGCGGGATCGCCACGAAGGTGACGGCGAGCAGAAGAGAGAGGCCAACCGGCCGCAGGGGAAGGGTGGGGAGGGCGACGCGGCGGCCCGGCGCAAAGGTGGCGGCGACAGCAGGAGGCATCGGGTCAGACTCTCTCGATGGCGCGCTCGCCGAACAGCCCGGCCGGACGCACCAGCAGGAAGGCGACGGCGAGCGCGTAGGCGAACCAAGTGGAGACCGAGCCGCCCAACAGCGGCCCGAGATAGATCTCGGCGAGCGCGTCGGCCGCGCCGACGATGAGGCCGCCCACGATGGCACCGGTGATCGAGGTGAAGCCGCCGATGATGAGGACCGGCAACGCCTTCAGCACCACGAAGGTGAGGGAGAACTGCACCCCCTGGCGCGCTCCCCAGAGCAGGCCCGCCACCAGCGCGACGAAGCCGGCGACCGCCCAGACCGTGGCCCAGAGTACGGGGAGCCGGATGCCGATGGAGAGCGCCGCCTGCGGATCGTCGGCCACCGCCCGCAACGAGACGCCGATGCGGGTGCGCTCGAAGAACAGCCACAGGGCGAGCACCAGCGCGCCGGCGGTGAGGGCCGCCACGAGGTCGAAGGAGCTGAGCTGGATCGGGCCGATCGCGACCGGCAGGTCGCTGAGGCCGAGATCGAGTTCGTGGACGCTCGCGCCCATCACGAACTGCGAGCCGCCCTCGATCACGTAGGATAGGCCCAGCGTCGCCATGAACAGCGTGATCTGCGAGCGATTCACGAGCGGCCGCAGCACGATCCGCTCGACGGCGACCGCCAGCGTCACCATGATCGCGAGGGTGATGAGGCCGGCGAGCCAGAACGGCACGTCGCGCTCGGTCAGCGTCACGAAGGTGAGCGCGGCGCACAGCACCATCGCGCCTTGCGCGAAGTTGAACACGCCCGACGCCTTGTAGATCAGTACGAAACCGATCGCGACGAGGGCGTACATCACGCCGGCGAGCAGACCGCCGGCGAGCGTCTCGAAGAAGAAGCTCATGGCGCGGCCTTCAATGCGGCTTGCCGAGATAGGCCGCGATCACGGCCGGGTCGTTGCGCACGGCGTCGGGCGGCCCGTCGCCGACCTTGCGGCCGTAATCGAGCACGACGACGTGGTCCGACAGTCTCATGACGATGCCGAGGTCGTGCTCGATCAGCACGACGGTGGTGCCGAACGCATCGCGCGCCGCCACGATGAAGCGGGCGATGGCGCGCTTCTCTTCGCCGTTCATGCCGGCCATGGGCTCGTCGAGCAGCAGCAGCGTGGGCCGTGCTACCAGGGCGCGGGCGAGATCGACCCGCTTCTGGATGCCGTAGGGGAGCGTCGCGACGATGCGGTCGCGGTAGGGCGTCAGTTCGAGGAAACTCAGCGTCTCCTCGGCGGCTTCCCGGAAGCGGCGCGTCTCGGCCGCGTCGCGCGGCAGCCCCAGCGCGTGCTCGATCAGGCTGGTGCGGCTGTAGCGGGCGAGCCCGGCGAGCACGTTGTCGAGGACGCTGAGCCCCGTGAACAGGGCGGCGTGCTGGAAGGTGCGCCCGATCCCGAGCCGGGCCGCCGCGCCGGGGCGGATCGAGCGCAGGCGCTGGCCGTCGAAGGCGACATGGCCGGAATCGGCCCGGTAGACGCCGTTGAGGATGTTGAGCGCCGAGGACTTGCCCGCACCATTGGGGCCGATCAGCGCGCAGATCTCGCCGCGTTCGACGGAGAAGCTCAGGGCGTTGATCGCTTTTAGCCCCTTGAACGAGAGCGACACGTCGGAGAGTTCGAGGATCAGGTCGGCCATGCTCCTTACTCCGCCGCCTCGAGGCGCGAGGCCTCGCGCGCCTTCACCGCCGCGATGTCGCGGTAGCCGTGGGCCGGGTGGGTCTGTGGCAGGAGCGGTCCCCGCCCGAACAGCTTCTCGCGCAAGGTTCCGGGACGGTAGGCTTTCGGATAGACGCCACGGCGCTGGAGCTCGGGCACCAGCAGGTTCACCGTATCCTCGAAGGTCTCCGGCGTCACCGCGTAGGCGAGGTTGAAGCCGTCGACGTCGGTCTCCTCGACCCATTCCTGGAGGATGTCGGCGACCGTCGCGGCCGAACCGACGAAGACCGGCCCGATCCCGCCGATCCCGCCCCAGCGCGCGAGTTCGGCGATCGACCACGGCTTCTCGGCCGAGGAGAAGCTCTCGACCATCGAGACGATGGCGTTGGTCTCGACCTTCTTCACCAGGTCGGTCGGCGCGTACTGGCCGAAATCGATCCCGCTCCAGCCCGACATGAAGACAAGCGCACCGTCGTAGGAGGTGTAGGACTGGTATTCCTCGAACTTCCTCTGCGCCGCCGCGTCGGTCTCGGCGACGATGACGGTCGTGAGATTGTAGATCAGCACGTCGCGGGCCGAGCGGCCGGAGGCGACGGCCTTCGCCCGGACATCCGCGACATAGGCCTTGAGCATGGATTTCAGCGGCGCGCCGACGAAGACGCACTCGGCGTGTCCCGCGGCGAAGGCCTTGCCGGGTCCGGAGGCGCCGGCCTGATAGAGCACCGGCGTGCGCTGGGGCGAGGGCTCGCAGAGGTGGTAGCCCGGCACGGTGAAGTGCCGGCCGCGATGGTCGATCTCGTGGACCTTCGCCGGATCGGTGAAGATCCGCCGCTCGCGGTCGCGCAGGACCGCGCCCGCTTCCCAGCTTCCCTCGAACAGCTTGTAGAGCACCTCGACGTACTCGGCGGCGACCTCGTAGCGGTTGTCGTGGCGCCCGAGCCCCGACTGGCCGACATTCTTCGCCCCGCTTTCCAGATACGAGGTGACGATGTTCCAGCCGACGCGGCCCTTGGTGTGGTGGTCGGCGGTCGAGAGGCGGCGGGCTAAGGTGTAGGGGTGCTCGAACGAGGTCGAGGCGGTGATGCCGATGCCGAGATGCTCGGTGGCGAGGGCGATGGGTGCTGCGAGCTGCAGCGGATCGTTGACCGGGATCTGCGCCGCCTGATGCAGGGCATGCCAGTTCGAGCCCTTGTAGACGTCGTAGTAGCCCACGACGTCCGCGATGAAGATCCCATCGAAGATCCCGCGTTCGAGGGTGCGCGCGAGACCCTGCCAGTATTCGAGATCCTTGTATTGCCACGAGCGGTCGCGCGGATGGGCCCACAGGCCCGGCGACTGGTGCCCGACGCAGTTCATGTCGAAGGCGTTGAAGCGGATCTGGCGCGTCATGGGGCTTCGTCGGTTGGAGGGATCGGCGGGCGGCGCGGGGCGAGGCTCGGCGGGGATGCTCAGCCCGGCGCGAGGCCGAGCAACTGGCCGAGGGGCACGATCAGCGTGGCGCCGACGTAGAAGCCGTCCTTGGTACGATTGGCGGTGTAGGGGTTCCAGAAGGCGTTGCCGTTGACGAGGTACTGGACCACCGGCTCAAAGAAGATCCCCTTGCCGAGCGCCAGATGGGCGTTGGCCTCGAAGACCAGCTTGTCACGCGAATAAATTTCGCCGCTGCCGCCGGAGATGAAGTTCGCATCGCCGAGGAACTGCGCGTAGTCAGCGGAGATGCGCTGCCAGTTGACCTTGATGCCGTAGCGGTCGAGTGGGCGGCTCTGGTCGGGCGCCTGGAGGGTGAGGCCGGCGAACGCGTTCCAGCGGATCGGCACCGTCGGATCGGGGGCGTAGGCGAGGCTGGTATAGGCCTGGATGGAGGTCGGGTTGAGATTGGCCGCATCCGCCCCACCGTCGGCGCGCCAGACCACCTGGGAGCCGGTGAGGATCACCCCGGAGGTGCCGGAGCGCAGCCGCACCGGGGCACCGGGATTGAGGCCCTTTGCGGTGCCGTAGATAGTCTTGAAGTTATCCTCGTGGTCGGCCGTGGTGGTGAAGCCGGTCAGCACCACGCGGCTCGGATAGGGATCGGTGACGAAGGTGGTGGCGTGGCCGATCTCTGCGAGCGTCAGGACGCCGTTGAGCGGCTCGTGGCCGAAGTCCCAGCCGGAGCTGAAGTTCGCACGTCCCGTCGCGGCGAAGGCGCCGGCCTGGATGTAGTCTTCCGGAGAGACCTTGTAGGCGACGTTGGCGCCCCAAACCCCATAGAGGGGTGAGGACAGGCCGGCATTGATCTGCAGGATGTCCTGGAAGCAGCTCACGCTCGATTGGCAAGGCGGCAGCGCGTAGTAGCGGTTCGGGTGCGTGCGCCCGACCTCGACGGCGAGTCTGTCGTCGAGCAGCCGCTGCTCGTAGGTGAGAACGGAGAGCCGAGCGACGTCGCGGTTGAAGGTCGGCTGGTAACCGATCGTGGTGTCGCCGATATCGGCACCCATGTTGCGGTTGTTCCAGCGCAGACCGAAGAAGGTCTGCGTGATGTGGAACCAGCCGCCGGGAATACCCACCAGCTTATCAAGATCCGCGTCGAGGCTCAGCAGATAATAGGCCGAGTTCGACAGCTGGCCGGGCCGCAGGCCCGCGCTCGGATTCGAGAAGAAGAAGTCGTAGACGTTGACGTCGAAGCTGAGGCCAGCGAGCGCCAGCGAAGCGGCGTAGGGCGCGAGCGGCCCGTGCCACTTCACCTTGCCGTCCGGCGCGACGCCGATCGCCTCCGGCGCGGTGCCGGGACCGGCCTCCCCGGTGAAGCTCTCGACCGCACTCGGCGATTGCGCCAGGGCGGCGGCCGTGGTGAGGGGCAGGGAGGAGCAGGCGAGGCCCACCCCAAGCATCAGGCGCCGGAAGGACACGGGTGGAGGCAGGGCGTTCAGCATCGGGCTCGTCTTCAGGTCGCCACGCACAAGTCGCAGGCGGGCGGACAGGCAGGGGTGATCGGACCGGCGCGGGCGCTGGCACGTTGAGGCGGTTGGTTCGGGGTGCGCCGGACCGCGTCTCACGCGGTCACACCGGCGGGACGCGCCATGCGGAGGGGCGCTGATCCGCCCTCCGTACCGGCCACGATTCTAGCGAAACATCGATGCGGGTTTGCTTGCCCGCCCTCTATATTCGTAAGTGACCATTTAATATTTCCAGATACGAACTTGGCAGTCAATAAAATCGCCTGCCGTTTTTCGGCTCGATATCAGGACAACATTTTTTCCTCGGCGCGGACGAGGAGATATCGATACGATCCTACCGCAGGACTTGTTGTGCGGCCGGCGGCACAACCGGACGCCCGCCGAGATAGAGCGCCACCCTACCGTCGCGCGCGCAGGAGAACCGCGCGCGCTACCGAGCAACGTAAGGAAGCTGCAGATGCGGAGCCCGTAGCGGACCTCACTCCATGCCAAGAGGCTCGGATGTCCGCCGTCAGCACCGTTCGGACAGACTGAGGGTCTTCACGAAAGAAGAAGGGCTGGTCCAACCGAAATGATGGCATTCTGGACAGACGTGCGCGTCGTTGGCCGGGGGCCGCCGGCACGGCGTCCGCCCTTCTCGAGCGCAGGAGGGCACCAAAGTGATCCTCGCGGCTCCACTCCTCACTGATGATCCCGCTTCAGTGCAGGTAGAATTCGCGAGAGACCGTTGTCAGCTCGGCCGGCTTGATCAGGCGGCTGTGCATGACTCGCACCGAGTGCAGCGGCCCATCGAGGCGCTCCTGCCAGAAGGACAGAAATCGCCTCAACTCAGGAAATTTTGGGAACAGGTCGAGTTGCTGCCAGACGAAGGCCTGGAGCAAATGTGGATGATCGGGAAAATGGTATAGGATTTCGGCCGTGGTCAGGCTGTAGCCTTCGAGCCTGCGACGAAACTCTGATGACAGGGCCATGCGTCCACCTCCTCGAAGCAGGGTTCATCCGACGTGTCCGGTCGGGGCGGCACGCGGTGACAAAGCTCGATCCGGACGGATCGGGCAGGGAATCATCTGAGCAACAATGGTGCCGCCAAGCTCGCCGAGCGACGAATGGGCCGTCGCCCGGCAAGCGCCGGTCAGAACTCGGGTCCGCTGGGAAGCGACTGCAGCGGCTTCTCCTTCGGCCGGTCGGCGACCAACGCTTCTGTCGTCACGAGCAAACCCGCGACCGAGGCCGCGTCTTGGAGCGCGGTACGCACCACCTTCGCGGGATCGACGATACCGGCCTCGACGAGGTCGCCGTAGGTCTCGGTCTGCGCATCGAAGCCGAAGGTCTCGGAGGCATTCTCGAGGATCTTGGAGACCACGATCGAGCCCTCGACCCCGGCATTGTCCACAATCTGGCGGATCGGCGCCTCGAGTGCCTTCAAGACGATGTTGATGCCCGCCTTCACGTCCGGATTGTCGGACGTCAGCCCCGCCACCGCCGCCTTTGCCCGCAGGAGCGCGGTGCCGCCGCCCGGCACGATGCCCTCCTCGATTGCCGCGCGGGTGGCGTTGAGGGCATCATCGACCCGGTCCTTTTTCTCCTTGACCTCGACCTCGGTCGCGCCGCCGACGCGCAGCACCGCGACGCCGCCGGCGAGCTTGGCGAGGCGTTCCTGCAACTTCTCGCGGTCGTAGTCCGAGGTCGTGTCCTCGATCTGCGCCTTGATCTGCCCGACGCGGGCCTCAATCTGGGCCTTCTCGCCGGCCCCATCGACGATCGTCGTGCTCTCCTTGTCGATGCGCACGCGCTTGGCCTGGCCGAGGAGTGGGATCGAGACGTTCTCGAGCTTGATCCCGAGTTCCTCGGAGATGACCTGCCCGTTCGTCAGGATGGCGATGTCCTCCAGAATCGCCTTGCGGCGATCGCCGAAGCCCGGCGCCTTGACCGCTGCTATTTTCAGCCCGCCGCGCAGCTTGTTCACCACGAGGGTGGCCAGGGCCTCGCCCTCGACATCCTCGGCGATGATCAGCAGCGGCCGGCTCGACTGCACCACCGCCTCCAGCACCGGCAGCAGCGGCTGGAGCGAGGAGAGCTTCTTTTCGTGGATCAGGATGTAGGGATCATCGAGTTCGGCGATCAGCTTCTCGGCGTTCGTCACGAAGTACGGCGAGAGGTAGCCGCGGTCGAATTGCAGGCCCTCGACCACGTCGAGTTCGGTCTCGGCGGTCTTGGCCTCCTCGACGGTGATGACGCCCTGCTTGCCGACCCGCTCGACGGCTTCCGCGATCAGGCGGCCGATCTCGGCATCGCCGTTGGCCGAGATGGTGCCGACCTGGGCGATGGCGTCGGAGGCCGTCACCTTGCGGGCGCGGCCGGTGATGTCCTTCACGGCGGCAGCGGTGGCGAGGTCGATGCCGCGCTTGAGGTCGAGCGGGTTGAAGTTCGCCGCCACCGCCTTGGCGCCCTCGCGCACGATGGCCTGGGCCAGCACGGTGGCCGTGGTGGTGCCGTCGCCGGCCAGATCGTTGGTCTTGGATGCGACCTCGCGCACGAGCTGCGCGCCGAGATTCTCGAACCGGTCCTCCAGCTCGATCTCCTTGGCGACGGTGACGCCGTCCTTGGTGATGCGCGGCGCCCCGAAACTTTTCTCGATGACGACGTTGCGGCCCTTCGGTCCCAGCGTCACCTTCACGGCATCCGCCAGGATGTCGACGCCGCGCAGCAGCCGCTCGCGCGCATCGCCGGAGAATTTTACGTCTTTCGCAGCCATTCGTGTCTCCCGATGTCGTTGCGGAGGTGTCGGTTCAGGCGGCGATCACGCCCAAAATGTCGGATTCCTTGAGGATCAGCAGGTCCTGGCCATCGACCTTGACCTCGGTGCCGGACCATTTGCCGAAGAGCACCCGGTCGCCGGCCCGCACGTCGAGGGCGTTGACACGGCCCTGTTCGTCGCGGGCACCGGGGCCGACGGCCACGACCTCGCCCTCCTGCGGCTTCTCCTTGGCGGTGTCGGGAATGATGATGCCGCCCTTGGTTCGCTCGTCGCTTTCGACGCGGCGCAGCAGCACGCGGTCGTGCAGGGGTCGAAACGCCATGGTTTGGGCCGTCCTCTCTCCATCGAGGGCCGGGCCGTCGGCCCGACCGAGGCCACCAGGGTGTCGGCGAGCGTTCGTCAAGTCAATGGGATTGTTCTTTTTAAAGAACGACGCTTGAGAGTTCTGGTGATGCTTAGTCAGGAGCTTCGAGAGAAGATTTACACGACGCCGGGGCGATTCATCGGCACGAATGAGCAGGGAATCGCAGCGGACGATCCTCGGCAGATTTCGAAGCTCCGGCCGGAGCCGGCAAAAACCTTCCGCATCACCTCCTGATCTGCGAAGTATCTTTCTATCGGCCTTGGAAAGAAAGAAGACCGTTTCGGGTAAGCTCCGCTCTACGTTGGAGACAATATCCAACGGCAGAGGCCTGCGATGACCGGAGCTCTAACAGGCACGGTTTTCTCAAGCCCGCCACCGTCCAGGCCTGCGGCAACTGCTTCGTCCTGAAGCCGTCCGAGCGCGATCCGTCCACCGCGCTCCTGATCGCCGCCTGGCTGAAGGAGGCGGGCCTGCCGGACGGCGTCTTCCAGGTCGTGCAGGGCGACAAGGAGGCGGTCGATGCGCTGCTCGACAACCCGGACATCAGCGCGGTGAGCTTCGTCGGCTCGACGCCCGTCGCCCGCTCCCTCTATGCCACCGCCACCGCGCAGGGAAAACGCGCGCAATGCCTCGGCGGCGCCAAGAACCACATGATCGTCATGCCCGACGCGGACATGGACCAGGCGGTCGATGCGCTCATGGGCGCGGCCTACGGTTCGGCGGGCGAGCGCTGCATGGCGATCTCGGTGGCCGTCCCCGTCGGCGAGAAGACCGCCGACGCCCTGATCGAGCGGCTGATCCCGAGGATCCGCGCCCTGAAGGTCGGGCCCGGCACCGATCCCGAGGCCGAGATGGGGCCGCTCGTCACGCGGCAGCACCACGACAAGGTGCGCGGCTACATCGACCTCGGCGTCGCCGAAGGGGCCGAACTTCTGGTCGACGGTCGCGGGCTCAAGCTCCAGGGCTACGAGAACGGCTTCTTCCTCGGCGGTTCGCTGTTCGATCGGGTCACGCCGGAGATGCGGATCTACAAGGAAGAGATCTTCGGTCCGGTGCTGGCGGTGACGCGCGCGCCCGACTATGCGACGGCGGCCCGTCTCATCAACGCGCACGAATTCGGCAACGGCACCGCGATCTTCACCCGCGACGGCGATACGGCGCGGGAGTTCGCGCACCAGATCGAGGTCGGCATGGTGGGGATCAACATGCCGATCCCGGTGCCGATGGCGTTCCATTCTTTCGGCGGCTGGAAGGCGTCGCTGTTCGGCGACCACCACATGCACGGACCGGAGGGCGTGCGTTTCTACACGCGGTTGAAGACCATCACCACGCGCTGGCCGACGGGCATCCGCGCCGGCGCCGACTTCGTCATGCCGACGATGCGATAGAGCTCGCCGTCTCTGATCGATGGCCTCTGCCAGGCCCTGCTGATCCCGGACCTTGATGAGCCCGACTCATCGAGGTCCGCGCGCGCGGAGGTCCACCCGCGCGACGGCGCTCGGTCGTCCTCGAGTGCCGCGCGAGCCTCGCGAGACGATCCCCGCTTCGATCAGGCGGACATCGGATCACAGCCGATCCGGGGACCGCGCGCGCCATGCCTCGAGGAGAAGCGGGCCGGTCGTCACGAGGCCGACATGCATGGCGACGATCCGCATCGCCGCCGCCTCGAGGTCCGGATGGGTCCCGGCCACGAGGTCCTGGGGCACGACGACCCGGTAGCCGAGATTCGAGGCCTCGAAGGCGGTGTTGAGCACGCAGCAATCGGCGAGGCACCCGTCGAGGACGAGGGTGCCGACCCCCATGTTGCGCAACAGGAAATCGAGGTCGGTCGGGTAGAAGGCCGAGAGCCTCTTCTTGCCGGACACGACGAGATCGCACGCATCGACCGCGGTGACGAATTCGGTCCAGTGCGTGCCCTCGATCGCATGGGCATCGGCATTGCCGATCGCCCCGACATGGAGGGGGAAGACGAGCCGCCAGGCCGATTTGCGACCCGCGACATCGTCGATGCCGCCCTTCCGGAGGGTGCTGCGCACGTGGATCACCGGAACACCGAGGTCGCGCGCCTGCGCGTGGAACGCATCGACGGGCGCGACGATCGCCCTCGCCCGGGGCGCGGGACAGGGGCAGAGGGGATCGTCTTCGAGGTGCCCGCGGTGAAGGTCGATCGAGACGATGGCGGTGCGGCTCCGGTCGAAGAACTCGCCGAATTCGGGGCCGAGGTTCTGCAGCGCGCCGTTGATGTAGCTCTTCAAGAATAGGGTTTCCTTTGATGAGCGGAACCGGATCGTGACGCGCGGGGCGGAGGATCCGGACTCCGCGAAATCGTGTGCCCGTCGGCCATGATCGGCGAAGCCCTGCCGATCATGGCGCGCGTGGAGACGTTCAGAACACGTGGATGCTTATGCCTGCGAGAAAGGTCTTCTCCTCCGATCCCGGCACAAACCGGTGATCGTTCCCGAATTTGTTGAGCCAGTACTGAAACCCGACGAAGGCATCGAGCCGGTTCGGCTGGTTCCAGATCAGCTTGCCGACATCCAGAACCAGATTGGTGCGGGACAGGAACTCGAGGCGCGTCTGCGATCCGAATCCATCCCGGCCCTTCGGCAGATTGACGGTGTCGAACCCCGCGAGGCTCAACGGCAGTCCGGTGAAGGCGAGGGGAAAGTTGTAGACCAGTTCGAGATGCGGCACGGCGTCGAACTCGACGCTGCGGAACGGCTCGGTCACGAAGCCGTTGCGGTTCCATTCCTTCTGGACATAGACACCGAAATTCATGAAGCCGGCCGGGACATCGAAGGCGAAGACCGCACCGGCGAGGAGCTTACGCGTCTCGGGACCGAACTGGGTGTTCTTGGTGCTCAGATCGAAGCCGTATCCGAGCGAGACGTCCTTGATCACGCCCTTCAGGGCGAAGGCCTTGGTGTCGAAGATCGCGTTCGCGCCGAGCGTGCCGCGATAGATGCCATAGGCTTCGGTGGCGCCGTAATCGAACAGCCCGAATCGCGGAGCGCCGGTTCCGGCCGGGTCCTGGGAGCCGGATTTTAGAATATCGAGGGAGAAGAAGTTTGTGCCGAGCGCCCAGGCATCGGCATGGGAGATATTCAGAACCTGCTTGGGAATGGAGCGGCCGTCGAGGCTATTGCCGGCCCGCCCCCCTGTCACGCCGGGTTCGCGGCCATCCGCGACGTAGTAGTACGAAATCTGCGTGTCGGAGAACAGGAAGAACGACGGCGGCACGGCGGGCGGGGGCGGAGCGGCAGCCGGCCGCAGATCCGCCGCCATGGCGGAGCTCGCGCCCGGCACCCCTAGGGCGTGTCATCGCTTGAGCCAATCGAGGGCGGCTGCGAGGCAGAGGACGCCGGTGAAGCTGGCGGCGGTCTTTTCGTAGCGCGTGGCGATGGCCCGCCACTCCTTGAGCCTGGCCCAGAGGCGCTCGACCTGGTTGCGGTTATTGTAGATCCAGTCCGGGCAGGCGACGGGCGCCTCATGGCGCTGGGGCGGGATCGCAGGCCGTGCGCCCATGGTCCAGATGTGGTCGCGAAAGGCGTGGCTGGTGTAGCCACGGTCGCCCACGACCCACTTGGGCACGCCGGGCAGCCCATCGAGCAACGGAACCGCATGGGGCAGCTCATGGGCCTGACCGG
>NZ_FOPM01000043.1 GCF_900113485.1 Methylobacterium gossipiicola
CCCAGCTCAACGCGTCCCTCGCCACGGTGAACGCCCAGGCCTCCATCGACAGCGTCACCGGCAAGATCGCCATCACCACCACCAACGACTACGGCGCCGACAACCTCAGCGTCTCGGTCTCCGGCGGTACGGCCTTCGCCGCGGGAACCTCCTCCGCCATCATCGGCGGCGACGGCGCCGCCGCCCGCCGGAACGCGGTTGCGAGCTACAACAATCTGCTGACGCAGATCAATCAGCTCGCCTCCGACGCCGGCTTCAACGGCCTGAACCTGCTCGCTGGTGACAACCTGAAGGTGGTGTTCAACGAAAAGGGCAGCTCGCTGCTCTCGGTCCAAGGTTCGACGGTGAACATCTCCAACCTCGGCCTCGGCCCCATCGACACCGATGGGTTCCAGGAGAACGGCCTGATCGCCAAGGTCATGACCGCCATCTCCTCGGCCTCGTCGCAGCTGAAGGCCCAGGCCTCGTCGCTGGGCTCGAACCTCGCCGTGGTCCAGAACCGTCAGGACTTCACCAAGCAGATCATCAACGTCCTCGACACCGGCGCCGGCAACCTCGTCAACGCCGACCTCAACGAGGAGGCCGCCAACTCCCAGGCCCTCTCGACCCGCAACTCCCTCGGCATCTCGGCACTCGCCCTGGCGAACCAGGCCCAGCAGGGCGTGCTGCAGCTGCTGCGCTAAGGAAGAGCCCCCTCGAAGGGGCACGCGCAACGAAAGCGCCGGGCCGGATCATCGCATCCGGTCCGGCGCCTTCATCTCTGGGCGGCCGCCGACATCCCGTCGCGTCCGCCCGTCCGTCCCGTCGGCGAACACTCTGCCCCGTCCGGGTTAGGCTTTGCGATCGACGGGATGGTCTTCCGCCGCTGCCTCGGAGGCCGCGGCGGCGGCCCGGTCGGCATAGGCGCGGGCCTTCAGGACAACGGGATCCGGCAATTGGATCACGATGTCACCGGAGCTCGGATCGACCTCCTGATACACGATGGACTTGGTATCCTGATCGATGCGGATGCGGGCCTCGCGCTGGGTCGCCTGCGCCGCGTGCCGGTCATGGCCCTCCGGCGCTTCGTCGTCGTGGTCCGGACGGGTCGTGTGGATGTCGAAGGTCACGGCGGGCCCGAGCCGGGTCGGTCCGATGACGGGCGTCACCGGCGACACCGCACCCGGCCCGGGGCCGGGACTCGGAACTCCCTGGACCGCGGTTGCACTCGTTATGCTCGAAATCGACATCGTCTATCCCTCGCCTCCTATCGCTGAATGATCGATGGCCTCATTAGGCGCCCGGGGGCTGAATCGAATCTTAAACAAATCGCCCCCTCCGCCGGCAGCCGGAAGTATCGTGAAGAGACTTTCATCGGCCTCAGGATATTTTTAAGCGATCTCGCGGAGGCGATCAGATCTCCACCGCCCGGGGCGCTCGGCCGGCGCCGATGGCCTGCGGATCGAAGGCGACGCTTTTCACCACGGCGAAGACGGGCAGCCCCGGCCGCAAGCCGAGGTCGTGGGCGGAGGCCCGCGTCAGCCGGGCGGTGAGCGTCGCATCGCCACATGCGAGGCCGACCAAAACCGCGCCCTCCCGCAGGGCGTCGACGTCGCGCACCGTGCCCGACAGGACGTTGCGGGCGCTGAGGCCGACGGGGGCTTGCGTCGCCACCAGTACGTCGCGGGCCGGTACGAGGAGGCGCACGGAGGCACCCACCGCCCGGTCGAGGCGCGGCACGCTGAGCCGCCCCACGGCACCCGACAGGTGCGTGAGGCCGGATTCCGCGTCGTGCCCCGCCACCGTCATGTCGAGGAGGCTGCCGGCCTGCGCCGCCCGATCCGGGCCGAGGTCGCCCCGGCCGAGGAGGGTCGCGGCCGGTCCGGCGGCAGCGACGCGCCCGGCTTCCAGCACCACCAGGGTGTCGGCGAGGCGGGCGACCTCCGGCACGGCATGGCTGACATACACGATGGGGATACCGGCTCCGTCGCGCAGGTGCTCGATGAGGGGCAGGATCTCGGCCTTGCGGGCGGCGTCGAGGGCGGCGAGGGGCTCGTCCATGAGCAGCAGGCGCGGATGCGACAGCAGGGCCCGACCGATGGCGACGCGCTGGGCCTCCCCCCCCGACAGGCCCGTGGGGCGACGCGCCAGGAGATGGCCGATTCCGAGGAGCCCGATGACGTCGTCGAATCCGAGGCCGGGCGGTTCCGGGCGGTTCCGCGCGACGAAGCGGCGGCCGTAAACGAGGTTCTGCCGCACGCTCAGATGGGGCAGCAGCCGCGCCTCCTGGAACACCACGCCGATGCGACGGCGATGGGTCGGCCGGTCGATGCGGTTGTCCGTGTCCAGCAGGGTCTCGCCATCGAGGACGATGCGGCCCCGGTCGGGCCGTACGAGGCCGGCGAGGAGGGCGATCACCGTGGTCTTGCCCGAGCCCGAGGGGCCGAACAGGGCGGTGAGGCCGGGGGGCGCCGTGAAGGCGACGTCGAGGCGGAAGGCCCCGCGCGCCAGGGCGAGATCGAGGCTGAGGCTCATGGACGAGACTCAGCCTGCCCCAGGCGACGGGCGAGGCGCCGCGCCAGGAGTTCGGAGGCGAGCAGGGCCGCCATGGACAGGGCGATGGAGACGAGGGTGAGGCGCAGGGCGGCGGCCTCGCCCCCCGGCACCTGCGTCAGGCTGTAGATGGCCGAGGGCAGGGTCTGGGTTTCGCCCGGAATGTTCGACACGAACGTGATGGTGGCGCCGAACTCGCCCATGGCCTTGGCGAAGGCCAGCACCGCTCCGGCGAGCACGCCCGGCAGGGCGAGCGGCAGGGTCACGGTGAGGAAGACCGACCACGGCCCGGCCCCGAGGGTCGCGGCCGCCTGCTCGACGCGCCGATCCACGGCCTCCAGGGAGAGGCGCATGGCCCGCACCATGAGGGGAAAGCCCATGACGGCGCAGGCGAGGGCCGCCCCGGTCCAGCGGAACGACAGCACGATGCCGATCTCGGCCAGCGCCGCCCCGAAGGCGCCGCGCCGGCCGAAGGCGAGGAGCAGGAGGTAGCCCGTCACCACGGGCGGCAGGATCAGGGGGAGATGCACGATCCCGTCGAGGAGGCCGCGCCCGGGAAAGCGGCGACGCGCCAGGAGCCACGCCACGGCGAGGCCGGGCCCGAGACTGGCGAGGGTGGCCACCGCCGCCACCCTCAGACTCAAGGTGATGGCGGTCCACTCGTCGGGGGTGAGGCCGAGACGATCCAAGGGGTATCCAGGGTGGAACGGCGGACCGGGGCAATAACCCGATTCATCGTCGATCCCGCAAGGGCGCCGCCTCAGGCCGTTCGATCCTCGTCGTCCAGCCGCGTGATTTCCGATCGGTGGAGACGGCTCAGCAGAACCAGCATCGAGCCCGGCAGGGGCGCCGCGAGGGCGTCGGATTCGAGAATCCCTTCCCGCCCGCGGGCGAGGCGCCGGCGGGACCTGGATTTCTCGGCCATGACCACCGGCGTTCGTCCGCCGGTTCTTTTGATTCTCATACGCACGCAAGCACCCGCGATGACGGATCGACTCCGGGAAGCGAGGGCAAACGCGAAAGTCGGCGCTTCGTTCCCGGGAAATTCGCACCCCAGTGGCGGGGCCGCGCGGGGGGTGTTAGAGCCCTGGTCCATGCTCGAAGGCCTGCCCCCCCACCGCCCGACCCATGTGCTGCGCCTCCTCACGGACGAGGGCTCGGCCAAGGCGATGACCGATCTCCTGGGCGAGATGTTCGACCCGACGCAGACGGCGGTGGCCGCCTTCGAGGCCGAGGACGGCCGGACCTGGCGCCTGGAGGCGTATTTCGCCGACGCCCCCGACGAGGAGATGATCCGCGAACTCATCCGCCCCGTGGTCGGCGACCAGGCCGATGTCGCGACCTTCGAGACCATCGACCAGCAGGATTGGGTCCGCGCCTCCCTCGAAGGGCTGAACCCCGTGCGGGCCGGCCGCTTCCTCGTCCATGGCAGCCACGACCGCGACACCGTGCGGGCGAACGACCTCGCCATCGAGATCGAGGCGGCCCTCGCCTTCGGCACCGGCCATCACGGCACGACGCTCGGCTGCCTGCGGGCGCTCGCCAACCGGTTGAAGCGTGGCCGCCCGGCCCATGTCCTCGACGTCGGCACCGGCACCGGCATCCTGGCCTTCGCGGCGGCCAAAGCCCTCCACACCCCCGTGATCGCCGGCGACCTCGACCCCGAGGCGGTGACCACGGCCATCGGCAATGCCCGCCTCAACGGGTTGGGGCCGACCCTGCGGCTGTACCAGGGGCCGGGCGTGCGCCATGCCCTGGCGGCCCGGCCGCGCCGCTTCGACGTGGTGTTCGCCAACATCCTGGCCCGGCCGTTGAAAGGTCTCGCCCCCTCGCTCACGGCGGTGGTGGCCGATCACGGCATCCTCATCCTGTCCGGGCTCATCGAGCGCGACGTGCCGGGCGTGCTCTCCACCTACCGCCATCGCGGCTTCCACCTCGCGAGCCATGGCCTCATCGAGGGCTGGGCCACCCTGGTGCTGAAGCGCGGCGGTGCCGCCCCGCGTCCCCTGCGCGGATGGTTGCCGCGCTGAACCGCCCGGCGTAACCCTGGCGAGATGACGCGCGCCCGCTTCCAGACCTTCGACGATCCCGGCCACCGCGAGGGCGCCACCCGCCTCGCGGCCTTGCGAAAAACCTTGGGCGCGCAGGGCCTCGACGGATTCGTGGTGCCCCGCGCCGACGAGCACCAGTCGGAATACGTAGCCCCGGGGGCCGAACGCCTCGCCTGGCTCACGGGGTTCACCGGCTCGGCCGGCACGGCGGTGATCCTGACGGATCGCGCCGCCCTGGTGGTGGACGGGCGCTACACCCTCCAGGCCCCGGCCCAGGTCGATACGGCCGTGATCACCCCGGTCCAGCTCGCCGAGACGGGTGTCGAGGCATGGATCTCGGATCATCTGAAGAGCGGACAGGTCCTCGGCTACGATCCGTGGCTGCACACGCCGGATGGGGTCGCCCGCCTGCAACGGGCCGTCGACAAGGCCGGGGCGACGCTCCGTGCCGTTGACGTCAATCCCATCGATGCGGTCTGGTCTGACCGGCCGGGCCAGCCCGCCGGAGCCGTGGTGCTCCATCCCCTGGAACTCGCCGGGGAAGCCGTGCCGGACAAACGCGCCCGGATCGCAGCCGCCCTCGACAAGGCCGGGTGCGCCGCCCTGGTGATCTCCGATCCGCACAACCTCGCCTGGGCGTTCAACCTGCGCGGCGGCGACATCGACCACACGCCCCTGGCGCTGGGCTACGCGATCCTGCCTCGGCAAGGTCGACCGACCCTGTTCCTCGGCTCGGCCGACATCGCGCCCGAACTCCGTGACGCCCTGGCGCCGCTGGCCGACCTCGCGCCCCGAAATGCGTTCGAGACCGCCCTCGACGATCTCGCCCGGGGCGGCCCCATCCGCCTCGACGCGGCGACGGGCGCCATCGCCCTCAAGGTCCGGATCGAGGCCGCCGGCGGCACCGTCGAGACCGGCCCCGATCCCATCACGGGGCTCAAGGCGGTGAAGAACGCCGCCGAGATCGCCGGCACCCGCGCGGCGCATTTGCGGGATGGCGTCGCGGTGGTGCGCTTCCTCGCCTGGCTCGATGGGCGGGCGGAGGCCGGTTCCCTCACCGAGATCGCCGCCGTCGAGGCCCTGGAGGATTTTCGGGCGGACAGCGGCCTGCTCCGGGACGTCTCGTTTCCCACCATCTCGGGCAGCGGCCCCAACGGCGCCATCGTGCATTACCGGGTCAGCCGCGAGACCGACCGTGCGGTCGAGCCGGGCGAACTCTTTCTCATCGATTCCGGCGCCCAATACCGCGACGGCACCACGGACATCACCCGCACGGTGGCCATCGGGTCGCCGACGGACAGTATGTGCGACCGCTTCACCCGCGTGTTGAAGGGCCATGTCGGCATCGCCCGGGCCGTGTTCCCGAAGGGCACGACGGGGGCGCAGATCGACGGCTTCGCCCGCGCTCCCCTGTGGGAGGCCGGGCTCGATTTCGACCACGGCACCGGGCACGGGGTCGGCGCCTTCCTGTCCGTGCACGAGGGGCCGCAGCGCATCGCCAAGACCGGGACCGTGCCCCTGGAGGCGGGCATGATCCTGTCCAACGAGCCCGGTTACTACCGGGCCGGTGAGTACGGCATCCGCCTCGAAAACCTCGTCCTCGTCGAGCCGCGCACGATTCCCGGGGCCGAGCGGACCATGCTCGGATTCGAGACCCTGACCCTGGCGCCGTTCGACCGGCGCCTCATCGCCCGCGCGCTCCTGAGCCAGCCTGAGCACGCCTGGATCGACGCCTATCACGCGCGGGTCCGCGACACCCTCGCACCCCATCTCGACGCGCCGACCCGCGCCTGGCTGGCGCAAGCCACCGCGCCCCTGGCCTGACCGCGCTGGTTGACACCGGGCGAGCCTTCGCCAACACCCCGCCCCGGCGGCCGGCCCCGCCCCGCGGGACCGTGAAGGACGAGAAGAGACCGATGACGGTGATGCGCTCCTACCTGGACTTCGAGAAGCCCGTCGCCGAACTCGAGGCGAAGGTCGAGGAACTCAAGGCCGTGGGCGCCCGCGACGGGGCCGTGTCCATCTCCGAGGAGGTCGGACGCCTGGAGGCCAAGGCCGCAGCCGCCCTGTCGGACATCTACGCCTCCCTGACGCCGTGGCAGAAGACGCAGGTGGCCCGCCACCCGCAACGGCCCCACTTCGTCGATTACTGCGCCGATCTCATCACCGAGTTCACGCCGCTCGCCGGGGACCGCGCCTTCGGCGAGGACGCCGCCATCGTGGCCGGCTTCGGCCGGTTCCGGGGCCGGGCCGTCTGCGTCATCGGCCAGGAGAAGGGCCACTCCACCGAGACGCGCCTGCACCACAATTTCGGGATGGCCAAGCCCGAGGGCTATCGCAAGGCCGTGCGCCTCATGGAGATGGCCGACCGCTTCGGCCTGCCGGTGCTGGCCTTCATCGACACGGCGGGCGCGTTCCCCGGCATCGAAGCCGAGGAGCGCGGACAGGCGGAGGCCATCGCCCGCTCGACGGAAGCCTGCCTCGCCCTCGGCGTCCCCAACGTCGCCCTGGTCATCGGGGAGGGCGGCTCGGGCGGCGCCATCGCGCTGGCCACCGCCAACCGGGTGCTGATGATGGAGCACGCCATTTACGGGGTGATCTCGCCGGAGGGCGCCGCCTCGATCCTGTGGCGCGACCAGGGCCGGGCCTCGGATGCCGCCACCGCCATGAAGATCACCGCCCAGGATCTCCTGCGGCTCGGCATCATCGACACCATCGTGCCCGAGGCCACGGGCGGCGCCCATCGCGGCCGCGCCGCCGCCACGGCCGCCGCCGGGCAGGCCATGGCCGCCGCCCTGGCGGAGTTCGACGGCCTGTCGCCGGACGAGATCCGCGACCGCCGGGCCGTGAAGTTCCTGGAGATCGGCCGCAAGCTCTGAGGCCGCCTCCGGTTGATGCCTTCGGATCGGTGAGACGCGACGCCTTCCTGGAAGGCGGGGGAGCCCGCGCCCGGCAGCGACCGAATGGATAGTCCCGGACCGGCGTGAAGCCCGTCGAAATATCCCGATCGCTGTTCGTTGCGTGCTTTTGTCGCAGTCTAATAGAGGGAACCCTTAAGGGCTCTTCGGAATCCACCGGACCCTTCGTGCAGGGCGGCGTTCATAAGGTCGGCCGTATTCCTCTCGAAATCGTGAGCCGCATCAACGCCTTCGACCCGCGTGTCCCACGCGCCGCCTCCGGTTCCATGCCCTCCCCGAACCGTACCCGGGATTCACACCCGATCCCGAGATCCCATTCCATCGCCTTGCGGTAACACGGGGGTAAGTTTAACGGAGCTAAGGGGTTGGGGAGTGGCGTCCGACGGGCAAAGCCCGCGGAGGCGTGTCTTTTGAGAGTGGGGTTCCCCATGGCTGTGCGCCGACCGGCGTTACGCCCGTACGTGATCGCCGGCCTCGCCGCGCTCACGATCTCCCTCGGCGCCTGCCAGGACGGATCGACGGGCGGCGGCGTTCCCCTGCGCGCCCTCGCGCCGGTTCCCCAGAAGACCCTCGCGCTCATGGCGCAGAAGGGCATGTCGCAGAACGATCCCATCCTCATCCGCGCCTACAAGAAGGAAGCGGAGATGGAGGTGTGGAAGCGGACCAGCTCCGGCCAGTACGCACTCCTGAAGACCTTCCCCATCTGCCGCTGGTCGGGCCAGCTCGGGCCGAAGACGAAGCAGGGCGACCGCCAGGCGCCCGAAGGCTTCTACACGGTGACGCCGGGGCAGATGAACCCGAACTCGTCCTACTACCTCTCCTTCGACACCGGTTACCCCAACGCCTACGACCGCGCCAACGGCCGCACGGGCAACTACATCATGGTCCACGGCACCTGCTCGTCGGCGGGCTGCTTCGCCATGACCGACGAATCCATGGGCGAGATCTATGCGCTGGCCCGCGATTCCTTCGCCGGCGGCCAGCGGGCGTTTCAGTTCCAGTCCTACCCGTTCCGGATGACGGCGGCGAACGTCGCGAAGTTCCGCAACGACCCCAACGCGCCGTTCTGGAAGAACCTCAAGGAGGGCTCGGATTATTTCGAGGCCCTGCGCGAGGAGCCGAAGGTCGGTCTGTGCGGCACCCGCTACGTGTTCGGCGGTGCCGATGCGGCGGCCGGCGCCTGCAATCCCCGCGTCGACCCACAGGTGGCCGAGAAGCGCGACCGCGACAACCGCGAGGTCGCCGAACTCATCGCCAAGGGCACGCCGGCCACCCGCGTCGTCTACGAGGACGGCAGCCAGAACCCGGTGTTCCGGCCGCAGCCGCCGGCCAGTACCACGGCCTTCGCCAACCTGATTCCCAAGGACGAGCCGGAACAGCCCTACGATCCGAAGGAATACGCCCGCCGCCACCTCGGCGAGGTGAGCCGCCCGGAATCCATCGCGGCGGATGCCCGCGAGATCGAGGTCGATGCCAAGGGACGCCCGGTGATGCTCGCCGCCGCCGACGCCCCGATTCCCACCAAGGCCGCCGCCAAGGCCGCGGCGGGGCAGGGCAAGAAGGGCGCGGCGGTCCAGACCCTCATGGCCAAGGTCGAGCCCGCCGAGCCGGCGGTGGCGAAGCCCGCCCGCGTGATGGTCGCCGACGCCGATGGCGACCCGGCCGCCTTCAAGAAGGCCCTGACGCACGTGCTCGGCACCAACCCCGGTCCGGCCACCCCGGCGACGGACGCCGCGACGATCCCGGCCGCCGCCCATGCCGTCAAGCTCACCCCCAAGGCGCCCGCGAAGGTCGCCCATGCCGGTCAGGTCCATGCGGCGACGGCCTCCACCCCGAAGGCCAAGGGCGCGACCGTTGCCGACGCGAAGGCGGCCAAGCCCGTGGTGAAGACGACGGGCTCCGTGACGAAGACGACTTCCACCAAGGAGTGATCGAGCCTCCGGACGATCCCCTCGGATTGGTCGCGCCCGACGGGCTCCCTCTCTCGCGAGGGGAGGGGGCCCAGGGCCCGTGACCACCAGCCGAGGGAATCGACCGGCGACGGTCTGAGCTGACACCCTCGAACGACGCTTTTTCGCACGCGCCCCGCACCGTCCGCTCATACGTCAGCGATCGCTTCCAAACGAAAAAGGGCCCCGCGAGGGACCCTTTCCGTTTCGACCGAAACCGATCGAGATTACATGCGGCGCATCATCCGGCGGTGCATCATCTTGCGGTGCATGTGACGGTGCATCATGCGACGCTCCATCCGGCGCTGCATCATGCGGCGCTCCATCCGACGCTCCATGGGCGTCATGCGCACGTCGGTCACGGTCTCGGGGGCGGTGACGCCCACGGGGGCGCCGGGGGCAGCCGAGGCAGAGGTGGCGAGGCTGGCGCCGCCGAGCGAGGCGAGCACGGCGAAGGCCAAGGTCAGTTTCCTCACGTCAGAACTCCTGTTCTTTTCTGTCCGAGCGCGGCACCCGGTCCGTCGTCCTCGGATCGTCAGACCCATCAGACACGTGTCGCGCACCGGAGTGAGCGGCGGGCCCCGCAGAAGCCCGCGGCTGATAACCCCCAAGTCAGAGATTCGTTTCCTCGAAAGCCCGCACCCAATCAGCACAAATTCCCGAGCGCACGATGTCGTCGAGGGTGAATTCCACTACCGGAATCGGCATCATGCGGCTTTTCACGAGGTGGATCACCGTGCGTAGGCCCGAGGTCTCGCGAAGATCCGTCTGCGAGACGTCGCCGTTGATGATCACCTGGCAATCGTCTCCGATGCGGGTGAGGAACATCTTGATCTCGGCCGTGGTGGTGTTCTGGGCCTCGTCGAGGATCACGAGGCAGTTCTTGAAGGTGCGCCCACGCATCACTTCGAACGGCACCACCTCGATGTCGCCGGTCTTCATGGCGATGTCGAAGGCGGCCGCGCCCATGCGCTCCTTCATGGCCTCGGTGAGCGGCGCGACCCAGGGGGCGATCTTCTCCTCGAGGGTGCCGGGAAAGTAGCCGAGGGAGCGGCCCGAGGGCACGTTGGGGCGGGTGATGATGACCTTGCCGATGCGGCGCTGGCGAAGCTGGTCCGCCGCCCGTGTGCCGGCGATGAAGGTCTTGCCGGTACCGGCGGGGCCGAGGACGATGACCTGTTTGTGAAGCGCGAGAGCTTCGAGATACTGCGCCTGCCGGTCGGTCAGGGGCTGGATGGGGCCGAGGTTGCGTTCCTCGTCGAAGCGAGTCCGGTGCAAGCGGACGGGACGATCTTCCACCAGTTCAAGTCGTGTGCGCCGTCTCTTCATCGATCAATACTCCACCTGGACTTGCCAACCGGACTCAATCTGAACTGCACCTGTTGAACGTGACGCGCGTGAAACCTCGTATCGTGAAAGTCGTGTCGCTTCGACCGGAGATCATGTCGGTCGATTGGCAAGTCTCCGACAAGGGGGCGGTTCCCCCCGAGCCGGCCTTGCCTGTGGATGGTGGGGCGCTCCGGTCCCTCAACATCCCTGTCGTTGCACGCACCATGCCGCACCGGACGCGACGGGGGCGTGACGATCCATTGTTCTTCGACAGTGATGTCGAAAGTCCGCACGCTTTCGCGCCTGCGAGCGAAGACAGAGATTTTCTTCTCGGCGATGCAAATCGGCCGCACTCAGGGCTTTGCCGGGACGGAGCGCGGCGCGGGGGATCAGGCGGGCTGGATGAAGCTGTCGAGCACCATCTTCTGGCCGGCCTTGTCGAAATTCACCGTGAGCTTGTTGCCGTCGACGGCTGCGACGTCGCCCGGGCCGAACTTGGTGTGGAATACCCGCATGCCGACGGAGAAGGCCGAGGGCGTGCCCGTGGATTTGGCGATGAGTTCGCCCTCGATCTGGCGCGGGCCGGAGCGGTTCACCGGATTGCGGGAGGGGCCGCTGCCGAAATTGCCACCGCCGAAATTGCCCGTGTTGGCGGTGGCGGCCTGCGCCCGCTGCCAGCCGGGCGTGCCGTAGGACGAGCCGAACGGCGTCGGGTTGCGGTCGAACCGCGAGGCCCCGGCCGAGAAATGCGCCGGCGCCTCGACGACCTCGACGCTGGCCGGCGGCAACTCGTCGATGAACCGGCTTGGAATCGTCGAGGACCACAGGCCGTGGATGCGTCGGTTGACGGCAAATGACAGCTTGGCGCGCTTTCGGGCACGGGTGAGGCCGACATGGGCAAGCCGTCGCTCTTCCTCGAGGCCGGCCCGGCCGCTCTCGTCCAGCGCCCGCTGGTTCGGGAAAAGCCCGTCCTCCCAGCCGGGCAGGAACACCGTGTCGAATTCCAGCCCCTTGGCGGCGTGAAGGGTCATGAGGGAGACGCGGTCCGCCCCCTCCTGCTCGCTGGCTTCCATCACCAGGGAGACGTGTTCGAGGAAGGCCGCCAGGTCGGGGAATTCCTCCATGGAGCGCACGAACTCCTTGAGGTTTTCGAGGCGCCCGGCGGCGTCGGCGGACTTATCCTTCTGCCACATCTCGGTGTAGCCGGATTCCTCCAGGATGGTCTGGGCCACCTCGGAATGCGGCTTGGTGCCAACCAGCCGCGCCCACCGCGAAAAGCTCTCCACCAGGGCGCGGACGCCGGAGCGGGCACGGGGCTTCAGCTCGTCGGTCTCCGTGAGGAGGCGCGCTGCCTGCAGCAGGGGCACGCCCTGGGAACGCGAATAGCCGTGCAGGATCTGCAGGGTGGCGTCGCCCAACCCCCGCTTCGGGGTGTTGAAGATCCGCTCGAAGGCGAGATCGTCGGACGGGTTCATGGTGACGCGCAAGTAAGCCAGGGCGTCCCGGATCTCGGCGCGCTCGTAGAAGCGCGGTCCGCCGATCACCCGGTAGGGCAATCCCAACTGGACGAAGCGGTCTTCGATCTCGCGCATCTGGGCTGAGATGCGAACCAGGACGGCGATCTCCGACAGGGGATGCTGCCTGTGTTGCAGCGACTCGATGGCCTCGCCGATCTGGCGCGCCTCTTCCTCCGAATCCCAGGCGCCCGCCACCGTCACCTTCTCGCCCGCCACGTCCTCCGTGCGCAGGGTCTTGCCGAGGCGCCCCTCGTTCTTGGCGATGAGCCCCGAGGCGGCGGCGAGGATGTGGCCGGTGGAGCGGTAGTTGCGCTCCAGGCGCACCACGGTGGCACCGGGAAAGTCGTGCTCGAACCGCAGGATGTTGTCGACCTCGGCGCCGCGCCAACCGTAGATCGACTGGTCGTCGTCGCCGACGCAGGCCACGTTGCGGTGGCCCTGGGCGAGCAGGCGCAGCCACAGGTACTGGGCGACGTTGGTGTCCTGATACTCGTCGACGAGGATGTAGCGGAATCGCTGCTGATAGGTCTCCAGCACGTCCGGGTTCTCGCGCCACAGCTTCAGGCACAGCAGCAGGAGGTCGCCGAAATCGGCGGCGTTGAGGGTGAGCAACCGCGCCTGATAGGCGGTGTAGAGGGCGCCGCCCTTGCCGAAGGCGAAGGCCTGCGCCTCGCCCGGCGGCACCTGCTCGGGCAGCAGGCCGCGGTTCTTCCAGCCGTCGATGGCCGAGGCGAGGGCGCGGGCCGGCCAGCGCTTCTCGTCGATATTCTGATCGACGATCACCTGCTTCATCAGGCGCAGCTGATCGTCCATGCCGAGAATCGTGAAGTCCGAGCGCAGACCGACGAGTTCGGCATGGCGCCGCAGGATCTTGGTGCCGATGGAGTGGAAGGTGCCGAGCCACGGCATGCCCTCGCCCGCCGGGCCGATGAGGCCGCCGATGCGGTGCTTCATCTCCCGCGCCGCCTTGTTGGTGAAGGTCACCGACAGGATGTCGAAGGGGCGCGCCTTGGCCGTGGCGATGAGGTGGGCGATGCGGGTGGTGAGCACCCGGGTCTTGCCGGTGCCGGCCCCCGCCAGCACCAGGACGGGACCGTCCGTCGCCTCGACGGCGCGGCGCTGCTCGTCGTTCAGGCCCTCGAGATAGGGCGAGCTCTGGGGCCGGAGGGAGGCCATGGCGCGGGCCGCGATGGAGGCGGGCGCGGCGTCGGAGGCGGGCACCGGCCGCGAGGCCCCAGTCTTGTCGAGGTGCTGAGTCATGCCGCATCCCTGGACCAAAACGCGAACGGCGTCGAGGGTTCAACGGCGAAGCGCCCGCGCGGGAACCGGGCTTTCCGCCCATGCGTCGTCCCCACAGCCTGACAATCCCCCAAGGGAGACCCACCCCATGCCCCGCCCGATCACGATCCGCGCGCGCCGCCTCGCCCTGTCGGGCCTCGCCCTCCTGGCGGCGGGCCCGGCCCTGGCCCAATCCTCCGCCAACCCCGGCAGCCTCAATGCCACCAACGACCGGCTCGCCACCCAAAGCCAGATTCGCGGCATTCAGAACCAGCAGCAATTCGACTCCAGCCAGACCCGGATGCAGATTCAGCGCAACGAACTCTTTCGCCCGGAGCCGAGCGCCGGCCCGGCCATCGTAGCGCCCCGGCGCTGAGGCGGGCGGCCTTCTCATGGAACCGGGGGAATCGGGCTGCGTTTTTCCAGCAACACGCAAGGACAAAACGCATGCTCTGGTTCACCTTGGGCTCCGTCGGTGGCCTCGCCCTCACGGGCCTCGCGGCGGTTTACGCCAAGCAGGCCCTTATCGATTGGGCGCGGTCCGAGACCAACGGCTACTTCTAGGACGGTCCCCCGCGAATCTCTCGCCGGATTGGACAGGCCCGCGACCCGCACGCTAAGCCTCTCCCAACAGGATGGGCCGCCGGCCGGAGCCGCCCACATCCGTGGGGAAACGCATGACGGGTTTGATGACGGGGAAGCGCGGCCTCATCATGGGGGTCGCCAACAATCATTCCATCGCCTGGGGCATCGCGTCGGCCCTGCACAAGCACGGCGCCGAACTCGCCTTCACCTACCAGGGCGAGGCCCTCGGACGCCGGGTGGCACCGCTTGCCGCCTCGCTCGGATCCGACATCGTCATTCCCTGCGACGTCGAGGACATCGCCAGCGTCGACGCGGTGTTCGAAACCCTGGACACACGTTTTCCCGACGGGATCGACTTCGTCGTCCACGCCATCGGGTTCTCCGACAAGAACCAGCTGAAGGGGCGCTACGTCGACGTCACCACCCGTGAGAACTTTTCCCGCACCCTGACGATTTCGTGCTTCTCTTTCACCGAGATCGCCCAGCGGGCGGCCAAACGCATGCCGCGCGGCGGCTCGCTTCTGACCCTGACCTATGGCGGCTCGACGCGGGTGATGCCGAACTACAACGTCATGGGCGTCGCCAAGGCGGCTCTGGAAGCTTCCGTCCGTTACCTCGCAGGGGATCTCGGCCCGGACGGTATCCGCGTCAACGCCCTCTCGGCCGGCCCGATGCGGACGCTGGCCGGTGCCGGCATCGCCGATGCCCGCCTCATGTTCAACCACCAGAAGGCCCACGCGCCCCTGCGGCGGACGGTGACCCAGGAAGAGGTCGGCGGCTCGGCCGTCTACCTGCTCTCCGACCTGTCCGGCGGCGTCACCGGCGAGGTCCACTTCGTCGATTCGGGCTACAACATCATCTCGATGCCGCGCCCCGACGTGCTTCAGGCACAGGACGAGGCCGGGCTCATCGACGCCGGGTGAGGCCGGTCGGGGAGACGAACACGCGGCGAAAGTCCCCGCCGGGGAGCGATACGGTGTCCGCTCGACCGAAGCGGACACCGCTCAGCATCGAACCACCGAGATGTGGGAACCCGCCTCGGGAGATCCCGCCGAGGGCCCCCGGATTTGATTGTTGAGGTGGTTGTCACGACTCATGGCTAACGAATGGTGAATGCGGTTTGATGTCGGGTTCGACAACTGCCTGACGGACCACGACAAATCCCAAGCTCAGGCCGGGCGCTCCATTTCGGTCATCTTGCGTTCACCATGTCGCTTAAGCTCGAGGCAAGACCGGCGTGGTCTAAAGGACCCGTCTCCAAAAACGGGGACGCAGCGATCAGAACGGATCGAACACCATGTCCAACGGCATCACCCTTTCGGCCGCCACCCGCGCGAACCTGCTCTCGCTGCAGGGCACGGCCGACCTCCTCGCCACGACCCAGAACCGCCTCGCCACCAACAAGAAGGTCAACTCGGCCCTCGACAACCCGACCAACTTCTTCACGGCCGACACCCTGTCGAGCCGCTCGGCCGGCCTCTCGAAGCTGCTCGACGGCATCTCCAACGGCATCCAGGCGATCCAGGCCGCCAACACCGGCCTGACCAAGCTGCAGGGCCTCACCGACCAGCTGAAGTCCGTCGCCCAGCAGGCCCTGTCCTCCTCGAACGCCTTCTCCACCAAGGCGACCAACACCTCCGTCGCCCTGACCGGCGCCACCGCTTCGAACCTGCTCTCCACCGGCGCGACCCAGGCCGTGTCGGACACGATCATCGGCGCTGCCGCCGGCAGCACCGCCGCCGCCGCGACGTCCACGCTCGCCAGCACCACGGCGTATGCCGACGGCGTTGCCACCGTGACCGGTAGCGCAGCCTACGCTGCGCCCGGTTCCGACACATCGTTCACCATCACGGGTGCGGACGGCGCGGCAAAGACCATCAACGTGCTGACGACTGATACGGCCGTCCAGGCCATCATCGACAAGGTCAATGCCTTTACGTCGGCAACCGGTGTGACCGCGTCGAATGATGGTACCGGCAAGCTGGT
>NZ_FOPM01000045.1 GCF_900113485.1 Methylobacterium gossipiicola
GGGGATGGTGGCGGCCTTGGAACCGGCGGAGAAGCGGTCGGCGGAGAGCGGCCCGGAGAACAGGCCGCCGGACCCGGCCTCCCAGACGGAGACGGCGACGTAGTCGCCGATCCCGATGACGGGCTCCATGGACGGGCGGTGATCGCCGAAGGAGGCGAGCAGGCTGTCGAGGGGCCGTCCGCGCAGGGCCTCGACGGTGGCGGCGGTGAGATCGATGATCTCGTAGCGCGCGAAGGTGCCCTCGCTCGTCGACACGTCCGCCCCGTCCACGATGGCGCCCGTCGTCGGGCCGGCGCCCGGAAGGATCGAGGAGCAGCCCGAGACGAGGCAGGCCGTCAGGGCCGCGAGGGCCGCCGTGCGAATCATTCACTCATCTCCTGGCCGGCCTCGCGCGGGGCGTGGGCGGTGCCGTCCCCTCATGGCGCCCGAGCGAGCGCCTGCGCTTACCCTCGAGCCTGGCTCTTCGCTCGGGCCGACCGTCACCTTCAGGCAGGTGCCGAACCCTCGGACCCGAGACCGTCGTCGACGCGATGGAATAGAGGCCAAACGCTGCCGCAGACTTAAGGGATCGTTGTCGCGGGCGACGAAAACATTCGTTTCCGACCACTCGGCCAAGAATGCGTCACGAGGGTGGCACGGTTACGCTTCGGGTCGGGAGACCTCCGCGCGAAGCTGCCGTCCGAGGGCGTCCGCCGTGAGATCGCGCCGAATCGGGGCGGCATCGTCGCCCCCGAAATGCAACACCGCGTAATCCGTCGCCGTGCCGCCGAAGCCCGGCCGGCAGGCTGCCAGGGACGGTGCGTGATCGCCGAACACGCACAGCGTCGCCGGCAGACCTTCAAGCCCGGCGATAAGCCTCTCCACGGCCTCACCCGTATGGGCGACATGGTGGAGGTACTGCGCCCGGGGATCGTCGAGGCCCGCCAGGCGTCCGGGCTTCCAGGGGCCATGGTTCTCCATGGTGACGCAGAACACCAACAGGGGGCCGGTGCGGGCGCGAATTTCCGCCAGAACCCGCTCGGCCAGGGCCACGTCACCGATATAGGGGCCGATCCGGGGCGCCCCGACGAAGTTTTCCTCCATGACGAGGCGACCGAAGCCGAGGCGCCCCATCACCGCCGCCCGGTCGAAGAAGTCGCGGTGGAAGGGATGGATGAACAGGGTCTCGAAGCCGGCCCGCCGGGCCAAGCGGGCGAGGCTCGTCGGCTCGGCGCCGCCTCCCGCGAGGTAGGGATCGAACACCCCGAAACCCAGGCTTTCGGGCGGACGGCCCGTCAGCACCGCATGTTCCGTCCGCATGGTGTAGGCGCCATGCGCCGGCACCCGCAGGCGGCCGTATTGGCGGGCCCGGGTCCGCACGATCTCCATCACCGGCAGGGCCGGACCGCCGAGGCGCACGGGATCGATGAACGATTCGAGTTGGACCACGACGACGACGCGGTTTTCCGTGTCGTCCGCCGACACTCCCTGATCCCGCTCTTCTGAATCGGCCGTCGTGAGGTCGCGCGGAGTTCGCTCCATCCGCCACCGCACCGCGTAAGCCAGGATCGTGGCCGGCAGGCCATAGCGGGTGACATCCCGCTCTAGATCCGGCGCGGGAAACCGGGCCGTGAGCCAGAGGCCGAGGGCGCCATCCGGAGCGAGCCGCGCCAGGGTCCACAGGGCGAGCGGGAGGGCGATCACCGCCAGCACCGCGACGCTCGGCTCGTGCGGCAGGGCGGACGGTTCGACGGCGTACCAGAGGGCGACGGCGGCGAGGCTCGCGAGGATCGGCCCGGCCATCCGGGGGTCGTTCAGGGGCCGGGTGTAGTAGAGTTCCGGATGGCGCGGCACCTGACGCAGGAGGGCGAAATCGCTGAACACCAGGGGTTCGCCGATGACGCCACGCTTGAGACGGCTCACCACCGTGAGGATCGCCACGGTGAGGATGCAGGAAAAGGCCGCGAGCCAGGGTCGCCAGGAGAACGCGAACCAGAAGGCGCAGAGGAGTGCGTAGGCGCCGAGCCGTACGGCGAGGTCGCCCGGACGTCGGCTGACGGGGCGCACGCCGCGCCCGTCGAATGCCTCGATGGCGAGACTCACCGCGAGGGCGACGCTGAGGGCGAGGAGAATCACAGGGGGGCCTTCATTCCGGAACGTCGCCCTTCGGTGGGCGCGCGATTCCGCGCCGGGCGCGCAGGGCCCGGACGATGGGATTGAGAACGGCGTAGCGCGCCCGCATCGCCAGGAGGGTGCGCCGGCTGAGCGCCAGGGCCGAGGGGGCGGCGGCGTCGCGCTCCTGCGCCAAGCGGTCGAGGAGTTGCTCGGCCGTGCACGGCTTCATGGCCACGGGATCGAGGTAGAGCGGATAGAGCAGCAGGGTTCCGGCGACGATTTCGTCGAGGGCGAGGCGCCGTCCGCGATCGGCGTTCGGCGCCAGATCCTCCGTGAGGCCCCAACCGGAATAGAACGGGCGGCCGTGAACGGCCACGGTGAGGCCCCGGATCAAGGCTTCGAAGCCGGCGAGCGACGTCATGGTCTCGACATGGTGCGCCCGGTCGAGGAGATCGACGATGGAGAGACCGCCGACGATGCGGTCGGCGAGCGTCAGGGCCTCGGCTTCCGGGATCTTGCCGGGGCGGAAGCCGGCTTCGACGTCGGGATGCGGCTTGTAGAGCAGGAAGGCGTCGGGGTTTCGCGCACGGGCCGCCGCCAGGAGGGCGCGGTTCGAGCGCACCACGGGGGAGCCGTGCCGCACGGAAGCATCGTCCTCCACCTGTCCGGGCACGAGGACGATGCGCCGGTCCGTCGGCCAAGCGCCGGCCTCGTCCGACAGGCCGACATTGTACTTCGTCAGGCGCCGCGCGATCACGAGGCGGCGCAGGGCGTTGGCCCGCGCCACGAGGTCGGGCGGGAACTCGGCGGTCTTCAGGATACGCGCGAGGCGGCTGTCCCGACGCGGATCGTAGTAGATGCCACAATCGTCGACCACGATGGAGGCGCCGGGCCGGAGGCTGGCGCCGAGCCCGACGGAGCGCAGGAACCCGTCCTCGACCCGCGACAGGGGCAGCCCGGCCTCCGCGCACAGGGCCTCCAAGTGTTCGGGCATCCGCGTCGCCCAGGCCAGGACCCGCGCGCCGGGGGGCGCGAGGCGGATCGCCTCCTCGGCCCCCATGGCGTGGACGGGGGGGCCGTACGGACCGGTGGTGAAGGCATCCAGGCCGGGCCGCTTCCAGCGTGAGATGCCGACGAGCACCGTCGGTCGGTCGTTGTCGCGAAAGCGTGCCCGCAGCCACGCGATCCGGTCGAGGCAATCGTCCCGACCGATGGGCGCGCGGGTCCAGGGGTCGAACCAGTGGAGACCGGCGCCGTAGGCGTCCTCGATCCCCGTTAACGAACCGCTCTCGACCACCTCGGCCCCGGACAGGCGCGCCGTACAGGCACTTTGGGCATCGGCGACGAAGACCCGCGCGGCGGCGGCGCAGGCGGCCCAGGGATCGATGGGACCCGGCAGGACCCGCAGGCGGCCCGTGGGGGCGACGCCCATGCCGCCCTCGGGACCGGCCGCCACGAAATCCGTTCGCGGATTGCGGGCGAGCACGTCCGCGACGAAGGCCCGATTCCGGGTCGGGGTCGCGGCGCCGTCGAGGAGGATCAGGTTCGCGCCGGCCGGCATGGCATCGCCGTCCAGGCCCCCAGGAAAGCGGTTGCGTCCGTGCAGGCGCAGGGTGCGCAAACGGCTCGCCAGAGCGGCATCGGCCGGGACGCCGCCATGGGGGCTGCCCTCGAGGGTGAGGCGGAGGCACGCCAGTCCAGTCGCGGGCGTATCGTAGGGACTCAGGAGGGGGCCGGGCGAAACCCGGAGAACCCGTCGCCCCAGGCGGCGCGGAGCCCCTGCCCCACCGTGCCCGTCCCAGACCACCGCCACCGCGCCGGACGCAAACGGATGCGCGAACCGGCTGTCCGTCGCCGCCTCGATCTGCGCGCGCAGGGTCCGGATGGTCGGGCTTGTGGAAAACAGGGAGGGCGGCGGGCTCGGGCGCATGAACGCTTCGACGGAGGGGAGCGGCTCGACCGACACGGGGCCGCCGCCATTGCCCCAACGGGAGCCTCTAAAGCATCGGTCCCGCAAGGGGGACCCGGTTTTCCGGAAAAGCCGTTTCGATCCGTCCCTGGGATCCGGTTCGGGTCTCCCGCACGTCTGTTGCCTCTCGGCAACGGGGTTGGAAAATCGTTTTGCATAACCGTGCCTTAAGATTGCTGCCTTTGACCGGCTATGCGACGTCTCCACCCGTGACATTCGCCCGGTTCTCTCGGGCTTCAGGACCCTGCGCCTCCGAATGGTACACACCCGCGTTCCCGCGCATCGCGACGGACCTGCCACGTTCCTGTTCCTGCAGGGCGTCGCCTCTCCGTTCTTCTCCGATCTTGGGCGTGCCCTGAAGGAGCGCGGCCATCGGGTTCGGCGAATCAACTTCTCCTCGGGCGACTGGTTGTTCTGGCGATTGCCCGCCGACAACTATCGTGGGTCGTTCGAGAACTGGGGCGGGTACGTCGCCGACTACATCGCCCGACACGGCGTCACCGACATCATCCTGTTCGGCGATTGCCGGCCCTACCATGTCGCGGCTCGCGCGGCGGCCGAGCCCCTGGGCGTGCGCCTGCACGTGTTCGAGGAAGGCTACCTCCGGCCGAACTGGATCACCTGCGAACTCGGCGGCGTGAACGGCCACTCGTCCCTGCCCAAAACCGCCACGGAGATCCGGGCCTTGGCGCGGCGCCTGCCCCAGCCCGGTCGGGCGATGCCGTCGAGCGGCGATATGGCCCGCCGCAGCCTGTGGGACGTGACCTACAACATCGCCAATTTCGGCTTCCCGTACTTCTTCCCGCATTTCCGCAGCCACCGGCCGAACCACATCGCCGTAGAATATGCCGGCTGGATCAAGAAGTTCTCCCGGCGCGCCCATACGCGGCGCGAGGCGGCGCGGCTCAACGAAGCCTACACGGCGGTGGGGGTCGATTACTTCCTCCTGCCGCTCCAACTCGACAGCGACTACCAGATCCGCGTCCACTCGCCTTTCCTCGGGGTCGAGGCGTTCATGGACCGGGTGATCGCCTCCTTCGCGGCCGATTCGAAGGGCGCGACCCGGCTGCTGATCAAGCTGCATCCCTTGGACAGCGGCCTCATCAATTGGCGCAAATACGCCCGGCATTCGGCCAAGCGCCACGGGGTCAACGACCGCCTCGATATCATCGACGGTGGCGACCTGCCGAGCCTCATCGCCGGCAGCCGCGGCGTCGTCCTCGTCAACAGCACCGTCGGGATGCTGTCCCTCGAACTCGGTTGTCCGACGCTGGCCACCGGCGAGGCGATCTACAACCTGCCCGGTCTCACCCATCAGGGCGGTCTCGGCACGTTCTGGACGGCGCCCGTGGCGCCCGATGCCGATCTCATGCGAGATTTCCGTCGCGTCGTCCTGCACCGCAGTCAGGTGAATGGCGGCTTCTTCTCCCGTCCCGCCATCGCGCGGGCCGTTGCGGGCACGATTCTCCGCCTGGAGGCCACTCTCCCCGCTGCCGCCCTCGCCGCCGCCCAGGCGGTTCGCGCCGAATCCGGCACCACGCAGGATCTCGCACCGGTCTACTGAGACGGTTTCCGCTTGATCGACGCGGAGACCGTTTCACAAAGCCCGCGCGGCGCTTGTTTGAAGCCGAATTCTACCCTTGCGAAGGAATCAAGCGGCGTCCATCGGACGGGCCGTCCGCTCCCTTTCGCCAACCCCCCGAGAGCGATGCCCGTCATCCTGATCACCGGCGCGTCGAGCGGTATCGGCGCGGCCCTCGCCCGCCATTACGCGGCCCCCGGCACCACCCTCATCCTGCATGGCCGTGACGGCGCCCGTCTCGACGCCGTCGCCACGGCTTGTCGTGCTCAGGGTGCCGCCGTGGAAACCGAGCGCCTCGACGTGCGCGACCGGGCCGGCGTCGCCGCCTGGCTGCGGGCGGCACACGCGGCCCATCCCCTCGACCTCGTCATCGTCAATGCGGCGATCAACGGCGGCGATCCGGGTGGAGACGTGGAGACGGCCGACATGGCGTTCGAGACCGTCGCGGTGAATCTCGACGGCGCCCTCAACGTCGCGCTCCCCTGCGTCGACCTCATGCGCGCGCGGGGGGCGGGGCAGATCGCCCTGGTCTCGTCGCTCAGCGCCTTCGCGCCGCTGCCCGATGCGCCGGCCTATAGCGGCACCAAGGCGGCTCTTCTCGCCCACGGTCTGGCCCTGCGCGAGAAGCTGAAACCCCACGGGGTCAAGGTCAACGTGGTGACGCCGGGCTATGTCCGCACGGCCATGGGCGGCGAGTATCAGGGCTGGCGACCCATGGAGATCGAGGCGGCGGATGCCGCCGCCCGCATCGCCCGGGGGCTGGCCCGCGACCGGGACATCGTCGCCTTCCCGTGGCTCATCGCGGCCCTGGCGCGGGGCTCGGCCCTGCTGCCCGAACCCCTGCGCCGGCTCGGCATGAGCGGCTTCAAGTTCAAGATCCGGACGGGCCGATGACCCGCCAGCGCCTCGCATTGTTCGTCCTCGAGGCCCTGCCGAACGCCCGGGCCGTGCGCCGCTTCGTCACCACCCACGCCTCCGACATCGCGTTCGTCGGTCTGTCGAATGCCGAGCGACCGAATTCGGGGGGGCTCATCGGACAGGTGCGGCGGCATCTCGCCCGCTCCGGGCCGGCGATCCTGCCCTATCTCGGGGTGAATTTCGGATTGCCGGATCTGCTCTCGCCGCTCTCGGGTGTGACCCGCCGCCTGTCCGGCGCGCGGGATGCCGCCACGGCGACGCCCCTGCGGGACTTGTGCCGGGGCCTCGGGATTCCCACGCTCACGGTGAACGACGTCAACGGCGCGGAGGTGGCGGCCCTGATGGCGCGGCACAGCCCCGACGCCCTCGTGACCTTCCATTTCGATCAGATCCTGTCGGGGGCCACCCTGGCGCTGGCGCCGCGCGGCGGCTTCAACGTTCATCCGGGCCTGCTGCCGCGTCATCGCGGGCCGGTGCCGACGATCCATGCCCTGGCGGAGCCGGACCCCGCCTTCGGCGTCACGGTGCACCGCCTCGCCGTCACCATCGATGCCGGAGCGATCCTGGCGCGGGAGGCCGTGGCGTTGCCCGCCGGCACCACGGCGACGCGGGCCTCCGTGCTCCTGCACGAGCACGGGCGGGTCCTGCTGGATCGCGTGCTGGCGCAACTGGCGGACGGTACGTTGCCTGAGGGCGAAACGCCCGCCACGCTGCCGTATTGTCCGTTTCCGGATCGGGCGCTCCTGGCGGACCTGCGCCGGCGCGGGCGGAAACTCACGGATATGCGGGATTTGGGCGAGGCCCTGGCCCTGAGCGCGCGGGCCTGAGCCTCTTCCCTCTCCCGCCGGGGGAGAGGGGTATTCCGCGGTTCGCGATCTACCGAGAAAACTTCTTGTACTTGATCTTCTTCGGCATCAGCGAATCGGCGCCGAGGCGACGCTTCTTGTCCTCCTCGTAATCCGAGAAGTTGCCCTCGAACCACTCGACATGGCTGTCGCCCTCGAAGGCGAGGATGTGGGTGGCGATGCGGTTGAGGAACCAGCGATCGTGCGAGATGATCACGGCGCAGCCGGCGTAATCCTCCAGCGCCTCTTCCAGGGCCCGCAGGGTCTCCATGTCGAGGTCGTTGGTCGGCTCGTCGAGGAGCAGCACGTTGGCGCCGCCCTTCAGGGTGCGGGCGAGGTGCACGCGGTTGCGCTCACCGCCCGAGAGGGTGCCGACCTTCTTCTGCTGGTCGGACCCCTTGAACGCGAAGGCGGCGCAGTAGGCGCGGGAATTGATCTCGCGCTTGTTGAAATAGATGATGTCGTTGCCGCCCGAGACTTCCTGCCAGACGGTCGCGCCCGGATCGAGGGCGTCGCGCGACTGGTCGACATAGCCGAGGCGCACGGTCTCGCCGATGGAGATCGTGCCGCCATCCGGCTTCTCGCCGCCGGTGATCATCTTGAAGAGCGTGGTCTTGCCGGCGCCGTTGGGACCGATGACGCCGACGATGCCGCCCGGTGGCAGCTTGAACGACAGGTCCTCGATCAGCAGCCTGTCACCGAACGCCTTGTTGAGGTTCTGGAACTCGATGACGTTGTTGCCGAGCCGCTCGTCGATGGGGATGACGATCTGGGCCGAGGCATCGATCTTCTCGCTCTGCTTGGCCACGAGCTCATCGTAACGGGTGATGCGAGCCTTCGACTTCGACTGGCGGGCCTTCGGCGAGGCGGCGATCCACTCCTGCTCGCGGTTGATGGCGCGCTGGCGGGCCATGTCCTCACGGCCTTCCTGGGCGAGACGCTTCTGCTTCTGGATGAGCCAGGCCGAGTAGTTGCCTTCGTAGGGATAGCCGCGCGTGCGGTCGAGTTCGAGGATCCAGCCCGTGACGTTGTCGAGGAAGTAGCGATCGTGGGTCACGATCAGGATCGCGCCGGGATACTGCTTGAGGTGGCCTTCGAGCCAGTTCACCGTCTCGGCGTCGAGGTGGTTGGTGGGCTCGTCGAGGAGCAGCAGTTCGGGCTCCCACAGGAGGAGGCGACACAGGGCGATGCGGCGGCGCTCGCCGCCCGACAGGGTGGCCACGGGCTGATCGTCACTCGGGCAGCCCAGCGCCAGCATGGCCTGATCGACCTTCGAATCGAGTTCCCAGAGGTTGGCGGCCTCGATCTGGTCCTGGAGGGCGGTCATCTCGTCCGCCGTCTCCTCGGAATAGTTCATGGCGAGTTCGTTGTAGCGGTCGAGGAGCGCCTGCTTCTCGGCGACCCCCTCCATGACGTTCTCGCGCACGGACTTGTTCGGATCGAGCTGGGGCTCCTGCGGCAGGTAGCCGACGCGAGCGCCCTGGGCGACGAAGCCCTCGCCGGTCCATTCCGTGTCGATCCCGGCCATGATCTTGAGCAGGGTCGACTTGCCCGAGCCGTTGATGCCGAGAACACCGATCTTGGCGTCCGGGTAGAACGACAGGTTGATGTTGTCGAGAATCTTCTTGCCGCCCGTGTAGGTCTTGGTCAGACCCTTCATGTGGTAGATGAATTCGCGCGCCATGCCGGTATCCTCGAACGATGGGATCGGCACCCTTTCGGGGCTGGCCGATGCCGTATGATGGGGTGCGCGGCCCCGCGGCGGCTCCTGGGGGAGCCGGCCGGGCCTCGCGCGGTCGCGGCCGGATGGTCCGGCGCTCGCTGTCGGCGCATCGCTTCCGGTCGGTCGCCGGGAGCGATGCGCTTCGCGGATGAGTGTTGCGCCGGAGTATCAGGGCGGCGGCGGACCGGCAAGGAGATCGGGGCGCGCCGTCAGGCGAAGGGGTTTCGAACGATGGTGGGTTCGGCGACCGTCGCCTCCGCCGCCTCGGGCAGGTCCGAGCCGCTGAGGGCCTCCACGATGGCCGTGACCGCTGCCTGGAGGGCGCGAGCCCGGTCGAGGCCCGCGCGGTCCCGTGTCAGATCGAGGGACCCATGCACCGCGATGGCGTCGCGGCCGTTCTCGAGGGATAGGCCGCCGATGGTCTGCACGGCCACATCGTCGGCGAAGGGGGCAAACGTCCGTGCACCGGGGGACGGTTTGTCGGTCATGCGGCTCGTCCTCAGAAGATCGCTCGCATGAGGTCGCGCCACAGGCGTCGGGCGAGGCGGTAGAGCTGATCCTTGGCCCAGGCGTCGAAGGAATCCATGTCGCGATGTCGCCCGCGCGGTGATCCGCCGGCCTCGTCGCCCCGGGCGTAGATGCGGGGTTCGGGAAGGCGCATGGCCCGAGTCTTGATCGCGTCCGGGAGCCCCGGAAACACGTCCAGTCCGGCAAGCCCGCGCAACTCGGCCAGCGACACGCCGCGCCAGTCGGCCCCGTCCCGATTGGGCACGAGGTAGGCCCCCGCCTCTCCCCGCGCCGGGTCGTACACTGCCTTGAACAGCTGCGTCGGCACGAGGATGCGGCCGTTGATCGCCTGAGCGCTGGCGCCGTCGTAGATCGGGCCGGTCACGACGAAGAGGGTCTGGCGTGCCGTGGCGAGCCGCCGCACGCTCTCCTCGATGCCCGACCACAGGCCCCGATTCACCGCGCGGTCCTGGGGAACCATGTTGGCGAGGGTGAAGGATTGTGCCTGGGCGGCGCCCGTCGGCATGTCACCGGCCGGTGCCATGTGGCCCCGGTCGAAACCGCTATGGACGTAGTCTTCGAGGCGCGACCGGTCGGCCGCCGGCACGGCGTCCTCGTCGTGGAAGGCATCGACGCGGTCGACGGTGCGGGCCGCCGCGATGCTCGCCCGGGTGAGGCGCTCGGCCGCGTAGAGGGGCGTCCGCGACAGGCCGGAATACAGAAGCGCGAAGGCGTCGTAGCAGAGCGGGGTCGTCGCCCGCGCGAGCTTGGGATTGACGAGATCGGGCCGGCGCCCGTCCGCGAAGAACGCGTCGCATCCGGCCGCAGCCGCAGGACCGGCGAGCAGGACGAGGATCGCGAAGGCGCGCATGGCGGGCGCGCGGATCAGAAGCACACCCGGACCTTGCGAGTGCCGGACGGCGTCTCTCGCCACCGATAGGCACAGGGGCGGCCGAGGGAACCTTGGAATGGATCGACCCGCCGGTCGGCGGCGCCGGGACCGGCCTGGGGGCGACACGGATGTTCACCCAGACACACGAACGTGAAATCCGCCGAGTCCGTGCCCCGGCTGTGCCGGGACTCGGTCGCCGCGACGGCACCCGTCATCGCGACACTGGCCAGGATCGCGCCAAGCATTGGAATCACCGGAGGGCGCGGAATACCGGGTGCGAAGAGAAAACCCATGGTCTGCCTTCCACGCCGTGTGCCCCGCACGAACGATTCGGGATGAGGCCGCCGGTCGAATCGTGATCATCGGAGGTCGGCTGTTGCCCTTACGCCGGAGCACGACACCTGTCATGTGGGCTGGAATTGGTCGGTTTCGAGCCTGCGCGTGGCAAAGTCGTCCAATGACGTTATAAGTGCGGATTCAAGGGTCCCGGTTCAGTCCAGGGATCCAGAGCCGTGGGAAGGGGGGTCCGGCGCCGTGCGTGGCGACGGATAGGCCCGTTCGAGCGGTATTCAGACGAACCAACGGGTCAATGCCAGTGTCCTCAGCCAATCCTTCGATCCTGGACGGTCTCGAAGAGACGTCCGCCCTGCGGGCCCTTCCGGAGAGCGAGCTGCAGGCGGTGGCCGATGCCGTGCGGGCGGAGATGATCGAGGCCGTGTCGGTGACGGGCGGGCACCTCGGCTCGGGGCTCGGCGTCGTCGAACTCACGGTGGCGCTCCACCACGTGTTCGACACCCCCGACGACCGCATCGTCTGGGACGTCGGCCACCAGGCCTATCCGCACAAGATCCTCACGGGCCGCCGCGACCGCATCCGGACCCTGCGCCAGCCCGGTGGCCTGTCGGGCTTCACCAAGCGCTCCGAGAGCCCCTACGATCCCTTCGGCGCCGCCCACTCCTCGACCTCGATCTCGGCCGCCCTCGGCATGGCCGTCGCCCGCGACCTCGACGCGGCGGAGGCCAAGGCCAAGGGCCAACCGGCGCCCAAGCGCCGCAACATGATCGCGGTGATCGGCGACGGCTCCATGTCGGCCGGCATGGCCTACGAGGCCATGAACAATGCCGGCGCCCTGCACTCGCGCCTCATCGTCATCCTCAACGACAACGACATGTCCATCGCGCCGCCCGTCGGCGCCATGTCGGCCTACTTCGCGCGTCTGGCCTCGGGCGGCACCTACCGCAGCTTGCGCGAGACCGCCAAGCAACTCGGCAAGCTCCTGCCGAAGGCGCTCTACCAGCGCGCCGCGGCGGCGGAAGAGTATGCCCGCTCGCTGGTCGTCGGCGGCGGCACCATGTTCGAGGAGATGGGCTTCCACTATGTCGGCCCCGTCGACGGGCACAACCTCGACCACCTGCTCCCCATTCTGAAGAATGTCCGCGACACCGAGCAGGGCCCGATCCTGCTCCACGTGGTGACCCAGAAGGGCAAGGGCTACGCCCCGGCCGAAGCCAGCGCCGACCGCTACCACGGTGTCGTCAAGTTCGACGTGCTGTCGGGCGTGCAGGCCAAGGCCAAGCCCAACGCCCCGGCCTACACGCGGGTGTTCGGCGAGAGCCTGATCAAGGCGGC
>NZ_FOPM01000005.1 GCF_900113485.1 Methylobacterium gossipiicola
CGCCGCGCTCCTGCACCAGGCTGAGCAGCCGCTCCCAGACACCGGCCCGGGACCAGCGGATGAAGATCTGGGCGGCCCGCCACCACGGACCCAGTTCCTCCGGGATCGCCCGCCATTTGGCGCCGTTCCGATGCCGCCACAGGATCGCCGAGAGCGTGCGTTGCAGGTCCTGCGGCGGCGTCTTGGCCTTGGGCCGGCACGCCTCGACCAGAGGCTCCAGTTCAGACCATTGCGCGTCGCTCAGCATCGTCCCTCCCGCAATCAGAGAGACGAAAACGCAAAACGCGCCAATCCGTTCAAGCGACGACAGGCCCTAGGCGCTCGGCTGAGAACAGGACGATGAGGGCGCGCTCAATGTGCTTCAGCGGACGGGAGCGATCACTGCGATCGCAGTGAGCCGGGCCGTGTCGACCCCATCGGGAAGTACGCAGACAGTCTGAGCCATGGCCCAAACTCGCAGACCTCACCCAGCCTGTGAATCCTCCGTCCGCGTCACTGCACTAGCTATCTCGATTATTTATGTCGCGTTGTAGCATGCTGCCGGGCGCCGACCACATCATTCCCACTCGATGGTGCCGGGCGGCTTCGAGGTGATGTCGTAGGTCACGCGGTTGATACCCTTGACCTCATTGATGATGCGGGTCGCGACCCGGCCGAGGAAGGCCATATCGAAGGGGTAGAAATCCGCCGTCATCCCGTCCACCGAGGTGACGGCCCGCAGGGCGCAGACGTGGTCGTAGGTGCGGCCGTCGCCCATCACCCCGACCGTCTTCACCGGCAGGATCACCGCGAAGGCCTGCCAGATGGTATCGTACAGACCCGCCTTGCGGATCTCGTCGAGGTAGATCGCGTCAGCCTTGCGCAGGGCTTCGAGCTTCTCGCCCGTAATGGTGCCGGGGCAGCGGATGGCGAGGCCCGGCCCCGGGAAGGGGTGGCGGCCGACGAAGGCTTCCGGTAGGCCGAGCTCCTCGCCGAGCACCCGGACCTCATCCTTGAACAACTCCCGCAGGGGCTCGACGAGCTGCATGTTCATGCGCTCGGGGAGGCCGCCGACATTGTGGTGGCTCTTGATGGTCACCGAGGGGCCACCGGTGAACGACACGCTCTCGATCACGTCCGGGTAAAGGGTACCCTGGGCCAGGAACTTGGCGCCGCCGATCTTCTTCGCCTCCGCGTCGAACACGTCGATGAACAGGCGACCGATGGTCTTGCGCTTGATCTCCGGATCGCTGACGCCCTCGAGTTCGCCGAGGAACAGCTCCTGCGCCTGCACGTGCACGAGGGGAATATTGTAGTGGTCGCGGAACAGGCGCACGACCTCCTCGGCCTCGCCCAGGCGCAAAAGTCCGTGATCGACGAACACGCAGGTGAGCTGATCACCGATGGCTTCATGGATGAGAACCGCCGCCACGGAGGAATCGACGCCGCCGGACAGGCCGCAGATCACTTTTTCGGACCCGACCTGCTCGCGGATCTTGGCGATGGCCTCCTCGCGATAGGCGCCCATGGTCCAGTCCCCGGAGCAGCCGGCGATGTCCCGCACGAAGTTGCGGATGAGGAGGGCGCCGTGGGGGGTATGCGCCACTTCCGGATGGAACTGGACCGCGTAGTAGTGCCGCGATTCATCGGCAACCGCCGCGAACGGCGCGTTCGGCGACATCGCCACCGTGGTGAAGCCGTCGGGCAGCTTCGTCACCCGGTCGCCGTGGCTCATCCAGACGGGGTAGTGCTCCCCGACATGCCAGACGCCCTTGAACAGGGGGCAGTCGGACAGGATCTGAATTTCGGCGCGGCCGAACTCGGCATGGTGTCCGGCCTCGACCTCACCGCCGAGCTGCGCCGCCATGGTCTGCTGGCCGTAGCAGATGCCGAAGACCGGCACGCCCGAATCGAACACGATTTGCGGGGTGCGCGGCGAGGCGTCGGTGGTGACCGATTCGGGGCCGCCCGAAAGGATGACACCCTTGGGTCGGCTCTCCGCAAAGGCTTCGGCCGCCTTCGTGAACGGCACGATTTCGCAATACACGCCCTCCTCGCGGACGCGCCGCGCGATGAGCTGCGTCACCTGCGAGCCGAAATCGACGATGAGGATCTTGTCGTGGTCGGTATTCATGGAACCGGAGTTAGACGAGGCGTCGGCGCGGTGCAACGGAGAGGTCGCCCTCCGGCCCGCGATGGGCTGGGGATGCGCTCCCCTCAGGCCCGGCGCTCCAGGGTGGCGACGTAGAACCCGTCCGTTCCGGTCAGGGCCGGACTCATCTGCAGGCCATGGTCGGTGAAGCGGAGGAAGGGCGCGAGATCGGATTTCGTCGCCCTGACCACTTCGGCGGCTGGTAGGACCTGGAAAGCCGCGCCCGTGCGGGCAAGAAAGCCCGCCACCGCCGCGTCGTTCTCGTCGGGCAACAGCGAGCAGGTGATGTAGGTGATGCGCCCGCCCGGCCGGACGAGGAGCCCGGCCCGGTCGAGGACCGCCGCTTGCTCATTGACGCGGGCGGCCAGCGCCCCCGGGCGCATCCGCCACTTGGCGTCGGGATTGCGCCGCCAGGTACCGGCTCCGGTGCAGGGCGCATCCACGAGGACCCGGTCGACGGTGCCGTCGAGGTCGCCGAGGACGTCCGCGCGCGCCCGGCCGCCGCGCGGCGTGCGAACTTCCGCCTTTGCCCCGGCCCGGCGCAGGCGCTCGTGGATGGGGGCGAGGCGACGCGGATCGTCGTCGCTGGCGATCAGGCGACCGTCATTGGCCATCATCGCCGCGAGACTTAAGGTTTTGCCGCCGCCGCCGGCGCAGAGGTCGACGATGGTCTCACCGGGCCGCGCACCGGAGAGGAGGCTCGCAAGCTGCGAGCCCTCGTCCTGAATCTCGTACCAACCATCCAGGAATTCGGGCTCGACGTGGAGGGCCGGGCCACGTCCGTCCTCGCCGATGGGGATGCGCAGGCCGTTGGGGGCATGCGGCGTCGCCACGGGGGCGAGGTGGGTCAGGCCCCCCATGGCCACCTCGCGACTATGCTTGAGGGTGTTGATGCGGATATCGAGGGGCGCCCGACGCGCCAAGGCGCGCGTTTCGTCGAGGAGGGCGGCACCGAACGTCTTCTCGAGGGCGGGCAGGACCCATTCGGGGACGTCGCCGGCGACATGGTCGGGGGCATCCGTGAGGGTGATGTCCGTGAGGCGGCCGCGCTCGTGATCGGACAGGGGCTCAGGCGCGAAGCGTTCGCCGGAGAACAGGCCGGCGATGGTTGGGGCGGCGACACCGTATTGCAGACGCAACATGCCGGCCACCAGGGCGCGCGGGGCGTCGTCATCCATGATCCAGGCGGCCGAGGCACGGCGGCGCAGGGCGTCATAGACGAGGCTGGCGATGGCGGCGCGGTCGCCGGAGCCGGCGAAGCGGTGGGCGAGGCCCCAATCCTTCAGGGCATCGGCGGCGGGACGGCGGCGCGCGGCGATGTCGGCGAGGACTTCGATGGCGGCGGAGAGGCGGGCGGGGGGCGTCAGGGTGAAATTCCTTCGGGTTGCGGCGACGCCGCGATACGGCCACGCTTGTGACGAGGCTGGGTCACATTTTCAGATCAGACCGGGAGTGGGGCCGCCTCGTCCGGCGCCCGGAGCTTTAGAGAACCCCATGCCCCCCGTCATCCATCTCGGCCTCGCCGGCCTCGTGATGCTCTTCGTCGCCGCCTGCGCGACGGCCCCGGCGGCCACCGATCCGACCCCGCCACCGCGCCGGCCCGATGCCAAGACGCAGCTCGAATACGGCAATCCGCCCCCGCCCGGCCCGCGCTACTAATATCGGGTTCAAAGGGCTAAGCCCTTTGCGGGTCCAGGGCAGAGCCCTGGCGGCTCTTCGCTGGGCCGTGCTACGCGTCTTCGCGGGCGCGGCGGGCCTCATAGGCTTTCAGATGCGTGTAGACGCGGTCGAGCAGCGGATGCCCGACCGTGTCGGGCGCGCGGGCGATGAGATCGCCGATGATCTGGTCGGCCTCGATCCGTGCCTTGTTCTCGATGTCGCGCAGCATCGAGGCGGTGAAGCCTGAGCCCTCCGCCGTGAGGGTGGCGCGGGTGCGGCCCAAGAATTTTTCTCTGGGAGCGTGGCCGGAGGCTTCCGCGATGCTCCGGCATTCCTCCAGCAGGGCCTCGATGAAGGCCCGGCCGCCTGGGGCCGCGACGATATCGCCGATGGTCGCCCGCATGAGGCAGGTGGAACCGGCGAGCGTCGCCAGGAACGTCCACTTCTCCCACATTTCCAGCAGCATGGTGCGGCTGAGGCGCGGCTCGAAGGTGGCGCCCTGCATCAGGGCATCGATGGCCTCGATGCGCGGCGACAGGCTGCCGTCACGCTCGCCGTAGGTGAGGGTGTGGAGGTCGTTCATCTGGTGGACGGTGCCGTCGGCCCCCAGCGTCGCCGCGATGGCGCAGGTGCCGCCGAGCACCCGCTCCGCTCCGAACCGGTCGTCGAGGGCATCGAGGTGGCGCAGGCCGTTGAGGACGGGCAGGATCGCGGTGTCGGGTCCGACCGCCGGGGCGACATCGTTCAAGGCCGCGTCGAGGTCGTAGGCCTTGCAGCTCAGGAACACGAGGTCGAAGGCCCCGGCCTCCGGCAGGGCTGCGGCCGTCACGGTCTTGGGCGCCGGGATGGTCAAGTCGCCATGCGGGCTCTTCACCCGGAGGCCCGAGGCGGCAAGCTTTTCGGCGCGGGCCGGGCGCACGAGGAAGGTCACGTCCCGCCCGATCTCGGCGAGACGCGCTCCGAAATACCCTCCGGTGGCTCCGGCACCGACGACGAGCACGCGCATGGGACTGCTCCTGTTCCGGACTTTGAGTGTCAGGCGCGGCCGGGATAGTTCGGGCTCTCGCGGGTGATGGTCACGTCGTGGACGTGGCTCTCCCGCAGGCCCGCATTGGTGATGCGGACGAACTGCGCCTTGTCCTGGAACTCCGGAATGGTCGGAGCGCCGACATAGCCCATGGCGGCGCGCAGGCCGCCGGCGAGCTGGTGCAGCACCGCCGCCACCGGCCCCTTGTAGGGGACCTGACCCTCGATGCCCTCCGGCACGAGCTTGTGGGTGTCGTTGACCTCGGCCTGGAAGTAGCGATCGGCCGAGCCGCGTGCCATGGCGCCCACCGAGCCCATGCCCCGGTAGCTCTTGTAGGAGCGACCCTGGTGCAGGAACACTTCGCCGGGGGCCTCGTCGGTGCCCGCCAGCAGCGATCCCAGCATGGCGACGGAGGCGCCGGCCGCGATGGCCTTGGCGAGATCGCCCGAATACTTGATCCCGCCATCGGCGATGACCGGCACGTCGGCCCGGTCAGCGGCCTCCACGGCCTCCATCAGGGCGGTGAGCTGGGGCACGCCGACACCCGCGACGATGCGGGTGGTGCAGATGGAGCCGGGGCCGATGCCGACCTTGATGGCGTCCGCGCCCGCATCGATGAGGGCCTGGGCGCCGTCGCGGGTGGCGACGTTGCCGGCGACGATCTGCACGGTGTTGGAGAGTTGCTTCACCCGGCGCACGGCGTCGAGCACCTTGATCGAGTGGCCGTGGGCGGTGTCGACCACCACCACGTCGCAGCCGGCGTCGATGAGGCGCTCGGCCCGCTCGAAGCCGCCATCGCCCGTGGTGGTGGCGGCGGCGACGCGCAGACGGCCCTGCTCGTCCTTGACGGCGCCCGGATACGCGACCTGCTTCTCGATGTCCTTGACGGTGATGAGGCCGATGCAGCGGTAGTGGTCGTCCACCACCAGAAGCTTCTCGATGCGGAACTGATGTAGGAGGCGCTTGGCCTCGTCCTGGTTCACGCCCTCGCGCACGGTGATGAGCCGGTCCCGGGTCATGAGTTCGGCGACGGTTTCGCCCGGATTGGTGGCGAAGCGGACGTCCCGGTTGGTGAGGATGCCGACGAGCTTGCCGCGCGAGCCGTTGGGGCCGCGCTCGACCACCGGGATGCCGGAGATGCGGTTGCGCTTCATCAGCGCGAAGGCGTCGGCCAGGGTCTCGTCGGGGTGGATGGTGATGGGGTTGAGCACCATGCCCGACTCGTACTTCTTGACGAGGCGAACCTGCTCGGCCTGCTCCTCCGGCTCGAGGTTGCGGTGGATGACGCCCATGCCGCCGTTCTGCGCCATGGCGATGGCCATGGGCGCTTCCGTCACGGTGTCCATGGCGGAGGCGAGGATCGGCAGATTGAGGTGGATGGATCGGGTGAGGCGGCTCGCCACGCTCACTTCCGTGGGCATCACCGAAGAGGCGGCGGGTCGCAGGAGGACGTCGTCGAAGGTCAGGCCCTCGATGATGGAATCTGCGGTGATGCGGGCCATGAACCAACTCCCAAACGGGCCTGAGACGCCGGCTCCGGCGTCATCGAGTTGGCACGGGCCAGTATCATGCGAGCCCGACCCGCGCAAAGGCGGAATCTCCGGATGCGGGGGGATATCCCCCGGCCGCATGGCTTCGGCCGGATCGCTTCAGTTGACCGGGGCGGTCGGCCCCTTGTCGGTGTATTCCGGCGGCAGGCCAATGTAGTCGGCGGCGATGCCGTCGAGGCCCGGGGCGCGGCCGAACGCCTCGCAATCGGGATCGAGGGGTGCTTCGCCGAGCGTCGTGACGCGGATGCGGTCGTAGCTCGGGATCGCCAGGGGCGCCTTGAACGGATCGACGCCGGTCACGAGGTAGCCGCCCCAATCCTGGCCGAAATCGCCGGCGAGGTCGTAGGCGTCGGAGATGGGCGAGAAGCGCGGCTGGCTCGTGAACGAGTTGGCGGCTCCGCCCCACACCATGGCGGCGCGCTGCTCGTTGCGTCCGTCGAGGGCCTCGGCCTCGATGGTGAGGCTGCCGAGGCCGATGGGCAGGCGGGGAATCGGAACGCGGCCGATGGAGGTGGCAAAGCCCACGCCCGCCTGCGACGCGATGCTGACGCCCGCCGAAGTGGCGATGGTGGTGCCGGCACCGACGAGACCCGTGAGTTCGATGCGGGTCACGGCGGCCCGCACGGTGAGATCCGCCTTGCGGCCCGAAACCACGTCGTAGCGCAGGGACAGCTCGTAACAGAGTGCGCGGTCGGCGGCGTTGGCGACGAGGCGGCGCTCGACGGGGGTCAGGCCCGGACCCGACACGGCCTCGGAGAACGCCGTCGGCACGATCCGCACCGTGCGGGCGCGGGCCATGGCGGCGCGATCCATGTACATTTTCGCCCGGGTCGCGACCTCGTCGCTGCTGACGAGGCGGTCGTAACGGCTCAGGGAACCGGTGTCGTTGAGAAGGACCGTGCCGCAGCCGGACATGGCCAGAAGCAGGGCCAGACCGGCGCTCATGCCCGGCACCCGGAGACGACGTTTGAAGCGCGAGGGCATCCAGGAACCTTGACCGAAGGACGAAAGGGACGGCTCTTGCGAACGTTCGGGACTGTCTGTCCGCGACCGGCGCAAACCCGTCCATGCTGGGCGACAGCTTAGCGGGGCCGGCGACCCGGGGGAAAGGTCTTCGGCCCGCCACCGGCCCGGTGGCGCCGGCCTGTGGCGCAAGCGCCACGCCGGGTTTACGCGTTTGGCCGCCCCGATTTCATCCATGATGCAGCAATAAGTGCTGCTCTTTCGCGCTGTAACGCGACTTTTCCAGCGCCGATACGCAACCCGTACGCGCCCAGAAGACTTCTTGCCCTCCGATGCGCCCGTCTCAGATCGTCCCCCTCGTCGTCGCCACGGCCCTGTTCATGGAGAACACCGACGCGACGGTGATCGCCACGGCCTTGCCCGCCATCGCCCGAAGCCTGAACGAGGATCCCATTGCCCTCAAGCTCGCCCTGACGGCCTACCTCGTCAGCCTCGCGATCTTCATTCCCATCAGCGGCTGGGCCGCCGACCGCTACGGCGCCCGCACGGTATTTCGGGCGGCCCTCGGGGTGTTCATGGCCGGCTCCCTGGCCTGCGCCGCCTCGAGTTCCCTTGCGGGCTTCGTCGCGGCCCGCTTCCTCCAGGGCATCGGTGGCGCCATGATGGTGCCGGTCGGCCGTCTCGTGATCCTGCGCAGCGTGCCGAAAAACGAACTCGTCAGCGCGCTCGCCTACCTCACAATTCCCGCCCTCATTGGGCCGATCATGGGGCCGCCGCTGGGCGGGTTCATCACCACGGCGTTCGACTGGCGCTGGATCTTCCTCATCAACATCCCCATCGGGATCGCCGGGATCGGACTCGCAACCGTCTTCTTCGAGAATGTCCGCGAACCGGCGCGGCCGCCCCTCGACATCGTCGGGTTCCTTCTTTCCGGTCTCGGCCTCGCGATTCTGATGCTCGGCCTTGCCTCGACGGGCCGGCACCTCCTGCCGGAGGGCGTGTCGTGGGGATGCCTCGCCGCCGGGATCGTGCTCCTGGCGCTGTACCTCCGCCATTCGCGCCGGGTGGCGCATCCGGTGATCCGGCTCGATCTCCTGCGCTATCCGACGTTCCGCGCGGCGGTGACGGGCGGCAGCCTGTTTCGCATCGGCACGGGGGCGATTCCATTTCTGCTACCCCTGATGCTGCAGATCGGGTTCGGCCTCGATCCCCTGCAATCGGGGCTGCTGACCTTCGCGGCGGCGGCCGGCGCCCTCCTGATCAAGCTGGTCGGTCCACGTATCCTGCGGACCTACGGCTTCCGGCCGGTGATGCTCGTCAACGCCGTCGTCGCGTCGGGCTTCCTCGCGGTGAACGGGTTGTTCACGGCGCAGACGCCGCACCCGGTCATGGTCTGTATCCTGCTGGTGGGCGGCTGTGTGCGGTCGCTGCAATTCACCTGCGTCAACGCCATTGCGTATGCCGACCTCGACGCCAAGGACATGAGCGCGGGAACGAGCCTCGCCAGCGTCGCTCAGCAATTGTCGCTCAGCCTCGGCGTCTCGTTCGGGGCGCTGGCCCTCGAGGGGGCGGCCGGCTGGCACGGCCGCACCGAAATCCGGGCGGAGGATTTTCCGTTCGCCTTCTACGCCGTGGCGGCGATCTCGGTCCTGTCGGTGTTCGCCTTCCGCCGCCTCGCGCCGGATGCCGGCGCCGAGGTGTCCGGTCAGCGCCGGCGCGAGGCGGCGCCGGGCCGGGTCGTTCCGTAGGTCAGGCGGCTGTGCGCGCCGGCGCGCGCGTGGACGGGCGCTTTGGCCGGGGGGCCTTCGCGGCCGCGGCTTTGGGCGCGGCGGCAGCTTTGGGCGCGGCGGACTTGGGCTGAGCCGGGCGGGCCGGGGCCTGGAAGAGACGGCTCGCCCGCCAGCCCTGCCAGCTCCAGGCGCCGGGACCCGTCAGGGCGTAGATGAGGAAGCCTCCGGCGAGGCCCAGATCCGCGAGCATCAGGGTACGCTCCGCGATGGCCGCCGGGCCGGAGAACAGCCAGAACGGATGCAGCAGCACCGCCATGGCCAAGGCGAAGGCCGCGAGCGCGCCGCCCGTGGCGCGCGGCAGCACTCCGACGACGAGGGCGAGGGGGCCGAATACCTGCACGACGACGGCGAACGTCGCCACGAGGTTGGGGGAGGGCAGGCCGGTGCCGGCCAACGTCAGGGCGAAGCCCGCGACGTTCAGGGCCCGGGCGATTCCCGTCGGCAACAGGGCGGCGGCGAGGAGCAGCCGCGCGAGGAGAAGCGTTCCGTCATGGATACGGCCGGGCACGTCGGGGGCTCCGTCTGTTCGATTGAGAACAAACCATGACCCCGAGGGTTTGAAGACGAGGTTAAGCCCTCACCCCGACACACCGCCGCGATACAGCCGCCCATGCTCCGTCCACGCCACCACGACGAGGGCGAGGGCGCCGAGCCCGGCATAGCCGAAGCCGATGGGCAGCACCGTGCCGTCGAAGGCCTGCCCGATGAGGAAGCCGCACAGGGCGCCGAGGATCGTCGTGTAGAAGCCGAGGAACGACGAGGCCGTGCCGGCGATCTCGCCGAGCGGCTGCAACGCCAGGGCGTTGAAGTTCGGCATGGCGAAGCTGAGCAGGAACTGGTTGGCGGCGAGGATGCCGAGGAACAGCGCCAGCGGCGGCCGTCCGCCATAGGCGAGGCCCACCATCACCTGTCCGGCGGCGACGATCACGAAGGCGGTGAGCCCCGCATGCGACAGGGGCCGCATCCCGATCCGGCGCACGAGGCGGGCGTTGACGAGGGTCGCGGCCCCCATGGCGCCGGCCACGAGCCCGAAGGCGAGGGGGAACAGGGCACCGAGATGGTACAACCCGGTGTCGAACACCTGCTGGGCCGAGCCGACATAGCCCATGATGCACCCCGTCAGCAGGCCGAGCGCCGTGGCGTAACCGACGGCGGCGCGGTTGCGGAACGTGAGCGAGACGGCGCGCCCCACCGCCGGCAAGGAGAACGGCCGCCGGTACGCGGGATGCAGGGTCTCAGGCATGCGTAGGGTGAACCACGCCACGAGAAGGCCGGCCAATGCCAGCATCGACACGAAGACGTAATGCCACGAGCCGAGGTGCAGCATGGCGCCGCCGATGGCCGGGGCGATCATCGGCACGATGAGGAACACCATCATGATGAGCGACATCACACTCGCCATCTCGCGCCCGGCGAAGCGGTCGCGTACGATGGCGGTGGACAGAACCCGCCCGCCGGCGGCGCCGATTCCCTGGAGTACCCGGGCGGCGAGAAGCCAGGCGAAGGAGGGCGCCACCATGGCCAGCACCGTGCCGGCGCCGTAGATCGCGAGACTCGCCAGGAGCACGGGCCGGCGACCGTAGGTGTCCGACAGGGGGCCGTAGACGATCTGCGCCGTGCCAAAGCCGATCATGTAGATGTAGATCAGCCATTGCAGCCTGTTCGGGTCCGCGACCCTGAACTCCGCCTGGATTTGGGGAAACGCCGGCAGCAGATTGTCGATGGAGATGGCCGTCACCGCCATCATCAGGGCGACGATGCCGACGAACTCGCCGAATCGCGGACCGTTCCAGACGGGGGCGGAGCCGGAGGGCACCGGGGCAGGCGAAGCGGTCACCGACAAGAGCGATCCTCGAAACCGGGCGGGACATGGTGTGAAGTGTGTGGGAGCGAAGCGCCCGGCCCCGTCCTGTGTTCCGCCACGGTGTCGAGAGCGAGGCCATCCCCTCACGACGTCCCTCCGTGTCCGGCCCTGCGCCGAAACCGGGTCGCCGCGGCACCGCAACGGATCTAACATCCCGCCGCACGCCCGAACGCCATGAGGGGTGAAGCCGAGACACGGTTGGCCAAAGGTCTATCTTGCATCCATCCGCCGGCTGGCCTTGTCTACCCGCACAAAAACAACATCGGAGGAATGAGCCATGAACAAGCCTGAATTCCTGAACGCCGGTACCAAGGCGCCGTTCTCGGCCCGGTACGACAACTTCATCGGCGGCCAGTGGGTCGCGCCGGTCTCCGGCCGCTACTTCGAGAACACCTCGCCGCTCACCGGCCGCGTCATCTGCGAAGTCGCTCGTTCGGAGGCCGCCGACGTCGACAAGGCGCTGGACGCTGCCCACGCCGCCAAGGAAGCCTGGGGCCGGACCTCGGCCGCCGAACGCGCCCGCATCCTCAACAAAATCGCCGACCGGATGGAGGACAACCTCGATCTCATCGCCCTCGCCGAGACTTGGGACAACGGCAAGCCGATCCGCGAGACCACCCACGCCGATATCCCGCTCGCCATCGACCATTGGCGCTACTTCGCCGGCTGCCTGCGGGCGCAGGAAGGCGCGATCTCCGAGATCGACCACGACACCGTAGCCTACCACTTCCACGAGCCCCTGGGCGTCGTCGGCCAGATCATCCCGTGGAACTTCCCCATCCTGATGGCCGTGTGGAAGCTCGCGCCCGCCCTCGCCGCCGGCAACTGCGTGGTGCTCAAGCCCGCCGAGCAGACCCCGGCTTCGGTCCTCGTGGTGGCCGAACTCATCGCCGACCTGCTGCCGCCGGGCGTACTCAACATCGTCAACGGCTTCGGCCTCGAATGCGGCAAGCCGCTCGCCTCCTCGCCCCGCATCGCCAAGATCGCGTTCACGGGTGAGACGACCACGGGTCGCCTCATCATGCAGTACGCCTCGCAGAACCTGATTCCCGTGACACTGGAGCTCGGCGGTAAGTCGCCGAACATCTTCTTCTCGGACGTCGCCACCGAGGACGACGACTTCTTCGACAAGGCGCTGGAAGGCTTCACCATGTTCGCCCTGAACCAGGGCGAAGTCTGCACCTGCCCGAGCCGCGCCCTCGTGCACGAGTCGATCTACGACCGCTTCATGGAGCGGGCGATCAAACGCGTCGAGGCGATCACGCAGGGCTCGCCCCTCGACCCCGCCACGATGATCGGCGCCCAGGCGTCCTCGGAGCAGCTCGAGAAGATCCTGAGCTACGTCGATATCGGCCGTCAGGAAGGCGCCGAATGCCTCACGGGCGGCGAGCGCAACGTCAAGGACGGTGAGTTCGCCGATGGCTTCTACATGAAGCCGACGGTGTTCAAGGGCCACAACAAGATGCGGATCTTCCAGGAGGAGATCTTCGGCCCCGTCCTCTCGGTGACGACCTTTAAGGACGATGCCGATGCGCTCAGCATCGCCAACGACACCCTCTACGGCCTCGGCGCCGGCGTCTGGACCCGCGACGGAACCCGCGCCTACCGCTTCGGCCGCGCCATTCAGGCCGGCCGCGTCTGGACGAATTGCTACCACGCCTATCCGGCCCACGCGGCCTTCGGCGGCTACAAGCAGTCCGGCATCGGCCGTGAGAACCACAAGATGATGCTCGATCACTATCAGCAGACGAAGAACATGCTCGTCAGCTACTCGGCCAAGAAGCTCGGCTTCTTTTAAAAAATCTCACCCCCGAGATCACCTTGCCCCGGCCGAAAGGCCGGGGCTTTTTCGTTCGCCGCCCTATTTCCCGGCTCGAAACCCCGCGTGAGGATTGCCCGATGCGTGACACCGCCGTCTCCGACCCGTCCACCGCCGATCAGGCAGGCACCGACGGCACCCCCTTGCGCGTCACCGCGACGCCCGCGGCCCTCGCCCTCATCGACGAGCTGCGGGCCGACCATGGGCCCGTGATGTTCCATCAGTCGGGCGGTTGCTGCGACGGCTCATCGCCCATGTGCTACCCGCAGGGCGAGTTCCTCACGGGCGACAGCGACGTCCATCTCGGAACCGTGGCGGGCGCCGATTTCTGGATCAGCCGGCCGCAATTCGAGGTCTGGAAGCACACCCACCTCATCCTCGATGTGGTGCCCGGGCGCGGCGGCATGTTCTCCCTCGAGAACGGACGCGATAAGCGCTTCCTCATCCGCTCACGCCTGTTCACGCAAGCCGAGAACACCGCCCTCGCCGGGGCGTGCAAGCTCTGAGGGCGACGCACCTGACAGACCTTCGAAGTCTATGGCCAGACCTTGATGGCGAGGGGCTGCCGCACGAGGTCGCGGTCGGAGGTGATGTGACAGCCGTCCGTGCGCAGGGTCGCGTAGGTGAGGTAAGCCGAGTCGCCGGTATCGTCGAAGTTGCGACCCCTCGCGGTGGGATCGAGGAGTGACGGGTAGGCGATGAGGCCGCCCGGTGCCGCGCACGGATCGTCGTACAGGGTCGCCCCGGCCATGAGCAGGCGCGGCTTGTCCCAGGTCAGGAGATCGCGCGAACTCGTCCAGTAGAAGCCGGATCGGGGGAATGCCTCCGCCGCCTTCGCCATGAACACGGCGATCCAGGCGCCGCTGCCGCGATGGCGCACCACGGCGCCGACCGGGGTGGGGAAGGGGGCGATGGGCGCGCAGGTGGCCGGGGTCGGGGCCGCCTTCGCGTACGGATCGGGAAACGCCGCCGTGAAGCCCGTGCCGGTCCAAGCCCGCCAGCGCGTCGGGTCGGCCGGATCGTCGGTTCGGAACAGGCAGACCCCGGCGGCTTGGTCGCTGCCCCTGACGTCCCACCCCGTGGTCGAGGCGAACATGTAGCGCCAGCGCCCGTCGCCGAAGATGTTCGACGGGTTGAAGAAACCGCGATGGCGCCCCTGACCCGTCTCCTGGCGGAACGGCGCCCCGGCCACCACCACGGGCGGCGTGCCGCGCGCGAAATGCCGCCCGCCATCCCCGGAGGCGGCGGCCACCACGGTGTTGTACCAGCACGCCAGATAGACCTTGGAGCGGCAGCGCCCAGGATGCTCGTTCGCCTGATATTCGTGGTGGAGGAGGGCGGCCACGGCTTTGCCGTCGTCCGTCCAGGTGGCGGTGATCCAGGACCGGTCGTCGTAAAGGGCCGGATCTGGTTTCTCACCGGACTCGAGGACCACGGCGCAGTCGAGCTTGAGCGCGTCGAGGGACGGCCCCCGCAGGGCGCGATTGCGATAGTGCATCCCGAAGAGCGCGACCGCCCCCGACGGCTCGCGAAAGGCGCGGGCCGAAGCGTCGGGTACGTCGGCGCCATCACAGGCGTCGCGGCCGGCCTTGAACATCACGCTCGGCGGTCCGATCAGCGTCAGAGCCGAGAGCGGCGGCTCGGCGGCGGCCCGCGCCCCGCCCGCGAGGAGGCCAAGCAGCAGGGCGGTGAGGAAGCGGCGCGTCATCGCGTGTGCCTGGACATCCCGGCGAGTTTGGGTTTTGAACCGTTACAGACAGATTGCCGGGGCATCGCACATCGCGGCCATCCCCATCTTCAACCGTGAAAGCCCGCCATGCTGATCCTCATCCTCGGCCTCGTGCTGTTTCTCGGCACGCACGCCTTTTCCATGGCGCGGACGAAGCGCGCCGGAATCATCGGAGAGGTCGGCGAAAGCCGGTACAAGCTCATCTATACCGGGGCGTCGCTCGTCGGCCTCGTGCTCATCGCCTACGGCTTCCACCTCTATCGCCAGTCCGGCTACATCGCCGTGTGGAATCCGCCGGTCTGGACCCGTCACCTCGCCCTGCTCCTCACCCTTCTCGCCTTCATCGTCCTGGCCTCGGCGTATCTCCCCGGGCATATCCGCGCCAAGGCGAAGCATCCGATGCTGCTCGCCGTGAAGATCTGGGCCACGGCCCATCTCCTCGCCAACGGCGATCTCGGCTCGATGCTGCTGTTCGGCGCCTTCCTGGCCTGGGCCGTCGTTGCCCGCATCAGCGCCAAGCGCCGGGCGCTCAGTCCCACGGCGGTGGCGGCCCAGCACGGCCCGGTGGCCACGCCCGCCGGATGGCGCAACGATGCCCTGGCGGTGGCCATCGGCTTCATCGTCTGGTTCGTGTTCGGCAAGTACCTGCACCCGCTGCTCATCGGCGTCGTGGCTTGGCCGGGGCAGGCCTGACAGGCCCTTAGCCAGAACAGCCCTGAGGACACCGCTCGGTACCCCAGTCGCCAACGGCGCGGGCCTGTGCTAGGCGCAGACCTCCCTCTTTCGTGACGTGGTCGTCCGGGTGCCCGGATGGCGTGAGGCAGCATGGCCGAGAACAACGAGTTCATCCGCGAGGTCAACGAGGACTATCGCCGGGATCAGATCGCCGCGATCTGGCGTCGCTACAGCGGCGCGATCATCGCTGTGGCGGTCCTCGTCGTGGCGGGGGTCGGCGGCTGGCGCTACTGGCAGCACGACCAGCGGGTGCGCGCCGACGCGGCCTCGGAGCGGTTCGACGCCGCCAATCGCCTCGCCCATGACGGCAAGACCGAGGAGGCCGACAAGGCCTTCGCGGCCCTCGAAGCCGACGCGCCGGCCGGCTATCGCCTGCTGGCTCGCTTCCGTTCCGCCGCCGAGACCGCGAAGCGCGATGCCGCGGCGGGTGCGACCGAATACGACGCCCTCGCGGCCGATACGGGCGTGAGCGACGCCCTGCGCGACCTCGCCCGCCTGCGCGCCGCGCTCCTGCGCCTCGACGGACCGCAGGCGGATGCGGCGCTGGCGAGCCTCCAGGGCCTCGCCGCGCCGACCGGCGCTTTCCGCCACACCGCCCGCGAGATGCTCGGCCTCGTCGCCCTGCGGCGCGGCGAATACGACGCGGCCGGGCGTTGGTTCGACCAGATCAACGCCGATCCGCAGGCGCCGCAGAATCTGCGCCAGCGCATCGAGGTCTACGCCGCCCTCGTGGCCGGTGGCCCCGTGACGGTGACGGCGGCGACGCCCGAACCGGCGGCCCCGCCCCCCGTCACGCGCTGATCCAAGCTTCCCGATCCCAACCGACTGAATCGAGCACACCATGGACATGCCGACCGTCGCGATCGTCGGCCGGCCGAATGTCGGCAAGTCGACCCTCTTCAACCGCCTCGTGGGCAAGAAGCTCGCCCTGGTGGATGACCGCCCCGGCGTGACCCGCGACCGGCGCGAGGGCGACGTCAACTTCGGTGGTCTCGTCTTCCGGATCATCGACACGGCCGGCCTCGAACAGGCCGATGCCGATTCCCTGCTGGGACGCATGCGCGCCCAGACGGAGGCGGCGATCTTGGAGGCCGACGTCGTCCTCTTCGTCATCGACGCCCGCGCCGGTATCCTGCCCGCCGACCAGCCCTTCGCCGAACTCGTGCGCCGGGCCGGCTGCCCCGTCATCCTCATCGCCAACAAGGCCGAGAGCGGCGCTGGCCTGACCGGGGCCTACGAGGCGTTCTCCCTCGGCCTCGGCGACCCGATCCCGTTCTCCGCCGAGCACGGCGAGGGCATCGGCGAACTCCACGACGCCCTGTCCGAGGCCCTGCCGGCGCCGGACCCGGACGACGCGGACGAGGACCCGTCCGACCGTTCCCTCAAGGTCGCCATCGTGGGCCGCCCGAATGCGGGTAAATCGACCCTCATCAACCGGATGCTCGGCGAGGAACGGCTCCTCGTCGGACCCGAGGCCGGCATCACCCGCGACTCGATCTCCCTCGACTGGGAGTGGCGCGGCCGCCGGATCAAGCTCCACGATACCGCCGGCATGCGCCGCAAGGCCCGCATCGACGACAAGCTCGAGAAGCTTGCCGTGTCGGACGGCCTGCGCGCCGTGCGCTTCGCCGAGGTGGTGGTGGTGCTCCTCGATGCCACGATCCCGTTCGAGAAGCAGGATCTCACCATCATCGACCTCATCGAGAGCGAGGGCCGGGCGCTGGTCATCGGCCTCAACAAGTGGGACCTCGTGGCCGACCAGAACGGCCTCCTGAAGAAGCTGCGCGAGGATTGCACCCGCCTGCTGCCGCAGGTGCGCGGCGTGCCCGTGGTGCCGCTCTCGGGGCTGGCCGGCGAGGGCATCGACAAGCTCATGCAGGCCGTGGTCGGCGCCGAGGAGGTGTGGAACACCCGCGTCTCAACCTCGCGCATCAACGATTGGCTGAGCGAGGCGACCCAGCGCAACCCGCCCCCGGCGGTGTCCGGCCGGCGCATCAAGATCCGCTACGCCACCCAGGTGAAGGCCCGCCCGCCGCACTTCGCCCTGTTCGGCAACCAGCTCGACGGCCTGCCGAAATCCTACACCCGCTACCTCGTCAACGGTCTGCGGGAGGCGTTCGAGCTACCCGGCGTACCGATCCGCCTGTCGCTCCGGACCTCCAAGAACCCGTTCGACCGAGACAACAAGGGTTGAGGCCCGGGACAGACCGAAGGCCGCCGGGTCCGAACCGAGATAGCGGAACACGTTGTCTTCGGACGCTGCCTCGGACGCCTCCGGCGGCTGCGCGGGAAGGATCTGCCCGTCCCAACCCACGATCGACAGGGTTCTGGGCTCTGCGGTGACGCGGGGGATGGCATCGGCATACGGCTTCCACATCGCCCAGGCCGTCGGGTCCCAGGCCCGGTAGGTGAACGCGATGAGGGGCAGGACCGCGATGAGGTTCGGTGGCCGATAGGGATAGCGTCGGGAGAGTTTCTCCCACGCGAGGGTGATGGTCGGCTCCTCCGCCGCATCGAGGAGGGCCAGGGCGCTGATGTGGATCATCTCGCCGATCGGGTCCTCGTTCGCCACGAGCCCGACCGCGACGGTGCCGCGCCCTTTCGTGGGAGAGCCATAGGATGCCAGGGGCCGCGTCTGGTTGATGGCTCGGGCAGCCTGCGAGCGGATGTGATCGACCATGTCCCAGGGTCGGTGGATGGGCGAAGTCAGGTGCGCGGTGGGATCGCAGCGTAGGGCCGGGATCGATGCATTCGGGTCGAGGTCTGCGAAGTGGAGGCCCAAGTGATCCACGAGGCGCCGACGCATCCACGCGAACGCGATGTCCTGACGACCGGCCTCGCCCTCGTTCCACCGGCTATAGCCCCCGCCGATATCGCCATGGGCGCCGGGGAACCACACCTGCTCCACATGGGTGTTTGTCACAGATTTTGACTTCGGCCTGTGCCACAGGGCGGCTTCGAAGGAGGGACGGTGTTCGTCGATGGCCACGGCATGGAAGCTGTTCTCCACGATGGACGACAAGCGCGTGTCGTGGAACTCGAACCAGCGCCGGTTCGCCGCGAGGAGAAGGCGGCTCGGAATCCCGAGCGCCCCCACCGTATCGAACACGGCCAGGGACTTGATCCTTAGGCGATCGCCGTCATGCAGGAACGGTTCGAGCGCATGCCGATGTCCGCAGTTCCGGTCGACCGGGCTCGTGCGATAGTGACGCCAGGCTTCTTCCTCGCGCTCCTGCGTGCAGTGCTCGGGCTTCAACAGCCCCGCGGCGAACAGATAGCCGACGATGCTGCGGGCCGTGTAGGCCCCCCGCGAGAAGCCGATGAGATGGATCTCGTCGCCCGGCCGATAATGCTTGCTGAGGAAGCGGTAGGCCTGCCGGATCTTGGCGTCCAATCCAATGCCGGTCAGACCGCCCGAGACCCAGTCCCACGGACCCGTTCCCACGCCGGAATCGTAAGAGACGACGTATTCGATCTCCCCCCGATCGGTCTTCAGGCGTTGGCCCTCGACCGGGACATCGCCCGGCACGGTCTGGGCCTTGTGCGTGTCGATCCCGATCTTCAGGGCCTCGCGCAGTCGGACGATGTTCGTCAACGGGCTCTTGCCGTTGTCGTCGCTCCACGTCCCGTCGAGAAACAGCACGATGCGGCGGGTGATGGCGTCCGACATGGCGTGAAGGCTCTATCTTCGCCTGAACCAAGTCGTGATGCTAACGCAGCGGGCGTTCGCCCACGTCCTAACGCCTGAAAAGCGGGGCGTCTCAACCCGAGACGGTCTCGCCCCGCGTCGTCTTGGCCAACCAATCCACGACCGCCACGACGGAGAATTGGACCGTCTCACCCCCGGCCCCCTCGGAGGCCGCGATCTGACCCGTTGCGCTGGTGCCGTCACGGACGATCCGCCGGGCGGCTTCGACTTCGCCCATGCAGCCCAGGGCGTCCGCGTCCTCGTGGATCAGGCTCAGCAAGTCGTCGAGGGCTTCCGCGAAGGGGAGTGCCGTTTCGCGCGCCTCGTCGATCAGTTCCGCCGCCGTGCCCGCGTGCTGGGCGCGCCACAGATTCTCCTGCGCGAGCGCCCGCGAGACGCCGTCGAGATCGGCATTCATGTCGGGTCGCCGCACGGCGCAGCGGACGAGGCAACGATAGAGCGCCGCGATGGTGATCGCATCGTCGAGCCGGGTGCAGGAATCGGCGATGCGCAGTTCCAGGGTCGGGAACTTGATGGACGGGCGCAGGGACCACCACAGGAAGCTCGCATCGGCGATGGAGCCGGCTTGGTTCATGATGCGGACATAACGCTCGTAGGCCGCGCGGTCGGCGAACAGGTTCGGCAGGCCGGTACGGGGCAACTCCCCAAAGGCGCTGAGGCGGTAGGCGGCGAGGCCCGTCGGCCTGCCCTGCCAGAAGGGCGACGAGGCCGAGAGACCGAGAAGCAGCGGCTGGAACGGCAGCAGCCGGTTCATGAGATCGACCCGCGCGTCGGGGTCCGGCACCTCGACATGGACATGCATGCCGCAGATCAGGCTGCGCTGCCCAGCCAAGCCCACATCCGCCAGGATACCGGTGTAGCGCTCACCCTGCGTCACGGCCTGGCGGGACCACGCCGCGACGGGGTGGGTGCCGGCGGCGAAGACAAGCACACCGTGCTCACGGCCGATCCGCGCCAGGGTCTTACGGTGATGCGCAAGGACGTCGCGAGCCTCGGCGAAACTGTCGGAGGGGGGTGTGCAGGCCTCCACCTGCGATTCGAGAAGTTCGCGGCCGATCGCCGGCAGGGCGGCGCCGGCCGCGTCGTGGAAGGCGGACAGCGACCGGTCCGGTGTGCCCCGGGTCTCGGCATCGGCCAGGAAATACTCTTCCTCGATGCCGAATCGGTAGGTGTGATGGCTCATCGGGCGCCTTCGCAGCGGGTGGGCCCTTCTCAACCCGCCAGGACGCCCCTGGTGCCGTTAGGTCCGCAACGGTCCACCGACGAGCCACGCCGGATCGAACCAGCGGTCGGCCTCGCCGTCGTAGGGCAGGCGGGTCACGTCCCAATGCTGGATGTACTTGGCATAGACGTTCCACACGGCGATTCCGCCGCCGACGAAGATGCGCCGGCCGGGATAGCGCTTGAGCACCGCTTCCGGGTCCTCGTGGCTGCGGATCACGTCGATGGTGCGGTCCTTGAACGCGAAGTCGGGCACCGAAGCCACGGTCTTCGGCCCGGCGATGAGCACGTGCCCCATGGTGAGGGCGAAGAACCGGGTCACGTCCTCGACGAACAGGGGATCGGTGTTGCCCTCCCACGGGAGCTGCCCATTGAGCCCGAGTTGGCCCCGTTGGCCGATGGCGCAGATGCAGCGAACGTCGATCATGGTGTCACGGTCCTTCGGGACGGCGGGAGAGCGGCGAAGCCGTCAGTCCGCCATCCGCGGGGTGAGCAGGCGGTCGCTCGGGAAATCGAAGATCCGGCCCGTCTCGGTCCAGGCGGGGTCGGCCAGCCGGACGATGTGGGGGGCGAGGTCCTCCGGTGTCCGCAGGGTCTCGGGATCCTCCCCCGGCATGGCGGCGCGGCGCATGTCCGTGCGCAGGGGGCCGGGGTTGACCAGCATGGCCCGGATCGGCGTCCGCTCGGTCTCGGCGGCGTAAGTCCGCACCAGGGCATCGAGGGCCGCTTTGGAGACGGAGTACGGTCCCCAATAGGCCTTGCACTTCTGGGCGGCCCCGGAGGTCACGAAGATCGCACGCCCCGCATCGGACGCGCGCAGCAACGGATCGAACGAGCGGATGAGGCGCCAATTCGCCGTGACGTTGATGTCCATCACCTGCGCCCAGGTCTTGGGCGTCACGTGGCCGAGGGGCGTGAGGTTGCCGAGGATGCCGGCATTCCCGACCACGATGTCGAGGCGTTTCCACCGCTCGTGGAGGCCCGCGCCGAGGCGGTCGATGGCGTCGTAATCCGTGAGGTCGAGGGGGACGAGGGTCGCGCTCGAACCCACGGCCCGGATCGCGTCGTCGAGCTCCTCCAGGGCCCCCTGCGTGCGGGCGACGGCGACGACATGCGCCCCGGCCTTCGCGAGGGCGAGGGCGGTGGCCCGGCCGATGCCCCGGGATGCGCCCGTGACGACGGCGACGCGCCCCGCGAGGGACGTCTGCGAAGCGGTGGTCATGGGTTCAGTCGGCTTCCGCCAGCATGGCCAACCGCCGGGGGCCGGTGATGGCCATGTCGGTCAGGGTAGTGGGATAGTCGCCCGTGAAGCAATGGTCGGTGTATTGCGGGCAGGCTTCGTCGCGCCGCTCCTCGCCCATGGCCTTGTACAGACCGTCGATGGACAGGAAGGCGAGGGAATCGGCGCCGATGTAGCGGCGCATGCCCTCGAGGTCGTGGGTGGCGGCGAGCAGCTTCTCCCGCTCCGGCGTGTCGATGCCGTAGAAATCGGGATAGGTGATCGGCGGCGAGGCAATGCGGAAATGCACCTCGCGCGCGCCGGCCTCGCGCATCATCCGGACGATCTTGATGGAGGTGGTGCCGCGCACGAGGCTGTCGTCGACGAGGACGATGCGCTTGCCTTCGACCACGGCGCGGTTGGCCGAGTGCTTCATGCGCACGCCGAGTTCGCGGACGGACTGGGTCGGCTGGATGAAGGTGCGGCCGACATAGTGGTTGCGGATGATACCCATCTCGAAGGGCAGGCCGGTTTCCTGGGCGAAGCCCAAAGCCGCCGGCACGCCGGAATCCGGAACCGGAATCACCACGTCGGCCTGCGCCGCTGATTCCCGTGCGAGTTCATGGCCGATATTCTTGCGCACGGCGTAGACGCTCTTGCCGTTTACCACGGAATCGGGCCGCGCGAAATAGATGTACTCGAAGATACACGGCCGCATTGGCCGGGCGGGGGCGAACCGGATCGACTCGATGCCCTCCTCGGAGATCACCACGATCTCGCCGTTTTCGATGTCGCGGATGAACTTCGCGCCGATGATGTCGAGGGCGCAGGTCTCGGAGGCGAGGATGTAGCGACCGTCGAGTTCGCCGAGCACCAAGGGGCGGATGCCCATGGGATCGCGGGCGCCGATGAGCTTCTTGTTGGTGAGCGCCACGATGGCGTAGGCACCCTCGATCTGCTTCAGGGCCTCGGTGAAGCGCGCGACGATGCGGGGGGCGCGGGACCGGGCGGCGAGATGCAGGATCACCTCCGTGTCGGAGGTCGATTGCGTGATGGCGCCGTCGCGCACGAGGTCGCGGCGGATCGACAGGGCATTGGTGAGGTTGCCGTTATGGGCCACCGCCAGACCGCCGCTGGCGAGTTCGGCGAAGAGCGGCTGCACGTTGCGCAGGATGGTGCCGCCGGTCGTGGAATAGCGGACATGCCCGATGGCCACCTGTCCCTTCAGGCGCGCGATGGTCTCGCCGTCCGAAAACGAATCGCCGACGAGGCCGGGCCGCCGCTCGGAATGGAAGACCGAGCCGTCATACGAGACGATGCCGGCCGCCTCCTGCCCGCGATGCTGAAGGGCGTGGAGGCCGAGCGCCACGATGGCCGAAGCATCCGGGTGGCCGAAGATGCCGAAGACGCCGCATTCCTCGCGCAGGGTGTCGCCGTCGCGGTCGAGGCCGTCCACGGTTCCGGCCGCCGCTTGTGCTTCGCACCGGGCACTCGGTTTCGCTGCAGACATGTGAGGCGGATCCCTGGGTTGCCCGACGCGGAGCTCGAGCGGCGCTGTCAACAAGCCGTCATGTAAGCGGCCCGCGCGCCGGCACCAAGCGCGGACGCGCAGATCAGCGTCGCGGCGCCGTCGTGGCTGGGGATGCGGTTGTCGGGGATGCCGTGGCCGGAGACGTGGCGTCGCTGCGGCGCTGGACCGGCACATCGCCTTCCGGCGGCTCGACGGGGTCGGCCGGGGTCTCCACCTTCGGCTTCTTGAACTGCTTCAGGAGACCTTCGGGATTCTCCGGCAGCTGCGCCACCAGGGCCTCGCCGGACTTCTCCAGCATTGGCCGGCTGCGGGCCTGGGCCGCCCAATCGGGCATCTTGCCCTGAACGAGCCAGGCCAGGAACACCCAGCCGATGACGCAGATGAGGAAGCCGCGCCCGGCGCCGAACAGGAAGCCGAGGGACCGATCCACGGCGCCGATGCGCGAATCGAGGATCATGTCCGACACCTTCACGGTGAGGATCGACACCACGATGAGCGTACCGAGGAAGATCGCCGCGATGGAGGCGACCAGCGCCACGGTGGCGTTGGTGAGGTGCTGGCTCATGGTGGGCAGCAGCAGGGGATAGAGCTTCCAGGCGACGGCCGCGGCGGCGACCCAGGCGATGATGGCCAGCACCTCACGGGTGGCCCCACGCACGGCCGCGAGCAACGCGGACACCACGACGATGCCGAGCACGACGAGATCGAGAACGGAGAACGGCATCGCGGGCGATTGTCACTTCGTAGGGAGTTGCGGCGACGACAGGGGCATGCTGCGGCTTCCCCCGGCCGCGGCCCTGTATATCCTGCCGAACCCTGGCCGTCACCCTCGCGGCCGCTATCCCGTGGCGGGGTCGATGGGCCGGAGGTGCGATGCGAGACCGAAGCGAGCGGCGTTACCTCGTGCCCATCGCCGCCCTGTTCAGCGGCGTGCTCATCGTCTCGCTGATCCTGGCGGGCAAGATCGTGTCCCTGGCCGGGCTGACCTTCAGCGCCGCCGTCATCGTGTTCCCCCTGTCGTACCTGTTCGGCGACGTGCTGACGGAGGTCTATGGCTATGCCAGCGCGCGGCGTGTGGTCTGGGCCGGATTCGCCGCGCAGATCGTCTGGATCGCGAGCTACACCGCCGCCGCCGCCCTGCCGCCGGCGCCGTTCTGGCCGCACCAGCAAGCCTTCGAGACCGTGCTCGGATCGACGCCGCGCATCGCCCTCGCCGGCATGGCGGCCTATCTCTTCGGCGAACTCGCCAATGCCTACGTGCTGGCCAGGATGAAGCTCCGCACCGCCGGGCGCTTCCTCGCCCTGCGCCTCATCGTCTCGACGATGGTCGGGCAGGCCATCGACACCACGCTGTTCGTGACCCTCGCTTTCGCGGGCGTCTTCGCATTCGATGAGCTCGGGCGGATCGGCTTCGGCGCCTGGGCGCTCAAGGTCGCCTGGGAAGTCGCGGCGCTCCCAGTCAGCCTGCCGCTGATCGGCTGGCTCAAGCGGGCGGAGGGGGAGGATCACCTCGATCGCGACACGGACTTCAACCCGTTCCACCTCGGGGGGTGAGCTTCAGTCTTCGTCGTATTCCACCGCGCGCTGTCCCCGCCCCGAACCGACCCGGCGCGGGCCGTTGCTGGCGATGCCGGCCACGAGGTCGGCGATGTGGCGCAGGGCTTCGGTTGGAAATCCGTCGCCGCCGCCGTCGCCACGCCCCTGCGGGGTCACCGCCTTGGCGAAGCCGAGCTTCAAGGCTTCCTTCAGCCGGGCCGGCGCCTGCGCCACGGGCCGGATGGCCCCCGACAGGCCGATTTCCCCGAAATACACCGTCTCGGGCGGTAGGGCGGCGCCCGATAGGGACGAGACTAGGGCGGCGGCGACCGCCAGATCCGCCGCCGGCTCGGTGATCCGCAGGCCGCCCGCGACATTGAGATAGACGTCGTGGGTGCCGAGCCGAATGCCGCCATGGGCTTCGAGCACCGCCAGCACCATGGACAGGCGGTTGGGGTCCCAGCCGACCACGGCCCGGCGCGGCATCCCGAGGGAGGAGGGCGCCACCAGGGCCTGAATCTCGACGAGGAGGGGCCGCGTCCCCTCCATGCCGGCAAAGACCGCCGTGCCGGGGGCGGCATGGTCACGGCCCGCGAGGAACAGGGCCGAGGGGTTCGGCACTTCGGCCAGACCCCGGTCAGTCATCTCGAACACCCCGATCTCGTCGGTGGGTCCGAAGCGGTTCTTGACGGCCCGGAGGATGCGGAAATGGTGGCCCTGGTCGCCCTCGAACGACGCGACCGCATCGACCATGTGCTCGACCACGCGGGGACCGGCGATCTGGCCGTCCTTGGTGACGTGGCCGACGAGGATCACGGCGGTACCGACGGTCTTGGCGAAACGGATCAGGGTCTGGGCCGAGCCGCGCACCTGCGTGACCGTGCCGGGGGCCGATTCCACCGTCTCGGTCCACATGGTCTGGATCGAATCGATGATGCACAGGGCCGGCGGTGTGCCCTGCGACAGGGTTTCGACGATGTCCTCGACGTTGGTCTCGGCGGCGAGCTCCACCGGCATGTCGGCGAGCCCGAGGCGTTCGGCCCGCAGGCGCACCTGCGCCACCGCCTCCTCGCCCGAGATGTAGACGACACGTTCCCCCGTGCGCGCCATGGCGGCGGTGGCCTGCATCAAGAGGGTGGATTTGCCGATGCCGGGATCGCCGCCCAGAAGGATCACCGATCCGCGCACGAAGCCGCCGCCGGTGACGCGGTCGAGTTCGCCGATGCCGGACGGGATGCGCGGCGCCTGTTTCACCGCGCCGGTGAGGCCCTCCAGGGGAAACACCCGGCCCTTGGCCCGGCTCGGCCGCGTCTTGACCGGACCGGATTGCGGGCCGGCGGCACTGCTCTCCTCGACGATGCAGTTCCAGCCGTTGCAGGCTTCGCAGCGGCCACGCCAGCGGTTGTAGACCGCGCCGCAGGACTGGCACACGAATGTCTGTTGGATCTTGGCCATCGTGACGGGAACCGCGGGGTCCGGGAGAGGCCCTCAGGCCCCGGTTCCTGTCACATAATGGCGAACATAGCGAGAACCCAGACCCGTCAGAATCTCGTACCCGATGGTTCCGGCCGCTCGCCCCACGGTGTCGATGTCGAGGCTGTCGCCGATGATGAGCGCGGTGTCGCCGCGCTTGGGCTCCGGCGCATCGGTGACGTCGAGGATGACGAGATCCATGGAGATGAGGCCGACCATGGGGCAGCGCACACCGTTCACGAGGGCGGCGCCCCGGCCGCTCGCGGACCGGGGATAGCCGTCGGCGTAGCCCAGCGACAGGGTGGCGAGGCGGCGCGGACCGTCCGCCGTCCAGCGGGCGTTGTAGCCGGCGGTCTCGCCGCCCGTGACGGTGCGGACCTGGACGATCGCCGCGTCCAAGCGCACCACCGGCCGCATCGGGTTGGGTCGCCCCGGCGTGGGATTGCCGCCGAACAGGGCGTAGCCGGGCCGCAGCAGATCGTGATGCGCGGATGCGCCGAGGTAGACCCCGGACGAATTCGCGAACGAAGCGGGCAGATGTGGAAGCGCCGCGCGGAGCCGCGCGAAATCCGCCGCCTGCCGGGCGTTGACATCGTCCTCGGGCAACTCGGCGCTGACGAGGTGGGTCATCAGCAGATCGATGCCGGCTTGGGCCAGGAGGGAATCGCCCGCCAGGACCAGGGCGTCGGCGACGGAGAACCCGAGCCGATTCATGCCGGTATCGACATGCAACGCCGCCGGCAGGGGGACTCCCGAAGCGGCGCACAGGGTCGCCCATTCGATGAGTTCGTCGCGCGATCCGAGGACCGGCCGTAAGCCGTGGGCGGCGAGCGCCGGCCCGGTGCCGGGCAGAAGTCCGTTCAGGACGTAGAGCGTCGCCTCCGGCAGGAGCGCGCGGGCCGCCACGGCCTCGCCGAGATGCGCCACGAAGAAGGTCCGGCATCCGGCCGCCCACAGCGCCGGGGCCACCCGAGCGAGGCCGCAGCCATAGGCATCGGCCTTGACCACGGCGGCGCAAGTGAGCCCGCCCGCCTCGGCGGCGAGGCGACGCCAATTCGCCGCGATGGCCCCGAGATCGATGGTGAGGGTGGCGCCGTGGCTCGGTTCGATCACAGGCTGTCTCACTTCCTTCAGGTCGGCGCGCGCGCTGCGGGAAATCCGATCACATATGCTGATCGGGAATCCGGTCCGACTGGGCGAGGTTCGAGAACCGGGTGATGTTGGCGTCGAACTGCAGTTCCACGGTGCCGGTGGGGCCGTGGCGCTGCTTGCCCAGGATCACTTCGGCCTTGCCGTGGACGCGGTTCATCTCGGCTTCCCAGGCGAAGAACTCCTCCGTTCCCTCGCGGGGCTTCTTGTTGTTGACGTAGTATTCCTCGCGGAACACGAACATCACCACGTCGGCATCCTGCTCGATGGAGCCCGATTCACGCAGATCCGAGAGCTGGGGTCGCTTGTCCTCGCGATTTTCAACCTGACGCGAGAGCTGGGACAGGCCGATGATCGGCACGGCGAGTTCCTTCGCCAGGGCCTTCATGCCCGTGGTGATCTCGGTCATCTCCTGCACGCGGTTGTCCGAGCGCTTGCCGGAACCCGACAGGAGCTGAAGGTAATCGACGATGAGGAGATCGAGGCCCTTCTGGCGCTTGAGGCGCCGGGCGCGGGCGGCGAGCTGCGCGATGGAGATGCCGCCGGTCTGGTCGATGTAGAACGGGATCGTCTGCATGTCCCGGGCGGCGTCGGTGATCTTGTAGAACTCCTCCGGCCGGATGTCGCCGCGGCGGATCTTGTAGGAGGGGACGCCCGATTGCTCGGCGATGATGCGGGTGGCGAGCTGTTCGGCCGACATTTCGAGGGAGAAGAACCCGACGATGCCGCCGTTGACCGTCTTGACGATACCGTCCGCGCCCTTCTCGCCCTGGTAGGCCTTGGCGATGTTGAAGGCGATGTTCGTCACCAGCGAGGTCTTGCCCATGGCCGGGCGTCCGGCGAGGATGATGAGATCCGATGGTTGCAGGCCGCCCATCTTGGCGTCGAGGTCGGACAGGCCCGTGGCAATCCCCGAAAGCTTGCCCTCGCGCTGATACGCCTTGGCCGCCATGTCGACGGCGGTGGTGAGCGCCTCGGAGAATTTCTGGAAGCCGCCGTCGTACTTGCCCGATTCGGCGAGTTCATAGAGGCGGCGTTCGGTCCCCTCGATCTGGTCGCGGGGCGAGGATTCCACCGGGGCCTCGTAGGCGCCGTTGACCAGATCCTCGCCGATGGTGATGAGCCGGCGCCGGATGGCGAGGTCGTAGATGGTGCGGCCGTAATCGCCGGCGTTGATCACCGTCGTGGCCTCGGCCGCGAGGCGGGCGAGGTACTGCATCACCGTCTGGCCGCCGAGATCCGCGTCGCCGAGATAGGTCTTCAGGGTGATGGGGGTCGCGAGTTTGCCGCCCTTGATCAGGCTCGCCGCCACCTCGAAGATCCGGCGGTGGACATCTTCCATGAAGTGCTCGGCGAGGAGGAAGTCCGAGACCCGATAATAGGCGTCGTTGTTGACCAGGATCGCGCCGAGCAGGGCCTGCTCCGCGTCGATGTTGTGGGGCGCGACGCGGAATTCCTGCGTCACCGGCTGAAGGTTCGCCACCAGGGCATTGGGCAGGGCCATGGACTGACTCGAGGCTCCGACTCGTTTTCACCTGGGCGAACGGGGGATCCGAGACTCCCGTCCGCCATCATACTGGGGCCGACCATGGACCGGCATGGTTAAGTGTCTCTCACGAAACCGGCCATAGGCGGACGGCTCCCCGTCCGGCGGTCCGTCGGGCGAGGCCCGGAGGGCTTCTGCCATGAACGCGCGAACGCCCGCGACTCGGGCGAGACGCGGGCGTCCATGCTGGAACATATGGGGAACAAGTCAACCCGTGCGGGCCGTGTTCCCCATTGTCCACCGCCCCGAGGGACGGGAACGGGTCTTACTCGCGGTCGTCGCCAGCCTCGGCGAGGGCGGCGCCGACTTCGAGACCGAGGTCGTCGAGGTTGAACGCCTCACGCTCGGTGGTGGACTCGCCACGGGCCTGACGCTCGGCTTCCTCGGGGGAGCGGGCGACGTTGACGGTGACGGTGACCTCGACCTCGGGGTGCAGCACGACCGGGACGGTGTGCAGGCCGAGGGTCTTGATCGGCTGGTTGAGGGCGAACTGGTCGCGGCCGACGGTGAAGCCCTCGGCGGTGACGACTTCGGCGAGATCGCGGGTCGAGACCGAACCGTAGAGCACGCCCGTCTCGCCCGACTGGCGGATGAGCACGAAGCTCTTGCCCTCGAGGGTCTCGGCGACGGCCTGGGCCTCGGTCTTGCGCTCGAGGTTGCGGGCTTCGAGCTGGGCGCGCTGGGTCTCGAAGTGCTTCTTGTTGCCGGCGGTGGCGCGCAGGGCCTTGCCGCGGGCGAGGAGGAAGTTGCGGGCGTAGCCCGGCTTCACGTTCACGGTCTCGCCCATCTGGCCGAGCTTGGCGACGCGCTCGAGGAGGATGACTTCCATGGTGGTGGTCCTTCGGTTGGGGGGTGAAAGCCGCCGTCGATCGGCGGCGGGGCTCATGATCCGGACACGTCCTTGGGACGGCGCCGGTCGAGGGCGGTGTCGGCGATGCCGAACAGGGTGAGGGCCACGAAGGCGACGCCTTGCGTGACGAACAGGATGAGGTAGAGGCCGAGCAGCAGCGCGAGGCGCCCGGGGCGGCCCCGGCTGCGGTCGTGGAAGGCGGCGAGCCCCTGGATCGCGAAGGCGGCGCTCAGGGCCCCCGCGAGGGCGACGCCGAGCACGCCCGGATAGCCGGAGACGAACGTCAGCACGAGGGAGCCGGCGAGGATTGCCAGGACCGCTCGCGGCATCCGGGTGGATGGCAGGTCGGGCCACGGACGGAGCAGGCGCCCCGAGATCTTGACGATGCGGCCGGCGGCCCAGAGGTAGAAGACGAGGAGAACCGCGAGCCCTTGCGTCGCCAGGCCCGGCGCCACGCGGGCGATGGCGTCCGCCACGTCCTCGCGGAGGGCATCCGCCCGTTTCGGCTCGTCCGGCTGGGACTCGGGCGATTTGGCCTCGTCCGATTTGGTGCTGTCGGCGGGTGCAACGGGCTTGGCGGGAGCGGGGTTCATTCCGCGTCCCTGCATCTGGATCGTCACGATGCTGCGGGTCATGTCGCGCAGCTGCGTATGGAAGGTCTCGTAGTTCGGCGCCACGATCACCGCGACGGCGACAAAGGCGAGGCCCGCCGTGCCGGCGGTCCAGGCCAGCAGCCGGCCGGTGGGGTACCATTCCATGGTGCCGTCGGCACCGGGCCGGCCGAGCAGGGCGAGGTAGGCCAGCCACCAGGCGGGCAGGGCGAGATAGGCGAGGTAGCCGATGCCGAGGAAGGGCTGCACCACGAGGGCCAGCGCCAGGCTTCCGGTGAAGGCGGCGACGAGGGCGGCGCGGTGGCTCCAGCCCAGCCCGACGATGAGGATCGGCAGGGGGGCGAGCAGATAGAGCAGGATGGCGAGGGGCGTCGCCTTCAGCAATAGGCCGAAGAGGAGGGCGGAGACGAGGCCCGCGCCGATGCCGATACCGAAAAACTGACCCATGGATCCCGCTGTCCCACTGTCCCGATCACGGGCAGGGTTAGAGGCGTTTCCAGCCCCAACGACTCCCGGCCCTCACCATCGACGGCCGGTACGAAACCCTCGCGCAAAGCCGCGCGGGGTGCCCCGGTCCGGATCACCGGGCCGGGGCGACGCGATTACTTGATCACGTAGGGGAGGAAGCCGAGGAAGCGGGCGCGCTTGATCGCCTGGGCGAGCTCACGCTGCTTCTTGGCCGACACCGCCGTGATGCGCGACGGCACGATCTTGCCGCGCTCGGAGACGTAGCGCGACAGGAGCTTGACGTCCTTGTAGTCGATCTTGGGCGCGTTCACGCCCGAGAACGGGCAGGTCTTGCGACGACGGAAGAACGGACGACGTCCGCCGCCCGCGCCACCACCAGCGGCAGGCGCCGCGCCGGGTCCAGCACCGAATGCCATCGCTTAAGCCTCCCCGCCGAAGTTACGCTCGGACCGGTCACCCCGATCGCCACGGTCGCCGCGCTCGCGGTCGCCGCCGAATCCACCACCGCCGCCGAAGCCTTCGTCGTCACGACGACGGCCGCGCTCACGATCCTTACGGTCATCGCGGTCGCGCTTCTGCATCATCGCCGACGGCTCGGACTCGAGCTCTTCGACGCGGACGGTCATGAAGCGCAGAACGTCTTCGGAGATCTGCATCTGGCGCTCCATTTCGGCGAGGGCCGCCGGGGGAGCATCGACGTTGAGCAGGGTGAAGTGAGCCTTGCGGTTCTTCTTGATGCGGTAGGCGAGGGACTTCACGCCCCACATCTCGATCTTCTCGACCTTGCCGCCGTTGGCTTCGATGACGCCCTTGTAGGTCTCGACCATGGTCTCGACCTGTTGGGTCGTCACGTCCTGGCGCGCCAGGAAGACGTGTTCGTAAAGAGGCATTAACGGGCCCTTCATGTCCAAGGGACCCGACGAAACTGTTGTGCTGTAGGCAAAACGCGTCGGGCCGGTTCATACGCGGTTCCTCCGGCGCCAAGCCCTTCGAGCCGTTTGAAGGCCCGAGCGGTTGATCGAAGGCGGAGACACCGGACGACGGAGACGGCCCGTTGGACGGACCCGACCCCTGTGCCGACGAATCGGCACCGTCCGTTCAGCCCCCAGCCGGAGCGAACGCGAGGGCTGGCGCTTAAATCATTCCGCCAGGATGTCAAGGAACGCCGACCGTTCGCCTGACTTCCGATTCACCGAAGCGAAGCCGCGATAGCCTGCTGAATCCCCAGAATATCGGCTCCGCGCTTCAGGGTTCTCTGAATCGGCTCACGGCCCGAGACCCAGATCTTCAACTCCGAATCGAGGTCGAAATTGCCCGCCGTCTCGACGGAGAAGCAGGTGATCGCCCGGTACGGCACAGTCATGTACGCGACCTTGCGGCCGGTGATCCCCTGCTTGTCCACGAGGATGAGGCGCCGGTCCGTGAATACGATGAGGTCGCGGATGATCCGGAAGGCTACCTGAACGATCTCGCCCGGCACGAGGATGCCGGAGAGCTGTTCGTTGACCTCCGCCGGCGAGAGGTCGCTGCCGTGGCCGAGCAGACCGTCGAGAATTCCCATGGCGTGCCGTATCCCCGTTCGTGCGTGCTGCGCCTATGTAGGCATCGAGCGCGCGCTCGGGGAGAATGGCCGGGCCGCGACGATCCCGAGCGGGATCGCGTTGGAGCACGCCAGAACCATGTCCGCACGTCCCCTTTCTTCGCAGCCCCTGCGCCTCGGCGTGAACATCGATCACGTCGCCACCGTGCGCAACGCGCGGGGCGGCGCCCATCCCGACCCCATCCGGGCGGCGCGCATCGCCGTGGAAGGCGGCGCCGACGGCATCACGGCGCACCTGCGCGAGGACCGCCGGCACATCCGCGACGCCGACATGGAGACGCTGGCCCGTATCCTCACGGTGCCCCTCAATTTCGAGATGGCGGCCACCGACGAGATGGTGGCGATGGCAATTCGGTTGAAGCCCCACGCCGCCTGCCTCGTGCCGGAGAAGCGCGAGGAGCGCACCACGGAGGGCGGCCTCGACATCGTCGGCGGCCACGATCACCTCGCGCCGCGCATCGCGGCCCTGCGTGAAGCGGGCGTGCGCGTCTCCCTGTTCGTCGAGCCCGACTTGGCCGTGATGGAGGCGGCCCGACGCCTCGGTGCCCCCGTGGTCGAACTTCACACCGGCACCTATTGCGAGGCGGTCGCGGCGGGTGACGCGGCCCGCGTCGCCACGGAACTCGCCCGGATCGCCCGCGCGGCGACCCATGGCGCCGGCCTCGGCCTCGAGATCCATGCCGGCCATGGCCTCGCCCTCGACAGCGTCGGGCCGGTGGCGGCCCTGCCCGAGATCGCCGAACTCAACATCGGCCACGCCCTCATCGGCGAGGCCATCTTCGTCGGCCTGCCCCAGGCCATCCGCGACATGCGGGCCGCCATGGACGCGGCCCGCGCGGGAACGCCCGCATGATCGTCGGGATCGGCTCGGACCTCTGCGACATCCGCCGCATCGCCCGCTCCCTCGAACGCTACGGCGAGCGCTTCACCCACCGGGTGTTCACCGAGGGCGAGCGGGCGAAATGCGATGGCCGCGCCGCCCGCGCGCCGTCCTATGCCCGGCGCTTCGCCGCCAAGGAAGCCTGCGCCAAGGCCCTCGGCACCGGCCTCGCGCAGGGGGTGTTCTGGCGCGACATGGAGGTGGTGAATCTCCCCGGCGGCCGCCCGACCCTGGAGCTTACCGGGGCGGCGGCGGCGCGGCTCGCCGCCATGATGCCGGCCGGACACGAGGCACGGATCCACATCACCCTCACGGACGATCCGCCCATGGCGCAAGCCTTCGTGATCATCGAGGCGGTGCCGTCGAACACCCCATAGCCGCCGACCCGACCCCGTCGCGTTGCGGCGCCCCGGCGCATGGTCTATGCCGCCGCTCAACCGTCGACAGCCGACGACACTCGAATTCCGGCCTCCCGTAGCGAACCGGACAAGGCCAGCCAGATGGAACGTGCCCGCGTGGACCACCAGACGAAGCATGACCTGAAGGCCGCCGAGACCGGGACCTGGGCCAGCATCAAGGAGACCCTTAAGGTCGGCGGGCAGGCCCTGCTCATCGCCCTCGTGGTCCGCACGCTGCTGTTCCAGCCGTTCAACATCCCGTCGGGATCGCTGGTGCCGACGCTCCTCATCGGCGACTACCTGTTCGTCTCGAAATACTCCTATGGCTATTCCAAATACTCGCTCCCCTTGAGCGAGTACCTGCCGTTCACGGCGGACGGGCGGATCTGGGCGGCCAACCCGAAGCGCGGCGATATCGCGGTGTTCAAGCTGCCGAAGGACAACGCCACGGACTACATCAAGCGCGTCATCGGCCTGCCGGGCGACAAGATCCAGATGAAGGCCGGTCTGCTCTACATCAACGACGTGCCGGTGAAGCGTGAGAAGATCGCGCCCTACGAGACCACGGGTCCCTACGGCGAGCAGGTGAAGGTCGATCAGTACCTCGAAACCCTGCCGGGCGGCGTCACCCACCGGGTGATCGAGCGTGACGGCGACAACGGCTACTGGGACAACACCGAGCCCTACGTCGTGCCGGAGGGCCGGTTCTTCATGATGGGCGACAACCGCGACAACTCGACGGATTCCCGCGATCTCTCCAGCGTCGGCTACGTGCCGTTCGAGAATTTCGTCGGCCGGGCGGAGATGATCTTCTTCTCCATCGACGAAGGCACGCCGGCGTGGCAGATCTGGAACTGGCCGGCGAAAGTCCGCTGGGGCCGGCTGTTCACCACCATTCACTAGGGTTGCAGATCATCGTGGACGAAGAGGCGCGTCCCTCCAGCCGGGCGCGGCGCGCGCCCCGTCCGAAGCCCGGCCTCGCCGTGCTCGAAGCCGCGATCGGCCATGCCTTCGTTGATCAGAAGCTCCTGACCCTCGCCCTGACCCATGTCAGCAAGGCCAGCGGCAACGGACGGCTCGGCAGCTACCAGCGCCTGGAATTCTTGGGCGACCGGGTGCTCGGCCTCGCCATCGGCGACCTGCTGTACGAGGCCTTTCCGGGGGCAGATGAGGGCGAGCTGTCCCGTCGCCTCGCGGGCCTCGTTCGGCGCGAGACCTGCGCCGCCGTCGCTACGGCCTGGGATGTCGGACCCCATCTGCTCCTCGGCCCCGGCGAGGTCCAGAGCGGCGGACGCCGCAACCAGACCATCCTGGCCGATGCCTGCGAGTCGATCCTCGGCGCCGTCTTCCTCGATGCCGGCTATGCCAAGGCCCGGGCCATCGTCGAGGCCGCGTTCACGCCGGGTGTCGACACCGCCGCGCCGCGGGGCCGCGACGCCAAGTCCTCCCTGCAGGAATGGGCCATGGGTCGCGGCCTGCCGATCCCCGTCTACGAGGTGGTGGAGCGCTCCGGCCCCGACCACGCGCCGGTGTTCCGCATTGCCGCCCGCGTCGAAGGCTTCGCGCCCGGCTTCGGCACCGGCCCGTCGAAGCGCCTCGCCGAGCAGGAGGCCGCCCGCCTCGTGCTGGAGCGGGAAGTGCTCGGCCTCAATCCACAAACGGCCCAGAATCTCCCCTTAACCCAGGAGACGTCGGCGGACGTCCGCGAAGGAAATCCCCCCGATGCCTGACCCCACGATGTCCGATCCCGATTTCGAGAACGATCACGACGACGCGCGGGATCTGCCGCCGCTGGTGCCGCAGCCGGCAGCGCCGATGCCGGAGAACGCCGCCGCCGGCTTCGTCGCCCTCATCGGTATTCCGAATGCTGGCAAGTCCACCCTGCTCAACAGTCTCGTGGGCACCAAGGTCTCCATCGTCTCCCGCAAGGTGCAGACGACGCGGGCGCTGGTGCGCGGTATCGTCATGGATGGCGCGGCGCAGATCATCCTGGTCGATACCCCCGGGATTTTCGCGCCGAAACGCCGCCTCGACCGCGCCATGGTGCATTCCGCCTGGAGCGGTGCCTCGGATGCCGACGCCGTCTGCCTGCTCATCGATGCGCGCAAGGGCGTGTCCGACGAAGTCGAGGCGATTCTCGCCAAGCTCCCCGACGTGAAGCGCCCGAAGGTGCTGATTCTCAACAAGATCGACCTCATTCCCCGCGACCGCCTCCTGGCGCTCGCCGCCTCGCTCAACGAGCGCATCGCCTTCACCCACACCTTCATGGTCTCGGCGCTCAACGGCGACGGCATCGACACCCTGAAGACGACGCTCGCCGGGATGATGCCGAAAGGCCCGTGGCTCTACCCCGAGGATCAGGTCTCGGACGCGCCGATCCGTATGCTCGCCGCCGAGATCACCCGCGAGAAACTCTACGACCGCCTGCACGAGGAATTGCCCTACCGCTCCACCGTGGAGACCGATCAGTGGCAGGTGCGGACCGACGGGTCCGTCCGCATCGAGCAGACGATCTTCGTCGAGCGCGAGAGTCAGCGCTCCATCGTGCTCGGCAAGGGCGGCCAGACCATCAAGGCCATCGGGCAGGCGGCGCGCCGCGAGATCGCCGAAGCCGCCGAGCAGACTGTCCACCTGTTCCTGCACGTGAAGGTGCGCGAGAATTGGGCCGACGATCCCGCGCGCTACCGCGAGATGGGCCTGGAATTCCCACGCGGCTGAGTATCTTCCATAAAACTCCCGCTCCGTGGTCGGCCTCCCAGGGAGAGCCGCCCAGGGGCCCGGAGTTCTGGGAAGGCCCGCTGAAACCCGACGTCCATCATTCGTTCATGCTTAGAGCCGCCGGGGCGCGCGTGCGCCGTCGCGGCGGAATCACATCATCATGTCCACCGCCTCGTTCCATCACGCCGTCTACGGCCTGCCGCCCGCCGAACTCACCGAGAGCTCTGACGGGGCCGTTCAGGTCTCGCCCCTGATCCCCGGCTCAGCACGCCTGGAGGACGTCGCGTCCGCCAGTCTGGAGCGGATCGACGTGCTGGCACCCGCCGGCACCATCGAGCGGCGCTACGTCCTCGCCCAAGCCCTGCGCGCCCTGCGACCGGGAGGACACCTCACGGCCCTCGCTCCGAAGGACCGGGGCGGTTCGCGCCTCGCAAAGGAACTCACGGGGTTCGGGGCCCCCGTCGCCGAGAGCGCCCGGCGCCACCACCGCATTTGCCTCGTCGAGCGGCCCGAGACGCTGCAGGACCTCGACGCCGCACTGGAGGAGGGCGGTCCGCGCCACATCGATAACCTCGCCCTCTGCTCGCAGGCCGGCATCTTCTCCTATGATCGCCTCGATCCGGGCTCGGCCCTGCTCCTGTCGCTGCTGCCGCCCCTCGCGGGTAGCGGCGCCGATTTCGGCTGCGGGCTCGGGGTGCTGGCCCGATCCGTGCTGCATTCGCCGAAGGTGACGGCGCTCACCCTCATCGACATCGATCGGCGTGCCGTCGAGATGGCGAGGCGCAACGTCGACGATCCCCGCGCGACCCTGCGCTGGGCCGATATCCGCGCCGGCAATCTCGGGCTCAGTCGCCTCGATTTCGTGGTGATGAATCCGCCCTTCCATGACGGCGGCTTCGAGGACCAGGCGCTGGGCCAGGGCTTTATCGCCCGCGCGGCCGAGGCCCTGCGTCCCGGCGGCACCCTGTGGCTCACGGCCAACATGCACCTGCCGTACGAGAAGCCCCTCAATGCCGCCTTCAAGACCGTCGAGGTCAAGGCCGCTTCGGGTGGCTATAAGGTGTTCGAGGCGCGCAAGTGAGCAGGCCCGGCAAGGTCCCGAGCCTGCGCCTCGACCGGCTGCTGGCCAATATGGGCTACGGTTCGCGGCGCGAGATCGGGTTGCTCACCGGCGCCGGTCTCGTCGTCCTCGACGGCGCGCCCTTGCGCGATTCGGACCAGCGCATTCCCGTGACGCCCGATCTCGCCCAGCGCATGCTGGTGGATGGCGAACCCCTCGATCCGCCGCCGGGCGTCGCCTTGATGCTGCACAAGCCGCTCGGCGTCACCTGTTCGCACAAGGAAGCCGGCCCGCTCGTCTACGGCCTGCTGCCCGATCGCTGGCGACGGCGCGATCCGGCCCTCTCCACCGTGGGCCGCCTCGACAAGGAAACCTCCGGCCTGCTGCTGCTCACCGACGACGGCGCCCTGCTGCACCGGATCATCGCGCCGAAATCCAATGTCGCCAAACGTTATCAGGTGACCCTCGACCGCCCGCTCAAGGGCAACGAGGCCGCGATCCTGTCCTCCGGCACCCTGATGCTGGAGGGCGAGGACAAGCCGCTGCTGCCCGTCGAGACGGAGATCCACGGCGAAACCCGGGTGGCCGTGACCCTGCACGAGGGGCGCTACCATCAGGTCCGGCGCATGTTCGCGGCCCTGGGCAACCACGTCGTGGCCCTGCACCGCGACCGAATCGGTGGCCTCGACTTGCCTGGGGATCTCGATGCCGGGGCCTACCGCATCATGGGCGAGGGGGAGATCGCCGCCGTATTCGGCGGCTGATCCGGACGACACTTCAAAACTCTGCTTTCCAGAACCTTGCCATTCTAAAAATCGTCTGGTAAGGCCCCGCCCATTCCACACGTGGAGCCGGCCTCATGCCTGAATGGGGCGTTTCCGGTGATCGCGGCCCCGAGGGGTCGGTTCACTTCCTCCACGGCGGCATAACCGGAGAGAACGAAGATCATGGCCGTTGATTTCAGCATGCGTCAGCTCCTCGAGGCCGGCGCCCACTTTGGGCACCAGGCCCATCGCTGGAACCCGAAGATGCAGTCCTACATCTTCGGGACGCGCAACAACATCCACATCATCGACCTGGCTCAGACCGTGCCGGCCCTTCACCAGGCCCTGCAGGCCGTAAGCGACACCGTCGCCAAGGGTGGCCGCGTGCTGTTCGTCGGCACCAAGCGTCAGGCCGCCGACACCATCGCCGAGGCCGCCAAGCGTTCGGCCCAGTACTACGTCAACTCCCGCTGGCTCGGCGGCATGCTGACCAACTGGAAGACCATCTCGGGCTCGATCCAGCGCCTGCGCAAGGTCGACGAGATCCTCGACGGTGGCGCGCAAGGCCTCACCAAGAAGGAGCGCCTGATGCTCGGGCGCGAGAAGGACAAGCTCGAGAAGGCGCTCGGCGGCATCAAGGACATGGGCGGCGTGCCCGACCTGCTGTTCGTGATCGACACGAACAAGGAGCAGCTCGCCATCAAGGAGGCCCAGCGCCTCGGCATCCCCGTCGCCGCCATCGTCGACACCAACTGCAACCCGGACGGCATCACCTACGTCGTCCCGGCCAACGATGACGCCGGCCGCGCCATCGCGCTGTACTGCGACCTCATCGCCCGCGCCGCCATCGACGGTATCTCGCGCGGCCAGGGTTCGAGCGGCATCGACCTCGGTGCCTCCGAAGAGCCCACCGCCGAGGAGCTGCCGGCCTACGAGGATGCCGGTTCCCTGAACGCGGCCGACGTCGCCGCCCTGGTGGAATCCACCGAGCACTTCGAGCTGCTCTCGGCTCCCCGCGGCGCTCCCGACGACCTGTCGAAGCTCAATGGCGCCGGCCCGCAGATCGTGCAGAAGCTCAACGAGGCCGGCATCTACCACTACTGGCAGCTCGCTGCCATGAGCGAGGGTGACGTCGCGAAGGTCGATTCGGACCTCAAGCTTAACGGCCGCATCGGCCGTGACGGCTGGGTCGATCAGGCCCGTGGCTTCGTCGAGGCCGCCGCCGCCGCCTGATCCCGCAGGGCGGCCCGCACCGGACCTGTGTCCGACAGCGGGCCGCCTCCGACAGCATCATCCTGAAGCCCGGTGCTTTTTTCAGAGCGCCGGGCTCTCTAACTTCAAGAGTCCCAGAAAGGACAGGCCATGGCCAACATCACCGCCGCACTGGTGAAAGAGCTCCGCGAAAAGACCGGCGCGGGCATGATGGACTGCAAGGGCGCCCTCAACGAGACGGATGGCGACATCGAAGCCGCCGTGGACTGGCTGCGCAAGAAGGGCCTCGCCAAGGCCGCCAAGAAGGCTGGCCGCGTCGCCGCCGAGGGCCTCGTCGCCGTGGTCTCCGTCGGCCAGCGCGCCGCCATCGTCGAGGTGAACTCCGAGACCGACTTCGTCGCCCGCAACGACAGCTTCCAGGGCTTCGCCCGCGAAGCCGCCAAGCTCGCCCTCGACACCGACGGCACCCTCGAGGGCCTTGAGTCCGCCAAGTTCGACGGCGCCGAGGGCACCGTCAAGGACAGCCTCGCCAACCTCATCGCCACCATCGGCGAGAACATGACCCTGCGCCGCGTCGCCAAGCTCGACGTGTCCAAGGGCGTCATCGCCTCCTACGTCCACGGCCAGGTCGCCGACGGCCTCGGCAAGATCGGCGTCCTCGTCGCCCTCGAGTCCGAGGGTGATGCGGAGGTGCTCTCCACCCTCGGTCGCCAGATCGCCATGCACGTCGCCGCCACCAACCCGGTGGCCCTCGACGCCGCTGGCGTCGATCAGACGATCCTCGACCGCGAGATCAACATCCTGCGCGAGAAGAACGCCGGCAAGCCCGAGAACGTGCTGGCCAAGATCGTCGAGAGCGGCCTGAAAAGCTACTACAAGGAGGTCACCCTCCTCGAGCAGCCCTTCGTGCACGACGGCTCGAAGACGATCACCCAGGTCCTGAAGGAAGCCGAGGGCAAGGCCGGCGCGCCGGTCGTGCTGAAGGCTTTCGTGCGCTACGCCCTCGGCGAGGGCATCGAGAAGGAAGAGGCTCCTGACTTCGCCGCCGAGGTGGCCGCCGCCGCCCGCGGCTGATGCGGGCTTCGGTCCGACGACAAACATCTCGCTAAAATTATCTTGGGGCGGTGGCCGAAAGGCCGCCGCCCCTCGACGTTTCGGCCCGGCTTGCGCTAGACACCCTCCGCTTCCGATTGGCTCTCCGGTCCGTGATGGGACTGGTTTTGAGGGGACTGGCTCGATGCCGGAGACCACACCGTTTCGCCGCGTCCTCGTGAAGCTCTCCGGGGAGGCCCTGGCCGCCCCCGACGGCTATTGGTTGCATCCGCCGACGCTCGCCGGCATCGCCGAGGACATCGCCCGGACCCGCGAGGCCGGCATCCAGCTCGCCCTCGTGGTGGGCGGCGGCAACATGATCCGGGGAGCCCGCATCTCGTCCGCCGGCTGGATCGACCGCGCCACCGGCGATTCGCTCGGCATGATGGCGACGGTGATGAACTCGCTGGCTCTGGAGACGGCCCTCAACGCCGCTGGCGTCCCGGCCCGCACCATGTCGGCGGTGTCGATGCCGACGATCTGCGAGACCTTCGCGCGGCAGCCGGCCCTGCACCACCTCGACAAGGGCCAGGTCATCGTACTGGCCGGCGGCACCGGCAACCCGTTCTTCACCACCGATACGGCCGCCGTCCTGCGCGCCGCCGAACTGCGCTGCGAGGCCGTGCTCAAGGCGACCCAGGTCGACGGCGTCTACTCGGCCGATCCGAAGACCGATCCCTCCGCCACCCGCTACGACTGCCTGACCCACGACGAAGCCATTGCCCGCGACCTCAAGGTGATGGACACCGCCGCCTTCGCCCTGGCCCGCGAGAGCCGCCTGTCCATCGTGGTCGGCTCCGTGCACGCCCCGAGTTCGATCCGCGCGATCCTCACGGGCGAAGCGCCCGCCACCCGCGTGGTTCCCTGAATCCAGGGGCGCGCAAACCCCGAAGGCCATTTGCGGGCCACGGGGTTTTGGTTCATTGAAGCCGCTGAACGGGCCTGAGGCCCGACCCCCCTCAATCTCTTCGCGTCGGGACTCTTGAACGCATGGCTGCCATCCCCGAATTCGATCTGAATGATATCAAGCGCCGTATGCAGGGCGCCGTGACCTCCCTGAAGGGCGACCTCGGGTCCCTGCGCACGGGCCGCGCGACCCCGAGCATCCTCGACCCCATCCAGGTGGATGCGTATGGCGCGATGATGCCCATGGCTCAGGTCGCCACCGTGAGCGTGCCGGAGCCGCGCCTCCTCAGCATCTCCGTGTGGGATCGCGGCATGGTGAGCGCCGTCGAGAAGGCGATCCGCGAGTCCGATCTCGGCATGAACCCGCAGACCGAGGGGCAGACCATCCGGTTGCGCGTGCCGGAGATGAACGAACAGCGCCGCAAGGAAATGGTCAAGGTTGCCCATAAGTACACGGAGGAGGCCCGCGTCGCCGTCCGCCACGTGCGCCGCGACGGCCTCGACCATCTGAAGAAGCTGGAGAAGGACGGCGCCATCAGCGAGGACGACGAGAAGCGTCAGGCCGCCGAGGTCCAGAAGGCCACCGACGCGCACATCGCCGAGATCGATGGTGTCCTGGCCGCCAAGGAAAAGGAAATCATGCAGGTTTGAGACGTCAGCGCCTTCAAATCGTTCGAGTTAGACTGGAAGAACGCCTGCATCCGACGCTATGGAATCGGGTCCGGATCCCCGGGTACGATTCCTGCACCCGCGGGATTCGTGAGCGGACTGGATTGGGCAGGGGAGGGGCGCGTTGGGGCGGATCGAAGGCGCGCGTCATATCGAGGCTGGAGCCGAAGACGCGCGGGGTGGCCCTGCGCTTCCCGCCGGTCTCGCCCTTCCGGCCCCGGCCCATGTCGCCATCATCATGGACGGGAATGGCCGCTGGGCGGCCAGCCGGGGCCTGCCCCGCGTCGAGGGGCATCGGCGGGGCGTCGAGGCCGTACGCCGAGCCGTGCGCTCGGCCATCGACCTGCGGGTGGATTACCTCACGATCTACAGCTTTTCGTCCGAGAACTGGCGCCGTCCGCCGACGGAGGTCGCCGACCTCATGGGACTGCTCAAGCTGTTCGTGCGCCGCGATCTCGCCGATCTCCACCGCAACGGGGTCCGTGTCCGCATCATCGGCGACCGCGACGGGCTGACCCCCGACATCGTCGGCCTCCTCGACGAGGCCGAGGCGATGACGCGGAACAATTCAGGCCTCACCCTCGTGGTGGCGTTCAATTACGGCGGCCGGCAGGAAATCGTCCGGGCCCTGCGTGCCCTCGCGCGGGCCTGCGCGGAAGGCCGCTTGGCCGCCGAGGCGATCGACAGCGACGCGGTCACGGCGGCCCTCGACACCGCCGGCATCCCCGACCCCGACCTCGTCATCCGCACCTCGGGCGAGATGCGCCTCTCGAACTTTCTCACGTGGCAGACGGCTTATGCCGAGTACGTGACGACGCCGGCCCTATGGCCGGATTTCGATCACGACGCATTCGTCGCGGCGATCGGCGAATACCATCGCCGTGATCGGCGCTTCGGTGGCCTCAGCGGCAAGACCGGGTGATGGCGACTCCGAGCGAAGCCGCCTCCGGCATCCGGCGCAATCCCCTGGCGGGGCGCGAATTCCAACTCCGCCTCGTCTCCGGCGTGGTGCTGGCGACCGTCGTCGTCTCGGCCCTGATCATCGGCGGCGGTCTGTTCGCCCTCGTGTGGCTGGCCGCCGCCCTCGTCGGTACGGCGGAATGGATCGGCATGAGCCGTACCGGACCGCGCCGTCTGCTGCTCACCCTCATCGGCGTGACCCTCGTGGCCCTGTCCCTCTGCCTGCGCGAGGGCGCCGCGCCCATCGTGTTTCTTGGGGTCGCGGCCCTCGGGACCCTCGGTCTCCTCGTGCTGGCCCAGGACGGGGCGGCACGGGGCCGGGCCGTGGCGGGCCTCGCGGGTGGGACCGTCGTCGCCCTGGTGCCACCGGGCCTACGCGACGATCCCGCCATCGGCATCCTCGGCCCGGCCTGGATGTTCGCCGTGGTCTGGTCGACGGATGTTGTCGCCTACATCACCGGGCGGACGTTCGGAGGTCCGAAGCTCATGCCGGCCGTGAGCCCGAAGAAGACGTGGTCGGGCGCCCTCGGCGGCCTCGCGGCCGGCACCCTCGCGGGCATCGGCCTCGTGATGCTGGCACGCGGCTACGGCTGGAGCCCCCTCGCGGCGACCTCGCTCCTCGTGGTCGGCCTCGTCAGTGCCGCCGCCTCGGTGTTCAGCCAGGCCGGCGACCTCGCCGAATCGGCCCTCAAGCGGCATTGGGGCGTCAAGGATTCCGGCCGCTCGATTCCCGGCCATGGCGGTGTCATGGACCGCCTCGACGGGTTCGCGGCCGTGGCGCTGCTGGCTGGATTGTATCTCCTCGCGCATCGCATGGGCGCGGTCTGAAGGAACGTTTGCGTTGAGTCTCACCGTTTCCATCCTGGGTGCCACCGGTTCCATCGGCCGCTCCACCACGGATCTCCTCGCCCAGCACCCAGAGCGCTTTCGCGTCGGCGCCCTCGTGGGCGGTCGTGATGCCGAGGCCATCGCGAAGCTTGCCCGTGAGATCGGTGCCGATTTTGTCGCCCTGGCGGACGCCGCGCAGGGACCACTCCTGAAAGATCTTCTGTCCGGCACCGGTATTCCGAACGGAGCCGGCGAGACCGCCGTCCTGGAGGCCGTCGCGCGGGATGCCGATATCGTCATGGCGGCCGTCAGCGGCGCCGCCGGCCTGCGTCCGACCCACGCGGCCCTGCGCCTCGGACGCACCGTGGCCCTCGCCAACAAGGAAAGTCTCGTCTGTGCCGGTGACGCCTTCATGCGCGACGCCAAGCGCTACGGCGCCAGCCTGCTGCCGGTGGATTCCGAGCACAACGCCCTGGCGCAGGCGCTGGGCGACGGCAAGGTCGCGGATGTCGCCAGCATGACCATCACGGCCTCCGGCGGCCCTTTCCGGACCTGGAGCGCCGAGCGCATCGCCGCGGCCTCGCCCGAGCAGGCCGCCGCCCATCCGACCTGGTCGATGGGGATGAAGATCAACATCGATTCGGCGTCGCTCATGAACAAGGGCCTCGAGCTCATCGAGGCGCATCACCTCTTCGGCATCGAGGCCGACCGCCTCGACGTGATCGTGCATCCGCAATCCATCGTGCACGGCCTCATTAACTGGCGTGACGGCGCCGTGACCGCGGGCCTCGCCATGCCGGACATGCGGGTGCCCATCGCGCATTGCCTCGGGTTGGGAGAGCGCCTGACCATCGCGCGCGGTCGACCGGTGAATCTCGCGGCGGTGGGGAGCCTCACCTTCGAGGCCGCCGACGAGGCCCGATTCCCGTGCCTGCGCATCGCCCGCGCCGCGCTGCGGGATGGCGGCGCCGCGCCCACGGTGATGAACGCCGCCAACGAGATCGCCGTCGCGGCCTTCATCCGGGGCGCCATCGGCTTCTACGGAATCAGCGACCTCGTGGAGCGCGCCTGCACGCATTTCGCCGGCATCCACGGCCAGGCCCCGGCCGATGTCGACGAGGCTCTGGCCATCGACGCAGAGGTCCGCGCCTGGAGCACGCAGGCCCTCGCGGCCTGATTCAGGCGCAGCCCTTCGCCTGAAAATGGGTTTTGAAGGGCGAGCCCTTCGGAAACCCCGGATCAGCGATCCTCCGGGCCGTAACCCGCGAGGAATACCCGTACTGCTTCGTCCACCCGGTGGGTGATGTCCTCGGCCGTTACCGCTTCGCCCACGGCGAACAGCAGGCGAGTGAGGAGCCCGGCCTGACACAGGTGCAGGAAGTGCAGGGCGGCAAGTTCGGGATCGGCCGCCACGAGGCGCCCCGCCCCCACCTGCCGCGTGAGATAGGTCGTCAGGCGCGTGACGCCCTGCACCGGACCGGCCTCGTAAAAGGCTTGGCCGAAGCGCGGAAACTTTTCCGTCGCGCCGATCACCATCCGGATCACCGCCACATGGTCGGGGCGCGCGAGTTCCGTGAGATAGCTATGACCGAGGCGCGTGAGAACGCCGGCGACATCGGGATCGTCGGCGTCGAGGTGGAACAGAGCCTCCGCCAGTCCCTGGCGCTCCGCGATGGTCAAGGCCTCGAACAGGCGCTCCTTGCTATCAAAATAGACGTAGAGCGTGCCCTTCGAGACGCCGGCCGCCCGCGCGATCTCCCCCATGCTGGCGCCGTCGAATCCCGAGGCGAGGAAAACCGTCCGGGCGCCTTCGAGGATCTGACGCCTCTTGTCGGTTTCCGAAGACGTCCGCTCGCCCCGGGCAGCGCCTTCGCCGAGACTCGCGGATGGCGCTCTCACCCCACTGACCATCGAATTTTCCCAGCCTTGACCGAACCGTTCGGTCAATCTAACTAGCGGGAGGCGAGCCGGGGTTCAACCCGTACATCGCGTTGACCGAACGGTTCGGTCAAGACTCGAGGCGGCTTGAGCGATCATGACCCTGCGTGAATCCGAGGATCGGGACGTCGCTTCGCAGACCGACGTGCCTGTGGAGGGGGAAACGATGGCGGCACGCGCCACCGGCCCGCGACCCGCGCCGTCGGTACCCCCGACCGTTCCGGCCACCGAGGCAACGCGTCCTGCGCGCAAGGTCGCGCGAAAGCTCGTCCTCCTCCTTCTGGCCGCCGCGATTCTCGGGGGAGGAGGCTACAAGGCTTATACGTGGTGGACGGTCGGACGTTTCTTCGTCTCGACGGACGATGCCTACGTCCAAGCCGACATCTCGGTGCTGGCCGCCAAGGTGCCGGGTTACCTCGCGGCGGTCCCGGTCGTGAACGGGCAGGCGGTGAAGGCCGGCGATGTCATCGCCCGCATCGACGACGGCGATTATCGCCTCGCCCAGGAAGCCGCGCACGAAAAGCTCGCCACCCAGGAGGCCGCCATCGCCCGTATCGGCCGGCAGGTGGAAGCAGCCCAGGCGCAGTTGCTGCAGAGCGCGGCGCAGATCGAGGCGGCGCGGGCCGATTCCGTGCGGGCGGCGGCGGATTACGCGCGCCAGCAACAGCTCGAGAAGGTCGATTTCGTCGCGAAAGCCCGCATCGAGCAGGCGAGGGCCGATCGGGACCGCACCCAAGCCGCCGAGAAGGGGGCCGAAGCGTCCCTCGTCGCCATGAAGGCCCAGGTCGAGGTCCTGCGGGCCCAGCGCGCGGAGGCCGAGAGCCTCGCGGCCGAACTCCGGACGGCCGAGCGGCGGGCCGCCCGCGACCTCGCCTTCACCGTCCTGCACGCGCCGTTCGACGGCGTCATCGGCAACAAGGCCGTGGAGGCGGGCGCCTACGTGGCGCCGGGCTCGCGCATCGCCGCCCTGGTGCCGCTCCAGAGCGTCCGCGTCGACGCCAACTTCAAGGAGACCCAGGTCGAGGGGATGCGGGCCGGCCAGCCCGTCCACATCGCCGTGGACGCCTACCCGGATCGCGACATCGTCGGCTTCGTCGAATCCCTGTCGCCGGCCTCGGGCTCGGTGTTCAGCCTGCTGCCGCCCGACAACGCCACGGGCAATTTCACCAAGATTGTCCAGCGCCTGCCCGTGCGGGTGCGCGTGCCGGCGGACGTCGCCCGCGAAGGGCTCCTGCGCCCGGGCCTCTCCGTCACCGTGCGGGTCGATACCCGCGCGGGGGTGACCCGCACCGCCGCGGTCCAGCCGTAAGAGCCGCCGCCATGGGCGCACCGATGTCCGTTCTAGCCGCCGAGCCCCCCCTCGACCGCCGCCGCATGGTGGCGTTCGTCTGCATGGTGTTCGGGATGTTCATGGCCATCCTCGACATCCAGATCGTGTCGGCGTCGCTGGCGGAGATCCAGGCGGGTCTCTCGGCATCGGGCGACGAGATCCCGTGGGTGCAGACGAGCTACCTCATCGCCGAGGTCATCGCGATTCCCCTGTCAGGCTTCCTCTCGCGGGTGCTCTCCACCCGGTGGATGTTCGTGATCTCGGCCGGGGGCTTCACCCTCATGAGCCTGATGTGCGCCACCTCCACGAGCATCAACGAGATGATTGTCTGGCGGGCCCTGCAGGGCTTCATCGGCGGCGGCATGATCCCGACGGTGTTCGCCTCGGCCTTCACGATCTTCCCGCCCTCGAAGCGCTCCATCGTCTCGCCGATGATCGGCCTCGTGGCGACGCTGGCCCCCACCATCGGCCCGACGGTGGGTGGCTACCTCACCGACTTGTTCGACTGGCACTGGCTGTTCCTGGTGAACGTCGTGCCGGGCATCGTCGTGACGGTCTCGACGTATCTGCTGGTCGATTTCGACGAGCCGAACCTCGCCCTGTTTCGGCGGTTCGATTGGTACGGCCTCGTTCTCATGGCACTGATGCTCGGCTGCCTCGAATACGTGCTGGAGGAGGGGCCGAACCACGACTGGCTCGCCGACGAGGCGGTGCTCGCCTGCGCGATGATTTGCGCCGTCGCCGGGCCGGCCTTCTTCTGGCGCGCCTTCACGGCGCCCGAGCCCATCGTCGACCTGCGGGCGTTCTCGGACCGCAACTTCACCGCCGGCTGTCTGTTCAGCTTCGTCCTCGGCATCGGCCTCTACGGCTTGACCTACCTCTACCCGGTCTATCTCGGGCGGGTGCGCGGCTACTCCGCCCTGCAGATCGGCGAGACCATGTTCATCTCCGGCCTGTGCATGTTCGCCACCGCGCCCATTGCCGGTCGCTTCCTCGGCAAGGTCGATCCGCGCATTCCCATGGGGCTCGGCTTCATCGGTTTCGCCGCCGGCACCTGGATCGTCACCGGTCTCACCAAGGACTGGGATTTCGGCGAGTTGCTGCTGCCGCAGATCCTGCGCGGCTGCTCCTTGATGCTGTGCATGATCCCCATCAACAACATCGCCCTCGGAACCCTGCCACCGGCCCGGATGAAGAACGCCTCCGGCCTCTACAATCTCACGCGCAATCTCGGCGGCGCCGTGGGCCTCGCGCTCATCAACACGGTTCTGAACGACCGCTGGGACCTCCACCTCCCCCGCCTGCACGAGCGCTTCACCTGGACCAACACCGCCGTGCTCGAACGCCTGGAGATGACTCGGCGCAGCTTCGAGGGGCTGGGCGGCAACCCGGACGCCATGGCGTTGAAAGCCATGATGAACGTCGTCCGCATCCAGGGGCTGGTGATGAGCTTCTCGGACGTGTTCCTCGTCCTCACCGGCCTCTTCCTGCTCATGGCCTGCGCCGTGCCGTTTATCCGCCGCCCCCGCGCGGCCCTCGCGGGCGGGGGCGGCCATTGAGCCGGTCCGGTCTTTACCGAGATCGCAGGAAAGCCGGGTTTCCGTCTGGTCTTCGCCCCGGTGCGGCGGCACAACCATCCTGACGCATTTGCGTTCGCCGCTCCGGGTGCCGATCTGCTACAGGCGAATCGGTGGGCCGCTGCGCGCCGCGAGGAACGACGATGGACTTTCTGACTGCGATGGGCGGAACAGCCGCCGGTTTCTTCGGCAACGTGATCCCGTTCCTGATCGTGCTCAGCGTCGTGGTGTTCGTGCACGAGATGGGGCACTTCCTCGTCGGCCGCTGGTGCGGGGTCGGCGTCCACGCCTTCTCCCTCGGGTTCGGCCCGGAACTGTTCGGCTTCAACGACCGTCACGGGACCCGCTGGAAACTCTCGGCCGTACCGCTTGGCGGCTACGTCAAGTTCCACGGCGATGCCAATGGCGCCAGCGTGCCGGACACCGAGGCCGTCGCCCGCATGACCCCGCAGGAGCGCGCCACGAGCTTCGCGACGCAGCCCCTGTGGAAGCGCGCCGCCATCGTGGCCGCCGGCCCCATCGCCAACTTCCTCCTCGCCATCGTGCTGTTCTCCGGGTCGATCTATTTCGGCGGCCGTTACGAGGTTCCGGCCCGCGTCGAGGCGGTGATCGCGGGCAGCGCCGCCGAGCGCGCCGGTTTCCAGCCCGGTGACATCATCCGGGCCATCGACGGTTCCCCGGTGCAGAGCTTCGCCGACATGCAGCGCTCCGTCACCGCGAGCGCCGGTTCCAGCCTCGCCATCACGGTCGAGCGCAGCGGCGAGACGAAGGTGCTGACGGCGATCCCCGATGGGGTCGAGGAGCGTACACCGTTCGGCCGTCACCGATTCGGGCGCCTCGGCATTCGCGGGCCGCAGGGGCACGAGGCCAAGCTGGTGCATTACGGACCCGTGCAGTCGATCGGGCAGGGCGTCTACGAGACCTATTTCGTGGTCGACCGCACCGTGGACTACATCGGCAAGCTCGTGACCGGGCGGGAATCGGCGGATCAGCTGTCCGGTCCCATCGGCATCGCCCGGGTCTCGGGCGAGGTCGCCAAGGTCGGCGGCGTCGGCGGCCTCATCGGCCTCATAGCGTTGCTGTCGGTCTCCATCGGCCTCCTCAACCTGTTTCCGGTGCCGCTCCTCGATGGTGGCCACCTCCTTTTCTATGCCTTCGAGGCCGTGCGCGGCCGCCCCCTCAGCGAGCGCACGCAGGAAATCGGCTTCCGAATCGGCCTCGCCCTCGTACTGTTCCTCATGCTGTTCGCGGCCTGGAACGACGTGCTGAACCTCGGTGCCTCCTGGGGAGCGCGGGGCACCTGACCGGGCTTCGGCGGCCGGTCGGACCGGACGCAAGTCCCAAGCATGGCGGGTGAATCCGCCGGGCAGGGGGATTGTGGTGAGGATTTCTTCACCATGTTCGAAGAGAATGGTTCATCGCCCGTGACCGGAACGCCACGTGTCCCCGAAATCCCCTGTGGGGCGGACGCCCCGGCGTTTGCTTCGACCGGCAAACCCGGTAGAAGCTGAGCCTGAGACCAGATGACGGGACGACCGGAGAACCGGCGCCCGTCCGCGGGTGCAAACCCGTACTGATAAAAAGAGACGGGCGATTACATGATGTCGATGACGGGGAAGCGCCGACGCAAGTCGGCGGAGCAGACCATCGTCCTAGTCGCCGCCACAGCCGCTGGGCTGGTTCTCGGTGGCACGGCGCAGGCCGAGCAGATCGTCGTCCAGGGTAACAAGCGCGTCGATTCCGATACCATCCGGTCTTACGTGACCGGCACCGCCTCGGGGTCTCCCGAGGAAGCCCGCCGCAACCTGCTGGCGAGCGGCATGTTCTCCGACGTGAAGGTGTCTCGCAGCGGCGGCAGCACCGTCGTGACCGTTCGCGAGAACAACATCATCAACCGCGTGGTGTTCGAAGGAAACAAGAAGGTCGAGAAGGCCACCCTCGAAGGCGAGGTCGAGGCCAAGGCCCGTGGCCCCTTCAATCAGGGCATCGTCACGGCCGACCTTCAGCGCATCCGCGAAATCTATCGCCGGTCGGGCCGTGGCAGCGCCAAGGTCAGCTTCCGCACCGTCGATCTGCCGAACGGCCGCCTCGACGTGATCTACGTCATCGAGGAAGGCGACAAGACCGGCATCAAGGCGATCAACTTCAGCGGCAATCGGGAATTCTCCGATAAGAAGTTGAAGGAGCTCATGTCCTCGTCGGAGATGAACTTCCTCTCGTTCATCAAGACGTCCGACGTGTACGATCCCGACCGGATCGCCGCCGACCTCGAACTCGTGCGCCGCTTCTACCTGAAGAATGGCTACGCCGACTTCCGGGTCGTGAAGGCCGATGCCCGCTACGTCGAGGCCGAGACCGATGCCGGCTGGGTCATCGACATCGTCGTCGACGAAGGTCAGCAGTACAAGGTCGGCGCCGTCGCCATCGATTCGCGCCTGCCCGGCCTCGATGCCCGTGGCCTCGATGGTGAAGTGCGGGCGCAGGTCGGCGACGTCTACAACGCCGAGGATGTCGAGCGGACGCTGAGCGGCGTCACGAACCAGGTCGCCCGTCAGGGTTATCCCTTCGCTCAGGTGCGTCCCACCGGACAGCGTGACCCGGCCACCCATACGGTGGCCCTCGGCTTCGTGGTCGAGGACGGCCCGCGTGTCTACGTCGAGCGCATCAACATCCGGGGCAACACCCGGACGCGCGATTACGTCATCCGCCGCGAGCTCGATATCACCGAGGGCGACGCCTACAACCGCGTGCTGACGGACCGGGCCGAGCGTCGCCTCAACGGCCTTGGCTTCTTCAAGAAGGTCCGCTTCTCCAACGAGCCGGGCTCGGCGGCCGACCGCGTGATCATCAACATCGACGTCGAGGATCAGCCCACGGGTTCGTTCTCCGTCGCGGGTGGCTACTCGACCCAGGACGGAATCATCGGTGAAGTCTCGGTCTCCGAATCGAACTTCCTCGGTCGTGGTCAGTACGTGCGTGTCGCCGGTACTGCCGGTCAGTTCGCCCGCGGCATCGACTTCTCGTTCACGGAACCGTACTTCCTCGGCTATCGGCTCGCGGCCGGCTTCGATGCGTTCTACAAGTACTCCGACCAGACCCGCTTCTCGCGCTACGAGACCACCGTCTACGGCGGTCAGATTCGCGTGGGCCTGCCGATCACGGAAGAATTCGGCGTCACGCTGCGGTACTCGCTCTACAACACCGAGCTGAAGGTTCCGAACACGCTCAAGCGGCCGTACAACGATTGTTCGAACCCGATTCCCGGGTACACGCAAGTGTATGGTGCGAACGACATCGTTAACGGTGTGCCGCGTCCTGACTTCGCTGGCTTGGCGAAGTACCCGAACTGCGCCTTCGACGGCGAGGCCTCCATCGCCCTCAAGGGATCACAGGGCAACACCCTGACGTCGCTCGCCGGTCTGACGCTGGCCTATTCGACCCTCGACAATATCGGCCTGCCGCGTAACGGTCTCTACGCCGAGCTGAAGCCGGACGTCGCCGGCATCGGCGGCGACTCGAAATTCTTCCGCGTGACGGGTGACGCCCGTTACTACAAGGAATTCTACGAGGACGTCGTCGGCTTCATTCGCCTTCAGGGCGGTCACATCTCGGCGCTCAACAACGAGCCCCTGCGCATCACCGATCAGTTCTTCCTCGGCCCGTCGCTGGTCCGTGGTTTCGCCCCCAACGGCCTCGGCCCGCGTGACGTCGGCATCGCCGACAGCCGGTCCAACGCCATCGGCGGCAGCACCTACGTGGGTGGCACCGTCGAGCTTCAATTCCCGATCTGGGGTATCCCGAAGGATCTGGGTCTCAAGGGCGCGGTCTTCGCCGATGCCGGTACGCTGTTCGGCTACAATGGCCGTACGCAGTTCAACGTCAACGGCGATGCTTTCATCAACGGCATCGCCCCCGGCGGCGTCTGCAACTTCAACTCCGCGACCATCGGCGTCGAACCCGAGTGCGTGAACGTCCACGACAAGGCGGTGATCCGGTCGTCCATCGGCGCCTCCATCCTGTGGAACTCGCCGCTCGGCCCGATCCGCTTCGATTACGCCTACGCCCTGACCAAGGACGAGGGCGTGAAGGTTCCGGGCACCAACTTCCGGATCGGCAAGGATCAGCTCCAGGCCTTCCGGTTCTCCGGTGGCTCCCGCTTCTAAGAACACCGAGAGCGTCGCCCTTTTCGGAGGGCGGCGCGTTGCCGGTCATGGCTGATCCCGTCTTCTTCTCACCCGACACCACCCTCAGCCTCGGCGCCATCGCCGAGGCTGTCGGCGTTTCACTGCCCTCCGGCGCCGATCCGGAGACGATCTTCAGCGGGGCGGCTCCCCTCGAAAGCGCCGGCCCGGACGACATCGCCTACATGGACAATGCCCGCTACGGCGATGCCCTGAGCGGGACTCGTGCCGGACTGTGCCTCGTCTCCCCACGCTTCGCCGCCCGCGTCCCGAGTACGACCGTCGCCCTCGTGCTGCGTGATCCCTACCGTGCCTATGCGGGGATCCTGGCCCGACTACATCCGGACGCCATGCGACCGGCTTCCCTGTTCGGTTCGACGGGAATCGCGCCGGGCGCCCATGTCCATCCGCAAGCCCGGTTGGAGGACGGCGTGCGCGTCGATCCCGGCGCGGTGATCGGGCCGGATGCCGAGATCGGATCCGGCACCGTCATCGGCCCGGGCGCCGTCCTCGGCCCCAATGTCCGAGTTGGGCGCGACTGCGCCATCGGTGCCGGCGTCACCCTGATCCACACCCTCGTGGGCAACCGGGTCATCGTGCATCCCGGGGCGCGGATCGGCCAGGATGGATTCGGCTTCGCCATGGGTCCGGGCGGTCATCTCAAGGTGCCGCAGATTGGCCGGGTGATCGTGCAGGACGATGTCGAGATCGGCGCCAACACCACCATCGATCGGGGCGCCAGCCGCGACACGGTGATCGGGGAGGGGACCAAGATCGATAACCTCGTGCAGATCGCCCACAACGTGGTGATCGGCCGCCATTGCGTCATCGTTTCGGGCGTCGGCATCTCGGGCTCGACCACCCTCGAGGACTATGTCGTTCTCGGCGGTCAGGTCGGCGTCGTCGGTCACCTGCGCATCGGCATGGGGGCGCAGATCGCCGGATCCTCGAACGTGAACCGCGACGTGCCCCCCGGCAGCCGCTGGGGCGGCACCCCGGCCAAGCCCGTTCGGGCCTGGTTCCGCGAACTCACGACCCTGGCCCGCCTCGCCGAACGCGCCCCCGCCGAGGACTCGAAGGATTGACGGGATCGCGCACGGCGTGCCCGTGCGCGATCCGTCATGCCGCAACGCGGTGGCGTAAATAATGGGGCTGGAAGTCCCCCAGGGCCTGAAGGGTCGTGCGGTCGAGGATCGTCAGGGATCGCCCCGCCAAAGCGATGAGGCCCTGACGGCGCAGATCCTGAAGCGTCCGGTTGACGTGGACGCTCGACAGACCGGCCGTGTCGGCGAGATCGTACTGGGTGATCGGCATCTCGAAGCGGTCATCCTCCACGAGGCCCACCGCCTTCAGGCGCCAGTCGAGTTCGCAGAACAGATGCGCGATCCGCGCCAGGGCCGGACGGCCGCCGATATTGACGAGCCATTCGCGCAAGGTCGCTTCCTCGATGCGCGCGGCGCGGCGCAGAGCTTCACCGACCGCAGGCGCCTCCCGCATCAGCACGCTCACCTCGGCAGGCGAGAGGCGCACCGCGCGCACCGGGGTGAGTGCCATGATCGCATGGTCGGTGTCGCTTTCCAGGACCGTATCGAGGTCGTAGCTATCTCCGGGTACCAGATAGGCGGTGATCTGCCTGCGTCCCCCGAGCAGATTCCGGTATCGGCACGCGAATCCCTCCATCAGCACGAGACGACCGCCGCTACGCTCATGCTGCGGGACGAGGTCTGTCCGAGCGGGCGCGAGATCCTGCTTCAGGAGCATTCGGTCCACGAGGTCGCCGTCCAAAAGCGAGAGGGACGCGAGACTTTCGAGCTTCCGGCGGAAGCGGTTCACCTTGGAGGCGGGCACAGCTTGATCCAATGCACCAGCACGAGCGGTCCTCACATGCGTTAAGTTTCAAGGCGCCTATCGCGAGGCGAAGCCGGATATCATTTTTCCGCGTGGAGATAGAAGGGCAAAAAATTTCGGCTTTCAAGAATCGGATGTCAGTGCAAAAAAATTCCAGGCTCCTTGGCTGGAAGAGTGGCTGCGATCAATTTGAATCCGGTGGATACAGTACGTCATGGCGCGATTTCGATCGGTTGGATACTCGCGAATTTCACATCGACCGACAGACCAAATCACGTTGCTGTCAGCGGTTCGGTTCGGGTCGTTCGAGTTCGCCGGGTGAGTAGCGCCAGTCGTTGGGGGTTGCATCGGGCGAGAAATCTGCCGAAAGACGTCTCCTCCACCCAAAGGGCGGGCCCAAACCGAGCTGGGCGGAACGCATCGCGGGTCGCCGCACGCCAGAGAGACGATTCGATCGATGAACGAGATGCCGCGCGAACTCGGCTCGGCCGATATCCAGAAGGTTCTGGAGCTTCTGCCGCACCGCTATCCTTTCCTGATGATCGACCGAATCATCGAGATCGACGGTGACCGGTCCTGCATCGGCATCAAGAACGTCACGATCAACGAGCCGCAATTCACCGGACACTTCCCCGGCCTGCCGGTTTTTCCGGGCGTCCTCCTCATCGAGGGCATGGCGCAGACGGCGGGGGCGATCTGCTGCCGGCACATCATGACCGATGAGCTGCGCACCAAGCAGGTGTTCTTCATGACCATCGACAAGTGCAAGTTCCGCAAGCCCGTCGTGCCCGGCGACACCGTGCGCTACCACATGACGAAGCTGAACCAGCGCAAGACCATGTGGTGGTTCCAGGGCGAGGCCCGCGTCGGCGACACCCTGGTGGCCCAGGCCGAGATCGGCGCCATGCTGGTGACGGAGTGACGACGCCCGTGGGGATCCACCCCAGCGCCATCGTGGAGGATGGCGCCACCCTGGGGGCGGACGTGCGGATCGGCCCGTTCTGCCATGTCGGTCCGGAGGTCAGTCTCGGCGACGGCTGCGAACTCGTGAGCCATGTGGTCGTGGCGGGCCGGACCGCCATCGGGCCGCGCACGCGGCTCTATCCCTTCGCTTCCATCGGGCATCCGCCACAGGATCTGAAGTTCAAGGGCGAGCCCTCGACTCTCGCCATCGGCGCCGATTGCCTGATCCGCGAGGGCGTGACGATGAATCCGGGGACCGCCGGCGGCGGCCTCGAGACCACGGTCGGTGACAACTGCACCTTCCTGGCCAACTCCCATGTCGGGCACGATTGCCGGGTGGGCAACGGGGTGATCTTCTCCAACAACGTCATGCTGGCTGGGCATTGCAGCGTCGGCGACTTCGCGATTCTCGGCGGTGGCGCGGCGGTGATCCAATTCGCCCGCGTCGGAGCGCATGCTTTCGTGGGCGGCCTGTCGGGGCTGGAGAACGATTGCATCCCGTACGGCATGGCGCTCGGCAACCGCGCCTACCTGTCGGGCCTCAACATCATCGGCCTGCAGCGTCGGGGCTTCGCCCGCGAGGATATCCACGCCCTGCGCCGCGCCTATCGGCTGCTGTTCGCGCCCGAGGGTACGCTCATGGAGCGGGTCGAGGACGTGGCGGCCGAGTTCGATTCGCATCGCGGTGTCGCCGAGATCGTCGCGTTCATCCGCGCCGGCGGAAAGCGCTCGATCTGTACCCCGCGCGAAAGTCCGAGCGCGCCGTGACCGCGCTGACGGCCCCCCTCGTTCTCGTCGCCGGGGCGGGGCGTCTGCCCGAACTCGTGGCGGAATCCCTCGACCGCGCCGGACGCCCGTTCCGGATCCTGGCGATCCGGGGCTTCGCCGAACGTGCGATGCGCGCGCGCGCGGCCGCCTCCGTCGATCTCCTCGACATCGCCGGGGTGTTGGCGATCCTGAAAGCCTGGGGTCCAGTGAGCGTGGTGCCGGCCGGCGGCGTCTCCCGGCCAAATCCCGCCGCCATCCTCAACGCGGCGGCGGCCCTGCGCAACCGCGATGCCCTCAAGGCCATCGCCAGCGGCGGCGACGACCGGCTCCTGCGCGGCGCCCTCGCGTTGCTGGAGGAGAACGGCCACGGCATCGTCGGCGTCCACGAGGCTGCGCCCGATCTCCTCAGTCCCGAGGGGATCATGGGCCGCTTTCGCCCCGACGCCGCCGCCGCCGAATCCATCGCGGCCGGTCGTGCGCTCCTGAGCGCCTTAGCTCCTTACGATGTCGGTCAGGCCGCCGTCATGGTCGCCCAGCGCGCCATCGCGGTCGAAGGGCCGGAGGGAACCGACCGTATGCTCGCCCGCGCCCGAGGTCTCGGACGCAAGCCGTTCGGCTACGGCGCGGCGCAAGCCGGCACCGTGCTGGTGAAGGTCGCCAAGCGCGGGCAGGACCTACGGGTCGACTTGCCGGCCATCGGTCCCCGCACCGTGGTGAACGCCGCCGCTGCGGGATGCAGCGGCCTCGCGATCCAGGCCGGGTTCACCCTCATCATCGACCGGCCCGCCACCGTCGCGGCGGCCGACCGGGCGGGCCTCTTCCTCACCGGTGTGAGCCTCGACGCATGAGCGAGGTTCCCCCTGGGAGAAAAATCTGGCTCGTCGCCGGCGAGGATTCCGGCGACCAACTCGGCGCCAAGCTCATGCGCGGTTTGGCCGCCCTGTCCGACCGGCCGATCCGCTTCGGCGGCGTCGGAGGCGAGGCCATGGCGGCCGAAGGCTTCACTTCGCTGTTTCCCATCGATGATGTCGCGGTGATGGGCTACCTGCCCGTGGCGGCCCGCCTGCGTACCCTCCTGCGTCGCATCCGCCAGACCGTACGCGATGTGGTCGAGGCCCGGCCCGACGTCCTCGTCATCATCGACAGCCCCGGCTTCACCCACGCGGTGGCGTCCCGCGTACGCAAACGGATGCCGGGCTTGCCAATCGTCGATTATGTGTCGCCGAGCGTATGGGCGTGGCGCCCGTGGCGGGCCGCTCGGATGCGTCCGTTCATCGACCACGTCCTCGCCCTCCTGCCGTTCGAGCCCGACGCCCATCGCCGCCTCGGCGGACCGGCCTGCACCTATGTCGGACATCCGCTCATCGAGCGCCTCGACGACCTACGGCCCGATGCCGACGAGGCGGTGGCCCGCATGGCCCTGCCACCGACCCTGGTGATCCTGCCGGGCTCGCGTCGCTCGGAGATCGAGCGGCTAATGCCGGTCTTCGGCGCGACCCTCAGCGGCCTGACGCGGCAATTCGGCCCCATCGAGGCAGTGCTACCCGCCGTGACCCGGCACCGGGCCCTCATCGAACGCTTGGCCGGATCCTGGGGTACGCCCGTACGTCTCGTCCACGGGGAAGCGGCCAAGCACGCGGCCTTCCGACGGGCCCGCGCGGCGCTCGCGGCGTCCGGCACCGTCACCCTGGAATTGGCGCTCGCCGGCGTTCCCATGGTGGTGGCCTACAAGGTCTCCCGCATCGAAGAGGCTGTGGCCCGGCGCCTGATCCAGGTGCCCACGATCGTCCTGCCGAACCTCATCCTCGGCCAGAACGCCATGCCGGAATTCATCCAGGCCGACTGCACCGCCTCGAATCTGGCGGAGGCCTTAGGTCCCCTGCTGAGTGGCGGCGCCGCTCGCGATGTGCAGGTCGAAGCCCTGTCGCGGATCGACGGTCTGATGCGGCTCACCGATGGCGACGAACCGAGCCGCAAAGCCGCCCGTATCGTCCTCGGCGCCACGCGAGCTGCCTGATCGACGAAGTCCAGGGCCGGCGCGACCGCTGTCTTGCACCGAACCGGCCTCCACCCCGACAAAAAATGCTCTAGCCTTGCGCCAAGCCATCCGGAACGGGAGTACGGACACCGTGCGGCGCACGCTCAAATTCCTTCACACCATGGGGGCCATCGGCCTGATGGGGGCGATGGCGTGCCTCCTCGTGCTCCTGAGCTTCACGCCCCCGTCCAGCGCCCTATCGGGCTACGCGCTGATGCGCGCCGCCATGGGGGCTGTCGCAACCTGGGTGTTCCTGCCATCCCTCGCCCTGACCCTATTGTCTGGCCTCCTCGCCCTGGCGCAACGCGTTTTCCACAAGGCGGGCTGGGCCTGGGTGAAGCTCGCCACGGGCGTGCTGATGTTCGAGGGCGGTCTGGTCTACGTACAGGGACCGATGCGTCAGGAGGCCGAACTCAGCGTCGCCGCCCTCGCCGGCACGGGCGATCCGGCTTTGCTGGGCCAGTCCCTCGGCGCAGAGGCAAACACCCTGTGGCTGCTTCTGATCGTGGCGACGGCAAACGTGATGCTCGGCATCTGGCGTCCGCGCCTCATCCGTCTGCCGACGTCTACGGTGGCCCCTCGGCTCGAATCCTGACTCGCTCGAGGATCTCGGACGCCGAAATCGTCAGGGTGCGCACCAAGCGAAAATGAAAAGAGGCGTCCGCCACGGGTCAAGACCGGTGATGAACGCCCCTCCTTTCGCCGTAGCGCGAATCAGCCGCGCTGGTCGATGGGCACGTATTCCCGCTTCTCCGGGCCGATATAGAGCTGGCGCGGGCGGCCGATCTTCTGTGAGGGGTCCTCGATCATCTCGGCCCACTGGGCGATCCAGCCCGTGGTGCGGGCGAGCGCGAACAGCACGGTGAACATCGAGGTCGGGAAACCCAGCGCCTTGAGGGTGATGCCGGAATAGAAATCGATGTTCGGATAGAGCTTCTTCTCGATGAAGTATTCGTCCTCGAGGGCGATCTTCTCGAGCTGCACGGCGACTTCGAGGAGGGGATCGTCCTTGATGCCGAGCTGGCCGAGCACCTCGTGGGTGGTCTTCTGCATGATCCGCGCGCGCGGATCGTAGTTCTTGTACACACGGTGGCCGAAGCCCATCAGGCGGAACGGATCATTCTTGTCCTTCGCCTTGGCGACGTATTTCGCGACGTTCTCCGGATGCCCGATCTCTTCGAGCATCTTCAGGGCCGCCTCGTTGGCGCCGCCATGGGCCGGTCCCCACAGGCAGGCGATGCCGGCGGCGACGCAGGCGAACGGGTTGGCGCCCGACGAGCCGGCGAGGCGCACCGTGGAGGTCGAGGCGTTCTGCTCATGGTCGGCGTGGAGGATGAAGATCCGGTCCAACGCCCGGGCGAAGATCGGATTGACCTTGTACTCCTCGCACGGAACCGCGAAACACATCCGCAGGAAGTTCGAGGTGTAGTCGAGGTCGTTCTTCGGATAGACGAACGGCTGACCGATGGAATACTTGTAGGCCATCGCCGCGAGCGTCGGCATCTTGGCGATCATGCGCAGGCTCGCGACCATGCGCTGCTTGTCGTCCGAGATGTCCGTCGAGTCGTGATAGAATGCCGACAGGGCGCCGACGCAGGCAACCATGATCGCCATCGGGTGGGCGTCGCGGCGGAAGCCCTGGAAGAAGCGATTCATCTGGTCGTGCACCATGGTGTGGCGCGTGACCCGGTAATCGAAATCCGCCTTCTGGGCCGGCGTCGGCAATTCACCGAACAGCATGAGGTAGCAGGTTTCGAGAAAGTCGCCGCTCTCGGCGATCTGGTCGATGGGGTAGCCGCGATAGAGCAGCACGCCGGCATCGCCGTCGATGTAGGTAATCTTCGATTCGCACGAGGCGGTTGAGGTGAAGCCCGGGTCGAAGGTGAACTTGCCGGTCTTGGCGTAGAGCTTGCCGATATCGATGACGTCGGGGCCGATGGTGCCGGATTTGATCGGCAGCTCGACCTGCGCGTCGCCCACGGTGATGGTGCTGTTGGCGCTCATGGAGACGTGGACCCTTTCGTGGCAGCGGGGCGGCGCCGGCCCGCGTGGCGATGGTTCGCCAACGCGGCTCCGGGGCGCAAGGGCAACGCATGCTGCACTTGCTCACACTGGGACCGGGTTAACGGATCGGTGGAGCACCTTCAACTGAGCGCCCGCCTCACGAAGGCCATGAAGCGAGATCCGGGCCGAATTGTCATTCTTCCTGATCGCGTCTCCTCCAAGCCGAAAGCGCATCGTACGAACTCCGACTGATCCCTCCGGAACGGCGGAGTTCGGCGACACTCAAACGCTGCGTGGGATCGCTGATCCAGCGATTGCTTCAATCAGCGGACGCCGTATCAGCCGCCGATCTGGTCGCGCAGGCGGCCGAGGCATTCGTCGCGGCCGAGCACGGCCATGACGTCGAACACCGGCGGCGACGTCGCCCGGCCGGTGAGCGCCGCCCGCAGGGGCTGTGCGATCTGGCCGAGCTTGACCGATGCCGATTCGGCGAAGGCCCGTACGGCCCCTTCCGTCGTGGCTGCATTCCAGTCCGGCAGGGCTTCGAGGGCCGGCAGGATCGCGGCGAGGCGCTCGCGCGCTTCGGGGCCGAGGAGGCCCCTGGCCTTCTCGTCCAGGGCGAGCGGCCGGGCGGCGGTGAGGTAATAGGCGCTGTCGAGGAGGTCGACGAGGGTCTTGCCGCGCTCCTTCAGGCCCGGCATCGCCGCCGTGAGCTTGTCCCGCAGGTCGGGGCTCATGGGATGCGCGATGCCCCGCTCCGGTCCGAGGGCGGGCAGCACGGCATCGATGGCGGCGACGAGGTCGGCATCGGCCGCGCCCCGGATGTAGAGGCCGTTGAGGTTCTCGAGTTTGGCGAAGTCGAAACGGGCCGGCGAGCGCCCGATGGATTTCAGATCGAACGCCGCCACCATCTCGTCGGTAGAAAACACCTCCTGGTCGCCGTGGCTCCAGCCGAGGCGCACGAGGTAGTTGCGGAGGGCCGCCGGAAGGTAGCCGAGGTCGCGATAGGCATCGACGCCGAGCGCGCCGTGACGCTTCGACAGCTTCGCCCCGTCCGCGCCGTGGATGAGGGGAATGTGCGCCATGGCGGGCGCTTCCCAACCGAGGGCGTCGAAGATCTGGCGCTGGCGCGCCGCGTTGGTGAGGTGGTCGTCGCCGCGAATCACCTGGGTGACGCCCATGTCGTGGTCGTCCACCACCACGGCGAGCATATAGGTCGGATTGCCGTCGGAACGCAGCAGAACGAGGTCATCCAGATCCTTGTTCTGCCAGACCACCCGACCCTGGACGCCGTCCTCCACCACGGTCTCGCCATCGAGGGGTGCGCGCAGGCGGATCACCGGCTTCACGCCGGCCGGCGCCTCCGACGGGTCCCGGTCACGCCAGCGTCCATCGTAACGCAGGGGCCGTCCCTCGGCGCGCGCGGCCTCGCGCATGGCCGTCAGTTCCTCCGGAGTCGCGTAACAGCGATAGGCATGTCCCGAAGCGAGCAGGCTCTCGGCCGCTTCGCGGTGCCGGTCGGCCCGGGCATATTGATAGATCACGTCCCCGTCCCAATCGAGGCCGAGCCAACGCATCCCGTCGAGGATCGCGTCGATGGCTCCCTGCGTCGAGCGTTCGCGGTCCGTATCCTCGATGCGCAGCAGCATCCGGCCGCCGAAGCGCCGGGCATACAGCCAGTTGAACAGGGCGGTGCGCGCGCCGCCGATGTGGAGATAGCCCGTGGGGGACGGCGCGAAGCGCGTGACGACGGAAGACGACATCGAGTGAGAGCTTGAACTTCTGCGGGGAAGAGGACCGGCACCGGATCGACCGGCCCTGGAACGCGCGTGTAGCATGCGCCGCGGCGGGCGTTAAGAAATCGTCACCCCGACACTGCTCGGGGACGACGGAAGCACGCCCGGAGACGTGGCGGAATGGGGCGGGAGGGCGCAGGCACCGCCGGACGGGTGTGGGCGGTGGCCGCCCATCGCCTGGCTGCGCCTTCCCTCTGGCTCGACGGTCTCCGAGGCGGCGTCGCGGTGGGCTTCACCCGCGAGGTCGAGCAGCGGCGGCTGTTTCCCTGGCTCGCCGTGGCCTTCGGCATCGGCATCCTCGTCTGCTTCACCGCCACTTCCGGCACGCCCGCCCTCGCGGCCCCCCTCGTGGTCGCGGCGGCCCTCGCCGCCCTAACGCCGCTTCTGGCCGCCCGACCCGTCGCCCTTGGCCTGATCCTCGGCCTCGTGGCGGGCTTCCTCGGTTTCGCCGCCGCCACATTCCGCCTCACGCAGGTGGCGGGGCCGGTTCTCCCCCGAACCACCATCGCACCCTTGGTCGGTCTGATTGAGGCCCTCGACGAGCGGGAGGAGGGAGCGCGGCTCGTCGTTCGAGTCGAGAGCTTCGGCACCTTGGCGCCGGAGGCGCGGCCGCGCCGGGTCCGGGTGTCGTTCAAGAAGGCGCCACCGCTCAAACCCGGCGACCGCATTGCCGCGACGGCCCGCCTCCTGCCGCCGCCGGACGCGGCGCGCCCGGGCGGCTACGATTTTGCCCGCGACGCCTATTTCCGTGGAATCGGAGCGGTGGGCTCCCTCGTCGGCACGATCCAGGTTCGTCCGCCGCCCGACGACCTTCCCCGCTCCCTTCGCGTCGCCGCTGCCGTCGACGATGCCCGCAACGCCCTGACCCGTCGCATCACCGACGCCAACGGCGGACAGGCGGGCGCCGTCGCCGCCGCCCTGGTGACGGGCAAGCGGGGGCTCATCAACGCCGAAACCAACGACGTCCTGCGCGCCGCCGGAATCTACCACGTCGTTTCGATCTCGGGCTTACACATGGTGCTGGCGGCCGGCGTCGTGTTCTGGCTCGTGCGGGCGCTGCTGGCCCTGGTGCCGCCCCTCGCCCTACGCTGGCCGATCAAGAAGCTCGCGGCCGCCTGCGCCATGCTGGGCGTCACCGCCTATTGCGTCTTTTCCGGCTGGGACATCGCCGCCGAGCGCGCCCTCATCATGACGCTGGTGATGCTCGGGGCGATCCTGGTGGACCGCCCGGCCTTGAGTATGCGCAACCTGTCGCTGGCGGCGATCATCGCCCTGGCGCGAGAGCCCGACGGCTTACTCGGCCCGAGCTTCCAGATGTCCTTCGGCGCTGTCGCCGGCCTCATCGCCTGCGCACCGTTGCTCGGGGCCTTAAGCCTGCGCGGGCAGGGCCTCGGTCCCCTCGGCCGCACCGCCATCCGGATCGCCACCGCCATCATCGGCACCCTGGCGACGACCCTGGTGGCGCAATGCGCCACGGCGCCGTTCGCGACCTACCATTTCCAGACCTTGCAACCCTTCGGCCTCGTCGGCAACGCCCTGACCCTGCCCCTCGTTTCACTCGCTGTGATGCCGGCGGCGGTCTTGGGGATTCTGGCCTATCCCTTCGCCCTCGATCAGCCGGTGTGGTGGCTGATGGGCCTCGCCGTGCGCGGAATGCTGGCGATCTCAGCCTGGATCGCCGGCTTCGACCGCGCCGTCACGGTCATTCCGGCCTTCGGCCCGGGCGCGCTCGCCGCCATGGCCTTCGGCCTCGTCACCCTCACCCTGCCGGTCTCGCGCCTGCGCTGGCTCGGCCTGCTGCCGATGGCCGTGGGCATCGTTCTTGCCGCCAATCCGATCCGGCCGGATCTCTATATCGACCGGGAGGGAGGCGGCGCCGCGATCCGCGCCCCGGACGGTCGCCTCGCGACACTCGGCAAACCGCCGGCTTTCGTTCTGGAGCAGTGGCTCAAGGCCGATGGCGATGACCGCAAGCCCAGCGCCGTCGCTGCCCCGCCGGATGCCCGGTGCGACCGCCTCGGCTGTACCGCCCGGCTGCCCAACGGTGGCGTCCTCGCCCTCGTCCTCGACAAACGTGCCCTGACCGAAGATTGTGCCCGCGCCGATCTCATCATCACCCGTCGTGAGGCTCCGCCGGGCTGTGCGGCCAAACTCGTCCTCGACAGGCAATTCCTCGCCGTTCGCGGAGCGACAACGATCCGGTTTCCGGTGGTCGGCGACCCCATCGTGAGGACGGCGCGCGACCTCGGCGAGACCGTACCCTGGCGTCCGGTCGCCCCGATGATTAGGCCAGTCACCACGAAAGCGGCCTCCGCTCCGGATAGGGAGGCGGAAGAGCCCGAGCCCTCTTCAGAGGGACCGGGTGAGAACTTTCAGTAACGTCGAACCAGGCTGACGAGGCGGCCCTGGATGCGAACACGATCGGGGCCGAGGACGCGGGTCTCATAGGCCGGATTGGCGGCTTCCAGAGCGATGGACGAACCCCGCCGGCGCAGACGCTTCAACGTCGCCTCCTCGTCGTCGATGAGCGCGACGATGATGTCCCCGGTATTCGCCGTGTCCTGCTTGCGGATCACAACCAGGTCGCCGTCCAGGATACCGGCCTCCACCATCGAATCACCGCGCACCTCGAGGGCGTAGTGCTCGCCTCCCGACAGAAAGTCCGGCGACAGGGTGACGGAATGGCTCTGTTCCTGGATCGCCGCGATCGGTGTACCGGCCGCGATCCGACCCATGACCGGAATGGTGATGGCCCGGCCCTCGCCATCGGTGGCCCGCGTCGTCGGCGGACGCGCCGACGCGACCGCCGGAACCGGCGCCTTGCCCTTGCCACCCTCCACCACGCTCGGCGTGAAGCGCCTTGCCTCCGGGGGAGGGGCGGAGGCGGTCATGCCGGCACCGCCTAGGCTTTCCGGCATCCGAATCACCTCGATGGCCCGCGCGCGGTTCGGCAGACGGCGCAGGAAGCCGCGCTCTTCCAGGGCCGTGATCAGACGGTGGATGCCGGATTTCGACTTCAGGTCGAGGGCGTCCTTCATCTCGTCGAACGACGGCGGAACGCCACCCTCGTTCATCTTAAGCTGGATGAACTGAAGCAGCTCCAATTGCTTACGGGTCAACATTGCGGACACTCGCCCCGGAGGTAGATGGATGCGGTCCGACGCCGCAGAAACAAATCGCGAACACGATAGGCGTTCCGGAAGTGTTCCGCAAGAGTTCTCTTGAAATTAACGTTTGGCCGAAACGTGCCTTCGGCCGGGGCTCCCTCTTGGAATCGAATGACCCCCACGAACGCAAATCGTCCGCGGCGATCCCCGGATCACCACGGACGAATAGAATCGCGCAAGCTGTCACGGCGCCGCCCGCGCGGGCGCGGACGACACCGTGAAGACTCGGCTCAGCCCTGAACCAGCACGTTGCGGAACTGCCAGGGATCGCTCTCGTCGATGTTCTCCGGGAATAGGCCGGGGCGGTCGGTCAACGGGGTCCAATCGGTGTAGACGCCGACCACGGGGCCGAGATACGGCATCTGCACTTCGAGGCAGCGGCGGAAATCCATCTCGTCCGCCTCGACGATACCGGCCTGCGGATTCTCCAAAGCCCACACCATTCCGGCGAGGACGGCGGACGTCACCTGGAGGCCGGTGGCGTTCTGATACGGAGCAATGCGTCGGGTTTCCTCGATGGAGAGCTGCGAGCCGAACCAGTAGGCGTTCTTCTCGTGGCCGTAGAGGAGCACGCCGAGTTCGTCGATGCCGTCGACGATCTCGGTCTCGTCGAGGATGTGGTGCTTCGCCTGCACCTGGGCCGCCTTGCCGAACATCTCGTGCAGGGACAGCACGGCGTCGTCGGCGGGATGGTAGGCATAGTGGCAGGTCGGCCGGTAGACGGCGCGGTCGCCTTCCAGGACGGTGTAGTAGTCGGAGATCGATACCGCCTCGTTGTGAGTGACCAGGAAGCCGAACTGCGCCTGGGCGGTCGGCGTCCAGGACCGCACACGGGTGTCGGCGCCGGGCTGCAGCAGGTAGATGGCGCAGCGCGATCCCTTCTCCTGGTCGCGGGCATTGTCGGGACGCCAGGTCTCGTGGGTACCCCAGCCGAGTTCGGCCGGCTGGTTGCCCTCGGAGACGAAGCCCTCCACCGACCAGGTGTTGACGAAGACGCCGCGGGGCTTCGGGTTCTTCGCGCGCTGGGTGTCGCGCTCGGCGATATGGACGCCTTTCACGCCGACTTCGCGCATGAGCTTGGCCCAACCGGCGCGGTCCGTGGGCTCCACCACGTCGAGGCCGAGATCGCCCGCGATGTTGAGGAGCGCCTGCTTGACGAACCACGACACCATGCCGGGATTGGCGCCACAGCACGACACCGCCGTGGTGCCGCCGGGGTTCGCCGCGCGGGCGTCGAGGATGTCCTGGCGCAGGGCGTAATTGGTACGGTCACCCTGGCTCTTCGACTTGTCGAAGTAGAAGCCCGGCCACGGCTCGGCGACGGTGTCGATGTAGAAGGCGCCGAGTTCACGGCACAGTTCCATGATGGCGCGGGACGAGGTGTCGACGGAGACGTTGACGCAGAAACCCTGTCCGCCACCCTCGGTGAGGAGCGGCGTGAGGACCTCGCGGTAATTCTCCTTCGTCAGGGCGACTTGCTCAAAACGCAGGCCATGCTGCTCGGCCAGGGCCTTGTGCGCGTCGGAGGGCTCGATGACGGTGAAGCGGGCCTTGTCGTACTCGAAATGACGCTCGATGAGCGGCAGGGTGCCGCGCCCGATGGAGCCGAAACCGATCATCACGATGGGACCGGTGATGCGGGCGTGAACGGGCCAGGCGGTGGCGGCTTCAGTCATGGGGTAGGCGTTCCTTCAAACTTACGCGCAAACTTACGCGGACGTCGCGGCGCGCGGGCTTCGGCTTGGACGTGGCCGACGCACCTAGTCGGCGAAGATGACGCGCACGCGACGGGTTCAGTGGCGGCTGGCGCTCGGTCGGTCAACCGTGCGGTCACGCACGCCGGACGGGATACTGAGATTCGATGGATCCACCCATGCTTTCAGCACAGGTGTCCCGTCCATCCACCGGAATTGCGGCCCTGCGGCCTCAACTCGATATTGCCTTGCAACAAACACGGTGGACGCCCCCTGCCGACAACGCTGACTCAAGGACCAGACCCATGCTCGCACTCCTCGTCTCGAATCTGCCGGCTCCGGTCGACGAGCCCGTGGATCGTGATCCCGGCATCATCACCCTGGCGGGGACCGTCCTGCGCGCCATTGGGAGGGAGCGGAACGCAGCGTTCCGCCGCCGTTGCGATCTCGCCGGAACGACGATCATCACCCGCTAGAGCCCGCCGCGGAGCGTCAAGCCACCCGTCGTCGCGACGCCGCGGCCGCGTCAGCGATGGCCGGACGGGGAACGTCCGCCTCGCCCCAGGCGCCCGTGGCCCGAAGCAGCCCGCCGGCATCCTTCAAGGCCCCCGGCCGTAAGTCGAGGCCGAGGAAGCGGTCTCGCTCGAACGGCCCTGGCATGGATAGACCGGCCGCGAGGGCGGGGGAGAACCCGAATCGGGCATAGTAAGGTGCATCGCCGACGAGCAGCACGGCACCATGGCCAAGCGCCTCCGCACGCGCGAGGGCGTGCCGCATGAGGCGCCCGCCGAGGCCGGCGCCCTGACAGTCCGGATCGACGGCGAGGGGGCCAAGCAGCAGGGCCGGGCGGTCTGACCCGGCCGCGACATGCCACAGGCGGATGGTGCCGACGAGGCGGCCGTCCGCCTCCGCCGTGAACGCGAGGCCCTCGGCGGGGCGGCGACCTTCGCGCAGGCGCTCGGACGTCTTCAGGCGACGACTTTCGCCGAAGCAGCGATCGAGCAGGAACTCGCGGGCGACGATGTCGTCCGGATGTTCGGAACGGATCTCAACCAAGGCCACACCCTTTCCCGACGTTTGGGCGGGGGACGAACGATCCTCGCATCGGGCCGAAGCCCTCTGTCCGGGATGGATTTGTTGCGAGGGTGCGGCTCGCCCCTCTCGCGCATCATCGGATACGGTTTCGGGCGATGGCCCCGAAACGATGAACGGCGACGGGTCCCTACCCTTGGTAGGAGAAGGACCCGCGCTCCCCGACAAACGAACGGCTCGACCGGAAACGGTATCAGATCACGAATTGCTGCAGGGGCGGGAAGCCGTTGAACGCCACCGCCGCATAGGTGGTGGTGTAGGCCCCGGCGCCCTCGATCAGCACCTTGTCGCCGATGGAAAGGGAGACGGGGAGGGGATACGGCGCCTTCTCGTAAAGCACGTCGGCCGAATCGCAGGTCGGGCCGGCGAGCACGCAGGGACTGGTTCGGTCGCCGTCATGGGCCGTACGAATGGCGTAGCGGATCGACTCGTCCATGGTCTCGGCGAGGCCGCCGAACTTGCCGATATCGAGGTAGACCCAGCGGATCTCGTCCTCGGCCTCGGACTTCTTCGAAACCAGCACGACCTCGGCCTCGATCATACCGGCATTGCCGACCATGCCGCGACCCGGTTCGATGATGGTCTCGGGCAGGTGGTTGCCGAAATGCTTGGTGAGCGCGCGGAAGATCGCGCTGCCGTAGGATTCCACGCCCGGCACCGCCTTGAGGTACTTGGTCGGGAAACCGCCACCGAGGTTGACCATGGACAGCGTGATGCCCCGGTCGGCGCACTCGCGAAAAATCGCGGCGGCGGAAGCGAGCGCCCCGTCCCAGGCCTCGGTGTTGCCCTGCTGCGAACCCACATGAAACGACACGCCGTAAGCGTGCAGGCCCTGGCGGCACGCGTGCTCAAGGACGCCGACGGCCATCTCGGGCACGCAGCCGAACTTGCGGGAGAGCGGCCACTCGGCCCCGGCGCCGTCGCAGAGGATCCGGCAGAACACCTGGACCGCGCCGGCCTTCACGCCGACCGCTTCGGCGGCGCGGGCGATCTTCTCGACCTCGGCCTCGCAATCGACGGCGAACAGGCGCACGCCGAGCTTGAGGGCGCGGCCGATGCAGCGCTCCTTCTTGATGGTGTTGCCGAACGAGATCCGGTCCGCCGTGGCGCCGGCGGCCAGCGCCATCTCGACCTCGGCCATGGATGCGGTGTCGAAGCACGAGCCCATCTCGGCGAGCAGACGCAGGACCTCGGGGGCGGGGTTCGCCTTCACGGCGTAGAACACCCGCGTGTCGGGGAGGGCGCGTGCGAAGGCCGTGTAGTTGTCACGCACGACATCGAGGTCGAGGACCATGACAGGGCCTTCGTCCTGACCCAGGTCACGACGCGCGCGCAGAAAATCGCGGATGCGATCGGTCATGTTTCCAACCCACAGGTTCGCGAGCGCCCTCACGCGGGGCGCGCTGTCGAATGTCTGGACGGCACGGGGCCGTCCGGCGTCTGAGGGCACTGCGCCACGACGCTCTGCGTGCTTTGGAGACACGCACGGGCGTTGCGGGCGCAAGCGCTCCCGGAAGCTGCCTTGGATTGGAAGGGAGATCCCCACCGCACGCCGGGCAAAGAGAAACAAGCCTCTTCGGTGTCGGCCTTTGGAGGGCCGACGAGACCAAAAAAGCCCGTTCGTCGTTGCTTTAAGCTGCGTCCCCCGTGGAGAGCGGGGTTCGCCGGTTTCGCCTCCGGCTGCCGGTTGTTGTCGGGGTCCGGTGACGCCACCTGGATGCCGGCCGGGGGGAATCCACCCCATCGACCATCGATCCTTTAAGACCCCTGGCGGCTGTCCGGCAGTTGGCCGGATGCCCACCAACCGACACGCGGCCACAGGCACGTGCGAAATTGGGCATCGGCCGTATATCCCCAGGGCCTTCCCGCAACAAGGAAAAACTGTGTTTTCGCCCATGCCGTGACGTCACAGAGCCGCGATGTTGCACAAACGCCGCGCTCGGGGGCAGCGCCCCCTTTCCAAGCTGGGGCGAACGGGTCATCAAGCGGGCGATTTCTCCCGACGGCCCGCGAGGCGCTCAGACCATGACAGACCCGAACCGCCGTGCCGTCGTCGCCGGCCTCGCCACCACCGGCCTGCTCGGCGGAGCGGTCCTGACCCGGGATGGGGCCGCCCGGGCGCAGGAGGGCGCTCCGAAGCCCTTCGGCTTTTCGGATGTCGAGCGTCGCGCCCGCGACCTCTCCAAGATCGCCTACACTGCGAAGGTGTCGCCCCTGCCGGCCGCCATCGCCAAGCTCGATTACGACGCCTGGCGCGACATCCGCTTCAAACCCGACAAGGCGTTCCTCGGCGCCGAAGGCAGCCCGTTCCGGCTCCAGCTGTTCCACCTCGGCTTCCTCTACGATCGGCCCGTGACGGTGAACCTCGTGCGCGGCGGGGTGGCGACGCCCATCGCGTATCAGGCGAGCCTGTTCGATATGGGCCGGACCAAGATCGACAAGCCCCTGCCGGTGGATCTCGGCTTCGCGGGCCTGCGCATCCATTCGTTCTTGAACAGTCCGAAGGTGCTCGACGAACTCCTCGTGTTCCTGGGCGCCAGCTACTACCGCTTCCTCGGGCGCCACGAACTTTACGGTCTCTCGGCGCGTGGCCTCGCGGTGAACGTCGAAGGCGCGGGCGGCCCGGAGGAGTTCCCGGTGTTCCGCGAGTTCTGGGTGACGATGCCGGAGGCGAATGCAGACGCCCTGGTGATCGACGCGCTGCTCGACAGTCCCAGCCTGACGGGTGCGTTCCGCTTCACCGTGCATCCAGGCGACGAGACCACGGTCGCGGTGCAGTCCACCCTGTTTCCGCGCACGGACCTCGCCACCCTGGGCCTCGCCCCGCTCACCTCCATGTACTTTATCGGCGAGAACGACCGGCGCCATTCCGACGATTACCGGCCCGAGCTCCACGATTCCGATGGGCTGCAAGTTGCGTCCGGCAGCGGCGAGTGGCTGTGGCGGCCCCTCGACAATCCGCATGCGCGGCGCTTCTCGAGTTTCGTCGATACCAATCCCAAGGGTTTCGGCCTGCTCCAGCGCGACCGGCGTTTCGAGTCCTACCAGGATCTGGAAGCCGGCTATCATCGGCGGCCCGGCTACTTCGTCGAGCCCGAGGGCGATTGGGGGGAGGGCGCCGTGATGCTGATGGAGTTGCCCACCGACACGGAGACGAACGACAACATCGTCGCCTGTTGGCGCCCGCGCCAGCCCTATCCGGCGGCTGAGCCGGTGCGCCTGTCCTACAGGGTGCGCAGCGTGGCGGACGAACCGCTCCATCCCGGCGCGCGGGTGGTGAACACCTTCGCGGCCGCCACGGTGGCGAGCGGCACCGCCAAGACCGAAGAGGCGAAAGGGGCGCTGAGCCGCCGGTTCCTCGTGGATTTCGCCGGGGGGGATCTCGCTTATTATCAGGCCGATCCGAGCCGGGTGGAGGTGGTTGCGAGTGCCGCGAACGCCACCGTCACGGCGACGTCCCTGGTGGTCAATCCGCAGACCGGAGGCATGCGCGCCGCCATCGACGTCACCGTTTCGGCAGCCGGGCAGACGACCGACCTGCGGGCGTTCCTGCGCGGCGGCGGTCGGGCGCTCTCGGAAACCTGGACCTATCCCTGGACCGCCGCGTGAGCGCGGCCGCGCAGGGCCGGGAAACGACGCCGGACATCGTTCTCCGTCCGGCGGGGATCGAGGATCTCGACGCCCTGGTCGCCCTGGAACATGCAGCCTTCGTGAGCGACCGGGCCGAACGCCGGGCGATCCGCCACGCCATCCGGTCGCCAAGCATGACGGTGCTGGTGGCCCTGGCCGATGACGGGACGGGGCAGGAGGTTCTCGTCGGGGCCGCGACGTTGGAGCGCCGCAAGGGCAGCCGCAACGCGCGGCTCTCCTCCATCGCCATCGCGCCGTCGCGCGCGGGCCAGGGCCTCGGCGGTCTGGTTCTCGACGCGGCCGAAGCGGATGCGAAGGCCTACGGCCGCACGCATCTGCGTCTCGAAGTCCGGGCCGATAACGGCGCCGGAATCCGCCTGTACGAGCGGCGGGGGTATACGCGCTTTGCCGTCCTCGAAGATTATTACGAGGACGGCATGGAGGCCTGGCGCTACGTCAAGGCGCTGTGACGCTTGATCGGGCGGCCCGGCTTTCGCCGGGCCTGATCTGTCGAGGTGGAACGCTTAGTCGCAAACCTCCTTGGTGACGGTCTTGCGGTCACCGACGTCGTTCTCACGCGTCACGGTCTTCGAGGAGCAGCCGTCACCGCTCTCGCGGGTTTCCACGGTCTTGCGCTCGCTCGCGGGCCGCTCGACCACGACATCGGGACCGTCGCGGTGGATGACCGTGGTCTCGGCCTGGGCCAGGGCCGGGGCGCCGATGACGAGCGCCAGGGTGGCGGCGGCGAGAAGCGAAGAGCGCATCGAGAAAACTCCGTCAGGTAAATCTGCGCACCTAACGGGACAGTGCGGGGGACCGTTCCCAATGCTCCGCCGTTCTTGCGCAAATTCCCCAGGACCGATGACGTCGTACTGGCTGCGACGGATCGTGCGCGCGGGTCCCCGCACCCTGCCGACGAGGGACAGGATGAGGTGTGACCGCTTCCGAGATCGACCACACCTCACCCCAACCCTTTCCTTCCAGGGGAGGGAGCCCGTCGCGCTTCACCGATCCGTGGCGATTATTTGAAGACGATCTCAGCCTTCGATGCGGGAAAAGTCCGCGACTTCGCGAGTGGCGGCCCGCAGGGCGTTGAGGAGGGCGAGGCGGTTGCGGCGCAGGGCCGGATCGTCGGCGTTCACCGTGACCTTGTCGAAGAACGCATCGACGGGCGCGCGCAGGCTCGACAGGGCCCGCATGGCCCCGGCGAAATCCTCCGCCGCGACGGCCTTCGAGGCCGCCTCGCGCGCCGAGACGAGGGCGTCCGAAAGGGCACGCTCCTCGGGCTCGCCCTGCGCCGCCAGGCCTGCATCGGGTGCGTCCTCATAGGTGCGCCCGTCCTTCTTCTCCTCGATGCGCAGGATGTTGGCTGCGCGCTTGTAGCCGGCGAGGAGGTTCTTGCCGTCCTCGGTTTCGAGAAATTGGCCCAGCGCCTCAACGCGGCGCACCACCATCAGAAGGTCGTCCTGGCCCGGCAGAGCGAACACGGCGTCGATGAGATCGTGGCGGGCGCCCTGGTCGCGGAGGTAGACTTTTAGACGATCGGCGAAGAAGGCCAGGAGGTCGGTGAGATAATTAGTCTTCGTCTTGGCAGGCGCGTCAGCGGACTTGTGAGACAAAGCTTGACCGGCAGCGTCGAACTGCTCCAGCAGCCTCAATCTCACCTGCCGCTCGGTGATCAGCCGAATCACGCCCAAGGCCGCACGCCGCAGGGCATATGGGTCCTTGCTGCCCGTTGGCTTCTCGTCGATGGCCCAGAACCCGACCAGTGTGTCGAGCTTGTCGGCCAGCGCCACGGCGATGGCGACGGGATCGGTCGGGACGCGGTCTGAGGGACCGACCGGCTTATAGTGATCCTCGACCGCAGCCGCGATGCTCGCGTGTTCGCCCTGCAGAGCCGCATATGTCCGGCCCATGAGGCCCTGAAGCTCGGGAAACTCGCCGACCATCTCGGTGACGAGATCGGCCTTGGCCAAGCGCGCCGCGCGCTCCGCGAAATCGGCGTCGGCTCCGACCAGCGGTGCGAGTTCCCGCGCGAGAGCCGCGATGCGCTTCACCCGTTCGCCCTGCGTGCCAAGCTTTTCGTGGAACACGATGGTGTCGAGCTTCGGCATCCGGTCTTCGAGCTTGATCGCCTTGTCGGTCTCCCAGAAGAACTTCGCGTCCGACAGGCGCGCGCGGACGACGCGCTCGTTGCCGGCCGTGATGGCCACCCCCCCGTCGCTGGCGACGAGGTTCGAGGTGAGGATGAAGGCCGGGGCGAGACGGTCCGAACCGGCTTCGCGCAGCACGAAGCACTTCTGGTTCGCCCGGATCGTCGCCCGGATGGCCTCGGCCGGGATGTCGAGGAAGGCGGGGTCGAAGGTACCGAGGAGCACCACGGGCCATTCGACGAGGCCCGCCACCTCTTCGAGCAGGCCCTCGTCCTCCACGAGTTCGAGGCCGCGCGCGAAGGCGAGGTCGCGGGCGTCGTGCAGGATGATGTCTTTGCGCCGATCCGCGTCGAGCACGACCTTGGCGCGCTCCAGGGCGGCGACGTAATCGTCGAAGCGGCGGACCTCGATGGGCTCGGGCGCGAGGAAGCGGTGGCCGTAAGTGGTGGTCCCGGCCGCGATGCCGTCGATGCTGAACGGCACCACCTCGGGCGTCTCGGTCTCGGGGCCGAAGGTGGCGACGATGGATTGCAGCGGGCGCACCCAGCGCAAGGCACCGGGCTGGGCGGACGCCTTGCCCCAGCGCATGGATTTCGGCCACGGGAACGCCCGGATGATCGCCGGCAGGATCTCGGCCAGGACATCGAGGGTGTCGCGGCCGGGCTTCTCGATGACGGCGACGTAGAACTCACCCTTCTTCGGATCGGAAACGACCGTCGCCTGATCGAGGCTGGCGAGGCCCGAACTCTTGAGGAAGCCCTGCACCGCCCCGTCGGGCGCGCCGACGCGGGGGCCTTTTCGCTCCTCACGCACATCCTTGCCGCGCGCCGGCAGGCCGGCGATGTGTAGGGCGAGGCGGCGCGGCGTCGCGAACGCCTTGGCGCCGTCATAGAGGAAGCCGCGCTCAACCAGCGCGTCCGTGACGAGCTTCTTCAAGTCCTCCGCCGCGCGCCGCTGCATGCGGGCGGGGATTTCTTCGGAGCGGAGTTCAAGGAGCAGATCGGGCATGGGCAGGCAATAAGACGGGCCGAACGGGGTGTCGAGGGGTGCGGCCTCACCCCGAGAGGGCGAGGCACGCGGCCCCCAGGGTGATGGCGCAGCAGCTCGCCAGACGCCGGGCCGTCAGCTCCTCGCCGAGGAACAGACGGGCGATGACGGCGGCGAAGACCACGCTGGTCTCGCGCAGAGCCGAGACCGCCCCCATGGCGTCGTGCTGCATCGCCCAGATGACGATGCCGTAGGCCAGGATGGCGGCGAATCCGCCGCCGAGGCCCCACAGGGTCTGGCTCATTGTGGCGCGGGGAATGCCCCGCGACCACGCGACGACGAGGAGCGGCAGGACGAGGCACCACGACAGGGACATCGCCGCCGTGTAGGCGATGGCGTCCCCCGCCAGCCGCACGCCGATGCCGTCCACCACGGTGTAGGCTGCGATGAAGATGCCCGTCAGGATGGCGACGGGCAGCGCCTTAAGGTGGAACCCCGTGCGGAGGGCGAGGGACAGGATCCCGGCCGAGACCAGACCGATGCCGAGGCAGGCCGTAGGGCCAAGGCGCTCGCCGGCCACCCCGGCGGCGGCCAAAGCCACGAGGACCGGCGACGCGCCCCGGGCGATGGCATAGGTCTCGCCGAGCTCGCCCGCGCGGTAGGTTGCCGTGAGGGCGAACATGTAGCCGAGGTGGAGCCCGCCGGACGCGGCGGCATAGGGCCAGCTCGCGGGCGCCGGCAGGGGTAGAACCAACAGGGCCACAGCGGACGCGGCCGCCATGCCGAGGCACATCAGGGCCGAGGCCCAGAGCCGGTCGAGGCCGCCGCGCAGGACGGCGTTCCAGCCCGCGTGAAGGGCGGCCGCGCAGAGAACCGCCGCGATGACGGGGGCGCTCATGCGGCCACCGTCAGTGGGTGTCTCCCTTCAGGAGGGCCGACAGCACCCAGCTCGGTTCACCCATCGAGCGAACCTCGTCGATACGCCAGACACCGTCCTCGCGGACCACCGTGTAGACGAGGCGCTGCGGCCGGTCGTCGACGAGGCTCACATCGACCTCCGCCCGCGCCGGACCGGCACGCGTCTCGACGAAGCTGACATCGCCGGTGACGTCGCGGGCGACGGGTTCGTGGTTCACCCGATAATCGAAGGTCAGAGCGCCCCCGGATCGTGGTCGCACATCTGCGCCGAACAGGGCCCGCAGGCGGGTGGTGTGGAGGGGGGACGCGCCTGCCCCGGGCTCGGCATAGAGACGGCGAACCACGTCGGTGGGCGTTTCGTCCGCCAGGGCCGGACCGGCCAAGGCGGACAGACAAACGGCGATGATGCCCGCCCGCCCGATCCAATCCATCCGCATCCCCCGTGCCTCATCGGGATCCCGAAGGGATTACCCCTCCGGCGAAAGTCGGGCAGAGCCCGGCATCCTCGTGCTGTGACGCAATCACTTCGTTCATGCGCCAGAGCACGAGGCTTTTGTTTTGCATCAATTTTCCCAGACTCGGCTGAAGCCTCCGTCTGGATTGATGCACTAGACCAGACCTCAATAAACCCGACCCATCGAGGTCTGCCCGCGCGGCGGCTCTCGACCGCCGGACCTCCTTCGAGCCCAACCCTCGGTTTGGCTCGAAGAAGAGGTGGTCTGATCAGGCTGCGCCGCCGCCCGCCGTCCGGAGGTAGGCCGCGCCGCACGCCTTCGCGAGCTCGCGCACCCGCAGGATGTAGCTCTGCCGCTCCGTCACGGAGATCACCCCGCGCGCGTCGAGGAGGTTGAACACGTGGCTGGCCTTGATGCACTGGTCGTAGGCCGGCTGCGCCATCCGGTGCGGGCCGGCCTCGTCCGTCGGCGCCCCGGCGTCGAGGTAGCTCCGGCACGCCTTCTCGGCGTCGGTGAACTGCCGGAACAGCATCGCGGTGTCGGCGGCTTCGAAATTGTGGCGCGAATATTCCTGCTCCGATTGTAGGAAGACGTCGCCATACGTGACCTTGTCGTCGCCTTCACCGCCGTTGAAGTTCAGGTCGTAGACGTTCTCGACGCCCTGAACGTACATGGCGAGGCGTTCGAGGCCGTAGGTCAGTTCGCCCGCCACGGGCGCGCATTCGACGCCGGCCACCTGCTGGAAATAGGTGAACTGGCTGACTTCCATGCCGTCGCACCAGCATTCCCAGCCGAGGCCCCAGGCGCCCAGGGTCGGGCTCTCCCAATCATCCTCGACGAAGCGGATGTCGTGGAGCTTGAGATCGACCCCGATGGCATCGAGGGAAGCGAGGTAGAGTTCCTGAAGGTTCTCCGGGTTCGGCTTCAGGATCACCTGGAACTGGTAATAGTGCTGCAGCCGGTTGGGGTTCTCGCCGTAACGCCCGTCCTTCGGGCGGCGCGACGGCTGAACGTAGGCCGCCCTCCAGGGCTTCGGCCCGAGGGCCCGCAGGGTGGTCGCCGGGTGGAAGGTGCCGGCGCCCACTTCCATGTCGTAGGGCTGCAGGATCACGCAGCCCTGCGCCGCCCAGAACCGCTGCAGCGTCAGGATCAGCCCCTGGAACGAGGTTTGGGGCGAGAGATCGACGGCGCTCGACATGGGCAATCCGGTCCGGAAACGGGCGGCCAGCGTTTAAGAGGCGGGCCGGGGGTGTCAAGCGAAGTCCGTGTGCCGTCGCACGCAATTCCGACACATTTGGCGTGGGCTGCCGGAACTGTCACGCTCCCTGCCAAGTTGATCCAGCAATCACGCAGTCTTCGCCGTCGCGATCGACCGGCGACCAATTGGATCAACGCGCCATGCGCTCGTCTTTCGCAGTGTTCACCGCCATCGCCGCCGCATCCCTTGTCGCCACCCCGCTGGTGATGAGTGCCTCCAACGCCTTCGCGACCCAGGAAAACCCCGCCGCCGTGACCATGCCGGCGCCGATCACCACCATCGAGGTCGTGACCGTGCCGGCCCCGGTTCAGGCCGAGACCTGCACCCGCAAGGTCCGGGTCGTGTATGCCGGTTACGGCAGCGAAGCCTGCGCGCGCTGAACGCTGGGATTTGCCGGGCTTGGCCCGGCATCCGCCGAAGGGATGATCTTTCGGTATTCCGGAACGGCCTTCAAAGACCGAATCGGGCCCAAGCCGTGCGCTCCTCGATGGCCGCGATGGCTTCGCCGGCCAAGCCGGCGGTGCTTCCGGGACCGGCTCGCCGCAGGATGCGAGCGATGAGCGAACCCTTCTTCTCGGCGATCATCACCAGTTCCACGTCCGCGCCGAAACGGGCGCGGAGGCTGGACCGCGCATCGCCCAACCCGTCCACGAGGCCGAGGCTCACGGCTTGGCGCCCGGTCCACACCGCCCCGGTGAACAGGTTCTCGCCGTTCGGATCGAGGCCGGAACGGCGCCCTCGGACCAGGGTCGTGAACAGATCCTGTACGTCGGCCTGAATCCGCTTAAGACGGGCGATGTCGTCGGGGTTCTCCGGCCGGAACGGATCGAGCATCGCCTTGGCCTCGCCCTGCGTGTGCACGCGGCGCTCGACGCCGAGGCGTTCGATGAAGCGGTCGAACCCGAAACCCGCCGAGACCACGCCGATGGACCCGATGAGGGAGGTGGGGTCGGCTACGATCTCGTCGGCCGCGCAGGCGATCATATAGCCGCCCGAGGCCGCCACATCCTCCACGAAGGCATAGACCGGAAGGGATTTTTCGGCGGCGAGCGCCCGGATGCGCTGATGGATGAGGTGCGATTGCGCCGGAGAGCCGCCGGGCGAGTTGATCACCAGGGCCACGGCCGCGATGCGCGGCGTCGCGAAGGCCCGCTCCAGGGGAGCGGCAAGGCTCGCCATGGAGAGACCCTGCCGGAACGGCGACACCGCTCCGATGGCGCCATCGAGACGCACCACCGCGACCCGGGGCTTGCGCTTGCGCCAGCGCGCGGGAAGGAGCGACCGCAGCCCGGCCGGGATCGTGAATGCCATGATGTCTCGTCAGGATAAGGACGCGGAAGCCGCGCGGGACGGGTGGGTTCTCTCAAAGATGGGTCGTGGTCCCGACTTCGCCAACGCGCTCAGGGCGCGTCGCCGTCTTCGATCCAGGCCGTGCCCGATGCCAGCGCCATGGCGACGGGTGTGAACGATCCGTCCTGGGCGTGCAGCACGAGGGGCGCGGCCAGGGTGAACGGCGCCCGGCTCCCCTTCACGGCCGAGATGAGGACTCGAATCGCCGGGCCCGCGGCGTGAGCCTGCACGGGGCGGACCAAAATGGCGCCGAACCGGCCCCGCAGGGCGTCGAGGCAGTCCGGCAAGGCATCGGCGCGGTGGATCATCCCGAGGCGTCCCCGGGGGCGCAGAAGTTCGACGCAGGTTCGTAGCCAGCCGTCGAGGCCGTTCACCGGAAAGGTGTGCGCCGCAGCCTTGCCGGCGACGGGGGATGCCCGGTGCCGACCGGTCTCGAAGAACGGCGGGTTGGTCAGAACGAGGTCGGCGAGGGCCGGCACGAGGCCGGCGGCGCGGCGCTCGTTTCCCCGCGCGAGCACGTCTGCGGCGATGATGGTGGTTCGGTCCGACACTCCGTTCAGGGTCGCGTTGTCCCAGGCGAGGGCGGCGAGATCCGGGTCGCGCTCGACCAGGATCACGCGACAATCCGGTGCCCGGAGGGCGACGGCGAGGCCCACGGCCCCCGTGGCGGCGCCGACATCGCAGACGGTGAGGCCCGGGGAGGGCCGGACGAGGCTCGCGAGCAACGCCGCATCCGTACCTGCGCGATGGGCGCCGCGTTCGGGCTGGCGCAGCCGCAGGCGGCCTCCGAGCCAGGAAGCGGACGCGGCCGGCTCAGGCGTCGCGCAGTTCATGGGCGAGACCCGCCTCCGTGAGCAATCGCCGCGCCCGCGCCGCGTGATCGGCCGGCACCAGCAGCCGGCGCGCGAACGCCCCGATGGAGCCCTCGAGTCCGCTCATATGGTTGTCGGCGACGAAGGCGGGAATCTCAGCGCCGACGAGGAGGGACTCGGCGAACCCGATGAGAATGATATCGTTGCTGCGAATGAGTTCGGTCATCGCGGTTTCCAACGGGAACGGTCGGGGGAGGGGCGGATTCGGTCGTGGTCCGCGAGCCTTGCGGCATGCTGCGTGTTGCAGCGCCTCCGAGCCCATGCGAATGGGGTGCCGCACGGAAGTCGGTCACGCAAGACGGATTTGAGCATACGGGTCGGTTTCAATGGACCCGCATTCGGCCGTCGGGTTGGGAGGCAACGGGGTTTTGGGCGTCGTAATACCCTTGGACGAGAACCGTCCCGATCCGGAAGCGAGCCTGACGGACCTCGTGGCCCTCGTCGCCACGGGCATGGAGCGCGTCAACGCGACCATCCTGTCGCGCACCGGCTCGTCCGTGCAGATGATCCCGGAGGTGGCCAACCACCTTATCGCATCCGGCGGCAAGCGCCTGCGCCCGATCCTCACCCTCGCGACGGCGGATATGTGCGCCTATGCCGGCGACGGCGCCGTGAAACTCGCGGCCAGCGTCGAGTTCATGCACACGGCGACCCTCCTGCACGACGATGTCGTGGACGAGAGCGACATGCGCCGGGGCAGCGTCGCGGCCCGGATCAAGTGGGGCAACGAAGCCAGCGTCCTCGTCGGCGACTTCCTCCTCGGGCAAGCCTTCCGCATGATGGTCGAGGTCGGGTCCTTGAAGGCCCTCGACATTCTCTCGGCCGCCGCCACGGTGATCGCCGAGGGTGAGGTGATGCAGCTCGCCGCCGCCAAGAACACCGAGACGACGGAAGACGAGTACCTCGCCGTCATCCGAGCCAAGACCGCCGAATTGTTCGCGGCCGCCTGCGAGGTCGGGCCGGTCATCGCCGAGCGCCCGCGGGCGGAACAGGCGGCCTGCCGCGCCTACGGCATGAATCTCGGCATCGCGTTCCAGCTCGTGGACGACGTCCTCGACTACGGCGGAACCAGCGCAAGCCTCGGCAAGAATGTCGGGGACGATTTTCGTGAGGGCAAGATCACCCTGCCCATTGTGCTGGCGTTCCGCCGAGGCACCGACGCCGAGCGCGCCTTCTGGAAGCGCACCCTGGAGGCGGGGGACGTGTCGGACGAGGATCTCGCGACGGCACTCACCATCCTGCGCGGCCACCGGGCCCTCGAAGACACCCTGGAACGGGCCCGCCATTACGGCGCCATGGCCCGCGACGCCCTCGGGCTTTTTCCGAAAGGTCCGATGAAGCAGGCCCTGCTGCAGGTGGTGGATTTCTGCATCGCTCGCGCGCACTGAGCGCGTTCGCTCCAGCACCACCCGGGCCTCTCGGTTCCGCTCCGATCGCGTGCGGACCGGATCGTGCCGCTTCCGGTCGATCGGCTCGCGTCAGTGAGACGTGAAGGGCTGCCTCTCGTTCCGGGGAAGAGGATCGGCGCTCGCCATAGTCCGGTTGGCTGATCCGAAACGGAATCAGACGGCGATGGCCAGGGGCATCCTCTGTTCGTTCGCCGCAGCCGTGGGATCGGCGATCACGATGTTGCCGCTGGCATCCGACCATTGCGCGAGGAGTTCGTCCGTCGCCAGCTTGGTCATGGGCCGACCGAACAGAAAGCCTTGCCCGTAGGTGCAGCCGAGATCGGCGAGGCGGTCGACACTCGACTCGGTCTCGATTCCCTCCGCCGTGGTGGATAGGCCGAGATTCGCGCTGAGCGCGATGATCGCATCGACGATCTTGCCCGGGTCCTCCCCGAGGGGAAGCGAGGCGATGTAGCTGCGGTCGATCTTCAGCTTGTCGAACTGCAATTCGCGCAGGTGGTGAAGGTTGGAATAGCCGGTCCCAAAATCGTCGAGGGCGATCCGTACGCCGAAATTCTGTAAAGACTTGAGAGTGACGCGCGCGGCGTCGAGATCGTTCACGAGGGCGGTCTCGGTGATCTCGATCTCCAGGCGTCCGGGGGCGAACCCGGTCTCGGTCAGGATCGCGAGGATGCGCTGCGGCAGCATCCGGTCCCGCAATTGCAGCGGCGAGATGTTGATGGCGAGTTGCAGGTGGGCCGGCCAGGATCTGGCGTCGTTGAAGGCCCTGCGCATGATCGACCACGTGAGATCGGAGATCATGCCGGTCTCTTCGGCGAGGGCGATGAACTCGTTCGGACCGAGGAGGCCGTGCTCGGGATGGTGCCAGCGCGCCAGAACCTCGAAGCCGATGAGTTCGCGGCCGGGCAAGCGTACCACGGGCTGGTAGAACGGCTCGATCTCACCGCGCTCGATGCCGAGACAGAGATCGCCCTCGATGCGAGCGCGGCGCTTGAGGGCACGCTCCATGTCGAGGTGGAACAGGCAGACGGTCCCCCGACCGTCGCGCTTGCCACGATCCAGGGCCACTTCAGCCTCGTGCAGGAGCGACACGGCATCGGTGTGGCCCGGCAAACCGAGGGCGATGCCGATGGTGGCGCCGATCTCGATGCGGGTCTGTTCCCACGACACGGGTTTCACCAGGCTCGCCACGATAGATTCGCCCAGGTGCGTCGCGGCTTCGCCGTCGAGGCCGTTCACCAACAGAGCGAACGCGTCGCCACCGATCCGGGCCACGAGCCCATTCGGAGGGGCCAGGACGCGAAGTCGCTCAGCGACGGCGCACAGAACCGCATCACCGGCGCCGCGACCGTGCAGATCGTTCACCGGCTTGAATCGGTCGAGGTCGATGGCGAGCACCGCGACCGTTCCCGCATCGGACCGCGACAGGAGATGTCCCAGAGCGTCCTGAAACATCCGGCGGTTGGCGAGCTTCGTGAGAGCGTCGTGGCGGCCGGCGAAATCGGCTTGATCACGGGCAGCATCACGCGCGAGGACGGCCCGGCGGAGCTTGCGCGACTTGTTCAGGGACGCGACGAAGAGCCCGACGCTCATGCAGACCGCCAGCATGAAAGCGTCCTGCAGCCGCTGCACGCCGGTCAAATTCAGGAGATGCCGGAACAGATCGAGCTGCGTCCCGGCGACCCAGATACACAGAGCGATGAGGACGAGGCAGATGGCCTCGTGCAGCATGTCCCGATTCCAGGAAGTCTCTCTCGTCTGGTCCATCCACCGCTCCCTGGCGGAGGCACACTAACCGCAAGACCCTTTCATCACCGTAAAGATATTCTTCTCCTCGCGCCGGGCGGCGACTGCGCGGGATTGCGTGGTGTTGCTGTCAGCGCAGCACGACCGGCTTCACCCACCAAGCGGGATGGGCCAGCAGGATACGGCGCGACGCCCGCGCCGCCATGGAGCGGTCGGAGAACACGCCGAACACCGTCGCTCCGGAGCCCGACATGCGGGCGAGCCGGCAGCCGGGCTCGCGGGACAACGCCTCCAGGGCCGCGCCGATGACCGGGGCGAGGCCAAGGGCCGGCTTCTCGAGATCGTTCCGGGCCGGACCGATCGCCGCCAGAACCGCTTCGGCATCGGCGCCCGAGGCAATCTCCGGATGCGGCTCGGGACGATGCCGCTCGCCGACGGCGAGGCCGAGGGCCCGGAACACCGGAGCGGTCTCGACGGGCACACCGGGGTTGATGAGAACGGCGGGGAGAGGCGCCATACCGAGGGCGGCGCCGATGCTTTCCCCGGCGCCGCGCATCATCCGCGCCCGGGGATCGAGGCAAACGGGGACATCGGCTCCCGTCGCCCGCGCGGACTCCAGAAGCACGGGATCGGCGGCGTCGAGGCCGTTGCTGCGACCGAGTAGTCGCAGGGCAGCCGCCGCATCCGACGAGCCGCCACCGATCCCAGCCGCCACGGGCAGGCGCTTGACGAGGTGGAAGGCACCCAGGGTCAGGCCCGGCCGGCGCGCGGCCAGGTGACGCGCGGCCCGGATGACGAGGTTGTCGTCCAGGGGGCCGGCGGGACCGGCGGTTGGACCCGACACCGTAAGGGTAAGGTCGCCGCCCGGCACGAGGGAGAGGGCGTCGCCCGCCCCCGAGAACGCCACGAGGCTTTCGAGCTCGTGGTAGCCGTCCCCGGCGCGGCGGCCGAGGACGTGAAGCGTGAGGTTGATCTTCGCCGGAGCGCGGGTGACGAGGATTGACACGGGCTCTCGACGTTCTGTTCGGGGATCGGGGCGCCGGTCTGGCCCCGCTTCCCCGTCCGCGTCAAGTCGTCGGCAATCAGCCGCCGCTCTTCTTGTCGGCTGCACCCGGCGGCTCGCTCGGGGCCGGAGCACCCTTCGGTAGTTCGGGATTCACCTTTTCAGCGGGCGGATTCTCGGCGGTGGCGGCCGGCTTGTCGAGTTCGGGCAGGCCGTCCTTGAGCTTGGCGTTGATCTTCTCGAGCTCCTCCGGATCGGGGTTCAGATCCTTGGCGTGCTGCCATTGGAACTTGCCTTCGAGGCGGCGGCCGGCGCGCCAATAGGCATCGCCGAGGTGGTCGTTGATCGTCGGATCGCCGGGCTTCAGCTCGATGGCCTTCTCCAGCTCGCGCATGGCCTCGTCCCAGCGTCCGAGGCGGAAATAGGCCCACCCGAGACTGTCGATGATCATGCCGTCGCGCGGGCTCGCGTCCACGGCCTGCTTCAGCATGGTGAAGGCTTCGTCGATGTTGATGTTCTGATCGACCCAGGAATAGGCGAGGTAGTTCAGCACCTGCGCGCGGGCAGCCGGCTGCGAGGGCGGCACGAGTTCGAGGGCCTTCTTGAGGTCGGCCTCGGCCTTGACCCATTGCTTGGCCCGCTCGTAGGCCGTGCCGCGGAAGTAGAACGTCGTCCAGAAGTTCGAGGCCGGCTGGTCGCCGATGAGGCTGATGGCCCGGCTATAGGTCTCGGCCGCCTCTTCGTACTTCTTGCGCGAGCGCTGCACGTTGCCGAGGGCCGTGATGACGTCGATGTCGTTGGGATGGGCCTTCATGGCCGCGTCGAGGTGCTGGATCGCCTCCTCGCCCTTGCCCATCTGCTCGAGATTCAGGCCGATCTGCACGTCGGCATTGAGGCGCAGGGGCGAGTTCGCCGGGATCTGCGCATAAGTCTCGTTGGCGCGCTCGGGCTGCTTCATCCGGTCGAGGATATCGGCCAGGGTCAGGCGCGCGAGGGCGTGCTCGGGGGCGAGATACAGGGCGAGGCGCAGGTAGACCACGGCGGGCAACTCGTCGCCCTGCGTCGAGCCGGCGGAGCCGAGGCCGTACAGCACCTCACCGGCCCCTTCCTGCGCCGTGGTGACGAGGCGGGGGAGGGGCTTGCCCTCCTTCAGGCGATTCAAGGCATCGCGCACGATGGGGTGGCGCGGCAGCAGCTTGTCGAAATCGCTGTAGGCCTGGATCGCCAGATCGGTACGGCCCGCCTGGGCCTCGAAGCGGGCATAGGCATCGACCACCCGCAGGGTGTTGTGGTCGCCGTCATAAGCCGCCTTCAGGCGGCGCTCGGCCTCGGCCTGGTCTCCCGTGACGGCGGCGATGAGGCCGGCATGATAGTCCCGGAAGGTGCTGTAGTTGCGCTCGCCCTTCAGCTTGTTGATGGTTTCCTGCGCACGCTTGCCGTCGCCCGCCCCGGCGAAGGCCCAGGCGGTGAGGAGCGTCGCCGTGAGGTCGGCCGCCGCCCCCCGGCCGCTGCGGGCGAAGTTCTGGCGCGCTTGCGCGAACTGACCGGCCTTGATCTGGCGCACCCCGAGGGCGAGCTGCGCGAGGCCGTTGGTGCCGTCGCGGCTCGTGAGACGCTCGGCCGCCCGGAACGCATCCGGCAGGGCACCGTCGGCGAGGAGGGACACGAAGGCCCGCTCCAGCAGTTCGGTGTTGCGCGGATCGGCCTTCACGGCCTCGCGGTAGAAGCTGGCTGCCGCCGCCGTGTCCTTCGAGGCCCCCGCGATATAGGCGGCGAGGAAGTTGCCCTCCAGGGATTCCGCCGGCTCGAACTCGGGCAGGGGGGTCGATTCCCGGGGCTGCGCCGCCTGAACCGACACGGTCGCCGCGAGGCAGAGGGCGAGGGCCGACAGGGTGCGGCGGCCAATCCGAGAAGTCTTGGCGTTTCCGTTCATGGGCACCGTTCACGGAGTCTGCGCGCCGGCCCGAACCGGGGCCGGCGCTTGATCGGGCGGGACACTGGACTCTTCCCACCCGGCCCGCAAGGCGTAACGCCGCCGCGCATGGGCCGGAATGATCGATGCGGGCCTCCCGCCCTGCGGCTGCGTCGGGGTCACATATTGGGGTAGTTCGGCCCGCCCGGTCCCTCCGGCGTCACCCAGTTGATGTTCTGGTTCGGGTCCTTGATATCGCAGGTCTTGCAGTGGACGCAGTTCTGCGCGTTGATCTGGTAGCGCACGCCGTCGCTCTGGGCCGCATCAGCCACCCACTCGTAGACGCCGGCTGGGCAGTAGCGCGCCGAGGGGCCGCCATAGACGTCGTGCTCCGATGCCTTCTGCAGGTCGAGGTTCTTCACGTTGAGGTGAGGCGGCTGGTCCTCCTCGTGGTTGGTGTTCGAGAGATACACCGACGAGAGGCGATCGAAGGTCAGCTTGCCGTCCGGCTTCGGGTAGACGATGGGCGTCACCTCGGAGAGCGGCTTGAGGCAGGCGTGATCGGGCTTGCCGTGCTTCAGGGTGCCGAACAGCGAAGTGCCCAGGAGGGTGTTGGCCCACATGTCGGCTCCGCCGAGGCCGACGCCCACGAGGGTGCCGTACTTCGACCACAGGGGCTTGACGTTGCGCACGCGCTTCAGGTCCTGGCCGATGGCGCTGTCGCGCCAGCCATTCTCATAGGCTGCGAGTTCGTCGCCCTGGCGGCCGGATTCGAGGGCCTGCGCGATGGCCTCCGCCGCCTGGATGCCCGACAGCACCGCGTTGTGCGAGCCCTTGATACGCGGCACGTTCACGAAGCCGGCGGAATCGCCGACGAGGCAGCCGCCGGGGAACACGAGCTTCGGCACCGATTGCCAGCCGCCCTCCATGATGGCGCGGGCGCCGTAGCCGATGCGCTTGGCCCCCTCGAAGGTCTCGCGGATCATCGGGTGGGTCTTGAACCGCTGGAACTCCTCGAACGGCGACAGGGTCGGGTTCTCGTAGTTCAGGTGCGTGACGAAGCCGACGGACAGGAGGTGATCGTCGAAGTGGTAGAGCCACGAGCCGCCGCCGGCCTTGTTCGGCAGGGGCCAGCCCATGGTGTGCTGCACGAGGCCGGCCTGGAACTTGTCCGGGCTGAGCTGCCAGAGTTCCTTGACGCCGAGGCCGTATTTCTGGTGGTCGCTGTTGGCGTTGAGCTTGAACCGGTCGATCAGTGTCTTCGTGAGCGATCCGCGCGCGCCCTCGCCGAAGATCGTGTACTTGCCGCGCAGCTCCATGCCGCGAGTGTAGTCGTCGCGCGGCTCGCCGGAGCGGCCGATGCCGAGGTCGCCCGTGGCGATGCCGACCACCGTGCCCCTGTCGTCGTAGAGCACCTCCGCGGCCGGGAAGCCCGGATAGATCTCGACACCGAGCGCCTCGGCCTTGACCGCGAGGTATTTCGTCACATTGGAGAGCGAACCGACGAAGTTGCCGTGGTTCGACATGAATTTGGGGAAGAACAGGTTCGGCATGGTGACGCCGCTGTTCTTCGTCAGGAACATGAACTCGTCCCGCTCCACGGCGGTCTTCAGGGGACGGTCCTCGTCCGTCCGCCAGTCGGGCACGAGCGTATCGAGCCCGGCCGGATCGACGACGGCGCCCGACAGGATATGGGCGCCGACCTCCGAGCCCTTCTCGACCACCACCACCGTGACGTCGGACGACAGCTGCTTCAGGCGGATGGCGGCGGCGAGGCCGGCCGGCCCGGCGCCGACGATCACCACGTCGAAATCCATCCCCTCGCGTTCGGGCAGTGCCATTCCGTCATCCTCCTGTCGCACCCCGCCGAGCGAGGCCGAAACAACCGATTGCGATCACTCTCAACCGATTCCAAGATGGGAACGCAAGCGGCCAGAGAAGCGTGATCCCCGTCGTGGTGAAGAGTCGCGCGGTGCGAAAGGCGTGGGCGCAGCGCCGTGGCGGTCGCGTGCCCGGTTGTCCACAGGCGTCGAACACGCCACATCCGGTGCTATGACTGCGAGCGAAGACCGCCAGCGCGACCTCATCGCCACCCTCGACTTCCACGTCGCGGCGGGGGTCGATCTCATGCTCGACGAGGAGCCGCACGATCGCTTCGCGGAGGTGGACGCCCCGCCGCGGCCCGCTGCGCGCGTCGCCGAACCGGCCCCGGAGCCCATCGCCCCACCACGCCGGGAGTTGCCGCCCCGTGGCGAGGCTCCGTCCCCGGCCCGAACCTTCGGACAATCGGCCGCCGCGCGCCCCGAGGCCGCCGCCGGCGATGCCCGCGCCCGCGCCAAGGACGTGACATCCCTCGAAGACCTCGAAAAGTTACTGGCGGGCTTCGACGGCTGTCCGCTGAAGTTCACGGCGAAGAACCTTGTCTTCGCCGACGGCAATCCGGCCTCCAAGCTCATGTTCATCGGTGAGGCGCCCGGCGCCGACGAAGATCGCGTCGGCAAGCCGTTCATGGGCCGCTCGGGCAAGCTCCTCGACCGGATGATGGCGGCCATCGGCCTCGACCGGACCAGCGCCTACATCGCCAACGTCGTGCCTTGGCGGCCCCCGGGCAACCGCAATCCGACGCCGCAGGAGGTCACCATCTGCAAGCCGTTCATCGAGCGGCAGATCGAACTCGCCGATCCCGACATCATCGTCTGCGTCGGCGGGCTTTCGACCCAGGCCATTACCGGCACGAAGGACGGAATCCTGAAGACGCGGGGCCGGTTCTATCCCTACCGGGTGGGGGACCGGGAGATCCGGGTCCTCGCGACCCTGCATCCGGCCTACCTCCTGCGCCAGCCCCTACAGAAGCGCCTCGCCTGGCGGGATTTTCGCACCCTCCGCGCGGCCCTCGACGGCAAAGCACAAGGCGGTTAGGCAGCAGCCAAGCGGAACCGTATGGCGCGCGCGGGGATTGGTTCCGGCGCGCGTCGTCGTCGCGCGGTCCGGGACGAGTGGTGGCGAAGAGATGCGCTGGGAAGATTTCCGCAGTTCGGACAATGTCGAGGATCGTCGTGGTGAAGGCGGCGGTGGGGGCGGCTTTCCGGGCGGCGGCGCCGGTGGTCTCGGCATCGGCGCCATCGTCATCCTGTGCATTATCGGCTGGGTGACGGGCATCAACCCCGCCGTGCTCATCGGCGGCGCCGAGCAGATGACGGGGGGCGGTCGTTCGCGTCAGGAACAGGTCGATCCGCAGACGCAGGCAAGACGCGGCACGAAGCCGACGGACGAGAGCGGACGCTTCGCCGCCGCGATCCTCGGCAACACAGAAGACGTCTGGAAGGAGATCCTGCCGAACCAGACCGGACGGCAATACCGGCCCACCACCATGGTGCTGTATACCGGCGGAACTCGCAGCGGCTGCGGCTCGGCCCAGGCCGCCATGGGGCCGTTCTACTGCCCGCTCGACAAGAAGATCTATCTCGACACTTCCTTTTTCAAGGAAATGGAGCAGAAGTTCGGCGTGAAGGGCGACTTCGCCTACGCGTACGTCATCGCTCACGAAGTCGGCCACCACGTTCAGGACGAACTCGGCATCCTCGGCAAGGTCCAGGGGCGCCAGCAGGCGGCGTCGAGCAAGGTCGAGTCGAACCAGCTTTCCGTGCGCGTCGAACTCATGGCCGATTGTCTGGCCGGCGTCTGGGCGAAGAACTCCAACGACAAGTACAATGCCCTGGAGCCCGGCGACATCGAGGAAGCGATGAATGCCGCCAGCGCCATCGGCGACGACAAGCTGCAGAAGCAGTCGCAGGGTTATGCGGTGCCGGATTCGTTCACGCACGGCTCGTCGGCTCAGCGCCAGCGCTGGTTCATGACCGGCTACCGCAGCGGCCAGACCAAATCCTGTGATACTTTCCGGGCGGCGGGGAACTGACCCCATCGTTGAGAGGCGCGAAAGCCATGGTCGCAGCCGATAAGACGCGAAGCTTCATTCCCCTGCGGATCGCGGTGCTGACGGTGTCGGACACCCGTTCCCTTGAGGACGACCGCTCGGGCGACACCCTGCGGGATCGGCTCACGGCGGCGGGGCACAGCCTCGCCGCGCGGGCCGTCGTGCCGGACGAGATCGACCGTATCCGGGGGCAGGTCGAGGCCTGGTCGCGGGACCCTGCCGTCGACGTGGTCCTCACCACGGGCGGCACCGGCTTCACCGGCCGCGACGTGACTCCGGAGGCCCTCGAACCGTTGTTCGAGAAACGGATGGACGGCTTCTCGGCGGTGTTCCACCGCATCTCCTACGACAAGATCGGCACCTCGACGCTGCAATCCCGGGCGACGGCCGGAGTCGTGAATGCGACGTACGTGTTCGTCCTACCCGGCTCACCCGGTGCCTGTCGCGATGCCTGGGACGGGATCCTCGCCGCCCAGCTCGACTATCGCCACCGCCCCTGCAACTTCGTCGAGATCATGCCCCGCCTCGACGAACACCTGCGCCGGGGCGCCAGCCTCGAGGTTTAGGGGTTCCCAAGGAATCTCCCTCGGGCAAGGAATCTCCCTCGGGCAAGGGATCATCCCTTGGGCGGGTATCGGGCGGAGCCCGACGGAAGGCCAGGGCCAGCCCTGGACCCGCGAAGGGCTATGCCCTTCGACACCCGTTTCCCGAATAAACGATGCGCGTCGTATCAGGCCGCCTTGCGAGCCGCCGCGTCGCCGTAGAACGTGCCGTCGCGCTCGGCCATATCCAGCAGGTTCTGCGGCACCGCGAAGCGCGGCCCGTGCTTGGCCTCCAGCCTCTGCGCCAGGGCCACGAAGGCCTTCGCGCCCATGAAGTCGATATACGACAGGGCCCCGCCCGTGAAAGGCGCGAAGCCGAACCCCAGGATCGAACCGACATCGGCCTCGCGCGGATCGGTGACCACGCCCTCGCCGACGGTGCGGGCCGCCTCCAGGGCCTGGACCACGAGGAGGCGCTGCTGCAACTCCTCGAAATCCACCGCCTCGGCATCGACCGGATTGGTCTGCAGCGCCTTCAGGCCGGGCCACAGGCGCTTCGGCGCGCCCTCCGGGTAATCGTAGAAGCCACGCTTGTTCTTGCGGCCGAGCCGGCCTTCGCCCTCCACCAGGGTGGTGAGCAGTGTCTTCTGCGCTGGATCGATGCTGTCGGGGCCGAGTTGCGCCTCCGTCGCCTTGACGATCTTGAGGGCGAGATCGACCGCCACCTCGTCCGTCAGGGAGAGCGGCCCCACGGGCATACCGGCCTGACGGCCGGCATTCTCGATCATGGCCGCCGGGATGCCCTCGTTGAGCATGGTGTGGCCTTCGAGGAGGTAGGCGCCGACGCAGCGGTTGGCGAAGAAGCCCCGCGCATCGTTCACCACGATGGGGGTCTTCTTGATGGTCCGCACGTAGTCGAGGGCCGTGGCCAGCGCCGTGTCCCCGGTCTGGTCGCCCTTGATGATCTCGACCAGCATCATCTTCTCCACGGGGGAGAAGAAGTGGATGCCGACGAAGTTCTCCGGTCGGGCCGAGGTCCGGGCGAGGCCGGTGATCGGCAGGGTCGAGGTGTTGGAGGCGAAGATCGCATCAGGCCGAATGGCGGCTTCGACCTTGGCGATGACCTCGGCCTTCACCGCCGGGTCCTCGAAGACCGCTTCGATGACGAGATCGCAGGCGGCGAGGTCAGCGTAGTCGGCGCTGGTGGTGATCCGCCCCAGCAGGGCATCCCGGTCGGCGGTCTTGGCGCGGCCCTTGTTGATCTGGTCGGTGACGAGCTTGTGGGCATAGGCCTTGCCCTTCTCGGCCGCTTCCGTCGACTGATCGATGAGAACCACGTCGAGACCGGCATGGGCCGAGACATAGGCGACGCCCGCGCCCATGAAGCCGGCGCCGACGACGCCGACCCGCTTGACGGAGGTTGGGGCCACATCCTTCGGACGGCGCGCGCCCTTGTTGAGTTCGCCCATGGACAGGAACAGCGTGCGGATCATGGCCGCCGCTTCCTTGGAGCGCAGGATCTTGGCGAAGTACCGGCTCTCGACTCGCAGGGCGAGATCCATGGGCAGTTGCAGCCCCTCGTAGACGGCGCCCAGAATCGCCTTGGCGGCGGGGTAATTGTCATGGGTTTCGCGGCGATAGATGGCGTTGGCGGGCGGCCAGGTCATCATGCCGGCCGGCGAATAGACCTTGCCGGACGGCGCCTTGAACTTCGGCACGTCCCACGGGGCCACGGCCGAGCCGCCGCCGAGGATCCAGGCCTTCGCCTTGCCGACGATCTCATCCTTGCCCGCGACCTCGTGCACGAGGCCCATGTTCTTCGCCATGAGGGGGCGGATCTGCTCACCCTTGAACAGCATTTGGAGGGCGTCGCCCGTCTGCATCAGGCGGGGCACGCGCTGGGTGCCGCCGGCCCCCGGAAACAGCCCGACCTTGATCTCGGGCAGGCCGACACGGGTCTTCGGATCGTCCGACAGCACCCGGTGATGGCAGGACAGGGCGAGTTCGAACGCGCCGCCGAGGCAGATGCCGTTCACCGCCGCCGCGAACGGCTTGCCGCAGGTTTCGAGTTTCCGGAACAGCAGGGTGAGCCGACGTGACTCCTCGAAGAAGTGGCGCATGGCCTCCTCTTCGCCGCGCTCGGCTTTGAGCGTCTCGAAGGCCCGACCGAGGCCCTGCAGCATGGTGAGGTCGGCGCCACCGGAAAAGTTGTCCTTGCCCGAGGTGATGACGCAACCCTTGATCGTCGGATCGGCCACCACGGCGTCGATGACCGCATGGAGATCGTCCATCACCGCGTTGGTGAAGACGTTCATGGAGCGGCCCGGCATGTCCCAGGTCGCGAGGGCAATACCGTCGGCATCGGTCTCGAAACGAAAATTGGTGAGATCCATCGCTGATCCTCGGGTTCGGGTCGAAAATTCGGGTCGAAGAGTCGGGCCGAATGCCCTTAAGCCAATCTCAAAACTTGCGGGTGCAGACCGAGAACGCGGGGGGAGAAACCGCATTCAGGAAACTGGCGATGACTGCACGGACCCGCTGCAAAGGGTGCGGCGAGGGCGCTGCCCTCGACTTCACCTTCACCATGGCGTTCCAGCCGATCCTCGATGTCGCGGCGGGCCGCGTCTGGGGCTACGAGGCCCTGGTGCGGGGCTCCGAGGGCCAGCCGGCCGGGGCCATCCTCGAACGGGTCACACCCGAGACCATCTACCGGTTCGATCAGGCGGCGCGGGTCAAGGCCATCGACCTCGCCGGGCGCCTGTTCCCGGCGGACGACCGGACCCGCCTGTCCATCAACTTCATGCCCAACGCCGTCTACGAGCCGGCGGCCTGCATTCGCTCGTCCCTCGAAGCCGCGCGCCGGGCCGGCTTCTCCCATGACCGGATCATGTTCGAGTTCACCGAGAACGAGAAGTTCCGGGACACCGCTCATGTCACGAACATCGTCACCGAGTACCGCAAGCAGGGCTTCCTCACGGCACTCGACGATTTCGGCGCCGGTTTCGCCGGCCTGAGCCTGCTGACGAACTTCCAGCCCGACCTCATCAAGATCGACATGGACCTCCTGCGCGGCATCGACACCGACCGGCGCCGGCAGGTCATCGTGGGCAACCTCATCGCCATCGCCCGCGACCTCGACATCGCGGTGATCGCCGAGGGGGTGGAGACGGAAGCCGAACTCGCCACTTTGCGGAACCTGGGTGCGAGCCTGTTCCAGGGTTACTACTTCGCCCGACCCGCCATCGAACATCTGCCGCCCGTCACGGGATATTCGGGGTCCACCACCACGGAGCCGACGCCCCCCCGACTCGTCGCCTGAGCCCGCTCCCCGGATCGGACGAATCCGGGCCGGAGGGCAGGGGAGCGTGAGCACGGGGGAGACCGGCACGCGCCGCGATCCTAGCGCACCGGCGTCGGCAGGGGCGGGGTGCCGGCCTTGCTGTCGCCGGCCTGCGCGATGGCGAGCATGTTGAGGAGCTTCGTCACCGAAGCTTGCGAGATCGCCGTGACGCTGGATGCCGGATCGGCGTTGACGGCCTGGAACTTCTGGTAGGTCTTGTCGTCGTAGATGCCGCTGAGGTGCTTCAGCTCGTCGAGGGTAAACTTCTCGGCATAGGCTTTCGACAGACCGTCGAGCATGACCTCGCGTTGCTTGTCGAACTCGGCGCGGACCTCCTTTCGCACGGCCTCGGCCTTCTCCTCGGGCATCGTCGCGACGGTCTTCTCAAGGGCGCCGGTGAAGCCGGTCTCGAGGTTCTTGATCAGGGTCTTTTGCACCAGTTCCTTCGCCACCGACACGCGGTCAGCTGCGTCGTCGGCGCGGGCGCTGAGCGGCAGGCACAGGGCGGTGGTGAGGCAGAGGGTAGCGAGCAGGCGCGTCATGGTGGCGTCTCTTCCAGTTCTTATGGTTTGAACCCGTCGCGCGGACGCGACGGGCGCCGCCATCTACCAGTGTTTCGAGGGGTTTGGCAGTTGCCGTATCCAAAGGACCGGAAACGGATCAGACCCGCTCGATGATCGTGGCCGTGCCCATGCCGGCACCGATGCAGAGTGTGACGAGGGCGCGCTCCTTCCCGGTGCGCTCCAATTCGTCGAGAACGGTGCCGAGGATCATCGCCCCGGTGGCCCCGAGGGGGTGGCCCATGGCGATGGCGCCGCCGCAAACGTTAACCTTGGCGGGATCGAGGTCGAACGCCTGCTGGAAGCGCAGGACCACGGCCGCGAAGGCTTCGTTGACCTCGAACAGGTCGATGTCGCCGAGGCCGAGGCCCGAGCGGGCCAGCACCTTGCGGGTGACGTCGACGGGGCCGGTGAGCATCAGGGCCGGGTCCGAGCCGATATTGGCGAAGGCCCGGATGCGGGCGCGCGGCTTGAGACCGGCGGCGTCCCCGGCGTCGCGCGAGCCGATGAGCACGGCGGCGGCACCATCAACGATGCCCGACGAGTTGCCGGCATGGTGGACGTGCTCCACGGCCTCGACATCCGGATGGGCATCCACGGCGACGGCGTCGAACCCACCCATCTGGCCCATCTGGATAAACGACGCCTTGAGCTGGCCCAGCGACTGCATGTCGGTGGACGGCCGCATGTGCTCGTCCGTGGCCAACAACGTTATGCCGTTGATGTCGCGCACGGGCACCACGGCGTTGGCGAAGCGGCCTTCGGCCCAGGCGGCGGCCGAACGCTTCTGTGACTCGACGGCGTAGGCGTCGCAATCGGCGCGGGAGAAGCCATACTTGGTCGCGATGAGGTCGGCCGATACGCCCTGCGGCATGAACCACGACTTGATGGCGATGGCCGGGTCCACGGGCCACGCGCCGCCCGAGGCGCCGAGGCCGACGCGGCTCATGGATTCGACGCCGCCCCCGATGGTCATGTCATGCTGGCCCGCCATGACCTGCGCGGCGGCGAAGTTCACGGCGTCGAGGCCCGAGGCACAGAAGCGATTGATCTGCACACCCGGCACGTGGGTGCCGTAATCGGCCACCAGGGCGGCGGCGCGGGCGATGTCGCCGCCGGCCTCACCCACGGGATCGACGCAGCCGAGGATCACGTCGTCGACGCGCTTCGTATCGAGGCCGTTGCGATCCTTCAGGGCGCGCAGCGCCACTTCGGCCAGCCGCAGGGCCGTCACCTCATGCAGCGACCCATCCGGCTTGCCGCGTCCCCGGGGGGTGCGGACGTGGTCGTAGATATAAGCCTCGGGCATGCGCGTCCTCGCTGTCTCGACCCTAAAGACTCGGGCGTTTTTCCCCCTCGTGGGGGATACGGGTGGGGTGGCGCCGCCAGCCTCGACCGGCTGAGGGGCACCCGACCACCCCACCGCCGGCTCCTCCCCGCGAGGAGGAGGAGAGCTTGCGTCGGCGGGGTCTAAAACGCCTCGGCGGCAAGCGCCATGGTCGTCTCCGACCCGGCCTTGATCCGCACCAGCCGCAGGGCCGTTTCGGGAAGCATCCGTTCCATGAAGAAGCGGCCGACCACGAGCTTGTCGGCCATCCGGTCGGACGCGGCCTCGGCTTGGCTGGCGAGCGCCGCCTTGGCGATGCGCGCCCACATGTAGCCGAGGGCCACGAGGCCGAGGAGGTGCAGATAGTCGGTGGCGCCGGCGCCGGCATTGTCGGGCTTCGAGAAGGCGTTCTGCATGAACCACATGGTGGCGCCCTGGAGATCGTTCAGCCCGGCCTGGAGCGGGCCGACGAAGGGCTTCAAGCCCTCGTCCTCACCATGGTCCTTCACAAAGGTCTGCACCTCGGCGAGGAAGCCCATCATGGCGCGGCCGCCGTCCTTCGGCAGCTTGCGGCCGATGAGATCCATGGCCTGGATGCCGTTGGCGCCCTCGTAGATCATGGCGATGCGAGCATCGCGCACGAACTGCGACATGCCCCATTCCTCGATGTAGCCGTGGCCGCCGAACATCTGCTGTGCCTCGACGGCATTGGCGAAACCCTTGTCGGTCAGCACCGCCTTCACCACCGGAGTCATCAGACCCATGTGGTCCTCGGCCCGCTGCCGCTCGGCCGCATCCTCGGAGCGGTGGCCGATATCCGCCTGGAGGGCGGTCCACAGCATCAGGGCGCGGGCCGCTTCGTTGAAGGCGCGGATGCCCATGAGGGTGCGGCGCACGTCCGGGTGGACGATGATGGGATCCGCCGCCTTGTCGGGGGCCTTGGCGCCGGTGAGCGCCCGACCCTGAAGCCGATCCTTCGCGTACGCCACGGCGTTCTGATAGGCGACCTCGGACTGGCCGAGCCCCTGGACGCCGACGGCGAGGCGCGCCTCGTTCATCATCACGAACATGGCGTTGAGGCCGCGATTCTCCTGGCCGACGAGCCAGCCCGTGGCGCCGTCGTAGTTCATGACGCAGGTCGAATTGCCGTGGATGCCCATCTTGTGCTCGATGGAGCCGCAGGATACGCCGTTGCGGGCGCCGAGCGAACCGTCCGGATTCACCAGGAACTTCGGCACCACGAACAGGGAGATACCCTTGGTGCCAGCCGGAGCGCCCTCGATCCGGGCGATGACGAGGTGCACGATGTTCTCGGAGAGGTCGTGTTCGCCGGCTGAGATGAAGATCTTGGTGCCGGTGAGGCTGTAGGATCCGTCGCCGTTCGGCACCGCCTTGGTCTTGAGGAGACCGAGATCCGTGCCGCAATGCGGCTCGGTGAGGTTCATGGTGCCGGTCCAGGCGCCCTCGACCATCTTGGGTAGGTAGGTCGCCTTCTGCTCGTCCGAACCGTGGACGAGGAGGGCCGCCATCGCCCCCTGGGTCAGACCCGGATACATGCTCAGCGCCAGATTGGCGCCGGAGGCGAATTCCTGAATCGCGGTGTTGAGGGTGTGGGGCAGGCCCTGGCCGCCGAATTCCTCCGGCACCGAGAGGCCCATCCAGCCGCCCTTGGCATAGGCATCGTAACCGGCGCGGTAGCCCTTCGGCGTGGTGACGCTGCCATCGGCCTGCCGGGTACAGCCCTCGCGGTCGCCGACGGCGTTGAGGGGGGCCAGCACCTCCTCGGCGAGCTTGGCGCCCTCGGTCAGCACCGCCTCGACCACATCGGGCGAGGCATCGGCGAAGCCCTTGAGATTGCTTTGACGTTGGAACCCGAGCACGTCGTTCAGAATGAACAGAACGTCCTCGACCGGCGCCTTGTAGCTCGGCATCTCGCAGCGTCCTTCCCGTTCCCGGTGGCCTTTGCGTTCTCGCGAATCGCCGGCCCACGGCTTTGATAGTTCACATCTAAACCATCTCGCCCGAGGCGGTAAAGTGGGGGCCGAGACAATCCCGCCCTCATTTCGGTTCCGCCCGGCGAACGGCGTCGAGGTTAACCAACTCTTTACCAAGAATGTTAATGGTTGGGTCAGACGATGCGATTTCGCCCCGAGCCGTCATCCCTCCAGGTCCGGTGTCGCAAATCGAGACCGGACCTCGCCGAATCAGGTTAGACGATGACACGTTCCGCCCCCATCGATCTCGACGGTTTCGATCCCGACATCCTCGGCGCCGCCCGTGACGTGGCGCGCCGGGCCGGTGTGCCCGTCGAGACGTGGATCGCCTCCATCGTCACCCCGGACCCTGTGGCGGACGCGAGTTCCGATGCGGCGAAAGCCTCCCGCTCTGCCCCGGTGAAGCGCACCGGACCGATGTCGGCGGCCGTCGCCCGCAAGCCGAAGCCGACCCCGATCTCGGACGCCGCCGCCGTCGCGCCGGAAGCCGCCCATGACGCGCCGGAAGCCGTCCATGACGCGCCGCAGGCTTCCAAAGTCGTCCCGGAGGCCCCCGACGTCGCGCCGTCCATCGCCATCGAGCAGGCCCTGGCCCGCCCCGAAACGATGCCCGACACGACCACCCTGGCCATCGCCCAGCTCATGGAGCGGCTCGATGCCATGGATCGCCGGATCGCGAAGGATCACCTGGCCTCGCAGGACAAGGCCAACCAGACCCTCGAGAACCTCGAGCGCCGGATCACCGAGGTCAGCGGCCAGATCGCCGCCGTGCGCCCGGCCGGGCTGCGTAACCGGGGTGTTCGCGAGGCGGTGAACGAGATCCGCCAGCGGCAGCGCGAACTCGATGCCGGTCCGACGGTGCCCGCCGCCGTCATCGGGGAACTGCGTCACGAGACCGGCCGCCTGCGCGCGGCCCTCGACGGCGTCGCGACGGACCGCGAGGTCGGTATACTCGAACAGGCGACGCGCGCCCTCGCCGTCGGCATCGAACGGGCACCGCCCCCCGCCATCCTGTCGGCGATGCAGGCGCCCCTCGAGCAGATCCGCACGGCGGTCGAGCGTCTGGGCGGCGAGACCCTGCGCGAAACGCAGGCCCGCCTCACCGCAGACCTCGAACAACTTGGCGCGCGCGTCGACGCCGTCATCGGCAGCGGACCCGAGGCCTTTGCCGACCGCGAGGCCCTCGAGGGCCTGTTCCGTGACTTGCAGGAGATCCGCGCGGCCATCGCCGGTCTCGCGAAGCCCGAGCGGATCGAGACCCTGGCAGCCAACGTCGCCGCCATCGGCGCCGAAATCGTGCGCCTTCAGAACACCCTCGCGCAGGAGGCCGGCGCAGCGGCGTCGCGCAGCCCGTCCGACGAGATCCGGCCGGGTGCCCATGCGTCGGAGCAGGGTGATCTCGAAGCCCGTATCGACGCCATGGCGGCCAAGCTCGACGCCCTGCGCGACGGCCCCGTCCTCGCCGTCCAGCCCGATTCGGATGCGATCATCGATCGCATCGACGCCCTTTCGGCCAAGGTGGACGCCGTTCACATCAATCCCGTCGGAGACCTCATCGAGCGCATCGAAGGCCTTGGCGCGAGCCTTCGCCGGCCCGACGCCCCCGATACCGATCTCACCGCCATCCGCGCCATGCTGCATGACCTCTCCGTGAAGGTTGACCGCATGGGCACCTCCGATTCCGTCTCGGCGGAGGGCCTCGACTCCCTCGAGCAGCAAGTGCTGGCGCTTGCCGCCCGCATCGACACCCGTGCCATCGACCCGGCCCTCGCCGGGCTCGAGCGCACCATGGGCGACCTCATCGTTCAGGTCTCGGCCCTGCGGGACGAGGCTCCGGTGACCGAGCGGATGGTTGTCACGGGCACCATCGAGCCCGCCGCCGACAAGGCCGAGCTCAGCCGCCTCCAGGCCGGCCTCGCCGACCTGCGCGACCAGCACGCCGCCTCCGAACAGCGGCTGCAAACCACCCTGAACGGCGTCCACACGGCCCTCGAACGCCTCGCGAATCAGTTCGCCAAGCCCGACACGGCTCCGGTGGCACCCGAGACCCGCGCGGCGACGGAGTACCTCCTCGGCAAGACCGCGACACCGCCCGCTCAGATGGCGGCCAAGCCCGCCGCCCCTGTCGCCGCCCCGGCGATGCGGCCCACCGCCCGCCCGGCCGTACGTTCCGTTACGGACGACATCCTCGGCGACCTGCCCCTGGAGCCCGGCGCCCGACGTCCGGTCCGCGAGGCGGAGCGCACCGAGTTCGCCGCGACCGCCCCGCAGGACGGCGACATCAAGACGAGCTTCATCGCGGCCGCGCGCCGCGCCGCGCAGGTCGCGCAGGCGGAGGCCGCCGGCAACGGCTCCGGTGTCCGCACCCGGGCTTCCGCCGACACCGACGTCCGGGGGGATGCGCCTTCGACGGCCCTCGGCCTGATCGATCGCCTGCGCGGCGAGATCGACCGCCGCCGCAAGCCCCTGCTTCTCGGCCTGGCCGCCATCATCCTGGCGCTCGGCGCCCTCCAGGCCATCAAGTCGCGCAACACCGCGCCAGAAACCGTCGCGGATGTCCACCGGCTCGACCAGCCGGCAAGCACCGGCACCGCCGCCACGGAGCCCACCACCACCCAGTCCCTCGCCAGCACGCCGCCCGTGAAGACGGAAGCGGCAAAGCCCGAGACGACCGCCGCCACGACGGCCCCCAAAGCCGAGCCGAGCAAATCCGAGCCGGGCAAGGCCACCGACGAGAAGATCAGCGCGACACGGGTGCCGCAGGTTCCGGCCGTGGCGAGCCTGTCGGCCGACCTCGCCTCTGTCCCGGCCAATCTCGACGGGCTGCGTCAGGCCGTCATCGCGGGTGACGGCGCGGCCGTCTACGACCTCGCCACCCGGTTCTTCGACGGGCGCGGCGTCGGACGTGACATCGTTCTTTCGCAGAAGCTCTACGAAGCCCTGGCACAGGCCGGTTACGCGCCGGCGCAGTACAAGCTCGGTGGCTTGCACGAGAAGGGCATCGGCGTGGCCCGCGACCTCAACCTCGCCAAGACCTGGTACGGACGTGCCGCCGAACAGGGCAATGTCCGCGCCATGCACAATCTGGCGGTGATCCAGGCCGAAGCATCCACGGCCTCGGCCAAGCCAAACTACGCCGCCGCCGCGCACTGGTTCCGACAGGCGGCCGAGCATGGCCTGCGTGACAGCCAGTACAACCTCGCCGTGCTCTATGCCCGGGGCCTCGGCATGCCGCAGGACCTCGTCCAGTCTTACCTGTGGTTCTCCGTCGCCGCCGCACACGGTGATGTCGACTCGGCCAAGAAGCGTGACGATGTGGCGGCCAAGCTCGATCCGAAGGATCTCGCCACGGCGCGGGCTCTGGTGGCGGCATTCAAGGTCAAGCCCGTCGATGCCGCCGTCAACGAGCCCCCGGCGGCCTCCGCCGCCCCGACCATGAGCCTGCTCGGCGCGGTGCCGCCCACCCCGGTGACGACTTCGCCGCGTCGGGGCTGAACGCTCCCCACATCCGAACTCCGTTCGATTCCTCGGAAGGGCGGAGTTCGGCAGCGCTCGAGCGTAAGACCGGATTCCACCCGTGTGGGTATCTGCCGCCTTCCCCCGTGCGGCCCAAGCCGCTTAGATGGGGCGGGCATCCTTCCGGGCGGCATGAGCCGGCCGGGGTGGATGCCAGGAGACGAGCAGAGAGCCGATGGCGCGCGTGACGACGGTACCGCCGGTGGCCCTGATTCTCGGAATCGCGGGCCTGATTCCGTTCCTCGGCTTCGCCTTCCTATCGGTGAGCGGCGGCGATGCCGGCCTCGGCACCATCGGCCTCAGCCCCCGCACCGTCCTGTCGACCTATGGCGCGGTCATCGCTTCGTTCCTCGGCGGCATCCGCTGGGGTGCCGCCGCGGCTCGCGGCGGGGGCGGCGCCGATTACGCTATCGCGATCGTGCCGTCGCTCCTCGCCTGGACGGCCCTCGCGGTCCCGGCCCCGTGGGATCTGCGGATGCTGGGCTGCCTCGTCCTCGCCTGGGGCCTCGTCGATCAGGATCTGCCCCGGCGGGGCCTTGTGCCCGTCTGGCTCGGCCGCCTGCGCCTCGGCCTGTCGGCGGTGGCGGGCCTGTCGCTCCTCATCGCCGCCTGACGCGGGCCGCCTAATCCTTCACCAGCATCGATCGGCCGATGGCGAACACCCGTCCGTCGCCGAGCAGGTGCGCGGTGAAGCCGCCGGGAAACAGCGGCTCGAAGACCGGATTGCGTACGTTAAGGCCGCCCGCATAGGCGCCGAAAGCCGGCATGATCAGGCGGCGGCCGTCGGTGACGAAACAACGCCGGCGCACGGCACGGCCCCGCAACGCGACCTTGCCGCAGGGATGCAGATGGCCGGCGATCTCGCCGTCCACGCCGACCTCGGTCGGTTCGTGCCGTAGGGTGAGGCCCCCGAGGGTCAGGGTGTCGGCATAGCGGCCGCCGATACCTTCGGTGATCGCCTCGTCGTGGTTGCCGGCGATCCAGACCCAGTCGCGCCCTTCCTGCAGGGCCGCCACCATGGCGCGGTCGCCCGGCTCCATCCGGTCCGGTCCCCTGGCGTCGTGGAACGAATCACCCAAAGCCACGACGCAGGCCGGATCGAACCGCGCCACCGCCTCGTGCAGGCAGGCCAGGGTCTCGCGGGTGTCGTAGGGCGGCAGGAACTGGCCCGAGCGCGCCGCGAATGCCGAGCCCTTCTCCAGGTGGAGGTCGGACACGATCAGGGTGCGGTGGGCGGAGAGCCAAAGACCACCGCACAGGTCCAAGGTCAGGTGTTCGCCCGCGAGGGTCAGGCCGGGGGCCTTGGTGGTCTTTTCGAGTCGTGCGCCGAGCGCCAAAACCGCATCCTCGTCTTGGATTGAGCGGGGCGCCACCTTTAGCCGAGCGCCTCTTCGAGAAGCTGCGCCTCGGCCTCGGCCAGGATCTCGTCCGCGCCTTCGCCGTAGACCTTTTCCCGCCCGATTTCGAGCATGACGGAGACGGACAGGGGCGAGACGCGGTCGAGGGACTTGTGAACGATGCGCCCCTGGATGCGCCTCAACATCACACCGAGGCGCTTCACGTCGAGGAGTCCGGTTGCCGCATCCTGGCGAGCGGCGCGCAGGAGCAGGTGGTCGGGCTGGTGCTTGCGCAGCACGTCGTACACGAGGTCCGTCGACATGGTGACCTGCCGCCCAGTCTTGGCCTGCCCCGGATGGCGCCGCTCGATCAGGCCGGCGATGACGGCGCATTGCCGGAAGGTACGCTTCATCATCGCCGATTCGTCGAGCCAGGCCTCGAGGTCGTCGCCCAGCATGTCCTCGGCGAACAAGGCTTCGAGGAAATCCGGCTCCAGGGCGATGCGGGCCGAGAGGTCGCGGGTCATCCAGATGGCGATGCCGTAATCGTTTGCGGCAAAGCCGAGGGGCCGCATCCGCGCCCGTTCGAGGCGGCGGGTGAGGAGCATTCCCAGCGTCTGATGGGCGAGACGGCCCTCGAACGGGAAGGCCGTGAGGTAGTAGCGCCCCGAACGCGGAAACGTCTCGACCAGAAGCCCCGTCGGGCCGGGCAGGATCGAGCGGGTACGCTGCTGCACGAGGTAGTCCGAGACCTGCTTCGGCAGGCGGTCCCATTCGAACGGATCGGCGATCATCGCCCGCACCCGCGCCGCCAAGAAGGTCGAGATCGGAAACTTGGCGCCCGCGTAGGAGGGGATCGCCGGATCGGTGCCGGGACCCGCGCGGGTGGCCAGTGCCTCGTCCTCGGACAGACCCTCGAACCGCAGCACCTCGCCGGCGAACAGGAAGGTGTCACCGGGGGTCAGCGTGTCGGCGAAATCTTCCTCGATCTCGCCGAGCACCCGTCCGCCGCGCGGCAGGACGGCGCCGGGCTTCGCCCGGTTGGCACGGGCGAGACGGACCTTCACCTTCGCTGATTCGACGATGGTGCCGACATTCATGCGGTATTGCTGCGCCGTGCGGGCATCGCGCACCCGCCAGAGTCCGTCCGGCCCGCGCAGGATCTTGGCGAAGCGTTCGTAGGCCCGCAGGGCATAGCCACCGGTCGCCACGTAATCGACCACCGCCTCGAAATCCTCCCACGACAGGGTGGCGTAGGGCGCGGCCGAGACGATCTCGTCGTAGAGCTGAACGGGATCGAACGCGTCGACGCAGGCCATGCCGAGGATGTGCTGGGCCAGCACGTCGGGCGCGCCGAGGCGGGCGTCGGGGGTGTCCTGCGCCGCCGCCTCGACGGCGTCGAGGGCGGCTTGGCATTCGAGGATCTCGAAGCGGTTGGCCGGTACCAGATACGCCTTGGAGGGCTCGTCCATGCGGTGGTTGGCGCGACCGATGCGCTGCATGATCCGGCTCGCCCCCTTGGGCGCCCCGATATTGACCACGAGGTCGACGTCGCCCCAGTCGATGCCGAGGTCGAGGGTCGCGGTGCACACGATGGCGCGGAGTTGCCCCGCGGCCATGGCGGCCTCCACCCGGCGGCGCTGGGTGGCGTCGAGGGACCCGTGATGCAGCGCGATGGGGTAGGATTCCTCGTTGATCCGCCAGAGTTCCTGGAAGGTGTATTCGGCTTGAAGCCGGGTGTTGACGAAGACCAGCACCGTGCGATGCCGCCCGATGAGATCGTAGATCGCCGGCATCGCCTGCCACGCCGTATGCCCGGCGAGCGGCAACGTGAGGCCGGTGTCGAGCATGTGGAGGTCGGGCGCGGCACCGCCCCGGACCACCACGAGGTCGGCCATGGGGGGCGATTCGCCCACCGGGGATACGCGCTGCGGCACCAGATACCGCCGCAGGTCGTCCGGCTCCCGCACGGTGGCCGACAGGCCGATGGCCGTGAGGCCGGGACTGAGGCGGTGGAGGCGGGCCAGCGCCAGGGACAGGAGGTCGCCGCGCTTCGAGGTGACGAGGGCGTGCAACTCGTCGAGGACGACGCAGGAGAGGTTCGCGAACAGCTCCGTCGCCTCCCGGTGAGCGATGAGGAGGGCGAGCTGCTCCGGGGTGGTGAGGAGGATGTCGGGCGGACGCTCCACCTGCCGGGTGCGCTTGTGCGAGGGCGTGTCGCCGGTCCGGGTTTCGACGCGAATTGACAGTCCCATCTCGGCGATGGGGGCTTCGAGGTTGCGAGCGATGTCGACGGCGAGGGCCTTGAGGGGCGAGATATAGAGGGTGTGCAGCCCCCGCGCCTTCTTCGCCGGTGGACGCTCCGCGAGCGCGGTGAGGCTCGGCAGAAAGCCCGCAAGGGTCTTGCCGGCCCCCGTTGGAGCCACGAGGAGGGCCGAGCGCCCCCCACGCACGATGGCGAGAAGATCGAGCTGATGCGGCCTGGGCGCCCAGCCGCGCCCCGCGAACCAGGTCGCGAAACCCTCGGGCAGGGCGTGGTCCGGCGGGGCCGTGCTCAGGCGAGGGCCATGAGGAAGCGGTCGATGAGTTCGAGGGCGCGCTCCGAAAGGGCGCCGGGATAGCGCACGAAGACGTGGCAGCCGCCGGGGTAGATCGCCGTGTGCCCGCCATTGCCAGCCGCCGCCCAGCGTGACGACATGTAGAGGGTGTCATCGAGGAGCGGATCGTGGGTACCGACCGTGAAGAGGGCCGGGGGCAGCCCCCGTAGATCGGCATAGAGCGGCGACACGTCGGGCCGGCGGCGGTCGATCCCGTCCCGGACGTAATCGTTGGCGAAGGTGGTGAGGTCCTTCGTGTTCACCACGAGGCGCTCGTCACCCCAATTGCGCACGCTCGGCGTCAGACCGAGGTCGTAGAAGCCGGCGTTGAGATTGGCGCCCCGGAAGGCGCGGGGCAGGTTGTGGCGGTCGCGCAGGCGAAGCAGCACCATCACGGCGAGCTGCGCCCCGGCCGATTCGCCCCCAATGGTGAGGGCGTTGATGCCGAATTCGGCCCGGCCCGGTCCCGCGAGCCATAGGGCCGCCGCCTCGCAATCCTCGAGGGCCGCCGGGTAGGGATGCTCGGGGGCCAGCCGGTATTCGACTGACAGACAGACGAAGCCACAGGTATCGGCGATGCGCTCGAGCCACGGGTCCTGCTCGTCGGCCGCTCCCCAGACCCAGCCGCCACGATGGATGTGTAGGTAGGCGCCCCGGAGCTTCTGCCACTTCTTGGGGTCGGGCCGGATCGTCCGCAATTCCAGGGGCCCGCCCGGCCCCGCGATGGTCAGAATCTCGGCGCGGGCACTGCGCGGCATGGCCGGCGACGCGTTGGTGCCCTGGCGCCGCCGCGCCCGAACCTCCGCGAGGGGAATCGACCAGGGGTCGGGCTGGGCCGCGTGGGCGGCGATGATCTCGGCATTGAGCCGCTTGGTCTCCGGATCGATCGTCGCCGGGTCGAACAGGGCGTGGTCGATCATGAATCGCTTCGTCTCATCACAAAAACAGGTCGTTCGAACTTGGACAAAGCTAGGCGCATTGCCACCTGGGCTCTCGGCAGCAACCCGCCTAACGCCCGAATGGCGATCCGGTTTCGACCGGGTGTGTCGATTCGGTCACGCTTCCGCCGGCATCGGTGGGTCTTAGGGGGAAACAGGCCGCGCGCCGCAAGGAATCCAGCCATGAGCCCCGATCACGATCCGCGTCGCCCCCAGCCCTTCCCGGGCCAGCCCTATGCCGGCGGATATGGCGAGCCGGAGCGCCGCTCGACCCTGCGCCGCTTCATCGGCGGCTCGCCTGCGGCGGTATTCGTCAAGCTGCTGTTCCTGTCGGTCCTCGTCGGCGCCGTCATGGCGACGCTCGGCGTCACCCCCGGCCGGCTGTTCTGGCACGCCTACGACACCGTTCGCAGCCTCATCGAACTCGGACTCGACACCTTCCACGATTTCGGCCGCTGGATCCTGGCCGGCGCCGTGGTGGTGGTGCCCCTATGGCTTCTGTCGCGCTTCCTCGCGGTGTCGAAGTAGCCCGAATGCAGAAGGGCCGGTGTTGCCACCGGCCCTCTCGTATCGCTCCGAGTCCGTTGAAGGGGTCAGCGCAGGACGATGACCTTCGCGCCGACCTTGGCGCGGGTGTAGAGGTCGGCGACGTCGTCGTTCGTCATGCGGATGCAGCCCGAGGACACGGCGGTTCCGATGGTCTCCGGCTCGTTCGACCCGTGGATGCGGTAGATCGAGTTGCCGAGATACATGGCGCGGGCGCCGAGGGGGTTGGAGATGCCGCCCTTCATGAAGCGCGGCAGATCGGGGCGACGGCGCAGCATCTCGGCCGGGGGACGCCAATCGGGCCATTCCCGCTTCATCGTGATGGTCTGCACACCGCCCCAAGTGAAGCCCGGACGACCGACGCCGACGCCGTAGCGCAGGGCCTGCCCGCCACCGAGCACGTAGTAGAGGCGCCGCTCGGCCGTGGAGACCACGATGGTGCCGGGCGCGTAGTTGCCCGGATAAGCGACCTGCTCACGCTGGATCGCCGACATCTGCGGCACGGCCGACGCCATGGGGTCGGCCGGGGACAGCGAGGCGTTCGACGTCGGTACGGCGGCGGCGGCCGCCTCGGGGGCGGGCTCGGCCTGCGGACGCACCCGGATCACCAGGGCGTTGTCGAGGGGCTGGCGGGTGAGGGGATCGATCTCGTAGGCGAAAGCGGGCGTCGCCAGGGCGCCAAGCGCACAGGCGAGCCCGGTGAGGGCGGGGGCGAAACGGCGCATCGGGGCCTCTCGAAGGCAGTCGATTTGTTGGGGTCGGCTCGACGCACATTACAGTGCGAAGCGTCCCCAATGCGTAAACGCTGGGGGTCCAAAGCCAAGCTCAATCCGCACTGCAGCATCGGTTGCCGCGACGTCGTGACTCCCTGGCAACAGTGTGGCGCGTTTGCTTGACCGCCCCCGCCGTCAGGCGTCGTCGAGACCGAGATCGATGATCGGCGCGCTGTGGGTGATCCAGCCGCAGGAGATGAGATCGACACCGGACGCCGCCACGGCCCCGACGGTGTCACGGGTGATCCGGCCCGACGCTTCGGCGATGGCACGCCCGTCGATCCGCCGCACGGCCTCCGTGAGCTGGTCGGGACTCATGTTGTCGAGCAACACGGCGTCGGCCCCGACCGACAGGGCCTCGTCGAGTTGCGCCAGGGTGTCGACCTCGACCTCGATCTTCACGAGATGGCCGGCATAGGCCCGCGCCCGCGTGATCGCCGGGACGATGCCGCCCGCCACCGCGACGTGATTGTCCTTGATGAGCACGGCGTCGTCGAGGCCGAACCGGTGGTTCGAGCCGCCGCCCGCCCGCACGGCGTGCTTCTCCAGAGCGCGCAGCCCGGGCGTGGTTTTGCGGGTACAGACGATCCGGGCCTTGCCGTGGGGGCGCGCCGCCGCGACCAGCCCCGCCGTCGCCGTGGCGACGCCCGACATCCGGCACAGGAGGTTGAGGGCGACCCGCTCGGCCGTGATGATGGCGCGGGCCGGACCTTCGAGCCGGATCACCACATCGCCCGGCGCCACGCGGGCGCCATCGCCGCGCTCGACGGTGACGGCCACGGCGGGATCGATGAGCCCGAAGGCGATCACGGCCGTGTCGACCCCGGAAATCACGCCCTCCTGCCGGGCGGCGATGACGGCGTTCATCGTCAGACCCGCCGGCACGATGGCGTCCGTGGTCAGGTCGCCCGCCCGGCCGAGATCCTCCAGCAGGGCGGCCCGCACGATGGGCTCGACCATGAGGCGGGGCAGGGGAACGAGGAGCGCGGCGTCGGTCATGATGGGCCTTCCGGGCGGATCGGGGCTTTGCGCCCGGCGGAAACGATCAGGCGAAAGCGGCGGTTTCGGCGGCGGCCAGAACCTGCGCCAGGGTCATCTGCGTGTGCCGCGCGGGGGCCTGATCGGGATGGTCGCTGCGCCAATGGGCGCCCCGACTCTCCCGGCGCGACAGGGCCGCGGCAGCGACCGCCAAGCCGACGAGGGCCGCATCGCAACCGGCTTGCGCCAAGGGCGCCAAGTCACCGAGGGCGTCGGAGAGCCCGGCGGCGTCGCGTACGACACCGACCCGCGTCTCCATGACAGCGCGAATCCGGGCGAGGTCGGAGATCGGGCGCACCCGCTCGGGCTCGACTTCGGCGCGGCCGGGCCGGGCCGCGTTTTCGATGGCCTCGGCGATCCAGGGCGCGAACGCCATGGCTTCCAGCAGGGAGTTGGAGGCGAGGCGGTTCGCGCCGTGCAGCCCGGTGGAGGCGACCTCGCCGCAGGCGAACAGGCCCGGCACGGTGCTGGCGCCGGACGCGTCCACCCTCACGCCGCCCATGTGATAGTGGGCCGCCGGGCGGACGGGAATCGCCTCGCGGCGTGGATCGATGCCGGCGGCGGCGCAGAGGCCCGCGACGGTGGGAAATCGTGTTCCCATGCGGTCCCCGAGGGCGCCCCGGCAATCGAGGAACACCCGGGCGCCGCGGGCCTGCGCCTGGAAGATCGCCCGGGCGACGACATCGCGCGGGGCGAGGTCGCCGCCCGCGATGCCGGCCATGATCGGGGTGCCGTCCGCATCGACGAGGCGGGCGCCTTCGCCGCGCAGGGCTTCGGTGGCAAGCGGCATGGGGTCGGCTCCCACCGCGATGGCGGTGGGGTGAAACTGCACGAACTCCATGTCCCGCAGGGTCGCGCCCGCCCGCGCCGCCAGGGCGAGACCGCCGCCCAGCGCGCCGCGCGGGTTGGTGGTCGAAGCATAGAGGGCACCGAGCCCGCCGGTGGCGAGGACCACGGCACGGGCCGGCAGGCGCAGGACCGTACCGTCGCGCTCACAGACGAGGCCCGCCACGGCGCCACCGGCATCGCGCATCAGGCTGCGGGCGCTCGCCACCACCACGTCGATGGACGGAGAAGCGGCGACGGCGCGAACGAGGGTTTCAAGGACGAGGCGTCCGGTGGAATCGCCCCCCGCCCGCACGATCCGGCGGCGCGAATGCGCGGCTTCCAAGCCGAGGGCGAGGGCTCCGTCCGAAGCGCGGTCGAACGGCGCGCCGAGGCCGACGAGCCAATCGACGAGGCCGGGACCGGCCGCCGCGACCCGTTCGGCAACGTCCGGCTCCGACAGGCCGGCGCCCGCCGCCAGGGTATCGACGGCATGGAGGGCGGGGGCATCGTCCGCCCCCATGGCGGCGGCGATGCCGCCCTGCGCCCAGCCCGTGGCGGTGCCGAGCCCGAGGGGGCTCGCGGTGACGAGGGTGACGGGACGCGGCGCGAGGCGCAGGGCCGTGGCGAGGCCGGCGACCCCGGCGCCGACCACGACGACGCGGTCGGGCGACGCGAAGGAGAAGGGCGCGTGCGCGTTCATCGCGGCCGCACCGCGAGCATGCGCTCCACCGCCAGCCGCGCCCGGTCGGCGAGGTCCGGCTCCACCGTGACCTCGTGGGTCAGGGTCTCCAGGGCGTGGCGGATGTTCTTCAAGCTCATGCGCTTCATGTGCGGACACAGGTTGCAGGGCTTGATGAACTCGATATCGGGATTGGCGGCCGCAATGTTGTCGCCCATGGAGCACTCGGTCACCAACACCACCTGCCGGGGGCGCTTTTCCGTGACGAAGTTCATCATCATGGCAGTCGAGCCGGAAAAGTCCGATTCGGCCACCACCTCGGGCGGACATTCGGGATGGGCTATGACGGTGACGCCCGGATAGCTCTCGCGCACGGCGTGAATGTCGGCCGGGGTGAAGAGCTCGTGCACTTCGCAATGCCCGGCCCAGGTCAGGATCTCGACCTCGGGCACCAGGGCCTGGACGTTCTGAGCCAGGAACTCGTCGGGGATCATCAGGACGCGGGGCACGCCCAGGGACCGCACCACATCGACGGCGTTGCCGGAGGTACAGCACAGGTCCGATTCGGCTTTCACGGCCGCCGACGTGTTCACGTAGGTCACGATGGGAACGCCGGGGTACTTCTCCCGCAAGCCGCGCACGTCGGCGGCGGTGATGGAATCGGCGAGGGAGCACCCGGCCCCGAGATCCGGGATCAGGACGGTCTTGCCCGGGTTCAGAAGCTTCGCCGTCTCGGCCATGAAGTGAACGCCGGCGAGCACGATGACGTCGGCATCCACCGTCACGGCCTCCCGGGCCAGCGCCAGGCTGTCGCCGACGATGTCCGCCACCGTGTGGAAGATCTCCGGCGCCTGATAGTTGTGCGCCAGGATGACGGCGTTGCGGGCCTTCTTCAGTTCGAGAATCGCCGCCACGTCGTCCGCGAGGGCGGGCCATTCGATGGCCGGCACATGGCGGCTGACCCGCGCGTAGATGTCGGGCAGGGGCAGACCGGCCGTATTCGCCTGGGAGGTCGGAAGAAGGGTGGCCGCCATGGGCTCGTCCTCACTTATGCTCAAAATGAGCATTGTGCCGACTAACGTAGGGGTGCGGGACGGCCTTGTCCAGATATGCTGGACTTGAGCATAACGATTTCGCGCCGCACCGTTTGACAGTGCAGTGCAAATGTCAGCCGGGCCGTTTGGCCGGTCGGAGGCGAAAGCCCGGAGCCGGGCGTTCCAGGAGCACCTCGCGGCGGAAGCGCACGAGGCGCGCGGGACGGCCGGCGGCGCCGCTGGTGACGCCCTCCGTTTCCTCCACCAGACCCTGCTGCGCAACGAGGCGGCGAAAGTTCTGCTTGTGCAGGTTGGTGCCCGACAGGGCCTCCACCGTTCTTTGCAGCTGGAACAGCGTGAAGGTCGGCGGCATCAGCTCGAACACCACGGGGCGGTACTTGATCTTGCCCCGCAGGCGCCCGATGGCGGTGGCGAGCACCCGGCGATGATCGAAGGCCATGGGTTGTCCGGTGACCGCGCCGTCGCCGGGCGTAGCGGCCCCCGATTGCCCTTGCGCCTCGGGAATCAGCCCCGCCTCGAACAGGAGTTCGTAGCGCTCCAGCACACGCTCCTCGTTCCAGGCACCATCGAACAGCCCGAAGGTGAGGCTCAGCCGATCCTCGCGGCGGCGGCGCAGCTTCGGATCGGCCGTCTCGCCGGCCCAGGCCAGAAGCTTCGCCTCGATCTCGGCGAGCGCCGGGGGCCGCCCATCGCGAAAATCCTCCCAAGGGAGGTAGCGGTACCAGTTCCGCCAGGACGCTTCGGCGGGTCCGCCGGGGCGGACCTCGCGCACGAGGGCTAGGTAGGCGACCGACAGGGTGTGAAGCCCGTGCGGTTCGTCGCCTTGCCGGTCGCGGTCTCCGAAGGTGTAGAGTTGCTCGACATAGCCGAGGCGCTGGTGGGTCTGGCGCTCGACCCAGGCCCGCAGGCCACGCTCCAGGGTCGGATGCTCCGGGACGAGGGGGCCGGCGGGCAACCCGTCCGAGCGGCCCCCGGCTTGACCCGGCACCTGGACGGTCAGGGCGCGGGGCTCGCCATCCGTCGCCGCGACGATGACCGCAACGAGCCCGACGGCGGACGGATTCGCGAGCGCGCCCGTGTCGCGTCCCTGCCTGTCGGTCACCGTCGTCCCCCCGTCCACCTGTAGTCTCTCCCGCCACGCGCTCATGGCACATTGCGCCGCCGCGATGAACGGGCGGCGCGCGCGGTCGATCGGTCGGAGCCCGGATTCAGATCGTCCCGCGCCGGGGCAGGGGGCGGGCGGGATTGCCCACCACGGTGTCGCCCGACGCGACGTCGCGGGTGACGACGCTGCCAGCGCCGATGATCGCATCGTCGCCCACCGTGACGCCCGGCAGGATCAGGGCGCCGCCGCCGATCCAGACGTTGCGACCGATGCGGATCGCCCGCGCGAATTCGAGGCCGGCTTCACGGGCCGCGGCATCGCGGGGATGATCGGCGGTGAGAATCTGCACGCCGGGGCCGATTTGTGTCCGCGCCCCGATATGGACCGGGGCGCAATCGAGGATCACGCAGCCGAAATTGAGGAAGACGTGCTCCTCGAGGGTGATGTGCAGGCCGTAATCGCAGTGGAATGGCGGCCGGATGACGGCGCCGTCGCCGACCGCCGCGAGACGCTCCCGCAGAAGAGCGCGGCGCTCGACCGGCGAGAGCGCGAGCGACGCATTGTAACGGACCATCCACGCCTTCGCGTCGTGAGAATCGGCTTGAATCTCCGGGTCGTCGGGATGGTAGAGTTCGCCCGCGAGCATCTTCTGTTTCTGGCTGCGTTCCATCCGGTACGGTCCTGCTACGTTCGAAGGGGCAACGCCGTCGCGGCGACCACGCTCCAGGGACGGCGCGCACCTTTGCGGCGCTCTCCGCATGTCCCTACAACAGACTAAACGCGACAGGATCGGGAGACACGCCGTGATCGGACAGGACGACGCGCAGGCCCGGACGGTGCCGGTGGATCTGCGCCTCTACGGCCTCCTCGATACGGGCGTGTGCGGCACGGATGCGGAGCGCCTCGCCGCCATGGCGGCGGCGGCGGCGCGCGGCGGCTGCACCCTCCTGCAATACCGCGAAAAGTCCATCAGCGACGCCCGCGCCGCCCTCGCGCGCATCCGGGCGATCCACGATGCGCTTCGGGGCAGCGGCGTGCCGCTCCTCGTCAACGACCGCGTCGACCTCGCCCTCGCGGCCGGTGTCGAGGGCGTGCATCTCGGGCAGTCCGATCTGCATCCGGCCGAAGCGCGCCGCCTCCTCGGCCGTACGGCGATCATCGGTCTCACCCTGAAGACCGGCGCGCAAGCGGACGAGCTCTACCGCCTGCCCGTGGATTACGGCTGCATCGGCGGGGTGTTCGCCACCACCAGCAAGGACAATCCCGATCCCCCCGTGGGACTCGACGGCCTCGGCCGCATCGTATTCCGGGGCCGGCTCGCGCGGGGCGCAGGCTTCCCCCTGGGCGCCATCGCGGGCATCGATTCCAGCAACGCGGCGGCGGTGATCGGCGCCGGAGCGGATGGAATCGCGGTCATCTCGGCGCTGTTCGGCGGCGAGGACACCGAGGCGCGCGCCCGCGATCTGCGCCACCGGGTCGATTCGGCCCTCGCCGCGCGCGGCGCCACCCGGTAGACCCGCCGCAACCGGAGCCCCATCATGACCCCCATCGCCGTCACCATCGCGGGCTCGGATTCGGGCGGGGGCGCCGGCATCCAGGCCGATCTGAAGACTTTCGCGGCCCTACGCACCTACGGCGCCAGCGTCATCACGGCGCTGACGGCCCAGAACACCCTCGGGGTCCAGGCCATCCACGATGTGCCGGCGGATTTCGTCGGCGCCCAGATCGACAGCGTGTTCGGCGATCTCGACGTCGCCGCCGTGAAGATCGGGATGCTGTCGCGGGTCGCCACCATCGAGGCCGTCGCCGAGGGCCTGCGGCGGCGGGCTAGGGGGATTCCCGTTGTGCTCGACCCGGTGATGGTCGCCACCAGCGGCGACCGGCTGATCTCGGACGATGCGGTCGCGGCCTTGCGTCGCCTGCTGCTCCCCCTCGCCGACCTCGTGACTCCCAACCTGCCCGAGACCGGCACGCTGATCGGAGAAGCGCCCCCGCAGAGCGAGAACGATGCCGTGGCCCAAGGGCAGCGCATCCTCGCCCTCGGCGCCCGGGCGGTTCTGGTCAAGGGCGGACACGGCGAGGGCGGCGAGAGCGTCGATCACCTCCTGTGCGCCGATGGAACCGTGCGGCGGTTCGCGGCCCCCCGTGTCGCCACCCGCAACACCCACGGCACCGGCTGCACCCTGTCGGCGGCGGTGGCGGCCGGGCTCGCCCATGGGCGCCCCCTCGTGGACGCCGTGGAGGATGCCAAGCGTTATCTCACGGCGGCGCTTCAGGCCGCCGACACCGTCCCGGTGGGGCGGGGTCACGGGCCGGTGCATCACTTTCATGCCCTGTGGTCGTGAAATCGAAAGCCTTGCGCCGACCCGGAAATTGCGTTTGAAGTACCGCACGCTCGTTCGATGTATGGAACGATCTGGCGGGTAGCAGGGACCATGGACGATCAGGTGACGACCCCCGAACGGGGACGGCAGCGCGATATCCTAACGGGTGCCCAGCTGTTGTCGGGCCAGCTCGGCAAGACGATCCAGCGCCTGCGCAAGGCCTACAACCTGTCGCTGTCGGAACTCGCCGAGCAATCGGGCGTGGCCAAATCGATCATCTCGCAGATCGAGCGCAACGAGACCAACCCGACCCTGGCGACGATCTGGCGTCTAAGCCAGGCCTTGGATGTCTCCATCGAGCGGGTGCTGGCCACCAGCGACGAAGAACCCTTCATCGAGAAGACCTCGCGGGCCGACACGCCGATCCTGGTCTCCGATGACGGCAAGGTGCGCCTCGCCATCGTGGGCTGGATCAAGACCGTCGAATGGCTCCAATGGTACGAGGTCTCGGCCGATCCCGGCGGGGTCCTCGATTCCGATCCGCATCAGCGCGGCTCGGTGGAATCCCTGACGGTCACCGCCGGCCATCTCGAAGTTGAGGTCGCGGGCGCCGTCCAGCGGGCGCGGACGGGCGAGACCCTGCGCTACCGTTGCGACCGCCCCCATACGGTGCGGTGTATCGGCACGGAGCCGGCCAAGGCCATCATGGTGGTGATCATGAAAGCCGCCGTGATGGAGTAACGGGATTTCGGAGGGTTCGTCCCTTCGATGGACGTCGCGCGGAGCCCGAGCAGGACGGTTTCAGCGTCCGGAATTCACCCAGGCGACCATCTCGCCCAGCACCCGCGCCAGGGCCGCGTCCAGTCCCACGGCCGCCGTCCCGGCATCGACCTTGGGAACGGGCACCCGTGCCGTGAACACCCGCGCGGCCACCACCTTGCCGGTGCCCTCGGCGATGATCTTCGCCGACAGATCGACCACGGCCTCGCCCGACCCGGCGGCGATGTCGAAAGCCCGAATCTCGGAGATCAGCTGGAAGTCGGAGACGACCTTGTCCCCCGGCCGGCTCACGGACCGCAGGCGACCCGAATTCTCCAGGCTCTGGATCAGGCGGGTCTGAATCAGGCGCGGCAGCCGGTCGGCCCATTGCCCACCGCCGAGGAAGGACAGGGCTCCGCCGGGCTCGCGAACGATGATTCGGTCCGCCTCGAAGGGCTGGATACCCACCGGCTCCGCCACGGTGAAGGACCGCGCCGCCGCGCTCGCGCGTCCCGTCGGCGGAAGCGCGGCGAGGTCGAAGGTCAGGGGCGTCGCGCCGCCGCAACCGCCGAGGGCGACGGCCATGAGGCTCGCGCCGAGGGCAAGCGCCGTTGTGTTGTAGGTCATACGCAATCCGGACTTCGCAGCGCCGAGGGCTGCGCCGGGTAAACTACGGCAAAGCTCGGTTCGTGCCGTGCGCTCGAACACGCTCATCCCGACGCGGTGACGATCAGCGGCCACCGTTGTATTCCGGCAACGACGGTTTGCTGCCGAAGATCACCTGGCTCGGATCGCGCTCGAGGTTCTTCACCGTCCGGTTGAGGGTGTTCAGGGTGCGCTGCCCGTCCGTGGACAGGGCCTCGACCTCGCGGCGACCGGTCCCGCTCAAGCGGTTGAAGCTCGAGGCGATGTTCGAGGTCCGCTTGTCGAGATTCTCCGACAGGGTCCGGAACGCCTTGCCGGCGTCGCGCACGGAGATGGCGGCCTCCCGCACCTCCGTGAAGGTGCTGGTGCCGGCCGCGCCCGAGGCCGAGCCGAGGAACCCCTCGGCGCCCTTCAGCACGGCATCGACCCGTTCCGCCGATGCGTTGAGCTTCGCCATCATGGCGCGCGCGTCCTTGAGCGCCGCCTCGATGTCGGGGCTGCCGGCCGCCAAAGCCGCCGAGAAGCGGTCGGCATTGTCGATCACCCGGTTGAGCTTCTGCCCGTCGATGGCCTTCACAAGGCCGCTCACCGCCGGGCCGGCATCCGCCAGGGTCTTCGAAAAGGCTTCGACGTTGGCGAGGGTCCGCGTGATGGCTCCCTCGTTGCCGGCCACCACCTTGTCGAGGCGCTGCAGCACGTCGTCGGCCCGCTGGGCGATTTGCTTCGCCGCCGCCATCATGTCCTGGATGTCCGACGAATCGGCGAAGATCGTCGGCATCTGGTCGCCGGTTCCGGCGGGGAGGGGCGGCGCATCGGCATTGCCGCCCGACAGGGAAATGGTGGACACGCCCGTCAGCATCGCGGAATCCAGACGGGCGCGGGTATCGGCGCGAAGGGGCGTGGTGCGCTCGACCTCGACCAGGGCGACGACGCGGCGCGGGTCCTGCGGCAGCAGGCGCACATCCGTGACCTCACCGACCTTGATGCCGTTGAACGCCACCGTCGAGCCCTTGGCGAGGCCGCCGACACTGCCCGAGAACACGATGCGCACGGGCTGGCGGACCTGGCTGCGCGAGCCGCCCTGCAGCCAGAACACGAAGCCGAAGGCCGCGACGAGGACGGCGAGCGTGAAGGCTCCGATGAGGGCGTAGTTCGCACGAGTCTCCATCGGATCAGCGCATGCCCGGCTTAGCGGCCGACGCGCTGTGCGCGACCACACGGTGAAGGGGATTAAGCGGCCGCATGGCGTGCGCCGCTGGCGACGACGGCGCGACCGCGCTTGCCGTGGAAATAGGACCGCAGCCAGGGATGGTCGTTCTCCAGCATCTCGGAGATCGTCCCCTGCGCGATGATCTGGCCGTCGCCGAGCGCCGCGATGCGGTCACAGGCGGTGTAGAGGCTGTCCATGTCGTGGGTGACCATGAACACGGTGAGCCCGAGGGTCTGCTTCAGAGTCGCCACGAGGTCGTCGAACTCGCCGGCCCCGATGGGGTCGAGGCCCGAGGTCGGCTCGTCGAGGAACAAGATCTCGGGGTCGAGGGCCAGCGAGCGAGCGAGGGCCGCGCGCTTGATCATGCCGCCCGAGAGTTCGGAGGGCAGCTTGTCGGCGGCGTCGGGCTTCAGGCCCACCATCTCGATCTTGAGGCGGGCGAACTCGTCGAGGAGGCGCTCCGACAGGTTCAGGTGCTCGCGCATGGGCATCTGGATGTTCTGCTTGACGGTGAGCGCCGAGAACAACGCCCCCTGCTGGAACAGCACGCCCCAACGCTGCTCGATCTGCCGCCGCCGCGTCGGGGTGAGGCCGTCGACATCCTCGCCGAACACGGTGATCTGCCCCGAGCGCTTCGGCACGAGGCCCAGGATGGTGCGGGTGAGCACCGATTTGCCCTGGCCCGACGGCCCGACGAAGCCGAGGATTTCGCCCCGGCGGATGTCGAGATCGAGCCCCTTCATCACGATCTTCGAGCCGAAGCCGACGACGAGGTCGCGCACGCGAATGATCGCCTCCGGCGCGGGGCCAGACGTGTGTTCACGAGTCGGCCGCTCGGCCTGGGCGGGTTCGGTCAGCACGGGATCAGAAATCGATTGCCGCGAAGAAGATGGCGAAGAGTCCATCGAGCACGATGACCATGAAGATTGACTTCACGACTGAGGCCGTGACGTGGCGCCCCAGCGATTCCGCCGAGCCTTCCACGGCGAAGCCCTCGATGGTCGCGATGATGCCGATGATGAGCGCCATGAACGGCGCCTTGATCAGGCCGACGGCGACATGGTGGAACGACACCGCCACCTGGAGCCGGGCCAGGAACGCCTCCGTTGTCATGCCGCCATAGAGCGCCGCCGTGAGGCCGCCGCCCGCCAAGGCCGCGAGGGAGGCCAGGAAGGCGAGGATCGGCAGCCCGACCACGAGGGCGAGGATGCGCGGGACGATGAGGATCTCGATGGGGTCGAGGCCCATCACCCGCAGGGCATCGACCTCTTCGCGCATCCGCATCGATCCGATCTCGGCCGTGAAGGCCGAACCGGAGCGGCCCGCCACCATGATCGAGGTGAGGAGCACGCCGAGTTCGCGCAGGATGAGGAGCCCGATGAGGTTCACGACGAAGCTCTGCGCTCCGAAGCGCTGGAGCTGGAAGATGCCCTGCTGCGCGACGATGCCGCCGACGAGGAACGAGATCAGGACGATGATCGGCACGCCCCGGAAGGCCACCTGATCGAGCTGGTTGACGAAGGCGGTGCCGCGAAAGGTCCCGGGCCGGGCCGCGACCCGCAGGCAGGCCGTCACCACCTCGCCGAAGAAGGCGAGACCGGCGAGGAGATCCTGGCCGGCTCCGACGACACGGACGCCGAGATCGTGCAGGAAGCCCGCGAGCCGGCCGCGCGGGGCAGGGCCGGGTTCGGCCGTGGGCAGCCTCACCTCTTTCAGGAGGATTCGATGCTCGGGGCTGGCGCCCGCATAGGCGAGGCGGCCACCGGCGGCCTCGATCTCGGCGCGGGTCCGCTCCAGCACCCAGGCGCCGAGGGTGTCGAGGCGCGCCACCCCCGTCAGATCGACGATGAGGGCGCCGCTCGCGGCATCGCGGCGCAATCCGGCGGCGGCGGCCTCGACGGCGTTGCCCTGGTCGACGGTCCAGCGTCCGCGCAGGGCGATGCGCCCACCGGAGAGGGCGGAGGCGGCGGCGACGTCGGGGTTCGGCAGGGTTTCGGCGGTCGACACGACACGCGACTCCGTTCCAGGCGCTTCCCCTGTCTTCACAGGGTAAGGTTACGCAACCGTGTCCGGCTGCTGGCGGCCAAAGGCGGCGCCATGAAGGCGCGCCCTCCGGGCGAGCTGCGCGGCGCGTGCCGTGAAGCACAGGCCGATCACCGCCAGGGGCGCCATGAGGCCGAAGGTGAGGGGACCGCCGCCTCGACCATAGGCGACGCCGCACGCCAGGGTGGCGCAGGCGGAAGCGAGGGCGTTGCAGGCACTGAGCGTGCCCTGGGCCCGCCCCCGTGCGCCCTCGGGCGCGAAGCGCGACACCGCCGCCATGGCGCCGAGTTGCGTCGCGCCGAAACTGAAGCCGTGCAGCGTCTGCAGCACGACGACCGCCGGCAAGGTATCGCCGTAGAGCGCCATGCCGACGGCCCGGACGGCGCCCGCCCCGGCCCCGAGGCCGAGCAGGCGGAACGGCGTGCGCCAGTGGGCGGGGCAGAGGCCGATGCCGGCGAACAGGCCGATCTCGGCGAGCACCCCGATGGCCCACAGGGCGCCGATCCAGGGTGCGGGAAAGCCGTGGCGGCTCCAATGAATGCTGGCGAAGGCATAGAGGGCGGCGTGGCTCGCCTGAATCGCCGCCCCGGCCGCGATGGTGAACCACAGGATCGTCGGCAACGGGATGTGGGCCGCCGTCCCACGCACGGCGGCGGGGCCGGGCAGGTCGAGGCGAACGCCGTACGCCACGAGGGCGGCGACGAGGGCCAGGGCCGTCGTCAGGGCCGGCACCGCCAGGGCCTCGCCGAGCCAGCCCAGGACCGCCCCGCCGGTGAGGCTGGCGGCCAGGAACGCGATGGAGCCCGCCATGCGGATGCGGGCGTAATCCAGCCGGGCGCTGCGGCGCACGGCGGCGAGGGTCAGGTAGTCGATGGTCGGCACCAGGGGCGCCCCGGCGGCGGCGTTCAGGGCGATGAGGAGGGCGAGGACCGGCCAGCCGAGGGCCGCCCCCGCCGGCATCAGGGCATAGGTGGCGGCGAGGGCGAGGCTCCCGACGACGAGGAGCGCGCGGGCGCCGAAGCCCCGGTCGATGAGGCCGACCAGGGGGGCCGTGGCGACGATCTTGACCGCGATGGGAAGCGCCAGGAGGGCGCCGATGATCCCGGCATCGAGGCCGCGTCCGCTGAGCCAGACCGGCATGAACGGCAGGGCGATGCCGATCTCGACGAAGACGACCGCATAGAGGCTCGCGAGCCGGAGCGGGTTCGGCTCGTGGGACGGGGCGGGGGGTGGAGTCACGGGAACCGGGGCTGCCAGGAAATGCGGGGATGAAAATCGGACTCGTAAAGCCCGTGTTAAAACCATCGTGTCAATTGTCGGGAGACGCCTGCGGCACCGGTCGATTCAGCCAAGCCGCGGCACCCCGAGGACTCGAACCTTCATGTCGCGTTCCAACCTGCTGACGTCCGCCGACGTTTCGGAATACGATCGCATCGAGATGGCGATGTCCGAGAGCGATCGGGGCCGCTGGTTCCTCACGGAATTCGCCCGTCGCAATCGGGGAGCGGACACGCAAAGCGTTCTCGGCGCCATCGCCCGCCTCGAATCCGTCGTGACGCAGGGTCGCGACGAAAGCCAGATCGGTGGACAGGTCGGTCGCATGCGCGGCGACCTGATGGACATGGCCAATGCCATCGCCCGCACCAAGGCGGAGATCGCCGCCCTCGGCACCCCGGAGCACGAGAGCAGCCGCCTCGGCGGCGCGTCCCTCGCCCTCGATGCCATCGTGCGTTCGACGGAGCGGGCGACCTCCGATATCCTGAGCGCGGCCGAGGACGTGCAGGAGACGGCCTGGACCCTGCGGGAGACGGGCTCCGACGCCGCCATGTGCGACACGCTGGATCAGCGCGCCACGCAGATCTACACGGCCTGCTCGTTCCAGGACCTCACGGCTCAGCGCACGGCGCGGATCATCCATACTTTGCGCTACCTCGAGGAGCGTGTCGGCTCCATGATGGCGATCTGGGGTGACGCCCTCGACACCGTGCCGCCCGCGCCCGATGCCACGACGACGGCGGCCCCGATCGACCTGAGCCAAAGCGATGTCGATCGCTTCATCGAAGACGGGCCCGTGGCGACCGCGAGCGTGGCCGAGAAGGCCACCGCCGCCCAACCGGAGGCTTCGGCCGCTCCGACGGCTGCCCTTGCCCTCGCGGCGCCGGAGGCCACCGCCGAGATGCAGACCGCCGAAGCGACTGAAGAGGCCGACGCCGTCCCGGATTCCGCGCCGACCGACGCCATGGAACAGTCCGAGGCGGCTGTGGAATCCGACATCGCCACCGCCTTCGCGGATATCGACAGTCTCACGGAAGAAGAGAAGCGCGCCCTGTTCTCGTAAGGGTGCGGCGTCGCGGACACCGGTTTTCCGGGGTGAAACCCGGTTCGCCCCGCACCGGAACCGATTAGAGAGCGAACATGTCGCTCCATCTGCTGAAACTGTGCGTAGGACCCGCGTCCATCGCGGACCTCGAAGCCCGCATCGCCCGGACCGGCGCCGAGGCCGTGGCTCAGGGACGTGATCCGGCGCCCGCGCACGTGACCCGGATGGTGCCGACCCGCGCCGCCGAGATCGTGGGCGGTGGATCGATCTACTGGGTCATCAAGGGCACCCTCGCGTGCCGTCAGGCCGTCAGGGCCATCGTTCCGACGGTGGGGGAGGACGGCATCGGCCGCTGCCGCCTCGTCCTCGATCCCGTGGTGGTGCCGGTGTCGCCGCGCCCCTGCCGCCCGTTCCAGGGCTGGCGCTATCTCAAGCCCGAGGATGCTCCCGCCGACCTCGGCGATACCGTAGCGGGCGATCTCGCGGAGATGCCCGAAGCCCTCCGCCGCGAACTCGCCGGTCTCGGCCTCATCTGAATCGAACCGAACACCTGTCGAAGGGCAGTGCCTGCCACCGTCACCCCCGCCCCGGTACGGGACGGGCGTGACGGCGACCGCTCAGGCGCCCTCGAAGCGACCGCTGGCATGGGCCAGCATCGTGTAGACCTTGCCCGTCTCCGAGGTGAGGTAGGCGTCGGTCCGCTTCGCATCGGGGTCGTTGCGCGAAACATCCTCCATCAGGCGCTCGAACTCGGCGACGTAGCGGTCCACCGTGCGCCGGAAATCCGCGTCGGCGGCGTAGCGGCGACGCACTTCCGCGAAGGTCTGACGACCCTGCGCCGTGTAGAGGCTTTCGTCGAACAGGTTCGGCTCACCCCGGCGATACCGCTCCCACAGGTCGACGGCGGTGCGATGATCGATCATCCGGGCGATGTCGGCCGAGATGATCTCGAGGGCCGTTCTCCCACGCTCGACCACGGCCTTGTCGCCACGAGCCGCCTCGGTGGCGGGTCCGGGCACGGCGGAGGCATTGGCCTTCGCGTCCGTCGAAGCCTTGGCCTTGGACACGGCGTCAGTCGAAGCCTTGGCTTTGGCGGGCTCGGCCTTGCCGGACGTCGCGGGAGCGGCGGGCGCCTTGGCGTTCGACGGAGCCGGAATCGTCGCCGGCAGGTTCGGATTGGCCACGGCCTCGTCGCCATCGTCGTCGAGGGAGGCGCGGCTGAGCAGGTCCGACAGCCAGCTCCGGTCCGTCCCCTTCGGGCCGGGGGTCGCGCGCCCCACGGCGGCGGGGATGATGCTCATGCCCTGGCTGGGCTTCGACACGGCCGGGGCGGGGGCCTGTACGGCCGGAACCCGAGACACGGGCGCCTGGACGGCAGGCGCCTGCGATTCCGTCGGAGCGACCGGGGCGGGAGCCGGAGCGACGTGAGGCTGGGCCGATTCGGCTACGACCGGAGCGGTCGCGACAGGAGCCGGAACCGTCGCGGCCGGCCGGGCGATGTCGACGGCCCGGTCGGTGCGGGCGACGAGGGTGGTCAACTCACTCAGCGCCTTGATTTGATCCGAGACGACGCGGCGCATTTCGCCCGTGGCGTCCTGGGTCTCCCGTGGCAGATCGCGGAGGCCGCGCTGAATCTCGGCACGGGTGGCGTCGAGTTCGCGCTTGATCTCGTTCGCCATCTCGCGAAGGCCGGCCACGGAGTCGCCGAACCGGCCCGAAGCGGCCTCGAACACCGCCGTCATCTCCCGCGACGCGGCGTCGATGGCGGCGCGCACGCCCTCGGCCGTCCGCTCGCCCTCGGCATCGGCCCCCGAGCGCAGGCCCTCGAACGCCTCCGTCACGCGAGCGCTGGTTCCCTGGGCGGTTTCGGTCAACTCCGCGCCGATGGCCCGGGCGCGCGCCTCGGCCCTCTGCAGGGTCTCGGCAATGAGGGCATCGAAACGCGCGGTCTCGGCCTCGAGGGACCCCGAGCGTTCGGCGATCCGGGCGAGGACACCCTCGAGGGTGGTTCCACGGGCCGCGATCGCGCTGGACAAGCGCTCCTCGGCCGTTTGCAGCGAATCGGCGGCCCCCGTGAGGGTCTCGGCATGGGTCCGGCCGAGATCGTTCAGGGTCTGGCTGCGCGTATCGAGGGACGCGGCGAGTTCGGCCGCTTCCTTCAAGGCCCCCTCCGCGACGGTCTTGAGCTCACCGACCTGCTCGGCGACGCCGCGACCCGCACGCTCGGTTTCCCCGGCAATGGACTCGAGGACCTCCTGGAACTGCTCGACACGGGCCGCGAGGCCGGTCTCGACGGCATCGAGGGTGCTGCCCGCGCCGGTCACCAACTCGCCGAGGGCGACCTGGGCCCCTTCGACGCGCTGGAGCACGGCGGCGAGATCATGGTTCAGGGCTTCGTTGGCCTCGGTCAGGCTCGCGATGGCCCGCGAGGCGCCGCCGTCGATCGTGACCAGCAGAGCGTCCGCCGCGGCCTTCGAACGGGCCTCGAGTTCGGCCGTGCGCTGGCGAAGGGACTCGACCAGGGGCTCGCCGGCCGTGGTCAGCGCCCGCTCGATCGCCTGACCGCTCTCCGTGAGCGCGTCGACGAGGCCAGCGACGGGACCGTCCACGACGGTCCGCAGCTGATCCGACCGTGCCGCGAGGGCTTCGATCATGGTCGCCCCACGCGCGTCGAGGGTCTCGACGAGGGTGCCGCCCTGCCGTTCGACGGCCTGGACGAAGATCTCCGCGCTCTTGGCGAGATGCTGCGCCACCGACTGACCGCGAGCCTCGATGATCGCCGCCACGGCCTCGTTCCGCTGGTCGAGGGTGGTGGCCAGGGCCGTGGTGTGGGCCTCGGCGAGCGCCGCGTGACGTTCGACGCGCTCGTCGAACGCCTTCAGCATGGCGGCTGAGCGCGCGTCCACGAGGGCCGCATAGGCATCCTGGCGGTCGTCGAGGGCGGCGGCGAGATCGTCGCCGCGCGCGGCCACCAGGGAGGCGAACACCTTCATGCGCGCGTTGATGCGGTCGGTGAAGCTCTCGCTGCTGGTCTCGACGGCACGGGTGAGGGCGGTGCCCTGGGAGTCGATGGTGCGGGCGAGATCGGCGGCGCGGCCGGAGATCAGGGCATCGAGGGCGCCGAGACGCTCCTCGAACACCGTCGTGAGGGCCTGCGTTTTGGCATCGACATGCTGGCCGAGGGCGTCCGAACGGGTTCCCACGAGACCATCGAGGCGCGCCAGACCGTCGTCGAAGAGCTGGGCGAGGATACGGGTGCGCTCCTCGACGCGGCGCGTGATCGAGCCCTCGCCGTCGCCGACGAAGCCGTCGAGTGCGCGCAGACGTTCGTCGAAGAGGGCGACCAAGGCCTTGGTACGGGCGTCGACCCGGTCCGTGAGGGCGTCGGCCCGGCTGTCGACGAGGCCGTCGAGGGCCGTCAGCATCTCGTCGAACAGGGTGCGCAGCCCCTTCGTCCGCTCGTCCACGCTGTCCGCGAGACGGGCGCCGCGCCCGTCGACGAGTTCGTCGAGGTGGCCGAGACGCTCGTCGAACAGGGCGACGAGGGCGTGCGTCCGGGCATCGACCCGATCCGTGAGCGCTTCCGCCCGGCTGTCGACGAGGCCGTCGAGGGCCGTCAGCATCTCGTCGAACAGGGCGCGCAGGCCCTGCGTGCGATCGTCCACGGCCGCCGCGAGACGGGCGCCACGTCCCTCGACGAGGTCGTCGAGTTTGCCGAGGCGTTCGTCGAACAGGGTGGTCAAGGCGTGGGTGCGGGCATCGATGGCGTCGTTCACCTGTGCCCCTCGCCCATCGACGATCTGGCCGAGGAGGTCGATGCGATGGTCGAACATGGCCGCGAGGCTGAGGGTCCGGCCGTCCACGGTCTCCGCGAAGGTGCCGCTGCGCTGCTGCACGAGGGTATCGAGCTCGGCGAGGCGGTCTTGGAACAGGGTCCCGAGGGACTGGATGCGCTCGCCGATGGCGTTCGCGATTCCGCCGGCATCCCGTGTCACCAGGGCGTCGATCTCGCCGATGCGCTCCTGCAACAGGGTGGCCAGGGTTTGCGTCCGGGCGTCGAGGGTCTGCCCGATCTGTCGGCCGCGCTCGTCCGTGAGGCGCGACAGCGTGCCGAGATGCTCCTCGAACAGGGTCGTCAGCGTCCGTGCACGCTCCTCGAGGGTCCGTCCGATCTGCCGACCACGCTCGTCCGTCAGGCTCGACAGGCTGCCGAGATGTTCGTCGAGCAGGCCCGCCAGGGTCCGGCCACGCTCATCCAGGGTCTGCCCGACCTGTCGGGCATGCTCATCCGTCAGGCTCGCCAACGTACCGAGATTTTCCTCGAACAGGCTCGCCAGGACACGGGCGCGCGCGTCGAGGCTCTGCCCGATCTCGCGACCGCGCTCGTCCGTGAGATTCGCGAAACGGCCGAGGTGCTCGTCGAACAGGTTCGCCAGGGTCCGGGTCCGCTCGTCCAGGGTATGGGCCGACAGGGCGGCCCGGCCATCCACGGCATCCTTGAAGGTGGTCAGACGCTCGTCGAACAGGGTGGCGAGGGTCTTGGTGCGGGCATCGATGGCCTCGGCGACCTCCGTCGCGCGTCCGTCCACGACCTCCCCGATGGCGCCGAGATGCCGGTCGAACAGGGCCGTGAGGGTGTGGGTGCGTTCATCCACGGCCTCGGCGAAGCCGCCGCTGCGGCGCTCCACGAGTTCGTCGAGCTGACCGATGCGGCCGTCGAACAGGCCGTCGAGGGCCTTGATGCGCTGCTCCAGGGCGGCGACGAGGCCGGATTCGTCCTGGTTCACCAGGGTGTCGAGCTGGCCGAGGCGGGTGTCGAAGGTGGTGGCGAGGTCCTGGGTGCGGGTTTCCACCGCCTTCACGAGGCCCGCGCCGCGCTGCTCGATCACCTCGTCGAGCTGACCGATCCGCTCGTCGAAGAGCGTCGCGATCGCACGCGTCCGGGCATCGACGGCACCGGCGGCGCTGCCGAGGCTCGCCTCGATGGTCTCCACGAGGCGGCGTCCGCGTTGATCGAGACTGTCCTGGAGCGGATTGATGCGATCCTCGAAGCTCGTGCCGAGGGTCTTGGCGTGGGTGTCCAGGAGGGCGCGAATTTCACCCGTGCGATCGTCGAGGAGCTGATGGACCGTGCGCACGCCCTCATCGAGGAGCGAGCCCATGTTCTGAACCCGGCCGTCGAGGGCGTGGCCGAGGCGACCTTCCCCGTCGCCGAGGACGCGCTCGGCTTCCGTCACCACCGTGCGCAGGCGATCGAGGATGCTCTCGCCCCGTGCGTCGAGGAGGGTGCCGAGGGCGTTGCTGCCCGAATCGAGGAGGCGTCCGAGGTCGGTGATCCGGCCCCCGAGGGCGACCAGCATGGCCTGGCCCTTCTCGTCGAGTTCCGATCCGAGGGCCGCGGTGCGCTCGTCGACGAGGCGGGCGAGGTGATCGGTCCGCTCGGAGAATGCCGCGCGGAGGCTTTCGGTCTGTTGCGACAGAGACGCCTCGGCCACCCCCGTGCGTTCGACGATCATCTCCACGAGTTCGCTGGCGCGGGCGGAGAGATCCGCGTCGACCGCGCGGGTGCGGTCCTCGAGGGTGCGCACGGTCTCGAGGGCCCGGACGGCGAAGGTTTCGTCGATGAGGCGGCTGCGCTCGTCCAGGGTGGCCCCGATGGCCTCCAGGCGGGCGATGACGCCGGCGTCGAAGCGACCGGCGCCGGCTTCGAGGCGCCGGGCGAGGTCGTCGGTCTGAGCGTCGAGGCGGTCGGTGATCTCGGCGGCGCGGGCGGTCAGGGATTCGGCGAGGCTGAGGGTACGCGCCGCGATGTCCTGGCCCATGCTATCGATGCGGGCGTCGAGGGCCTGGACGAGGTCACGCCCGCCCTGGTTCATGATCCGGTCCATCGCGTCCGTACGCTGGATCAAGGCCTCGTTGAGAGCCGTGGCCTGGGCACCGAGGCGGCCGTCGATCTCGCCCACGAGGTTGAAGAGGGTCTCGCCGATCTCGGCCGTGCGCTTCAGGCCGCGTTCCTCGAGGGCGCCGAGCTGGGTCTCGACCACGTCCCGGGCCTCGCGGCTGCGGGCCGCGATGGCGTCGGCCACGGCTTGGCCCCGAACGGAGACGATACGGTCCATCTCCTCGATCTGGCCGCCCACGGTCTGCGTGAGGGTGGTGGTGTCGCGGGTGATGCGCTCAGCGATGATGTCGCCCCGCGCGATGGTTTCCTGCAGGACGGCGAGGCGATCGGTGATGACCGTCTCGATGGCGCCCGTCTGGGTGCGGGCGGTCTCATTGAAGCGCTCACTCGACGCCGCGAGGGCGTCGCCAACCCGGGCGCTCTGCGCTGTGATGGCCAGGGCGATGTCGCGTCCGGCCATGGCGAGTTGCGCATGGGCGTCGTGGGTATGGGCGGTGATGAGGTCGCCGAGCGTCCGGCCGTGGTTGCCGAAGGAGGTCTCCACATCCCGCACCCGGGCATCGAGGCTGCTGCCGATGCCCTCGGCCGCGCGGTTGATGACGCTCGCCGCCTCGCTGGCCCGAACGGCGAGTTCGACGTTGATCTCGTCGAGGGACCGGCGCAGGGCCGCGATGGCGTCCTCGGTGCGTCCGGCGACATTGGCGCCGGCCCCCTCCGCGAGCTGACGCAGGAGAGCGGCGGCCTCCTCGGTCCGACCGGAGAGTTCGCTCGCGTTGGTGGCGAGGCGCTTCTCGAAGATCTCGACGGCCTCGACGGTGCGGGCTTCGAGTTCACCCGTGGCGCCGGCGGCCGAGCGGCGCAGGGACTGGGCAACCTCGGTGGCGAAAGCCCCGAGGGCGACGGTGATCTCTTCGGCGCTGCGGCGCAGGGATTCCGTCGTTTCCGTGGTCCGTGTGCCGAGGTGGCCATCCGCCGTCGCGGTGGCGGTCTGGATCGCCAACACGGTCTCGCCCGTGCGGGCCTCCAGGGTCTGGCCGAGATCGGCCATGAGGCGCTCGACCCGCGTGGTCGCCTCGCGGGCGCGCTCCTCGATGAGGTTGCCGACGCGCTCGCCGGCCACCGCCAGGGAGTTGTCGAGGCCGGCGGCCTGGACGGCCACGGTCTCGTGCAGGCGTCCCGCCACGGTCTCGATCCGCTCGGCGAGGGCGCCACCACGGGTGTCGATGCTTTGGGCGATGCTCTCGACGGAGCGGGTGAGGCCGTCGCGCACGGCTTCGACGCGGGAATCGAGGGTCTCGATGAGACCGCTCGCCGTGAGGGCGAAGCCGGCCTGGGCATCCCGGCCACGGGTCTCGATGAGATCCGCGATGCCGCCGCCCTGTACCGTCAGAGTCTCGTGCAGACGGCCGGTCACGTTGTCGATGCGCTCCGCGAGGGCACCGCCGTTGCGCTCGACGAGGCTGGCTGCCTCTTCGACGGACCGCATCAGGCCGTCGCGCAGGGCATCGGCGCGGGCGCCGAACGTCTCGATCACGCTGCTGGCCGCCTGGGCCAAGCGCTCCTCGGCCTCGTGGCCCCGCGCCACGATGGCGTCGGAGACGCCGCCGCCGACGGTGGCGAGGTCGCGGGTCAGGGATGCGCCCGTGGCGGCGAAATGCGCCCGCAGGGCATCGCCGGTCTCTGCGAAGCGGGCGGTGATGTCGCCGCCCGTGCTGGAGAACTGGGCGGTGAGTTCACCGCCGCGGGCCAGGAACGCGGTTTCGAGGCCGCGCGCCGAATCCTCGAAGCTCTTGCGGACTTCGCTGCCCTCGCGGTTCAGGGTCTCGATGACTTCGGCACCGGTCTGCGCCAGGGTGCGGGCGACGTCGCCGGCATTGGTGGCGAGGGTCGCCGTGAGGAGGCCGCCCGTGCGCTCGAAGGCGCGGGTCACTTCCTCGGCCCGGTTCTCCAGGGTCTGGGTCAGGGTATTGCCGACTTCCGTGAGGCTGCCGCGAACGCCGTCGCTGGTGGCGGCGAGGCGCTGGACGAGGTCGTCGCCGCGATCCGTCATGAGACCGACGACGCGGTCACCGGCAACCGACAGGGCCGCCGTGATGGCATCGCTGCGGTCGCCGAGGGCCGAGGTGATGGCCTCGCCACGGGCGTCGAGGGCGCCGGTCACGCGCTCGCCCGCACCGGTCACCGCCGCGACGATGCGCTCTGCGGCGCCATCGAGTTCCTGCGTCAGGTTCAGGTGCGAGCCCGCGATGGCGCCGCGCACGCGTTCGGCGTTGGCGACGATGGATTCGCGCTGGGCGACGAGTTCGTCGACGAGGGAGCGGATGCGGATCTCGTTCTCCGAATAGGCCCGCTCGAGGGTCGCGATCTCGCCGCGCACCAGGGTCTCGAGTTCGCCCGCGCGGGCGAGCGCCCGCTCGACGCCGTCGCCCACGGCGGCGACTTCGCGGCGCACGGTCTGCGACATGGTGAGGACCGCGTCGGTGGAGAAATTCTCCGGCTCGGCGAGGCGAATGGCGACCTCGCCGACGGCGCGGGCGACGAGGCGCATCTCCTGGGCGCGCACGGCGAGCATCGCCATGATGGAGAACAGCACGGCGGGGCCGACGAAGGCGGTGGCCGCCACCGCCGCCTGAAGCGCCGTGAGACCCTGCGCGTAGGCTTTCAGATCACCGCCCGACTGGCTCCAGGCCAGGGCGATCAGACCCGCGAACCACACGGACGAGGCGATGCCGGCGACGATGTACGGAGCGGGTGACGGCCGCACCCGGAGGGTCTGCTGCAGGATACCGATGTTCTGGCGGTCGTCGTTGGCGATGAGCGAGCGGTCGGGCGGGAGCAGCCCCCCCTCGCGACGCGGACGGGCACGATCCGGGGGCGGCAGATCGGAAGCTAGGGGTTCTTCGAGGCGGGGTGGCAGGGTGCGACCGCTCGGGTCGAGGAGCGCGTCGCCGTCGCCGACGTCGGGCAGGCGCGGCTCTACCCGAGCCTCGGAGGTCTCGGGCGTCAGCATGTCCAGATTGAGGGCCTGCTCGATGGCCGACAAGGCGGCCTCGGCCGGGTCCTTGAGCTTCTTTTCCGTGGCCATGCAACCCCTCGATGTCCTCCCCTGCAAAAACCGGCCGCGCCCGGGCAGGGGAAACGTTTACCAATTCACCAACGAACCTTAGCCATCGGCCCCCGGCCCCGATACCCGAACCGTGGCTCCGCTGACAAAACCTTAACGGAATGGTTACCAAGCCCGGGGCCCGCATCCCATCCATCTGGTTTATCCATGGGCCTCCAACGCTTAAACGCAAACCGGGGACGGCCCCCCGGCTGTGGATAGGCCCATCCGTCCCTCGCGAACGTAAAGAGCGCCTTTGGCCCCCATCGACCACAACCATCTCTCCGCGCAGACCGGCGGGGATCCGGACCTGACCCGCGAGATCCTCGACCTCTTCGCCCGCCAGTGCCGGACACTCCTGGCGGGCATCACCGATTCGGCCCAACCGGCGCGCGACCGGGCCGACCTCGCTCATACCTTGAAGGGCTCGGCCCTCGGGGTCGGGGCGGGCGCCGTCGCGGCGGCGAGCGCAAACCTGGAAACCGACCTGCGGGCCGGCCGCGCGCCCGATCCCACGCCCCTCGCGGAGGCCGTGGCCGAAGTCTTGCGTGCAATTCCGCCCACGTGACGAGCGCGCACCCGCCGCAGGGGCAGGTGGGGAACGGCCTGGCCGTTCCGGCGTAAGCGCAGGAATGTCGTGCGCGCGACGGCCAACCCTTGCTTTCCGGGGCCTGCCCCTTCAAGGCAGACCGCACGCCGCACAACCAGCCATCGTCGTGTCGGACGAGCCCGGAGCCCCCTCGATGCCCAAGATCACCTTCGTCGACCATGCCGGTAAGGCCCGGACCGTGGAGGGCGTCGTGGGATCGACCGTGATGGAAGCGGCGATCCGCAACAACGTCCCCGGTGTCGATGCGGAATGCGGCGGCGCCTGCGCCTGCGCCACCTGCCACGTCTATGTCGACGGCGAATGGGCCGCCGTGGTCGGTCCGGCCCAGGACATGGAGCAGGACATGCTCGATTTCGCCTCCGACGTGCGGGCGACGTCGCGTCTGTGCTGTCAGATCCGCATCACGCCCGAACTCGATGGTCTCACGGTGACGACCCCGGCACGCCAGGGTTGAGGCCGCCGCGCGTCCCGAGGGATTCGCAGACGCGCACGAGATAACCGTCGGGATCCTGCACCAGCGCCTGCCGGAGCCCGACCTCGCGCGCGCCCACCCGATACCAAGCCTCGTGGACGCCTCGAAACAACGGCCAATCCAGAGCCGCGAGGCTCACCAGCACCGGGGCGAGGGGGGCGACGGCAATCTGTAGGTTGAGGCCCCGTCCCAGGGGCGGCTCCAGGGGCCCGACGGACCAGTTGCCGTTGACCCGGTTGAGCATCACCTGCGCGCCCTGACGCTCCAGATAGGCGAACCCCGCCTCCGATCGCGCGTAGGCCACGGTGAAGCCGAGGCCGCGGCACCAGAACGCGAGGCTGCGGTCGAGATCCAACACGTCGAGTTCCGGCACGAGGGCAGCGAACCCACCGGCCGGAAGGCGGTCGCCCGTCATCGCACCAATTCGCGCATGGCGGCGTCGATTCCCTCCAGGGTTAGGGGATACATCCGCCCCCCGACGATCCGGCGGATCATCGTGATGGATTGGGTATAGACCCAATGCTCGGCCGGGACCGGATTGAGCCACACCGCCTTCGGAAACCGCTCCAGGAGGCGACCGAGCCAGACCTCGCCGGTTTCTTCGTTCCAGTGCTCGACGGAGCCACCCGGCACCGCGATCTCGTAAGGGCTCATGGAGGCATCGCCGACGATCACGATCCGATAATCCGACGGGTAGGTCCGCAGGACTTCGAGGAGCGGTACGGTCTCGTCGTGGCGGCGGCGATTGTCCCTCCAGACTGCCTCATACGGGCAATTGTGGAAGTAGAAATGCTCCACATGCTTGAACTCGGCCCGGGCCGCCGAGAACAATTCCTCGGCGAGCCCGATATGGAAGTCCATGGAGCCGCCGACGTCGAGGAACAGCAGCACCTTGACGGCGTTGCGCCGCTCGGGCCGCAGTTTCACGTCGAGGTAGCCTCTGGCAGCGGTCTCTCGGATGGTTCCGTCGAGATCGAGCTCGTTCGCCGCCCCCGTGCGGGCGAAGCGGCGCAGGCGACGCAGGGCCACCCGCATGTTGCGGGTCCCGAGTTCGACGCCGTCGTCGAGGTCGCGAAACGCGCGCTTGTCCCACACCTTCACGGCGCGGAAGTTGCGGTTGCCGTCCTGGCCGATCCGGATGCCTTCGGGGTTGTAGCCGTAGGCGCCGAACGGTGAGGTACCCCCAGTGCCGATCCATTTCGAGCCGCCCTGGTGGCGCTCCTTCTGTTCGGCGAGCCGCTGTTTCAGGGTCTCGAACAGCTTGTCCCAGCCGAGCGCCTTCAGTTCGGCCTTCTCCGCGTCGGTGAGGTATTTTTCCGCGAGCTTGCGCAGCCACTCTTCCGGCATCGCCGAAGGTTCGGTGACGTCGCCCACGGTCTCCAGGCCCTTGAAGACGGTGCCGAACACCCGGTCGAACCGATCGAGGTGGCGCTCGTCCTTCACCAGGGCGGTGCGCGCCAGGAGATAGAACTCCTCGACCCGCTTCTCCGCGAGATCGCGGTCGAGGGCTTCGAGGAGGGTGAGGAACTCCCGCAAGGTGACGGGGACCTTGGCCTCGCGCAGGGCGGTGAAGAACTGGAGCAGCATGCCGGGACAACGCGGTACGGCGCGGCCGCGGTCAAGGGACGGAAGCGACTGGGCGCCGCAACCGATTTCTGTTGATATCCCCGGTGGGACGGATCGGCGGCAGCGACCGACGGTTGCCAGTCGTCCGGCCGCATCGGGCAAGACGTTCGGGCACGGTGCCGGGGCGACGTTCGACGGCTCCAACGGGGGTGACCGCCATGGCACTCGTCTTGAACTCCCTCGCCGATTTCAAGCGGTTCCTCGCCGAGCCCGGTGCGACGATCCAGGTTGTGCGCAACACCTTCGTGGACCGCCAGGGGGCGGCCCTGCGCGAAGCCTATCGCCGCAAGGGCCTGTATGCGCCCCGGACGGTACAGGCGGTGTCGAAGAAGGCGGCGGTGTTCGCCGTGCAGGGCCAACCGACGACGGTTTGGCTCTACTGGGATCGCGGAACCCGCAAGTGGCGCTTCGCCGACGACACGGTGACGATCCCCCTCAACACCGGCCTCGGCGCGCCCGACGAGATCGTCTACCGCTGCGGCTACGCCGACGAGACCAAGACGCCGCCTCCTCCGCCCGAGCCCAGGTTCGCGACGGAGGAAGATCAGGGACAGCTTCTCTGACGATCACGCGCGAAACGGGCTTCCGACGGGCAAGCCCGTCGCCGGGGGCCGGATGGAGCCCGGCATCTTCCCGGGGCTCTGCCCCGGACCCGCGAAGGGCTCGTCCCTTCGAACCCATGACCGCGTTCAGAATCGCGCCGTCAGGAACAGGCGCACGTTGCGGCCTGGCAGCAGGATCTCGTCCTTCTTGAACGAGGCCGAGTTGCGGATCTGGTCGTCGAGGAGGTTGCGGCCCTGGAGGCCGAGGGTCACTTCGGTCGCGCCATAGAGCACGGGATCGAGGGGCTTGGTGTAGCTCACCTCGGCGCGCAGGTCGTCGAAGCCCGGCGTCACCGTCTCGAGGGGCGCGATCTCCGTGTGGGCGAAGGCATGGAGCAGGTTCACCCGGGCGAACCATCCGTCGGCCCGCACGAACACACCGCCGCCGACCCGGTGGGGCGGGATGCGCGGGACATAGGAGCCGTCATCGAACTGAGCGCGGACGAAATCGTACTGCGCGTCGAGGCCGGCCCAACCGTTGCCCACGGGCAGGAGGTCGAGCTGCGCGCCGATCTCGGCGCCGTAGAACGTGGCGTTGCGCTGCGCGTACACGATCTGCTGCAATTCGTCGTCGCTGCCGCACGAGGCGAAATCGTCGCCGCAGCGCAGGCCGGTGTCACGCTTGTAGATGAAGCCCGTGTAGCGGGTGACGTAGCCGGTGGCGTCGAGGCGGAACGGCCCCTCGGCGCGGCGGATGCTGGCCTCGATGGTGCGGGCGCGCTCCTTCTTCAGGTCGGCGCTGCCGATCTCGAAGGTGCCCGTCGCGTCGTGGGAACCGCGCGAATAGAGTTCGAAGGCGGTCGGCGCCCGCTCGACGAAGCTGCCGTTCAGGCTGGCGACGAAGCCGTAGGGCAGGTCCTGGAGGGCGCCGAAGCTGATACTTTTGGGCGCGAACCGGCGGCGACGACCGTAGGACAACGGGTCCTCGCCATCCACCGGCACGAAATCGCCGGGAAACAGGGTCGCGGTGCCCGTCGAGCGATCTCCCTCGATGCGACCGGCGCCCTGGAGCCGCAGCCCGTTGCCGACATTCAACTCCTCGAACAGATAGACGGCGTTGCTGCGGGAATCCGTCGGCGCGAGGAGGCCGCCCGCCTCACCGGCGGTGCCGAGGGTCCGGCGTCCGGCCTGAACGCCGAGGGCGCCCGTGAGGGTGCCAAGGGCAGTGAAGACCGGAACGTGCTGGAACTCGACGCGAGCCTCCGCTTCTCGGTTCTTGAATGTCGCCTGGATGCCGTCGCGGCCATCCTCGCCGATCCCGGTCTCGTCGTGACGATAGACCGAGCCGCCGACCCAGAAACGGATCGCCGCGATGGGACCGTCGAGGGGGCGGAACTCGCCCCGGGCAAGGAGACGATCCTGGCGCGGATCGAGGCGGGTTCGGCTTTCGACCGCCTCGCCGCCCGGGATCTGATAGAGCGCGTCGTAATGGCTGTAGGATAGGCCGACGAAGCCGCGGTCCCCGATGAACGACATGCCGACGGCGCCGCCCTGGGATTCGTTGGCCGAATTGCGCTGGATGCCGAGCGGTGTTCCGTAGCTGTCGGCCGCCGTCTTGAACCCATCGGCGTGGACCGCGACGTTGCCGGCGCCCGCATCCACCGCGACGGCGCCGAGGCGACCGTTATCGACGGTGGAATAGCCCGTCGTCGCCGAACCGGAGATCCCGCGTTCGGGGATGAAGGTCGGCACCCGGTTGTTGTCGACGCTCACCACGCCGCCGATGGCCTGGGACCCGAAGCGCAGGGAGGCCGGTCCCCGGATCACCTCGATGCGGTTGGCGACCAGGGGATTGACGGGGACGCCGTGATCCTCGCCGAGCTCCGAGACGTCCTGGATGCCAACGCCGTTTTCCTGGATGCGAACCCGGTTGTTGTCGAGACCCCGGATGATCGGCCGGCTCGCGGCACCCGGCGCATAGGTCGAGGCCGAGAGACCGGGCCGGTCCGCGAGGGCATCCCCGAGGGTACGCGGCTGGTCGCGGGCAATCTGGTCCGCCGTCACCACGGTGACGGGCGAGAAGGTGTTGATGGCGACCGGAAGGACTCCGGTGGGCAGGCTGCTCGCCGTGCCGCTGCCATTCAGGGGCACGATGGGGCTGGGGGAGGTGACGCTGAGTTCCGAGAGGGCGACGGCGGCCTGCTGTGCCAACGCACCGGGTGCCGCCAGCCCGACGCCCGTCAGTACGGTTCCGGCCAGCCAACCCTTCGCACGAACAACCCGCATCACGCCTCGCAAAAATGTTATAATGTTTCATCACCTGAACGCGATAACGTTACAAGCGCGGAGTTCGGAAGGGCGGTGTTCGGCTGCGACACTGTTGCGCCGGTGCATCAGAGCATCGAGCCGCATCGGCGACCTTGCACCAGACCGGTCGGCCCTCAGGCGGTATAGTCACGGCCGCCTCGTTGCCCGGAATCATCGCATGAGCCTGACGATCCGCCCCGCCGCGTCCGACGATCACGACGCCGTCTGGGCGATTCTCGAACCAACGATCCGCGCGGGGGAAACCTACGCCCTGCCGCGCGACGGCTCCCGCGCGGATATGCTGGCCTATTGGTTCTCGCCCGGGCATCGCGTCTTCGTCGCAGCCACGGAAGACGGGGTACGCGGTACCTATCTGCTGAAGGCGAACCAGGCCGGGGGCGGCAGCCATGTCGCCAATGCCGGGTTCATGACCCATCCGGCGGCCAGTGGACGCGGGATCGCGCGGGCCATGGGGCGCCATGCCCTCGACACCGCGCGGGGGGCGGGATTCGCCGCGATGCAATTCAACTTCGTGGTCGCGACGAACACCCGCGCCGTCGCCCTGTGGGAGCACCTCGGCTTTGCCGTTGTCGGGCGTCTGCCCGGCGCCTTTCGTCATCCGGTGCACGGGACCGTGGACGCCTTGGTGATGTTCCGCGCCCTTTGACGCGCGGGCGGTGCGGAACCGCCGATGCGCGACGGGCATTGCGCCTCCATGCCCGATCCGAACTTCGCTGTTCCCGGCCCTTCGCCGAGCCCCGATTCCCTGCGCGCCGCCGAGCGATCAGTCCCCGCCGGGGGCTTGATCCCCGCCGAGGGCTTGCGCGTCACCGTCGATCTCAACCGTTGTCAGGCTTATGCCCAATGCTGCTACGCGGCACCGGAGCATTTCGTCCTGCATGGCGCCGAGGCGCTCCATTACGACCCGGCGCCAACGGCGGCGGCCCGCGACGCCATCGAGCGCGCCCGTGTCGCCTGCCCGGTGCAGGCGATCCTCGTCGAGGATACGGGGAGCGACCGTCCGTGACCTGCGAGCACCTCGTCGTCGTCGGCGCCTCCCTGGCGGGCCTGCGCGGGGCCGAAGCCGCCCGCACGGCGGGCTATGCGGGCCGCCTCACGCTCATCGGCGACGAGCCGCATCGCCCCTACGACCGGCCGCCCCTATCGAAACAGGTTCTGACCGGCTCCGTCGACGCAGCGGCGACGGCTCTGCCCAACCTCGTGCCCCTTGAGGCCGAATGGCTGCTCGGTTCGGCCGCGACCGCCCTCGACCGCGCGAAGCGGACCGTCACCCTGCGGGACGGCCGGCAGGTTATCTATGATCGCCTGCTCATCGCCACGGGAGCCCGGCCGCGCCCCTGGCTCGACGCCGAACAGGCGAAGTTCGCGGGGGTCCATACCCTGCGCAGCCGCGACGATTCGGCGGCCCTGCGGATGGCCCTTGCGGGCAAGCCCGCCCGCGTCCTCGTCATCGGCGGCGGCTTCATCGGCTGCGAAGTGGCGGCGGCCTGCCGTGACCTCGATCTGCCGGTGACCCTCGTGGAGACCGGCCCGGCCGTGCTGGCAGGCGTGCTCGGGATCTATCTCGGCGCCGTCGTCGGCGCCCTGCACGAAGCCCGGGGCGTGGATCTGATCTTCGACGCCAAGGTCGAGGCCCTGGAAGACGATGGGACCGGACGGGTGGTTCGGGCGCGCCTCGAAGACGGGCGCACCATCGAGACCGACTGCGTCGTGGTGGCGCTGGGCGCCATTCGCAACACCGAGTGGCTCGCCGGCTCCGGCCTCGCTTTCGACGAGGGCGGCGTCGATTGCGACGCCGACGGCTACGCCCTCGACGACGCGGGACAGCCTGACCGGACCATCGCGGCAGCCGGAGACATCGCCCGCTTTCCCCATCCCCTCTACGACGACCGCCGCGTCGCCCTGGAGCATTGGGGCCACGCCGTGACGCAGGGGGCGCACGCGGCGCGCCTGTTGATCGGGCAAGGGGCGGGGTCCTACGCCGAGGTTCCGACCTTCTGGTCGTCTCAGGGCGGCGTCACCATCAAATCCGTTGGGCTGACCGACGGGGCGGACAGCATCGTCATCGCGCAGGGCGACCCGAAAACCGGGCGCTTCCTCGTCGTGTACGGCCGGGAGGGCCGCTGTATCGCGGCCGTCTCCTTCGACTCCGTGCGTTGGTTGCCGGCTTACGCGGAGATGGTGGCGTCCCGGGCGCCGTTCCCGCCCCCCGGCGGTGGGGTGGATGAGGGGCCGCTGACACCGATGGCGTCCGGATTGCCGCGAGGGGACGAGTGATGAGCGACGCGACCTTGTTCGAGCAGGTGAAGGACGAGGCCAACCGGGCCGACCCCTATCCCCTCTTCGCGCGCCTGCGCGAGACCCCCGTGTCCCGTCAATCCGACGGCACTTACGTGGCTTCGACCCACGCGGCGATCACGAGCCTGCTGCACGATCCGCGCATCAGCTCCGAGACCTTGCCGCCGGCCGACCGGCCGAAGACCGGCAACCCCGTCTCCGACTGGATCGTGAAGCCGATCCGCGACCGCATCACCGACGCGCATCGGCCCTTCATCTTCCGCGACCCGCCGGATCACGACACCTTGCGCAAGGCCGTGATGCACGAATTCACCCAGAAACGCGTCCAGGCCCTGCGCGCGCGCTCACACACCCTCGTGGACGAGATTCTGACGAAACACGCCGGATCGGGCAACTTCGATGTCGTCGACGACCTCGCCTACCCGCTACCCGTGACGATCATCTGCGAATTGCTCGGCGTGCCCACGCAGGACGAGCCGAAGTTCCACGGCTGGGCGACGCAACTCGCCACGGCGTTGGAGCCCGACACCATGGCCGACGAAGAGGCGCGGGCCGAGAACAGCCGCACCTTCGAGACCATCTCGGACTACATGAGCGGCCTCATCAAGGAGAAGCGCCGGGATCCGAAGGACGACATGCTGTCGGGTCTCGCCGTCGGCGGTGGACCGGACGTGCCGAAGATCGGGGATTACGATCTCATCGCCACCTCAGTGCTCATGTTGGTGGCGGGCCACGAGACGACGGTGAACCTCATCACCAACGCCATGCTGGCGCTCCTGCGCCATCCGGACGAGTTCGCGCGCCTGCGCGACGACCCCACCCGCGCCCCGCGTCTGATCGAGGAGGTGCAGCGCTACGATCCGCCGGTCCAATTCCGCACCCGCCGGGCGCTCACGGACATCGCCATCGCCGAGACCACGATTCCGAAGGACTCGGACGTGATCCTGCTCCTCGCCTCGGGCAACCGCGATCCGGCGGAGTTTGCCGAGCCCGACCGCTTCGACCCCGATCGGACCGGTACCCGTCATCTCGGGTTCGGCGGCGGCCTGCATTATTGCGTCGGCGCGCCCCTGGCGCGATTCGAGGCCGAGGCGGCGCTGACGGCCCTGGCGCGGCGCCTGAACAACCCGCGCCTCGCGGCCGATCCGCCGCCCTACCGGCCCGGCTCGGCCCTGCGCGGTCCAAAGCACCTGCGCCTGTCCATCGACGGCATACGCCCGGCCTGACACGGCATCGGATCGAGGAAAGCGGTCGCCGGGTGGGCAGGTTCGCACATCGCCCGAGGGATGCCGAGCTCCACGATGACGAGGCAATCGAGCGGCATTCGCATGAGGCGTTCGCGCCACACCGGAGCGCAAATGCGGCGGCCATGACGGGAATCCCCAGGCCCCGCCGTGAGCCGCCTTGCGGCCATCGCATTTGGCGGTGAGGCAACCCGCTACCGGAAGTCGTGTCCGCGACTCCGATCTGTTCGGGATTTGCCTCAAGATGCCGCGTCCGCTCCTGTCGACCGTCGCCGTCGTGGCGCTCACCGCCACTTTGGGCGCCTGCGCGTCCTCGCGCCTCGAGCGGCCGGCCCGCGTCCGTGGCCCCGGTCCGCAAGCCGCCCTCGACACTACGATCCCGGCCATGCCCGCCGCCCCCATCACCACGGCCCCCCTCGCACCGCCGCCCGGGGCCTCCGCGGCCCCCATCGAGCCGCCGGTCGGGGCCGACGTCGCGGTGGCTCCGGCCGCGCCCGTCGCCGCGCCCCCCGAGCCGAGCGTGGCCGCCGCGCCGCCGCCGGCACCGCCCCCCGTGGTGGTCGCGTCGGGCCGCTCCTCCGTGGTCGGAGGCTGGACCGCCAAGGACGCCACGGGCGCGAGCTGCAAGGTGTCGCTGTCGAGCGCCCCGGCCCTCGACCTCTACAAGGCCAGCGCGGCCGGTTGCGCGAACAAGGATCTCGCCAAGGTGACGGCGTGGGACTATCGCGATGGCGAGGTCTACCTCTACCAGCCCGGCGGCACCGTCGCGGCCCGCCTGCGCCAGGGCGGCGGCGCGCTGGACGGCGCGCTCTCGAAATCCGGCGCCTCCCTCGCGATGGTGCGCTGATCCGGCCCCTCCCGCGCCGGCGGGAGGGCGTCTCTACGGGTTCACCCGCAGGCCGAGCAGCCAGGTGTTGGCGTGAAAGCTCGCCGTGGCGACGGTGCTGTTCACCTGCTGGTAGACGTAGGAGCCGCGCAGGGTCAGCCAGCGGTTGAACCGGTAATCGAGGCGGGCCGTTCCCGAGAAGCCGCGCTCCGAGATGTTCACCCGGTCGTAGTCGCTCGCCACGTACGTGATCCCGCCGATGAGCGACAGGTTGCGCAGGAGGTCGTGCTGCACTTCCAGGGTGACGGCCTGGGTGCGCACGCCGCTCGACCCCGCGATCGCCGTCTCGACGATTCCCGCCGTGGCGTTCAGGCGGACGGAGGTGAGGGGGCTCACCGTCCAGATCAGGGCCGCGTTCATCACCGGGGCGGTGAGGTCGCGCAGGGTAGGGTCGTTGTAGGTCCGGTGCTGCAATCCGCCGGAGAGTTCCCCCGCGAGGAAGCGGGTCAGGGCGATGGAACTGCCGACCGAGACGGTCAGGCCATCCGAATCCCGTCGCGTACCGGTGGAATCCACGCGCAGGTCGTACACGCGGGTATCCGCGAGGACATCGACGAACGGCGTCAGGGTCGGCGACATCTCGTAGCCGGCCCGCAGTTGCAGGCCGTACTGGTTCAGGTTGCGGTCGCTCTGCCGGAGGATCGTGCCGTTGCCGAGGCGGGCATCATCGAATTCGGAGCGATCGACCAGTCCACGCAAGGAGAGTTGGAGGCGATTGAACACCTGGGTCGCCCCCACGGTGGTGCCGTAGCTCGTGATCAGGGGGCGGGTCGTCGCGCCAGCGTTGAGGTCGGGGCTGCCCGTGCGCTGCGTGTCGATGAGAAAGCGGCCTTCGACGTCGATCCGGGTGTCGCGGGTGGCGTCGATCCGCAGGCGGGTTGCGCCGGCGCCGTTCGGCCGGCTCGCCGCCGGATTGTCGGGATATTCGAGATAGGAGCCGCGCAACTCGCCGCTGAGGGCGCTCGTGGACCAGTCGCTCCGGAACGCGAGATCGGCTTCCGAGCGCAGGGCGACGGAGGGCTTCGCCGCGAGGCGCGTGATCTGCTCCGGGTTGGTGTCGTAGCCGATGCTCTGCTGAAAGCCCGGCAGGATGGTGAAGCTGCCGACCTTGATCCCCAGGGGGGCATAGGCCGGATCGACGGAGAGCGTGGGACTGAGGGCGCCGCCGAGCAGGAAGCTCGACGTCTGGATCCCCACCGGCGGCAGGATCGACGGCAGGGGAACACCGACCACGGGCGAGCGGATCACAGGCGTGAGCCGACTGTCGGTGGGGGAGGTCTGCGTGATCTGTCGCGTGACCTGAGTCGTGGCCGACCCGATCCGGCGCGCGGGGGCCGCGCGGGCACGCAGGAGCGCACCGAGGGTCCGGTTGTTCGGAGCGCCCGAGACGGGCGTCGTCCTCGCGGATCGACGGGCGGGGCGAATCAGGCCGCCGTCGCCCTCGGGGCTGTCGCCAGTCACGGGCGTGCCCGTCCCAGTGTCGGGCGCCTGCTGCGTCTGGCTCGACGGGGCCGCGTCGGTGGCGTCCGGTGTCGGATCGGTTTGGGCGGTGGACCCGAAGCTCGGATCGGTGTTCGTGCGCAGGGCCTGGGCGCCGAGGCCGCCGGTGCCAGCGAGGAGGGTCGCGGCCGAGAGGGCGAGGCCGCGCAGGCTCCGGTTTCGCCACGCATTTGTCGGCCGCACACGTATCACGGACCACCGTCCTCCGAGACGACACCCGGTATCCCCGACGCGGGAGATACCCCGGCTTTGGGGGCATCCGCCTGGTCGAGACCGGGCGGATCGTGGTTAAGAGCGCTACAACCGATAGGGTTAATGCCGCGTCAACGGCGATTGGGGCCGAGTCCGACGCCCCCCGCGAAGCCCCCTTGCGACCACATTCGCGCGCCATAGGCGCGACAGCGGACGCGACCGCGATCGATGAGGAGACGTAAGCCGGATGGCCCCAGCGAACACGGCCCCCAACAGGGCGCTGGCGTCCCATGACGCGCGTCCCGAGACGACGCCGGCCATTGCATCGGCCCTGCGCACCATCGGCACCGAGCGCGACGGCCTCGACTGCCTCATGGCGGCGATCGGCAACGGCCTCGGGGAGGCGTTCACGGCGGCGGTGGCGCGGTTGAGCCAGGCCCGGGGCCGGGCGATCCTCACCGGCATGGGTAAATCCGGTCATATCGGCCGCAAGATCGCCGCGACCTTCGCCTCGACGGGAACGCCAGCCCTCTACGTCCATCCGGCGGAGGCGAGCCACGGCGACCTCGGCATGGTCCAGCCCGAGGACGTGGTGGTGGCCCTGTCGTGGTCGGGGGAGACCACGGAACTCGCCGACATCATCGGCTATGCCCGCCGCTACCGCGTCGGCCTCATCGCCATCACGGCCAATCCCGCCTCGACCCTCGGGCGCGAGGCCGATGTCTGCCTCACCCTCCCCAAAGCCCGCGAGGCGTGCCCCAACGGCCTCGCCCCCACCACCTCGACGGCCATGCAATTGGCCCTGGGCGACGCCCTCGCGGTGGCGCTCCTGGAAGCCCGCGGCTTCTCGGCCCGGGAATTCGGCATCTATCATCCGGGCGGCCGCCTCGGGGCTTCGTTGCGCCAGGTGCGCGAGGTGATGCACACGGGCGAGCGCATGCCCGTGGTGCCGCGCGGCACGCCCATGCGGGCGGCGATCCGCGAGATCGACGCCAAGGGCTTCGGCTCCGTGCTGGTGGTGGAGCCGGACGGGCGCCTCGCCGGCATCGTCACGGACGGAGACCTGCGCCGCAACGTGTTCCGCAGCGATCTCGACAGCCTCGCCGTCGAGGCCCTGATGAGCGGCACGCCCCGCACGGTGGTGCCGGAAACGCTGCTCGCCAAAGCCCTCGAAATCCAGGAATCCATGAAGATCACCACCCTGGTGGTGATCGAGGGCGACCGGCCCGTCGGCCTCGTCCACTATCACGATCTCCTACGTTCGGGCGTGGCCTGAGGCTTCAGGAGCCCCCGAACCAGCGCGCGATCCGCGCCCCGAGCGGTCGCCGTCGCCGGATCGCCGCCCGCGCGGCATCGCGGGCATCGAGGGTGTCGAAGTTCAAGGCCCGATCGACGAGTTCGTCCGCGACCCCTTCGGGGTCGGGCACGACCCAGCCGAAATGGAAGCCCGCATCCGGGCCGCTCTCGCTGCCGACGGGATGGTAGTAGCGGCCCTGGCTGTCGTTGAGGCCGTCGAGAAGCGGGAAGTTGGCGTTGAGGTGCCGCGCCCAATTCAGGCCGAGGATGCGCCGGCCGGGGGCCGCGAAGGGCGCCGTGTGGAAAGCCGAACCGGTGGTGCCCATCACCACGCGGCGCTCCGAGAACAGGCGCACGAGGGCGGGCAGCGACAGGGTCTCCGGGTAGACGATATCGACGCCGCGCCGGGCGAGGGCCGCTTCGAGCGCCGCTTCGTTGCGCAGGCGCGAGATTCCGGAGGCGAGGCGCGTTTTCGAAAGGTAGGCGGGGCGCGGCTCGCCGTCGACGACGACGCCTTCCCAGAACGGCGCCCCGATGGCCCGCACCAGATCGGCATGGACCGCATGGGTGTATTCCTGCTCCTTCAGGCTCGGCGCCGGCAGGACGAGGTGGGGGATGCGGGTCGGCCGGTCGAACCGCACCACGTCGCCCGGCGTCAGGCCGAAGCGGCCGAGGATGGGCGCGAGGAAGGGCAGGGCGACGGGGTCCTCCGTCGCGTGGCAGAACAGGCGCGGCGGCGGCCCGGACCAATCGAGGAGGGGCCACAGGCGGCCGAGGGTACCGACGAGGAAGTGCCCGTAATGGGCGGCCAGCGCCCCGAGATGGAGATGCGGGACCGCCTCGGCCGTGGCCTCCGGACTCGCATCGGTTCCGGCCGTTCCGTCGAGGAGCGCGCCATCCGCGTCCGCGAGGTTCCAGGCGGAGCCGGGCCGGTAGACCGCGTCGGTGACGTGGTGCAGGGCGGGCCGGGCGGCGATGCGGTCCGTCCGCCCCCACACCGCGCGGCAGCGCTCCAGCATCTCGGTCACGGCGTTCCCCGATGTTCGGGCTTCAGGACGGACGGGATAGCGCCGGGACCGGCCGTCGCGCGCCTTCCGGCCCTGTGAGCGGGATCGTATATTCTTCCCATGTCTTCAGTGCCATCCCGCACCCCCGGCCCCGTCCGCCGCCTCGACCCGATCCTCGTCGATCGCATCGCGGCCGGCGAGGTGGTGGAACGCCCGGCCTCGGCCGTGAAGGAGTTGGTGGAGAACGCCATCGATGCCGGCGCCCGCAGCATCGAGGTCACCATCGAGGGCGGCGGCCGGCGCCTCATCCGCGTCATCGACGACGGCGCCGGCATGGGGCCGGAGGACATGGCCCTCGCGGTGGAACGCCACGCCACCTCGAAGCTGCCCACCGGTGATCTCACCCGCATCGACACCCTCGGGTTTCGCGGCGAAGCCCTGCCGTCCATCGGTGCCGTCGCGCGCCTCACCCTCACGAGCCGCACCGCCACGGGCGAGACCGGCCACAGCCTCACGGTGAATGCGGGGATCCGGGGCGAGGTGCGCCCGGCCCCGAGCCCGCGTGGGACCCGCATCGAGGTCGCGGACCTGTTCTCCGCGACCCCGGCCCGACTGAAGTTCCTCAAATCCGACCGAGCCGAGACGGCGGCCATCGCCGAGGGCCTGCGGCGCCTCGCCGTGGCGGAACCCGGCATCCGCCTCGTCCTGCGCTCGGACGGGGGCAGTCCCCTGGTGTTTCCCGGCGAGAGCGAGGCGGGACCGGCCGCCCTGCTGCGGCGCCTGACGGCGGTGCTGGGGCCGGATTTCGGCGCCAATGCCGTACCCCTCGAAATGGCGCGCGAAGGCTTTGCCGTGTCGGGGCATGTCGGCCTGCCGAGCTATCACAGGGGCACGGCCAACCAGATTCACTTCACCGTCAACGGACGGCCCGTGCGCGACCGCCTGCTGCTGGGCGCCGTACGAGGCGCCTACGCCGACACCATGAGTTCGGACCGCCACCCCGTGCTGGCCCTGTCGATCACCTGCGATCCGGCTTTCGTCGACGTCAACGTCCATCCGGCCAAGACCGAAGTACGATTCCGCGACGCGGCCCTGGTGCGCGGCCTCATCGTCAGCGCGATCCACGAGGCCCTGCGCCGGTCGGGCGCCCGCACGGCGACGACGACGGCGGCCCGGACCCTGGAGGCGTTGCGGGGCGAGGTTCTGCCTCCCGCCGATATCGCGCCGAGCGACCGGCCGCTCCAGGCCCATACCGGCTGGGGGGCGCGGCCCGCGACGGCGCCGCCCCTGCCGCGCGGCCTGCCCTCGTTCGGGGCGCCGGGCCGCTTGCCCTTCGCCCGTGAGGCGACGCCCTATCGTTCCGGCTTCGACGAGACCGCGCAGGCGGCCTTCACCCACGATTTCGCCCCGCCCAGTGCCGACCTACGGCAGGACACCGAACCTGCGCATTCCGAAGGGGAAAGCTTCGACCACCCCCTTGGGGCGGCCCGCGCGCAACTGCATGAAACCTACATCGTCGCCCAGACCCGGGACGGCCTCGTGCTGGTGGATCAGCACGCGGCGCACGAACGCCTCGTCTACGAGCGCCTCAAGCGTGAGCGCGCGGCGGGTGGCATCGCCCGGCAGGGCTTGCTGATTCCCGACGTGGTCGAAATGGCGCCCGACGACGCCGCCCGCCTCCTCGAAGCGGCCCCCGACCTCGCCCGCCTCGGCCTGACACTGGAAGCCTTCGGCACCGGCGCGGTCCTGGTGCGAGAGGTTCCCACGGCGCTCGCCGGAACCTCGACCCGCTCCCTCGTCATCGACATCCTCGATGCCCTCGCGGGCAGCGGCCTCGAGGAGGGGAGCCTCGACGCCGATTCCGCGAGCGGCGGCCCCTTGAGCCGGCGCCTCGACGCCATCCTGTCGCGGATGAGTTGCCATGGCTCGATCCGCGCCGGCCGCCGCCTGCGGCCGGAGGAGATGAACGCGCTCCTGCGGGAAATGGAAGCGACGCCCCTGTCGGGCACTTGCAACCACGGTCGTCCGACCTTCGTGGCGCTCAAGCTCGGCGATATCGAGCGCCTGTTCGGGCGGCGCTGAATTAACCCGCGAAGCGGGCGAACACCACCGCCGTATCGCCGTAGATGCGGCGTTCCAGGGCCGTGAAGCCCGGTGGCAGCGTGACGACGACACTGGCGGTTTCCTCGACGATTACCAGGGCGCCCGGCAGGAGCCACCCGCCCGTCGCCGCCGAGGCCAGGGCCGGGGGGGCGAGGTCGCGCCCGTAGGGCGGATCGCAGAAGACGAGGCCGAAGGTGCCGCTCGTGCCCACGGGGCCGAGGCGGGTGGCGTCGCGGCGGAACAGGCGGGTACGCCCCTCGGCCCCGAACGCCTCGATATTCTCACGGATCAGGCCGCGCGCCTCGGCGCCCTCATCGACCAGAAGCGCGTAGGCCGCGCCGCGCGACAGGGCCTCGAAGCTCAACGCTCCCGTGCCGGCGAACAGGTCGAGCACCCGCGCGCCCACGATGGCGTCGTCGTAGGCATGAGTGAGGACGTTGAAGAGGGCCTCGCGCAGGCGGTCCGAGGTCGGTCGGATGGCATCGGTCTTCGGTGTGGCGAGGCGGCGGCCGCGCTGGTCGCCGCCGACGATCCTCACCGGCCACCACCGCGCGGCGGACGACCCGCCCCGCCGGGCTTGCCGAATCCGCCACCGGGCTTGCCGCCCGCACCGCCACGACCGCCAAATCCGCCCGGCTTACCGCCCGGTTTGCCGCCGGCCTTGAACCCGCCGGCCTTGAACCCGCCGGGCTTTCCGGCCCCGCCGGGCCTGCCGAACCCACCCGGCTTGCCGCCGGGCTTGAAACCGCCGCGATCGGCCCCGGAGCGCTCGGGCCCACCCTCGCGTTCGTTGCCCTGGCGGAAACCGCCAAGCTTGCCGCCGCGATTGGAGAACGGCCGCTCGGCTCGGTCGCCGAAGCCGCCTCCGTCGCGGGGCTTGAAGCTGCGGGGCCGCTCGTCCCCGCGCCGCTCGGCGCCGTCCAGCCGGGAGAACGGGCGCGGTGCGCCCTGGCCCCGGGGGGCGTCGTCCCGGCGGGAAGGCCGGGAATCGTTATCGAATCGGCGTTGCGGGCGCTCAGCGGCCTCGCTGCGGCGGGCGGCCTGGGCATCGGCCTGACGCAGCGTCCGAACCGGACGTCCCGCGCCCTCTCCGCCCTCGCGGCGCTGGGCGCTGTCCCGGCGATGCGGCTCGGCGGCCGGCTCTTGCGGACTCGCCTTCAGGCGCTCGACCAGCACGCGGCGGTCGCCAGTGCCGATGGAGCCGACCCGCTCACGGCCACGCGCGGCGGCGGCCTCGCGCTCCGCCTTCGGATCGGCGCCCCGGCGGGGAATCTTCACCCGGCGCGGGCCATCTTCCTGCGGCGCGGCCTCGTCGGCCCGCCAGACGGAGCGACGGGGGCCGGCGCTGTTTCCGCCCGTCGGCACGCGGGCCGGGGCCGCCGGCTTGAACACGGGACGGTCACCGCCCCGCGACGGATCGCGACCGGCCCCACGCGGGGGCCGCGCCTCGCCCCCGTCGAATTCACGGCGCTGGGCCGCCGACGCGCTGCGGGCGGGCTGCTTCGCCTGCTGTTTCGGCGAACCGAAGGGCGCGATAGGCTCGCGCACGGGGCTCTCGAAATCGACGCCCGCCTGTTCCGACAGGCTGGGGCCGAGCTGTTCCTTCAGCACCTTGGTGCGGATTTCCTCGGCGAGCCCGGCTTCGAGGTCGCCGAGCTGGAACGGCCCGAACGACAGGCGGATCAGACGGTTCACCGCGAGGCCGAGGTGTTCGAGGATGCGCTTGACCTCGCGGTTCTTGCCCTCGCGCAGGCCGAGCGTCAGCCAGAGGTTGTCGCCGGACGACCGGTCGAGGGTCGCCTCGACGGGACCGTAATCCATCCCGTCGATGGTCACACCCTTGCGCAGCTTGTCGAGCTCGGCCTGGGTGGTGTCGCCATGCGCCCGCACCCGGTAGCGGCGCAGCCAGCCAGTATCGGGATGGGCGATGACCTTGGCGAGGCCACCGTCATTGGTCAGCAGAAGCAGGCCCTCGGTGTTGATGTCGAGGCGACCGATGGCGACGACACGCGGCAGATCTTCGGGCAGGGCCTCGAACACCGTCTGGCGCCCCTCGGGGTCGCGGGCCGTGGTCACGAGGCCGCGCGGCTTGTGGTAGATCCACAGGCGGGTGCGCTCGCGCTCCGGCAGGGGCTCGCCGTCGACGGTGATCCGGTCCTCGCCCGTCACGTTGATGGCCGGAGAGGTCAGGATCTTGCCGTTGAGGGTCACCCGGCCCTGCTCGATCATCGCCTCGACGTCGCGGCGCGAGGCGATGCCGGCGCGGGCGATGGCCTTGGCGATGCGCTCGCCCTCATGCGCGGAGGCGCCGTCCTCGCTCGATTCGGCCGGCACGGGCGCCGGCTTGGCGACGGGCTTGCGTCGCAACGGCGTGTCGCCGCCGCGCGTGGAGGGCATCGCGGTCTTGCGGACCTTCGGCCGCTCCTCCTCCGAGGGGCCGGGCACGCCCGCGTCGGTGGGAGGCGCCCAAGCGGTGGATCCATCGCCGGGCTTCGATACGGAGGGGGCCACGGGCGCGTCGTCGGACCCGCCCGTCTTGTCTTCGGTGTTGTCGCTCATGCCTGCCCCATAACAGAGCGGACGCCCCGTTGCGAGAGAGAGCGCGTTCGAGCCCCGGGATCACGACGAACGCAGAGGGGCAGCCTCGCGGCTGCCCCTTCATCGGACCCTGGCGCCCGTCAAGGACGGGACACCGGTCGGTCGATCTGATGCTTAGAGCTTGCTCTTCACCGTATCGGCGGCGTTCTTAATGCCGTCCTTGGCATCACCCACCGTCTTCTGGGCTTCGCCCTTGAGCTCCTGGGCCTTGCCTTCGGCCTTCAGCTTGTCATTGTCGGTGACGTTGCCGATGCCCTGCTTGATGTTGCCCACGGCCTCGTTGGCGAGACCCTTGATCTTGTCGGCGGTGCTGCTCATGATCGCATCCTTGATTTAAATTAGCGGTGTCAGCCGCGTTGCAAACCAAACGGTCACGCCTGCACCGGGGTTCCCCGTTCTATTCCGAGAAATCGTGACCTCTCGGGTTGGTGAACGCCGATTGTCCCCCGCTCGGCGATCCGGGTAGGACGGCCGACATGTCCGCGCGCCCGCCGTTTCCCGTCTTCGATCCCTTGAGTGCAGCCTTCGCGGCCGCCCGGCGGGCGGGCATGGCAGGCGAGGTGCCCGTGGGCGCCGTGGTGGTTCGGGACGGCCGCATCCTCGCCACCGCCCACAACCGGCCCCGCGGCCTGAAGGACCCCACGGCGCACGCCGAGATCCTGGCGATCCGGGAAGCCTGCCGCATCCTCGGCGACGAGCGCCTGACGGGATGCGACCTCTACGTCACCCTGGAACCGTGCCCCATGTGCGCGGGGGCAATTTCCTTCGCCCGCATCCGCCGCCTGTATTTCGGCGCCTACGACGCCAAGGGCGGCGGGGTCGAACACGGCCCGCGTGTGTTCAACCAACCGACCTGTCACCATGCCCCGGAGGTCTATGGCGGCTTTCGCGAGGACGAGGCGGCGGCCCTCCTGCGCGACTTCTTCCGGGAACGACGGGACGCGTGACGACTCTCATGCCGCCGCGAGGGGTTTCGACACGTCTTCCAGGGACCTGCCCTCGGCGGCCGTGCCCCAGAGGCCGCCCACAATGGCGGCGAAGGCCATCAGGGCCGCGCCAATGGCGTAGCCGATGAGGACGTTGTCGCGCGATCCGGTCTCCACCAGGGCACCGAACAGGAGCGGCCCCGAGACACCGCCGATCCCGGTGCCGAGGGCGTAGAACACCGCAATGGCGAGCGCTCGGATCTCGAGGGGGAAGGTTTCCGCCACGGTGAGATAGGCCGCACTCGCGGCGGCGGAGGCGAAGAAGAACACCACCATCCAGGCGGCCGTCTGGCCGATGGGACCGAACACCTCGATCTTGAACAGGTAACCGGTCACGGTGAGCAGCACCGCCGAGATACCGTACGTGAACGCGATCATCGGGCGGCGGCCGATGGTGTCGAACAGGCGGCCGAGCAGCAAGGGGCCGAGGAAGGAACCGAGCGCGAAGGGCAGCAGATACCACCCGACATGATCGCCCGGCACGCCGTAGAAGCGCTGGAGCACCAGGGCGTAGGTGAAGAACAGGGCGTTGTAGAAGAACGCCTGCGCCACCATCAGGGCGAGGCCGACGAGGGTCTGACGGCGATGGCCGCCCAGCATGGTGCCGAACACCTCGCCCAAAGGGGTGTGGCTGCGGACCTTCAGCTTCATGCGCTTGTTCGGATCGACGGGCGGCAAGGTGAGCCCTTCGTCGGTGAAGCGCTTCTCGATGCCGGTGACGACCCGGTCGGCCTCCGCCACATAGCCATGGGTGGCGAGCCAGCGCGGGCTCTCGGGAATCCAGGTCCTGAGGAGGAGAATCACGAGGCCGATGCCGCCGCCGACGAAGAAGGCGATGCGCCAGCCCCAGGCCGGATCGATCATGCCCGGACGCAGCACCGCGATGGACAGGAAGGAGCCCAGAGCCGCGCCGATCCAGAACGAGCCATTGATGACGAGGTCGGTCCAGCCGCGTACGCGGGCCGGCACCAGTTCCTGGATCGTCGAGTTGATGGCGGTGTACTCGCCGCCGATGCCGGCGCCCGTGAGGAAACGGAAGAGGCAGAAGCTGTAGATGTCCCAGGACAGGCCCGTGGCGGCGGTGGCCGCGAGGTAGAGCGCCAGGGTGATGAAGAACAGCTTCTTGCGCCCGATTCGGTCCGTGAGCCAGCCGAAGCCCAAAGCCCCAGTGACGGCGCCGACGAGGTAGGAACTCGCCGCCAGCCCGACGTCGAACTCCGTGAAGCTCATGGGTGCTTCGCGCAGGGCCCCCACGAGGGAGCCGGCGAGGGTCACTTCGAGGCCGTCGAGGACCCAGGTGATGCCGAGCGCCACGATGACGAGAACGTGGAACCGGCCCCAGGGCAGACGGTCGAGGCGGGCGGCGATGTCTGTGTCGATGACGGTGCCCATGGGCACGCGTTCAGGGGGGGAGCCGGCCACGGTCCCTGCCTCGGTCGCCATGGGATTTCCTTCACGCGCACGAATCGACAACGCTCTGGCAATCCACCGGCCTCGCCAACGGTTCCGCCAAGCTTTCAGCGCGGGTCGCCCCGGGGGTCGAGGGCGCGGCCGAGGGCATCGCCGAATACGTTGAGGGCGAGCAGCGTTGCCACCAGGGCGGCGGCGGGAAGGCCGAGCATCCACGGCGCGGCTTCGAGGGACCGAGCACCCTCGGCGATGAGGGCGCCCCAACTCGTGTCCGGCTCCTGCACGCCCAGCCCGAGGAACGACAGGAAACTTTCGAGGAGGATCACCCGCGGCACCAGCAGGGTCGCGGCGACGGCCACCGGCCCGAGGGTGTTGGGTACGATGTGGCGCCGCAGGATCGTGGCGGATGACAGGCCAAGGGCCTCGGCGGCCCGGACGAAGTCGCGCCGCCGCAGGGAGAGGGTCTGGGTGCGGACCATCCGGGCCATATCGAGCCATTCCACGGCGCCGATGGCGACGAGGATGAGACCGAGGCCGGCGTCGAAGAAAACCAGCAGCATGATGACGAAGAACATGAACGGCAGGGCGTAGAGCCCATCGACGACGCGCATCATCATGGCGTCGACCCGGCCTCCGACATAGCCCGCCACCGCCCCATAGGTGAGACCGATGGCGAGGGCGACCGCCGTGGCGACGAGGCCGATGACGAGGGACACTCGCCCGGCCACCAGGGTGCGGGTGAGGAGATCCCGACCGAGACCATCGGTGCCGAGGAAAAAGGTTCGGGCCAGGATCGGGGCCGTCACCACGAGGCGACGCCCGTCCGCCTCCCGCGCCAGGATCGTGGCCGGGCCGAACAGGTCGGAGCGGGGGAGGTAGGTGAGCACCCGGGGGTCGATGGGGCTCGGCGCCGCGAGGACGAAGCGCACCTGCCCATCCCGCGCGGCGATCTCCGTCGCCGTCGCCCGCATGCGAAAGGCGAGCCCCTCCAGGGCGGGCGCCACGGTCTCGGGCCGGGGATGCGGCGCGAGGCCCGGCGGGACCGCGACGAGGTCGGGATAGATGCGCTCGGGGGCGTGGCCGGTGAACAACGGGCCGACCCAGCAGGCGAGCCCGATCATCGCGAGGACGCCGAACGCGACCAGGGCGGACCGATCGCGGGCAAGACGGCGCCCGAGCCGCCTCATCGGCCGAGCCGCAGGCGCGGATCGAGGAAGGCGCAGAGCACGTCGGCCACGAGGTTGAGGATGACGACGAACACCGCGACGAGAATTACCGTGCCCATCACCAGGGTGTAGTCGCGGTTCAGGGCGGCATCGACGAAGCTCCGGCCGAGGCCGGGCAGACCGAACAGGGTCTCGACCACGACGGAGCCGGTGAGGAGGGCGGCCGCCGTCGAGCCGAGAATCGCCACCACCGGCAGCAGGGCGGCGCGCAGGGCGTGGCGGGTGATGCGGTGGCCGGGCAGGCCCATGGCACGCTGGGTGCGGATGTGCGGCAGGTGAAACGTCTCGCGTAAGGAGGCCCGCGTCAGCCGCGCCAGGATGGCCGCCTGGGGCAGGGCGAGGGTCAGAACCGGCAGGACGAGGTGGGACGGAGCACCGCCCTCCCAGCCGCCGAGGGGGAGCCAGCTCAGGCCAAGGCCGAAGACGATCTGGAGGAGGGGGGCGACCACGAAGGTCGGCACGGCGAGGCCGAGGCCGGCCCCGAAGCCCACCGCCCGGTCGAGGACGCCGCCGGGTTTCAGGGCCGCCCCCATCCCGAGGCCAATTCCAAGGCCCATGGCGAGGATGAGCGCGAGTCCCCCGAGGGTCACGGAAACGGACAGGCCCCGGGCGATGAGTTCGGCCACCCCTAGGTCGCGAAACGAGAAGGACGGCCCGAAATCCCCCCGCGCCAAGGCGGCAAGGTAGTGGACGTATTGCAGCCCAAGGGGCTGATCGAGGCCGTAGGTCCGGCGCAGCTGCGCCAGGGCGGCGGGGGAGAGCGGCCGCTCCAGATCGAACGGGCCGCCCGGCGCGAGGCGGATGAGGAAGAAGCTCACCGTGACGACGGCCAGCAGGGTCGGGAGCGCCTGGAGCAGCCGACGCAGGATGAAGCCGATCACGCCCGCAACTTCAGGAAGCGGGTGGGCGCGACATTGCGGAGGTTGGGGCGATACCCTTCGAGGCGCGGGCTCACCAGGGCTTTCGAGCGGGTGTGCAGGATCGGAATCCAGGGCAGGTCCGCGAGCGCCAGGGTCTCGGCCCGGAACAGCAGGTCGGCCCGGTGGGCGAGGTCGGACTCGGCGGCGGCGTTCCGCATCAGGGCATCGTAGGCGGAGTTGGCATAATGGCCGGGGTTCAGGGTGTCGTTTTCGCCCTGCAATAGGAACAGGAAGTTCTGGGGGTCGGCGTAATCTGCCACCCAGGACAGGCGCGCCACGTCGAAGGGGCGGCCATCGCGGAGATAGGCGAAATGGGTCTTCGCATCGGTGTAGGTGAAACGGGTCGCGACGCCGAGGCCGCGCCACATCTCGGCGATGGCCACCGCCGTGTTGCGGTTGTTGTCGCCGGTGTTGAAGCGGTAGCCGACGGTAAGGGACTTTCCCCCCGGCCCGTAGCCCGCCGCCGCCAGGAGCGCGCGGGCCTCGTCCTCGCGGTCGATGGGCAGGGCATGGCGGCCTTCGAGTTCGGGCGGAGCCCGGTAATTGTCGAGCCCCGGCGGGCACAAGGAATAGGCCGGCTGCATGGTCCCGCCCCACAGGCGCTCGGCCAGGAATTCCCGGTCGATGACGAGGGACAGGGCGCGGCGCACCCGCACATCGTCGAAGGGGGGGCGGCGGAGGTCGAAGACCAACGCATAGAGGCCGAGGGCCGGGCCGAGCACGACCTGATCGCCGAACCGCTGCCTCAGGAAGGCCATCTGGTCGCCGGGCAGATCGGCGAGGGAATCGATTTCGCCGCCGGCGTAGCGGCGCACGGCGGTGGCGAGGTCGGGGGTCGGCAGGAAGGCCACGCGCGGGATCGCAACGCTCGCGGCTGCGTGGAAGTGGGGATTGCGATCGAGGACGATGCGGTCGTTCGGAACCGTGTCCCGAAGTCGATACGCTCCGTTGGAGACGAGGTTCTCCGACCGCGTGAAGGCGTCACCCCAACGCCGCACCGTCGCGGGATGGACCGGCAGGGCGACGAAGTGGGTGAGAAGTTCGAGAAAATACGGCGTCGGCTGCGTCAGGACGATGACGAGGGTGCGGGGCGAGGACGCCGTAACCGCGAGGGTGTCAGGAGCCGCCTCGCCGCGATTGACCGCCCGCGCCCCTCGCACGGGGTAGAGCATTTCGGCGTATTTCGCCCCGGTGGCCGGATCGAGGAGACGCGACAGGGCGAACACGAAATCGTCCGCCACCACGGGATCGCCATTCGACCACCGCGCCGTCGCCCGCAGGGTGAAGGTGTAGGTCAGACCGTCCTCGGAGACCGTCCAGACCTCGGCCACCCCCGGGATGACGCGGCCTTCGTTGTCGTCGGTGAGCAATCCCTCGTAGAGATCGCGGAGGATGCGCGCTTCGGCCACCGTCGAGGCCCGGTGGGGATCGAGGGTGCCCGGATCGGCATCGTTGCCGCGACGGTAGAGATCGGCGGGCGCGGCCAGGGCCGGGCGGACCAGGCCGGCGGCGGCGAGGCCGATGAGACAATGGCGCCGGTGCGGGTCCGGCGCGGTCATCGGGGCGCCTCTCAGACGCCGGTCTGCGCGGTGAACCCCGCCGCCTCGATGCCGGCGACGGCGCAGAGTTCGTCGTTGTCCGAGGTGTCGCCCGAGATGCCCACGGCGCCGAGCACGGTGTCGCCGTCGCGGATCAGCACGCCGCCCGGCACCGGCACCAGGGCGGGTGCGCCGACGAGATGGCTGATGGCGGCCACGAAGGTCGGCTGCTCCTCGGCGCGCTTGGCGATGGCCCGCGAGCCGATACCCAGGGCGAGAGCCCCGTTGGCCTTGCCCATGGCGATCTCGGCCCGGCGCAGCGACGTGCCGTCCTCGGCGGCGAGCGCCTTGAGGGCGCCTCGGGCATCGAACACCACCACCACGAGGGGCTTCATGGCGTGCGTCCGCGCGACCTCGAGGGCCTTGGCCACGACGGTCTGAGCGGCGGTGAGGGTGAGGCTGGACATGGGCGCTCGCGAATGCGGGGTCAGACGTTGGGCAGGAGGCGGGTGACGTGGCCCATCTTGCGGCCCGGGCGGGCCTCGCCCTTGCCGTAGAGGTGCAGGTGCGCGCCGCCCTCGGCGAGGAGACGCGACCAATCGTCTGCCTCGGCGCCGATGAGGTTGTGCATGGTCACCGCGAGACCGCCGGTGCGGGCGGTGCCGCCGAGCGGCCAACCCGAGACGGCCCGGACATGCTGGGCGAATTGCGAGGTCACGGCGCCCTCGATGGTCCAGTGGCCGGAATTGTGGACCCGTGGGGCGATCTCGTTGACCACCACCCGGGCCGGTCCATCGGCCTGCGGCACGAGGAACATCTCGACGGCGAGAACCCCGACATAGTCGAGGGCTTCGGCGATGCGCCGGGCCATGCCGAGGGCGGCGGCCTCGGTCTGCGGGGCGAGGCCCGGGGCGGGGACGCGGGTCACCGCCAGGATGTGGTTCCGGTGCTCGTTGGCGCAGGGCTCGTAGGCGGCGAACGAGCCATCGATCCCGCGCGCGGCGACCACCGACACTTCCGCTTCGAACGGCACGAACCCTTCGAGGATGCACGGCGCACCGCCGAATTCGGCCAAGATGGCGGCGGCGTCGAGGTCGCCCTCGGCGCGGATCATGCGCTGGCCCTTGCCGTCATAGCCGAAGCGCCGGGTCTTCAGCACCGCCGGGCGGCCGATCTCGGCCAGCGCCCGCGTCAGATCCTCCGCCGTGTCGACGGCGCGGAACGGCGCCGTTTCGATGCCGAGCCCGGTGATGAAGGTCTTCTCCGTCAGCCGGTCCTGCGTGGTGGCGAGGGCCGAAGCGTTCGGATGCAGGGGCGCCTTGGCGGCCAGGGCCTCCGCGGCGGCGGCCGGAATGTTCTCGAACTCATACGTCACCACGTCGACGCTCGCGGCGAACCGCGTGAGCGCCGCCACGTCGTCGTAGGCCGCGATCGTTCGCGCGGCGCTGACGTCGAAGGCCGGGCTGTCGGCCTCGGGGGCGAAGACGTGGACCTTGAGGCCGTAATTCGCCGCCGCGAGGGCGATCATGCGGCCGAGCTGGCCGCCGCCGACGATGCCGAGGGTGGAGCCGGGCCGAAGGGGAGTCGAGGAGGTCAAGATGGAAGACACCGTCAAGAAAGATCGTTCTGCGGACGTTCGGCGACGCTCGCGGTCTGCGCGGCGCGCCAGGCTTCGAGGCGCTCGGCAAGGGCCGAATCGGTGAGCGCCAGGATGGCGGCGGCGAGGAGCGCCGCGTTGACGGCCCCGGCGCGGCCGATGGCGAGGGTGCCCACGGGAATGCCGGCCGGCATCTGTACGATGGAGAGCAAGCTGTCCTGGCCGGACAGGGCCTTCGATTCCACCGGGACGCCCAGCACGGGAAGGGAAGTCATGGCGGCCGTCATGCCGGGCAGGTGCGCGGCCCCGCCGGCCCCGGCGATGACCACCTGGAACCCCTCCGCCTTGGCGCCCTTGGCGAAGGCCACGAGACGGTCGGGCGTCCGATGGGCCGAGACGATTCGGTCGTCGTGGGCGATCCCGAGGGCATCGAGGGTTTCGGCGGCATGGCGCATGGTCGCCCAGTCGGACTGGCTGCCCATGATGATCGCGACCGGGGTGGCACCCGCCATCGTCGTCACATCCCTATCGCGGTCGAAAACAGGCCGAAGGGCTCGCGACGCCCGGTCTCGCCGAATACAAAAGCGGCCCGGCCACCGCAAGGGCGACCGCCTCCATGGGCGACGGCCGCGCTCAGGCGATGATATCGGGCGTGATCTGATCCTCGATGTACGAGATCCGGTCGCGCAGGGCGAGCTTGCGCCGCTTCAGGCGCTGGATCTGAAGCTGATCGCCGGCCACGCTCAACTCCAGGGCATCGATGGCCCCGTCGAGGTCACGATGCTCCTGCTTCAACCGCTCCAGCTCCTCGCTGGACACCCCCGGTTCGTCGTCGTTCAACGCACTCGCCATCGCAATTCTGAACCCCGGAACACCCGTTGCGGACCATGCGGCACCGCCTGCGCCCCGGCAAGAACCCCGAGGCCGGCATGCACATGGAAGGTCTTCGGACGGTCCCTTGGAGCGTATCGATCTCCCCTGACACGCATGTGAAGAAACTTTAACCTATCGTCCGACGGCATTGAAATTTTCTCAAGCTTGACCGCCGATAGCCTTCGACAGCCGGCTCAGCGTGTGCCAATCTCCCCCTCGTCGAAACGAGACAGGAGGAGACACTCATGTCACTGCAGACGCACCTCACCCAGCTCGCCCGGAAGCACGAAGCCCTCGAGCGGGAGATCCACGATGCCACGACCCGACCCTCGGCGAACGATCTGCGCATCGCAGAACTCAAGAGAAAGAAGCTTCTCCTAAAAGACGAAATGAACCGCCTCCGCAAGGACACCGACTCGGTCCACTGACGTCTTGGCCCATCTTTAGTTTCTCTTCAGCGTTCGCCGCCGCTCCTGAATTTCAGGGCGGCGGTTCTCGTTTGGGGCAGGGTGTTTCGAGGAACGCTTTCGGCGCGACGGGGAAAGCGGATAAGCTTCCGGCCAAACCGGCGCTCACGACCGGTCGGATAAGCCGGAGGAACGATGCCCCCCCAAGCGCCCGCGCAGGCTACACACAGCGACAAGGCCCCTTACCCCACGATCCATGCGGCGTCCCTCGCCGATCCCGAAACGTTCTGGCTCGCCGCCGCCGCCGCCCTCGACTGGGCGAGACCACCCGTCCGCGCCTTCGACGCAACGGCCGGAATCGCGGGACGGTGGTTTCCGGACGCGACCCTGAACGCCTGCCACAACGCCGTGGATCGCCACGTCGCCGCAGGCCGGGGCGAGCAGGCCGCGATCCTGTACGATTCGCCCGTCACCGGCACCAAGCGCACGATCAGCTACGCGGCCCTCCTCGACGAGGTGGAAACCCTCGCGGGCATCCTCGCCGACCTCGGGGTGGGGAAGGGCGACCGGGTGGTGCTGTCGATGCCCATGGTGCCCGAGGCGCTGTTCGGCATGCTCGCCTGCGCCCGGCTCGGCGCCGTCCATTCCGTGGTGTTCGGTGGTTTCGCCGCCAACGAACTGGCGGTGCGCATCGCCGATGCCACCCCGAAAGTGGTTCTTTCCGCCTCCTGCGGCCTGGAGCCGAACCGCGTCGTCGCCTACAAGCCGCTCCTCGACGCGGCCATCGCGGCATCCCCACACAAACCGGATGCCTGCCTCATCCTGCAACGCCCGCAGGGGCCGGCCACCCTCGTCGAGGGGCGCGACCGGGATTGGGCCGAGGCGGTGGCGGCGGCCAAGGCCGCCGGGCGCCGGGCCGCCTGTACGCCCGTGGCGGCGACGGACCCGCTCTACATCCTCTACACCTCGGGGACGACGGGCACGCCGAAGGGCGTGGTGCGCGACACCGGCGGCTATTGCGTGGCGCTCGCCTGGACGATGCCGAACCTCTACGGCGTCGCGCCGGGCGAGACCTACTTCTGCGCCTCCGACATCGGCTGGGTCGTGGGCCATTCCTACATCGTCTACGGGCCGCTCCTGCACGGCTGCGCCACGGTCCTGTACGAGGGCAAACCCGTGGGTACGCCCGATGCCGGCGCCCTGTGGCGGGTGGCTTCGGAGTACGGCGCCGTGTGCCTGTTCACGGCGCCCACGGCGCTTCGGGCGATCAAGAAGGAGGATCCCCGGGCCGAGCGGGTGGGGGATTACGATCTCTCGGCCTTCCGCAGCCTGTTCCTGGCCGGGGAGCGGGCCGACCCCGATTCCGTGGCCTGGGCCGAGCGTGCCCTGAACCGCCCCGTCATCGACCATTGGTGGCAGACGGAGACGGGCTGGGCCATCGCGGGCAACCCCCTGGGGATCGACCTGCTGCCGGTCAAGCACGGCAGCGCCTGCGTGCCGATGCCGGGCTACGACCTCGCGATCCTCGACGAGGCGGGCAAGCCCGTCCTCGCCGGCACCATGGGGACCATCGCCCTGAAGCTGCCCCTGCCGCCCGGTTGCCTGCCGACCCTGTGGGGCTCGGACGAGCGCTTCCGTGCGAGCTATCTGTCCACCTATCCTGGCTGGTATGACACCTCCGACGCGGGCGTGGTCGATGCGGACGGCTACGTCACCGTCCTCGGGCGCACGGACGACATCATCAACGTCGCCGGGCACCGCTTGTCCACGGGCGGCATGGAGGCGGTTCTGGCCAGTCACCCCGATGTGGCCGAATGCGCCGTCATCGGCATTCACGACGCCCTGAAGGGCGAGCAGCCCTGCGGGTTCGTCGTGCTGAAAGCGGGAGTCGTTCGCGAACCCGGCGCGATCGAAGCCGAGCTGGTGGCCCGGGTGCGCGAGCAGATCGGCCCGGTGGCTTCCTTCAAGCTCGCCCTGACGGTGGCGCGCCTGCCGAAGACCCGCTCGGGCAAGATCCTGCGCGGCACCATGAAGCGCATCGCCGACGGCCAGCCCTGGACGACCCCGCCGACCATCGACGACGCCGCCACCCTCGACGAGATCGGCACGAGCCTCAGGGCACGCGGCCTCGCCTCCTAGCGCGGGTCCTGTGATCCGGGGATCATCGGCACGGGCGACTGCGTTGGTCGCCCGTGCCGCCCCGGTGCGGGAGGCCCTAGCCGGGGGGCACCGGTTCGGCCAGAACGACGACAATCGCCCGGGAGAGCCACGCATGACCGTCCGCCTATTCGAGCCCCTGCGCCTCGATGCCCTGGAGCTCGAGAACCGCATCATCGTCGCCCCCATGTGTCAGTATTCGGCGCGGGCCGGGGAGGCGAGCGACTGGCACCTCATGCACCTCGCCCAGATGGCGCAATCGGGCGCTGGCCTGCTGACCCTGGAGGCGACGGCGGTCTCGCCCGAAGCGCGGATCTCGCCCCTCGACCTCGGGCTCTATTCCGACGCGACGGAACTGGCGCTGGGCCGCGTCCTCGACGCGGTGCGGGCGCATGCGCCGATCCCCATCGCGGTCCAGATCAACCATGCCGGCCGGAAGGCGTCGAGCCGCGCCCCCTGGGACGGCGGCGCACAGATCGCCCCCGACGCCCCCGATGGCTGGCGCACGGAAGCCCCCTCGGCCGTGGCCCACGGCGCCGACGAGGTGCCGCCCCACGCCCTCGACGCGGAGGGCCTGAAGCGCATCCGCGATGGGTTCGTCGCCACGGCCCGCCGGGCGCTTCGCCTGGGCATCGACGGCTTCGAGCTCCACGGGGCGCACGGCTACCTCCTGCACCAATTCCTGTCGCCCCTCTCCAACCGTCGCACCGACCAGTATGGCGGGGATCTGGCCAACCGCATGCGGTTTCCCCTCGAATGCTTCGAGGCCGTGCGCGACGCCGTGCCGGCGGGCAAGCCCGTGTGGATGCGCGTCTCGGCCACGGACTGGGTCGAGGACGGCTGGACCCTCGAAGAAACGGTGGAACTCGCCCACGCCCTCAAGCGCCGGGGCTCGGCCGCCATCCACGTCTCGACGGGTGGGCTCTCGACGGCGCAGCAGATTCCCCTCTCGGCCGGCTATCAGGTGCCCTTCGCCGAGCGCATCAAGGCCGAGACGGGTCTCACCACCATCGCGGTCGGCCTCATCACCGAGCCGGCGCACGCGGAATCGATCCTTCAGGAGGGCAAGGCCGACGCGGTCTCCCTCGCCCGCGCGCTGCTTTACAACCCACGCTGGCCCTGGCACGCGGCGGCCGAACTCGGCGGACGGGTGCGGGCGCCGAAGCAATATTGGCGCTCACAGCCGCGTCAGTACAAAGACCTCTTTCGCGATACCCAGCACGGACAGCGTTGAGCATGGACGACGACGACCTCACCACCTTCACGGTCCAGCGCGTCCGTTACGACGAAGAGAACGGCATCACGCTCATCTCGGGGGCCGACGACGAGGAGGAGCCCGCCGGCTACTTCATCATCCAGATCGAGAAGGGCGACCCCGACGGTCCGCTTATCGAGATTTTCGGCGAGGATCTCACCCAGGCCGACGGGGTCGCAGCCCTACAGATCGGCCTGCGCCATCTGCTCTTTGCCTTCGACCCGAAAAGTCTCATCGGCGCCGAGATGCCGATGGTGCGGATCGAGTCCCAGACGGAGATTCCCGAGCGGGCGCGGACGCGCCTCGCAGTAGCGTTCGGGAAACGGGCCAAGCTGGCCTGACGGTGCCATCGCTTCCGACGAGCCTCACCGGAAATCGGGCCTCGACGGATCGCGACGGACCCCACCACCGACTCCGCATCGGAACTCTCCAGACATACGCCTCGCCGGCAAACAATCCCGGAAAGTTCCAGGCGGGCCGGTGCATGATCGCACCTCGGCGGGAAGCCAGCCTTAGTGGACGGATCGCGTTTGTCCGTGCGTTCCTCGGCGATCCTTCTCCCGAACCCTTGGCCTCGGAGGAGAGAACAATGTCGACGTCTCTGCGCCGCCGCCCCAACAGCTGCGGACTTCGGATCTCGGACGAAGATCGACTTTACTTGAACTCTCATCCAACTCCGTCGAACACCATGCTCTAGAGACGCAAGCTTGGATTTTTTTAATACAGCATCAATGAACAGGGACTAGCACTGAGGTCGAAAGACAATTTATCTTAGTTGGTCTTCATGCTTCGCGTGATCAGTTGCCTAAGGGAATCTCACGATCCGTGGCTGGTCGCGGTCGCGGCGGGCCTTTGCATCCTCGCGACGGTCACGACCATCGAGTTGCTCCACAACGCCCGCAAGGCCACACGGGGCAAGCGCGCGTTCTGGCTCGCCGTGGCGGCGTTCGGGGGCGGCTCCGGCGTGTGGGCAACGCACTTCCTGGCGATGCTGGCCTTCGAGCCACATCTCCCGGTCGGCTACGACGTCATTTTCACGGCGCTTTCCCTGGTCTCGGCCATCGCCCTCATGGGACTGGGTCTGACGACGGCCCTGTCGCGCGCGATCCCGCTCGCGCCCCTCGTCGGCGGGACGATCCTCGGCGTTGGAATCGCCGCCATGCACTTCACCGGGATGGCGGCCTACGAAGTGCCGGGACATGTCTCGTGGAATCCGCTCCTGGTCATGGCGTCGGTGCTGACCGGCATCGTGCTGTCGGCAGCCGGGGTGCACTGCGCCCTTTCGGGACCGGGCTTCGACCGCCGGCTGGGCGGTGCGTTGGCCATCTTGCTCGGAATTTGCGCCCTTCACTTCATCGCCATGGGCGCGGTCACGCTGATTGCCGATCCGCGCATCGTCGTACCGGAGAACGCCCTTCCCGCCGGCAGGCTCGCCGAAAGCGTCACCCTGGCCGGTTCGAGTATCCTGCTCCTCGCCGGCGCGGCCCTTGTCCTCGATATCAGGGCCCGGCGGGCCGCCGAGCTCGAACGCGAACGGATCGCGCTCCAGAGCTTCGCCGACGCCGCCGTCGAAGGGCTCCTGATCTGTCGCGGCGAGCGGATCGTCGGCGCGAATGACAGCTTCGGCGCCCTCATCGACCGCGACCCGTCCGGATTGTTCGGCCTGTCCCTCGTCGAGGTGCTGCCGGACGCAGCCCGGCGCCTCGCCGAGCGCGGCGAACCCACCGTCGAGGCCATCGTCTTCGAGACGGAACTGTCCCTCGCGACCGGCGCCACCGTCCCGGTCGAGGTGGTGATGCGTCCCCTGGCCTATGGCCGGCAGCCGCATCGCGCCGTGGCCGTGCGCGACCTCCGGGCCCGGCGAATGGCCGAGAACGAGATCCGCTTCCTCGCCCATCACGATGCCCTCACGGGGCTCGCCAACCGCGCGAGCTTCGCCCGGCGCCTCGAACAGGACCTGCGCCACCCCGAAGCGGCCCGTCGCGCGTTCGCGGTGCTCTCCCTCGATCTCGACGGGTTCAAGCAGATCAACGACCTCTTCGGGCACGCCGCCGGGGACATGTTGCTGCGGACGGTGGCCAGGAGGGTGTCCGGTCTCCTCGATGAAACCCAGTTCATGGCCCGTCTCAGCGGCGACGAGTTCGCGATCCTGACGCCCTGCGACCACCAGGGCGCCGTGGGAGAGTTGGCGAAGCGAATCCAGGAGGCCCTGATGCAGGCGCGCATCGAAAGCCTGCCGGCCATCACTGCCAGCTTCGGCATCGCCCTGTACCCGGACGATGCCACCGATCCGATGCAGTTGCTGAACTGCGCCGATACCGCGCTCTATCGCGTCAAGGCGGAAGGAAGGGGCACCCATCGCTTCTTCGAGGCCAGCATGAACGCCCTGGTGCGCGAACGGCGCCTGATGGAGCACGATCTGCATCAGGCCGTGGCCCATGGCGAGATGCGACTGGTCTATCAACCGCAGCACCAACTCGCCACCCGGGCGCTGATCGGCTTCGAAGTCCTCCTGCGCTGGCAGCATCCCGTGCGCGGCGCGGTCTCACCGGCCGACTTCATTCCCATCGCGGAGGAATGCGGTGCCATCCTGACGATCGGAGCGTGGGTTCTCTCCCAAGCCTGCCGCGAGGCCGCCGGCTGGACCAATCCCCTGTCCATCGCCGTCAACGTGTCGGCGGTGCAGATCCTGGCGCCGCACTTCATCCAGAGCGTCGACGACATCCTGCGGGAGACGGGCCTCGCGCCCGAACGACTGGAGATCGAAATCACCGAGACGGCCCTGATCCGCGACCCCGAGCGGGCGGCGTCGACCCTGCGGGATCTCAAGGCCCTCGGCATCCGCCTCGCCATGGACGATTTCGGGACGGGTTACTCGTCCCTCTCGAACCTGCGGTCCTATCCGTTCGACAAGATCAAGATCGACCGTTCGTTCATCCAGGCCGTCGATAGCAACAGCCAGGCCGCGGCGATCGTGCGTTCGGTCCTCGGTCTCGGCCGTGGCCTCGGCTTGCAGGTCCTGGCGGAAGGGGTCGAGACCGAAGGGGAGTTGCGCTTCCTACACGGCGAACGGTGCCACGCCGCGCAGGGCTTCCTCATGGGCCGGCCCGCTCCCATCGAGACTTTCGCCGCTCACCTGCATCCATCCGAGGCGCAAACAGCGGTCTCGAGCAAGGCTGCCTGACGGCGGGGATCCGACTCACGTCAGGGCGGGGTGTCGCCCGGCGCGGGTGGGCGCGGCCCGAAGGCTGTCGGCGGCATCCCGCCGCTTCGCGCGCGGCCCCTCGTAGCGGGCGATTCTGCGGGCGCAGAAGGCGAACAGACCAGCGAGGGCGAGGACAACACCGTCGAACCCCAGGAACAGCGTGGTCTCGCCCGCCCCGCCCCGGAGGGGATGGGCCGGCGTCGCCGCGAGATCGACCATCGGCACGGCCAGCGTGAGGAATGCCAACGCCGCCATGGCTTCGATCCAGGCCCGACGCTGCGGCCGGACCAGGGGGATGAGCGCGGTCAGGGACCAGACGGCGAAGAACGCGGCGATCTCCCCCCCGGCCCGGCAGGGCAAGGCGACGGGCAGAAGCCGATTGGCAAGGAAATAGGCGGCGATCCCGGCGGGGAAGCCCACCACGGTTCCGATATTCAGAGCCTGGACCAGGCGCAGGCCGGGGAAGGGCCGGGTGCCAGGTTTCGGCAGGCGGGCCATCGACCACAGGATCAGGCCCGTCGCCACCATCGCGCAACCCATGAGGCCGCAGAGGAAGAACAGGGCGCGCAGGGCCGTGCCGGCGAAATGCGCCTCGTGCAGGCCGACCATCGTGGCGAAGGTCTTGGCCGCCGGTCGCAGTCCCCCCTGGCGCACCTCGACCACGCTTCCCGTGGTGCCGTCGAAGGCGACCTGCGGATGGACGTGCGACAGGCCGCGCGGCTCCTCGAACACCGCCACCACCGTCGCGTTGGCATCGCGCGGGTTGAGAACCGTCAGGCGTTCCAGGGGCTCGGGCACCGTCGCCACGGCCTGCGCCACCATCGGCCCGATGGGCGCGAGGGTGCCGGGCCGTCCGGCGGCGGGCCGCGGCGCGGTGATCTGCCCGCTCTCGGCGTAGAAGGTCTGGGCGTCGCCGCGATAGGCCGCGCTCACCCCCCACGGCATGTACATGAGCGCGAGGGTCACGAGCCCCGTATAGGTGATCATGAGGTGGAACGGCAGGGCGAGGACGCCCGTGACGTTGTGAGCGTCGAGCCAGCCGCGTTGGGCCGATTTGTCCCGCCTGAAGGTGAAGAAGTCGGCGAAGAAACGCCGGTGGGTGACGATGCCCGACACCAGGGCCACCAGCATGATCGTTGCGCAGAGGCCGACGATCCAGCGGCCCCAGAGCGGCTGCATGTGCAGCTCGAAGTGGAACCGATAGAGGAAGTCACCGCCCTTGGTGTCCCTCACCGGGACGGGCGCGCCCGTCACCGGATCGAGGGCGGCGTGGCCCGGCGGGATGCCGGGCTTGGTACGCCAGAACAGGTTGAGGACCGGATACTCGTCCCGGGGCAGGCCGATGAACCAGGCGCGAGCCTCCGGGGCGTGCGTGCCGAGATAGGCGACGCCGATCTCGGCGGCCCGCGCCAGGGACGCCGGATCGGTGGCCGCCCGCACCTCCTGGAGTTCGGGCCGCATCCAGCGCGAGATGTCGGCGCGGTAGTAGCTCGCCGTGCCGGAGACGAAGACGGCCAGCAGCACCCAGCCGACGACGAGGCCGGCCCAGGTATGGAGCCAGGCCATGGATTGGCGAAAGCCGTTCTTCATGCTCAGCGCGCCCCTTACCAGCGGTAACGCAGGGTGGCATAGACCGTCCGTGGCAAGCCGTAATAGCAGCTCGTGTAGCCGTTGCAGCCGCTGACATAGGTCTGGTCGAGGAGGTTCGTCGCGTTCACCTGCATGGAGAAGCCCTGGAGCGACGGGTCGAGGTGTTTCAGGTCGTAGGAGGCCGTGGCGTCGACGAGCACGCTGTCCGGCACCTTGAAGGTGTTGGCGGCGTCGCCCCAGGAGGCGCCGAGGTAGCGCACGCCGCCGCCGATCTCGAGGCCGAGCATCGGTCCGTCGAGGAAGCGGTAGGTGGCGAGGAGCGAGGCGGTCTTGTCCGGCACCAGCACCGGGCTGCGGCCCTCCAGGGCGACGGGCCGACCCGTGAGATCGTTCACGGTGGTGCCGTCGTCGCGGACGTTACGGGCATCGAGGAACGAGACCCCGCCGACCAGGGTCAGGCCCTCGGAGAGGTTGGCCCGCGCCTCGAACTCCACGCCCTGGACTCCGACCTGGCCGGTCTGCACCACGAAGCCCTGGCGTGCCGGATCGGCCGTGGTGCGGTTCGATTGCCGGATGTCGAAGGCGGCGGCCGTGAGCAGGAGGTCGGAGCCGGGGGGCTGGTATTTGATGCCGGCCTCATACTGGTCGCTCGATTGCGGATCGGGCACGCGCCCGACGGTGCCGAAGGCGCTGTCGAACACCCGGCCAGCCACGATGGGCTCGAAGGCCTGACTGTAGGACACGTACGGCGCCACGCCCGAATCGAACAGGTAGAGTAGGCTCGCCCGGCCCGTGAACGCGTCGGCCGGGGCGTCCTGGCGCGTCAGGGTGCTGGTACCGGCGGCGAAGTTAAAACTCCGGGTCGGACCGGTCTGCCGGGCGACGTCGTAGCGACCGCCGAGGGTCAGGACGAGGCGGTCGAGCTTCACCTGATCCTGGAAGTAGACGCCGGTCTGCTCGGCGTCGACGCGGGACGCCGTGGTGAAGGCCGGGAACGCGATGGCCATGGCGTAGTCCGGCGCCAGGACATTCAAGCTCGGTGCCGTCGGGAACGGCGTGCCGAGGGTCCGGGTGCTGAAGCTGCGGTGATCGACGCCGAGAAGAAAGGTGTGGGCGAGGGGGCCGGTGTCGAAGGTCGCGACGGCGTTCGAATCCATCGTGAAGGCTTCGGCGTCGACCTGATTGCCGATGACCGCGCGGGGCAGCAGGGGCCCGGAGGCGAACGGCCCGTTCAGGGGGCTGAAGGCACTGTAGACGCTGCGATAATCGCCTTGCGTGCGCAGGTAGCGGCCGGCGGAGTGGAAGGCGAGGTTCTCATTGACGCGGTGATCGAACAGGTACTCGATGGAGGCTTGGGTGCGGTCCGAGCGCTCGATACCCCGGTCGCCGTCGTAGAAGTTGACGGGCAGGCGACCGACGATGCCGTTGCCGAAGTTGCGCGGGAACACCGTGCCCACTGCCGGGAAGCCGCCGTAGAACCCCGAAAACGGGTCGCGCTGGTAGTTGCCGATGATCGTCAGCGCGGTGTCGGCGGAGGGCCGCCACGTCACGCTCGGGTTGATGAGAACGCGCTCGACCTTCGTGGTGTCGACGGGGCCGTCGCCCTTCCAGCCGAACCCGACGATGCGGTAGGCGAACTGGTCCGCGAGGCCCGGCACCTCGGACCGGATCGGCCCGCCGACATCGACGCCGCCGCGCACCTCGTTGAAGCCGCCGCCCTGCACGAAGATCTCGCCGTGCTCGACGAAGCGCGGCACCTTCGAGACGAGGTTGACGATGCCCCCCGGTCCCGACTGCCCGTAGAGCACCGAGGCCGGCCCCTTGATGACGTCGATGCGCTCCAGGCGATAGGGATCGACGGTGGCGTTGGCGTCGCGCCCCGCGATCAGCGCCATGCCGTCGAGGAAGACCGGGGCGGAAAAGCCCCGGATGAGGAACTGTTCGAGGCGGGTCGAGCCGGCACCGCCGCGCTGCTCGGTTGTGACGCCCGGGGTGTAGCGCAGGGCTTGGTTGATCGTGAGCGCGTTGGCGTCCTCGATCTGTTTACGGCCAATGACCGAGATGGATTGGGCCGTCTCCAGGATCGGCGTGTCCGTCTTCGTCGCCACGACGCTGCGGGTGGCGACGTAGCCCGACACCGCCCCACGGGCTCCGCCCGGCTCGGTTCCGGCGACGCCTGGACCGCGACCGACGCCCTCGACCGACAGGGTGTCGAGGGTCACCGTCTGGGCAGCCTCTTGGGCCACGGCCAAACCGCCGGTTGCGACACTCGACAGCAACACGCCAACGACCAAGCGTTGTCCGCTTTGAATGGGATGATTTAAATTCAGCGCCCGAAAAGCTTTAACCACAGAACCCAACACCCAAACTGATATGTGATAGTTTTTGCTCCAGATCGGAAGATTTCTAATCACACGACATGGAATCATCTCGTTATCAGGGGCGTTTTAATTCTCTCGCAAGCATTATGTTCTGGATTTATTCCAAGTTGAACGGCGCGAATGACCTATGGGGATCCACCGAGGCGGCTGGCGAGGGGCGTTCGCGTTCGGTGAACGGATCGAGTGATCGCCCCGTCGGGCGCCCGTCGTAGCGACGAACACCTGTGACCTGGGCTGCGGTATCGAGGGATCGAAGCAGACCCATCGCCGCTCACGGCGGCACGCATCGGAGGGGAGCGGTGCACGACCATTCTGCCGACGGCTTGCGCATACGGGCGCCATTTCAAGCAGCGCGGGGGATAAAAGCCGACACGAATGCCTCATTCGCGATCAGATTGCGCATCGATGCCGTGCGCCCCTTTTGCCGAACCGGCATCCACGAGGGCGCAAACGGCTCTCCCCCACCGCGACGCGACGCCGAATCATCGAACGGATGGGGATGAAGCGGCCTGGCAGGACCGCCATGGTTCCGGCGCGGTCGGGTGCCAATCGTCCCGCAAAGGAGATTGCCCGAACCATGTCACGCCTGACCTCGACACTTCTCACCCTCGGCCTCGTCGTCGCGCCCATCGCGGCGGCGCAGGCCGATCCCGACAGCCTGCGCGAAACCCTGAAGCGGTCCTGTACCGGGGACTATCTCGAATTCTGCGGCGACCATCCGCCGGGCGGCCCCGGAGTCGAAGCGTGTTTCCGGACCAACATGAAGAACCTGTCCTCCGCCTGCGCCTCGGCGATCACGGCGTTCAAGCGCGACAAGAGGGTGAAGCGCGTCAGTGAAGCGAACTGAACGGGTCAGAACGTCACGGCGTTCCGGTGCAGTGGTGGCACGAGCCTTGTTTGAGGCAGCCCCGGCCCCGGCCCGGTGCTTCCACCGGACGCCGCCACAGTGACACCCTGGAGACGCGTATGAAGCGTGAAGACCTCACCGAGAAGCTCCTCGACATCAAGCGCGAGAAGGGCTGGACCTGGAAACACATCCAGGCCGAGATCGGGGGACTTTCGCCGATCCTCATCACCGCCGCCTGCATGGGCCAGATGAAGCTGCCCAAGGCCCAAGCCGCCAAGGCCGCCGTCCTGTTCGGCCTGACGCAGGCCGAGGAACGGATGCTCAACGAGGCGCCCTATCGCGGCTCGATCCCGCAGATGCCGCCGACGGACCCGCTGATCTACCGCTTCTACGAGTTGGTGATGGTCTACGGCACCACATGGAAAGAACTCATCCAGGAGGATTTCGGGGACGGCATCATGTCGGCCATCGACTTCAACATGACCATGGAGCGCGAGCCGAACAACAAAGGCGATCGAGTCAAGATGAACCTTTCGGGCAAGTTCCTGCCGTACAAGTACTATGACAACGAGGACGGCGTTCCGGAATACGGGTTCAAGGAAAGCTGAAGGCGCTTCGCCGGGCGGGACCTCCGGAGCCAACTGGAACCGTCCCACCCGGCCGTCGCGCGCGCCGCCGGTACCGTTTCCGGTCAACCGATTCGGTTCGCGCCAGGTGCGGCGTCCTTCACCTGTCGGGGATGGGGGCGGCCGAACCCAGCCATCTCGAGGCGATCAACCGGAAGGTCCCGCCGTTCGCCCGGGCACCCATGCGACGGGCGAGAGGGGCGTTGGCCCGGATCAGTGCCTCGCTCACCCGGCGGGGCGGGCGGCGGCCCAAGGAGGAGTGGGCCAGCCGCGACTCGTGAGACCTCCGAACACGCCGTGTCGCCCGTCTCGACGCCACATGGACCGCGAAGGCGCCAAAGAACCTTCCGCGAACGTTCTCACGACGGGAATATGCAGGGGTCGACTGCGCGATGCGAACCGGCGTCTCGAATGAAGCCGATTCACGAACGCACACAGCCCCATGGGAAGCCTTCGCTTTTTAGTTGATTTTTTACGGTCGTAGCATACTCGATATTGATCGTAAGGCGAGTTTCCTTGCGAGGAGCATCTTCTGCGCCATACCGACGAGAATGGACCGAAACCGTGATTCCGCCTGTGACCATTCCGGATGGGATCGATCAGTGATCGTAGTGGTATATCATTGATAGGGTAGGACAATTCGACTGATGCTCGCCCAAGGATACTCACCATGCGACGGATCGGATCGGACAATTTATTGTGATATAGGAATGGAATCGGCACCTAGCTTGGCTTTGCATTGAGCTCAGGGCTGAGATAATCTAAGCCGTGAAGACGGCAAGTCGGTTCGACGCATCGGACGCGATGCGTCGAACCGGATACGCATCGTGACGTCGAAGATTAAGAGTAAGACCGGGCAAGATATGATGGCCGATGTGAGCAAGGACGCCACGACGGGTGATATCGGCCACCGCATCAAGTCCCTGCGGCGTTCGGCCGGCCTGAGTCAGGCGAATCTCGGCTCCGCCCTCGGGGTGACGTTCCAGCAGGTGCAGAAATACGAGAGCGGTCGCAGCCGGATCGCCGCCGACAAGCTGCACCAGATCGCCCAGACGATGGGCGTGGACATCAGCTATTTCTACGAGACGAAGCCCGAGAATGGGCCGGCGGATCGGACGGCGCCGTCCGCCTCGGCCGCGACGACGGCGGACGCGATCTTCCGCGAATCCTTCGAGAAGATCAGGGACCCCCGCGCCCGCTATCTTCTCTCCGAACTCGCCCGTGTCATCTGCGAGATCGAGGCCGGCAAGTAACAGGCGACGGTGCGGGTTCGTTACGACGACACCAGCCATAAGAGGTCCGGCGTTCGGTCACCGCCAGGAACGCGTCCTGCCGGTCCACGCCATGGAGCGCGACGGCGGGTCCTTGGACGCTTCCGATCCCCGATCCGTCTCGGCCCGTGATCGTCACAGCCCGGCGCGTTCCGGTTCGCAGGCGCCCGATAGCCAGAGCGCGCGCGCCGGGTCGGTCGCCGTATCGGGCTTGGCTTCGCCGATGAAGACGATGAGCGGTCCGTAACCCGTCTTGGGCGGATGGTAGAAATCGAGCAGGCCGGGGTGGAGGTCCTGGAGGAACCGGAGGGGACGCCCCGCCGCGCGCAGGAAATGGTCGATCACCACCTGGTCGCCGTGCACGGCGTTCGGCACCGCGCCGCAGGAGCCCGGCGCCATCCAGCGTTCGGGATCGGCGGCGAATCGCTCGTACAGGAAAGCGAGGTCGTCGCCCTCCCAGCGCACGAAGGCGCTGGAGACGCGGCCCTTGTGGAAGTAATCCTCCATGGTGGCGAAACCCGGCGCGGCGAGATCCGCCGCGTCCCCGGCGAAGACGGTGTCGAGGTCGCACAGCACCGTGGTGCCGGCGGTGAGGCCGGGCCGGAACGCCTCCATCTTCGCCCACCAGGCCGGCCAGCCGTGCCGCAGTGGCAGTACCTCGACGCCCGGGCCATCGAGGGCGAGATCGGTGAGGCAGACGATCCGGTCGAAGGCCGGAGCGAACCGCCTGGCCCCGGCGGCGAGGCGCTCGACCCAGACCGCATCGTAACGGCCGCCGCTGCGCAGGACGGTGAGGAGGGTGGTCATCGAGCGTGCCTCGGCTGGGGCGGGTCAGGGATCGAGGGGATGCAGCCGCAGCCGTCCGGCCGCTTGCGCCGCCGCGAACCAGAGCCGTTCGGCCTCCCACGGATGGCCGGGCCAGCCGGCAAAGCCGAAGCCATAGACGTCGATGGGCGGCAGGGCCGGGGGGCGGGCCGCCAGGATCGCGAAGGCAACGAGGAATCCGGTGCTCGGATTCGGCGTATCGGGGGGGCGGGGACGCAGCGCGCGATGCGCCTGCGCGTGCAATTCAGCCGGCAGAACCTGGACCGGCCGGTCTCCGAGTCGGGTCCGTAGCGGCGCGGTCCAGCAGATGCGCTCGTGGGCTCCCTCCTCGTGGGGCGCGAGTTCGGGAAAGGGCAGGAGGTAGCGGCCCGCCTGCCGTACGACGGCGCGCGCCCCGAACCCGTCCTCCTCGACCCAGGCCCGCGCCTGCCCGCCGCGATTGACCAGGGCGAGGACGCTCACCCGCGATCCGGCGGCCCCGCCGAACCCCGGAGCGTTGTTGAAGCGCACGACGCAGGCCGCCGCATCGATGGCCCGGCTCCGATCACCGAGTTCGGGGGCATTGCCGACGACGGCGAGGCGCGGCGCGGTGAAATCCGGGGGGAGCGTCGGCTCGGGGGCGGGGGTCATGCGAACGCCGTTGGATTGCTTCCGAATGGCGGAGCTCGGCGACACTCGAGCACCGCGCAGGCTTTGTGATGCGGTCACTTAGGGGATGCCGAGCCGGGGGCGACAGTGTACGCAGCGTCGCGGCGGAGCGCGCCGGGAGACCTGCCGATGCGACGCTGCTTCGTCTGCGAGGCGGACACCCTGGAGCCGACGAGCCGGCACATCCGCTACCCCGATGGCTCGCGACGCGGCTTCCCCCGCGTCTGCGCCTCCTGCGGCGTACTGCTGGCGGCGGGAGCGGACGCGGCGACGTGCTGGAACCACCTCGCGCGGGAACTCGCCGGGGAGACGTTCCAGCTCTCACCCGATGCGCCCTATGGCCTCGATCTCTACACTCTGCGCAGTGCCGCGACCCGCCTCGGGCGAGGCGCGCGCCCCCTGGACGAGACCGATGGGCAGGCGCTTCGGCACCCCCATGCGGAGCGGGCCGCCGCCGGCGCGCTGTTCGCCCTGACGGCATTGCGACCCCGGGCCGTCTCCCTCGGAATTCCGTGCCGCCCTGCGGATCTCGACGGCGTCCTCGACGCCCTGCGGGCGCAGGCGGCCTGGACCTCGGACGTGGCGATTCTCGTCGATGGCCCCCCGCGCGCGCCGGATGTCATCGACGTCGCGGGTTTTCCCCAGGGGGCCGTGCGGCTCGCCGCGCGTCCCTTGGGCGGCGATTTCTCGGCGCAACGCAACGCCCTGCAGGATCTGGCCCGTCACGCCTGGATGCTGCAACTCGATGCCGACGAGGCGTTGGCGCCGGAGACGGGCCGGGGATTGCCCACCCTCGCAGCCCTGGCCGAGGGGGGCGGCGCCGTGTCCATCGGCCTGCCCCGTCGCAATCGCGTCGAGGGAATCTTGTCCGATGTCTATCCCGACGTGCAGTACCGCCTGAACCGCAGCCACGTCCGGTTCACGGGCCGCGTCCATGAACGGCCCGACCTCGGTGGCGACTGGCGCCAGGGCTTCATCGCCCTCGGGGGCGCCATCGAACACCGGTTGACCCGCACCCACGTCGCGGCACGTTCGACACGCTACGAGACGATGGACCCCGGTCGCGGCCGACCGGAAGAGCAGACCGCTCTCCTACGCCCCTACCGGCCCTGATGAGCCGCGATGGCGCGCCGGTAGAGCGCCAGGGTCTCGCCGCCGAGACGCGTCCGGTCGAAGGCGCCGCTGGCCGCGAGGGCGTTCGCGCGCAGACGTTGGCGCAGGGCCGGATCGCTGAGGAGGGGCCGGATGGCCTCAGCCAGGGCCGCGCCCGTCGCCGCCCGTGCGAGGCGACCGGCCTCCGGTTCGCCCACGAAGGCGCGGGCGCTGGCATCCTCGGCGCACGCCACCACCGGGCGGCCATACGCGAGGGCCTCCTGATAGACGAGGCCGAAGCTCTCGTATCGCGAGGGCGCCAGAACCACCTGCGCCGCCGCGTAGGCCGCATCGAGGGCCGGAGCGTCGATGCGGCCGAGGATGCGCAGGCATCGTCGAACCGAAGCAGGCACTGCGTCCGGCACGTCCGCTTCCGTTACGCCGACGAGGTCGATCACGAAGGGCGGGCGCGTGCCGGCTTCGCCCTCGGCCGCCAGGATCGCGGCGGCAGCGAGCAAACAATCGAACCCCTTGCGGTGTTCGGCCCGGCCGACGAACAGCAGGCGCACCGAGCCCGGCCCGTCCGGATAGGGCGCGGAGCGGCCCCGCGCCAAGCGATCCGGCGGCAGGCTGAGGCCGATCACGGCGTGGGGCCGGGGGGAGTGGAGACCGTAGAGTTCGACCATCCGGTCGGCATGCGCGGCGGTGTTCGAAATCAAGCCGGCACTGCCCCTGGCCTGCCACCGTTCGAGCCCGTCGGCGGCTGCGCCGTCGAGGCGGTCGCGCGGGGAGGCAGCGGGGCCGCGCGTGAAGGCGGCCGGCGTGGAGTTGCGGGTGACGAGGGGCAGGCCGATGCCGACGAGGAGAGAGGCGGGGGCATACCAGTTCGTGGCCTCGAGGCAGTCGAACGGCGTTCGCCCATGCTCCCGCAGCACCGCCCTCCGGAAGGCGAGGGGGGCGGCGAGGTGGCCCGCCGAGCCCCAGCGGCGCAGACGCGCCAGGGCGGAACCCGGCGCGAGGCCGAGCCCACGGATCGTCACGCCGCCGCATGCTTCGGTTCCCGTACGGTCGAGGGTGAACACCGTGACGGCGACGCCGAGGGCGCCGAGGCTCTCGGCGATCTCGCGGGCGGCGGTGGAGAGCCCGCTCGGAGCCGGCGGATAATCCCAGGCGAGGAGGGCCGTGCGCAAGCGGCTCATCGAGCCAGGAGCCGCCGGTAGATCGCCAGGTAGTCGGCGGCCATGCGCTCGGCGGTGAAGCGCGCCTCGAAGCGCCGTCGCACCGTCGCGCGGTCGAGGGTATGCAGGCGCCCGATGGCCGCCAGGGCTTCGGCCTCCGAGGACACGATGAACCCCGTCACCCCGTCCTCGACGATCTCCGGCACGGAGCCGCGATTCCAGGCGATCACCGGCGTGCCGCAGGCCATGGCCTCGATCATCACGAGGCCGAACGGCTCGGGCCAATCGATGGGAAACAGCAGCGCCCGGGCATCGCCGAGCAGCCGCCCCTTGGCCGCATCGTCCACCGGCCCGACATAGACGGCGTCGTCCCCGAGCAGCGGGCGGACCGCAGCGTCGAAATATCCGGGATTGCCGACATCGATGGTTCCGGCGAGGCGGATGGGCAGGCCCGCCGCCCGCGCGACGCGGATGGCGACGTCCGGCCGCTTCTGGTCGGTCATCCGGCCGATGAAGGCGACGTGGTCGCCCGGCACGGCGCGCGGGGCGTAGCGGTCGCGGGCGATGCCGTGGTGCACGATGCCGGCCCGGTTCGCCAGGGGGATGCCCGCTTCCTGCGCGACCGAGATCGCCGCCACCGGTAAATCGGGAAAGCCCGCGAAGAACAGGGCGCGGTCACGCTCGTCCACCCGCCAATGCACGGTGGTGAGGCTGCGGCATCGCCGCGCGCCCAGAATCGTCGCATGGGCGAATTCGCCGTGACAATGCACGATGTCGAAGGCGTCGAGGCGACGGGTAAGCGCCTCCATCTGCAAGGCTTCCAGGGCCGCCGGCACCCCCGGGGCGACGCGCCCTTCACGTGCCTCCAGGGCCGCGAGGCTGGGATAATCGCCGACCCGCGGGAGATGTGTCGCACTGTCGGAAGGGGCGAACAGCGTTACCTCAACTCCTGCATTCTGTAAGGCTACGCTCAGATCGTGGACGATGCGCTCCGTGCCCCCATGATGTAGAGGAGGAGTCGGAAAGATGTTCGGTGCAACCTGGGCGACTCGGATGACAGGTTGTGCTGAGAGAGCATTCATCAAAATCATCGACTTTTTCGAGCATGATCGGTCGGTAGCGTACCGCTGATGTTCGTTGTTCATATCGCGCTACAGGGATGTCTTCGCGGCGAGGATGTGGCCTACGGCCTCACCGCCGATACGGGCGGCCATATCCGCTACCTGCTCGACCTCGTCCGGGCCTGCGACCAGGACACGGGCATCGACCGGATCGTGGTGGCGACCCGCCTCTTCAACGGCCCGCTCGGCGCCGATTACGCCGTACCGGAGGAACGGGTTTCCCCAAAGGTGAGCATCGTGCGGCTGGCGAGTTCCTCGCCCGGCTACCTGGCGAAGGAAGATCTCCACGGCGAAGTCGCGAGCCTGGCGCAGGCGCTCATAGCCTGGATCGAAGGCCAGCCGGTCCGCCCCGACGTCATCCACGCCCATTACGCCGATGCCGCCGCCGTGGCGGCCAGGGTGGAGGACCGTCTCGGCATCCCGTTCGCGTTCACAGCCCATTCCCTCGGGCGGGTGAAGGCGAAGGCCCTCGGATCCCTGACCCCCGAAACCCCATCCCTCGGGCACCGCATCGCCGCCGAGGAGACGGCCCTCGCCCGCGCCGCCCTTGTTATCGCCTCCTCGCGCGATGAGGCGGAAGTCCAGTACGCGCTGTACAAGTCCTATGATCCCGGCCTCATCCGGGTCCTGCCGCCGGGCAGCGATCTCGCCCGCTTCCAGGCGGCGCGACCCTGCAGACGGGTGGATGCGAGCATCGACCGCTTCCTGCGCGAGCCCGGCAAGCCGGCCCTGCTGGCCCTGGCCCGCCCGGTGGCGCGCAAGAACCTCGCCGCCCTGGTCACCGCCTACGGCGAGAACCCGGCGCTTCAGGCCCGCGCCAACCTCGTGCTCGTCGCAGGAACCCGGGGCGACCTCGACAGCCTCGACGGCGGCATGGCCGAGACCCTGCGCGAACTCCTCGATCTCATCGACCGCTACGACCTCTACGGACGGGTGGCCTACCCCAAGACCCACCGCCCCGAGGATGTGCCGGCCCTCTACGCCTATGCCCGCGTGCGCGGCGGCGTGTTCGTCAACCCGGCCCTCAACGAGCCCTTCGGCCTGACCCTGCTGGAGGCGTCCGCCGCCGGCCTGCCCCTGGTGGCCACCGATAGCGGTGGCCCCAACGACATCGTCGAGACATGCGGCAACGGCCTTCTGGTCGATCCCCGCGCGCCCGCCGACATCGCCCGAGCTTGCCTGCGCATCCTCGACGAGCCGGAGCTGCGCGCCCGCTTCGTGGCCGGGGGTGCCCGCGCGGCGGCGGCCTACGACTGGGATCGCCACGCCGCGCGCTATCACGCCCTGCTGCGGACCCTGTGCGCCTCCGAGCCGCACCCGGGCGAGCCGCGCCAACTCCTCATCTGCGATATCGACAACACCCTGGTCGGCTGCGACGCCGGGCTCCGCGCCTTCCGCCTGTGGCGCAGCGAGCAGGAAGGCCTCGCCTTCGGGGTCGCGACGGGCCGCTCGTTCCACAGCGCGATGGCGATCCTCGAACAGCAAGCGAGCCCGCGTCCGCAGGTGATGATCACCTCGGTGGGGTCCGAGATCTACCACCTCGATGCCAACGGGGTGAGCTACGGCGCCGATACGGCGTGGCGGGCCGTCGTGTCCCGTGATTGGGATCGGGCGGGCGTGAAGGCGGTCCTGTCGGGGGTGCCCGGCCTCACGCCCCAAGGTCCCCTGGAGCAACGCACGCACAAGCTCAGCTATTTCGGCGATGCCGCGTTGGCTCAGACAGCCCGCGCAACCCTCGACGCGGCGGGGCTGGCGGCCTCGATCATCCACAGCCACGGCCGCTACCTCGACGTACTGCCGCCGGCGGCCTCGAAGGGTACCGCCGTCGATCACGTTCGGGCACTCTACGGCCTGTCGGAGGGTGACGTGTTCGTGGCCGGTGATTCCGGGAACGATGTCGAGATGCTGCGGGCCCGGCGCCAGGCCATCATCGTGGCCAACTTCTCCGACGATCTCGCGAGCCACGCGGCGCTGGGCCATTCCTACGTCGCGCGGGCCTCGCATGCGCGCGGCATCATCGAAGGCGTAGCGCATTTCCGCATGTTGCCGGCCCATGCCGAGTAGAGCCGTCAGTGTCCTCACCCTCGTGCGGGGCCGGGACGAACACCTGCGCAACCTCATGCGCGGCCTCGCCCGCCAGAGCCTCGCCCCCCTCGAACTGGTAATTGCCTGGATGCAGCCGGACGTGGCACCGGATCTGCCCGATCCCGGCTGTCCCGTCCGCCACCTGCACGTCCCCGGCGAGCCGATGCCGCTGGCCGCCGCCCGCAACCGGGCCGCCGCGGCGGCGCAGGGCGAGCGCCTGATCTTCCTCGACGTCGATTGCATCCCCGGCCCGAACCTCGTGGCGGCCTACGCCGAGATTCAGACCGAAGCCCTGCTGCTCGGGGAAGTGCTGTATCTCCCAGAGGGCGCCGTGGGGCCGAACCTCGATGACGCTGCCCTGGACCGTCTCGGACAGGTACATCCCGCGCGTCCGCCGGTCCCGACGGTGGGCTCACGCCTGGAGTTGAACCCGATGGAACTCTGGGGCCTGTCCTTCGCACTCCCGGCCGAGGCTTATGCCCGCATCGGTGGCATGGACGAGGCTTTCACGGGCTACGGCGCCGAGGAGACGGATTTCGCCGTTCGCCTCGCCGCCTCCGGCCTGTCGACACACTGGATCGCCGGCGCCCGCGCCTATCACCAGCACCACCCCGTCCACGTACCGCCGCTTCATCATTTCGAGCCCATCCTGCGCAACGCCGCCCGGTTCCACGCCCGCCACGGCCGCTGGTGCATGGAATACTGGCTCGGCCAGTTCCGCGAGGCCGGGTTCATCGCCTGGGACCCGGACGGGACGATGATCGAACGCCTCGCGACGCCGTCGCCGGCCGAAATCGCCGCCGCCCGGCAGCCCGGCACCTGCCTGTTTTCCTGAAGACGCCCCGAGATCGATGCCGAAGCCCATCGCCTTCTTCGTCCACCACCAGGGACGCGGACACGCCAACCGCACCCGCGCCCTGGTGGCGGAATTTTCCCACGCGCGCCCGGTCTCGGTGCTGACCGCCGATCCGAGTTTGTTCGACGGGTTTTCCCGCGACATCGAGGTCGTGGCGCTGCCCAACATGATCGGCGCGGCGGTGCCGACGCCCCGTCTCTTCGCCGAGCCGACGCCTCGGGTGATGCATTGCGTGCCGCTGGGCGTGCCCGAGATGCGCCGGACCATGCGGACGATCCTCGACCACCTCGACGACCGGGGCGTCGGCCTGTTCGTGATCGACGTCTCGGCCGAGATCGCCCTGCTGGCCAGGGCCGCCAGCGTTCCGGCCGTGCAGATCCGCATGCACGGCGACCGCTCCGACATCGGCCATATCGGCTCCTACGAGGCCTGCGTCGGCATGCTGGCGCCCTTCGATGAACGCCTGGAGCAGGACGACTACCCCGAAGACCTGCGGGCCAAGACCTTCTACAGCGGCGGCCTGTGCACCACCGTCGATCCGGTGCCGTCCCGCGCCGAAGCCCGTGCCCGGCTGGGCCTCGACCCGGCGCAAGAGATCATCGTGGCCGTGACGGGGGGCGGGGGCAGCGGCACGCCCTACGCGCCCCTCACGGTGGCGGCCCGCGCCGTACCCGACGCCCTCTGGCTCACCCTCGGGCCGACCCACCGCGAGGGCCACGAGACGGATTTCGCCAACCTGCGCGAACTCGGCTGGGTCGGCTCAGTGACGGACTACCTCGCCGCCGCCGACATCGTCATCGCCTCGGCCGGCGACAACACCGTGCATGAGGTCGCGCGGGTCGGCGGCCGCCTCGTGGTGATGCCGGAATGGCGCTATTTCGGCGAGCAGACGCGCAAGGCCGAAGCCCTGGTCCGCCTCGGCGCTGCCGTGCAGGCCCCGCAATGGCCCGGCGACTTCGCGGGCTGGCGCAACCTCCTCGACCGCGCTCGGGGCCTCGACGGCGAAACCCTGCGCGCCCTCCACGCCCCGGAGGCCGCCGCCCGCGCGGCCCGCTGGCTGGAGAGCCTCACGGACGAACTCTGGGCCGGCGCCGTCGCCTGACCCCTCCCTCCCTTCCGGACCTCCCTCGATGCTCGGCATTTCCGTCGTGACCCTGGCGAAGGGTCGGCCCGCGCACCTGACCAACATGGTGCTCGGCCTGATGCGCCAAACGCAGAAACCCGTCGATCTCATCGTCGCCCGCATGCAGGCGGAGCCCTACGCGCTGCCCGAGGCGCCGTTCCCCGTCCGGCAGATCGCGCTGGCCTCCGATCCGCTGCCCCTGGCCGCCGCCCGCAACCGCGCCGTCTCCAAGGCCACGGGGGAGGGGATCGTCTTCCTCGACGTCGATTGCATCCCGGCCCCCACCCTGGTGGCGGATTACGCCGAGCGCCTCGACGCCCTCGACGGGCTCCTCATGGGCGAGGTGCTCTACCTGCCGGGCGGGGCCACGCGGGGCGACTGGACCACGGAGGCATTCGCGGCGGTGGGCGAGAAGCATTCCGATCGGCGCGGGCCGCCGGCCGGGGACATCGAGATCTGCACCGATTACCGTTGCTTCTGGTCGCTCAACTTCGCCATGCGGCGGGCGACCTTCCTGGCCACCGGCGGGTTCGACGAGGGCTATACGGGCTATGGCGGCGAGGACACGGATTTCGGCAAGACTCTGGATCAGCAGGGCGTCGCCATCGCGTGGGTGAGGGGCGCGCGGGCCTATCACCAGTACCATCCGCACCACATGCCGCCGATCCATCATCTCGACAGCGTGGTCCGCAACGCCGAGCGCTTCGAGGCGAAATGGGGCTACCGCACCATGGGGCACTGGCTCTACGCGTTCCGCCGCCTCGGCCTCATCGACGATACGCCGGGGCAGCCGATCCGCATCCTGCGGGCGCCCGACGCCGACGATCTCGCCCTGACCGCTCACGAGAGCCATCTGCCCTACACCAACACCGCCTCGGTGATCCGCGCCCTCGACGCCCGGCTCGCGGCGGCCGAACCCGCGTGAGAATCGCCCTGCTGGCGCATGCGCGCCAACCCATCGCGCCGCCGTTCCGGGGGGGCATGGAGGCCCATAGCTGGCACCTCGCCCAGGGACTGCGGGCGCGCGGCCACGAGGTGGTGCTGTTCGCCTCCGGCGACAGCGATCCGCGCTTCACCCTCGATCCGGTCCTGGCCGAGCATCAGGAGAAGACGTTCCCGGGCCAGGAGCACACCGGCAATCCGGCCCTCATCGCCGCCCTCGATGCGGGCTACGGCGCCGCCCTCGACCGGATCGCGGCGGGCGGGTTCGACGTGCTGCACAACAACTCGCTGAGCCGCCTGCCCCTCGCGCCCGAGCGCACGGCCAAGGTCCCGACCGTCACGTCCCTGCACGTGCCGCCCTACGATGCCCTGCGGTGGTTCGTGCACAACAGCCTATCGCCGGCCCACCGGATCACCGTGACGTCGGGCGGGCAATTGCACGCCTGGTTCCCGGACAAGGAGGTCGAAGGGGTATCGGTGCTGCACAACGGCATCGATCCGGCGCAATGGCCCTATCGCCCGGAGGGCGACGGCAGTGCCGTCTGGTGCGGCCGAATCACGCCCTACAAGGGCACGCACCACGCGATCCGAGCGGCGCAACGGGCCGGAATCGGTCTGACCCTGTTCGGCTCGACGGAGGACACGGACTACTGGGAAAGCACGGTGAAACCGCTCCTGGGCGGCGCCATCCGGTACGGCGGCCTCCTCGACGGCCCCGCCCTCGCGGCGGAGGTCGGCAGGGCCTCGGTGTTCCTGTTCACGCCGTGCTGGGATGAGCCGTTCGGACTCGTCGCCATCGAAGCCATGGCCTGCGGCCTGCCGGTGGCGAGCTTCGACCGGGGCGCCGCCCGCGAGGTCATCGGCGCGGCCGGTGCCTTCGCGCCGCCCGATGACCAAGCGACTCTCGCCGAAGCCATCGGCGTGGCCCTGGCGATTCCCCGTCGGACGGCGCATGACCGCGTGCGGCGCCACTTCACCCACGATGTCTGGCTCGACGGCTGCGAACGCCTCTACGCCGAGGTCATCGCCGATCACCGCGCGATGGGAGGGATGTCCTAGGCACTGCACGCGCCCGTTCCGTCATCGCCATGGGCGCAGCGTGGCCGATAGCGATGCCGGCTATCTGGGCCTCCGTCACCGAAGCCACGGCTTCGGCATGGGGAGAACGACGGCTCGAACGCGCCTCCGATGTCGCCCGCCGAATATCCCATCGCCGTCGTTCCCTCGCCGTCATGCTACTTTCGGTCGCGAGGACTGGGTGGCGTGACGCCCTACCTGAGCGCCTGCACAATTCCCTCGCGACAGGTCGCCATGACGTTCCTTCACCGCATCGCCCATTCTATCGCGGCCGTCGTCCGGGGGATCGTTCAGGGTCTCACCCTGGGCTTCGATGCCCTCGTCGGACCGGTCGGACGCTTAAGTGACAAGATCGAAGCCCATCTGCTGAACCGGACAAATCTGTTGCGCGCTCACTACGCGGCGCCCCGGCGCCGCGATGCGATCTATGACCGGTTCGAGGCTGAGACCCGCTCCTGACGGTGGATGCCATTCGGTGAGACACCTCGTATGCGGAACGAGCGGGCTTCGTACGAAGACCGCCGGTTTCGCCGGGTACGAGGAAAATCCCACAGATGGCCAAGGATGACTATCAGGATCGCGTGAAGCGCGAGACCGCCAAGACGAATGGTCGGATCGCGGCGGACTACGAGGCGCTGGCGACAAAGTTCCGCGCGCGGATGCGCAAGGCCGACGACAAGGCGCAGGCCGCCGCAACCAAGGGCAAGCAGGAGGCGCTTCGCCGACGCTCGGACCTCTTCGGTCAGGCCGCGAAGGAATTGGAAGACAAGGTGGCGAAGCTGAAGGCGGCCGGGGCTTGAGCGACAACGACGACGCGTGGACCTCGCCCCCGACCGTGTCGCGCCGGACGAAATCGATCATCGACGATCTCATGACTTCGCAGTCCGGACACACCGGTGTGCGACCCTCTTTCAGCGCCCGACAAGGAAGCCCCGGCCAAACCGGCATCGTGGGCAAAACCTTCTCGGAACCTTATCAAAACAGAAAATTCATCTGTTGACGGCCGCCGGTCGACCGCTGCAAATCGTCAGAACAAGCATCTGTCAGGACGAACGCTGACAAATTCCAATAGTGAAACGAGTCGGGCACGCTTTCGAGACATGACCACGTATCTCTCCGGGCTCATCGGCGGAGGCCTGATCGGCCTGTCGGTGGCCCTGCTGATGCTGCTCAACGGGCGCATCGCCGGAATCAGCGGCCTCGTCGCGGGCCTCGGCCGCGATCGGGGGGAACGCTGGTGGACGGACGCCGCCTTCGTCGGCGGTCTGATCGCCGGGCCGCCGGTCTTTGCCGCCCTGGCGGGGGCTTGGCCCGACATGCGGTTCGTCGCCTCGCTGCCGGTCTTGGGCGTCGCCGGCCTTCTCGTCGGCTTCGGCACCCGTCTCGGATCGGGCTGCACCAGCGGTCATGGCGTGGCCGGTCTCGCCCGGCTCTCACCGCGCTCCCTCGCGGCGGTGCTGATGTTTCTCACCACGGGAATGCTCACCGTCGCCATCGTGCGGGGATTCGCATGAGCGCCGCGCGGCGGTTGGCGGCGGCCCTGATCGCCGGGTTGCTGTTCGGTCTGGGTCTGTCCCTGTCGGGCATGCTCGATCCGGCGCGGGTGCGGGGCTTTCTCGACATCGCGGGCGCATGGGACCCGACCCTCGCCTTCGTGCTGGGCGGGGCGGTGAGCGTCGCCGGCCTCGGCTACGCCCTGGCGCGTCGCCTGCCGCGCCCGGCCTTCGACGCCGGGTTTGACCTGCCGCCGCGAGCCCGGATCGACGGGCCGCTGCTCGCGGGTGCGGCCCTATTCGGCATCGGCTGGGGCCTCTCCGGGTTTTGCCCCGGCCCAGCCATGGCGGCCCTGTCCACGGGAGCCCTGCCGGTGTTCGTCTTCGTCGGCGCCATGCTGCTCGGGATGGCCGCGCATGGGTGGTTCGCCCGCCGCTTCGAGCCCCCGAAGCCGCGCGGGGATCGGGCAAACGTGCCGAGCGCAAGAGTCCAGCTCCGCTGAACCCTCGACCGTGATGGTCCGACGACGATCCCGGGTCCCGGGCGTGCCGAAACGCCACCGGGGATCGCGGGCAGGGATGCCTCAAGCGGGTAGAACGACCACCTTCGTCTTTACCGGGGTCTGGGCGTAAAGGTGGATCATGTCCTGGCTGAGCAGGCCGACGCAGCCGCTGGTGATGCCGCTGCCGATGGTGTCGGGGTCGCTGCTGGCGTAGATGGTGTAGAGCGTATAGGCGCCGTTCTGGTAGAGATGGAGCGTGCGGGCACCGAGGGGATTGTCGAGGCCGCCCGGCATGCCGCGCGCGTATTTCGCGGCCTCGGGCTGACGCTTGATCATCTCCTTGGGCGGCGTCCAAGTCGCCCATTCGGACTTACGGCCGACATAGGCGTCCCCGCTCCAGAGGAACCCGTCGCGGCCGACATTGGCGCCGTAGCGCGTGGCGGTTCCGTCACCCTCGACGCGGTAGACGTAGAAATTGCGCGGATCGACCACGATCGTCCCAGCCGCCTCCTTGGTCACGTACGGGACCGTCCGACGAAAGTATTTCGGATCGAGCTTGCTGATATCGGTCGCCGGGATCGGAAACTTTTCGCCCGGCATCGGTCCGTAGGTCTTCGCCGCCTCGGCACGCAGCGCCCCATCGGTATTCACGCAGCCGGCGAGGCCGAGGGCGCCGAGGCCGGCGGCCGAGCCGACGAGGAACGCGCGGCGGTCCAGGCGGGGCAGCACGCCGTTCTCGATCCTCTCAAGGGCCATGATGTCGATCCTGGGTCTTTCACGACGGATGCGCGGAGGCGTCGGCTGCCATCGATCGCGCGAAACGCCGAGCCAAGCTGCCCGCACCCGAAGCGACTGGCAAGCGCGGCCTTCGTCGCGCGCACGGCGCGAAGCGTCCACCCACCGTTTTGAGGCCGCGCCGAACACTGTCCCTTGATCGGGGATCGTGTCCGTCCGCCGCGTTCACAGAATATTGAGTTCAGCGTCGCCGCCGAACCGGGTGATTCGACTCGCCCGAACCGTCGGTTTGCGGCAGGGCACCGCGTTGCATGTCCGTCACCACGGGGCCAAACGCTCGCATGCGCTTTCATCGACAACTCCTGCCCGGGAGTTCCCGGTCCCGGACGTCTCGCTCTCCCCGTCCAGCGATCCGATGAGCGACGCCCTGGCCTTTCTCGCGGGCGGCGGCGAGGCCGCCCGCATGATTCGCGCGCGCGACTGGTCGCGCCACCCCCTCGGGCCGCCCGAGACTTGGTCTCCGGAGTTCCGTACGGCGTTGAGCCTTGTGCTCAACTCACCGGAATCGATGATCCTCGCCTGGGGGCCGGAACTCAGCTTCTTCTTCAACGATACCTATTTCCCCCTGCTCGGACCCCGCCTGCCCTGGGCGATGGGCGAGCGCTTCGACGTGGTCTGGGCCGATGCCTGGGCGCAGGCGGAACCGATCATCGACGCGGCGTTCGCCGGCCGGAGCCGGCGCTTCGACGACTTGCCCTGGAAGCTCGATACGGATCGGGGGGCCGCCGACACCTGGTTCTCGTTTTCCTACTCGCGGGTGCTCGACCGGGACGGCGCCGTCGCCGGCCTCTTCATCCTCACCAACGAGACCACGGCGCGGGTTCTCGCCGACCGGGCGCTCCGCGAGAGCGAGGAGCATTTCCGGCAGACAGTGGAGCTCAACCCGCAGGTGCCCTGGACCTGCGACCCCGACGGCAACATCACCTCGTACTCGAAGCGCTGGCTCGATCTTACCGGCCAGGCGCCCGGCGAACCGGACGGGACCGGCTGGATCAATGCGCTCCATCCCGACGACATTCCGGGCACCTGTGCCGTGCTGTCGGCATCCCTCGCCGCCGGCGAGCCCGTGGATGTGGATTATCGCCTGCGCATGGCCGTCGGTGGCCACCGCTGGATGCGCGCCCGCGCCTGGCCGCGCCGAAACGAGGCCGGTGCCATCATCCGCTGGTATGGCGTCGTCGAGGATGTGCATGACCGCAAGCAGGCCGAGGCGGATCTGCGGCGCCTGAACGAAACCCTGGAGCAGCGGGTCGCGCAGGCACTGCTCCAGCGCAAGCTCTGGGCGGACGTGTTCGAAACCACGGACGCCATGGTGGGGGCCCTGGACCTGGACTACCGCCTGCTCGCCGCCAACCGGGCCTGGATCGAGGAATTCGAGGCGGCGTTCGGTATCCGCCCCCGGATCGGCGACGATATTGTCGGCCTCCTCGCGCACCGGCCCGACGTCGCCGTCTCCATCCGGGCGACATGGGGACGAGCCCTCGCGGGCGAGGAATTCATGCTCGTGGAAGAGTTCGGCGATTCGAGTCGGAACCGGCCCCGCTACGAACTCAAGTTCACCACCCTGCGCGATCACGACGGGCGCCGCATCGGCGCCTTCCAGTATGCTCAGGACATCTCCGAGCGCCTGCGGGTGCAGGAACGCCTCGGCCGCGCCGAGGAGGCCCTGCGCCACGCGCAGAAGATGGAGGCCGTGGGCCAGCTCACGGGGGGCGTCGCCCACGACTTCAACAACCTCCTGACGGTCATCAAGTCGTCGGTTGAGTTCCTGCAGCGACCGGACCTCCCGGCGGAGCGGCGCAGCCGCTACCTTGCGGCGGTGAGCGACACCGTGGACCGGGCCGCCAAGCTCACGAGCCAGCTCCTGTCCTTCGCAAGGCGACAGGCCCTGAAGCCCGAGGTGTTCGATGTCGGCGAGCGTCTGGCGAGCGTCGCCGACATGCTGAACGCCGTGACGGGGGCCCGCATCCGCATCGACACCACGGTGCCGGACGTGCCCTGCCACGTCCGGGCCGATCTGAGCCAGTTCGAGACCGCCCTGGTGAACATGGTGGTGAACGCCCGCGACGCCATGGACGGCGCCGGCACCCTGACCCTGCGTCTCACCTGCGCGGCGACCCTGCCGGGCATCCGGGGTCATGCCGAAGCTTCCGGACGTTTCGCCGCCCTGGCCATCGCGGACGAGGGCGTGGGCATCGCCCCGGACCTGCTCTCGCGAATCTTCGAACCGTTCTTCACCACGAAGGAAGTCGGCAAGGGCACCGGCCTCGGCCTCAGTCAGGTCATCGGCTTCGCCAAGCAATCGGGGGGCGATGTCGACGTCACGAGTGAACCGGGCCGTGGAACGACCTTCACCCTCTACTTGCCCCAGGTCGAGGCGCCGGTACCGGCGGAGATCCGTCGCGAAGTCCGAAGCGGTGGCGGCGACCGCCGCCTCACCATCCTCGTCGTCGAGGATAATCTCGATGTCGGCCGCTTCTGCACGCAATTGCTGCAGGATCTCGGCCACGAAACCGTGTGGGCGCACAACGCCGAAGCCGCCCTGGCCGAGATCGAGGCGGATTCGTCCCGGTTCGACGCCGTGTTCTCGGACGTGGTGATGCCGGGCATGGGGGGCGTCGCCCTCGCCCATCGGCTTCGGGCGACCCATTCGGGGATGCCGGTGATCCTGACGACCGGCTACAGCGGCGTGCTCGCCGAGGACGACACCCATGGATTCGACCTCGTGCGCAAGCCCTATTCGGCCGAGCAGGTCGCCAACGCCTTGCGCGACGCCCTCGGACAGCCGAAGGCACAGACATGATTTCGAAGAGACCAGGATCGGCCGAACGGCGAGCAGGGTCTTCGACCTACGCCGTGTTATGATCGACAGAAACGTATCCTCGAAAGTCGGGCCATGACGGAAAGGGACGACCCCGCGATGCCCGCCGACGGCCCGGATTACGACGGCTCGGTGTATGACGACCTGTTGGAGGCCGAGATCGCGCGCCTGCCGCATGGGGTCGTTCGGGTCGACGCCCTCGGGACTGTGCGCGCGGCCAACCCGGCCGCCGCCGCGCTGCTCGGCCAGCCGAGCGCGATGCTCGTCGGCCGGGATTTCTTTCGCGATCTCGTGCCGGGCGCCAACGTCCCGCGCGGTCGGGGCCGCTTCCTCGCTGGCCTGCGCGGCGGTCGTCTCGATGCCGGCGGACGTTTCGCCCTCGACCGGGCGGAGGGGCCGGTGCGCTTCGATCTGCGCATGAGAACGGATGCGCCGGCGCGGGAAGCCTGGATCACCCTCGACTCCGTCGAAGCGCTTGCCCCACGGGATGCGGGCCGGGGCGCGGCCGCCGTGGAGCGCCGGGAGCGCGCGGAGCCCGTGGACGTCTCCGTCTGCGAGCGTGAGCCGATCCATATCCCGGGCTCGATCCAGCCCGACGCCGTCCTGCTCGTCGCGGACGCGACCGACCTGAGGATCCTCGCCCACAGCGCCAACGTCGCCGAGGCGTTCCCCGGCAGGGCAACCAAGCTGCTCGGTTGCCCCCTCGACCGTCTCCTCCCGCTGGCGTTCGTGTCTCGTCTCCGTGAGGCTCTGGCGAAGGGCAGATTGGGCGGGGACCAGACAATCGCGGATCGTGTGTATCCCGACGGCGCCCCCGCCTGCCTCGCCGTCGCCCATGCGCAGGCCGGTCGGGTTCTCGTCGAACTCGAGGGTATCCCGGACCGCCCCGGCGATTTCGGATCGGCGCATCCATCGAATGCGGGTCCGGCCGTGGCACGGCTGCGGGCGGCGCAGACCGTCGCCGAAGCCGCCGAGGCCACGGCCCGCGAGGTCCGCGCCATGACCGGGTTCGACAGCGTCCTCGTCTACCGCTTCGACGCGGACTGGAATGGCGAAGCCATCGCCGAGGCCAAGGCGGCGGCGTGGTCCCGCTCCCTCCTCGGCCTGCATTTTCCCGCGTCCGACATCCCCGCCCAGGCGCGCGCCCTCTACCTCCGCTCCCGCAGCCGCTTCGTCACCGACCGGGACGCCGAGCCGGTGCCGATCCTCGGCGACGCCGCCCTGGCCGAAACCCCCGTCGATCTCACCTTCGCGCAGCACCGCTCGCTGTCGCCGATTCACCTCGAGTACCAGCGCAATCTCGGCGTCAACGGCTCGATGTCGGCCTCCATCATCGTCGGGGGTGTTCTGTGGGGCCTGCTCATCGGCCACCATCGTCGGCCGCTCTACGTGCCGCCCGAAACCCGCGCGACGGCGAGCCTCATGGCCGAGGCCCTCGCCATGCGGGTCCAGGAAATCGAGGGACGTCGCCTCTGGGAGGCCCAGCAGGCGCACCTCGCCGCCGAGGGACGGCTCGTGCGTCGGCTGACACGGTCCGACGACTACGTGGCGGCCCTGACGGACGGCGACACCACGATGCTCGATCTGTTCGAGGCAGAGGGGGCGGCGATCGCCACCGAGGACGGCGTGACGGTGATCGGCCTGACGCCCGATCCCGAAGCGGTCTGCGCATTGCGCGACTGGCTGCGCGCCACCGTGCCACCCGGCGAGGCCGGATACAGCACCCACGGTCTTTCCGCCGCCTACCCGCCGGCCACCACCTTCGCGGATCGCGCGAGCGGCCTCGCGGCGGTCTTCATCGACGAATCGCGGCGAAACCTACTCCTGTGGTTTCGCCCCGAGGTCCCGAGCACGGTGTCGTGGGGTGGCGATCCGCGCAAGCCCGTGACGCCCGGCAACGAATCGGCCCCGATCCTGCCGAGGCGATCGTTCGAGCGCTGGGTCGAGGAGCGGCGCGGCTTCTCGAAGCCGTGGGCGGCGTGGCAGCTCTCCTTCGCGACCTCCCTGGCCCAAGTGGTCGAGGGCGTCGTGCTGCGTCAGCGCCGCACCATCATCGAACTCACCGGCCTCCTCGCCGACCGGGAGCGCGCCCTGGAGCAGAAGGACGTGCTCAGCCGGGAGATCGACCACCGGGTGAAAAACTCTCTTCAGATCGTCTCGGCCTTCCTGCAGATGCAGCAGCGCCAAACCAAGGACCCGGAAGCGCGCCAGGCCTTCGCGGAGACCTCCGCACGAGTGATGAGTGTCGCGCGTGTGCATGACAGCCTGTATCAGGCCGAGAGCATCGAGGATGTCGATCTCGGCCAGACCATCGAGAACCTATGCCGCGATCTGTCCGGCATGGCGGGCGACGGCCACTCCATCGGCATCACCGCCGAGTCCGGCGTGATGGTGCCCTACCGCAAGGCCGTGGCGCTCTCGCTCATCGCCACCGAACTCGTCACCAACGCCTTCAAGTACGCCTTCCGCGAGGCTGCGGGCGGGCATATCGCCGTCAGCATCAGCGACCGGGGTGACGGGAGGGTGCGGCTCCGCGTCTGCGACGACGGCGAGGGCCTTCCCGACGGTTGGACCGAGCGCAAGCCGAGGGGCACGGGCCTCGGAATGAAGCTCGTGCGCGCCATGCTCGACCAGATCAACGCCACCCTCGAAGTGGCGAACGAGAAGGGCGCGTGCTTCACCATCGACGCCTGATCCGGCGTCCGCTCCATCGAAGCGGTCGCCGGATATCGAACCCGCGTGGCGCTTGAGACGGACCGAACTCCGCCATTCCAAAGGTCTCGCGCGGCGTTCGTCGGACGACGTCGATCATCCCGCGTGCCGGCGGACCCAGCGGCGGGCCTTCTGAAGCCGGCCGTACCACGCGGGATGGGTGGCGAGCCAGGTCTTGGCACCGGCCGCGGCGGACAAGGCCATGGTCACGAGGCGCCCACGCAGGCTCGCGACTTCCACGAGTTCTTCGAGATCGCGGGTCTGAACCCCGAAATCCTCCTTGTAGGGCATCACCCCAACGGTGAAGTCGAAGTAATCCAATTCTTCCGCCCGAGCCCAGCGCAGGCATTCGGCGGCGACGTGAAGGCCCGGCGAGGTGTTGCGCCAGGGTCCGCCCGCCATGGTCAGCAGGAGCCCGTGGAAGGTTCCGGCATGGACGAGGCCGTAGGCGGCGGCGATCCAGGTGCCACCAACGGACAGGCCGAACAGGCGCGCCGGCCCGCCTGTCAGGCCGGCCCGGGCGCCGGCCCGGTAGAACGCCTCGACATCCGGCCGGGAGAGCAGATCGAAGCGGCCGATTTCGGAAAAGCGGGTCCGGCGTTGCTCCACCAGGGCATCGAAAATCGTATCGACTTCGGACGGAGTTGAGGCCTTCACGAAGGCGACCTCGCCCTGACGGTCGAGGCGGCGACGCAGCTTGGCCATGTCCTTGCGCGGTCCGGGACGGCAGAGCCGGTCGAGGAGGGTGGCGGGATCGCCCTCGATGGCGACGCCCGAGGCCTGCATCTCCATGCGGCGGCATTGCGAAAGGGTCGCCAGGGGATTGGGCCGGGCCTGGACGCTGTCCGGAATGCGGCTGATCCGGATGAGGTCGGCACGGGGCAAGACGGACCGCACGGCCCGCCAGACCGACACCATGGCGTCGGGTCCCACATCGAGGCCCGGGGCGAGGAGCGGCGCCGCGTAGTCGCAGACGCCGAGATCGAGCCAGGTCACGACCCGGTATCCCCGCTCCCGGACGAGGGCGAGGGGAAGCAGCATGACGGCACGGCCCCCTGGCGCCTCGGTGACTTCGACCAACAGGGGACTGGCCCGCATGGTCGGCCCGAGGTGGTCGATGACGCTCCTGACCCAGTCGAGGCGCTGATAGGCCGTCGCCCCTTCGGTCTCGAATTCGTGCCAGAGCGGCGCGATGGTATCGAAGGTGGTGTGGAGGCGCGCCGCGTAGCGCACCGGCTGGGACGCAGGCGCGGCAGAGAGCGGACGGCCAACGGGAGCGGCGGCTTTGGTCGGCATCTCTGACTCCAGGGGAAGACTCACGATGGGCTCCTTGGGTTCGCGCCGTCACCGGCCGCGCGGGGTTCGTCGGGCGGCGCCGGATCAGGGGTTCGGAAGCGGCAGGCGGTCGCCCGCCCGGAACGTGGCCCCCGGGGTCTCGGCCCGGCGCCAGGGTCTCAGGATGACGGCGCAATAAGCGAGCACCACGCATTCGGAGAGCAACACCCCGAGGAGCGACCACACCGGAGCCGTCACGAGGAGCAGGACGACGACGACGATCCCACCCGCGAGGGCGCTGATACCTGCGACGGTGGCGAGCTTGCGGAACGCCTGCCGCATTTCAAGCAGCACCCGCAGGGGAGCGTGCAGGAGCGAGACGCCGACGATGGTCCAGACGCAGAGGGCGATCAGGGCCATCGGCGCACCGGTGAACCGGTCGGCGAACAGCCGGTTCTCGATGAAGGGCAGGAAGCCCAGGACGAGTCCGCCATACGCGACGCTGCTCGCCGCCATGAGGCCGACGCACCGCAGGGCGACCCGCTTGGCCCCGTCGATTCGGCCCGCGGCGAGGTGGCCGGCGATGTCCGGCTGGACGAGATTGATGAGGGCCGACGCCGTCAGCCGCAAGGGCGCGAACAGCACGAAGGTGGCGGCGATGGGAGCATAGGCCGCCGGCCCGGCGAGGAAGGCGACGAGGAGGCTCTGTCCCTGCCCCTGCAGATTGGCCGTGGTGGTGCCGACGAGGGACCAGGACAGGCTCGGCCACAGGGCGCGGTAGCGCCGCCGTGTCCCGCGTCCGAAGCTGACCCGCACCGGCTGCCGCAGGGCGAGCAGGGACGCGACGAGGCCGAGGGCGTTGGCGACGGCGAGGGCGGTCAGGACCGCATCGAGATCGACCGTTTCCGCGCCGCGCATGAGCCAGGCGGTGAAGGCTGTGCCCGACAGGGCGAAGACCATGTCGCCGAGGCCGGACGCGAGGGGCAGCCGCCGGGTCAGGAGAACGCCGCGGACGTAGCTGCGCAGGCTCCATGTGCCGACGAACAGGCCGGCGGCGAGGGGCGCGATGTCGGAGGCGGCCCAGAGCGTGACGCCGACGCCGAGACCCATGGTGCCCGATAGCAGCGTCGCCGCAGAACCGAAGCTGACCTCGAAGCCCCGCGCGGTCCGACGCCCGGCGCGCCCCGGAATGAAGATGCCCGCCGGGACGCCCGCGAGGGCGCGGACATAGGTGAGCGCGAGGCCGCCCACGAGGAAGACGATGGCGAAGCGCCCGTAATCGTGCGGGCTCATCGTCCGGGCCAGCACGATGTTGAGGCCGAAATGGAACGCGCTCTGGGCGACCTCGCCCCCGAGCATCAGGACGAAGCGGCGGACGAACCGGATCAGCGCGTTCATCACGAATCGACCGACGCGAGGGCGGGAGCGGGCGCGGCCCGGTTCGACCGGGCGAGCCGCGCGGCCATCATCTCGGTGATCCCCGACGCGGCGGCCCGTTCGTCAAACAACGCCTCGTAACGGGCGCGCGCGGCCTGCGGGAATCCGGCCCAGGCCGCCGGATCACGAACGATTCGTTCGAGCGCCACCGACAGGGCGGCGGCATCGTCCGGCGCCACCATCCAGCCGGTGCGCCCGGGTTCGACGATCTCGGTCAATCCGCCAATACGGGAGACGAGGGGAGGGCGGCCGTACGACATCGCCTCGATGGCGACCCGCCCGAGGGATTCGGGCAGGCGCGACGGCACGGTCACGACGTCGGCCCAGCGGTAGAGGTCGGAGGGATCGTCGACGAACGGCGACAGGGCAATCACCTCCGCCAGACCGGCCTTGGCGATGGCCGCCGCCAGGGCTTCCTCCCGCGCGGCGTCCTCGAAGGCGCTCCCGACGATGCGGACCGAGAGCCGGTCCAGGATATCGTCCGAGAGGCGCCGGATCGCCTCCACCAGCACCTCCTGGCCCTTGATGCGGCTGATGCGGCCGAGCATGAGCAGGCGCAGCGGCCGGGTGCCGTCATAGGTCTTCGGCTCCGGAGCGGCCGGCCCGGCGATGCCGTTATAGACGATTCGTGTCCGCGCCTTGCCATCGAGAGCGAAGGCGGCGGCGGTCGCGCGCGAATTGAAGATCACGTCGGCCCCGCTCCACCGGATCAGCATCCGCAGCACCGTGAGGGTGGCGCCCTGTGGAATTTCGTGGACGTGCACGAGGGCCCGGCCCGGACAGAGGCGCGCGGCCAGGAGGTAATCGGCGACCACGGAGGTGTTGACATACACGAGGTCGCTCGACCGCAGCCGCTTCCACGCCCGCAGCATCGCGACGGGCAGGGACAGGAGGCCGAGGGTCATCAATCGGACGAGGTCACGGCGCCGCAGAATCCAGAGGGGTTCGACGACGATCCGCGTGCCGAGTTCGGACAGGGGTGCCACGATCGGACCGTGGCGCGGCAGCACGACATCGATCCGCGCCTGCGGGTAGGCCCGGCGAATGATCCGGACGCTCTCGACGAAACTCCGGTCGGACCCGTAGAGTTCGTAACCCTGATGGACACACGTGATACGCATTTCAGCGACCGTTCCCTGACCCGAAATGGCAACATCCCGACGCCTGGGCCCGGGAGGAGCAAGTTGCGAGCCCGGCCCAGCCGTTGCGCAGCTTCCTTAAGAGTCCAGGGCGCAGTCTCGATTGGGGTCTGTAGCTTGCCGAATCGAGACAAAGAGTTGCAAATGGCAAAGCCGTCACTGGTCATTCTGGGAACGCGCGGAATACCGGCCTCGCACGGCGGTTTCGAGACGTTCGCCGAGAAGCTCGCCCTATTTCTCGTTCGGCGCGGCTGGCATGTGGCGGTGTATTGTCAGAACGAGGTCACCGTCGTGACCGAGCGGATCAGGACGTCGGTTTGGAACGGCGTCGAACTCCTGCACGTCGATGTCGCCTCGCGAGGTCCGAAGGCGACCCTCGAATTCGATTGGCATTGCGTGCGCGATGCCGCCCGGCGTGACGGCGTCTGCCTCGTGCTCGGCTACAACGGCGCGGTCTTCCTGCCGTATCTGCGCTTGGCGGGCCGCAAGGTCCTCACCAACATGGACGGCATCGAGTGGAAGCGCCCGAAATGGTCTCTGCCCGTCCGTGCCTGGTTCTGGATCAACGAATGGATCGCCGCCTGGTCCTCTCAGCGCCTCGTGGCGGACCATCCGGCCATCGCCGATCACGTCGCCACGCGCCGGTCCCGTTCGGCCATCGCGACGATTCCCTATGGCGGCGATCCGATTCCCGAAGCCCCCGAAGGGCCGATCCGTGCCCTCGGCCTCGAACCGGACCGCTACCTCACCTCCATCGCCAGGATCGAGCCCGACAACAACATCCTCACCATGGTGAAGGCGTTCTCGCGCCAGCGGCGGACTTTCAAGCTCGTGGTGCTCGGCACGCTTCTGCCCGACAATCCGTATCATGCCGCCGTGCGGGCGGCGGCCAGCGACGAAGTGATGTTTCCCGGCGCCATCTTCGACGCCGAGACCCTCCGCTCCCTGCGCTTCCATGCCCGCGCCTACCTGCATGGTCATACGGTGGGAGGCACCAACCCGTCCCTCGTCGAAGCCCTCTGGGCCGGCAACGCCGTCATCGCCCACGACAATCCGTTCAATCGCGGCACGGCCGGCCCGCAGCAGACCTATTTCGCCGATGAGCGAACCTGCGAAGACCGGATCGCGACCGCCATCGCGGACCCCATCGCCATGCGCGCCGCGGGCGGGGCAGCCCTCGCCCGCGCCGCCGAACACTTCGACTGGACCACCATCCTCACGGCTTACGAAGCCGAGATCATCGCTCTGGGCGGCTATGCGGGCGCGCCGGCGGGAATGGCCGGCTCGGCCGTCGCGCGGTGATCCCGGGCGGGCCGACGCGGCGCGGCGTCCTGGCATCGGGCCTCCTCCCGTTCGTCCGGCCCGCGCGCGGGGCGGTCGCGGCCGGGCTGACCCTGCATCGGGGCATCAACGCCTGGCCGTGGTTCTCCCTGACACGCGAGTACCCCGCGCCCCGCACGGATTACGGCCTGCCGCCATTCCAACCGGAGCGACCGGTTCCGACGACGCACGATCTCGCCCGCCTGCGCAGCGCCGGCTTCGACTTCCTGCGCCTGCCCGTCGATCCGGGGCCGTTCCTCGGCCTGTCGGGGCCGCCGCGCGTCGGCCTGATCCGCGACCTCTTGAACGCCGTCGCGGCGATCCGCGACGCCGGCCTGGCGGTGGTGGTCAACGTCCAGGCGAACGGCGCCACGCACCATTGGAATCCGGATAACCTCTACGGCGGTCCCCTTGCGCCCCTCTACCCGGCTTATCGCGACTTCATCGCCGAGCTGGCGGGGCGTCTCGGGGCGATGGATACGGGAGGGATCGCCTTCGAGCCCGTGAACGAGCCACCCCAAGCCTGCGGCGCGTCAGAATGGACCGCCCTTCAGGACGACTTGCTCGGCCTCGCCCGCCGCGAAGCGGCGGCTCTGACGCTGGTTGCCGGAGGCGCCTGTGGCAGCATGGTGCCGGGTCTCGTCGCCCTCGATCCGGCACCCCTCGCCCGCTTCGCGCCCCTGCTGTTCACGTTCCACTTCTACGAACCATATCTGTTCAGCCACCAGGGCGCGCCGTGGATGCGCGAACCGGTCTACCGCGCCCTCAACGCCGTGCCGTGGCCGGCCTCCGCCGGAACCCTCGCGCGGACCCTCGCGGCGGTCCGCGCGCGGATGGACGTCGACACCGCTCTCCCGGCATCGGCCAAGGCCGAGGCTTACGCCGTCACGGAGGCGAAGCTCGCGGAGTATTTCGCGGCGGACCCCGACCGCCGCTTCATCGACCACCACCTCGCGGCCGTGCGCGGGTGGGCGAACCGGCACGACATTCCGACCCACCGAATCCTCATGGGCGAGTTCGGCGCCCTGCGCAGCGATGCCCGCTACGTCGCGGCGGGCGCCGCCGATCGGGCGCGTTATGTGCATGACGTACGCGAGGCCGCCGAGGCGAACGGCTTCGCCTGGGCGTTCTGGAACCTGTTCGACGGGATGGGCCTCATGGACGACGCCAGTCGTCGCTTCGATCCGGCGATCCTCGACGCCCTCGGGCTGTCGCTCCCGAAGGGGGAGGGGCCGCCGTGACCGGGCGGTAGAGGGCGAGCAGCAGGATCACGAACTTGGCGAGCAGGGTGGTCTTGCCACCCAAACCCTCGAAGGTGTTGTTCAGAACCACGAAGGCGATGACCGGGAGCGCCGTGCCGGCACGGCATTGGCGCACCAGTTCGACGATGAACAGCGTCACCGCGACGGTGAGGAACAGGGTCATGAACGCGCCCTGGTAGATCAGGGTGCGGACGATGGGGTTCTCGATACCCCATTCGAGGCCGCTGACCCGACGCAGGCTCTCGACCAGATCCATCTCGGGACCGACGAGGAGATCGCGCAAGGGAATCTTCGCGACGAGGTCGAACATCTCGACGCGGGCATTGGCGCTGCCGCCATCGGCCATGAACCGCCCGAGCAGGGCGTCGAAGAAGCCCGCGACGGCGAGACCGCCGATGGCCAGGGGCACCAACGTGAAGGCGAACACCGCTAGGGCCGCCCCGAGCAGGGGCACCCGGCCGGTGCGCAAGGTTCGGTGCAGGGCGAGGAGACCACTACCGCCACCGAGGATCAGGGTGACGACGATCGCCGAGCGCCCCCCGAAGGCGACGAGGGCGGCGAGTTGCAGGACGATCATACCGGCGCGGAGAGCTGGAGTGAACGTTCCCCCGCCGGCGATGAGGGCCAGGACGTAGCAGGCCGTCAGCGTCGCGTTGCCGAGGGGATGGCCCTGGAGGGCGGCCGAGCGCGTGTCGGTGGAAAACACCGCGCCATCGAGGCGGTATGGAAAGAACAGATGCCCCGTGGCGAACTCGACGAGCCCGAGGAGGGCGTTGACCAGCATCACCGCGTGCACGGCCCGTTCGAGCCAGCGCCACGTGTCGTCGTCGCGCTCGGCCAGGACCACGGCGAGGAGCCCGGGCAGAAGGAACGTGTCGAGGGCACCGGCCATGCCCGGGCCGGCTCGCAGGACGATGTGCAGGAACAAACCCAGGCTCGCGACCGCGAGGAGGATGGCGGCGGGGCGGATCCGGGCCGCGCGAACAAGGTAGCCGACGGGATTTCCCGACATCAAGGCCCCCCAGCCGAACAGCAGGATGACGAGATAGGTCGAGGGGTGGATCTTCTGCGGCGCCCCGCCGGTCAAGCCGTCGTAGTTGATGCCCACGGTCCAGAGCAGGCCGCCCGAGACGCCGAGAATCACCACCGAGAGGAAAATGAGCATCACCGGCGGCCGCCGCCGGGGCCGGTCCGCCGTGGCATGATCGAAGGCCGGCCCGGCGAGGATCCTCATGCGGCGCCGGCACCCACCACGACCGCCCCCGAAATGCGTCGCCCGAGGGATTCGGCGGCCTCGACGAGGTCGAGGAGTTCGCGCTGGCGGGTCGTGCCGCCGCGGACCACCACCAGCATCCGGTCCGCCGTGAGGGCCATTTCGGCGACGCGCAGGTTGGCCGACAATGTCCCGCCCTCGATGAGCACGAGGTCGAAGGCATCCCGCGCCGCCGTGAGCACACCCTCGATATTCGCCCGGTCGAGGGCGTCCCGGCTCAGGCGCATCGCATCGCCGACCGGCAGGTACATGGCGCCGCTCTGCCCATCGCGGAGGGCCGCGAAGGTCACGGAGGTCTCACCGTTGAGCACCTCCACGAGACCGGCCTGATCGCGCAGCGGCACACCGGCTTCGAGATCGGCGTCGATGACGAGGACCCTGTCCCCGCGCGTCACCGCCACGGCCGCGAGGAGGCGGGTGATCGTCCGCCGGTCCTTCGCGTCGGTGCCCCCCGACGTGACGAACACCGCGACACCTTGGCCGCTGCTCCGGGGCCGTGGGCCGAGATTCGCCATCCGATCCAGGAGCCGGGCCGCTCCGAGGCAGGCCGACCGCTCGGTGCGGGGGCCGAATACCGGCAGTCCGACGAGGACGGGTGCGTTCAGCAGGCGCTCGACCTGACGGCGCGACAGGACGGTGGGATGGAGATACTCGCGCCCGAAAGCGAGGCCGGCGCCGAGGCCGAGGCCGCTGATGAGACCACCGATGATGAGCGGAACACGCAGGGGCCAGCTGCGATCCTGCGGCGGCCGGGCCCAGCCGATGACCCGCGCGTTCGTGGTGTCGATCCCGACCTGCTCCTTGATCTCGCGGGAGCGGTTCAGGAAATTGGCGTAGACCGCCCGGCTGCTGTCGACCTCGCGCTCGAGTTCGCGCAGGCGCACGGAGGCTTCGCCGGAGACTACGGTGCCACGCTTGAGGGTTTCGAGGCCCGCCGCCAACGCCTTCTCGTTGGCCTCGGCGCGCTGAAAATCCGTCTCGGCGGATTTCGAGAGGCGGTTCAGCTCGGCCTCGATGAGGCGGCGCACGCCCTGAAGCTGGGTTCGGACCGCCTCGATGTTGGGGTGTCGATCGCCGAGTTGGGTGCGCAGATCGGCTTCCTTGCTCACGAGTTCGGCGTATTGCGCGCGCAGGCGCTCGATCACCGGCGATTGAATTGCCTCGGGCGTCGCATCGGCGCCGAACGCCGTGCCGCGCGCATCCTTGATCTGTTGAAGACGGGTACGGGCTTCCGCCGTGCGGGCTCGAGCCCCGACGATGCGGTTGTTGCTCTCGGCGAGTTGCTGCTCGCTGATCAGCCGACCGCTCGCCGAGATCAGGCCCTTCTCGGCCTTGAAACGCTCGACCTTGTTCTCGGCCTGGTTGACCTGCCGACGCAGGTCTTCGAGGCGGGCGCCGAGTTCCGCCGAGGCGCGGGTGGCGGCTTCGGCGCGGGCATCCGACTGGTCCTGTAGGTAGGCCGTGGCGATGGCGTTGACGATGCGCGCGGCCTTGTCGGGATCGCTCGCCGTGACGACGACATCGACCACGAAGACCTTGTCGGCCCGCTTCACGGCGAGCTTGCGCCGCAAGGCCCGTACGGCGCGGCCCTCGGCCTTCGTCGCATCGGCCGTGTCGCCCGTCCTGTCTGCGCCGTCGAAGGCTCGCTGGATCCGGGCGAGCACGCCGTTGCCGGGCGCGCCGAATTCCGGGTCGTTCAGAAGCCCGGCCGCGATGACCGCGCGCGTCAGCACGGAATCCGATTCGATGACCCGGGCCTGGCTTTCCACCTGAATCACGCCGCCATCGGGCGCCATGGCGACGGGATTGACGTCATTGCTGACGATCTGCTTGTCGCGTGGGTCGATGAGGATCTGCGCCGTCGCCGTGTAGAGCGGCGGCGCCAGCATCGCGTAGGCCACGGCGATGGCGGTGAGGATCGCCGCCGTGCCGATGATCCAGGCGCGACGCGCACGCAGGATGCGCCACAGGTCACCGATCTCGGCACTGGTATCCGGCTGCGGCCGGGGCGAACGCAGGCGCTCCCCGGGATCGATCCAGTCCGCCGCGATGTGTCGGTCAATCTGTGCCATCGATCTCTACAACGTCGCGACCTTGGTCACTGTCCACGCCTCGCCGCCCATGAGAACACGCGACCCGATTGAGGAATCCCCAATCGCGACGCGCGATTTCCGGCTGCGACGAAACATGGATAATGCTTCGTTCATGCCGAAGTCCCGGCGCATTTCCATTTTGGGGCGATCCGGTACGGTTTCCGGTCTTGGTGGTTCCTTCACCCTCGTCGGGTTGAGTAGGCCGACGAGGCGCCCGCAGCGCCGCCCGTTCCGGACGGAGTGTCCCGTGCGGCCTTCCGCCGAGGCCTGCTCCGCTTCGAACGGGCGAGACCCCGATCCAAAGCGAAACCGCCATGCATCTCAGACTCCGCCTCGACGGTCAGACCCTACGCCGCTGGCATGTCCGGCTTGCCGAGCGGATCGCCGCCCTGCGCGGAATCACCCTGGAGATCGACCGGCGTCCGGGACCGGGCGCCCTGCCGAACAACGCCGCGCTGCTGTTCCGCCTGGAGGCGATGCTGAACCGCCGCTCCCTCGACGGCCTGTGGAGCCCCGTCGAGCCGGCGGCGCTCGCGGCCTTCCCGTCACCATCGGTGCGCGCCCCCGACCTCATCCTCGACCTTTGCGGCGACGTCGCGCCGGACGGCGGGCCGCGGATCTGGCACCTCGCCTATGACGGGCGCGCGGGGGAGAACGCCCTCCTGTCCGTCCTGCTCGCCGGCCGCTCTCCCGTCGGTACCCTCAGCGAGGGGCGGCGCATCGTGGCCGGGGGCCGCTTCGGGACCGAGGCCGGCGGCATCGCCCTGACATCGTTCGAAGACAGCCTCGCGCGCACGACCAGCCTGATCCTGTCGGCCTTGCGCGGAGTGGGGCCGAACCACCCCTTCGCGGCGAGCGCATCGGAGCCGGAGATTGACGTTCCGCATCCCGGGCTCGGGGCGGCGGCTCTGGGCCAGCGCGCTGCCCGGATGCTGGCCTGGACCATCGTCCGGCGCCTCTATCACCTGTGCTACCGTGCGCCGCATTGGCGGGTGGGCTGGCGCGCCCTCGAGGGCGGAGCCGATCTCGTCGACCTGCGGGCGCACCCGGCGGGGGGATGGCGCGACCTGCCGGACGACGGGCATCGCTTTTACGCCGATCCATTCCCCCTCGATCACGCGGGGGGCACCGTCCTCTTCGTCGAGGATTATCCGCACGCCACCGGCAAGGCGATCATCTCCGCCGTGGCCTTCGGTCCGGACGGGCCACGGGGCACGCCGGTTCCCGTGCTCGAGGAAGCGCACCACCTCTCCTACCCGTTCGTGTTCGAACGCGACGGCACCGTCTGGATGGTTCCGGAGAGCTGCGCCAACGGCACCATCGACCTCTATCGGTCGACGGCCTTCCCGGGCGGCTGGATGAAGGAAGCGACCCTGGTCTCGGGGGTGACGGCGAGCGATGCCACCCTGGTCGAGCACGGGGGGCGGTGGTGGCTGTTCGCCACGGTGCGGGACGACCCCGCCGTCGTCGGCGCGCAATGGGGCCTCGGATCGTTCTCCGATGCCCTCCACCTCTGGTCCGCCCCGAATTTCCGGGGGCCGTGGACGCCGCATCCCGCCAATCCCGTGCTCATCGACATCGCTTCGGCCCGGCCCGCCGGCCGGATCGTGGCGCGCGATGGCGCCTTGATTAGGCCCGTGCAGGATTGCCGACGAGGGTATGGCGCGGCGTTGGCGCTCGCCCGGATCGATCGCCTCGACGCGGATGGTTACGCCCAGACCGTCGAGACGATCCTGAACGCCGGACCGGCCTGGAAAGGAAGCCGGCTGCACACCCTGAACCGCAGTGCGGGCTTCGAGTTCATCGACGGCTCGGCCCGGGCGCCCCGGTTTCGCTGAATCCCGAAGATCATGGCGCCCCTTCGCGGGGCGCGCGGTGTCAGGTCGATGGCGCCGAATGGCCCGTTGGATTGAGCCCCGCGAGCCGGCTGCGCACGCCCCGCAAGGCATGAATGGCGTGACGCCCGACGTAATTGCGCCAGCGACGTGCGGCCCAGATCGGTCCGATCTCGGTGGCGATGGCTCGGGAGTAGTGGCTCGCGCGGAGGCATTGCGTATCGGACGCGACCTTGACCGGATCGTCGTAGAAGCTCCCGAGCTTCTCGGCCTCCATTCCGGGCGTCTCGAGCCAGCGCGGCAGATGAACGGCACACAGGCGCTCGACATCGGTCAGCACCTTGCCGATCCCGGTTCCCGGAATGGGACAGGGCGACAGGAAGGCGTCTCCGATCAGGACCACGCCATCGCGGCGGTAATCCTGGGCCTGGACAAGATCCACCGGGCGCATCTCCACGGGTCCCCGGATCGTCAGATCCGGGCAATGGGGTAAGAGCCCCGGCAACTCCGCCCGCAGAATCGCCTCGGGCGAGGCCCGGAAGGACTTGATCCAAGGATCCGAGGGATCGCGATAGACGAACAGGTTGCCCCGCATCGTCGTCCCGATGGGAAACAGCGTGACGTAGGCGATCCGCGAACGGAAGGCATCGCCGTAGAGGGTCAGGGACGGGAACGGGAAGGCCGAAGGCGGCGCCGCGAGGTCGAACCCGAACGAAACGGAGTGCTTGGGGCCGACGACCTGCTTGCCGATTCCGAGCTTGCGACGCAGGGCGTCTCCCAGCCCCGTGGCCAGGACGATGAGGCGGCCTTCGAGACGCTGCCCATCGCCGAGGGTCACGCTCTGGCGTTCGGGACCGGTTTCGATGTCCTTCACGCGCCCCAGGGTCAGGGCGACGGAGGCGGGAAGCGCCTGCCGGATGGCGTTGACGAGGTTCGCGTAGTGAAGGCCATACTCGCGGATGGGCAAGTGCGAGACCAAACGCTGGAAGCGCGAAACCCAGACCTCGTTCACCATGGTGGTGGCGTTGCGCGCCGGCCAACCGAGGCCGAGACGGTCGAACTGATCCATCTGAACCTGCCCCAGCTTCTCGGCCCGGAAGTCGGGAGGATAGACGGCATGGATGTCGATGAGGGCGACGCGATGGCCCGCCGTCGCCAGCTTGTGAGCCGCGCTCGTTCCCGCGAGCCCAGCCCCGATGATGATGGCATCGTATGGATGGGACGTCATCTTTCCTCCGACGCGATGTCTACCTGCGACGCCCGATATGCCAGTGCCGAGATGGGACACCACAGCGACGGCGTCGACCCGTTGCGACAGAGATTGCAGAAGCCGTGCCGTCGCTTGACCAGGGACCTTCTCTCCGAAGGCACTCCATCGCGGGTGCTTCGCTTCACGTAGGGAGGTAAGACACGTCGGCGAATCGTCAACGGTGTCCAAATACCCTGCGATGGCCCGTCGCTTCGCGCGCGTTGACCGATCGAATTCTTCCGCGTCCGAAAAGAGTGTCGTGCGGACGCGCGAAGGCCCGGACGAGTTGCCGTCCGGGCCTTCGCGCTGTCCGAATTCCAGACTAAAAAGGGTGCCGTCCGCTCAGGATGGCACCCTTTCCAGAAAACAACTTCTTAATTGAAGGTGTCGATCTCGGCGGACTCGTAGCTGGTGACTTCCATGCCGACGCAGATTTCCTGGACGATGGGGGCAGACCACTTCATGACGTTTCTCCTAGACTAGATTTGAATGATGGAGACCGATGCCCCGAGGGGCGTCGAAACCTTAGTTAAAGGTGTCGATCTCGGCGGACTCGTAGCTGGTGACTTCCATGCCGACGCAGATTTCTTGAACGACGGGGGCGGACCACTTCATAGCGTTTCTCCTTCGTGTTCGACCCCCTGAATATGCGGATACCTTGGGCACAATACAAGTGGGCGCTACACTTATATTTCTCATAGGATCGCAGGGCGAGGGAGCGATGGCCGGGGTGAGACGGCAGGATACTGCTCCGCCGAGGAGCCAGGGGGATCGGTCCGTTTCGCCGGAATCGCCGGAAAGGCGGGACGGACGTCCGCAGCCTTCAATCTCTGGCTTGACGCCCGCGGGCCGGAGGCGCACCCACGCGCCGCCCGCCGAAGCGGGCGCTCCATCAAGCGAAAATGCCCAGCGACAGTTCCCGACGATTGGCCGCGCCCCGCGCGGTCGCATGCATGGCCGAACCGATGCCCTGAAGGGCTGGGCGCGGCCGGCTCGGCCGCCCGCGACCGCGCCTCGCGCGAGGTTGAACCCATGACCACGATCGCCCCCTTCCCAATCAATGTCGATCCCTCGGTCCTGGCGGCCCGGCTTTCGGACGAGCGTGCCCCCGACATCGTCGAGGCTCTGAACGAGGAGGCGCCCGAGGTCGCCGCCGCGATCCTGTTGGGGCTGCCGCACGATCGGGCCATCGAGGTGCTCGACCAACCCGAGCTCGACGGCGCCGCCGACATCATCGAGATGCTGCCGCGCGACCGTGTCGCCTCCTTCCTCTCGGGCATGTCGGCCGACCGCATCACCGACATCTTCCGCGAGATCGAGGAGCCCGGACGCTCGGACCTGCGTGCCCGCCTCGACGCCGAGACACGCGGCGCCGTCGATCGTCTCATCGCCTACGGCGAGGAGAGTGTCGGCTCGCTCATGACAACGGAGTTCGTCGCCGTGCCGAGCGACTGGACCGTGGGCCAGACCCTCGATCACGTCCGCCACGTCGAGAAGACTCGCGAGACCATCTACTCGATCTTCGTCCTCGATCCGCGCACTCGAGCCCTGACCAAGGCGGTGCCCCTGCGCCGCCTCATCTCGGGGAACCCGGCCGACAACGTGCTCTCCGTGGCGCCCGGGCGGCATCCCCTGGCCGTCTCGCCCACCGCGAGCCGCGAGGAGGCGGCGCGCCTCATCTCGAAATACGATCTCCTGGCGCTCCCCGTCATCGACGCCGTGGGGCACCTCATCGGCATCGTCACCGTCGACGACATGATCGACGCCATGGTCGAGAAGCAGACCCAGGACGTGCAGCGCTTCGGCGGCATGGAGGCCCTGCCCGAGCCCTACATGGATATCGGCTTCTTCACGATGATTCGGAAGCGGGCCGGCTGGCTCTGCGCCCTGTTCCTCGGCGAGATGATGACCGCCACCGCCATGCAGGGCTTCGAGGGCGAATTGGAAAAGGCCATCGTCCTCACCCTGTTCATTCCCCTCATCATGAGTTCCGGCGGCAACTCGGGGAGCCAGGCGACCTCGCTCCTTATCCGCGCCCTGGCGCTCCACGAGGTTCGCCTGCGCGACTGGTGGCGGGTGGCGTTCCGGGAGTTGCCGACCGGCCTCGTCCTCGGAGCGATCCTGGGGATCATCGGGGTGATCCGGATCATCGTCTGGCAGAAGACCGGCCTGTACGATTACGGTGTGCACTGGCCCCTGGTCGCCGCCACCGTGGGCATGGCCCTCGTGGGCATCGTCACGTTCGGCTCCCTCACGGGCTCGATGCTGCCCTTCCTGCTGCAGCGGCTCGGGTTCGATCCGGCCACGGCCTCGGCTCCGTTCGTCGCCACCCTGGTCGATGTGACCGGCCTGGTGATCTACTTTTCCGTCGCCATGCTGATCCTCAGGGGCACGCTTCTGTGACAAACGTGGCCGGATGAACTTCCGGTGACGCGGGGTCGCATTGCAAAAAAGTGCCGGACGGTGCTTGCCTGCCGCCGGGCTGACTTTCATTCGAAAGCCTCTAATGTCCTGCCCGGCCACGCCGCGTTCGCGTCGCGTGGGCGCGCCCGTACCCCCGGCTCGGAGACCGACACTTGGCGAACCACGCGGCACCCCCCTCGGCCAACCCGGTTGTGAATGCCGACGGCACCATCCCGGGCATGGACGGAACGCGGCGCGATTTCATGTTCCTCGCCACCGGTGCGGGCCTCGCCGTCGGGGCCGGTGCCCTGGCCTGGCCCTTCGTCGCCTCCATGGCGCCGGATGCGGAGACCATCGCGGCGGGCGCGCCCCTCGAAGTCGACCTGACGCCGATCCAGGAGGGCCAGATCGTCAACGTGTTCTGGCGCGGCAAGCTCATCTTCGTCCGTCACCGCACGGCGAAGGAGATCAAAGAGGCGGAGACCGTGCCCCTGAAGGATCTCATCGATCCCCAGGCCGACGCCGCCCGCGTCAAGGACGGTCATGCCCAGTGGCTCGTGGTCTACGGCAACTGCACCCACCTCGGCTGCGTGCCCATCGGGCACCAGGGCCAGTACGAGGGCTGGTCGTGCCCGTGCCACGGCTCCCTCTACGACACCTCGGGCCGCGTCCGTCGCGGTCCCGCCCCGACGAACCTGCCCGTTCCGCCCTACGGCTTCGAGACCGCCACGAAGATCCGGATCGGCGAAGAGGGCGGCAAGGCCGCGGCCTGACCCCGGACCCTCGCGACGGAATCCCATGAAACAGCCTTCGGAGCGGGTAGCCCCATGAGCGCACACGCCAATACGTATGTCCCCAAGAGCCGCGTGGCGAAGTGGTTCGAATCGCGCCTGCCGCTGGTCGGGCTCGTCCACTCGTCGTTCGTCGCCTTCCCGGTGCCGCGCAACCTCAACTATTTCTGGACCTTCGGCGCGATCCTCATCGCCATGCTGATGTCCCAGATCGTCACCGGCATCTGGCTGGCGATGCACTACGACCCCTCGGCCGCCAACGCGTTCAACTCCGTCGAGCACATCATGCGCGACGTGAATTACGGCTGGCTGCTGCGGTACATGCACGCCAACGGCGCGTCGATGTTCTTCGTCGCCGTCTACATCCACATGTTCCGCGCCCTGTATTACGGCTCGTACAAGGCCCCGCGCGAAATCCTCTACATCCTCGGCGTGATCATCTACCTCTTGATGATGGCCACAGCCTTCCTCGGCTACACCCTGCCGTGGGGCCAGATGAGCTTCTGGGGCGCCACCGTCATCACCAGCATCCTGGGCGCGATCCCCATCGTCGGCGAGACGATCCAGAGCCTGCTCTGGGGCGGCTATTCCGTTGGCAGCCCGACCCTCAATCGCTTCTTCTCCCTGCATTACCTCCTGCCGTTCATGATCCTCGGCGTCGTCGTGCTCCACGTCTGGGCGCTCCACGTCACCGGCCAGAACAACCCCGCCGGCATACCGATCAAATCGAGCAAGGACGCGGTGCCGTTCACGCCCTACGCCACCGTCAAGGACGTCTTCGCCACGGTCGTGTTCGGCATCTTCTTCGCCTACTGGATCTTCTACCAGCCGAACTACCTCGGCCACGCCGACAACTACGTCCCGGCCAACGCCGCCGTGACCCCGGCCCATATCGTGCCCGAATGGTACTTCCTGCCGTTCTACGCGATCCTGCGCGCCGTGCCGGACAAGCTCGGCGGCGTGATCCTGATGTTCAGCGCCGTGATCATCCTGGCCTTCGCGCCCTGGCTCGACACCTCGCGGGTGCGTTCGTCCAACTACCGCCCGATCTACCGTCAGTTCTTCTGGCTGTTCGTCGTCGTCACGGTCCTGCTCGGCTGGCTCGGTTCCAAGCCGCCGGAGGGGGGCTACGTCATCGCCGCGCGGCTGTGCACGGCCTACTACTTCCTCCACTTCCTCGTCGTGATGCCCCTCGTCGGCCTGTTCGAGACGCCCGACCGCGTGCCGGACTCGATCCTCGAGAGCGTCACCGGTCCGGGCAAGCAGGTCTCCGGGGCCGGCATCCCGGCCGGGGCCGCGGCCGCACCGCAGACCAAGGGTTGAGGGCAGGGGACTGTTGAGCACCATGAAAACCACCCGCCTCCTCGCCGCGTCCCTCCTCGCGGCTACCCTCAGCATCACGACGGCCTCGGCGGAGGCGGAGCATGGTGCTCCACAGCCGCCCCGCGAGAAGTGGAGCTTCGCCGGCATGTTCGGCCGCTTCGATCAGGCCCAGCTGCAACGCGGCTTCCAGGTCTATCGCGAGGTCTGTTCGAGCTGCCACGGCATGAGCCTCGTGCGCTTCCGCAACCTCTCGGAGCCCGGCGGCCCCGGATTCAGCGTCAACCAGGTCAAGGCTCTGGCCGCCGAGTACAAGGTCAAAGAACTCAACGATTCCGGCGAGGAGGTGGAGCGGCCCGCCCGGCCCGCCGACGCCTTCCCGTCACCGTTTCCCAACGACAAGGCCGCTGCCGCCGCCAATGGCGGCAAGGCGCCGCCGGACTTCTCGGTGCTGGCGAAAGCCCGAACCTTCGAGCGCGGCTTCCCGAAGTTCCTCACCGATGCCATGCCGCTCGTCGGCTACACCGAGCACGGCGTAGACTACATCCACGCGATCCTCACGGGTTACGAGGAGCCTCCGGCCGGCAAGGAAGTTCCGACGGGCACGTACTATAACAAGTACTATCCCGGGCACCTCATCGCCATGCCGAAGCCCCTGAGCGACGAGCAGGTGACCTACGCCAAGAACGACAAGGGCGCGCCGGTGGTGCCCGAGACGACCGACCAGTATGCCAAGGACGTCGCGGCGTTCATGGCCTGGACGGCGGAGCCGCACATGATGGAACGCAAGGCCCTCGGCCTGCGGGTGATCCTGTTCCTCATCGTGCTCTCTGGCCTGCTCTACTACGTCAAGAAGCGGATCTGGGCGAAGGTCGGTGGTGAGGTCCACGGCCTCCAGCCGGAACTGCACAAGACCTACTGATCCGGGTGGCGGGGCTCGACACGGGTCCCCGCCTCATGGAAACGACAGGCGCCGGCGTTCCCGAACGGGGGCGGCCGGCGTTTGGTTTAGAGGTGCGAGAATGACGCAAGCGGTGCTCGGCGTGATCGGCGGATCGGGGGTCTACGACCTCCCGGGCCTGGAGGACGTTCGCGAAGAAGCGGTGCAGTCGCCCTGGGGCGAGCCATCCGACGCCCTGCGCATCGGTCGGATCGGCGACACGAAAGTCGTGTTCCTCGCCCGCCACGGACGCGGCCACCGCCTGTCGCCCTCGGGCATCAATTACCGCGCCAACATCGACGTTCTGAAGCGGGCCGGGGTCACGGATCTCGTCTCGCTCTCTGCCTGCGGCTCGTTCCGGAGCGAACTGCATCCGGGCCTGTTCGTCCTCGTCGATCAGTTCGTCGACCGCACCCATGGCCGGGCCTCGTCGTTCTTCGGCAACGGCTGCGTCGCCCACGTCTCCCTGGCCCATCCCATCGGACCGGCCCTACAGGCACGCATCGCACAGGCGGCCGAAGCGGAAGAGATCGCGGTCCATCGCGGCGGCACCTACGTGTGCATGGAAGGCCCGCAATTCTCGTCGTTCGCCGAATCGACCACGTACAAGGCGCAAGGGTACGACGTCGTCGGCATGACCAACATGCCCGAAGCCAAGCTCGCCCGTGAGGCCGAGATCACCTACGCCACCATCGCCATGGTGACGGATTTCGATTGCTGGCACCCGACCCATGACGCCGTCGACGTCGCCGCCGTGGTGGCCGTCGCCCGCGCCAATGCGAGCAAGGCCGCGCGGTTGGTCGCCCGCCTCGCCCGCGACTTCCCGCGGGAGAGCGAAGCGTGCCCGGTGGGATCGAAGCATGCCCTCGACGGCGCCATCATGACGGCCGAAAGTCACCGCGACCCCGCGCTCCTCGCCAAGCTCGATGCCGTGGCCGGGCGCGTCCTCCAGGGCTGACCCATCCTGGCGGGCGGCCGCCATTCCGGTGAATCGCCGCGCGCCGCCCTTCACAGCCGGGCGGTGTTGGCCCTAGAAGACGCCTTGAATCCCGGCATTTCGGTTCGACACGAGTAGAAGTTAGGCATGCGCGCCGCCAGCATCGACCGCCGTACGGCGGAAACCGACGTCAAAGTGACGGTCAACCTCGACGGAACGGGTCGGGCCACCATTGCGACGGGCGTCGGCTTCCTCGACCATATGCTCGAACTCCTCGCGCGCCACGCCTTGTTCGACATCGAAGTCTCCGTGACCGGCGACCTGCACGTGGACCAGCATCACACCACGGAGGATGCCGGCATCGCCCTCGGACAGGCCTTCGCGAAGGCTCTGGCCGACAAGCGCGGCATCGGTCGCTATGCCGATATCCACCTGCCCATGGATGAGGCGCTGACGCGCGTCGCCGTCGATATCTCGGGCCGTCCCTTCCTCGTGTTCCGCACGGCCTTCCGGGTCGAGAAGATCGGACAGTTCGACACCGAACTCGTGCGCGAGTGGTTCCAGGCCTTCGCCATGAATGCCGGCATCACCCTGCATGTGGAAACCCTGTACGGCGACAACGCCCACCACATCGCCGAAAGCTGCTTCAAGGGATTGGCCCGCGCCTTGCGGCAAGCGGTGACCGTCGATCCGCGCGAGGGCGGCCGCGTTCCCTCAACCAAGGGTTCGCTCTGATCCGGCCCGTCCGACGAGAGGAGACGCCATGCGCACCTATACGCTGCACCTCGACCGGGACGCCCAGGCCGGGGAAGCGCACGGCCTCGAACGGGCGCAGCTCGTGCCGGACGGCCTGTCCTGGACGGCTTTCGCGTTCGGCCCCCTGTGGTTCCTGTATCACCGCCTCTGGCTCGCCGCCCTCGGTGTGGTCACGCTGCTGGCGGCCACGGCCGTCATCGGCCGCCTGGCCGGGCTGACCCCTTGGGCGGGCGCCGTCATCACGTTCTTGATGCTCCTGCTCATCGGCCTCGAAGCGTCGTCCCTGCGGCGCTGGACCTATGCCCGCCGCGGCCGTCCCGTGCGCGACGCCGTGCTGGCGGGAAGCCTGGAGGAAGCCGAGATGAAGGCTGCGACCCGTTGGTTCGACGGCGCAGCACCGCTCCGCCCCGTCCACGCCACCTATGGCAGCGGCCCTGCCGGTCCGAGCGAGCCGGCCATCGGCATGTTTCCCTTCAGCGAGGGTCGGCGGTGACCCAAGAGACTGTCGCGATCATCGATTACGGCTCGGGCAACCTCCATTCGGCGGTGAAGGCGTTCGAACGCGCCGCCCGCGAGGCCGGCCTCGACGGGACCCGGATCCTCCTGACCTCCGAGGCCGAGACGGTCGCGGCCGCCGATCGGGTCGTGCTGCCGGGGGTCGGCGCCTATGCCGATTGCCGGGCAGGCCTCGATGCCGTGTCGGGCATGGTCGAGGCCATGACGCACGCGGCGAAAACCCGGACACGGCCGTTCCTCGGCATCTGCGTTGGGATGCAGTTGCTCGCGAGCCGGGGCCTCGAATATGCGACGACGCCCGGCCTCGACTGGATTCCCGGCGACGTCGCCCCGATCCGCCCGTCCGATCCGGTGCTGAAGGTGCCGCATATGGGCTGGAACACCCTCGCGGCGAACCGAGAGCACGCCCTGCTCGCAGGTATCCCCACGGGCGAGACCGGCCTACACGCCTATTTCGTCCACAGCTTCGCGCTCCGTCCGACGCACGCGTCCGATGTCGTCGCTCATAGCGATTACGGCGGTCCCGTCACCGCCATGGTGGCGCGGGACAACATCGCCGGCACCCAATTCCACCCCGAGAAGAGCCAGCGCCTCGGCCTCGCCCTCCTCGCCAACTTCCTGCAATGGCGCCCCTGAGCGGGGCGCCTTTCGCCACGCATACCCGAAAGCGAACCGACGCGTGATCCTGTTCCCGGCCATCGATCTCAAGGAAGGGCGCTGCGTTCGCCTCGTGCAGGGCGACATGGCCCAGGCCATCGTCTTCAGCGACGATCCGGCCGCCCAGGCCGCCGTGTTCGAGGAGCAGGGCTTTTCCTGGCTGCACGTGGTCGACCTCGACGGCGCCTTCGCGGGCGCTCCCATGAACGCGGCGGCCGTCGATGCGATCCTGGCCCGGACCAAGCTCCCGGTGCAGCTCGGCGGCGGCATCCGCGAGATGAAGACCCTGGAGGCCTGGCTCGCCAAGGGCGTCAGCCGCGTCATCATCGGCACTGCCGCCGTGCGCGATCCGGCCTTCGTCCACGAAGCGGCGCGCCTCTATCCCGGCAAGATCGCGGTGGGCATCGACGCCAAGGACGGCCGCGTCGCCGTGGAGGGCTGGGCCACCACCTCGAGCATGACGGCCGAGGAGCTCGGACGCCGCTTCGAGGATGCCGGGGTGGCGGCGATCATCTACACCGACATCGCCCGCGACGGCATCCTCAAGGGGCTCAATATCGAGATGACCCTGGGCCTCGCCAAGGCCGTGACGATCCCGGTCATCGCCTCGGGGGGCCTCGCCTCCATCGACGACGTGCACCGCATCCTCGAGCCCGATTGCGCGCTCCTCGCCGGCGCCATCACGGGCCGGGCCCTCTACGACGGCCGCATCGACCCGCGCGAGGCCCTGGCCGCCATCGCGAAGGCCAAGGCCGGCAAGACGAAAGGCGGCGCGGCTGCTTGAGGGCGCCGCCGGAGAACTCCATTGCTCAAGACCCGCATCATCCCCTGCCTCGACGTCAAGGACGGTCGCGTGGTCAAGGGCGTCCAGTTCCTCGAATTGCGCGACGCCGGCGATCCCGTCGAGGCGGCCAAGGCCTATGACGCCGCCGGTGCCGACGAACTCTGCTTTCTCGACATCACGGCGAGCCACGAGGACCGGGGTACGCTCCTCGACGTGGTGAGCCGGACAGCGGAAGCCTGCTTCATGCCCCTCACCGTAGGCGGCGGCATCCGCACGGTGGCGGATATCCGCACGCTCCTCCTGGCCGGGGCCGACAAGGTCTCGATCAACACCGCCGCGGTCAACGATCCCGAGTTCGTCGCGCGGGGCGCGGAGAAATTCGGCAGCCAGTGCATCGTCGTAGCCATCGACGCCAAGCGGACCTCGGCGCCCGGCGAGGCGGAGGCGTGGCAGATCTTCACCCATGGCGGACGCAAGGCCACGGGCCTCGACGCCATCGCGTTCGCCCGCACGGTGACCGCTCTCGGAGCCGGCGAACTCCTCGTCACCTCCATGGACCGCGACGGTATGCGCTCGGGCTACGACCTCGCCCTGACGCGGGCCATCGCCGATGCCGTGAGCGTGCCGGTGATCGCGTCGGGCGGCGTCGGCGGCCTCGACGACCTCGTGGCCGGGGTACGGGACGGGCACGCGAGCGCCGTACTCGCCGCCTCGATCTTCCATTTCGGGCAGCACAGTGTGGCCGAGGCCAAGGCTCACATGGCGGCGGCGGGCCTCTCCATGCGGCGCGACCCCTGACGGAACCCGGTGCCTCGCCTTACCCCGGGGCTGAGTCGTCCTCCATGATCGCCAGTGCAACTTTCTTCATGGAGTGGCACGATAACTCCGGGATCCCGGGATTCGAGACCGTATGACCGCCTTCACCCTCGCCGATCTGGATGCCCTCGTGGCCGAGCGCGCCCAGGCCCCGGCCGACCAATCCTACACCGCGAAACTCCTGGCCGGCGGTCCGGCGAAGCCGGCGAAGAAGCTTGGCGAGGAAGCCGTGGAAGCCGCCATAGCAGCGGTGCAAGGCGACCGGGGCGGTCTCGTGAGCGAGGCGGCGGACGTGCTCTACCACCTCGTGGTTTTGCTTCGGGCCGGTGGCGTCGGCCTCGACGAGGTCATGGCGGAGCTCGAACGGCGCACGGCTCAGAGCGGCATCGCCGAGAAGGCCGCCCGGAGGCAGACGTGACGAAGACGGCCCTCGGCGTGACGCCGCATTCCGAGCGCGATCCCGCCGTGGGGCAGGACCCCGTCACCGGCCTCGGCCCCGAACGGCTCTCCCCCTACCGTCTGTTCACCCGCGAGGAATGGGCGCAGCTACGCGCCGACACCCCCTTGACCCTCACCGCGGACGATGTGACGCGCCTGCAATCCCTCAATGACCCGATCTCCGTGGAAGAGGTCGAGGCGATCTATTTGCCCCTATCGCGCCTGCTCTCCCTTTACGTCGCGGCGACACAGGGACTCTTCAAGGCGACCCAGCGCTTTCTCATGGCCGAGGGTGAGGCCAAGGTGCCGTACATCATCGGTGTGGCCGGCTCGGTGGCGGTGGGCAAGTCCACCACCGCGCGGGTGTTGACCGCCCTCATGGCGCGCTGGCCCAACACGCCGAAGGTCGATCTCGTCACCACGGACGGGTTCCTGCTGCCCAATGCCGAGCTCAAGGCCATGGACGCCATGGACCGAAAGGGCTTTCCGGAGAGCTACGACACAGCCGCCCTCCTGCGCTTCCTCACGGACATCAAGGCCGGCAAGAAGCGGGTCGCTGCTCCCCTCTACTCGCACCTCGTCTACGACGTCGTGCCGGGCGAGGAACGGGTGGTCGAATCCCCCGACATTCTCATCGTCGAGGGTCTGAACGTGCTCCAGCCCGCGCGCCTGCCCCGCGACGGCACGGCGATTCCGTTCGTCTCCGACTTCTTCGACTTCTCCATCTACCTCGACGGCCACGAGGACGATCTGCACCGCTGGTACGTCAACCGCTTCCTGCGCCTGCGCCAGACGGCGTTTCGCGATCCGCTTTCCTACTTCCGGCGCTACGCCGAGGTGACAGAAGCCGAAGCCCTCAAGATCGCCGACACCCTTTGGACGACGATCAACCTGCCCAACCTGCGCGACAACATCCTGCCGACGCGCCAGCGCGCGAGCCTCATTCTCGCCAAGGGCGCGAGCCATCGTATCGAGAGCGTCGCCTTGCGCCGGCTGTAAAGTCCACCGCCGAGCCTGCCGCAGATTGCTGCGGGTGAATCGGCTGGGGCGATTGGCCCCGTGAGGCACAACTGTTAGATCTCGCGCCGCGACCCGAGCGGTGGAGACGACGATTTCCGATCAAGCGTGGGCAACCGGCCTCGGCCTCGTTGCGGTCCTCGTCCTCGTGCTGGCCAACGGGTTCTTCGTGGCCGCCGAGTTCGCTCTCGTGTCCGTACGGCGCAGCCGGGTGGCAGAGCTCGTCACCGACCGGCGAACCAACGCCAAGGCCCTCCAGCGCGCCACCGACCAGCTCGACGCGCATCTGGCCGCGACCCAGCTCGGCATCACCATCTCGTCCCTGGCGCTCGGTTGGGTCGGTGAACCGGCGCTCGCCCACCTCATCGAACCGGCCGTGGCCTGGCTTCCGTCCACGGCGGGCTTCGTCGCCGCCCATACCATCGCGGTGGCGATCTCCTTCGTCATCATCACCGCCCTGCACATCGTGCTCGGTGAACTCGCCCCCAAAAGCCTCGCTCTCCAGCGTAGCGAGCAGACGGCGCTCACGGTGGTGCGGCCGCTCAGCCTGTTCCTCTTCGTGTTCCGGCCGGCGATCCTGTTCCTCAACGGCCTCGGCAACGGCGTCGTGCGCCTGTGCGGTCTCAAGGCCGGTCACGGCGAAGGCGCCCTGCATTCGACGGCGGAATTGAACCTTCTGATCCAGGCGAGCCAGGAAGCGGGCCTCATCCGCGAGGCGCAGCAGGAGGCCGTGGAGCGCATTTTCTCCATCGGCGAACGCAAGGTCCGCGACATCATCACTCCTCGGCACGAGGTCGCCTGGATCGATGCCGACGATGACCGCGCGGCCATCCTGAAGGCCGTGCGCGCATGTGACCATGCTCAGATCGTGGTCAGCCGCTCGCAGGTGGACGAAGTCGTCGGTGTGGTGCGCAAGCAGGACCTCCTCAATCAGGTCCTCGACGGCAACGCCATCGACGTCCTCGCCGCGACCCAGCAGCCCATCGTCGTGCACGAGAGCCTATCGATCCTGGCCGTGCTTGAGATCTTCCAGGCCCAGCCCGTGCGGATGGCCATCGTGGTCGACGAGTACGGGAGCCTGGAGGGCATCGTCACCCAGACCGATCTGCTCGAAGCCATCGCGGGCGACATTCCGGAGATCGGCGACGAACCGGCGGTGGTCGAGCGCGAGGACGGCTCGCTCCTCATCGACGGCATGATGCCGGCGGGGCAGGCCTTCGAACGCCTCGCCTTCACCGAGCATCCGGACACCGAGGATTTCGCGACGCTGGCTGGTTTCGTGATCTTCCAACTCGGACGGATTCCAGCGGCGGGCGACGCCTTCGAGACCCATGGCTGGCGCTTCGAGGTGGTGGATATGGACGGGCGCCGCGTCGACAAGGTGCTGGCGACGCCCCTGCGGGCATGACGGTCGGGCGCTGGCCGACACCCGCCGAAGGAGCGATCCCTTCGAATCAGCCGCCCAACGGGTAGACAGCCTCGACGAGGTAGGGACCGCCGCCCGTGGAGGCGCGGGCCGAGAACAGGGTGACGTGCGTCGCGGTGAACGGCCGGGGCGGGAAGAACCCAGCCTCCGCGAGGTAGTGCGCCACTTGAGGCGCGCGAACCTGCCGATTGAAGCGGGCGAGGGTGACGTGCGGTGTGAACCGGCGCGTATCGGGCTCCGCTCCGGCATCGCGGGAGATCCGTTCGTGCTCCGCCTGTAAGTCCGACAGGTCCAGATTGGCCGCGACCGTCGCCAGGAGCGAGCGTGGCTTGTCATTCCCGAACACCCCGAGGCCATCGAGGACCAGATCCAGGGGAGGGCGGATGCGTGCGGCGACGAGCCCCTCGTGCAAGGCTTCCGCCACGGTCTCGTCGACATCCCCGAGAAAACGCAGGGTGATGTGATAGTCGGACGGTTCGATCCAGCGGGCGCCCTCCAGGGCGCCCCGCGCCCGGGCGAGGTGCTCGGCGACTTCGGACGGCAGGGCGATCCCGGTGAACAAGCGCGGCATCAGCGGCTCACGGCCTGGAGACGGTCGAGGAAAGTCTCGACGCTCGGCAGGATGCCCGCCACGATGGTCTCGACGCCCTTCACGTTGGGATGGAGCCGGTCATCGAGGTTGTAGGCCTTGTCGCCCGCGATCCCGTCGAGGAAGAACGGGTACAGGATGAGGCCATGCTCCTTCGCGAGATCCGGATAGATCGCGTCGAACCGGGCGACGTAATCCGGGCCGAGATTCGGCGCCGCCTTCATACCGGCGAGCATCACCGGGATGTGACGCGCCTTGAGGCGGGTGATGATGGTGTCGAGGGCCTTGCGGGTCACGGCCGGATCGGTGCCGCGCAGCATGTCGTTGGCGCCGAGTTCGAGGATCACCCCATCGGTCCCGTCCGGCACCGACCAGTCGAGGCGGTCGAGGCCGCCCGTGCTGGTGTCGCCCGAGACACCCGCATTGGCGATGGTGACCGCTCGGCCCTTGTCGCGCAGCGCCCGTTCGAGCACCGCCGGGAAGGCGGCGGAAGCCGGCAGCCGGTAGCCGGCCGTGAGGCTGTCGCCGAACGCCACCAGCGAGACGGGTCGTTCGCCCGACGCCGTCCGGGCAGGAGAGGCGGCGAGACCGAGTGCGGCAAACAGCGCCATCAGGCCGACCATGACAAAGCGGCCGTGGCGCCGTGCGGCGCGGCGGGCCATATCGGCACCATGTGATTTCCAACACCGACGCATTCCGGCAAAACCCCGCCCCTGACTTCAGCGATACCCCGTCTCCACACAGATCGGTTTCCCAACGATGTCCGGCAAGGCCGACCCCGCTCATGCTCCCCCCGCCATCTCCCTCGCCGGGGTCGATCTCAGCCTCGGGCGCGGCGCGGCTCGCGTTCACGTCCTGCGGGGCATCTCCCTTGACGTGGCTGCGGGCGAGGCGGTCGGACTCGTCGGCCCCTCGGGATCGGGCAAGTCGACCTTATTGATGGTCATGGCCGGTCTGGAGCGGCCGGATGCGGGCGCGATCACCGTGGAGGGCACCGATCTCGGCCGCCTCGACGAGGATGCCCTGGCCCGGTTTCGTGGCCGGCGGATCGGGATCGTGTTCCAGGCCTTCCACCTCGTGCCGACCATGACGGCCCTGGAGAACGTGGCCCTGCCCCTCGAACTCGCCGACAAGCCCGACGCGCATGCGCGGGCGAAGGCGGAACTCGAAGCCGTCGGCCTCGGCCACCGCCTGCATCACTATCCGGCTCAGCTGTCGGGCGGTGAACAGCAGCGCGTCGCCATCGCGCGGGCCATCGCGCCCGATCCGGCGATCCTCGTCGCCGACGAACCCACGGGCAACCTGGACGAGGCCACGGGGCGGCAGATCGTGGATCTGCTCTTCGCCCTTAAGCGCGACCGGGGGGCCACCCTCGTCCTCGTCACCCACGATCCCGGCCTCGCCCGGCTCTGCGACCGGACCGTGAGCCTGCGCTCCGGCCGGGTCGAAGCGGCCCTGGCGGCCTGACCATGCACGGACCCGCTCCCGCCCTCAGGCCCCGCCCGCGTCGCCTTGGGGTGCCCCTGACCTTTCGCCTCGCCCTGCGCGAGCTGCGCGGCGGCCTCGCGGGCTTTGCCGTGTTCCTCGCCTGCATCGCCCTAGGAGTCGCGGCCATCGCGGGCGTCGCCTCCATCGCCCGGTCGCTGACGGACGGCCTCGGCCGCGAGGGCGCCCGCATCCTCGGCGGCGACCTCACCTACAGCCTCATCAATCGCGAGGCGACGCCGGACGAGCGGGCCGTGCTCGAAGCCCAGGGGCGCGTCACCGTGGTGACGACCCTGCGGGCCATGGCGCTCGCCGGCGGCGACAAGGGCGCGGCCCTCGTCGAACTCAAGGCCGTGGGGGAAGGCTACCCGGCAACGGGCGACCTCGTCACCGAACCGGTCGGGCCCTTGGCGAGCCTGCTCGCGGAATCGGACGGGGCCTATGGCGCCGTGGTCGATCCCGTGCTGCTCACCCGCCTCGACCTCAAGCTCGGGGACCGCATCACCGTGGCGGGCACACCCATCGTGGTCCGCGCGACCTTGATTTCGGAGCCGGACCGCATCGCCGCCGGTATCGGCTTCGGCCCACGGGTCATCGTCTCCCGCGCCGCCCTCGACGCCACTGGCCTCGTTCAGCCGGGCAGCCTCAACCGCTGGAGCTACCGTCTACAATTGCCCGACGCGAGCGACGCCGAGATCGAGCGCCGCGCCGCCGCCATCGCGGCCGCCTCGCCCGACGCTGGTTGGGAGATGCGCGCTCGCTCCAATGCCGATCCGCGCTTTGCAAAAAGCATCGAGCGCTTCACCCAGTTTCTCACCCTCGTGGGCCTCACCGCCCTCATCGTCGGCGGCGTCGGCGTCGGCAACGCGGTGGCGGCCTTCGTCGAACGCAAGCGCGGCTCCATTGCCACCCTCAAGAGCGTCGGCGCCCCCGGCGGACAGGTGGTCGCCCTCTATCTCACCCAGGTGATGCTCATCGCCGGACTCGCGACCACCATCGGCCTCGCCCTCGGCGCGGGCCTGCCCTTCGCCGTCGACGCCCTGTTCCACGATGCCCTGCCGCTGCCCCTCAATCCGACCATCGCCCCCGGCGAACTGGCGCTCGCCGCCGCCTATGGCCTGCTGACGGCCCTGGCCTTCGCGATCCTGCCCCTGGGACGCGCCCACGACATTCCCGTCTCGGGCCTGTTCCGCGATGTGGTCGATCCGGGCTCCGTGAAGACGCGCCTGCGCTACCGGTTCATTCTGGCGGCGGCCCTCGCCGGGCTGGTGGGGCTCGCCGTCGCCACGGCCTTCGACCGGCGCCTCGCCCTCATCTTCATCGCCGCCGCCGCGATCGCCTTCGGCCTGCTGCGCCTCGTCGCCCTTGGCCTCATGGCGCTCGCCCGCCGCCTGCCGCGCCCGCGCTCGGCAGCCCCCCGGCTGGCGCTGGCCAACCTTCACCGGCCCGGCGCGCTCACCCCCGCCATCGTGCTGTCCCTGGGGCTCGGCGTGACCCTCCTCGTGGCGCTCAGCCTCATCGACGCCAACGTGCGCAACACCCTCAGCCGGTCCCTGCCGGCCCGGGCGCCGAACCTGTTCTTCCTCGACATCCCGGCTGCAGAGGCCGACGGCTTCCACGCTTTCCTCGGCACGGAGGCACCCGGCGCCAAGATCGAGCGCGTGCCGATGATGCGCGGGCGCATCACCGCCCTCGACGGCGTACCCGTCGCGGCGATCAAGCCCCCGGAGGACGCCGCCTGGGTCCTCGATGGCGATCGGGGCATCACCTACGCGGAGGATGTCCCCGAAGGATCCCGGATCGTCGCCGGCTCGTGGTGGAACGCCGAACAGGCGCGCACGCCCCTCGTCTCGTTCGACGCCGAACTGGCCCGCAGCCTGAACCTATCGGTGGGCAGCACCGTGACGGTGAACGTCCTCGGGCGGACGCTGGAGGCGAAAATCGCCAACCTGCGCAAGGTCGAGTGGCGGTCGCTGGGCATCAATTTCGTGATGGTGTTCTCCCCCGGCACCTTCCGGGGGGCGCCGCACTCCGACCTCGCGACCTTGACCCTCCCGAACGGCCCCGATGCCAAGGCTGAGGCCGTAATCCTGCGCGACGTCGCCCGTGCCTATCCGTCCGTCACCAGCATCCGGGTCAAGGAGGCCCTGGAGGCCGTCAACGAAGTGGTGGGAAAGCTCGTCCTGGCGATCCGGGGGGCCAGCGGCATCGCCGTGGTGGCGAGCCTGTTCGTCCTCGCCGGCGCCCTGGCGGCGGGCCACCGCGCCCGCCTCTATGACGCCGTGGTGCTGAAGGTGCTCGGCGCGACGCGGCGACGGCTTCTGACCGCCTATACCCTGGAATACGGCGCCCTGGGCCTAGCCACGGCGATCTTCGGCGTGCTGGCCGGCACCCTGGCCGGCTGGGTCATCGTCACCCGGGTGATGAAGCTCGAATTCACGCCCGATGTTTCCGGCGCCCTGCTGGTCGCGGCCTCGGCGGTGGTGTTCGCCATCGGTCTGGGCCTCGCGGGCACTTGGCGCATCCTCGGTCGCAAGCCGGCTTCCTACCTGCGACAGCTCTGATTAAAGATGCAAAGCCTGTTTTAATCCCGGATTAAACCAATAAAATCAGGCCCCGATCCCTGGAGATTCACCATCCGAAGCTCAGCCGGCCCCTTGTGCGGCCGGGGGCGACGGAACATATTTATGACTGAGGCATCCCAGGATGCCAGAGGTCCTGTGCGTGAGCCTCGGTTCGTCAAATCACACGCTGAGAGAGTTTCCAAAGGAATCTCCCATGGCATTCGACAACAGCCCCTTCCGGGTCGGCGCCCAGCCGACGGGATACGCCGGCAGCCAGGTCGACATCGACCAGGGCCTGCGCGCCTTCATGCTCGGCGTCTACAACAACATGGTCATTGGCCTCGGGATCTCGGGTCTCGTGGCCCTCGGCCTCAACATGGCCGCCGTTGCCCAGACGGCGACCGGCCGCATGGCGCTGACGCCGTTCGGCCAGCTCCTCTACACCAGCCCGCTCAAGTGGGTGATCATGCTGGCGCCGCTGGCCTTCATCTTCATCTTCTCCATGCGGATGGATCGCATGTCGGCGGCCTCGGCCCGCATGACCTTCTTCGCCTTCGCGGCGGTGATGGGCGCGTCCATGTCCTCGCTGCTCCTCGTGTTCACGGGTGCCAGCGTCGTGCGGGTGTTCTTCATCACGGCGGCGACCTTCGGCGGCCTCAGCCTCTACGGCTACACAACCAAGCGCAGCCTGTCGGGAATGGGCTCGTTCCTGATGATGGGCCTCATCGGCCTCATCATCGCCTCGCTGGTGAACATCTTCATGGCCTCGTCGGCCCTGCAGTTCGCCATCTCGGTCATCGGCGTGCTCATCTTCGCGGGCCTCACCGCCTACGACACGCAGAAGCTGAAGGAAATGTATCTCTACAGCGGCGCCGATGCCGAGGGTGCGGCCAAGATGTCGGTGAACGGCGCCCTGACGCTCTATCTGGACTTCATCAACATGTTCCAGATGCTGCTCTCGCTCCTGGGTGACCGCCGCTAAGGCGCCCCGCAGTCACAGAATGAGAAAGGCCCCGGCGGGTGACCGCCGGGGCCTTTCTCATTTTAAGTCACCCGATCAGACACTGCGCAGGGGTGGCTCGAGGACGCCGAGCACGCGGGCGAGATCCTGTCCGCGCTTCATCACGAGGCCGGAGGCTGCCACGACAGCGTAGGCACCCTGGCGGCGAGCAAGCTTGGGGTCCTTCTCCACGCGATAGAGCGGCATCTCGGAGGTGCGCCGGTAGATCGAGAACACCGCCTTGTCGCGCCGGAAGTCGAGGGCGTAGTCGCGCCACTCTCCCGCCGCCACCATGCGTCCGTAGAGGTTGAACAGGACACGCAACTCAGCCCGGTCGAAGGCGATCTGCGGAGTGACGGGCGCCGAGGGGAAGGGAATGATCCGGGCCACCGGATCGGACAGACTTGGGTCGACGCTGGTCCGCTCGCTCATCGTCACTCCTGATCGCAGTGTCATGAAGCTGTGATGATGGTCCCGCACTCCAGGCCCCGCAAGGGCGGCGGGCGGATCGGACACCGGCGGGCCGCGCCTGCGTGTACGACATCCACGACTTGCGCCCCGGAGGGTGCCGCTTCGTGCGGTGGCACACCACCACGATTTCGCCCCGATAAAGCCGTGCCGCCGCCGCGATGACACGGCATACGTGTTGCCGAACCTCGTCGGTCTCGTCGGCCGGCTTTCTGCCCGAACCTCACGCTCCCCAGCGCTCGGGCAGGGACCGGCCCCCACGAACCGACACTCCAGAGGTTTCGAGACCCAAGGACTTCAGGGCCGCCTCTTTTCAGAGTGCGGCCTTTTTTTCGGGCCTCTCCCGGCGCCAGGGTCTATGAGGGTCGTGGCGCTTCGCGTGGGACGATGGGTTCCACCTTCGGGACGATCAGTCTTGGTCCAGTTCGACACCGGCTTCCGTCAGACCCTCGCGGACCTGTTCGCGTGGCGCCGTGACGTGCGCCGCTTCCGGGCCGATCCCGTCGACGACGCGCTCCTGCGCCATTGCCTCGACCTCGCCTGTCTGAGCCCCTCGGTGGGCAACAGCCAGCCCTGGCGCTTCGTTCGGGTGGGGGATGCCGCCCGGCGCGCGGCGGTGGTACGGAGTTTTGAGCGCTGCAACGCCGCCGCCGCCGCTGGCTACGCCGCAGAGCGACGGGAAGCCTACCTCCGCCTCAAGCTCTCGGGCCTGCGGGATGCACCGGTCCACCTCGCGGTGTTCTGCGACGAGGGCGCGGAGACGGGATACGGCCTCGGCCGCGTCACCATGCCGGAAATGCTGCGCTACTCCGTGGTCGGCGCCGTGCAGACCTTCTGGCTCGCGGCCCGCGCGCATGGGCTCGGAGTCGGCTGGGTGTCGATCATCGAGCCGGAAACCGTCAGCACGGCCCTCGACGTGCCCCGCACCTGGCACCTCGTCGCCTATCTATGCGTCGGCTTCCCCCTGGAGGAACACGCCGACCCCGAACTCGTCCGCCACGGTTGGCAGGACCGGATCGCCGCCGCGGCGGACCTCGTCGAGCGTTGAGGCGCCATCAAGGTTACGCGGCCACGAAGACGCAGGCTCGCAATCGAAGACGCGGGGAAAGCTCGATCTTTACCCTCCCGGTAAGTTCGACGTGGTTTTCCCCAAGGACCGATACGACTTAATCGGAACGGCAACCTTGGCCGTGAATTGTCGTCGTCAGGATCGTGATGCTTGACGGAGACGGGACGATGATGGGTGTGAGGGAATGCGCCGTCGCTGCGGCGGCTTGCTGGCTCGCGACGGCGCCCGTCGCCGCCCGCGAGGTAGTGGCGTTTCAGGAGGATGTCGGCCCCGGCACCGTGGTGGTGCACACGGCGGCGCGACAGCTCTATTTTGTGAATGGTGACGGCACGGCCATCCGTTACCCCGTGGCGGTGGGCAAGCCCGGCAAGCAATGGACCGGCGCCCGCGAGATCGATGGCAAATACGTTCAACCGGCCTGGTCACCGCCGCGCGAGGTGAAGCGCGACAATCCGCGCCTGCCCAACATCATCGCGGGCGGCGCGCCCAACAATCCCATGGGCTCGGCGGCCCTCACCCTTTCGGGGGGCGAGTACGCCATCCACGGCACTAACCGTCCGAGCTCCATCGGCTCCTACGCCTCGTATGGCTGCATCCGCATGTACAATCAGGATGTGGTCGATCTCTACAGCCGGGTCTCCGTCGGCACACCGGTCTACGTGGTTCGCTGATCGACTTCAGAAATCAACCGCGATGCCCTTGATCTCCCAATCGTCGTAGCGGACCGGCTCCAGGCCGCCGCGCCCCTGACGTTCACGGGCGGCGGCGATCTCGGCGGCCCGCGCGTCGATGGCCTGCCGGCGTGCTTCGGCCTCGGCCAGCGCCCGCATGGCGGCTGGCGAAAGAGGCGGCCGCGGCGGGCTGTCCGGTCCGGCGTTTTCCGTGTCGTCCTCGATGGGCATGGGTTGCATCTCGGCGGCGAGGGGTGAAAGGGCTTTGGAACGAGAAGGCCCGGTTCGGGCCGATCCTAACGGAGAGATGGCCCTCATGGCGACACACCGTAACGCGGAGGGACCGACGACGGTCATCGACCGCACCGTCGCGGGCCTCGCCGCACGTCAGGTCGCCCACGGCGCGGTGGCCGATCTCCTCGGCGGTGCCCATGCTTTCGCCCTCGAAGACGCCCTCGCGCAAGCCGGGCGCCATGCCGGGCTCGACCCGGCCGATGCCGCCCTGGCCCGGGCCATCGCGACGGCGACGTTCCGGCGCCTCGGCTTCCTGAAGCAGATTCTGGCCGCCCGGCTGTCACAGGGGCTACCTGAGGGCCAACCTCGCCTCGTCGCCCTGCTGGCCACGAGTGCGGCACAGATCCTCGATCTCAACGTGCCCGACCATGCCGCCGTCGATCTCGGCGTCCGCATCGCCAAAGGCGATCCGCAGCTTCAGCACCTGTCGGGCCTCGTCAACGCGGTCCTGCGTCGGATCGTGCGCGAGCGCGCCGACATCCTCGCCGCCATGATCGATCCCCTCACCGACAACACTCCAGACTGGCTCGCTGGACGCTGGCGCGCCGCCTACGGCGAGGCGACGGCTGGGGCCATCGCACGAGCGCATCTCGCCGGGGCGGCCCTCGACATCACGGTCAAGAATTCGGCGGCCGAGTGGGCCGAGCGCCTCGGTGGTACCGTCCTGCCGACGGGAAGCGTGCGCCTGCATGAGGTCAGTTCGGCCGTGGCCGATCTTCCGGGCTATGCCGAAGGTGCCTGGTGGGTGCAGGACGCCGCCGCCGCGATCCCGGCGCGGCTGCTGAGCGTCACGCCCGGCCAGCGGGTGGCCGACCTCTGCGCGGCGCCGGGGGGCAAGACGGCGCAGCTTGCCTCCGCCGGCGCGACGGTGGTCGCCGTCGACCGCTCGGCGCCCCGCCTGGAGCGCCTGCGGGAGAATCTCGGGCGCCTCGGCCTCACGGCCGAGATCCGCGTCGGCAACGCCCTCGACGTCGAGGAGCCCGGCCAGTTCGATGCCGTCCTGCTCGATGCGCCGTGCTCGGCCACCGGCACCCTGCGGCGACACCCTGACGTGGCCTGGACCAAGGAGGGCAACGACATCCTTCGCTTGGCCGCCCTCCAGCGCCGGCTGTTCGACCGGGCGGCGATCCTGGTGAAATCCGGCGGCCTCCTCGTCTACTGCACCTGCTCCCTTGAGCCGGAGGAGGGCGAGAAGCAGGTGCGGGATTTCCTCAAGCGTAACGACGGCTTCGAGCGTGTGCCGGTAACGGTCGACGAACTCGGCGGACTCTCCGAATGCATCGACGCGCAGGGCGATCTGCGCACCTTGCCTTCGCACCTCGGCCGCACGACGCCCGGACAGATGGGCGGCCTCGACGGCTTCTTCGCGAGCCGCCTGCGCCGAGCCGCATGAGCCAAACACGAAGAGGCGACCGCCAGGGCGGTCGCCGACATTTCCTGATTCTTCGAGAAAACCGACCGGCGAACCCTGCGGGCTCAAGCCGTTAAACCACCGAGTCTTTCGTCAAGAAAGAAACCTGGTGGAGCTGAGCGGGATCGAACCGCTGACCTCCGCAGTGCGATTGCGGCGCTCTCCCATCTGAGCTACAGCCCCGTTCCGGGGTGCGGGCCTTTTAGGCTCGCACACGCCGGCCTGTCAATTCCGGAAATCCATTCGCTTTGCGTGCGCGTGACCCGCGCCCGGGGCGTTGGACCACGAGGACCTCGATCCCCCGCATGAACGCCTTCCTCTGGCTCTTCGACACCGTCGTCCAACTCTTCATCTACGTGCTCATCGCCAGCGCCGTCCTGAGCTGGCTGGTGGCGTTTAACGTCGTGAACGTCCGCAATCCCATCGTGTCGCAGATCGGCGAAGTGCTCTACCGGCTCACCGAGCCGGTGCTGCGGCCGATCCGCAACGTTCTGCCGAACCTCGGCGGCGTCGATCTGTCGCCCATCGTGCTGGTGCTGCTGCTCCTGTTCGCGAGCCGCCTGCTCCACGAATTTCTGCCGGTGCAGACCACCGTCTATATGCGCTGAACCCTGATCCCGGTGGGCCGGTCTCGACCCGCCGCAGCCTCCGAACAGCGTCGAGGGCGACGCGGAACCGGCATCCGCCCTCGCGAAATCCGCCAACAGGACGATCCGCTTCCATGAAGACCAATCCCGGCCGCTTCTTCGAGGATTACCGCCTCGGCGAGACCATTCGCCATGCCACGCCGCGCACGGTGACGACGGGCGATGTCGCCCTCTACACCGCGCTCTACGGCCCCCGCTTCGCCGTGCAGTCGTCGGACGCCTTCGCCAAGTCCATCGGCTACCCGCAGAGCCCCCTCGACGATCTGCTCACCTTCCACGTGGTGTTCGGCAAGACCGTGCCGGACATCTCGCTCAATGCCCTGGCCAATCTCGGCTATGCCGAAGGTGGGTTCCGCCGGCCGGTCTATCCGGGTGAGACCCTGTCCACGGTCTCCGAGGTCATCGGCCTGAAGGAGAGCTCGAACCGCCAGACGGGTGTTGTCTACGTGCGCTCCACGGGATCGGACGCGAATGGCGAAACGGTGCTGAGCTATTGCCGCTGGGTGCTGGTGAAGAAGCGTGATCCGGAAGCGAAGATCACCCAGGAGCACGTGCCGACCTTCGCCAAGGTCGTGTCGCCCGCCGACCTCGCCACCGCGCTGCCGACCCTCGCGACCGGCTCTTACGATTTCGACCTCGCCGGCAGTCCGCACCGCTTCGCCGACTACGTGGTCGGCGAGAAGATCGACCACGTCGACGGCATGACCGTCGAGGAAGCCGAGCACCAGATCGCCACGCGCCTGTTCCAGAACACCGCCAAGGTTCACTTCGATGCCTTCGCCACGAAGGACACGCGGTTCGGCCGGCGGCTGATCTACGGCGGCCACGTGATCTCGCTCGCCCGCGCCCTCAGCTTCAACGGTCTCGCCAACGCCTTCGCCATCGCGGGCATCAATGCCGGCCGTCACGTGGCGCCGCTGTTCGCTGGGGACACGGTCTATGCCTGGAGCGAGGTGCTGGAAACGGCCGAACTTCCAGGCCGGTCCGATGTCGGTCTGTTGCGCCTGCGCACGGTAGCGACGAAGAACCAGCCCTGCGGCGCCCATCCGGATAAACAGGGCGACGGGTACGATCCGTCGGTGATCCTCGACCTCGACTACTGGGCGTTCATGCCCCGCTGATCAGGGCGCGCCCCAGAGACCGGCCACGGCGTGCCTCAGCGGGTTCGCCGGGTCGGACAACAACCGAAGCGCCATGATGCAGGCAATGGTGACGAGGAGCGGCCGGATCAGGCGGGCGCCGAGGCGGATGGCGAGGCGGGCGCCGATTTGCGCGCCAAGGATCGCCCCCACCGCCATAGTCAGGCCGATCACCCAGGCCACGTGACCGCCGAACGCGAACAGGGCGAGGCTGCCGAGGTTGCTCGACGCGTTGGCGAGCTTGGTGTGGGCGGTGGCCCGCACGACGCCGAGGCCCAGCAGGGTCACGAACCCGATCATGTAGAAGGCCCCGGCCCCCGGCCCGAACACCCCGTCGTAGAACCCCACCATGGGCGCCCAGGTGAGGGCGAACAGGGCTGGACTGATCCGCGCCGTGGCGTCCTCGGCGCTCATGCGACGGGCCGTGGCAAAGTAGAGAGCGATTCCGATGAGCAGGATCGGCACGCCGGCATCGAGGACTGGTCGCGGCAGCAGGCTGACGCACAGGGCGCCGACAATGGATGCCAGCCCCGCCGCGACGGCGATCTTCCAGGCCGCCGGCCAGTGGATCAGGCCGCGCCGGGCGAAGGCATAGGTGGAGGAGACCGCCCCGGCCGATCCCTGCAGCTTGTTCGTCGCGATGGCGCTCACGGGATCGAGGCCGGCGAGCAGCAGGGTCGGCAGGGTGAGGAGACCGCCGCCGCCCGCGATGGCGTCGACACACCCTGCCGCGACCGCCACGGCGAACAGGCCCGCGAGCAGGCTGGGATCGAGACCGAAAATCATGACGCCTCTGGCAATGGTTCAGAAAGAGCCGACCGGAGGCAGGCGGAACATCGCGCTTCAGGACGCATCGGGCTTCAAGCGTCCTGAAGCGCGAAACGATCAGTTGCGGACGACGACCTTCGTGCCGACCTTCACCCGGTTGTAGAGATCGACGACATCCTTGTTGGTCATCCGGATGCAGCCCGACGAGACCGCCGCCCCCATGGTCTCGGGCTCGTTCGAGCCGTGAATGCGGTAGAGCGAGGAACCGAGATAAAGGGCGCGGGCGCCCAGCGGATTGTCCTGGCCGCCGGCCATGAAGCGCGGCAGGTCGGGGCGACGCGCCAGCATCTGAGCCGGCGGACGCCAATCCGGCCATTCCTTCTTCATGGTCACGGTCTTCTGACCGGTCCACGAGAAGCCTTGGCGGCCGACACCGACGCCGTAGCGCACGGCCTGACCGCCACCGAGCACGTAATAGAGCCGGCGCTGACTAGTCGAGACCACGACGGTGCCGGGCTTCTCACTGCCCTTCCAGGCCACGGTCTCGCGCGGGATGGCCTGCTCGCGAAAGATGTTCATGAAGTCGGCGATGGGGCCGCTGTCGAACAGGTTGCCGGCTCGCGCGTTCGGAGCCGCCGCGAGGGTGAGGGCGGCCGCCAGGGCCGATGCGGCGAAGCCGCGACGGGTCTGCATGATCTTGTCCTCCAGCCGAAGCGGGGCCGGCGCCCCGACGGCGCCAGACCCAACTGGCAGATGGTCGGGGCGTGCAGACTTGGCCGCCGCTGTCTGCACGGTCAACCGCGCCGGGGGCGTTGGCCCGAACCTGTGTGATCCCGGCAACGCCAGCTACCTCGGTTCTCGCACTCGGCGGCAAGCAACCATGACAGAATGCCGCAGGAACTTGTTGAGCCGGGCATTCGTCCCCACAGTCGGAGGGTGAGCGGTCCAGTCTCCCCTCAGGCGCCGGCCATTGGCAGGCTCTCTTCACGTTCGGCCTTGGGCCGAAGCAGGCTATTGCTGCGCGTCTTCCGGCTGCTGATCCTGCTCTTGGTCGCTTGCCCCGTCGTGATGGCGACGGCTGTGTTCGACACGCCCCCGCCGGTGCAGCATCGTGCCCTCCTGGGAATCGGGGCAACGTCCCTCTCCGACGAGACGCCTCAGCTGACCCGCCTCGGCAACGAGATCGACGACCTCCGTGAGGCCCTTCCCGGGCCGACCCCAAGGTTCGGTGTCGTCAGCCAGATGCTCGCGGCCTTCGCGCCACGGCATACCAACTGGCTTGAGGCCCGCCGCGAACCTCCGCCGGACAGGCCGCCGCGCCCGATCGGCTGATCGAGCACGCAGCGGCGTGCCCGGATCTCTTAACGGAACGTTGTGGTGTCCACCTGAAACTCACGCAGGGGTACAGATCGGTTCCGGATCGGGGCGCTGTCGTCGGTTCGCCAGATTCGTCCATCATACGATACCGGGCAGCGATGCTGCCGTCCCGTCGATGCCGAACGCATCCTCTCGTCCGGGCTGGCTCCCTATGGCCCGACGCTCGCTGCGCGATCCCCTCCCGATGCGGAGGCGGCCTTGCGTGGACCTTTGAATGCCGTGGTGCCGTCCCGACGATACGGGCTGCGCCGCGACCGAATTTCGCAGGAGCGAATCGATCGTGACGTCCCCCTCCACACGCATGCTCCGGGTCCGGTCGACCGCCGTCGCCGCCGGCATCGTCCTCGTCACCCTGTCGGCCTGTAACCAGAAGCAGCAGGCCGCCGCCCCGGTCCCGCCCCCGCCGCCGGAAGTGAGCATCGTGACGGTGCGCGAGCAGCCGATTCCGTACGTGCGCGATTTGCCCGGCCGCGTCGCCCCCATGCGGATCGCCGAGGTTCGCTCGCGGGTCTCCGGCCTCGTCATCAAGCGGACCTTCGAGCAAGGCAGCTTGGTCAAGGAGGGCGACGTCCTCTACAAGATCGATCCGGCGCCCTTCGAGGTCGAGCTCCAGAGCGCGGAAGCGGTGCTCGCCAAGACGGAAGCCGCCCTGGTTCTCGCCCGCCAGCAGGCCGACCGCCTGGAACAGCTCCTGTCGCGCCAGACGGCGAGCCAAGCCCAGTACGACAGCGCCTATGCGGGCCTGAAGCAGGCCGAGGCCGAGGTTGCCGGCGCCAAGGCGTCTCGCGACCGGGCCAAGCTGAATCTCAATTACACCGACGTGCGCGCACCGATCTCGGGTCGCATCGGCCGCGCCCTCCTCACCGAGGGCACGCTGGTCGATCAGGGTACGGCCGCGGTTCTCGCGACGATCCAGCAACTCGATCCGATCTATGTCGATATCACCCAGTCGGTGGGCGAACTGAACAAGCTGCGCCGGGACCTCGCCAGCGGCGAACTCTCGCGCCTCTCCGCCGACACCGCCAACGTCCATCTCATCATGGATGACGGCTCCCTTTACGGCTCGGCCGGGCGGCTTCTGTTTTCCGACGTCACCGCCGATCCGAGCACCGGTCAGGTGACCCTGCGCGTCCAGTTCCCGAACCCGCACGACGAGCTGTTCCCCGGCATGTATGTCCGGGCCCGGATCAAGCAGGGCATCGATACGGATGCCCTCGCGGTCCCGCAGCAAGCGATCCAGCGCACCAGCGACGGCAAGCCCGAGGTCTGGGTGGTGCGCGAGGACGACAAGGTCATGCTTCAGCCCATCGAGGTCGGCCCCGTGGTCGACAGCCAATGGATCGTGCGCGAGGGCTTGAAGGTCGGTGACCGTGTCGTGGTCGAGGGCGTTCAGAAGATCTCCGCCGGTCAGCCGGTGAAGACCGTGGACCTCCACCCCGCCACGGAGGAATCGAAGAAGCCGAAGCCGCGTGACACCGACGTGCCGGAGCCCGCGCCCGGCGCCCAATCCGCCGCTCAGGTGCGCTGAACCATGGCGCGCTTCTTCATCGAACGGCCGGTCTTCGCCTGGGTCGTCGCCCTGTTCATCATCCTGGGCGGCGTTCTGTCGATCCCGATGCTGCCGGTGGCGCAGTATCCGGTGATCGCCCCGCCATCCATCGCCCTCTCGACGGCATTTCCCGGCGCCTCGGTGGAAAGCCTCTACACCGGCACCACCCGCCTCATCGAGGACGAGCTCAACGGCGCTGCCAACATCATGAGCTTCGAGTCGACGACCGACTCGTTCGGCTCCATCAACATCACGGCGACGTTCCAGCCGGGCACCGATCCGGCCCTGGCCTCCGTCGAAGTGCAGAACCGCCTCAAGCGCGTCGAAGCGCGCCTGCCGGCGGAGGTGCGCCAGCAGGGCATTCTGGTGGAAGAGGCTTCGGCCGCGACGCTGAACATCATCACCCTCGTCTCGACGGACGGGAAGATGGACGAGATCGGTCTCGGCGACTTCCTCATCCGCAACGTCATCAACGAGATCCGGCGCGTACCGGGGGTGGGCCGCGCCACCCTCTACTCGACGGAACGGTCCCTGCGCGTCTGGGTCGACCCCGACAAGCTCCGCGGCCTGTCGCTCAGTCCCGAGGACGTGACGGACGCCATCCGCAACCAGAACATCCAGATCGCATCGGGCGCCGTCGGCGCGCAGCCGAGCCCGGTGAAGACCGCCGTGTTCGCGCCCATCATCGTCAAGGGCCAGCTCAACACCGTCGACGATTTCGGCGCCATCGTGCTGCGGGCCAATTCCGACGGCTCGAACGTGCGCCTGCGCGACGTGGCCCGGATCGAACTCGGCGGCGACGCCTACCAGTTCTCGACCCGCCTCAACGGCGGCGAGGCGGCCGGTATCTCCGTCACCCTCGCGCCCGACGGCAACGCCCTGGAGACCGCCCAGGCGATCCGGGCCAAAATGGAGGAACTGTCGCAGTTCTTCCCGCCGGGACTGAAATGGGACATTCCGTACGACATCACGCCCGCCGTGAAAGCGTCCATCGAGAAGGTGCTGCACACCCTCGTGGAAGCCGTGGTGCTGGTGTTCATCGTGATGTTCCTGTTCCTGCAGAACATCCGTTACACGCTCATTCCCACCATCGTGGTGCCCATCGCGCTGATGGGGACCGTGACGGTGATGCTGCTCGCGGGCTTCTCGATCAACGTGCTCACCATGTTCGGCATGGTGCTGGCCATCGGCATCCTCGTCGACGACGCCATCGTGGTCGTCGAGAACGTCGAGCGCATCATGAACGAGGAGGGGCTCCCCCCGAAGGAAGCCACCGCCAAGGCCATGGAGCAGATCACCGGCGCCATCATCGGCATCACCCTGGTGCTGGTGGCGGTGTTCATCCCCATGGCGTTCTTCCCCGGCTCGGTGGGCATCATCTACCGGCAGTTCTCCATCGCCATGGTGACGTCCATCGGCTTCTCGGCGCTGCTGGCCCTGTCCCTGACCCCGGCCCTGTGCGCGACCCTGCTGAAGCCCGTGGCGAAGGGCCATGCCCATGCCAAGGGCGGTTTCTTCGGCTGGTTCAACCGCATCGTCGACCGGGAGACGGCGCGCTACGGGCGCGGTGTCGCGTGGTTCATCAAAGCCTCGGGCCGGATCATGGTGGTGTATCTCGCCCTCGTGGCAGGCGTCGCCTTCGCGTTCATGCGCCTGCCGGAAGGCTTCCTGCCCCTCGAGGATCAAGGCTTCTTCACCGTCGATATCCAGGCGCCCCCCGGCGCCTCGTTTAACCGGACGCAGGCGGCGGTGCGGAAGGTCGAGGAACATCTCCTGGCTCAGCCCGGCGTCGCCACGGTGACGATGCTCAACGGCTTCTCGTTCTCGGGGCAGGGGGCGAATCTCAGCCAGGCCTTCGTGACCCTAAAGCCGTGGAGTGAGCGGGACGCGTCGAGTTCCGCCGCCGCCCTGGTGGCGGGCACCAACGCGGCGCTGGCCGGCTACCGCGACGCCATCGTCGATGCCCAGGAACCGCCACCCGTGGACAACCTCGGCAACGCGGCGGGCTTCTCGTTCCGCCTGCAGGACCGTGCCCAGCGCGGGTATTCGGCCCTCACGGCGGCTGAGACGCAGCTCCTGTCCCTGGCGAAGAAGAGTCCGGTTCTGCAGAAGATGAAGATCGAGGGTCTGCCGCCGGCTCCGCAGGCGGAACTCATCATCGACCGCGAAAAAGCCGCCGCCCTCGGGGTGAAGTTCGAGGACATCAATTCGACCATTCAGGTGAATCTCGGCTCGGTCTACACCAACGACTTCCCGAACCAGGGCAAGATGCAGCGCGTCTACGTCCAGGCCGAGCAGCTTCAGCGGATGCAGGCCACCGATCTGCTGAGCTACGCCGTGAAGAACGCCCAGGGCGCCATGGTGCCGATGTCGTCCTTCGCCGAACTCAAATGGGGCATGGGACCGAGCCAGATCGTCGGCTTCAACGGCTACCAGTCGGTGCGGATCACCGGCGAGCCCAATCCCGGCTACACTTCGGGCGACGCCATCGCCGAGATGGAGCGTCTGATGCAGCAATTGCCCAAGGGCTTCGGCTACACCTGGACCGGGCAGTCGCTGCAGGAAAAGCTCGCCGGCAGCCAAGCGAGCCTGCTCCTCGCCCTATCGGTGCTCATCGTCTTCCTGTGTCTGGCCGCCCTCTACGAGAGCTGGACGATCCCGCTTTCGGTACTCTTGGTGATTCCGCTTGGCGTCATCGGGTCCGTGGCGGCGGTGTATCTACGGGGCATGCCCAACGACGTCTACTTCAAGATCGGCCTCATCACGATCATCGGCCTTTCGGCGAAGAACGCGATCCTGATCGTGGAATTTGCGAAAGACCTCTGGAAGCCGGGCAAGAGCCTCGTCGACGCCACCATCGAGGCGTCGACCCTGCGGTTCCGCCCCATCGTCATGACCTCGCTGGCCTTCATCCTCGGCGTGGTGCCCCTGGCCATCGCGACGGGCGCCGCCTCGAAGAGCCAGCAGGCCATCGGCACGGGCGTGATGGGCGGCATGATCTCGGCGACCCTCCTCGCCGTGCTGTTCGTGCCGGTGTTCTTCGTGGTGGTGATGCGCCTGTTCCGGCGCAAGGAAGCAATGGAGGGCATGCAGCCCGAGGCGAAGCCGGCCGCCGCATCCCATCACCCCGCAGCGGCCGAGTGATCTGAGCACTGTACCGGGATACCGAAGGGATCATCCCTTCGGCGGGTGTCGGGCAGAGCCCGACGTCTTTTCCAGGGCCAGTTTCTCAGGACTCTTGCCTGGACCCGCGAAGGGCTTGTCCTTCGAACCCGAAACAAAAAGGGGCACCCGGTGAAAACCGCGTGCCCCTGTCTCGTGCGGTCCCGCCGCTCAGACTTCGCGGGCGACCATCATCTTCTTGATCTCGGCGATGGCTTTGGCCGGGTTCAAGCTCTTGGGGCAGGCGTTGGCGCAGTTCATGATCGTGTGGCAGCGGTAGAGCCGGAATGGGTCGTGCAGGGCGTCGAGACGCTCGCCGGTGTTCTCATCCCGGCTGTCGATGAGCCAGCGATAGGCCTGGAGAAGCGCGGCGGGGCCGAGGAAGCGGTCACCGTTCCACCAGTAGCTCGGGCAGGACGTCGTGCAGCAGGCGCACAGGATGCACTCGTAGAGCCCGTCGAGCTGCGCCCGGTCCTCCGGGGTCTGCTTCCACTCGCCCTCGGGCGCGGGGGTCTCGGTCTGGAGCCAGGGTTCGACGGAGGCGTGCTGGGCGAAGAAGTTCGTGAGATCCGGCACGAGGTCCTTCAACACCGGCATGTGCGGCAGCGGGTAGATCCGCACGGCGCCGGTCTTCTTGCCCTTGGCGTGCTCCTGACACTCGTCGATGCCCATGGTGCAGGCCAGAGCATTCTGGCCCTCGATGTTCATGGCGCAGGAACCGCAGATACCCTCGCGGCAGGAGCGACGGAACACCAGGGTCGAATCGACCTTGCTCTTGATCCACAGCAGGGCGTCAAGGACCATCGGCCCGCAATCGTCCCGGTCGACCTGATAGGTATCGACACGGGGATTCTTCCCGTCATCGGGGTTCCAGCGGTAGATCCGGAACTCCTGCAGGTTGTTTGCGCCGGCCGGGCGCGGCCAGGTCTTCCCCTCGGTGACCTGGGAGTTCTTGGGGAGGGCGAATTCAGCCATCAGGCGTCCCTGTACGTGTCTGAAAGAGATTAAGCGACGGCGGCATCCAGCCCGAGCGAAGGACTCAATACACCCGAGCCTTCGGCTCGATGTATTGGATCTCGTTCGACATGGTGTAGGTATGCACCGGGCGATAATCGATCGAGACCTGCTTTGAGGAATCGTCCATCCACGCAAGGGTGTGCTTCATCCATTCCTTGTCGTCGCGGTCCGGGAAGTCCTCGCGGGCATGCGCCCCACGGCTTTCCTTGCGGTTGGCAGCCGACTCCATGGTGACGACGGCTTGGCCGATGAGGTTGTCGAACTCCAGGGTCTCGAGGAGATCGGTGTTCCAGATCAGCGAACGGTCGGTGACGTGGATGTCGGCAAGGCCCGAAGCGACCTTGTGGATGAGGGTCTTGCCCTCTTCCAGCACTTCACCGGTGCGGAAGACCGCACAGTTGTTCTGCATCGTCTTCTGCATGGCGGCGCGCAGTTCGGCCGTGGGCGTGCCGCCGTCGGCGTAGCGGAAGCGGTCGAGACGGCTTAGCGCCTTGTCGGCGGAGCCCTTCGGCAGGTCCATCTGGCGGCGACCGGGTTCGACGATCTCTGCGCAGCGCAGGCCCGCCGCGCGGCCGAACACCACGAGGTCGATGAGGGAGTTGGAGCCGAGGCGGTTGGCCCCGTGCACGGAGACGCAGGCCGCTTCGCCGAGCGCCATCAGGCCCGGCACGACCGTGTCGGGATTGCCATTCTTCAGGGTCAGCACTTCGCCGTGATAGTTCGTCGGGATGCCGCCCATGTTGTAGTGCACCGTCGGCAGCACCGGGATCGGCTCCTTGGTGACGTCGACGCCCGCGAAGATCTTCGCCGACTCGGAGATGCCCGGCAGGCGCTGGTGCAGGATCGCCGGATCGAGGTGGTCGAGGTGCAGATAGATGTGGTCGCTCGACTTGCCGACGCCGCGCCCGGCCCGGATCTCCATGGTCATGGAGCGGGAGACCACGTCGCGGGAGGCGAGGTCCTTGGCGGACGGCGCGTAGCGCTCCATGAAGCGCTCGCCCTCGGAATTGGTGAGGTAGCCGCCCTCGCCGCGCGCGCCCTCGGTGATGAGGCAGCCGGCACCGTAGATGCCGGTGGGGTGGAACTGCACGAATTCCATGTCCTGCAGGGGCAGGCCGGCGCGCAGCACCATGGCGTTGCCGTCACCCGTACAGGTATGGGCCGAAGTCGCCGAGAAGTAGGAGCGACCGTAACCGCCCGTCGCCAGGATCGTCTGCTGGGCGCGGAAGCGGTGAATTTCGCCCGTCGCCTGATCGATCGCGATGACGCCGAGGCAGCGGCCCTCGTCATCCATGATGAGGTCGAGGGCGAAGTACTCGATGAAGAAGTTGGTGTTGTTCTTCACCGCCTGGCCATACAACGTGTGCAGCATGGCGTGGCCGGTGCGGTCGGCCGCCGCGCAGGTACGCTGGGCGGTGCCCTTGCCGTAATCCGTGGTCATGCCGCCGAAGGGGCGCTGGTAGATCTTGCCCTCTTCCGTGCGCGAGAACGGGACACCCCAGTGCTCGAGCTCGTAGACCGCGGCCGGCGCGTTGCGCACGAGGTACTCGATGGCGTCCTGATCGCCGAGCCAGTCCGAGCCCTTCACGGTGTCGTACATGTGCCAGCGCCAATCGTCCGGCCCCATGTTGCCCAGCGACGCCGAGATGCCGCCCTGGGCCGCCACCGTGTGAGAGCGGGTCGGGAACACCTTCGTGATGCAGGCCGTGCGCAGGCCCGCCTGGGAACAGCCCACGGTGGCGCGCAGGCCCGCGCCGCCGGCGCCGACGATGACGACGTCGAAGGTGTGGTCGATGATGGCGTAGGCGGGCGTGCCGCTCGATCCGTTGCTGGCCATGGACAGGTCCTTCGGTTCTCGGATGCGGTCAGACGAGGCGGGCGAGGCTCACGCGCAGGATCGCGTAGAGGCAGGCCACCGCGACGGCGACGGCGTAGGTGGTGTTGGCGAACAGGGCCGCGAATTTCAGGCCCTTGTCGTGGACGTAATCTTCGATGACCACCTGCATGCCGATGCGCATATGGAGGGTCACCGACAGGACGCCGCCGATGAGCACGAGGGCCGCCAAGGGATGCGACACCAGGGCGACGGCCTCGGGGTAGGGGCGCCCAGCCATCATGGCGATGATGACGATGAAGCCGATCATCAGCGGGATGTTGAGCGCGGCGGTGACGCGCTGCTGCCACCAATGGCCGGCGCCGTGTCCGGAAGCGCCGAGCCCCTTCACGCGGGCGCGGGCGGTACGAAGGCTGGGGGAGGGTTGGGCCATGGTGCGGCTCCTCAGCGGATCACGAGGGCGAGGGCCCAGATCAGGACGGTCAGGATCACGGAGCCGATGAGGGTGCCGCGCGCTAGCCACATGCGGCGCTCGCGATCGAAGCCGTGGCCGACATCCCAGATGAAGTGGCGCAGACCGCCGAGCATGTGGTGCAGGAGCACCCAGGTGTAGGCGAACAGCACGAGCTTGCCGAACACCGAACCGAAGAAGCCCGCAACCCAGCCATAGGCCGCCGGCCCGGCCGCCAGGGCCACGAGCCAGATCGCCACGAGGGCGGTGCCACCGTAGAGGGCCGTGCCGGTGATGCGGTGGAACACCGACATCGCCATGGTCCAGGTCCAGCGATAGACCTGAAGGTGCGGCGAAAGCGGTGCGGTGACCGTGGGACGGGCGGTGGGAGCCATCGTGTTTCCGACTTTCTCGATGGGTGACGCGGCGCCGTGACGCTGCAGTGCAAAAAGATTTTGGACCGTCTCTAATCTGCCCGTACGCCCGCGCCAATCCGCAATCCAGATTCCGGGAATGGGACCGGCGACAGTTCTCGACATTCGTAAGTCGGGCGCCGCGCCGTCATGACAACCGCCCCAGCACCCGCCACCAGGCGTAATCCAGGGGTGCGACGATGATCAGCGAGGCCACCCCCATCACCAGGGTTAGCTTCGTCGCCTGGGCCAGGGGCACGCGGCCGAGGTCCATCGCCATGACGATGGGGGGCGCCTGATAGGGCAGAAACAGGGTCGAGTAGCCCAGCACCTGAACCATGACCACGCTCATGAGATCGAGGCCGCTCGCCCGCGCCATCTCGCCGGCAAGCGCGGTGTAGAGGGCCGGTGCGCCGTTGGCGGTGACGAGCACTGTCAGAAGCGCCGCGGTGCCGCTGAGGATTCCGAAATTGTAAGCCGGCGCGTCCGGTTCCAGGGGGGCGAGGCGCAGGAGCGCATGCCCGAGGGCAGCGCCGAGGCCAGTGGCGTTCACCGTCGCGACGAGGCCGAGGAGGGCCGCGACGTAGAAGCAGGTCCGCAGGTTCACAGCGCCGAAGGCGTCCGCCGGGAGCACGCCCACGCGCGGCATCAGACAGATCACCGCCGCCGTGAGACCGATCCAAGCCGGGGCGATATGGTGCAGGCTGTCGGTGACCCAGAAGCCGAGGGTGGCGGCGAGGATCACGGCGAGACGCCGGGCCTCCGGCGTCAACGGGGGGACCGCCACGACAGCGCCGTCGCCGCGCGCCAGCCGGTCGGGAAACAACCGGACGATGGCGGCGACGAGGATCATGCCCTTCACGAGGGCCAGCACCGGAGCGTGCAGGAGGAAATAGGGCAGGTAGGAGACGTGCAACCCGTATTGGGCTTCCGCCGTGCCGGCCATGACGAGGTTCGGCACGTTGGCGGGTAGAATCGCCGCGGAGAGGAGCGGCGTCGCGAGCCCGACGGCCAGCACCGCCCCATAGCGGCCGGGGCGCCCCGGAACGAGGCCGTAGGCATCACAGAGCGCCAGCACCACGGGAATCAGCAGCGCGATGCGCCCGAGATTCGACGGCATCACGAAAGCGATCCCGAAGGCCAGGGCTACGAGGCCGGCGATGAAGCCGGTGTAGGAGCCCGACAGATAACCCGAGAGGCTTCGCGCGAGGCGATCCCCGAGGCCGGTCCGGGTCATGGCGAGACCCACCACCATGCCGCCCAGAACGAGCCAGAACGCCGACGACGCGAAGCCCGAGAATACCACGTTCGGGGGTGCCAGCCGGCACAGCGTGGCGACGGTGAAGAACAGGAGGGCGGTGACGATCTCGGCAACGAGGCCGCTCGCCCACAATCCCATACAGACCACGAGCAGGGCGCCGGTCACCCAGACCGTCGCGTCTCCCCCCAAGTCTGGCACTGCCTGCATGCGCCCATTCCGATGCCGACGCGCGCCGCATGCACCGCCAGCCGGCAAACAGAACCGCGAATGAGAACAGTTCGCAATTCGGCAGTTCGGCACCGATCCTTCGCGGATGGCGAAGGATCGCTCAAAATCTCAGAACCGGGCGGGATCGAGTTCGAAGGTGGGTGGCAGCGCTTCGAACCAAGCACTGTAGAAAGGATCTTGCGGAATCCGTTTCGCCCAGCGTGCGCGGAAACGGGCATGCTCGGCCGGATCGACGGTGCGGGCGCGGTTGCGGCTTTCGTAGTGATAGAGTTCGGCTTGGGCGCAGTAGACGATGCGCTGGCCCCGCTCCCACAGGCGCAGGCACAGATCGACGTCGTTGTAGTTGACGGCGTAGCCTTCGTCGAAGCCGCCGAGCGACCGGAAATCCGCCGCGCGGACCATGAGGCAGGCGCCCGTTACGGCGAGGTAGTTGCGGTTTCCCACGGTCGAGAAGAAATGCCCCGGATCGTCGCCGGGATAGCCGCGCCGGACGTGATCGGGCGTGGCATCCACCACGGAGACGCCTGCGTGCTGGATCTCGCCCGTCTCGAACAGGAGCTTCGGCCCGACGGCGCCGACGCCCTCGATCTGCAGCAGCGCCAGCATCGCCTCGAGCCAGTCGGGCGTGATCACCGCGATGTCGTCGTTCAGGAAGACGAGCACCTCGCCCGTGGCGAGGCCGGCCCCGAGATTCATCTTGGCGGCGACGTTGAAGCCCGGCTCCGCATAGGTGATGCGCCGCGCTTCATGCCGCTCCAGGGCGGCCAGGGTCGTCGGGCGCAGGTCGCCATTGTCGACGACGACGATCTCGATGTCCGCGTACGTGCTCACCGCCCGGACGCTGGCGAGGCAGGCGGCCAGAAGATCGACGCTGCGCCCCCCGACGACGCTGTCACGGCCGGCGGTCGGAATCACGATAGTGACGCGCGGCGCGCCCACGATTCGGCGGCGCAGGAAGAAGCAGCCGGCATAGGGGGAGGGCCTGACGAAATCGAGGGCGCCGGTGCGGCGCGCCCGGTCCTCCAACCCCCGGACGGCGGCGGCGATGACGTAGTCCTTGTTGTCCATGGCCTGGGCCGTGGAGCCGGGGATGGCGCGCCAATGGTAGAGCACCTTCGGCACGTGCCGGACGTTGCGGACATGCTCGGTGTAGCGCAGGGCGAAGTCGTAATCCTGGGCGCCGTTGCATTCATCGCGAAAACCGCCGATGCGCGCCACGATGTCCATGCGGTAGAGGGCGAGGTGAGCCGTGTACATGCACGCCTCAAGCGCTTCGGGCGACCAATCCGGCTTGAAGAACGGATCGTAACGCACGCCCTCGACGGAGATCTTGTCCTCGTCCGAGTAGATGAAATCCACGGTCGGATCGTCGTTGAGGACGCGGACAAATTCGTAGAGCGCGTTGTCGGGGATCGCGTCGTCGTGATCCATCAGGGTCATGTATGCGCCCGTCGCGAGCGCCATGGCGTCGTTGGAGGCGGCGGAGATCCGGCCGTTGACCGCGCGGCGATGCAGCTTGATCCGAGGCTCGGCGGCGGCATAGGCCTGAAGCATCGGCCAGACATGCGGGCTCGGCGAGTTGTCGTCGCAGAGGCAGAGTTCCCAGTTCTCGTACCCCTGCGCCCGCACCGACGCGATGGCGGCCTCGAGCCAGGGTTTCGGGGTGTCGTAAACCGGCATCACGATGGAGATGCGCGGGGTCACGGCAAAGTCTGCGATGGCCGCCCTCATGGCCGCGACGGAGGGGCGGTCAGGCGTCTCCACGGCCTCGATCCAGGCGGCGTAGGAGGCCGGAACTGGGCGCGGCCGGGCGCTGGCGAGGAAGTCGCGCCACAGGGCGAGGGGCGAGCGGGTTCGCAGCAGGGCGCCCAAGCGGGGGAGGGCGCGCTCACCCGGCGCCAGCCGCGCCCGTAGGCGCCGGGCGATCTCGGCGTAAGCTGCAAGGGGCCCGAGGTGATTGAGGGTGATCGCCCCGAGGGTAAAGCCACCGGCACCGCTCAACGGATCAAGGCGCAGGCCACGCACCCGGCGCGGCAGGCGAACGAGGTTGTCGATCCCCGCCTCGTCCCGTTCGAGGGGGATCGTCAGAGCCTCGCGAAACCCCTTACCGTCGTCGATGTAGAGAAGGGGCACGAGCTTGGTGCGCCCCACGGGCGCGAGATCGGCCCGGATGCGGACCCAGCCGCCGCGATGCCGGCGCTTTCCGTCCGGCGGCAAGATACGGAAATAGGGATCCGACCCGACGGCACGCCAGACCCCCGGGGCCTCGGCGACGATCTGGTGGATGGGATCGAGGCGGCAGCGCACCGGTCGCGACACGTGGAGGGGGCCTTTCCTCGGGCGGAGATTCCGCGCGGGTCTAGGCGCCACGACCCGGAACGGCAATCGCCGTCCGGGTCGGGAGATTCTCACGCGTGCAGGGCTTGGGCGAGTTCGCCCTTCGACATCTTCGAACGGCCCGGAATGTCCTTCTTGCGCGCCTTCGCCAGAAGTTCGGCCTTGGTCGAACTCTCCGCGTCCCGGGCGGCGGCGGATTTCTTCGCCACGTCTGCGGGCTGCTTCGAGTGTTGGCGGCCCTTGGCGGAATCGGCCTGCTTCTTCTTCGTGGATCGCTTATACTCGGAGTCGGACAGTTTCTCGCGGGCGGCCTTCGGCAGATAGCGCTCGCCGGTTTCACCGCTCTTCTTGCCGGACTTCGTATCCCACTCCTCCTCGGTCCACTCCTTAAGATGGTTACCGGGCGATTTCTTACCGGCGTAGCCGCCACCGGCGTCCTTGTAGGCTTTCGTGGCGGCCTGAGCTTTCCGAGCCGACCATTGGCCGGGCTTGCCGCCCTTGTCGGACTCGGTCACCTCCTTCTTCACTTTCTCCCACAGGGCCGGATTGGTCTTTTTCGCAGTGGCGGGCATGGAGACATCCTCGCGTTGTTCTGAGCGACAACCGGAGGCACGCGCCCGCGTTCCGCCCGCGTCGCGTCATCCACATCTGTCATGAAACTGTCGGATGGGGCGGCGATAGCCCGGGTTCGGCGAAGGCTTTCGGGTCGACAATGTCGGCGGCGCGGCGCATCACGCGAGCGTCGCAACGAACGAGCGGCGGGAACAGACAGTCCATGAGCGAGCACGACGCGCAGCACCGGCCCACGGTCTTCATCGACGGCGAAGCGGGCACCACCGGGCTCGGCATCCGTGAGCGCCTGGAGCGCGAGGGTCGCGTGACGCTCAAGAGCATTCCGCACGAGCACCGCAAGGACGTGGCGGTCAAGCGCGACCTCATGGAATCCGTCGATCTCGTGGTGCTGTGCCTGCCCGACGACGCGGCGCGCGAGACCGTGGCCTTGGCCGATTCGATGCCGGGTGGCGGTCCACGCATCCTCGACGCCAGCACCGCCCACCGGGTCGATCCGGCCTGGGTCTACGGCTTCGCGGAACTGACGCCGGACCAGCCGCAGGCGATTCGGGACTCACGTCGCGTGGCGAATCCCGGCTGCTACCCCACGGGCGCCGTGGCGCTGATCCGTCCCCTGGTCGAAGCGGGTTTGCTGCCGGCGGAGACGCCGATCTCCATCAACGCCGTCAGCGGCTACAGCGGCGGCGGCAAAGGCATGATCGAGACCTACGAGGCGGGGGAGGGGGCGCCGTTCCAACTCTACGGCCTTGGCTTCGCGCACAAGCACTTGCCGGAGACGCAGACCTATGGCGGCCTGACCCGGCGACCGATCTTCATCCCCTCGGTGGGCAATTTCCGCCAGGGCATGCTGGTGAGCATTCCGCTGCACCTCGATACGCTGCCCGGACGGCCCAGCGCCTTGGCCCTGGAGGCGGCCCTGCTCGCGTATTACGCCGGTGGCGGACTGGTCACGGTGGTTCCGGAGCCGCATCCCGAGCGCATCGAGCCGGAGGATCTGAACGATACGGACCGCCTCGAATTGCGGGTATACCGCTCCGAGACCTATCCGCACGCCGTGCTCGTCGCCCGCCTCGACAATCTCGGGAAGGGCGCCTCGGGCGCAGCGGTCCAAAATATCGGCCTGATGCTCGGCCTCGATTAGGTATTCAGTCTAGGTGTTTGATCCCGCGGTGTGGTGGTACGATTAACCACCATGCTGCGAGGGATGCGCTATGGGCCAGGTTCTTCATGAAAGCGCCACGACGACAGAGGCAGTCCGTCGCGCAATCCAGCTCCGTGAAGAGAGCGTAAGAGCGCTGGCCAAGCGCTACGGCGTCAGCCCGACGACGGTGCAGAAGTGGCGCAAACGGACGAGCACAGTGGATGCCCGGATGGGCCCAAAGGAACCGCGCTCCACCGTGCTCACCGTCGAGGAGGAAGCGATCATTGTCGCCTTCCGCCGGCATACCCTGCTGCCGCTTGACGACTACCTCTATGGCTTGCAGCCGACGATCCAGCACCTGACGCGATCCTCGCTGCATCGCCGCCTGGAACGGCACGGCATCAGCCGACTACCCGAGATCGAAGGCGACAAACCCAAGAAGCAGCGCTTTGCGACCGACGCCATTGGCTACGTCCACATCAACATCGCCGAGGTGAGCACGGCCGAAGGTAAGCTCAGGCTTTTCGTAGCCATTGATCGAACCGGCAAATTTGCCTTCGGGCGGCTCGTGGAGAGCGCCGGCAAGATGGAGGCAGCCCAGTTTCTCCGCGACTTCATCGAGGCGGTGCCTTACCGCATCCACACCGTGCTCACAGACAACGGCGTTCAGTTCACATCACGTCGACAGGACATCTACGATAGTCAGCATATCCTCGACCGCGTCTGCGACGAGCACGACATCGAGCATCGGCTGACCAAGGTGAACCATCCTTGGACCAACGGGCAGGTCGAGCGGATGAATCGCACCATCAAGGATGCGACGGTCAAGCGCTACCACTACGACAGCCACGACTAGGGCCTGTCGTCGCTTGAACGGATTGGCGCGTTTTGCGTTTTCGTCTCTCTGATTGCGGGAGGGACGATGCTGAGCGACGCGCAATGGTCTGAACTGGAGCCTCTGGTCGAGGCGTGCCGGCCCAAGGCCAAGACGCCGCCGCAGGACCTGCAACGCACGCTCTCGGCGATCCTGTGGCGGCATCGGAACGGCGCCAAATGGCGGGCGATCCCGGAGGAACTGGGTCCGTGGTGGCGGGCCGCCCAGATCTTCATCCGCTGGTCCCGGGCCGGTGTCTGGGAGCGGCTGCTCAGCCTGGTGCAGGA
>NZ_FOPM01000046.1 GCF_900113485.1 Methylobacterium gossipiicola
GCTGTGGTCGCGCGCGTGCTGCAGGATGACGAGGCTGCCAAGGTCGTCGACCTCGGCCGACGGTTCTGTCGGATCGTCCGCAGCCGCTGCGGCGGCGGGCTGGCCATGCCCAGCATCGCCCCCGCCTTCGACGCTTGGCTGTCCGACGCCCGTGCCTGCGGTGTGCGGGAGGTCGAGAGCTTCGCCATCACCCTCGCTCAGGATGCAGCCGCTGTTCGTGCCGGCCTTCGCCTGCCTTGGAGCAGCGGACAGGCCGAGGGGCAGGTCAACCGCCTCAAGCTCCTCAAGCGCACCATGTACGGCCGCGCCAAGCTCGACTTCCTGCGCCGACGCTTCCTCCTCGCAGCATGATCCACCAAACCTGGCAATGAACCACCCCGTGGGGGCGAATCAGGACGCCTTCGCGGCTTTCAGACCTGACGAATGCCGAAACTATCTCATCGCCGCTGGATACGATGACTATGAGCTAACCTGAACGGGCACGGTTCTAGCTGCGGTCATTGCCTTCGTTTTCCTCGGAAGTGACGCGACGAAGAACATCGTTCCGATGGGGGACATTCCAGCAACCGCCAAGTGAGCGCCTCCTGGCCCCCGCTTCCCCCATCACTCGCCGCTAGGATCGGGGTCTGCTCCGATAGTGACCGGTCCACTGGCCGGTGGGGTTTCGGATCTTGCCCACCGGTCCGGATGTCAGGAGACGACCCGCCATCCCACGCGCATTTTTGACGCCTTCCCAGTGTAGGCCCTTTAAAACCCGTCGCTGTCCGTCGAGATCGCCCATGTCCCATTACGAACCTAAGCAGCATGTCGAGCGGAGCGACTGGGTCGTTTACGCTTATGTGATTCACGCCCTCATGCTGCGCGACATGCGGACCCGGTTCGGCGGCTCGTATTGGGGCTATTTCGTCGTCGTCATGTGGCCCGTGGCCCACATCTTCCTGATTGTGGCGATCATGGTGGTTCGCGGCATCGCGGCACCGCTCGAGGGAAGCACCGCGCTCTTCATTGCCACCGGTGCCGTGCCGGCCCTGGTGTTTCAATATACCTCCCGCGAGGCGATGAAAGCGATCTTCACCAATAAGCCCCTGACCTACTATCCACAGGTCAAGCTGTTCGATTTGATCGTGGCGCGTTATATCGTCGAGGTGGTCAAAGGCTTCACGGGCCTCCTCGTCGTCTTCGCGATCCTGGCCTGTTTCGGAATCGATCCAATACCCGACGAGCCGATCATGGCCGTCGGAGGCTATTGTGCCGCGCTGCTGCTCGGGCTGGGGATCGGCGCGATCAATGTTGGTATCCTGTCGTTTTTTCCAGGGTGGCAGATCGGCTACCTCTTGGTGACGGTCTCATTGTACTTGACATCGGGTATTTATTTTTTGCCGCAATTCTTGCCGCCTCAGATTTATGAGGCCATGAAATGGAGTCCCATCGTACAGATCATCGAATGGGTCAGGCTGGGCTATTATCCGGCTCTCGGGATCAGCGTCGATTATCTCTACGTAATCGGCTGGGGATTGGGGTCGCTCACGATCGGTCTCATCATGGAGCGAACGCTGGTGCGGCGTCTGGCGTGAGGCCGGGACTACCTCGTCCCGATGCACATGGGGCGCTTCGGGTCGAGGCTTGGAACTTCCATGTCGCACCGGCATCCGAAGGCCGCTGTCCGATAGACGCCGAACGGAAAGGCAATCCAAGGATCGGCCAGTCCAAAGTGTAGGATCGGGACGGATCTCACCGGCATCACGGGTGATTCTGCCGGCGTAGGTGATGTTGAGAACGGGGCCAACGCGCGGGGTGGGATCGATCCGGGCCATCGCAGTCGCGGCAATGCGTGATGACAGTGCCAGGGTGACCGGGCGTGTGCGATCCCCCCGGCCCGCTTCAGGGCCGAGTGCGGATCATGCCGGTCCGGTAGGGCTGCGCGCCTCCCCCGAACGGAGCATCTCGACCGGCGGGAAACCGGTACGATTCGAAGACGCCCACGCGCCATTTCCCATCTGGGGTCGGCTGAGGTATTCCAAGCTTCGCTTTAAGGCCGACGTCATCACGCAAGGAGACTGGATGACCAAAGACGTGCAGCTCGATCGCTCTGCCTCGCCGCTCGCATCTGTCTCTGACGAGATCCACCCAAACCAACCGAAGCCTGTGCCGGACGGGCCTGCGGAAATCCAGCCTCCGGCATCCGCCGACGATCCCGAATCGGCCATGGCCCATGTCGAGAGTTTCGAGGGCTTCAGTTCCTTCGGCTGAGTGCCATCCGGTTAAACCATCGACCGGCGCCGTCGCCTTCTCGAGGCCATCCTGCACGCGGGAGGGGCTACCACGATGCCCCGCCTGTGCGAGCCTCCGGCGTTGGTACAGGTAGGAAATCTCGCCGCCTATTCCGCCCAACTGGGGAGCGTGGTTCGTCGAACCCAGGGCACTCTCGTCCTCTCCGGACCACCCGGACGCGGCTTTGCCACGGCGGGCGACGCCAAAGTCGCCGTCCGCCGTACCGGGGACCGATCAGAACAGATCGATGCCGTCGAGGTCGTCGTCTGTGGTCGAGGGGATGGGGGGCGCATAGGCGCTGCCTGGGAACAACTGCTGCTGGAGACGTCCCCGAACCTCCCCGAGGGTACAGCGTGCGACGGCGGCCTCGAGCCACGCCTTGTCCGGCTCCGCCCCCCCGGCAGCCGGGACGGTCGAGCGTGTCGTCTCCTCGAACTGGCCGAGCGCCGTTCCCAGGGCTTCGAGCATATAACCGGTGTTCTGCAGGCGCTGCTTGGCCAGATCCTGGAATTGCATGCCGACGATGGCCGCGGCCACATCTCCGGTGATCGCCTGCGTCGTCTCGGCCGTCTGTTGCAGCACGTCGGAGACTTGGGCGTTCTGCTCGATCAAGGTCTGCATCACCATCCGCACGCGATCCTCGGCGAGATGGCTCTCCTCCGACATGTTGACGGCGGCGATGTCGTTGAGCAGCACCCGGCTGCCGCGAAGCCCGACGGCGATACCCCCGATCTGCTCCTTGATGGTGTTCGACAGGCCGTTGATCGAGCTGGCCAGGGCACGAACCTCGTCGGCGACGATGGCGAAGGCCCGTCCCGCTTCCCCCGCGCGGGCCGCTTCGATCTTCGCGTTGAGGGCGAGGAGGTTCGTCTGGCGATTGATCCGCTCGATCTGCGCGACGCTGCCCTCCACGGAAACGAGTTCGGTCAGTACGGCGTCGAGGGCGTCGGCGGTCTCGCCGCCGCGCGACGACAGGAAGGCCACCTTTTCCATGAGGGCCGAGAGCGTCTCCCCGAGGCCCGAGGCGACTTCGGAGAGGTGGAGGGACTTGCCCTGGATCTGCACGGTCTGGATCGACGCGACGAGGTTCCGGACGATATCCGCCTGATTTTGCGTCGTCGCGGCGATGTTCTGGAAGCGGTCCGACAGATTGTGGACGTTGTGCTCCACGTCGGTGGAGGTGAGGTGGATCTCGCCGAGCAGGGCTTCGAGCGTCCGGCGCTGCAGCGTCGACAGGCCGAGCCAGCCCTGAAGCAGGTCGATGGAGTTCGGCCCGGCCTGGACGGCGGACGCCTGGCTGTCCGTATCCACAGCGGTGTCGCGCGGGGCAGAGGAGGGCGCGGCCATCGGCAGGGAAGGGCGCCCATGATCGAGGTCACGGTCCCGTCGCGGCGCCCATGGGTTGGAGAAGCGCTTGCGCGCTTCCAAAAGAGCCTCCGTGGCCATCGTTCGGCACCCTTGTCCATTCATGTCCGTTCCGAAACGACGTCCCGCGCAGGGACGTCGTTTCGGGCAGCTTCCACTCTCGTCGGGTGGGCTTTCCGAAATATTAGCGTTCGGAATAGTTTGTCGCTCCACGTGAGCTTCACGGAAGATTTACAACCGCCATGGCCAAGCTGGTCGGCGTCCGGTGTTCCGTCCGGGCCTCGCGAGTCCCGAGTTTTGCCATGTCCGCTCCAGCGATCCTCAAATTGCCCGACGATTGCAGCATTCGAACCATCCAGGCCCTGCATGGCGACCTCGGTGCGGCGTTCGCCCGGACTTCGGACCTCACCCTCGATTGCGGGGAGGTCGCGCGGGCCGACATCGCGTTCGTGCAACTTGTCGTGTCAGCGGTCGGAACGGCGCGCCGCCAATCCAAGTCCCTTCGTCTCGCGCACGTGCCCGACGTGGTGATGACTGCCTTCCGGCGTTCCGGCGTTTCGCCCGAGAGCCTCGTTTCCTGATACCGCGATTCCGGAGTACCCTATTCATGGCCACCATTCTTGCCGTCGACGATTCTCCGAGTATCCGACAAATGGTCAAGGTTGTCCTCGCTGGAGCGGGGCATACGGTCATCGAGGCTGGCGATGGCGCCGAGGGCATCGCCAAGGTGAAGAGCAACACCGTCAATCTCGTCATCACCGATCTGAACATGCCGGTGATGAACGGCCTCGACATGATCAAGAATTTGCGGGGCCTGCCCTCGGTCACGGGCGTGCCGATCCTGTTCCTCAGCACCGAGTCCGACGAAGGGATCAAGCAGCAGGCCAAGGCCGCCGGCGCGACGGGTTGGATCACCAAGCCCTTCAAGCCCGAGCAACTTCTGGCGGTGGTCGCCAAGCTGATACGGGCCTGATGTCGGACGGCCTCCACGGTGCCTGCGCGACTCCCCGGCGAGGTCTCCGCAGGACGATCCACCGCGACCTTTCCCAGGGTCGCGGCACCGCGTCGGGGCGGCGCGGCAACCATATGACTAGGACGGACGGGCGACAATGAACCGGCTGCAGCATCCTGCCGCCTCTCCGGAGTACGCCGATCCGGCCGTGATGTCGGGCGACGAGATCGTCCGGGCCCTCCCCGACATGCGCGCCCTCGTCATCGACGACACGCAGTCCAATCTCGATCATTTGAAACAGGTGATCACCGGGATCGGCTTGCGCGAGTGCCATGGTTATTCCGATCCCGTCGTCGCCATCGCGGCGGCAGGGACGACGGCCTTCGACCTCATCGTCGTCGACTATCTCATGCCGGTTCTGACCGGGCTCGACGTGATCCGGCATCTGCGTGGGCAACCGAACCACCGCACCGTCCCCATCGTCATGATCACCGGGCAGATCAGCGAGCAGGTGAAACTCGCGGCCATCGAGGCAGGCGCGACGGACTTCCTGTCGAAATCCGTCGGTCGGACAGAGCTCACGGCCCGTTTGCGCAACCTGGTGAAACTGTCGGCCGCCTTGCACTGGATGAACAGCCAGGCGTCGTTGCTGGAGCATGCCCTCAACGTCGCCACCCACAAACTCCTCGAACGCGAGGAGGAGATGATCCTTCGCCTCTCCCGCGCTGTGGAATACCGGGATAACGATACCGGTAGCCACACCGTCCGGGTCGCGGTCTACAGCCGGATCATCGCAGAGGAGCTCGGTCTCTCGGCCGACACCTGCCGCTCGATCTACCTCGCCGCACCCCTGCACGATGTCGGCAAGGTCGCGATCTCGGACACGATCCTCTTGAAGCCAGGCCGCCTCGATCCCGACGAGTTCACTCGAATCAAGAGCCACGCGGCCATCGGTCATGAGATCCTCGCGGGCAGCAAGAGTGAGCTCATTCAACTCGCGGCCGAAATCGCAGGCGCCCACCATGAGCGCTGGGACGGCAGCGGCTATCCGGCTGGCCTGCGAGGGAGATTGATTCCCCTAGCCGCTCGCATCGTGGCCGTGGCCGACGTGTTCGATGCGTTGACGACGGAGCGCCCCTACAAAGCGGCCATGCCGTTCGAGGAGGCCCTGGCCTATATCGATAGCGAGCGCGGCAAGCATTTCGATCCGACCTGTGTCTCCGCGTTCCTCTCGGGACGCCAGCGGATCGAGGACGCGGCGCGCCTTTACGCCGACCACTGAAGCGAACGGGCATCGGAGCGGCCGCGCCGCTCCCGCACGATCCCGGCCTTTGTCCCTCACGCACGAATCGATCCCAGGGGATGTGGTCCAGGCCAGCCGTACCCGTCCGCGCGCCTGAAGCGGTGCCCGCTTGAGGAAAGCAGTCGCGGGACCGGAAGGCCCTCAAGACACTTGCGGATGACCGAACGCCGCCATTCTCAAGGGACCGAATGGGGGGCCGGATGCCCCGGTGGCGGTGGTACTTCGAAACCTCTGCGGGCCCCCCATTTCCCGGCCCGCACGTCCTCCCCCCTCCCTGCATAACCCGCCGACGCCAGAACCGCTCCTCGTTCGGGGGCGGTGCGGCGGCGAAGCGAACCCGATTCCGCCGGTCATCGGGCCTGCGACGGATGGGAGACCGCTGCGTAATCGCGTCGAACGGCCATAATCCGCACAGGAAAATCATCCTTCCGCGCTCGATGCAACGGGAGCGAGGCGCGTCGCGTCCTTCGCTTCCCCTTCGGAAGGGCTGCGGAATGGGCCGCATCGGCTGCCCCAAGGATGATCCTGTGATTATGGTATAAGCGTATTATCTTATAAATTGATCATTCTATCTTGATGTTCGGTGTTGGTTTACGCTGGAATCCTGGGGCGTAACCGGAAATTATCTTTTGATGCAGTATTTGTTTTAGGTGGGGAACAGAACTGCGTGTGCCGATGAATGTTCCGATGGGCTTCGGATCGGCGACGCGCCGCTGCGGCCCGACACGGCGGGACATGGCCGGTTCGTCCTCGGACGGCCTGCCCGAACCGACGCGGCATCCGGCGGACCAGACCCCGCGCACGAACAGGCCCGGAGCAGAGATGAGCAGCCTCGATCCCATCGAAATCTTCAGAACGGAGGCCGCCGAGCTTCTGGACACCCTCGAGTCGACCCTCCTCGACCTCGGCGAGAAACCCGGTAGCGCGGTGCTCATCGACACCGCCTTTCGAGCCCTGCACACCATCAAGGGGTCGGGCGCCATGTTCGGCTTCGACCGCGTGGCCGCGTTCACCCACGATTTCGAGACGGCGTTCGATCTCGTGCGCCAGGGCAACGTTCCGGCAAGCGTCGAACTGGTCAACGTGTCCCTGTCGGCCAAAGACTACATCCGGATGCTCATCGAGGATCCGGACAGCACTTCTGATATCATCGGTGAAGCCGTCCTTGAAGAGTTGAAGCACCTCGTCGCCGGGTCCGCGCCGGCCCCGGTGCCCGCGGCCGCGACGGTGGTGCCGCAACCCGTCGCGGATGCGGCCTCTGGATGGCGCATGGGCGTCGTGTTCGATCCTGGCATCCTGCGCAACGGCACCAATCCCCTCGCCCTCCTCGACGATCTTCGGGATCTCGGCTCCTGCGAGATCACCCCCCGCCTCGACGGAGTCCCCGACCTCGCCGCCCTCGATCCGGAAGCCCTGGCGATCGCGTGGGACGTCACCCTGACCGGCGACGTGAGCCGGGAGGCCATCGACGACGTTTTCATCTTCGTCGGTGACGAGGTGACGCTGACCCTGACCTCCCTCGATGAGGAGGTTCCCGTCGCCACGGCGCCGGAGAAGCCGGTCGACACCGTGCCCGCTTCGGGGCCCGTTCCGCCCGCCCCGGCTCACCGGCCGGCGCCGGCCGCGGAGGCGATGGCTCAGGCCCCCGAAGCCCGCGCCGCTGCCCGGCGGCCCGACGACAGATCCTCCGCGACGGTGCGGGTCGAAGCCAGCCGCCTCGACGAACTCATGGACCGGGTCGGCGAACTCGTCATCGCCCAGGCCCGCCTCAGCCAGCTCGCCGGCCTCCAGGCCGATCCGGGGATCAAGTCGATCTCGGAGGAGATCGAGCGCCTCTCCGCGCGCCTGCGCGACACCACCATGGGCATCCGCATGGTGCCGATCGGCTCGCTCTTCAGCCGCTTCCGGCGCCTCGTCCACGATCTCTCGCGCGATCTCTCCAAACCCGTCGACTTCGTCACGGAGGGCGAGGACACCGAGCTGGACAAGACGATGATCGAGCGCCTGGCCGATCCCCTCGTCCACCTCATCCGCAACGCCATCGACCACGGCATCGAAGACCCCGTGCGTCGCGGCGCCGGTCCCAAGGATCCGACGGGCCGCATCTCGCTCACCGCCGAGCATGTCGGGGCACAGGTCCTCGTCAGCGTGCGCGACGACGGCGCCGGCCTCGACGCGGCCCGGATTCGCGCCAAGGCCGAGGAGAAGGGCCTCGTCGCCCCGGGGACGCCACTCACCGATCAGCAGATCTACCAGTTCCTGTTCGCACCCGGCTTCTCCACCGCCCAGGAAATCTCGGCCCTGTCGGGGCGCGGCGTCGGCATGGATGTCGTCAAGAAGACCATCGAGGGCCTGCGGGGCACCATCGACATCTCCACGGTGCCGGGGGCGGGCACCACCGTGTCCCTGCGGCTGCCGCTGACCCTGGCGATCATCGAGGGATTGCTGATTCGGGTCGGGGAGGGGCGTTACGTCCTGCCGCTCTCGGCCGTCGAGGAATGCGTCGAGCTGCCGGAGGCCGACCGCAACACGAGGGGGCGCGACTTCCTCAACATCCGCGGCGAACTCGTGCCGTTCCTGCGCCTACGTAGCCTGTTCGGCGCCGAGGGCGAGCCGGATCCGCACCAGAAGGTCATCGTCATCACCGCCGGTGACGCCCGGATCGGCCTCGTGGCCGATCAGATCATCGGCAACCACCAGACGGTGATCAAATCGCTGTCCAAGCTGCACGCGGATGTGACGACCTTCTCGGGGGCGGCGATCCTCGGGGACGGCACCGCCGCGCTCATCATCGACGTCGGTCAGCTCGTGGCTGGCGACGGGGCCGAGAGAATCCAAGATTTCCAGGAGGTGGCGTGATGGCTGAGACCGCCGAGGCCGTTCGGCAGGAGGGCGCCCTGCAGGTCGTGATGTTGCGCATCGGAGCGGAGACCTTCGCCCTCGACGCCAACATGGTGCGCGAGATCATCGATCCGATTCCCGCGACGCGGGTCGCGGGAGCGCGGGCCCACCTCGCCAATGTCGTGAACGTGCGGGGCAACATCGTGCCCCTCGCCGATATCCGCGAGCGCTTCGGCATGCCGCCGACGGCGGCCACGCGCGACACCCGGTTCGTGGTGATCGAAGTGCCCATCGAGGACGATCCCGTGGTGGTCGCCCTCGTGGCCGACAAAGTGTTCGAGGTAACAGAAATCAATTTCGACGAGCGTCAGGCAATTCCGAAGATCGGAACCAGCTGGCGCCCTGAATACATCAAAAACATTGTCAAATTTGGGGATGAATTCGTCATCATCCCCGATATCGAGCGTGTGCTGAACTAATTATATTGACTGATTTGGAGGAGCTACGATGCGTTTCACGATCAAAGCCAAGCTGGGGGTCGCCTTCGCGCTCGTCCTCCTGATGCTTGGGGGAATAGGCACCCTCGCGATCACGAGCTTGAGCAGCTCCAACGATCGGATGCAGGCTTTCGCGGCTCGCCCCTTCTCGCAGATCCAGCGGGTCCTGCGCTTCGAGTCGATGTCCTTCGATGCGGCGCGGATGTTTGCGCGGTCCCTGCTCGAACCCACGAACGCGTCCCGCGAGAAGCTGTTCGCCGACTTCAAGGCGCATGACGCCAAGTTCCAGGGTCTCCTAAAGGATTACACCGATCTCGTGCCGGTGGAGGAGCGTGCCCGGATTCAGCCCCTGCGCGACAACTGGACCAAGCTGAGCGAAGCCGTGACCAAGGGCATGGAGTTCGCGGTTCTGAACGGCAACAACACGGCGGCCAATCTCTCGACCACCGAGTTGCCCGCCACCTTCGCGGACGTGACGACCCGCCTGTCCGATCTCAAGAACCGCGCCGACCTCTCCGTCGAGGGACGGAGCCTGCTCGAGGGACTCGAGGTCAAGGGCTATCAGATGCGCGGGGATCTCTACCGCGCCGTCGTGATCACGGATGAAGCCGCGCTCGCGAAGACCGCCACCGCATTCGGTGACTTGCGCAGCGCCCTCTACCGCGATCTCGTCAAGCTCGCCGAACTCGGAGCGACCGGCGGCTTCTCCGACGGCGTCGGCTCCCTCACCACGGCGGTGCGGCAGTGGACGGCGGTGGCCGACAAGATCTTCGCCCTCGGCGTCGCCAACACCGATGCGAAGGCCCTGCGCACCTATGTCGGCCCGTTCACCGACGCCCGCAAGGCGGTCGTGGAGGAGGTCGCCAAGCTGCGGTCTTACGAAGAGCAGGTGGCCCAGACCTTCGTGCACGATACGCAGGGGGCTTATGAGTCGACCCGTACGATCACGATCACCGTGGCGGTCAGCGCGGTCCTGCTGGGTATCGCCATGGCCTCTTGGATCGCGATCACGATTTCCCGTGGCCTGTCCAAGGCGGTGGCCTCGGCCCAGAGCGTCGCGGCCGGCGACCTGACCAAGGATGTCGCCGTCACGGGACGCGATGAGATCAGCGATCTGCTCTCGGCGATCCAGGCCATGACGGTGAAGCTGCGCGGCGTGGTGACGGAAGCCCTTATGGCGGCGAGCAACGTGTCGTCGGGCTCGCAGGAACTGTCGGCCTCGGCCGAGCAGCTGTCGC